>DDVX01000020.1 GCA_002345575.1 Stutzerimonas stutzeri
CGCCGTCCGTGCAAGCCTTTTTTAGCTAACTTCTTGATTTACAAGAGTTTTTGCTAAAGGCCTGCGCCGGAGAAGGTGCGCATTATAGGCACCCCAGATCTCACGTCAACCGCTATTTGAGGATTTCTTAACACCCTCCGGGATTAACGTTATTTCCCTCCTTATATAAGGAAGGGGGCACTGTCCCGTCACCCCACTGCTTCCTTCAAACTACCCAGCACAGGCTTTACACTGATCGCATCACTGAACAGCTAGACGATTTCTATGCCGCATATTTCCCCGGAACCCCTTGACCTGCTTCTACTGCCGACCTGGCTCGTGCCGGTAGAGCCCGCCGGCGTCGTTCTGAGGAACCATGCTATCGGTGTCCGCGATGGGCGTATTGCTCTGATTGCACCGCGTGAGCAGATCAGCGATTACGTAGCCACCGAAACCCTCGACCTTAGCGGAATGCTGCTCACCCCGGGCCTCGTCAACGCCCATGGGCATGCGGCGATGACCCTTTTCCGCGGCCTCGCAGATGACCTGTCGTTGATGACCTGGCTGCGCGAGCATATCTGGCCAGCAGAAAAGAAATGGGTTGACGAGCACTTCGTTCGCGCCGGTACCGAACTCGCCATCGCTGAGCAGCTGCAGAGCGGTATTAGCTGCTTCTCGGATATGTATTTTTTCCCCGAAATCGTCAGCGAACTGGTGCACAAGCACGGTATAAGGGCGCAAATTGCCGTGACGATCTTCGACGGCACAACGCCCGACGCGCGCGATGCCGATGACGCACTGCGCAAGGCCGTCTCCCTGTTCGACGACCTCAAGCACCACCCCAGGCTGAGCGTCGCCTTCGGCCCGCACGCGCCTTACTCCATCTCCGACGCAAAGCTAGAAGGCATCCGCACGCTGGCAGCCGAGATGGACGCCGGCATTCATATGCACGTTCACGAGACGGCGCATGAAGTTCAAGAAGCCATGCGCATGCACCAGGAACGCCCTTTGGCTCGACTCGCTCGCCTGCAGCTGCTGGGCCCGCGCTTTCAGGCAGTGCACATGACGCAGGTAAACGATGAAGACCTGGCCCTGCTTGTCGAGCACAACTGCAGCGTCATCCATTGCCCTGAATCGAACCTGAAACTGGCGAGCGGCTTCTGCCCGGTCGAACGCTTGTGGGAAGCCGGCGTCAACGTAGCCATCGGCACCGATGGCGCGGCGAGCAACAACGACCTTGATCTGCTGGGCGAGACCCGCACGGCAGCACTGCTAGCCAAAGCCGTAGCGGGATCGGCCACAGCACTGGATGCACACCGAGCGCTGCGCATGGCCACGCTCAATGGAGCAAGGGCGCTGGGCCTAGATGACCACACCGGCTCGCTGGAATTAGGCAAATTCGCCGACATGGTGGCATTCGACCTGTCCCTCCTTGCGCAGCAGCCCGTCTATGATCCCGTATCACAGCTGATTTACTCAAGCGGTCGGGATTGCGTGAAACATCTATGGGTGGGTGGCAAGCAGCTGCTCAAGGATCGCCAACTATTGCGGATGGATGAACAACGCATCATCGCAACCGCCCAGGAATGGGGGCGTAGGATAGGCGCCAAACAGTGAGCGCCCAGAACGATCTGCGATACCGCGACAAACTGACGTACAGAAGGAGCTTCGCCAAAGTCCCTTCGCCTGATGGAAGCTGGCAACATGAGCGTTTGCAGCTCAGGCTTCCCCTTCAAGCTTTCATACGGAACAAATTATGAGCAACGTCGATCATGCCGAAATCGCCAAATTCGAGGCGCTCGCCCATCGTTGGTGGGACCGCGAAAGCGAATTCAAACCCCTGCACGAGATCAACCCGCTACGCGTCAACTGGATTGACGAGCGCGCCTCCCTTGCCGGCAAAAAGGTACTGGATGTTGGCTGTGGCGGGGGTATTCTCAGTGAAGCCATGGCCCAGCGTGGTGCGACGGTTACCGGTATAGACATGGGCGAAGCACCTCTTTCGGTCGCACGCCTGCATCTGCTGGAGTCAGGCCTTGAGGTCGATTATCGACAGATCACCGCCGAGGCCCTTGCTCAGGAATGCCCCGAGCAGTTCGATGTAGTGACCTGCCTGGAAATGCTTGAGCATGTCCCTGACCCTGCATCGATCATCCGCGCCTGCTACAAGATGGTAAAGCCAGGCGGCCAAGTGTTCTTCTCGACGATCAACCGCAACCCTAAGGCCTATGCCCTGGCTATTATCGGCGCGGAATACGTACTGAAAATGCTGCCACGTGGCACTCACGACTATCGCAAGTTCATCCGCCCTTCCGAACTCGGTGCCTGGAGCCGCGAAGCGGGCCTGGCTGTCAAAGACATCATCGGCCTGACCTACAACCCGCTGACGAAGGACTACAAACTGTCACCAGACGTCGATGTGAACTATATGGTTCAGACGCTGCGGGAGGCCTGATGCAACTTCATGCCGTTTTATTCGACATGGACGGAACACTGCTTGATACCGCGCCAGACTTCATCGCCGTAGCCCAGGCCATGCGTCAGGCCCGTGGTCTCTCTCGTATTGCCGATCAGCGGGTTCGTGACGTCGTCTCCGGCGGAGCGCGAGCCATGGTACTCAGTGCCTTCGATGTCGACCCGCTCTCCGACGAATTCGAAACCCTGCGACTGGAATTCCTGGACCGTTATCAGGATCATTGCGCGGTTGAAAGTCGGCTGTATGACGGCATGGCGCAATTGCTGAGCGATATCGAAGCGGCAGACCTGCTCTGGGGCGTCGTGACCAACAAGCCGCTGCGCTTTGCCGAACCCATCATGCAGCAGCTGGGGCTCAGTACTCGCTCTGCCGTGCTGGTCTGCCCCGATCATGTCAGCAAGAGCAAGCCCGACCCGGAACCCATGCTGCTGGCCTGCAGCCAGCTGGGGCTGGAGCCTTCGACCACTCTGTTCGTGGGCGATGACCTGCGTGACATAGAATCCGGGCGTGCGGCGGGCAGCCGAACAGCGGCTGTGCGCTATGGCTATATTCATCCCCATGACGATCCGGACCAATGGGGCGCGGACCTGGTCATCGACCATCCACTAGAGCTGCGCGCGATACTCAATCGTGCGTCAGGCACCCGCTGACCCCCACCGGGTTCCAATAACATTATGGGCGACCGCTTGCAGGCGCCCACATTCTTGACTGTATGAGGCTTCAGATGTTCGAGTATTCAGCCCGACCCAACCTGCTGGAAGGTCGGATCATCATGGTGACCGGCGCGGGCCGTGGAATTGGTGAAGCCGCTGCAAAAGCCTATGCCGCTCATGGCGCGACCGTGCTGCTGCTGGGCAATAATGAAGAGAACCTGAACAAGGTCTATGACGAAATCGAAGCCGCTGGCTGGCCCAAACCCGTAGTGATTCCGTTCAACCTGGAAACTGCCCTGCCGCACCAGTACGATGAACTCGCAGCAACCGTCGAACGTGAGTTCGGCCGGCTGGACGGCCTGCTACACAACGCCGGCATTGTCGGCCCGCGCACCCCGATTGAACAGCTGACCGGGGAGAGCTTCATGCGGGTCATGCATATCAACGTGAACGCCGCGTTCATGCTCACCAGCACGCTGCTGCCGCTGCTCAAACTCTCCAGCGATGCTTCCGTCGTTTTCACTTCCAGCAGCGTAGGCCGAAAAGGTCGCGCCTACTGGGGCGCTTACGCGGTATCCAAGTTCGCCCTTGAAGGCCTGATGCAGGTTCTGGCAGATGAACTGGACGATATCAGCACGGTACGCAGCAACAGCGTCAACCCAGGCGCGACGCGTACAGACATGCGTGTCAAGGCATATCCAGGCGAGAACCCAGCGGTGAATCCGCTGCCCGCAGACATCATGCCGGTCTACCTTTATCTGATGGGGCCGGACAGCAAAGGCGTCAATGCACAGGCACTGAACGCCCAATAAAACCTCTCACTCATAATTGTCGGATTTATGGCGCACATTTAGATAGCAGACCGGATAAAGCGGCACCGACCTGCCATCTAAATGGCTAAAAGCCACCACGCGTCCTGGCTTGCATAGCTAACATATTGATAATTAATGAAAAATTGAACTTGGCACTGAATTCGCTTTAGAGCTCTCATTAACGCCATAGCGTTTCGGGAGTTTCATTCATGCTGCCGCTTCAGCAGAACAACAGCGCCATTAATACCAATTCCGCAGCCATTGCCCGCCTGAACCCAGGACCGCTCGGACAAACATTGGCGTGCGCCTCCAGTCTCAACGGCCTGCTGCGCAATCTTACGCTACGCCTGCAGACCAGCCTGGAATTGGACAGACTGCTAGGGTTTTTCTTCAGCGAAGTACGCACCCTGATCCCACTGGGCGCCCTTGTCTACCGACACGCCGAGACGGATTTCCACCTGCAAGTGGGTGAAATCGAACCGTGCGGCATCAGCTACCAGCTGTCTCATCATGATGAGTGCCTGGGCGAGCTCGACCTTTACAGCCATACCCCCCTTTCCGAGACAACACAGAAGCAACTGGAAAAAGCCATCGGCTGCCTACTCTTTCCTCTCTGCAATGCACTGCTGTATCGGCGCGCTGTACAGGCCTCATTGAAGGACCCACTGACCGGGGCTGGCAACCGTATGGCCCTCGAACAGGCTCTAAACCGGGAAATCGACATATCGCGGCGCTACGGCCAGGCACTCTCGGTGATCATGCTGGATATGGATCACTTCAAGAATATCAACGATACCTATGGCCATCACGCCGGAGACTCAGCCCTGCGCGCCGTCGCCCTGCTGCTCAAGGAGCAGTTGCGCAATATCGACATGGCCTTCCGCTTCGGTGGTGAGGAATTTGTCCTGCTGTTCGCCAATACAGACACGCAAGCCGCTGCCATCGTGGGCGAGCGCATTCGCCTGGCCATCGAAAAACTGCCATTGCTGGTTGGGGAGAAAACCGTGCAGCTGTCAGCCAGCCTCGGCTGTGCCACATACCAGCCGGGCGAATCCCAGCAAGCGTTGTTGCAACGCGCCGATCAGGCACTTTATGACGCCAAGCACAGCGGTCGTAATCGTTTGTGTTTTGCCGCAGCCTGAACGCCGCATCGCAGCCAAAAAAAAGCGAGACCGTCACCGGCTCGCTCTTTTTTGTTTCAGCTCAGGCGTTAAGGACGCTTGGGCCCCGGACGCCCTGAAGGCTTACCGCGACCGCGGCCGCCGGCACTCGGGCGCTCCGCCAGTGGCGTTCCCCGGTTTGGCGTGCTGCGCTCGTCAGTATCACGCGGCTTGCGCACGGGCCGCTCGGTCCGTGACTCACGACCTTTCTCAGCACTGCCGCCTTCAGCTGGACGCAGCACACGCGGACGACGCTCACCCCGCCCGACCGGCTTGCTCGCCTTGCGCTGCATGCGCTCGATCTTTTCCTTTGTTTTTGCCTTCATTTCCGGCAATGCGACTGGCTTCAGCCCGACTTCCTCACTGAGGATATCCACTTCACGCTGAGACATTTCGCGCCAGCGGCCCATCGGCAGATCGGATGTCATGAACACCGGACCAAAGCGCACACGCTTTAGACGGCTGACCACCAGCCCCTGGGACTCCCACAGACGGCGCACTTCGCGGTTACGGCCTTCCATCACCACGCAGTGATACCAGTGGTTGAAGCCTTCGCCGCCCGGCGCCTGCTGGATGTCGGTAAAGCGTGCCGGCCCATCTTCGAGCATGACGCCCGTCTTCAGGCGCTCGATCATCTCGTCATCAACCTCACCACGTACACGCACCGCGTACTCGCGATCCATTTCGTAGGAGGGATGCATCAGACGATTGGCCAGTTCACCGTCAGTGGTGAACAGCAGCAGACCTGTAGTGTTGATGTCCAGACGGCCAATATTGATCCAACGACCTTCCTTTGGACGTGGCAACCGGTCGAATACGGTCGGACGGCCTTCCGGGTCATCGCGGGTGCAAATCTCGCCATCAGGCTTGTTGTAGATCAGTACACGCCGGACCACTTCAGCCGTTTCTTCGCGCTTGAGCAGTCGTCCATCGACGGCGATAGCGTCATGCAGATCGACACGCTGGCCAAGGACGGCAACAGCGCCATTGACCTTGACCCGGCCGGCGGCAATCCAATTTTCCACGTCGCGCCGTGAAGCCAAGCCGATTCGGGCTAGAACTTTCTGCAGCTTTTCGCCGTGAGCAATATGAGCGGTTGAATCTTCGTGTTCGGTCATCTGGGCACCTCCCGGTGTGGCAGTTCCGATAGAAAGGCCGCGCACTATACGCGCTGTCTCACTTGAGCACTATCGGCGCCATGAAAAATAGGTCAGCCCAGAGCCGCCAGTGCTTCGCCTGTAGCACGCTCGATGGCTGTCCAGCCATTGTTTTGCAGCGTTGCACCGTCGATCATCCAGGTGCCGCCAACGCACATGACATTCGGCAGCGCCAGGTACTTTGCCGCATTACCGGCGTTGACACCACCGGTCGGGCAGAAGCGCACGTCAGGGAACGGGCCACCCAGCGCCTTGAGCGCCGCGATGCCACCGCAGACTTCAGCGGGGAACAGCTTGAAGCGGCGATAGCCAAGTCCGTAGCCACGCATGATGTCCGAAGCACTGCTGATCCCCGCCAGCAGAGGTACCGAGCAATACACGCCGGCCTGGAGCAGCTCTTCGGTGCAGCCCGGCGAGACGATGAATTGCGCACCGGCCGCCTCGACCTCATCCATCATGCGCTTGTCGAGCACCGTGCCGGCGCCGACGCACAACTCGGGGCGCTCTTCTCGCAGAAGACGGATTGCGGTCAGGCCGTGCGCCGAACGCAGGGTGATCTCCAGCGTCTTCAGCCCCCCCGCTGCCAGGGCATCGGCCAGCGGCAGGATCTGTTCCTCGCTGCCGATGGTGATGACAGGCAGGATGCGCGCCTCAGTACAGATAGCCTCAAGCAAGGCATTTTTCTGGTCCATGTTCATCGAGTTCCTCGGGCCCTCATGGGCACCAGTAGATTTCCAGAGGGGCGTTCAGGAACGCTCGGATAGGCATTTGAGTCGGCTCCACCTGAATGGCCTGGCGTAGGGTTTCCAGCTTTTGCGCACCTTGGATAGACAGGCATTGCAATCGCGCGGATGCCAGCAGTGGATAGGTCATGCTGATGCGCTGACGGGGTTCAGCCGGGGCCAGCATCGGCAAGCAGGGTTGCAGACCCTCCTCATCAAGCCCCTGCGCCAGCAGCGGGCTATTAGGAAACAGCGAGGCCGTGTGGCCGTCATCCCCCATGCCCAGAATCAGTACATCAATGGGTTTTCTCAGTTCCTGTAACGCCTCGCCCGCCAGCTGGGCCGCTTCTTCCAGGCTTCCGGCTGGCTGGTAGAGGCCCAGCAACTCCGCATGCGCCGCGGCGTTGCGTAGCAAATGTCGGCGCAACAGACCTTCATTACTGTCGGGGTGATCACTATCGACCCAGCGTTCGTCCGCGAGGCTGATCTGGACCTTCTTCCATTCTAGATCGCACACCGATAAGGCCTCGAAAAATGCAATCGGGCTGCGTCCGCCGGACACCACCAGACTGGCGCCACCATGGGTGGTGACGGCGTAGTCCAGCGCTGTAGCCACCCGCTCGGCGAGTGCTTGTGCCAGTTGCTCAGGCCCGGCCAGACTGTGCGCCAGCACGCCGGAGGGGAGTTCAAGTTCAGAGATCGCCATACCAAGACCTTCCGTCACGAGTAATTAATGCAATGGACGCCACCGGCCCCCAGGAGCCGGCCGGATAGGCTTTCGGCGCATCGCCGATGCGCGACCAGCCGTCAATAAGCTGATCGCACCATTTCCACGCGTATTCGACCTCATCCTTACGCACGAAGAGGTTCTGATTGCCCTGCATCACTTCTAATAACAGACGCTCGTAAGCATCGGGAATTCGCGAGCTTTTGTAGGTTTCGGAGAAATTGAGCTGTAAGGGACCACTGCGCAGGTGCATGCCTTTATCCAGCCCTTGCTCCTTGGTCATTACCTGTAACAAGATGCCCTCATCCGGCTGCAGACGGATGATCAGCCGGTTGCTGATCAGCGAGCGCTGTTCGGGGGCGAAGATGTAAAACGGCGGCTCCTTGAAGTGGATGACGATCTGCGACAGCTTTTCGGCCATGCGCTTACCGGTGCGCAGGTAGAACGGCACGCCAGACCAGCGCCAGTTGCAGATCTCGGCGCGCAACGCGACGAAGGTTTCTGTGCAGCTTTCGGCGTTAGAGTTCTCCTCGTCGAGGTAGCCCGGCACCGTCTTGCCGGCTACCGAGCCCGCCACGTACTGGCCACGTACCACCGAGTGGCTGAGCTTCTCCAGCGTGATCGGCGCCAACGCCTTGAGCACCTTGACCTTCTCGTCACGAATGCTGTCGGCGGTAAGGTTACTCGGCGGGTCCATGGCGATCAGGCAGAGCAGCTGCAGCAGGTGGTTCTGGATCATGTCGCGCAACTGCCCGGCCTGATCGAAGTAGCCCCAGCGGCCCTCGATACCGACCGTCTCGGCAACGGTGATCTCCACATGGGAAATGTGGTGCTGATTCCACTGCGTCTCGAACAGGCTGTTGGCGAAGCGCAGCGCGATCAGGTTCTGAACCGTTTCCTTGCCTAGGTAATGATCGATGCGATAGATGCGCGTTTCGGGAAAATAGCGGGCGACCGCCTCGTTGATGACCCGCGAGGATTCGAGGTCATGGCCGATGGGCTTCTCCAGCACCACCCGCGCCTGTTCGGCCAGGCCCGCCGCAGCGAGATGCTCGCAGATGGGCCCGTAAACTGCCGCGGGGGTAGCGAAATAGGCGATCAGCGGCAGACTCGGCGAAACCCTTTCGGCCAGCGCCTGGTAATCCTGCGCGTTGCGAAAGTCCATGCAGAGGTATTCCAGCCGTACCAGGAATCGCTCCAGCACTTGCTCATCCAGATCAGCCGCAGGAATGCGACGGCGGAATGCCTGGGCAATTTGTTCCAGCCGCGCCGACGGCTCTCCGTCGTCGCGTGAGAGCGCAAGGATGCTCGTATCGCTGTGAAGAAGCCCTGCCTGATCGAGCCGATAAAGTGCCGGAAACAGCTTGCGTAGCGCCAGATCGCCCAGGGCGCCAAACAGAGCAAAGGTTGTGGCTTCGACAGTTATGGCAGGCATGTATTGATACCAACAAAGTTAGACGACAAAGCGGCACTAAAAATGGCAGTCTAGGCTCATAATGTTGTCATTAAAACAACGGCACGCAACTTTTTTACTCAGCACCTAATGAAGAGCAGACAGGGATCGAATGAAAAATCTCTTGGAACAGATAAAAAATCGCCTCAACGAGCTGAACAAGGCGGAGAGGAAAGTCGCCGAGGTGATACTGAGCGATCCACAGCGCGCGACCCGATACAGCATTGCCGCACTAGCGCAGGCAGCTAAGGTCAGCGAACCGACGGTCAACCGCTTCTGCCGTTCATTTGAGGTCATGGGCTATCCAGCGCTGAAGATCCAGTTGGCACAAAACCTGGCCAGCGGTGCTGCTTACGTTAGCCGCGCCGTGGAGGCTGGCGACAGCCCGGAGGCCTACACACGCAAGATCTTCGGCAGCACCATCGCGTCCCTCGACAGCGCCTGCCAGGCCATCGACCCGCAGGTAATCGCCCAGGCCGTGGACCTGATGATCCAGGCCCGTCAGATCCACTTTTTCGGCCTTGGCGCTTCTGCCTCGGTCGCGCTGGACGCCCAGCACAAGTTCTTCCGTTTCAATCTGCCGGTAACGGCCCACAGCGATGTCCTTATGCAGCGGATGTTGGCTTCGGTAGCGCACACCGGAGACCTGTTCGTGACCATTTCCTACACCGGGCGCACTCGTGAACTGGTAGAAGCTGCGACGATCGCCCGTGACAATGGAGCTTCGGTGCTTGGACTGACCGCCGCGAATTCACCGCTGGCCAAGGTCTGCACCCTGAGCCTGGACATACCGCTGCCGGAAGACACGGACATCTACATGCCTATGACCTCGCGCATCATTCAACTGACGGTACTGGACGCACTGGCCGCCGGTGTCACCCTGCGTCGAGGTGTCGATTTCCAACCTCACCTGCGTAAAATCAAGGAGAGCCTGGTGCCTACTCGCCATCCGACCGAGCAGAGCTGATCATTTTTTCTTGCGTTTCTTGCCCAAGGCTTTCAGCCGTGCCGCCGCCATTTCGTTGACCGCCCTGCGCTCCTTATTCTTCATGCCCTTCCAGGCCTTCATCTCGTCTCGGCTGCGCCCGCAACCGATGCAGATGTCGTCATTGATCTTGCAAATGCTGACGCACGGATTTTTCGCCTTGTCGCCCAAATAACACCTCCGGTTCAGTCGAGGGCTTCTTCTATCCAGCAGTAGAAGCCCTCTTAAGCCGCAGGTTCTAACGAAAACAAGCTATCGAGGCGATCAGTCCCACCAGTACTCGACCTGCACACCGAAATTCGAACCATGCCTATCGCCTCCAAAGGTACCGGTATCCGACAGCGCGCTACCGGCCGCAATCAGATTGGCAGCTTCCTGAGCCGCTTCGTTCCACTGCGCATAGGTGTAATACAGGCGCACTTCCGGGCGAGCCCAGAACTCGCGCCCTGCCGGTGACCAGGTTGGCGCAATGGTGAACTTGGTCAGCTTGCGGGTGCCTTCCGGCGCATCGATCTGATCATGACCCAGCTCGGCAACCAGTTTGAACTGCTGAGAAAATGCATAGACCGGTCGCACTCCCACCGAGATCCAGTCCTGATCGCCGCCGCCCTGGCGCTTGTCCTTCTGATACACCGCCTGGAACTGGCCGCCAAAGCGTGGCGTCACCTGCCAGTCGAAGAACTCGACCACACGCCAGCTCTTGTCGCTGCTACCGAGCGTGACGTCGCCGGTATAGCCGAGACCGGTCCCCGGCCCTTCGCCGTACTGAACAGCGAAAGTGTTGCTGCCGCCCAGGAAGCCGATCTGCTTGTGCTGCGCAGTCACAGCCCAGCCGCTGTTGGCATCGCTTTGATCCGGTTCGTCGATATAGCTGACACCGAACTCCAGTTCGCCACCTGAGTTGCTGTCGAAGCCGCCGACGTTGAAGTCGTGACGGTTGATGTAGTTGTCTTGGAACACACTGTCTTTGCGGGAGAAGGCGTAGCTGTATTTCAGCCCGCCGATCTCCATGTCCTCGATACCGGCGCCGGTTGCGCTCTGGTTCCAGTAGTAAAAATCGGAAATGTGGATGTCGTTACGTTTGTAGAAACGTCGCCCTGCCCACAACGAACCACCGTTGAGTGCCGGCACCTTGCTCCACTCCGCGTACGCCTGGACCATTCGCGCCCAGCCGTGGTCGCCGGTGAACTTCGGCGTATGGTCATATTCGTTATACAAGGCCGCCATACCTTCGATGCTCAGCACCGAACCATCGGCGAGGGTGAACAGATCCTGACGCAAGCCCAACTCTGCATACTGCTCGCACTCGTTACCAAGACGGAACTTGGAGGGTGCACCGGGCAGCTGAAAACAGGCCTGTGATCCACTACTACTCGAATCGCCAACGCCGCTGCGCACGTAACCATTGAAATCGAGGGCCTGAACGGCAAACGGCGTAGCAATGCCGGCCAGCACTGCCACAAAACCTAAAGATTTGGCTTTTTTCATGTCCGCTCCAATTAGCTCTGTTATTTTTGTTACTGCTGTTGGATCGAGCCGGGAAGGCCCTCTCTTTCGAGCCGCATGGCACTGCAGATCCAGGACGGTTCGAGTTGGTGCGCCCGGCGCCAAATGCGACGCAGCGCTGACAGATTGGGTGCCGGTACGCAGGCACCCAGCTGCAGGATTTCAATTCAGGCGAAACAGCTGCTCAGCGAGCCAGCGCTCGTGCAACCGGCCCGTTGTGCTGGGCAACGCCACTGCATTGCGCAATTCCCAGACGCTCCCCGGTTTGCGCATCGAACAGCAGTACCTTGTCCGGTTCGAATTGCAGACACATCGTCTGGCCGGGTTCGTGCGCGAGGTCCGGCGCCAGGCGGCAACAGACCTTGGCGTCATTGAGCGTGACGAAGACCATGGTGTCCGGCCCGGTGGGTTCGACGACCTGAACCTCGGCGCGCACTGATAGAGGAGTACCCTCTATGCCAATAGCGATCTGCTCGGGACGGATACCCAGAATCACCTCACGGCCTTCAAGCGATTCGTCCACTGCGAGGGTCAGCGGCAACTCGCAACGGTCCCGGTCGCTTTCCAGCACTGCACTCCAGCCGTCAGCACGTCTGTTCAGGCGCAACGGGACAAAATTCATCGGTGGCGAGCCGATAAAGCTGGCTACGAAAAGGTTGGCGGGGTTGTCGTAGATATCCTTCGGCGTGCCGAACTGCTGGACGACGCCGTCTTTCATGACCGCGACCTTGTCACCGAGGGTCATCGCCTCGATCTGGTCATGGGTGACGTACACCGTGGTGGTTTTCAGGCGCTGATGCATCAACTTGATTTCGGTGCGCATCTCCACCCGGAGCTTGGCATCGAGGTTCGACAGAGGTTCGTCGAACAGATAGATCTTTGGCCGGCGTGCCAGCGCCCTTCCCATCGCCACGCGCTGTTGTTGCCCGCCGGAAAGCTGCGACGGCTTGCGAGCGAGCAGGTGCTCGATCTGCAGCAGCTTGGCGACGCGGCAGACCTCCTCCTCGATCATTGCCGCTGGCATCTTGCGCATCTTCAGGCCGAAGGCGATGTTCTCCCGCACGGTCATGGTCGGGTACAGCGCGTAGGACTGGAACACCATGGCGATGTCACGATCCTTGGGGCTGGCAGAGCTGATATCGGCACCGTCGACGCGGATCTCGCCGCCGGTGATGTTTTCCAGCCCGGCGATGCAGTTCATCAGGGTGGACTTCCCGCACCCGGAGGGGCCGACAAGGATCAGAAACTCACCGTCACCGATCCGCAGATCGATGTCTTTCAGCGTCTCATTGCCACTTCCGGCGTAGCTCTTGCGGACGTTGCGTAATTCGAGTGCAGCCATGGTCCTTCTCCTACCCCTTGACCGCGCCGGCCGTAAGCCCACGCAGGAAATACTTGCCGGCGAGGACGTACACCACCAGCGTTGGCAGGCCGGCGATCATCGCCGCGGCCATATCGACGTTGTATTCCTTGATCCCTGTGCTGGTGTTCACCAGGTTGTTCAAGGCCACGGTGATGGGCTGTGTCTCGCCACTGGCGAACACCACGCCGAAGAGAAAGTCGTTCCAGATCTGCGTGAATTGCCAGATCAGGCAGACCATGACGGTCGGCACCGACATGGGCAGCAGGATGCGTCCGAAGATGGTGAAGAACCCTGCGCCATCGAGCCGCGCCGCGTGAATCAGGGCCTGGGGCACGCTGACGTAGAAGTTGCGGAAGAACAGCGTGGTGAACGCCAAGCCGTAGACCAAGTGCACCAGCACTAGCCCCGGTGTGGTGTTGGCCAGGCCGAGCTGGCCGAGGGTGAAGGATGCCGGTAGCAGGATGACCTGGAACGGCAGGAAGCAACCGAACAGCAGTAACCCGAAGAACAGCTGCGAACCCCGGAAACGCCACATCGCCAGGACATAGCCATTGAGCGCGCCCAACAGGGTCGAAATCAGAACGGCCGGCACGGTGATCTTCACCGAGTTCCAGAAATAGCCGCCCACCGCGTCCCACGCTTTGATCCAGCCCACCACTGTCATCACCTCTGGCCAGGACAGCAGATTGCCGGTGCGAATATCTTCAGGTGTTTTCAGGCTAGTCAGCAGCATTACCACCAACGGCACCAGATACGTGGCCACCGCGGTCAACAACGTCGCGTATATCACCACGCGGCTGAGGGTCAGGCGCTTTTGCCCAGCAAGGCTACTCATGGCGCTTGTTCCTCAGTTCCGAATAGAGGTAGGGCACGACGATTGCCATCACCGCACCGAGCATGAGCACCGCGCTGGCCGCGCCGAGCCCCATCTGTCCGCGGGTGAAGGTATGGGCATACATGAACATGGCCGGCAGATCCGAGGCATATCCCGGCCCACCGGCGGTCATCGCTGCGACGAGGTCGAAGGCCTTTATCGCGATGTGCGCAAGGATCATCAGCGCGCTGAAAAAAACCGGTCTCAGGCTCGGCAGAACGATCCGCAGATAGATGCTCGGCAGGCTCGCGCCGTCGATCTGCGCGGCCCGCACGATGGATTGGTCGACCCCCCGCAGCCCCGCCAGAAAAAGCGCCATGACAAAACCCGAGGATTGCCACACCGCAGCAATCACCAGGCAGTAAACGACGCGATCCGGGTCCACGAGCCAGTCGAAACGAAACCCTTCCCAGCCCCAGTCACGCAGCATCTTGTCGATACCCAAGCCCGGATTTAGCAACCACTTCCAGGCGGTGCCGGTGACAATCATCGACAGTGCCATGGGGTACAGGTAAACCGTGCGGATAAAGCCCTCACGGCGGATACGCTGGTCCAGCAGCACGGCCAGCAGCACACCCAGGGCCAGACTGATGGCGATGAACAGCCCACCGAAGACCAGCAAATTCTTGCTCGCCACCCACCAGCGGTCGTTGTTCCAGAGCCTTTCGTACTGCAGCAGCCCGACCCATTTGTAGCTGGGCATGAAGCGCGAGTTGGTGAACGAGAGCAGGAAGGTCCAGAGGATGTAGCCGTAGAAGCCGACCAGAACGATCAGCATGCTTGGCGCCAGCACCAATTTGGGCAGCCAGCGCTGCAAGGCATCCATCGGGGATGCCTTGCGTAGCTTCGACGCCGTCGTGATCACAGCGGTTGGGCTCATGGTTGGCTCCAGGCACGTGCAGGTTGCATGAAGGCTGCTCCGGTGCTGATTGATGGGCATCACTTTCCCGTCACGGCCGATCAGAGATCAGCCGCTGGGTTCGATGCTACAAGGCATCACTGTTGCGTTAAAAAAGGGTCGCAGGACGCGACCCGAACACCCTACTGCACGGCCTGGATTGCCGCAGCCAGTTGCTGCGCCGCCTTCTTCGGGTCGGCAGCCGGATCGTTGAAGAAGTTGGTGACCACATCGAACACAGCGCCCTGGACATAGCTGGAAGCCGCCATGCCGTGGGCCATGCTCGGCACGAGACCCGGACCTTGCGCCGACGCCTTGAAGTCCCTCATCGACTGCTGGGCACACACGTCGAACTCGCTCATATCCTGATCGATGCGGACCGGGATGGAGCCCTTGTTCTGGTTGAAGAACTGCTGGAACTCAGGCTCCAAGACGGTTCGCGCCAGATCCTCCTGTGCCTGGCGATCGTCTTCCTTGCTGAGCCTGAACATCGCCAGAGAATCGATGTTGTAGGTAAAACTGCCCTGAGTACCGGGGAACGGCAGGCACTGATAGTCCTCACCAGCGATCTTGTTCGCCGCACTCCACTCGCTTTTGGCCCAGTCACCCATGATCTGCATGCCGGCCTTGCCGTTCATGACCATTGCGGTGGCACTGTTCCAGTCACGGCCAGCGGCGTTGTTATCGATATAACCGCGTAGCTTTTTCAGCGCTTCGAAGGCCTCGACCATCTTGTTGCCGCTCAGCACGTCGCGATCGAGGTCGACGAACGCCTTGCGAAAATCCTCCGGGCCGAGGATGGCCAACGCAAGATCCTCGAAAACGGTGCCGTCCTGCCAAGGCTGCCCACCATGGGCCAGCGGAATGAAGCCCGCGGCCTTTAGCTTGTCTGCGGCGGTGAAGAGTTCATCGAGGCTTTGCGGCGGCTTGGCACCGGCCTTCTCGAAGACATCCGGGTTTATCCATAGCCAGTTGACTCGGTGCACGTTGACCGGCACCGCGACGTAGTCACCTTCATATTTCATCGCAGTCGAGACCTGCTTGGGCAGCAGATCGTCCCACTTGGCCTTCTCGGCCACGTCGTTCAGATCGGTCAGCAGGCCCAGCTCACCCCACTCCTGGATGTCGGGGCCCTTTATCTGGGCAGCAGCGGGCGCATTGCCTGACACGGCGCGGGTCTTTAGAACGGTCATGGCAGCCTCGCCGCCGCCGCCGGCCACGGCAAAGTTCTTCCATGTATGGCCCTGCTCTTCGACGAGTCGCTGCAGCGTATCGGCGGCACGCTTCTCACCACCGGACGTCCACCAATGCAGGACTTCAACTTCACCGGCGTGAGCGAATGGCACGAAAGAGGCGAGGGAGATGGCTGTAACCAGACGTCGAGTCGAGTTCATGACTGTTCCTTTATTCTTGTTATCTATTGCAAGTCTTTGCCTGCGCTGCACCGATTCTAGGCACGGCAGACAAAGCGGGGGGTAACGAAGGGATGGCCGATAGTCACCACGCTGTTACATAGCCGGCGCTTATGTAACGGTACCCGTGAATATCGGCTGAAAGCGCCTTCACGCGGAATGTCGCGGCAGGCTCAACATGACCCGCAGCCCACCTTCAGGCAGATTGCGCAGGCTGAGTTCGCCGCCATGGGCATGGGCGATATTGCGGGCGATGCCAAGGCCAAGGCCGTAGCCGGGCTGCTTGGCCGCCAAACGAAAATTCGGCTCGAACACCTGCTGCAACCACGCTGCAGGCACGCCCGGACCCTCGTCATCGACATGCAGCACAAGTGTCTTACCATCGTCGATGATGCTCAGATGCGCCCGCTCGCCGTATTTCAATGCATTGTCCAGCAAGTTGCCGATGCATCGCTTGAGCGCCAGCGGCTTACCGGCATAGGGCGCAACTGTCACGCCCTGCACCGTGACCCGGCCATTGCCGGCGGGGGCGAGGTAAGGCTCGACGACGCAATCAAGCAACAGGTTCAGGTCCAGCGGCTCGATGTTCTCGTGGATGTCGGTGTCCTTGACGCATTGCAGCGCGCCCTTGACCAGCAGTTCGAGCTCATCGAGGTCCCGGCTGAACTTGCGCTGCACGGCTTCATCATCAAGCAGCTCTACGCGCAGGCGTAGCCGCGTGATGGGCGTGCGCAGGTCATGGGAAATTGCACTGAACAGCTGGCTACGTTCATTCAGGTAACGGCCGATTCGCTCACGCATGCTGTTGAACGCCCGACTGACCTCGACCACCTCGCTGCCGCCTGCCTCGGGCAGCGGCTCGACCTCGCTGCCCAACGACATCTCACGCGCGGCCTGTGCCAGCTGCTTGAGCGGACGGCTCTGCCAGTGCACCAGGATGCCGATGAATAACAGCAGCAGGCTGGTAGTGAACGCGATAAACCAGAGTTGCTGGTTGGGAATGCCGTCGTCTTCCAGACTGACGTAAGGCGCCGGCATCAGCGAGGCGAGATACAGCCATTCACCGGGTGCGATCTGGATTTGTGTCACCAGAACGGGCGGATTCAGCGGTTCCAAGCTCAGCGCGTAATGCGCCCACGAACGCGGCAGGTCATCGAGCTTGAGTCCGCCATTAAAGATCCGCAGATCATCAGGACTGACGAAATTCACCGACATGTCGGCATTCCGGCCAAGACGCTCACGCAGCACTTCATCCACCGCCGCCAGCACCGCCTGCTTGCGCTCGGTAGGGGGCAGAATCCGCATCCTCAGAGGCTTGTCGTTCAGGGATACGAAGAAGCGCGTACCACCCATGCTGCGCAGCTGATCGAGCACCAGCGGGCGATAGCCCAGCGGCAGCGAGCGGAAATAACTGACGCTGGCGGACATCGAATGCGCCAGGCTGCGGGCGCTGGTCAACAGGCCCTCCATCTGGTTTGCACGCAGCTGCGATACCCAGATGAAACTCGACAGCGCCTGCGCCAGCACGACCACCAGCAGCGTCAGCAGGAGCATCCGACCCAGCAGCGAGCGCGGTACCGGCAACCACCGCCGCTTAGCCGATGGCGTCATGATGCGGCACAACCTGGACGGCAAGCAGGTAACCGCTACCGCGTACGGTACGGATCAGTCGCGGGCACTTTCCGGTATCACGCAGCCGCTGACGCAGGCGACTGACTCCCATATCGACAATGCGATCCAGTGGCATCACCTCGCGGCCTCGGGTGGCATTGGCGATGGTGTCGCGGTCGAGGATCTGCTGTGGGTGCTCGAGAAACAGCTTCAACAGTGCGAAGTCGGCCCCGGACAGCAGCACTTCCTCGCCGTCCTGATGAAACAGCCGACGGCTGACCATATCCAGCCGCCATTCATCGAATGCCAGCACGTCGCGAGTACGCTCCTGGCCGAAGTGGACGCGCCGCAGCAGCGCTTTGATTCGAGCCAGCAGTTCGCGAGGGCTGAATGGCTTGGCCAGGTAGTCGTCGGCCCCCAGCTCCAGCCCGATAATCCGATCAGCCTCATCGGAACTGGCAGTGAGCATGATGATGGGCAACTGCGCCAGACGTTGATGCCCCCGAACCCAACGACAAAGACTGAAGCCGTCTTCGTCAGGCAGCATCACATCGAGAATCACCAGATCGGCCGGGCCACTGGCCATCGCTTCGCGAAATTGTGCGCCATCGGCCACGGTGCGAACCTGAAAGCCGGATCGGCTCAAGTAGGCATCTAGCAGCTCGCGGATTTCCTGGTCGTCATCGACCAGCAGAATCGATCTTCCAGGCTGGTTCACGTACATCCCTTTCCTTGTTCTGGCTTTCGATGCGGATGGACCTAGTCCGACATGCTCTCCAGCTGCTGCTGCAAAGCGACGCCGGCACCTTCCAGGCCCGGGTACTCGGCTGTCACCACCCAGACCGGAACATTGTCAAAGTAGCGACTCATCCGTCCCTTGTCGCGCAAACTCTGACTGAAGCCACTGCGGGCGAAGAACTCGACGAAGCGCGGCACGATACCGCCAGCGATGTAGACGCCGCCCTGCGCACCCGTGGTGAGGACGTTGTCGCCGGTAATTCGGCCCAGCCAGACACAAAACTGTTCCAGCACGGCCTCGGCGTAGGCATCACCGGCCAAGGCGGCAGCAGTGACTTCCATGGGCGTGGTCAGACGCGGGTGCCGAGCGTCCAGCGTGCAACTGGCTCGATAAAGCGCCAGCAAGCCGCTGCCGCTGAGGATCGCCTCAGCATTCACGTGCCCAAGCTCGGCGTGCAGGCAGGCCCACAACGCCGCTTCCCGAACCGAGCCGACCGGCAGGCAAACGTGCCCGCCCTCACCCGGCAGCGCTCGCCAGCCGCCATCGGCCAATGGCAGAAGCGTAGCGACGCCAAGCCCTGTCCCCGGCCCTACTACCAGTCGCGGCCGGTCGGCTTCGGATTGGCCAGGGCAGACCTCGATCAATTCGCCGTCGCGCAGACGGGTCATGCCCAGCGCCATGGCGGTGAAGTCGTTGATCAATAGCAGGTCGCGCAGGCCGAGATCACGGCAGAACGCTTGACGGCTCAGGCGCCAGTGATTGTTGGTAAAGGTGAACTCATCGCCGGACACCGGACCTGCACAGGCCAGGCAGACCGACTGCAGCGCTTCGACCGGCTGCCCAATGTCTTGCAGATAGGCACGGATAGCGGCTTCGACAGAGGGGAAGTCAGCGGTCGGCAGCACCCGCGCCGACTCGACGTGCTGCCCGGTCCACAATGCAAAGCGGGCATTGGTGCCGCCGATATCGCCTACCAGCGCTGTCACTTGAGCGCCTCCAACGCGTCGGTAAACACGCTGGCGCCCTTCTCCGCCGGGCTGAAGGCCGTGCGCAGGAAGCCGAACAGCTCGCGCCCGCAACCGATGCCCAGATCGTTTGGCGCCATCGCAGGCTCGCGACTGGCGAACTCCGTCTGATCGACCCGCACGCTCAGCTCACCCGTCTCACCATCGATACGGATGACATCACCGTCACGCACTCGGCACAACGGACCGCCATCAAGCGCCTCGGGGCTGACGTGAATCGCCGCTGGCACCTTGCCGGATGCCCCCGACATGCGCCCATCGGTGACCAGCGCCACCTTGTAACCACGATCCTGCAGCACCCCGAGGAAAGGCGTCAGCTTATGCAATTCGGGCATGCCGTTGGCCTTCGGACCCTGAAAGCGCACCACGGCGACAAAGTCCTTTTCCAGCTCGCCATTCATAAATGCCTGGGCCATTTCGCTCTGGTCGCTGAACACCCGCGCCGGAGCCTCAACCACACGATGCTCCGGTGCCACTGCCGAAATCTTGGTTACCCCACGGCCCAGATTACCGTGCAGCACACGCAACCCACCCTCGGGCGAGAAAGCCCGCTCAACCGGCCTAAGGATCGCCTCATCCAAGCTGTTGGACGGGCCTTCTCTCCACACCAGCGCACCGTCTTCGAGGAACGGCTCCTGGGTGTAGCGCCGCAACCCCTGCCCCACGACTGTATTGACATCTTCATGCAGCAGCCCGGCATCCAACAGGGTACGCACCATGAAGGGGACGCCGCCGCAGGCATGGAAGTGGTTCACGTCGGCCTGCCCGTTGGGATAGACCTTGGCCAGGGTCGGTGTCACTGCCGAAATGTCGGCCATGTCTTGCCAGGTCAGCTGAATACCGGCGGCCTGGGCGAATGCCGGAATGTGCAAGGTATGGTTGGTCGAGCCGCCGGTCGCGCACAGCGCCACCACGGAATTGACGATGGCCTTCTCATCGACGATTTGGCACAGCGGCACATAGTTACCCGATTGTGGCGTCAGGCGGGTGACTTGGCGCGCAGCCTCGCGGGTGAGCTCGTCGCGCAGCGGTGTATAGGGGTTGACGAAGGAGGAGCCCGGCAGGTGCAGCCCCATGATCTCCATGACCACCTGGTTGGTATTGGCCGTGCCATAGAAGGTGCAGGTGCCGGGGCTGTGATAGGAGAGCATTTCCGACTCCAGCAGCTCCTCGCGGCTGGCCTTACCCTCGGCGTAACGCTGCCGCACTTCAGCCTTCTGCTTGTTGGGAATGCCAGATGGCATCGGCCCGCCGGGAACGAACACTGCCGGCAGATGACCGAAGCGCAACGCACCGATCATCAGCCCCGGGATGATCTTGTCGCAGATGCCCAAGTACAACGCCGCATCGAACATGTTGTGCGACAGGGCAATAGCCGTCGCCATGGCAATCACTTCGCGGCTGGCCAGGCTTAGCTCCATCCCCGCCTCGCCCTGGGTCACGCCATCACACATGGCCGGCACCCCACCGGCGAACTGCCCGACCGAGCCAAAGTCACGCAGCGCCTGCTTGATGATGTCCGGGAAGTGTTCATAGGGCTGATGCGCCGAAAGCATATCGTTGTAGGCCGAGACGATGGCTACGTTGGCTTCGTTCATCAGGCGCAGCTTCTGCTTGTCGCCGGCAGAGGCGCACCCTGCCACGCCATGCGCAAAGTTGGCGCATTGCAAACTGCCTCGATGCGGTCCTTCGCTGGCCGCAGCAGCCATCATCGCCAGATACCGCTGTCGCGTGGGCCGACTGCGTTCGATCAAACGCTCGGTGACCTGTTGAATCTGCGCATGCATGGCGTTACTCCCGGTTCGTGGTTTGAGGCTCGTCAGGCAGATCGTCGAAATCAGTCTTCAGGCCGCTTTCCATACTGTCCAGTTCCATCAAAAGGCTGCGGAAGCTGGGTTTGTCCTCTGGCGTCTGCATCGGCGCGGCAAGGTCGGCGCGTGCCTGCAGTGCGTCGGGTACCGGCGCGTCTTCTTCGTCCAGCACCAGCGGTGCAGGTTCCATTTCGCGCAGTACCGCCAAAGGTGGCAGCTCGTCGAGGTTCTTCAGGTTGAAATGGTCGAGAAATTGCCGGGTGGTGGCGAACATCGCCGGGCGCCCCGGCACTTCGCGGTGGCCAACCACACGTATCCATTCGCGCTCGAGCAGGGTCTTGACGATCTGGCTGTTGACCGCGACGCCACGGACATCCTCGATCTCGCCGCGAGTAATCGGCTGGCGATAGGCAATGAGAACAAGGGTTTCCAGAAGCGCGCGCGAATAACGCTGTGGCCGCTCTTCCCAAAGCCGACCGACCCAGGGTGAAAAGCGCTCGCGCACCTGCAAGCGGTAGCCGCTGGCGACTTCCTTCAGCTCGAATGCACGCCCCTTGCAGGATTTTTCGAGCACCTCCAGCGCCTTGCGCAACTGTGCACTCGACGGACGCTCGGCCTCCTCGAAGAGTTCGCCCATGCGCTCGATGGACATAGGCTTGCCGGAAGCCAGCAACAGAGCTTCCAGCAGCGCGGCGAGGTCCTTGGGTTCGGAAAGGTTCACAACCAGACTCCTACGATTGCGTCATTCGGTGCGCAGCCGCACATGGATCGGCGCGAGTGGCTCGTTCTGCACCAGTTCGACCAGCGACTCCTTGATCAACTCCAGCACCGCAATGAAGGTGACCACCACGCCAGCGCGGCCCTCCTCGGCGCTGAACAATGCGACAAAGGGTACGAAAGCGCCACCTTTGAGACGCTCCAGCACCAGGCTCATGCGTTCGCGAGTCGAAAGAGCCTCACGGCTGATCTGGTGGCTCTCGAACATGTCCGCCCGCCGTAGCACTTCAGCCATTGAAAGCAACAGCTCCTCAAGACTGACCTCCGGCAACAGCTTGCGCGCCCGCGCTTCGGGGGCGTCCAGGCGCGGTACATAGAGTTCGCGACCAACGCGCGGCAGCTCGTCGAGATCCTCGGATGCCGCCTTGAAGAGCTCGTACTCCTGCAAGCGGCGAATCAGCTCGGCACGCGGGTCCAGCTCATCCTCCTCGACTACCGCCGAGCGCGGCAGCAGCATGCGCGACTTGATTTCAGCCAGCATCGCGGCCATCACCAGATACTCGGCAGCGAGTTCCAGACGAACGCTTTTCATCAGCTCGACATAGCCCATGTACTGGCGGGTGATCTCCGCGACGGGGATGTCTAGGATGTCAATATTTTGCTTGCGAATCAGGTACAGCAATAGATCCAGCGGCCCTTCAAAGGCTTCGAGGAAGACTTCAAGGGCGTCCGGGGGAATATAGAGATCCTGCGGCAGTTCGTTGAACGCCTCGCCGTAGACCAGAGCCAGCCGCAGCTGCTCACCTGGCAGGGTGTCGATAGCCTCGGCCTGGGCTTGCTGCTGCATGCGTTCTCCTGACAGCAATTACTGAGATATTGGTGCTGTCGAGCTGTTGTTATCGATAGTTCAAACCCATGGCCTGGCGCACCACCAGCAGCGTCTCGCGTGCTTCATCGCGGGCGTGCTCGGCCCCCTCAGCGAGAATGCTGCGCACCAGGTCCGGGCTCTGCTCGTAATCCAGCGCACGCTCCTGCAAGGGAGCCAACTCCAGCCTGATCGCATCGATCAGTGGTGCCTTGCATTCCAAACAGCCGATGCCAGCGCTGCGACACCCCTGCTCCGCCCACTGGCAAACATCCTCGTCCGAATGGACAAGATGCATCTGCCACACTGGGCAACGTGTCGGCTCGCCCGGATCGTGGCGATGGACTCGCGCCGGGTCGGTAGGCATGCGCTTGATCTTTTCTTCGATCTCAGCGGGCGTATCGCGCAGAAAGATCGAGTTGCTGCTGGATTTGGACATCTTGCCGCCATCTAGGCCCGAAAGCTTCGGCGTGTCACCGAGCAGCGCTTGCGGCTCGGGCAGCAGCACCTTGCCTTCGCCTTCGAGATAGCCGAACAGGCGTTCGCGATCGCCAATAGTGATGGTCTGTTGATCCTTGAGTAGCGCGCGGGCCGTCTCCAGCGCCTCAAGATCGCCCTGCTCCTGATAGCTCTTGCGCAGGCTGGTATAGAGTTTCGAGCTTTTCTTGCCAAGCTTGCGCACCGCTGCTTCTGCCTTGGTTTGAAAATCCTCTTCGCCGCCGTACAGATGGTTGAAGCGCCGCGCTACATCGCGGGCGAACTCGACATGCGGCAACTGATCCGCGCCCACCGGCACCATCCCAGCGCGGTAGGCGAGGATATCGGCGGCCTGCAACAGCGGGTAGCCAAGAAAACCGTAAGTGCCATGCTCTCGGTGCTGCGCATCGAGTTGCTGATCCTTGTAGGAGGGCACCCGCTCAAGCCAGCTCTGGGGGCAAATCATTGATAGCAACAAGTGCAGTTCAGCATGCTCGGGTACTTGGGACTGGATGAACAGCGTCGCCGAACTCGGGCTGACACCGGCTGCGAGCCAGTCGATGGCCATGTCATAGACATGCCCGGAAATATCGCTTCCCGCACTGGCGTCAGTGGTTAGCGCATGCCAGTCAACGATGCAGAAAAAACACTGGTACTCATGCTGCAACTTGATCCAGTTCTTCAGCACGCCGTAATAGTGGCCTAGATGAAGCCGGCCATTGGGGCGCATCCCCGAAACCACACGTCGCTGCGAATCCATGAAGCTCAAAAGGGTTTCCTTCGTGATGCCTGTAGAGGCAAGGCAAATGTAATAGCGAAATCAGAGGGTAAAAGGCGAGGGATCGCCGCACCCGACACGCACAATTTCCGGATCGCCATCAACCAGGCTGATGACGGTCGAGGCTTCAACGCCACCGTACCCGCCGTCGATGACCAGATCCACTTGATGCTCGAGAACATCGCGCATTTCGTAGGGATCGCTCATCGGCTCGGCTTCACCAGGCAGAATCAGGCTGACGCTCATCAGCGGCTCGCCCAACTCAGCCAGCAAAGCTTGGGCGATAGGCAACTGCGGCACTCGCAGGCCGATGGTACGACGCTTGGGATGCAGCAGCATACGCGGCACTTCACGAGTGGCGCTGAGGATGATGGTGTAAGGGCCGGGCAGGTGCGTCTTGAGCAGGCGGAAGGCTGCCGTGTCGACCTTGGCGAACAGGCCGAGCTGGGACAGATCGCGGCACACAAGGGTGAAGTTGTGCTTGTCATCGAGCTGGCGCAGGCGCCGAATGCGCTCGATGCCCGACTTGTTGCCCATGGCGCAGCCGATGGCATAGGAGGAATCGGTCGGGTAGACCACCACACCGCCTTGTCGAATGATTTCCACGGCCTGCTTGATCAGTCTGACCTGGGGGTTTTCCGGATGAATCTGAAAGAATTGGCTCACGGCGACTCCCTGTTCAGCGGGCAAAAGACTTGTCTGGTTCATGCTCGAAATGCCTCCAAATGGGCTGCAGATCGTCCGGCAAAGCACGATACATTCCCAGCTCCGACCAATCGCCCGGCGCATGAAAATCACTGCCGACACTGGCCATCAGACCAAACTCGCGCGCCAGAATCGACAGCCCACCCACCTGTTCCAGTGGCTGCATGCCGTTGACCACTTCCAGCGCATGACCACCGCCCTGGACAAAATCGATGACCAGCCGGCGTCGCTTGCTGCGGGTGAAATCGTACTGCCAGGGATGCGCCAGACTGATCCAGGCGCCCGCTTCGCGCAAAGTGGTCAATGTTTCTTCAAGGCTCGGCCAATGCTGTTTTACATCGCCGAGCTTGCCCGATCCGAGCCATTTGCGAAACGCCTCGGCATGATCCCGCACATGTCCGGCGCGCACCAGAAACTCGGCAAAGTGCGGGCGGGCCGGAGCGTTGCCACTGTCGCCGCGTTGCTGCTGCACCTCGCGCGCACCTTCTAGCGCACCCGGCATACCCTTGGCCGCCAGGCGCTGGGCAATCAATTCGGCCCGCTGCCAGCGGCCGTCATGCAGCTGGGCGATAGCCTTTTTCAGCGCACTCGCTTCTGGGTCAAAGGCATAGCCGAGCACATGAATGGTCGCGCCATTCCACAGGCAGGACAGTTCGATTCCGCTGACCAGGCGAATACCCAGCGAGTCGGCAGCAGCGCGGGCCGCATCGAGTCCTTCGAGGGTGTCGTGATCGGTCAGTGCAAGCAGTTCGACTCCGCGCCCATGCGCGCGCTCGACCAGTACCTCAGGGGCCAGGACACCATCGGACGCGGTGCTGTGGCAATGCAGATCAACAATCATTCGGGTGCTCATTCTCCAGAGACGTGGCGGTCGTTATGTTCGACCACCACCGCCCGCGTGCGTGCCGCTACCGTCACGAACACTCGCAGGCATTGCAAACAAGGGCCGAAAACGCAAAGCGCGGCAGCTCAATTGTGTTCCGCCAAAAATGCAGTTTCCGTATTATGCCGGCAGTCCATGCTTATGGCTCGCGCCGGAAGTGCATCAGCCTGGTTACGCAGTGCCTGCCCTGCATGTAAATGGCGCAGGCTGAGGCATTAAATTGGCCAAAAGCCTCGTATTCAGCTCATCATGTCGCCGCTGTCTAACTGCCACTAGCGCAGCACATACACACCTATCTGAACGATCACAGGAGACACCATGCTCTACGCCATCATCGCCACCGACCTGCCCGACACGCTGCAAAAGCGCCTCGACTCCCGCCCAGCCCACTTGGCGCGCCTCGATCAGCTCAAGAGCGAAGGTCGCCTGGTCCTGGCCGGCCCGCATCCAGCCGTCGATAGCAACGATCCTGGCACCGCCGGCTTTACCGGCAGTCTGGTCGTAGCCGAGTTCGAGTCGTTGCAAGCCGCTGAGCAATGGGCCGAAGCAGACCCCTACAAGGCTGCCGGCGTCTATGGCCCGGTCATCGTAAAGCCGTTCAAGCAGGTTTACCCCTGAATAGCGTTTGAAGAAGGTCGTGGCAGCCACGACCCATAAAAAGAAAGGAAAAAGGAGTTCCGATGCGCCAAGGTTCGCTGTCCCTGCTGCTTGCTCTGTGTCTTGCTTCACCGTTGCTACATGCCGAAGAAGAAATGGCCGCTCCCACCGAACGTCAGCTCCGACCAGTCCAGGCCTCAACCGAAAACGAACCGCAGCGCACCGAGCCTGGCAGCCATTACCAGGCAGCCAGCGCCGAACAGATGCAGTTGGTGCAGCTGCGTCAGGAAAACCGGCGTCTGCGCATCCAACTGCATGAGGAGCAGGCGAAGATTCAGTCGCACTCACAATCACAGCCGCAACTGCTCAGCGAGCAGCAGCAGTGGTTCGCCATTGGCGGCGGTGTCGGAATGCTGGGGTTCCTGTTGGGCGTGCTGACCACGCGCAGCGGCCGCCGCCGGCAATGGTTGAACTGAACCCATACGAGCGAAGGCATGAGCGAACTGCTGTTGATAGATGACGACCAGGAACTCTGCGAGCTGCTGGTCAGTTGGCTGGCCCAGGAAGGCTTCGTCGCCCACGCCTGCCATGATGGCCAGAGCGCCAGGGCCGCGCTAAGCGAGCACCAGCCCAGCGCGGTAGTGCTCGACGTGATGCTGCCCGACGGCAGCGGGCTGGAACTGCTCAAGCAGCTGCGCAGCGAATACCCCGAGCTACCGGTGCTGATGCTCTCCGGCCGTGGCGAACCACTGGATCGTATCCTCGGACTGGAGCTGGGCGCTGACGATTACCTGGCCAAACCCTGCGATCCACGCGAACTCACCGCGCGCCTACGGGCCGTACTACGGCGCAGCCAGCCAACCAGCGCGCCGAGCCAGCTGGAGCTGGGCGACCTGTGCTACAGCCCGGCGCGCGGCGTAGCCAACGTCGGCGAACACGAAGTGACGCTGACGCTGTCCGAGGGTCGCATTCTCGAAGCATTGCTTGCCCAGCCTGGCGAGCCTCTGGACAAGCAGGCGTTGGCGCAACTGGCCCTTGGACGCAAACTCACCCTTTATGACCGCAGCCTGGACATGCACGTCAGCAATCTGCGCCGCAAACTCGGACCGCATCCGGATGGCCGTCCGCGAATCGTCGCCCTGCGCAGCCGCGGCTACCTTTACGCCTCCTGACTGGCTTTACCGAGTCTTTACCCTGCCCTGACCGCCGTTGACCTTGCGCTGCCTAAACTGAGCTCATCCGGTCAAGGCAGCACCATCGCCCCGATGCAGACCGGCTTCCATACTCGAGGAGAACTCTCATGATGCGTAAAACCCTAATCGCTCTTGCCTTTGCTGCCAGCATTCCCGCCGTCGCCTTGGCAATGCCCGGTGCCGGTCATGGCCACCATGGCGGCAAGCACGCCCCGCACATGTTCGAACAACTCGACCTTAGCAACGAACAGAAGCGCGACATGCGCAAGCTGATGGGCGAGCAAATGAAGAGCCATCACGACATTACCCAGCGCTATCTGAACAAGCTGCCCGAAGCCGAGCGCAAGGCCATGCAGGATGAGCTGAAAACCAGCAAGCAGGAAACCCATAAGAAGATCCGCGACCTGCTCAAGCCCGAGCAGCAGAAGCAGTTCGATGAAATGCACACGAAAATGGAAGCCAAACGCGCTGAGCGCGCCGAATTCCAAAAGTGGAAAGCCGAACGCGACAGCAAGAACTGATAGCGATACATCGCTGAAGCCCCTCCCATTGCGGGAGGGGCTTCAGTCCGCCCATCTACCCCCTGACTTGGAGTATCCCTCCGGTGCGATCCCTGTTCTGGCGCATTCTTGCCACATTCTGGCTAGCCATTGCCTTGGTCGCCGGGCTGGCTGTTTTGTTGGGCCATGCGCTGAATCAGGATACCTGGATCGTTAACCGTCATCCCGGCGTCAAGCAGCTCTCGCAAACCTGGACCGAGGTCTATGAGCGCCAGGGGCCAATCGCCGCGCAGTTCATGCTCGAACGGCACCGGCATCACTTCCATATCGACGTACAGGTGCTTGCCGAAAACGGTCAGCCAGTCATACGTGGCACCTTTCCTGCCCGCGCCGCCGCCTTCGAGGCCCGTCAGCAAAACCATGCCGGTCGCCTGCCTTGGCGACGCCTGACCACTGACTATACAAGCCCGCTGTCTGGCGAAACCTACCTGTTCATCTACCGCATCCCCAATACCGAGCTACAGGCCTGGCATCGCGACAGCCTGTTCTGGCCACTGAGCGCGCTGGGCATCGCGCTGATCGTATTGACCGGTTTCAGCCTGCTGCTGACCCTTTCCATCACACGCCCACTGGATCGACTGCGCAGCGCGGTGCATGATCTTGGGCAGACCACCTACCAGCAGAACTCCCTCGCCCGACTGGCCACCCGTCGTGACGAGCTGGGCGTACTGGCCAAGGATTTCAACCGCATGGGCGCTCGCTTGCAACGCCTGATCGGCAGCCAGCGGCAGTTGCTCCGCGACGTCTCCCATGAACTGCGCTCGCCTCTGGCACGACTGCGTATCGCAATCGCCCTGGCCGAACGCGCGACCCCGGCCGAACGCGAGGTCATCTGGCCGCGACTGGCCAAGGAATGTGATCGCCTGGAAGCGCTGATCAGTGAAATCCTCGAACTGGCACGGCTCGATGCCGAGCCTGGCGCGGCGAGCCCGATCGGTCTGCAACCGATGTTCCAACAACTGGTGGAAAACGCCCGCATCGTGGCGCCGACCCAGCGGATAGACAGCCAGGTGCAGGACTGTATCTCTCTGCGCGGCTGGCCCGACATGCTCGAACGGGCGCTGGACAATCTGCTGCGTAATGCCCTGCGTTTCAACCCTGAAGGCATGCCCATCGAACTACGTGCCCAGGCTGACGCCGGCTGGCTGACCCTGAGCATTCGCGATTACGGCCCTGGCGTAGACGACGAACACCTCACACGCCTGAGCGAACCCTTCTTCCGCGCCCCTGGCCAGACCACCGCCGGCCACGGGCTGGGCCTGGCCATAGCACGCCGTGCTGCCGAGCGTCACGGCGGCGAACTGCTACTGAGCAACCATCCACAGGGCGGTTTTATCGCCAGCCTGAAACTACCGCTTCCTTCATAAGCCTTATGCAAGGGCTTGGACTGGCGCGGGAACAGCGACAGATTCATCCGAGGCCGGATTACGCCTTCGCCCAATCCAGCCGACAACCTGAACAGCACGCCACTGAACAGCCAAAAAAAACCGCTTCCCTTGCAGGGGAAGCGGTTTTTTTGACTCAGGCAAAATGGCCTTCAGCGATAGCGTTCGCAGGCGGCTCGCCTGAATTACTGCTCTTCGGCTTCCAGCTCGGCCTCTTCGGCCGGCGCCTGGGCTTCGTCGCCCTTGATGCCTAGCAGCTCCAGTTCGAATACCAGGACCGAATTCGACGGGATCAGCGGGCTGGGGCTCTGCTCGCCGTAGGCCAGGTCACTGGGGATGTACAGCTTGTACTTCTCGCCAACGTGCATCAGCTGCAGGCCTTCGACCCAACCTTGAATCACGCCGCCAACCGGCAGATCAATGGGACTGCCACGCTTGATCGAGCTGTCGAAGACAGTCCCGTCAACCAGACTGCCTTCGTAGTGAACGGTGACGACGTCTTCAACTGTCGGCTGTGCGCCTTCAGCCTTCTTGATCACTTCGTACTGCAAGCCGGACTCGGTGGTGATCACTCCATCGCGCTTGGCGTTGTCTTCAAGGAATTTCGCGCCGGCGGCAACTGCTTCCTTGTTCATTTCGTCCATACGCTCTTCCGCACGCGTCTGCAGGTAGGCGAAGGCTTCCATCAGCTGCTCGTCAGTCAGCTTTTGCTCCTGCTTGGTCAGGGCGTCGTCGATACCCTGCGCAACAGCCGCTGAATCGAGATCATTCATCCCTTCCTGCGCCAGGCTCTTGCCCATGTTCAGGCCGATACCGTAAGACGCTTTCTGCGCCGGCGTGTCCAGCTTTACACCCGGAGCGCTGGTATTGCTGTCGCAACCGGCCAGAACCAGGCCCACCAGGGCAATCGCTGGGGCCAAACGCTGATATCTCATGCTTTTTCCTTAATAACTCTGAAAGGGAATGCTGCAAAAAACAGTCGTCGAGCTTATCAGCCAGGCACAATCGCTGGCTACAGCGCAGCACGCCGCCCGTGATCGAGACACGCAATAACGCCTACTCATATCCTGACCCTCGCCGGATTGCCGAATGCAGTGCAGCCGACCGGTATGTCGCGTGTCACCACGCTGCCGGCACCGATCACAGCATCGTCGCCAATGCTCACACCCGGCAGGATGATCGCGCCGCCGCCGATCCAGACATTGCGCCCAATATGTACCGACCGCCCGAACTCGAGCCCGGCCTCACGCTGATCAGCTTCTCGCGGGTGATCGGCGGCAAGTATCTGCACCCCAGGGCCAATCTGCGTGCGATCACCGATACTGACCGCAACGACATCAAGGATCACGCAGTTGAAGTTGAGGAATACACCTTCACCCAGACGGATATTGAAGCCGTAGTCACAGTAGAACGGCGGGCGGATATCCACCCCCTGCCCCACCGTCGTCAGGCGCTCCTGCAACAATGCGTGCCGATCTTCCAGCGACCAAGCGAGGGCTGCGTTGTAGAGAGCAAGCCACTGCCTGGTCGCGGCCAGATCAGCTTGCAGCTCGGCATCGGAGGCATCGTAGAGATCGCCTGCAAGCATCTTCTGCTTTTCTGTTCGAGACACTCTTGCTACTACTCTTAATGGGGGTATGGTTTCTCGGACAACGCAGGACCGGTTTTACTGCCGGCAGCACGCGCCGATCAGGCACCGTACGTCGCCTGGTAGTAAGTTCCGACTTATGAAAGATGCAGTCTCTGAGACCAGCTGCGCAGCCTGGGGAAGGCTGTCTCGGCGTGCGCCGATAAATTTCAGACGCAAAAAAACAAAAAGCGGCCAATGGCCGCTTTTTGTTTTACTTCAGGGCGTTCAGTATTCCCATGAAGCGAATTTGGCGCAGTGGACGGGACTCGAACCCGCGACCCCCGGCGTGACAGGCCGGTATTCTAACCGACTGAACTACCACTGCGCTAAACCTCGAGAATGGTGGGTGATGACGGGATCGAACCGCCGACCCTCTGCTTGTAAGGCAGATGCTCTCCCGGCTGAGCTAATCACCCATTCAGTGCATTCGCTTGTTTGCGTTTGCTCTCGAAGTGGGGCGCATTCTAGAGAGGGTTCCGCACCTTGGCAAGCCCCTTTTGAAAAAAAAATTGAATAACTTACAAAGACTTAGGAACCCCTCTGTTTTATCGACGATTTCGTGGTTTCCATCAGCGCAGGGTTGGCCTCGGTTCCCGCTGGGGGAATAATGTGTGCTTTGCTTTTACCGGAGTTTCAAATCGCCATGTGGTTTCGCAACCTGCTCGTTTACCGTCTCACCCAGAATGTTTCCTTCGATGCCGAGACACTTGAAACTGCATTGGCCGCCAAACCCGCCCGCCCCTGCGCCAGTCAGGAACTGAGCACCTACGGCTTCGTCGCCCCCTTGGGCAAGGGCGAAGACGCGCCACTGGTGCATGCCAGCCAGGGCTTCCTGCTGATCTCCACACGCAAGGAAGAACGCATCCTGCCCGGCAGCGTGGTCCGGGACGCGCTGAAGGAGAAAGTCGACGAGATCGAAAACGAGCAGATGCGCAAGGTCTACAAGAAGGAGCGCGACCAGCTCAAGGACGACATCATCCAGGCCTTCCTGCCGCGCGCGTTCATCCGCAAGTCCGGGACCTTCGCCGCCATCGCACCAGAGCAGGGGCTGATTCTGGTTGACGCTTCCAGCCCCAAGCGTGCCGAAGATCTGCTATCCACCCTGCGCGAGGCCATCGGTTCGCTTCCGGTGCGCCCGCTGACAGTGAAAATCGCCCCCACGGCCACCATGACCGACTGGGTAAAAAGCCAGAAAGCCGCCGACGACTTCTTCGTACTGGATGAGTGCGAGCTGCGCGACACTCACGAAGATGGCGGTGTGGTGCGCTGCAAGCGTCAGGACCTGACCAGCGACGAGATCCAACAGCATCTGGAAGTCGGCAAGCAGGTCACCCAGCTGTCGCTAGCCTGGCAGGACAAGCTGTCCTTCGTACTGGACGACAAGATGGTGATCAAGCGCCTGCGTTTTGAGGAGCTGCTACAAGACCAAGCCGAACAGGACGGCGGCGATGATGACCTCGGACAGCAGGACGCCAGCTTCCTGCTGATGATGCTCACCTTCAACGAGTTCCTGCCGGCGCTGTTCGAGGCTCTGGGTGGCGAAGAGATTCCGCAAGGCATCTGATACTTCCAGCACCAGGCCGAATGAATTAGACCCTACGTTGAATTCCATCGGCGCAGGGCTGAGCGCAACTCGAGGGCCGAACTTGTTCGGCCTTAGTGCGTCACAGCCGAATCAGCCCTGCGTCGGGCGATGAAAATCACAGCCGGTCTGCCTCGGCTTGCCCGAAGCCAGCTGATGTGGAAAATAAACCCGAGTGAGGACGACCTCACCGCTCTCCAGAGCGACTCCTGACGGGGACGGCCCCAACCTCTTATCTGTTGGAGCTATCTATGTCCTGGATCATCCTGTTCTTGGCCGGCCTGTTCGAAATCGCCTGGGCCATCGGCCTGAAATACACCGAAGGTTTCACCCGCCTCGTGCCTACCAGCCTGACCATCGTCGCCATGGCAATCAGCGTAGGGCTGCTCGGAATGGCCATGAAATCCTTACCATTGGGTACCGCCTATGCCATCTGGACTGGTATCGGAGCGGTGGGCACGGTGATCGCCGGCATCATCCTGTTTGGCGAGTCGGTAAGCCTGTTTCGTCTGGGCAGCGTCCTGCTGATATTCATGGGCATCATCGGTCTGAAGCTCAGCCACTGAGCAGCCGGCGCCCGCCCCTCAGGGTTCGGGCGCCGCATCACCGCGGCCGAAAAGCCACTGCCTGAAGCGCTGTAGAAACTCCGGCACCGAATAGAAGATCCAGCCAGCCACCAGCACATTGAGCACAGCCACGGTCAGAAACAGCTGCGGGATCGTCAGCCCGGCCACAGTCAGCAGCAAAATGGCAAAAATCGCCGACACCACCATGAATAAGGCATTGAGGATGTTGTTCGCCGCGATCACGCGGGAGCGCTCCTGGCTTAAGCTGCGCGACTGGATCAGGGGGTAGAGCGGCACGATATAGAGCCCGCCGAAAGCACCCAACGCAAGGATGTCCAGCAGCACCCAACGCGCGTCAGGGTCGGCCAGCAGCATCAGCCAGTCACGAGTTGCAGCCGTCGATGGCACACTTGCGGCATGCCACCAGAGCAAGATGCCGAACAGCGTCAGCCCCATGGAGCCGAGCGGCACCAGCCCCAGCTCCACACGGTGCCGAGACAGGCGTTCGCAGAGCAGCGAGCCAAGCGCAATGCCTACCGAGAACACCGCCAGAATCAGCGTCACCACGCCCTCGTCGCCCTGCAGCAGATCACGGGCGAACACCGGTATCTGCGTCAGATAGAGCGCGCCGAGAAACCAGAACCAGGAATTTCCGACCATCGCCCGCGAAACGGCACGCTGCTGGCCCAACCCAAGACGCATGATCTGTACAGACTGGCGCAGGATATTCCAGTCCATCTGCAGGCTCGCCAGTGCAGCCGTAGATGAGGGAATCGCACGACTGGCCAGATAGCCGACGGTTGCCAGCAGCACCACGGCCACTGACACCAGCACTGCGTATGAGGCGTGGCTCATCAATATCCCCGCCACAATGGTGCCACCGAGAATCGCCAGGAAAGTGCCCATCTCCACCAACGCGTTGCCTCCCACCAACTCATCAGCGCGCAGCTGCTGCGGCAGGATCGAATATTTCACCGGTCCAAACAGCGCCGACTGTGTGCCCATGCAGAACAGCACCAGCAGCAAAAGCGGCAGATTGCCCAGCAGCATGCCGATTGCCCCCGCCAGCATGATGAGGATTTCCGCGAACTTGATCTGGCGGATCAGCCAGGCCTTCTCATACTTCTCGCCAAACTGACCGCCCAAAGCGGAAAACAGGAAGAACGGCAGAATGAACAGCAACGCACACAAATTCACCAGCAAACTGGCATCGGCGTCCGTCCCCAGTTCGTAGAGGATGGCCAGCACCAGGGCCTGCTTGAACACGTTGTCGTTGAAAGCACCAAGCAACTGCGTCACGAAAAACGGCAGGAAACGCCGCTTGGCGAGCAGGGAGAACTGGGAATGCTGCCTCATCGTGCCGCGCCGTGTCTTTGCGATGCAGCGCTCACAACGGCAGCTGCCCGAAGGCCCAGCGCATCAGGAAGAACCCCAACAGGCCGCCGGCGATGGTCGCCAGCAGGTTGCGGCTCAGGGCCGCAATCATGATCGCCAGCAGACCTGCCAGGAGGTAGGCATTATTCCAGCGCAGCGCCCACTCCCCCTCGGGCATTAGCATGCCTGGCACCACGATGGCGGTCAGCACGGCAACGGGCACGTAATGCAGCCCCTGCTCCGCCAGACGTGGGAAGCGCAGGTTCGGCCAGGCAAAAAAGCTGTAGCGAATCATGAAGGTGATCGCCAGCATGCCGAATATCAACAGCCAGATCAGCATCAGTGCGCCTCCTGTTGCACGCGTCGTTCAGCCAGGCGCTCGAGCCAGACACCCACGACGATCCCTGCCATTGCAGCGGCAATCAGCCCCAGCTTGTAGGGCAACTCCCAAGTCAGCAGCGCGACGCCACCGGCCACCAGTGCCGAGGCCACCTGCGGCGACGTGCGCATCATCGGTACGGCAATGCCGATAAATGTCGCGATCATTGCGAAATCCAGGCCCCAGCTCGCTACATTCGGCACCGCCTGGCCAAAGGCGATTCCAGCGAGGGTCGCCAGTTGCCAGCTCAGGTACATGGTCAGCGCCGCGCCAAGGAAGAACCAGTGCTTGTGGGGCGAAGCATCGTCACGGGCATAGCGATGCTGGATCACGGCGAAGGCCTCGTCGGTCAACCAGAACGCCAAAGGGATTCGCCAGCGACCGGGCAAATGGCGCACAAACGGCTGCAGTGCAGCGCTGTAAAGGGCATGGCGCAGGTTGACCACGAAGGTAGTCAACAGCACCACCACCGCGCCGACACCCCCGCTTATCAGGGTGACGGCAATGAATTGCGCGGAGCCCGCAAATACCAGCAGCGACATCGCCATGGTTTGCCAGCCGGACAGCCCGGCGCCAATGGCCAGGGTGCCGAAGATGATGCCAAAGGGTACGCCACCGACGATCAACGGCAGAATGTCGCGGCAACCATGCAGAAACTCTTGCGAGCGGGTCATCAGTTTCCTTGGATTAATGATATGAAGGCCGGCACTGCGCGCCGCCATTGTCGTTACAGATGGGCAAGCATGAAGCGGAGTGATGACTGATCGGGTAAACATTAACTCAAATCCGCCTCTTCTAGCGCAGCACGACGCTCGCGAATTTCACCTTCTGCAGCGCCTGCTTGAACTGCACTGAATTAACTGCCTCACGTTTGCCCGGGGTATCTGGCACGGGGCTTTCTCCGCCCCAAGGTGCGACCTAAAGCCCTATGCGACGTTGGTCGCAACCTCGGTCAGAGCGCTTCTTTTACTGCGAAAATTCAAACTTCTACGAATAAGCGGCAGCGTCGAATTACCTGGAAGCTGTCGAGCCTGAGTTGTCGCCCCATCCGATCAGCAGCCTCCGTTCCGGGCCAATGGGCCACCGGACTGGCGGCTCTGCTTTAATGATCGCTATCCAAGCGTCGCCAGGTCTCGATGAACTCTTGATGCCGATGCCCGCACGTCCTTGCTGTCTGGAGTCTGCATGTCGTTGTCCGGTGGTCTGATCGCACTGGTCGCCTTTGCCTATATGGCCCTCCTGTTTGCCATCGCCTTCTATGGTGATCGCAATCGCGACCAGATGTCGCCTCGTCTGCGGCCCTGGGTCTATAGCCTGTCACTGGCTGTCTGGTGCACCAGCTGGACCTTTTTCGGTGCGGTCGGCCAGGCAGCGGAACAGCTCTGGTCGTTTCTGCCGATCTATCTTGGTCCTATCCTGCTGATGCTTCTGGCGCCCCATGTGTTCCAGAAGATGATCATGATCAGCAAGCAGGAGAACATCACCTCCATTGCCGACTTCATCGCCGCGCGCTACGGCAAGTCGCAGCTGCTGGCCATCGTGGTGACGCTGATCTGCCTGGTAGGCGTGCTTCCTTATATCGCTCTGCAGCTCAAGGGCATCGTATTGGGCGTAAACCTGCTGATGGGCAATCACGCCCAGGCCGTCGCTGGCTCCGGCACCCAGGACACTGCTCTGATCGTGTCCGTGGTGCTGGCGTTGTTCACCGTACTGTTCGGCACGCGCAACCTGGACGTGACCGAGCACCACCGCGGCATGGTCCTGGCAATTGCCTTCGAGTCGCTGGTCAAGCTGCTGGCCTTCATAGCCGTTGGGGTCTTCGTCACCTTTGGCCTGTACAACGGCTTTGGTGACCTGTTCAACCAGGCTCATGCCTCGGCGGAACTGGCGAGCTTCTGGGAAGTAACGGTGAACTGGCCGTCAATGCTGGTACAAACCAGCGTGGCGATGATGGCCATCGTCTGCTTGCCCCGGCAGTTTCACGTCACTGTGGTGGAGAACATCGAGCCGAAGGATTTCCGGATGGCGCGCTGGGTATTCCCGTTGTACCTGGTGCTGGCTGTGGTGTTCGTGATCCCTATCGCGCTGGCCGGACAGATGCTGCTGCCGCCGGGCATCAGTCCCGATTCATTCGTGATCAGCCTGCCACTGGCCGAGAGCCACCCGGCCCTGGCGATGCTGGCGTTTATCGGTGGCGCCTCAGCGGCAACCGGCATGGTCATCGTCGCCTGCGTGGCCCTCTCGACCATGGTTTCCAACGACATGCTGCTGCCCTGGCTGCTGCGCCGCAAGGAAGCAGAGCAGCCGTTCGAGGTTTTCCGTCACTGGATGCTGTCGGTGCGGCGTATCACCATCGTCACCATCCTATTGCTGGCCTACGTCAGTTATCGCTTGCTCGACTCCAACGCGAGTTTGGCGACCATTGGCCAGATTGCCTTTGCAGCCATCACTCAGCTGGCACCGGCAATGGTCGGCGCACTGTATTGGAAACAAGCAAACCGCCGTGGCGTGTTTGCCGGTCTCACCGCAGGCGCACTGATCTGGTGCTATACGCTGATTCTGCCGCTGCTCGGCTGGCCCCTGGAAATGTTCCCCGGCCTGCAGTGGCTGTACACCACCGACCTGCCCTTCGGAACCAGCGCGCTTACATTCGGTGTAATCATGTCGCTGGTTGGTAACGCGACCCTATTCTTCTGGGTATCGATCTTTTCCCAGACCCGCGTTGCCGAGCACTGGCAGGCCAGCCGCTTTATCGGCCAGGAGCTTCACCCCGCCGCCAGCTCTCGTCGCCTGCTCGCGGTACAGATCGAAGACCTATTACAGCTGGCGGCACGCTTCGTGGGGGCGGAACGTGCGCGCACCAGCTTCTACCGTTTCGCCCGTCGCCATGGCCAGGAATTTTCTCCCAAGCACCCGGCTGACGGCCAGTGGATCGCCCATACCGAACGGCTGCTAGCCGGTGTGCTCGGCTCGTCGTCTACCCGCGCGGTGGTCAAGGCCGCGCTGGAAGGCCGCGATATGCAGGTCGACGACGTAGTGCGTATCGTCGGCGAAGCCTCGGAGGTGCTGCAGTTCAACCGCGCCCTGCTGCAAGGCGCCATCGAGAACATCACTCAGGGCATTAGCGTGGTCGACCAGTCCCTAAGGCTGGTGGCCTGGAACCATCGTTACCTGGAACTGTTCGATTACCCAGACGGCCTGGTCTACATCGGCAGACCGATCGCCGACGTGATCCGCTACAACGCCGAACGCGGGCTTTGCGGCCCCGGCAACCCGGATACCCACGTAGCGAAACGGCTATATTGGATGCGCCAGGGTCGCGCGCACACTTCCGAGCGGCTGTTTCCCAATGGTCGGGTGGTAGAGCTGGTAGGCAATCCGATGCCCGGCGGCGGCTTCGTCATGAGTTTCAGTGACATCACCGCTTACCGCGAGGGCGAGCGCGCGCTCAAGGATGCCAACGAAGGCCTGGAGCAGCGCGTCAGCGAGCGAACCCAGGAACTATCCGAGCTGAACACGGCGTTGATTGCAGCGAAGAGTGCTGCCGAAGCCGCTAGCCAATCGAAGACACGTTTTCTCGCGGCGGTCAGCCATGACCTGATGCAGCCACTGAATGCCGCGCGGCTGTTCTCTGCAGCGCTGTCACACCAGCACGACGCCCTGCCCCGTGAAGCGCAGGAGCTGGTTCGTCACCTGGACAGCTCGCTGCGTTCAGCCGAGGACCTGATCTCTGACCTGCTGGACATCTCGCGCTTGGAAAATGGCCGCATCGCGCCTGATCGCAACCCCTTCCCGCTGAGCACTCTGTTCGACACCCTGAGCACGGAATTCACCGTGCTGGCCGCCGAGCAGGGCGTCGATTTCAAGGTGCATGGCAGCCGCTTGCGCGTTGACAGTGACATTCGTCTGTTGCGACGGGTGCTGCAGAACTTCCTGACCAACGCCTTCCGCTACGCCAAGGGCCGGGTGGTATTGGGCGTGCGCCGCCAGGGTTCGTCACTGCGTCTGGAGGTCTGGGACCGCGGCCCCGGCATCGCCAAGGATAAGTTGCAGGTGATTTTCGAGGAGTTCAAGCGTCTGGATAGCCACCAGACCCGCGCCGAAAAAGGGTTGGGGCTGGGCCTGGCGATTGCCGACGGTTTTTGCCAGGTGCTCGACCATCCGCTGTCGGTACGCTCTTGGCTCGGTAAGGGCAGCGTCTTTAGCGTGACCGTACCGATTGCGCCAAACGTAGTGAAGCTGCAAAGCAGCGCCCCCAAGGTCGAGCCTCAGCAAATTGCCCTGACAGGCGTGCAGGTGCTGTGCATCGACAATGAGGACAGCATCCTGATCGGCATGCGCAGCCTATTATCACGCTGGGGCTGCCAGGTCTGGACTGCCAGCAACCGCGCCGAATGCGAAGCCCTGCTCAAGGAAGACGTTCGTCCGCAGCTGGTGCTGGTGGACTACCACTTGGATCATGGAGAGACCGGGTCGCAGCTGATGGCCTGGCTGCGTACACGCCTCGGCGAGCCGATACCGGGCGTGGTGATCAGTGCCGATGGACGGCCTGAGCTTATAGCTGCCGTTCATGCCTCTGGCCTGGACTTCCTTACCAAGCCGGTCAAACCCGCAGCGTTGCGAGCACTGATGAGCCGGCACGTGCCCTTACACTGAAACCCGCCGGATCTTGCGGTAACGCAAGATCCGGCCACGGCGGGCCGCTAGACTAGGCAGCGTTGCCGTTTCGCCGGGAAACGGTATAAAGCCCTGGTTCTGCCCTCATGACTCTCGAGCTGCTGTTAAACCTCGCTACCGCCTTAGGCGTGGGCTTGCTGATCGGAACGGAACGCAGCTGGAGTGGCCGTGAGAACAGTTCCGAAGAGCTGGCCGGGATGCGCACATTCGGCCTCAGCGGGCTTTTCGGAGGGCTGGCAGCCTTGAGCGCGGGGCACTTCGGTGCGGCCGCCTGGATAGCGATGTTCATCGTCTTGGCATTGCTGGTGATAGCTGGCTACGTAATTGAATCCCGCTACAGCGCCGATCACGGCATGACCACCGAAGTGGCACTGCTGCTGACCTTCCTGCTGGGCAGTCTGGCAGTGGCGGAGAGCCGCATCCTGGCGGCATCCATTGCCGTGGTGGTGGCCCTGCTGCTGAGCCTAAAGGCGCGCCTGCATGCTGCGTTGCGCAAACTCAGCGAAGCCGAGTTGAGCGGCGCGCTGAAACTGCTGTTCATTTCCGTGGTGCTATTGCCGGCACTGCCCAATCAGGGCTATGGCCCCTGGCAGGCTTTCAATCCCTATACCACCTGGTGGATGGTGGTGCTGATCGCCGGGATCGGCTTCGCCGCTTATGTTGCCATCCGCCTGCTGGGGACCCGCCACGGACTGATGGTTACCGCACTGCTCGGCGGTATCGTCTCCTCCACGGCAATGACCTTGACCCTCGCCCGCCTGGATTCGCCAAGACTCCGCCCGGCCCTGGCCGCCGGGCTGCTGGCAACCTCGGCATTGATGTTTCCACGGGTACTGCTAGAAGTCGGCCTGGTCAATCGTGCACTGCTGCAACCGCTAATCGCCCCGCTGCTAGGCGCCGGGCTGATCTACGCTGCTGGTGCTGTGTTCTACTACCTGCGCGCCGGCCAGCTACCTGAAACCGCAGCCGAGCCGCCGCTGAAAAACCCCTTTGAGCTAGGTCCGGCAATGCGATTTGCCGCTCTGCTGGTAGTGATCGTATTTCTGGTCGAAGGCGCTCAACAGGTGCTCGGCGATACCGGTGTCTACCTGGTTTCTCTGATTTCCGGGCTGACTGATGTGGATGCCATCACGCTGTCACTCGCCAACAGTGCCCGTACCGAGCTCAGCGAGGACGTTGCGATACGCGGAATTTTTCTCGCTGCTTTGAGCAACAGCCTGGTCAAGGCGGCACTGATCGGCCTGATTGGTGGTCGCGCCATGGCGCTGTTAGCGCTCCCCTTCATGGCAACCGGGCTGCTGGCCGGTTCTGCGATCCTGCTGCTGGTGTAGCAGGCGATATTACCCGGCGACGCTAGACATCTTCGGCACCGGCCCGCTCCAGCCAGTCGGACGGCACATGTTTGCTGGCGCGGGCGCCGAGTGACTTGAGCTGTTCGGCACGCGCGACCAGATTGCCGCGACCATCGGTTAGCTTGTTGCGTGCGCCCAGATAGGCTCTGTCCAGCTGCTGCAGGCGGCTGCCGATCTCGTCCAGATCCTGAATGAAGGCGACGAACTTGTCGTAGAGGGCGCCAGCCCGCTCGGCAATTTCACGGGCATTCTGACTCTGCCGCTCTTGACGCCACAGGCTATCGATCACTCGTAGCGTCGCCAATAACGTGGTCGGACTGACAATCACGATGTGCTTGCTCCAGGCCTCCTGGAACAGTTCGGGGTCTGCCTGCAAAGCTGCAGCAAAGGCCGCCTCGATAGGGACGAATAGCAGCACGAAATCCAGGCTTTGCAAGCCCTCCAGGTGCTGGTAATCCTTCAGCGAAAGCCCCTTCAGATGATTACGCAGCGACAGCACATGCTGTTTGAGCGCCTGCGCACGGCTGCCATCGTCCTCGGCGCTATTGAATGCCTGGTAGGCATTCAGGCTGACCTTGGCATCCACCACCACATGTTTGTCGCCTGGTAGATGGATCAGTACATCTGGCTGGAAACGCTCGCCATCTGCGCTCTTCAGGCTGACCTGGGTGTGGTATTCGCGGCCTTTCTCCAGCCCGGCATGCTCAAGTACGCGCTCAAGGATCAGCTCACCCCAGTTGCCCTGGGTTTTCTGCCCCTGCAAAGCACGAGTCAAATTGGTCGCCTCGTCGCCCAGCCGCTGGTTGAGCTGCTGCAGGCGCTCCAGCTCGCGCGCCAGGGAAAAACGCTCGCGGGCTTCGTTCTGGTAGCTTTCCTCGACCCGCTTCTCAAACGACTGGATGCGCTCCTTCAGTGGATCGAGCAGCTGCCCCAGGCGCTCGTGGCTGCTCTCGGCGAAGCGCTGCTCACGCTCCTCAAAAATCTTGCCGGCCAGCTCAGCGAACTGCGCGCGCAGATCGTCACGCGCGCCCTGAAGATCCTCCAGACGTTGCTGATGGGCTTTGCGCTGCTCGTTCAATTCGGCACTGACACTGGCATGAGCGGCGCTCAGCGCACGCAGCTCTGCCCGCTGAGCATCTCGTTCGGCATGCAGGTCGTCGAGGCTTTCGCGGCTTTCCAGGCGCTGCTTCTGCAGCCACTCGGCCTCTCGTCGCACAGCGGCCAGCTCGGCCTGCAACGCCGCGCGAGACTCCATCAGATCAGCTTGTTCCAGGCGGCTGGTTTCAAGCTGGGCACTTAGCCCCTCCTGAGCCAATGCCGCTTGGCTCAGGCGTTCGTCGAGCAAGGCGAGATCTGCTTGGCGCCGGGTCAAGCGACGCTGTAGCACACCCGCGAGTACGACGAGCGCGAGACAAACCGATGCAAGCCCGGCAAGTAGATAGGAGGGATCGAGAGACATGGGTGCTCCGGCAAAATTGCCGAACAGTATAGCCGTCAAGATACGGCCGCTTGAGCTTCTAACTGCAGCTTCAGCTTAGCGCCCGTAAGGACCTAGCAAGTCGAGGGCCATTACGCGCTATCTACTAACAAAAAGAGCAGCAGAGAACGTAAAAAATCAATCCACAGAAACTGTGGATAAGTCTGTGAACAAAGCGGTAGCAGTTTCTCCCAACGCCGATGGTTACAGGCCTGAGGTCAAACTGGCGTTTTTTTCACCAGCCAAAAATATCGTTATTTATCAATAAGTTATTATTTATCTATAAGCCTGATGGTTTGCCACAGTTTGTCATAAGAGCTTGACAAGGCAGGCCACAGGAATGTGCACAAGTTTATAGCGACAAGCCTGAAACCGCCGCGGCAGGCGCCTCGCGACCTCTTCAAAGGAACTTTCCGGCCTAATGCCACTCCATGGCGGCGCGAGGCCGGGCGGATCGCAACCCGGCATCGCTCAGCTTATGCTGTGGCGGTTCTCGACCACGGAAAAGGCCATGGCCAAGCGGCGCACCACTTTCTTTCTGGCTGCCTCTGCCACATTTGCAGTTCTGCTCGGCTTCGGTATTTATGCCGGCTACCAGTGGCAAGCTTTCAAGCGCGAACAAGGCATCGTCGCGCTCGACATTCAGGGGTGGCGGTTATCGACCGAGGGATTTTTTCTAAATCACATCAGCCTGACTCGAGAAACCACCGAGGCGCGGCTTGCGTTAGATATTTACGGCCTGCAACTTCGCCCTGAAACTTGGTGGCGACCTCTGTCGTTGCGCTCGCTGTTCATCGACCAACTCCAAGTCGATTGGCAGCTTGCAGCACCGAATCAACCAACCAACGACGAAACGCCGCTGAATCAGCCTGACCTTCGACAACTGCAGGATTGGCTCGCCTGGATTCCCCGCCAGGGCGAGGTGGCTGCCTTTGATCTCAACCTGCCCTGCGCCAGCGGCACCTGTCGCGAGCAGGGCGGGCTACGCTGGCAGCACGCCGGCGAGCAGCCACTGCCGGCGGCAGTGAACCTGCAACTACGGCACGATTCGCACAATCTCACACTGCTGGCCAACGCTTATGAAGACGGCCTCGACACTCATCTTGACGTGCAACTGCAACTCGACGACCAGCAACGCCTGAGCCTGCTCAACCGCTTCACGCCTCAGGTCGGCACTGCCTTATGGAGCGGCAGCCTGGCCATGAGTGAACTACCGGAAGCCCCCTGGCTGCTGGACTGGCTGAGTGCCTGGCTGGACTACCAGCCACCGACGTTTCCGGAGCTGCCCGAGCAGATGCGTCTTGGGGCCGCCTGGTCGCTACAGCTGGAAACCGCGAGCCTGCTTCGGGCCTGGAAGACCCTGGAGGGCGACCTGAAACTCTCCGCCCATCTACCCTCTCCCTGGCCTGTGCCAAGCGTCGGCCCGGTACAAGGTCAACTCGACCTGACGGCACGCGCCGGGCAAGGCATGTGGCTACCCACCGAGCTCACCGCAGACCTGCATCTGGAACCCATCGCCGACCTACTGGCAGTACTGCCGCCATCGCTACGCCCGAACAAATTCGAGCTTATCGCAACGCCGGGCCCGGCACAGGACAACACCTCGATACTGCCATTACAGATACAGCTCCGAGCGGGCGGCCCGGTGTCGGGCACAATGCAAGCACAACTGCTGCTCGATACCGCTGCGCCCTTTGGGCTGGCGATCGAACGGGGCCGATTGCAATTGCAAGGCCGTCACCTGCCAGAGCTGGACGCGAAAGGCCTGGCCGCGGACCTGCGCTTCAACGGTCAGGCATCGCCGCAAGCCGCTTCTATTTCACTGTCCGAGGGCTCGACCATCACCCTCGATAGCCTGGCCAGCGGCCCCGACCTGACGCTAGAAAGACTGAGCCTGGGGCTGGCAGGCGTAAACATCGAAGCAAATCTTGCCGACAATCAGCTGAGCAGCACTGGAGCGCCACTGATCGAGGCTGGCCTGTTGCGCCAGCCCTCGCTGCGTCCGCAGGGCTGGCGTTGGCAGCCGAGTCTCAACGGCGATCAGCAAGGCGTTGCCCTCGAAGGGCCGCTGACGAACGATGCCGGACTGTCCCTGGCATTGGCGCTGCGGCATGGTTGGACCGAAAACAGGAGCCGTATCGACGCCCGGCTTGCGGAGCTGTTTCTGCGTGCCGGCAATCCTCTCGCCGCTACGCTGGCAGACTGGCCGCAGACACTGGAGCTGACGACCGGCCGCGTTCAGGCCCAGGGACGTATCGAGTTGCTCGGCAACAAGCCACCGGGCGTCACGGCAACACTTAGTGCAAAAGGCTTGGGCGGCATCTTCGACCGCGCAGAGATAAGCGGCCTGGATGCCGAACTGAGGCTCGGCCTGCAACGCAATCGCCTGCGTTTGGAAATTCCCGAACTGAAAGTGCAGCAGGCCAACCCCGGTTTCAGCTTCGGGCCGCTGCTGTTGCGCGGTGAATACAACGCCGATATCCAGCAGCTGCGCCAAGGACGCCTCGACTGGGCCACTGCCGAAGCCCAGGTGATGGGCGGCAAGCTCTGGCTGAATCCCGGCTCAGCCGATCTGGGTGCAGACGAGCAGCGTCTCAATGCGCATTTGCGCGGTCTGCAATTGCCGGCGCTGTTCGAGGCCTACCCTGCCGAGGGGCTATCTGGCACTGGAGTGATCGACGGAGAACTGCAAGCCCAACGCAGCAAACAAGGCCTGAGCATCGAACAAGGCACTCTGCAGGCACGCGAGCCTGGCGTCCTACGTTTTCGCTCGGCAAAGATCCAGGCGCTAGGTCAATCCAACCAGGCAATGCGTCTGGTCGCCGAGGCGCTGGACGACTTCCACTACGATCTGCTCACCAGCCAGGTACGCTACGCCACAGACGGCACGCTGAACCTTGGGCTGCGCCTGCATGGCCACAACCCAGCGCTCGAAGGCGGCCGCCCAGTGAACCTTTCGGTCAATCTCGAAGAAGATATTCCAGCCCTGTTGACCAGCCTGCAATTATCCGACCGCGTCAGCGAAACCATCCAACGACGCGTGCAGGAGCGTCTGAGATAAGGCACTGTATCGGCACCCTGCTCAGGAGAAACTCACATGCGCTTGCACTATCCCATCAGCATCCTGGCGCTGGCAATGCTGGCCAGCGCCTGCACCCCAAGGGTAGAACTGGCGGTGCCCAACGAGCCGATCAACATCAATCTCAACGTGAAGATCGAGCACGAGATCTATATCCGGGTCGACAAGCAGCTCGACGCAATCATCAACGAAGACAGCGGCCTGTTCTGACAGCCAAAGGAAGTGCCATGAAAATCTCTCTGAAACTCGGCTCTCTGCTTATGGCGCTGTGCCTGGCGCTGCCTGTCGCAGCCATGTCCCTCAACGAAGCCATGTCTGCCCTGGGTCAGGCCAAGGCCAGCGGCCAGCTCGGTGAGAAGCCGGACGGCTACCTCGGCGTGGTGCAATCAGGCGGCCAGGCCGAGGCTATCGCCAGCCAGATCAACCAGGCGCGGCGAGCCGAGTATCACCGCGTGGCGCAGAGGAACGGCATCAGCGTCAGCGACGTGGAAGCCATTGCCGGCAAGAAAGCCATCGAAAAGACTCCACCCGGGCAGATCGTTCAGGTCAACGGCAATTGGGTGAAGAAGTAGGCACGCCTCGTAGAACCGCCCACGCCCGCGAAAGCCGTTTCCCAGGCCTGACCTACTCCTGCACGGGTGATCGGATGACAGTTTCCTAGAACCAAGCCGAGATGGTCAGCGAGCCGAACTGGTCGTGCTCGTCCTGGGTCTGGAATTCACGGGTGCGCCAGACGCTGGCGAAGGCCAGTTGCCACTCGCTCCAGGTCAGAGCGATGCCAACCTTGGCATCACCGACCCACTCTCGGCTGTCTACCGAGTGGCTGTTTTTGAACGTGTTGCCCTCCAGCAGCATGTTGTGGGCCATGTAACGGCCTTCCAGGTTGGCGAACAAGCTCCAGGCGAAACCGCCGCCCTGGTCGAAGAACAGGCTGCCGCTTTGGGCCGGCGCCACCGCCGGGATACTGAAGCTGCGTGACAGGCCCTGTCCAAGGCGAATGCCTAGCCCTGCAGAGCCGTAGCTGTAGAGATTTCCCAGAGCAAGCCCCGCGCTTGGCCCGTACTCAAAGTCCAGGCCGGCCAGATTGTGCTGCAGCCACCAGCGTTTCTGGTAGCCGAGATTGACGGAGGGCTCGTTGCGCAGCTGGTTGTCCCAGCCTCTGGGCTCGTCGCTGCCGGTGGCGTCGTGGACCCAGCGCTGAATCTTCTTGCCGCCGGCAGCCGGGCCAACAATGCCCACATCCAGGTGCAAACCACTGGTTTCGCGCCAGCCCTGATGCTGGTTGTCGGCGAACATCGAAACGCCGGCGAACAGTAGTCCAGCGTAGGGCCGGTCGTCCTCGATGAGCTCCGACTCCTCAATCTCGTTGGGTGTGTAGATCTGGTGGCCGAAACGGTAGGCAATATTGTCCACTTCCTGCGCGTGCCAGCCGGGCATGGCCTCGGCAAAGCGCAAGGACCAGTGATCGGCTTGCGGCTTGAACGAGCGCATCAGCTCGAATCCGTTGGTGTAGTGGCCGTCACTGCCGCTGGCGATGACATCGTTCTCGATCTTCAGGGAGTACAGGTCCGCCTGGCTCAACGCCGGCAGGCAGGCAACGACTGCAGCGAGAAAAATGCAGGCACGCGAAGGGAAAATTGCCATGGCCCTGCTCCTTGGTTACATGCAATGAAAAATGTATCTGGCTGTGCATAGAGCGCGACTAACGGTCAATCGTTCAACGAAGCAGCGTCCTGCTACATCGGCCGCCATTGGGCAACGCTGCGCTGCAGCGTGCCGAAAGCTCGCAGGACCTATGTCAGGCCATCGAAACGCGCATAGGGGTTGCTGCACGGCAGCCGATAGCCAAGGAACGACACTTTCGGGTTGGCTTCCTGATGGCGCAGAAAGTCAGTGGAAACCATGAAGTCCGTCAGCAGTCCGCGCTCGAACTTGTCTACCCTGGGGTCGGTATAGGGCGTACCAACGCCAGTCTGCTGGCGCACCTTGTACAGTCCCATCAGCGCCACGAGCTTTTCCTCACCATATTGCGCGGCCAGGGCATCGACGAACTTGCGCTCGTCCTCGGCATCCATCCTGAAATTACCCACCATTTTTTTGAGCAGTTCGGGGATGAATACCTGCCTGTCCTCATAGACCCAGGCGCCCGCGCCCAACGCCACCAGACCGAGCGCGGCGGTTGAGGCGAGCACAAAGGTACGACGTTTCATCAGAGCTCCTTAGCCATAAAGCAGGTCAGCGGCACGAATGGACAGCGCAGCGGCTGTCAGGCTGGGGTTGGCAGGTGAACAGCTAGGATAGGTCGCGGTGCCGACTACCACGAGATTACGCATGCGGTGATGGAGCATTTGCCCATCGACCACCGAGCCGTCGTCGGCCTGCCCCATACGCAGCGTTCCCTGAACATGGGATTCGGTCAGACGCCATTCGCGGAAATTGATCGACTCGACCGGCAGCGGCGCCAGCAGCTGCTCCAGATTATCCAGACCGTACTGCACGCCATTGCGCCCATAGTCCGACTCGCCCTGGTAATCGATAACTGCATCGCCTGTGGCTGGATCGATCAACACGCGGCTGTCGGGATTGGGCAGGTCTTCGGTAACCACCATCAGGGGCAGCAACTGGTTCCAACGCCCCGGCTCGGGCCGCAGTCCGTAGGGCCAGCGATTCTCGAAGTACACCAGGCAGCCAGAATGATCCTCGCGGAACTCGCCATCATAAAGTGAATAATTCAGACCGGTAGTAATGGTGCTGCCATCGAAATTACCTAGGCCATCAAGGAAGACTTCGACGTTGGCGCCCACCTGCTCGTGCAGCCCCCTGCCGGTATCGCCGTGGTTGAGATCCGAGCGCAGCAGGATGGCCGGGCTCTGGATACCATTGGCGCCTAGAACGAAGACATCGCCGTGCACCCGAAACTCGCCCTCCTCGCCACGCAAAGTAGCCGCCTTGATGCTATTGCCTTCGTATTCCAAAGTGCGCACCTCGGCTTTTAAGCAGACGTCTACTTTGGGGTGGCTGAACAGTTCGGCGAAGCCGTTCTGCGCGGTGAACTTGGCATTGACCGGGCACAAATTGCAGGTCGCATTGGCACAGCAGACACCACGTGTACCGGTGGCTACCCGCGCGCGCCCGGTCGGCATGATGAAGTGATGGTCGGGCATCGCCTCCTTCATTAGCATGTCTATGGTCGAGCCCTTGTGCGGCGGCTGTGGAAACGGCTGGCTGCGCGGCAGCACTTTGGCCATGTCCGGGTCGCCGGCAATCGACATGATCTGTTCGGCCTGGCAGTAGTAGGGTTCGAGATCGTCGTAGCTCAGCGGCCAGTCATGCGCTACGCCGTAAAGGCTTCGGGTGGCGAAATCGCTGGGGTGCAAGCGCGGTGTTTGGGAAAACCAGCAGTTCATGCCGCCACCCAGGGCGATAGTGGTGTTCCAGGGTTTTTCGCCGGGGTTGTCGTAGGTCGACTCGGGCAGGATTAGAGAGCTTTGCTGATTCTGGATCTGCCAGTCCCAGGAGTGGAAGTCGCCCCATTCGATGATCAGGGCTCGCCCCTTGATGTGCTTCAGAGCTTCACTGAGGAAGAAGCAGGAACCGAAGCCCGACCCGATAATCACCAATTCGTAATGCTGTTTGTCGATGTCCTTTGCGCTGACGCGGTTGATTTGCACGCAACTCTTTCCTTTCCATTGACAGCTGTTGGGTTGACTCAACGCTGTCCGATCAACAATCACGCAAGCATTGCTCCCGCTGCGTGTCACAGATTTATCTGTTTGTCCCCTACGCACGGTTAGCTAGTGGCCGAGCGCTTCGTTTAAATGACTCTCTGGTCCCAGGCAAGTTCATGCTCGGCAATCACCGGACCCGAACGGAGGGTGCATACGGTGGGTCAAAGCGAAGGTAAGAAGCCCCACACTGAGGACAGCCCATGCACATCACAACTCCCGCCTTCGCCGTTATTGCGTTGCTCACAACAGGCGCAGCCTTCGGCCACGACGGCGTCCATGAAAGCTCGCAGGACACATCTGATCAGCATCAGCAGATGCATCAGCAGAATGAAGACGATTCCGCCCACGGTTACCAGAACCCCACTGGAGTCGATCCAGATCCACGCATGGACGAGCACCCCGAGCCCACTCACGATGAAGATGACGAAGAGCTTGCGGACTGAAACGTGGCAAAGCAGCCGTTCTATTTCTAGTTACGCATCCCCCAAGGCGGGAAAATCACGTCTGAAAGGCCGCGTTCACGGCGGCCGGCAGGATCATTACAAAGCTACTCTCGCCGACGCAGGCGGTTTCTCGGCGACCTGTTAATATCGCCGGCCTTCGCTTGGGAGCCGGCATGCCTTACCTGTTATTCGTCACCCTGCTATGGGCCGTTTCCTTCAACCTTATTGGGGTATATCTGGCCGGCGCGGTAGACAGCTATTTCGCCGTACTTACCCGTGTGGTTCTAGCCGGACTGATCTTCCTACCGATGACCCGCTGGCGCGGTGTGGCACCCGGATTCATCATTGGCGTAACGGTAGTCGGCATGCTGCAATTCGGTGTCACCTACCTGTGCCTGTACCTCAGCTTCAATGTGCTGACGGTGGCCGAAGTGCTGCTGTTTACCGTATTGACGCCGCTGCATGTAGCGCTGATCGACGATGCGCTGAACCGACGTTTCAACCCCTGGGCCTTACTTGCCGCTGCAGTGGCGGTATTCGGCGCAGGGCTGATCCGCTATGACGATCTCAGCAGCGACTTCCTCGGCGGTTTCCTGTTGCTGCAGCTGGCCAACTTTACTTTCGCTGCCGGCCAGGTCGGCTACAAGCATCTGGCCGCGCGCTATCAATCGCAGATTCCGCTGCACCGCCGCTTCGGCTACTTCTTCATCGGCGCCTTGTTGGTGGTGCTGCCAGCCTGGTTGCTCCTCGGCGATCCCGAGCGCCTGCCGACGAGCTCCACCCAATGGGGCGTACTGCTGTGGATGGGTGTGCTGGCCACGGCCCTCGGCCAATTCTGCTGGAACAAGGGCGCCACTTTGGTGAATGCCGGCACCCTGGCGGTGATGAACAACCTGTCGGTACCCGTCGGCCTGATCATCAATTTCCTGGTCTGGGGTAGTGAAACTCGCCTCGACCTGCTGCTGGTCGGCGGATCATTGATCATTGGCTCACTATGGATCAGCCGCAACGGATCACGCCCAGTCAGCTAAATATCTGATTTCATTGCTGATTTTTAAGCGGACCAGCGTTAACATGCCGTTCCGTCGCATGGATGCGTTTCTCAGTTTGTCGTCGAGATGCCCATGCGCCCGCTTGCCCTGCTTCTGCTGTTGCTCCTTCCGTTCGCCTCGGTTCATGCCGATGCACCACGCACCTTCCGTGAAGCCAAGAAGATCGCCTGGACGATCTATGCCGAACGTCCGGTGGATTTCTATTGCGGTTGTGCCTTCAAGGGCAATCAGATCGATCTCGACAGCTGCGGCTATATCCCGCGCAAGCAGCCCAAGCGTGCCGAACGAGTCGAATGGGAGCACATAGTTCCGGCCTGGGTGATCGGCCATCAGCGTCAGTGCTGGCAGCAGGGTGGGCGCAAACAATGCACCTCGAAGGACCCCGCATTCAGCAAGGCCGAAGCCGACCTGCATAACTTGGTACCGGTGGTCGGCGAGGTGAATGGCGACCGCAGCAACTACGGCTTCGGCATGCTCAGTGAAAAACCCAGCCAGTACGGTGCCTGCCCGTTCGTGGTCAATTTCAAGCAGCGCACCGCGATGCCGCCGGAATACAGCCGCGGCGCCATTGCCCGCACCTACCTGTATATGAGCGAGCGCTACCAGTTGCGTCTCTCCAGGCAGGATCAGCGTCTATACGACATCTGGAATCGCCAGTACCCGGTCAGCGAGTGGGAACACTGGCGCAACCAGCGCATCGCCTGCATCCAGGGCAACGCCAACCGCTACGTGAGCGAAGTTGACCTGCACAGCTGTGGCCGCACGCTGTCCCGCTCTGCTCCAGCGCCGGCGGGCCGCAGCTGATTGTCTGGCGCAGCCTGACCATGCATGCTGCGCACTCCATAGCGGATGTGGCCACACCAAATGCAGGACAAGACACTTTTTGCGACTCTGGGCCTGATTGTTCTGCTGGCACTCCTCGCCTCCGGCATTGCGCCTTACGATCGCGCCACCTGGCTGCTGGAGGTCTCGCCGGTGCTGATCGCCATACCTCTGCTGCTGTTCAGTTACCGAGACTTTCCGCTCACGCGGCTGCTCTACGTACTGATCGCAATACATGCACTGATATTGATCCTCGGCGGCGCCTACACCTATGCTCGTGTGCCGCTGGGCTTTTGGGTACAGGAGCTGTTCGAACTGCAACGAAACCCCTACGACAAGCTCGGGCACTTTATGCAGGGCCTGGTTCCGGCGCTGCTGGCACGGGAGATCCTGCTGCGGCTGGGTTTTCTTGCACGAGGGCGGATGCTGGGCTTTCTGGCGATCTGCGTAGCGTTGACCTTCAGCGCCTTTTACGAGATGCTCGAATGGTGGGTCGCACTAATCGCCGGCCAGGGCGCCGAAGATTTTCTTGGCACCCAAGGCGATCCCTGGGATACCCAGTCCGATATGCTTATGGCGCTGATCGGGGCGGCTGTTGCGGTCATCGGCCTTGCACGCAGGCAAGACAGGCAGATCGAGGCGCTGACAGATCGCAGCAGGCGATAAACCGGACCGGGCATCACACATGGAAAGAAACGGTGGAAAACGCTTTGCGGTTCCCACCATACGCAGCTCCTCCCGCAGCGAAATCAAACCCTCAGTTCGAAATCGTCACCGTCGTGGTAGGCCGGGAAGCGCTCGCGGAACGCAGCGAGATTTCTCGCGCTCAGCGTGCAACGAAAAACACCATCGCCCTCGCCCGCTTCGAGCAGTGGGTCGCCAAGGTAATCGAGTACCTGACTGTCACCGCTGTAAGGATGCCCCTTGCCGTCCTCGCCTACGCGGTTGATACCCGCGACGAAGCACAGGTTCTCGATAGCACGCGCCGGCAGCAGGCGGTTCCAGGCGTCGCGCCGGGCCGCCGGCCAGTTGGCCGTGTAGAACAGCAGATCGGTGCCATGGGCATCGCGGCTCCATACCGGAAAGCGCAGGTCGTAGCAGATCAGCGGGCGCACGCGCCAGCCATTCAGCTCAAACAGCGCCTGGCGCTCACCTGCGGTGTAATGCTGGTGCTCGCCAGCCATGCGGAACAGATGACGCTTGTCGTAATGCAGAATTTCACCGTCCGGGCGCGCCCAGAGCAAGCGGTTGCGATAACTGCCATCCGCCGCCTCGATGATCAGGCTGCCGGTGACCACGGCCTCCAGGCGCGCCGCCTGTTCGCGCAACCAGGCATAGCTGGGCCCCTCCTCCGGCTCAGCCAGGCGCGACGCACTCATGGAAAAACCGGTGGTGAACATTTCCGGCAGGATCACCAAGTCCGCACCGCGGGCCTGTTCCAGCAGCCCGGCAAAGTGTTCGCGATTGGCGGCAGCATCCTGCCACGCCAGTGTGGTCTGGATCAGAGCCAGTTGAAGATCGGGCAAAGTAGTCAGATCGCGCATAGCTTTGCCGCTGCCTCACGCAGCGTTTCCTCCCGTTTAGCGAAGCAGAAACGTACCAGCCGCAAACCCGCTGGCGGCGATTGATAGAACACCGAGATTGGGATGCTCGCCACCCCGTGCTCACGAGTCAACCATTGCGCCATGGCCACGTCATCCAGATCAGGGCGGATCACCGAATAATCAGCCAGCTGAAAGTAAGTGCCCGCAGTTCGGCTAAAGCCGAACCGCGAGCCTGACAGCAGATCGCAGAACAGATCGCGCTTGGCCTGATAGAAGGATGGCAATTGGCGAACATGCTCAGGATGCGCCTCCATGAACTCCGCCAGCGCCCATTGCAGCGGCGTAACACCGGTGAAACTGACGTACTGATGCACCTTGCGCAGCTCTGCCGTCAGCTGTGGCGGTGCCACCACATAACCGGTTTTCCAACCGGTGACGTGGTAAGTCTTGCCGAAGGAGCTGATCACGAAGGCCCGTTGATACAACTCATCGTGGCGCAGCACGCTGGCATGCTCGCGTCCGTCGAAGATCAAATGCTCATAGACTTCGTCGCTGAGCAGATAGATATCACGGTCACGGATCAGCGCAGCGAGTCGATCCAGATCGGCCATATCGACCAGCGCGCCGCTGGGATTGTGCGGCGTATTGAGCACGATCATCCGCGTGCGCGGGGTGATGGCATCGGCCAGCTTCTGCCAATCAATGGAGAAGTCCGGCAAGCTCAACGGCTGATGGATACAGACACCACCGGCAAGCTCAACGGCAGGCTCATAACTGTCGTAACAGGGATCGAAGACGATCACTTCATCGCCGGCCCGAATCAGCGCATGGATCGCACAGAAGATCGCCTGGGTCGCGCCCGGCGTGATGGTGATCTCGCTGTCGGCGCTCACCTGCCGCCCGTACAGCGACTGGACTTTAAGTGCCACCTGTTCGCGCAGCGCCGGCAATCCGGTCATGGGTGCGTACTGGTTGTGCCCGGCCATCACAGCCCGCGCCAGAGCCTCACGCAGTTCATCCGGCCCGTCGAAGTCCGGGAAGCCCTGGGAGAGATTGATCGCCCCTGTCTCGGCTGCGAGCTGGGACATGGTAGTGAAGATGGTGGTGCCGACATTGGGCAGTTTGCTGGTGATCATCGGCTCACTCCGTCAACGAGCCGGAAGCCGTCGCAACGACTTCCGGCTCATGGCCTCGGGCTTGTGGCTATTTCTTATCCCGGCGCTTCTTCTCTGCCTTCTTGTGGTGCGACATGAGTCGGCGCTTCTTGTTCACCTGGCGGTCGGTCAAGGTGTTCTTCTTGCCCTCGTAGGGGTTTTCGCCGCCTTTGTATTCAATGCGGATCGGCGTGCCGACCAGCTTGAGCACGCGGCGGTAGGTATTCTCGAGATAGCGCGAATAGGACTTGGGTACTGCATCGACCTGGTTGCCGTGAATCACGATGATCGGCGGGTTCGCGCCACCCAAGTGGGCATAGCGAAGCTTGATACGACGGCCCGATACCATCGGCGGTGCATGTTCGCGCACGGCATCTTCGAGAATCTGCGTCAGGCGGCTAGTAGGCCAGCGAGTCACAGCCGACGTAAACGAAGCCTGGACCGACTTGTACAGATTGCCGACGCCGGTACCGTGCTTGGCAGAAATGAAGTGGATATCGGCGAAATCGACAAAGAATAGTCGGCGTTCCAGCTCGGTTTTTACGTAATCGCGCTCACCGGGCTCCATGCCGTCCCATTTGTTCAGCGCAATTACCAGCGCACGGCCGCTGTCGAGTACGAAACCGAGCAGGTTCAGGTCGTGCTCGACCACGCCTTCGCGGGCATCCATGACGAAGATCACTACGTTGGCATCCTGGATCGCCTGCAGCGTCTTGACCACGGAGAACTTTTCTACCGCCTCGAAGATCTTGCCGCGACGGCGGACGCCCGCAGTGTCGATCAGGGTGTACTTCTCATCGCCACGCTCGAACGGAATATAGATACTGTCGCGGGTGGTACCGGCCTGGTCATAAACGATGACTCGCTCTTCGCCAAGCATACGGTTGACCAGAGTCGACTTGCCGACGTTGGGACGACCGATGATGGCGATCTTGATACCATCCTTTTCGCTCGGCCCAGGAATGCGCTTGAGCTCATCGCCTTCGGCGACCGGCCCGCTCTCACCTTCCTGTTCGCTCTCTTCCTGCTCGAGGTTGTCTTTGGGAAAGCTTCCCAGCGCCTGATCAAGCATGTAACTGATGCCACGACCGTGAGCGGCGGCGATGGGCAGCGCCTCGCCAAGACCCAACGGACTGAACTCGGCACGAGCAATGTCCGGGTCGATGCTATCGACCTTGTTCACTACCAGGAAATGGCGCTTGTTCATCTTGCGCAGATGCTCAGCGATCATCTGATCACCCGGCGTCATGCCAGCACGCGCGTCAACGATGAACATCACCGCATCGGCTTCTTCCATGGCCTGCAGCGACTGCTCGGCCATCTTGGCATCGATACCCTCTTCGTCGCCCGTCAGGCCACCGGTATCAATGACGATATAGGTACGCCCCTGCCACTTGGCTTCGCCGTACTGGCGATCACGGGTAAGACCGGCATATTCGGCAACGATAGCGTCACGACTTTTGGTCAGACGGTTGAACAGGGTGGACTTGCCGACGTTCGGGCGGCCCACCAGGGCGATTACGGGAACCATGCGGCTCTCCACTGCGATATTTCAGAAAACACGAAGGCCGCTGCAATGCAGCGGCCGGATATACAGCGTTCCGCCTGGGCGAAACGGCGAGCAGGCTGTTAAAGAACTGCCTGCTGTGCGAACGGTTTGAGCCGTCAGTCCCGCTGGCGAATGGTCAATGCGACCAGCTTGCCATCGTTGCCATAGGTGTACAGCCAGTCGCCCTCGACCACAGGACGAGTGCGCAGGCCGGCACTGTCGATGCGGGTGCGCGCGACGAAGCGGCCATCGACCTGACTCAGCAAATGCAGATAGCCTTCCTTGTCACCTACTACAACATAGCTCGAAAATACCGAGGGACCGGAAAGCTCGCGGCGCGCAAGTGCATCGTTACTCCAGAGTACGGTGGTCGAGCGCTCATCGATGCCCACAACCGAGCCGTCTGCCTGGCTCACGTAGACGCTACCGTAGCCCAGCGCGACACCGGAGGATGTAGAGGCATCACGCTGCCACAGTATCCGCCCGCTGCTCAGATCCAGCGCGGCCGCACGGCCCTGGTAAGTGGCGACATATAGCACGCCACCCGAAAGCAACAAGCCACCGTCGATATCAACCACACGCTCAAGCTCGGAACGGCCTTGCGGGACCGCCACGCGTTGCTCCCAAACAGGCAGGCCACGACGGGTATCCAGCGCAACCACCTTGCCGCTGGAGAGCCCGGCAATCGCCAGCTCATTGGTCAGCAGCGGCGCCCCTGTGCCGCGCAGCGTCAGCACGGCAGGTGAACTTTCGTAGCTCCAGCGCTGCTCACCGTTGTCGATATCCAGCGCGATGACACGGTCGTCCTGGGTCTGCACCACCACCACGTCGCCATTCACGGCAGGCGCGGCGAGCACTTCGCTGCTGACTTGGCTGCGCCAGCGCTCTTCACCATTGGAGACATCCAGCGCCAGCACTTCGCCGCGCAGGGTGCCCACCAGCACCAATCCGTAGCCTGCACCCACGGCGCCGGAAACCGGAACCTTAAGGTTCTTCTTCCAGTTCACCTTGCCGCTCTGACGGTCCATGGCGACAACCAGACCACGCACGTCGGCAGCGAAGATCTCGTTGCCGTAGACCACAGGTTTGAGCAGATTGTAGGTCTCGCCCTGACCCTTGCCGATCGAGCGACTCCACTCTTTCTTCAGTTCGACCTCAGCATCGAACTTAACCAGCTCGGCTGGACCCGGTTCCTTCTTATCGTTGCTGCTGCACCCTACCGCCAGAACGGCTAGGGTCAGCAGCGCTGCAGTTTTCCAACGCATCGATTCACGCCTCTCCACGAGCCAGGTCATCCAGCTTCAGTTGCAAACCACCAACGGCGGCATCCTGCGACAGCGACTCTTTCGCCTTGGAATAGGCGGCGTGAGCCTCATCGAGACGTTCAAGCTTGACCAGCAGGTCGCCGCGCAATTCCTCACGGCTCGCAGCGAAGGCCTTGGGCGCTTCGCCATCCAGCAGTGTCAGCGCCGCCTCGGTCTTATCCTGAGCGGACAGCACACGGGCCAGACGCTGGCGAGCAAGCTCTTCGAGGACCTTGTCCGCAGGCTTGTCCAGCACGGCCTGCAGTTCTGTCGCTGCCTCGTCGAGACGACCGGATTCAACGGCCACCTTAGCGACGAAAAGACTGCCGTACTGCGCGTAATGCGTGCCAGAAAAATCCTTCTTCAGTCGTTGCCCCAGACGCGAGACTTCTGCCATATCTGGTTCTGAGTCAGTCAAAGCTACGGTCAGCAGCTGCTGATAGATCGCTGATGCACCATGCGCCTGATTGACCTGGTGCTTCTGCCAGAACTGCCAGCCGAATACCAGTGCCAGCGCCAGTCCGGCACCGGCAAGCAACGGCATGCCATTGCGCTGCCACCACTCCTTGATCTGATCGAGTTGTTCTTCATCTGTACCCGAGGTCACGCTGTTACTCCTTTGATTCGCAGAATTCGAACCTGTCGATCAAGCCAGACAGGCAGCCAGGCGCTCGGGCAGAGCATCCCAGGCAATGCTTTGTTGTTCGCTGTCGTCGCGCAGCGGCTTGCAACCTACCACGCGACCGGCCAGTTCGTCCTCACCCAGAATCAGCGCAAAGCGTGCGCCACTTTTGTCGGCCTTCTTGAACTGACTCTTGAAGCTGCCACCGCCGGCATTGACCAGCAGACGCAAGCCCGGTAGCTCATCGCGCATGCGCTCAGCCAGCGCCAGTGCCGCCAGTTCAGCCGGTTGGCCAAAGGCACAGATATAGGCATGCGGTGGCAGGTTCAGCTCCTCGGGGTTTTGCCCCAAGGTTTCCAGCAACAACACTAGACGCTCAACACCCATAGCAAAGCCGACACCTGGAGTTGGCTTACCGCCGAACTGGCTGATCAGCCCGTCATAACGGCCACCGGCACAAACGGTCCCCTGTGCGCCTAGTTTGTCGGTAACCCACTCGAATACGGTACGGCCATAGTAATCCAGGCCACGCACCAGCTTGGGGTTGATCTCATAGGCGATGCCGACCGCATCGAGTCGCGCTCTGAGCCCGTCAAAATGCACACGCGATTCCTCGTCGAGGAAATCATTGAGCGTTGGTGCGTCGGCCAACAAGGCCTGAGTCTGTGCGTTCTTGCTGTCGAGGATGCGCAGCGGGTTGGTAGTCAGGCGGCGCTGGCTGTCCTCGTCGAGCTGTTCGAAGCGCTGCTGAAGATAGGCGACCAGTGCGTCGCGATAGGTCGCACGCGCCTCGCTGGAGCCCAGGCTGTTGAGCTGCAGGGTCACGGCGTCAGCGATGCCGAGCTGCTTCCACAGGCGCGCCGTGAGCACAATCAGCTCCGCATCGACATCGGGGCCCGGCTGGTTGAAGACTTCCACGCCGATCTGATGGAACTGCCGATAGCGCCCTTTCTGCGGCTTCTCGTAGCGAAACATCGGCCCGGTGTACCAGAGCTTCTGCACCTGACCACCACCAGTCAGGCCATGCTCCAGCACAGCGCGTACGCAGCTGGCGGTGCCTTCGGGACGCAGCGTGAGGGATTCCTCGTTGCGATCCAGAAAGGTGTACATTTCCTTGTCCACCACATCAGTGCCTTCGCCAATACCACGAGCAAACAGCTCGGTGTACTCGACAATAGGTAGCCGGATCTCACTGTATCCGTAGCTGTCGAGCAACTGCGCGAATGTGCTTTCCAGGTAACGCCAAACCGGTGTTTGCGCCGGCAGAATATCGTTCATGCCACGAATGGCTTGCAGGGACTTGCTCAAATCGGTTCCTTAATCAGCTACGCAGGATCAAAGCCGCGTCGCTCTCAACTTTCTCGGCAGCCTTGCGGCGAATCAGCTGTTCCAGCTCATCCACCAAGTTTTCGTTGGTCAGTTTCTGCGCAGGCTTGCCATCGATATAGACGAGGTTGTTGGGGGTGCCACCGGTGAGGCCGATATGCGCCTCCTTGGCTTCACCCGGCCCGTTGACGATGCAGCCAATCACCGCCACATCCATAGGCACCAGCAGGTCTTCGACGCGGTTCTCCAACTCGTTCATGGTCTTGACCACGTCGAAATTCTGCCGCGAGCAGCTCGGGCAGGCGATGAAGTTTATTCCGCGCGAACGCAACCGCAGCGACTTGAGAATATCGAAGCCGACCTTGATCTCTTCCACTGGATCGGCCGCTAGCGAAATACGGATCGTGTCGCCGATACCCTCGGCCAACAACATGCCCAACCCCACCGCCGACTTCACCGTACCTGAACGCAGGCCGCCTGCTTCGGTAATACCAAGGTGCAGGGGCTGTTCGATTTCCTTGGACAGCAGACGATAGGCGGCGACGGCCATGAAAACATCGGAGGCCTTCACGCTGACCTTGAAGTCAGGGAAATTCAGACGATCCAGATGCTCGACATGGCGCAGCGCGGATTCAACCAGCGCTTCGGGCGTTGGTTCGCCATATTTCTTCTGCAGATCCTTTTCCAACGAACCGGCGTTAACGCCGATGCGGATTGGAATACCCCGGTCCCGCGCGGCATCAACCACAGCACGTACACGGTCTTCGCGACCGATGTTGCCGGGGTTGATGCGCAGGCAGTCGACACCCAGTTCAGCCACACGCAGGGCGATCTGGTAATCGAAATGGATATCAGCGACCAACGGCACCTGCACGCGCTGACGGATCTTGCCAAAGGCTTCCGCAGCATCCATCGAAGGCACCGAGACACGCACGATATCGGCGCCGGCATCCTTCAGCCGCTGTATTTGCGCGATGGTTGCCTCAACATCACAGGTTTCGGTATTGGTCATACTTTGCACGGCGATGGGCGCATCGCCGCCGACCGGCACGTTGCCTACCCAGATCTTGCGAGTAGGACGACGCTTGATGGGGGACTCAGTATGCATGATTACTGTCCGAGCGTAAGACGCGCAGTCTCGCCACGCGTGATACTTGAAAGATCGACGGCTTCACCGTTGAAGTTCACCTGCGCACCCGACGCAAAGCCGAGATGCAGATCCAGCGGCGTCTTGCCGACCAGAGTACGACTGCTACCAGCCTTGGCCAGCGCGCTATAGAGCACTTCGCCGTCCGCGTCGGTTACACGCGTCCAGCAGTCAGCCGTGAAGCTCAACGTCAAACGACCTTCACCCGGCGCCAGCGAAACGGCCGCGGTTTCAGGCGCTGACGGTGCAGCAGGTGCTTCGGCAGTAGGGCTTTCTTCCGTCACAGCTTCAACGGGCGCCTGCTCCGGCTGCGCTGATTCGGATTGTTCCTGCGAAGGAATATCCTCTACCTGGCTGTCGATCGACTCGCTCTGCCCCAGCTCAAGCGGCTCTTCATCACGCTCCAGCAGATGAATCTCGGTGGTGCCGTCCGCAGCCTCTACCTCGATCTGATCCAGCGTAGTAACGGCCGGGGCGGACTGACTGCGGGTGGACTGGTCCTGCCACCAGAACAGTGCGCCTGCAGCGAGGATGAGGATCAGTGCGAAGACGAAAAAGCGCATCACCCCACGTGATAGGCGACCCGGCTCATCGATATGCCCCAGGCTGTGTATGTTGCTGGCAGCAGCCCCCGAGCCGGTGTAGTGATCGAACTCATTGACCAGGCGATTCTGGTCCAGCCCCAGTAACTTGCCATAGGCACGAACGTAACCACGGGCGAAGGTGAGGCCTGGAAGACGGCTGAAATCACCTGCCTCTATCTGGGCCAGCGAGCGCTCTGTCAGGTTGAGTTGTTGGGCTATCGAAGAGAGTGCCAAGCCTTTCTCTTCACGCGCAGCGCGAAGCGTTTCGCCAGGGTTGGCAGCCGTCGAGGCAACTGCTTCAGAATGTGGCGCTGTCATCGTTGCTCCGAAAGAAACTGTTGGTATTCAGACGTACCTGGATACAGCCGCTGGAGTTGCAGCCCTAAGCTCGCGGCCTGATTGCGATCCTGATGGATATTGGCCAGGCGAGTACCCAGCAACAAGCTGCGAGCGTTTTGCTCGGACATGCTGCTGAAAGCGCCGTAATAACGCTTCGCCGGCACATAATCCTTGGCTTCGTACGCCAGCATTGCAAGTTCGAGCAATGCGCGCGGCTGACGGCTATCGAGACGTAGCGCACGGGTGAAATAGGTCTCGGCCTGCTCGCGCTGCCCCAGCTGCAAGGCTGTCATACCCATGTTCTGGAAGACGCGTGCACGTTCGCCGTACAGATTGTCTTCGGAAGCCTTGGTGAAACGCTCCATGGCCTCGGGATAGCGTTTCTGCTCGAACAAAAAACTGCCGTAGTTGTTCAGGATACGCGCATCGTTGCGGCCGGAGAGCGCCTTGCGGTAATGCTCGTCGGCAAGTGTGTATTCCATCTCAGTCTGGAATACCAGCGCCAGCGCCGCATTCGCATCGGCACTGTTGGGGTCCAAATCGAGCGCTTTACGCAGAGGCGTTTTGGCCCTTGCGGCTTCGCCCTGCTGCAGATAGCCAATGCCAAGCTGGATATAGGCGTCACGTGCCTGCTCGCGCCCGCTCGAAGTGCGCAGTGGATCACCGGAGCCTGAAGAAACACAACCGGCCATAAGGCCGGTAAGTAGAAGCAGTAGCGCAATGCGCAAGGTCATCAGCATCCCCCTCAGGATCGATTCGTAGCGATGGGCGCCGCACCAGACTCGGACTGCAACTCACGCACAGCGATGTAACGCTCGCTTCGACGTGTACGATCCATCACCTGCCCGACCAGTTGGCCACAGGCTGCATCGATATCCTCACCACGAGTGGTACGCACGGTCACATTGTGCCCGGCTTTATGCAGGATGTCCTGAAATCGGCGGATCGCATTGTTGCTCGGCCGCTCATAACCGGAATGAGGGAAGGGATTAAATGGAATCAGATTGATCTTGCAAGGAATACCTGCCAGAAGAGGGATCATCTGTTCGGCATGCTCGGGCTGGTCATTGACACCCTTGAGCAGAGTGTACTCGATGGTCAGTACGCGCTTTTCGCCCAAGCGAGAGATGTAATTGCGGCATGCATTCAGCACGACGGCCAGCGGGTACTTCTTGTTGATCGGTACCAGCTGGTTACGTAATTCATCGTTGGGCGCATGCAGCGACAGCGCCAGGGAAACGTCGATCTCATCACCCAGACGGTCAATCATCGGTGCCACGCCAGACGTGGACAGTGTCACCTTACGCTTGGAGATGCCGTAGCCGAGGTCATCCATCATGAGATTCATGGCGGCAACCACGTTATCGAAGTTGAGCAGCGGCTCACCCATGCCCATCATCACTACGTTGGTGATGGCACGGTCGATTTTGGCCGGTACGCTGCCGAACGATTTATTGGCGACCCACACCTGACCGATGATCTCGGCGGCAGTCAGATCGCTGTTAAATCCTTGCTTGCCGGTCGAACAAAAACTGCAATCCAGCGCACAACCTGCCTGCGAGGAAACGCATAGCGTCCCACGGCCGTTCTGCGGGATATACACGGTCTCGACACAGCTGCCAGAAGCGACACGGACCACCCATTTACGGGTGCCATCGCTGGAGATATCTTCGCTGACCACTTCAGGCCCGCGAATCTCGGCAGAGGCCTTGAGCTTTTCGCGCAAGGCCTTGCCGATGTTGCTCATGGCGTCAAAATCATCGACGCCAAAGTGGTGAATCCATTTCATCACCTGACCGGCACGAAAGCGCTTCTCCCCGATGGTCTCGAAGAAATTTTCCAGCTGCGGCTGAGTCAGCCCCAGAAGATTCACTTTGGCAGTAGTGGCAATCATGGAATTCACCTGTCGCTCACTCAGCGAATGCGCGCGCAGACTTCGGTTTCAGCGAAGAAGTAGGCGATTTCACGAGCAGCGGATGCTTCGGAGTCGGAACCGTGTACTGCGTTTTCGTCGATAGATACAGCGAAGTCGGCGCGGATGGTACCGGCAGCAGCTTCTTTCGGGTTGGTAGCGCCCATCAGCTCACGGTTTTTGGCAATGGCGTCTTCGCCTTCCAGAACCTGAACGATTACAGGACCGGAAACCATGAAAGCAACCAGATCCTTGAAGAAACCGCGCTCGCTGTGCTCAGCGTAGAAACCGCCGGCTTCGCGCTCGGACAGCTGAACCATCTTGGAAGCGACGACGCGCAGGCCGGCCTTCTCGAAACGGGTGGTGATTTCGCCGACGACGTTCTTGGCGACAGCGTCAGGCTTGATGATGGAGAAGGTACGTTGCAGGGCCATGTGAAGCTCCAGTCTGGTGGGTTTAAAGCGAACAAGTAAACCCGCGGATTATACGCGGGTCGGAAAGCAAAAGATAAGTGCAGCTTTATGCTTGAGTGATGAACGCAAACTTGCAGGGATTTGCCTGAAACCGTCTGCTCATGCTTACTCGGCCTCTTCTATCCAGGCTGCCTGAATGGCTTCGAGCACTTTCTCACCACCACGCGCCGGATCATCGGAAAACCCCGGAAGCTCCGTTACCCAGCGGTGCAACTGGACGAAGTTGACATAACGCGGATCCACATCCGGCTTGGCTTCTGCCAGCTCGATGGCGATATCAAGCACATCGACCCATTTGAGACTCATCGTGATGCCCTCGCCTTCATTGGCTTTCGGAAACCTGATTGATGGTGTACTTGGGAATCTCTACCACCAGATCGGCGTCAGCCACCACTGCCTGGCAGGACAGGCGCGAGTCAGGCTCCAGACCCCATGCCTTGTCCAGCATGTCATCTTCCAACTCGTCAGACTCCTCCAACGAGGCGAAACCCTCCCGAATAACCACATGGCAGGTGGTGCAGGCGCAGGATTTCTCACAGGCATGCTCAATATGGATGCCATTACGCAATGCAACATCCAGCACGGTTTCACCGGCCTGGGCTTCTAGCACCGCGCCCTCTGGGCAATGGTCTGCATGTGGCAGGAAAACTATCTGCGGCATCTGGGTCATTCCTCAATATCGTTAAGCTGCCGCCCGGCCAGTGCGGCCTTGACGGTCGAGTCCAGGCGGCGCGCAGCGAAGGCATCAGTAATCTGGCTTAGGCGCTTGATCTGGCGCTCGATGGCAACGCCATCCTGACTGTCGAGCAGTTCACGCAGCGCTTGCATCTGCACCGCGATGGCGTCGCGCTCTTCTTTATCAAGTAAACGCTCGCCATCAACTGCCAGGGCAGCCTCGACTGCCTCGAGCAGGCGCTGGGCGTCAACTTGCTGCTCGCGTAGCGCACGAACCTCCTTGTCTTCGCCGGCCTTCCGGAAGGAATCCTCCAGCATCCGCGTGATTTCGCCGTCGGTCAGGCCGTAGGACGGCTTGACCTGGATGCTCGACTCGACGCCCGAAGCCAGCTCACGGGCGGATACGCTCAGCAGCCCGTCGGCATCGACCTGAAAGGTGACGCGAATCTTCGCGGCACCGGCGACCATCGCAGGAATACCGCGAAGCTCGAAACGCGCAAGCGAGCGGCAATCCGCGATCAGCTCGCGCTCGCCCTGCAACACATGAATCATCATGGCCGACTGGCCATCTTTATAGGTTGTGAATTCCTGGGCACGGGCTACCGGGATGGTGGTGTTACGCGGGATGATCTTCTCCATCAGCCCACCCATGGTTTCCAGCCCAAGCGACAGCGGAATCACATCCAGCAACAGCAACTCTTCACCGTCACGGTTGTTACCGGCCAGGGTTTCGGCCTGAATCGCCGCACCAATGGCCACCACTTCATCAGGATCGATATCGGTCAGCGGCTCGCGGCCAAACATCTCGCCCACAAGCTCACGCACTCGCGGAACCCGCGTGGACCCACCCACCATCACCACCGCATGGACTTCTTCCAGCTCGACCGCCGAATCGCGCAGTGCACGACGGCAGGACTTAAGGCTGCGAGCGATCAGCGGATCGATCAGTTCGTGGAAGGCTGTGCGCGTCAGCACACCCCCCCAGCCGGCATAGCTCAACTCCACCGACTCGTCGATGGTCAGCCGCTCTTTGGCATCACAGGCCAGCTTGAGCACCTCACGCTGAGCGCCGGGCGCCAGATCAACCGAAGCGCCAGCTTGCCCGAGAATCCAGCTAGCGATGGCGTGATCGAAGTCATCACCACCCAAAGCCGTATCGCCACCGGTAGCCAGCACCTCGAAGACCCCTTTGGTCAGGCGAAGAATGGAAATATCAAAGGTGCCGCCGCCCAGGTCGTAGATAGCTACAACGCCTTCGGCCTGGCGGTCGAGACCATAGGCCACAGCTGCAGCCGTCGGCTCGTTGAGCAGACGCAACACATTGAGATTGGCCAGCCGCGCTGCATCCTTGGTTGCTTGCCGCTGAGCATCGTCGAAATAGGCCGGAACCGTGATGACCGCACCAACCAGCTCGCCACCCAGAACCGACTCGGCACGCTCACGCAGAGCGCGCAGGATCTCAGCGGAAATTTCTACCGGACTTTTCGGCCCCTGCACCGTCTCGATGAAGGGCATCTGCGACTCGCCTTCGCTGAAGCGATACGGCAGTTGACCACCCAACTGCATGACGTCGCCAACACCGCGCCCCATCAGGCGCTTGACGGACAGAATGGTATTCAGCGGATCGCTAGAGGCTGCCTGCTTGGCCGCCCGACCCACTTCGACACGATCAGCGTGATAGCGCACGGCCGAGGACAGGATCACCTCGCCAGCGACATCAGCCAGCGGCGCTGTGACACCACTGCGCAGGGCCGCAACAAGAGAATTGGTGGTGCCCAAATCTATACCAACCGCCAGGCGACGCTGGTGGGGTTGCGGGCTTTGCCCGGGCTCAGCTATCTGAAGTAAGGCCATGTCAGTCTGATATCGGGCGCAGCGCCGGGCGCTACGCGGGGTTAATCGTCGAGGCGCTCTTCCAGCAGGCGCACTTCCTGGGACAGCTTGTCGAGAAACTGCATGCGGCGTACCAGCCGCTCGGCCTCTTCACGCTGAGCAGGGTTCTGCCAAATGCGGGAGAAGCTCTCATTGATGTCCTGCTGTGCCTTTTTCAGGCGAGACTTGAAGGTCATGACGCCAGCCACATCGGCCTCGTCATGCAACTCTTCGAGCTCTTCGCGCCAATGCATCTGCTGCATCAGGAATTCAGGATCCTGGACGGATGCCTCCAGCGGCATGTCCTTACCCTGCAGCTCCAGCAGGTAACGGGCCCGCCGCGACGGACTCTTCAGGGTCTGGAAGGCCTCGTTCAGATTGGCCGACTCCTCGACCGCCCGTCGCTGCTCGTGTTCGCTGCCATCGGCAAACCGATCGGGATGAACCTTGCGCGCCAGCTCGCGATAACGCGAAGACAACACGTCCAAATCGAGATCGAATGCCGGCTGCAAGTCGAATAGCGCGTAATGACAGGGAATACCCACGGCGTCCTCAGATATTGAAGCTCTCGCCGCAGCCGCATTCGCCACGCACGTTAGGGTTGTTGAACTTGAAGCCCTCGTTAAGGCCCTCACGAACGAAATCGAGTTCGGTGCCGTCAAGGTAGACGAGGCTTTTTGGGTCGATGATGATCTTGACGCCGTGGTTGTCGAAAACCGCGTCTTCAGTAGCCGCCTCATCAACGAACTCAAGCACGTATGCCAGCCCGGAGCAGCCTGTGGTGCGCACACCCAGCCTGACCCCAAGACCCTTGCCGCGCCCTTCAAGGGAGCGGCGTACGTGATCGGCGGCGGCGGTCGTCATACTGATAGCCATCGATACCTCCTTCGCTTATGCCTGAGGCAGGCCTTTCTTCTCGCGGTAGTCGCGCACGGCCGCCTTGATAGCGTCCTCAGCCAGCACCGAGCAGTGAATCTTCACGGGCGGCAGGGCCAGCTCTTCAGCAAGCTGCGTGTTCTTGATGGTTTCGGCTTCTTCCAGCGTCTTGCCCTTCATCCACTCGGTGGCAAGGGAGCTGGAAGCGATGGCCGAACCACAGCCGTAGGTCTTGAACTTTGCGTCTTCGATGACGCCCTGCTCGTTGACCTTGATCTGCAGTCGCATCACATCACCGCAGGCCGGCGCGCCGACCATGCCGGTACCGATGGAGGGATCCTCGGCGTCGAACTTGCCGACGTTACGGGGGTTTTCGTAGTGGTCGATGACCTTATCACTATATGCCATGGTGCAATCCTCGTTAATTCAGACGATGCGCTGTGCAGCGCCTTAGTGGGCCGCCCACTCGACAGCGGAAATATCCACGCCATCCTTGTACATGTCCCACAAAGGGGAAAGTTCACGGAGCTTGGTGACCGCCTCACAGACCTTCTGCGCGGCGTGATCGACTTCCTCTTCGGTAGTAAAGCGACCGAAGGTGAAGCGGATCGAACTGTGCGCTAGCTCATCGTTGCGACCCAGGGCGCGCAACACGTAGGACGGTTCCAGCGAAGCGGATGTACAGGCTGACCCGGACGAAACCGCCAAGTCCTTAAGTGCCATGATCAGCGACTCACCCTCTACGTAGTTGAAGCTGAGGTTGAGGTTGTGCGGAACGCGCGAGGTCATGCTGCCGTTCACGTACAACTCCTCGAGATGCTCGACCTGCTTGAGGAAGCGATCACGCAGCGCACGGATGCGCTCGTTTTCCGCTGCCATCTCCTCTTTCGCGATACGGAAGGCCTCACCCATACCTACTGACTGGTGAGCTGCCAAGGTGCCCGAACGCATACCGCGCTCGTGGCCGCCACCGTGCATCTGCGCTTCGAGGCGAACACGCGGCTTGCGTCGCACGTAGAGCGCGCCAACGCCCTTGGGACCGTATGTCTTATGCGCGGAGAAGGACATCAAGTCGACCTTCAGCTTCTCCAGATCGATTTCCACCTTACCAGTGGACTGCGCCGCATCGACGTGAAACAACACGCCGCGTGAGCGAGTCAGCTCACCAATGGCAGCGATATCATTAATGGTGCCGATCTCGTTGTTCACGTGCATGATCGAGACCAGTACGGTGTCATCACGCAACGCGGCTTCAACCATTTCCGGCGTGATCAGGCCATCGGTGGTGGGGTCGAGGTAGGTAACTTCGAACCCTTCACGCTCAAGCTGGCGGGTGGTGTCGAGCACGGCCTTGTGTTCGACCTTACTGGTGATGATGTGCTTGCCCTTGGATGAATAGAAGTGGGCAACACCCTTGATGGCAAGGTTGTCGGACTCGGTCGCACCGGACGTCCAGACGATCTCGCGCGGATCAGCATTGACCAGCTCCGCTATCTGGCGACGCGCATTTTCAACTGCTTCTTCGGCCTTCCAACCAAAGGCATGCGAACGCGAAGCCGGGTTTCCGAAATTTCCATCGGCAGTCAGGCATTCCATCATCTTCTCGGCCACACGCGGATCGACCGGTGTAGTAGCGGAGTAGTCTAGGTAAATCGGCAGTTTCATCAAATATCTCCTATTCGGCTGTCGCCCGGCTCATTCGATGGCGGACGCTTCAATCTTGTCGAGTTGCGGACCTCGGCCATTGGCATGACGCATGTTCTGCCGCAACGCCACCTCCTGGACTTCGCGCCGGTTGACCAGATCGGCCAGGCTGATGCCACTGAGGAATTCGTGAATCTGCTGACTCAGGTCGCACCACAAGTGGTGTGTCAGGCAGGTATCGCCCGAGTGGCAATCGCCAAGTCCCTGGCAACGCGTGGCATCGACGGATTCGTTGACCGCATCGATCACCTGAACAACCTGTATCTCAGTCATTGCTCGGGATAGTTGATAGCCGCCACCCGGACCGCGAACGCTGGTAACCAGGCTGCCACGGCGCAACTTGGCGAACAGTTGCTCAAGGTAGGAAAGCGAAATGCCCTGGCGCTCTGATATATCCGCAAGGGTTACAGGCCCCTGCTGCGCATGTAGCGCCAGGTCGAGCATCGCAGTTACGGCGTAACGGCCTTTAGTAGTCAATCGCATCGGTTCGCACCAAGCATCATGGATTGGCACCAGTATGCAATACCCGAGTGTTTAGGTCAACTATAAGCCCTACCCCATTACTCAGAAATTCATCCAGCGAGATGCCCAAAATGACGGCGCGACATAATACCAGCTCGCCTATACCCCGCCCATTAGCTGCGCGGCGCCTCGCCCTCATCTTTGATCTCAGCGAAATCCTCTTCGCGCAATTCAGGCATCGCCTTAGCGCTGTAGTTGCTGTCCAGCGCAGTCAGCGCCTGGCACATGCCCTCCATACGCTCTTCGAGCGCCTGCACATGATCCAGAAGCTGGCCGATCGCCCGCGCAACGGGGTCGGGCATATCCGCGCTGACGCCATAGGCATCGAAGCCGATTTTCTCGGCGATCGCCTTGCGCTTGGCCTCTTGAGCGTCATCGGACTTGACGATGACCCTACCGGGTATGCCCACAGCAGTAGCCCCCGCTGGCACCTCTCGGGTCACAACGGCATTGGAGCCAACCTTGGCGCCAGCACCCACAGTGAACGGCCCAAGAATCTTTGCGCCAGCGCCGACGATCACGCCACTCTCCAAAGTCGGGTGACGTTTGCCCTTGTTCCAGCTGGTACCGCCCAGAGTTACCCCGTGATAAAGCGTCACGTCATCGCCAATTTCTGCGGTTTCGCCAATGACGATACCCATGCCATGGTCGATGAAGAAACGCCGACCGATCCGCGCACCGGGATGGATCTCGACAACGGTGAGCCAGCGCGCGAGATTGGAGTTCATTCGTGCCAGCCACTTGCAGTCCTTCCGCCACAGCCAGCTGGACACCCGATGAAACCAGATCGCGTGCAAGCCGGGGTAGCAGGTTATAACCTCGAAAGCGTTCCGCGCGGCAGGATCACGGTGAAATACGCTCTGGATATCTTCGCGCATACGCTCGAACATCAGTCCTGACTCCGCTTTTTGTGAGGCTCGCCCCTAACAGCTTTTTGGGTCTCGGTAAGAATGCCGCGCAGGATATTCATTTCCAACTTACTGATACCGCTACGACCGTAGAGTCTGCGCAGCCGCGGCATCAGATGGCGCGGCTTGGCTGGATCAAGGAAACCAATCTCGATCAGCGTCTGCTCCAGGTGCTCGTAATAGTGATCCAGCTCATCGGCGGTCACCGGCTGCGCATTGAGCAGCGAAGTGGTTTCCAGCTTCTCCTGCTTGCTCGGCTGGTCATGCGCTGCCAGCCACGCCATGCGCACCTCATAGGTGAGCACCTGCACGGCGGCGGCAAGGTTCAACGAGCTGAACTGCGGGTCCGAGGGAATGTGCACGTGGTAATGGCAGCGCTGCAGCTCGTCATTCGTCAACCCGGCATACTCGCGACCAAACACCAGCGCCACTTCGCCGCCCTGCTCAGCCTGCTGAATGCAGGTCACGCCCGATTCACGAGGGTCCAGCAAGGGCCAGGGAATACGCCTATCCCGCGCACTGGTGCCAAGCACAACACTGCATCCCACCAGCGCTTCTTCCAGGGTTGCGACGACTTGGGCCGCATCGAGGATATCAGTTGCACCCGAGGCACGCGCCACCGCCTCGGAGCTGGGAAAGTCTTCGGGGTCGACCAACACCAAACGGGACAATCCCATATTCTTCATGGCCCGAGCGGCGCCACCGATATTGCCAGGATGGCTGGTATTGACCAGCACCACACGAATGTTCTGAAGCGACACTGTTTCTTCCCGGCCAAAAGCAAAGGGGAAATCTTACAGGAAGCAGCCGTTGCTTAGCCATTCAAGGCAGGCAGGTGCAACATGTACGAATGCTTTCTGATAGAATTCGCGGCTTTCTTTAAACGACCAGGTATTAGATCGATGCAGCCCATGCTGAATATCGCGCTGCGCGCCGCCCGCAGCGCCGGCGAAATGATTATTCGTTCCACCGAGCGCCTGGACGTGATCTCGGTCAGCGAAAAAGACGCCCGCGACTACGTTTCCGAAATCGACCGCAACGCCGAACAGCTAATCATCACCGCGCTGCGTAAGGCTTATCCGAACCATGGCATTCTTGGCGAAGAAAGCGGGCTGTCAGAAGGCTCCGGTGACGGTGCCGACTACCTCTGGATCATCGATCCGCTGGATGGCACCACCAATTTCCTGCGCGGCGTTCCGCATTACGCGGTCAGCATTGCTTGCAAGTACCGCGGTCGCCTCGAACATGCGGTAGTCATCGATCCCGTCCGCCAGGAAGAATTCACCGCCAGTCGCGGTCGCGGCGCCGCGATTAATGGTCGCCGCCTGCGCGTTGGCTCGCGCAAAAGCCTTGAAGGCGCCCTGCTGGGTACGGGCTTCCCCTTCCGCGACGGGCAGATGGACAACCTGGACGCCTACCTCAACATGTTCCGCAGCCTGGTAGGCCAGACTGCCGGCGTGCGCCGCGCTGGCGCTGCGAGCCTGGACCTGGCCTACGTCGCCGCCGGTCGCTTCGACGCCTTCTGGGAGTTCGGTCTTTCCGAGTGGGATATGGCTGCAGGCGCTCTCCTGATTCAGGAAGCAGGCGGCCTGGTCAGTGATTTCTCCGGCGGCCATGATTTCCTTGAAAAAGGTCAGATAGTTGCCGGCAACAACAAGTGCTTCAAAGCTGTACTGACTGCGATCCAGCCGCACCTGACGCCCTCGCTGAAGCGCTGATTGCGCACAGCTGTCCGCCACAAAAAAAAAGCGCCGGAAGGCGCTTTTTTTGATCTTCAATTCATGGCTGCTGAGCCAGTACCAACTGCCCATCCCTTACGGGAATCTGATTTCCAGGATCACGCTCCATACGGACGCTGCCGATCTTGCCATCAAGGTCGTATTTAACGTCATAGCCGACAATCTTGTCGTGACTATCAGTAACCGTGCTGCAACGTGTCTCGGTAGTGCTATAGGTGCTGTTCTGCTGCATCCGCCCCTGTACCTGGTTACCAGCGTAGCCTCCCCCAACCGCACCAGCAACGGTCGCAATCTTCTTGCCGTTACCGCCGCCAACCTGGTTACCCAACAACCCTCCGACCACCGCACCTACTGCAGTGCCGGCAATGCGATGCTCATCCTGAACGGGCTTTTGTCGCGTTACGGCAACTTCTTTGCAGACTTCCCTTGGCGTCTTGATGGTTTCCTTGACGGGCTCCACCGCGAGCACATTGGCAAACTCAGGCCCTCGATCAACCAGCGTATAGGTAGCAAATGCACCACCTGCAGTCACCACTACCGCACCCAGAACGGTACCCACCAACATTGACTTGTTCACACGATATTCCTTCTTCCAACGGGTAGAACCCCGCCTGTGCGGTAAGACAGCAAAACCCGCCAGAAGTTCGAATATCAGGGCCGCTCGTCGACTTCCTCGACAGCCGGTGGAATCAGGTCGTCGCGCGTTAGCTTGAGCCAGATCAGGAAGATACTGGCGATATAAATGGATGAATAGGTTCCAACGCCCACCCCAATCATCAGCGCAAGCGAGAAGCCCCAGAGATTTTCTCCACCGAACACCATTAGCGCCGCAACCGCCAACAAGGTTGAAATAGAGGTCGCCAGCGTTCGCAGCAGAGTTTGAGTGGTGGAAATGTTGATGTTCTCGATCAGCTCAGCCCTGCGCAACGTCCGGAAGTTCTCCCGAATTCGGTCGAAAATCACGATGGTGTCGTTGAGCGAGTAGCCGATCACCGCCAGCACGGCAGCCAGTACGGTCAGGTCGAAAGATATCTCGAAGAACGAGAAAACTCCCAAGACCACGATCACGTCGTGAAACAGCGACACCACGGCGCCAAGGCCGAACTTCCACTGAAAGCGGAATGCGACATAGATCAGGATCCCTCCCAAGGCAAGCAGCATGCCCAGACCGCCCTGATCACGCAGCTCCTCACCCACAGACGGACCAACAAACTCCACTCGCTTGACAGTGACGTCACCGCCAGCGCCCTGACCACGCAGAGCCCCGGCAATACGTTCGCCCAACTGGGGATCGTCTCCTGGCATCCTGATCAGCACATCCGTGGTCGCGCCAAAACTCTGAACCAGCGCCCCCTCAAAGCCGCCCTCGGCCAACTGGCCACGAACCTCCTCCAGGGCAACCGGGCTCTCATAGTTCAACTCGACCAGGGTGCCGCCAGTGAAATCCAGACCGAAGTTCAAACCCTTCACTGCCAGACTGGCCAGCGATGCAACAGTCAGTAGCAGCGTCAGGAAGAAGGCCACATTCCGCACCGCCATGAAATTGATTACGCGCTTCATCGTGCTAGCCCCTTAAATCCACAGCTTCTTGAGATCGCGGCCACCATAGATCAGGTTGACCATGGCACGAGTCACGATGATTGCGGTGAACATCGACGTCAGAATCCCAAGCGATAGCGTGACCGCAAAACCTTTGATCGGCCCGGTACCCATAGCGAAGAGAATGCCGCCCACCAGCAAGGTGGTGAGGTTGCCGTCGACAATTGCGGAAAACGCCCTATCGAACCCTTCGTGAATGGCTCGCTGCACCGACATACCATTCTGAATCTCCTCACGAATCCGCGAGAAGATCAGCACGTTGGCATCCACCGCCATGCCCATGGTGAGTACGATACCGGCGATCCCCGGCAGCGTCAGAGTCGCACCTAGCATCGACATCAGCGCTGTCAGCGCCACCATATTGAACAGCAGCGCGACGGTCGCCAGCACACCGAAAAACTTGTAGATCAACACAATGAAGATTGCGACGAAGAGGAAGCCCCACATCGCAGCCTGGACCCCCAGCTTGATGTTTTCGGCCCCTAGGCTTGGGCCGATAGTGCGTTCTTCGGCGAAGTACATCGGCGCGGCCAGCCCACCTGCACGCAGCAGCAGGGCCAGCTCGGAGGACTCACCCTGGCCATCAAGGCCGGTGATTCGGAACTGGCTGCCCAGCGGTGACTGGATGGTCGCCAGGCTGATGATCCTTTTGTCTTCTACAAAGGTCTCGACGCGCACTTCCTGCTCGACACCTTCAATCATCTGTTTGACGTAGGTGGTTTGCGGACGCTGCTCGATGAAGATTACCGCCATGCTGCGCCCGACATTGTTGCGTGTCGCGCGGTTCATCAGCTCACCGCCATGACCATCCAGGCGGATATTGACCTGCGGACGGCCATTCTCGTCGTAACTGGCCTGAGCATCGGTCACCTGATCGCCAGTGATGATCAGCGTACGCTCCAGCTGCGCCGGGGGACGTCCCTCCTGACGGAATTCGAAGGTTTCGGTGGTCGCACGCGGAGCATCCATCTCAGCCGCCAGACGGAACTCCAGGTTGGCAGTCTTACCGAGAATACGCTTGGCTTCAGCAGTATCCTGTACGCCCGGCAACTCAACCACGATGCGGTTCGCGCCCTGGCGCTGCACCAAGGGCTCGGAAACCCCCAACTCGTTAACCCGGTTGCGAACTGTGGTGAGGTTCTGCTTGATGGAGTATTCGCGGATTTCCGCAAGCTTCGCCTCGGTGAGGGCCAGACGCAGCACTCGCTGGCCATTTCGCTCACTGGAGGTAATGTCAAAATCGGTGAAATTCTTGCGAATCAGAGCTTGCGCTGCTGACAGTGTCGCCTCGTCGGCAAAGCCCAGCTGCACAGCATTATCCTGCGTAGGCAGGCTGCGGTAGCGGACACGCTCCTTGCGCAACAGGCTCTTTACCTCGCCCTCATGAACGCTGAGGCGTGTCTCGACGGCCTTTTCCATGTCCACTTCAAGCAGAAAATGCACGCCACCGGAGAGGTCAAGACCAAGCTTCATCGGGCTTGCACCAAGGTTACGCAACCATTCGGGGGTTGTCGGAGCCAGGTTAAGGGCAACCACGTAAGCGTCGCCAAGCGCTCGACGGATCACATCCTTGGCCGGCAACTGATCGTCCTGGTTATTCAGGCGTAACAGGCCACCTCTGCCCTGCTCGTCCAACGAAGCACCCTTAACTGCGATTCCGGCCTCTTCAAGCGCGGCACTCGCTTTACTCAGGTCCGCCTCAGTGACACTCAGCGAAGTAGTAGCGCCGGTGATCTGTACGGCCGGATCGTCGGGATAAAGGTTAGGAGCCGAATAGATGCAGGCAATCGCCAGCACCACCACTATCAGCAGGTATTTCCAGAGGGGGAATCTATTGAGCATGACGCAGCCCGTCTAATGACGCGGGGCGCCTTGCGCGCCCCGTCGTTGCTATTGAATGAAGTGTCCGCTCAGATGGCTTTCAGCGTGCCCTTGGGCAGAGTCGCGGCAATCGCAACTTTCTGGAACTTCAGTTCGATGTTGTCGTTTACTTCGATCACGATGAAGTCATCGGCAACTTTGGTTACTTTGCCGACGATGCCACCGGAAGTCACCACTTCGTCGCCCTTCTGCAGGCCGCCGATCAGATTCTTGTGCTCCTTGGCGCGCTTGGCCTGGGGGCGCCAGATCATCAGGTAAAAGATGACCAAAAAGCCGACCAGAAACAACCACTCGAAGCCGCTTCCGGCTGGACCAGCGGCAGCCTCTTGAGCATAGGCGGCGGGAATCAGAAAGCTCATGTAGCACTCCTGTTGCATTGATTAAAATTATTGAGTTTCGTCATGCAAGCGGTGGCGTTGGCAGGCCGCGCTTTGCATAGAAGGCATCGACAAAGGTCGCCAATGTACCTTGTTGAATAGCCTGGCGTAAACCAGCCATCAGTCGTTGGTAATGCCGTAGGTTGTGGATTGTATTCAACATACTGCCGAGCATTTCGCCGCACTTATCCAAATGGTGCAGATAGCCCCGGGAGAAGTGTTTGCAGGTGTAACAATCGCAGCCTGCTTCCAGCGGAGAGTTGTCATGGCGATGCACCGCATTGCGAATTTTTACCACACCGGTATCGGTGAACAGATGGCCGTTGCGGGCATTACGGGTCGGCATTACGCAGTCGAACATATCCACACCACGACGCACGCCCTCGACCAGATCCTCGGGCTTGCCGACACCCATCAAGTAACGCGGCTTATCTGCCGGCATCTGCTCCGGCAGGAAATCCAGCACGCGGATCATCTCCTCTTTGGGCTCGCCTACGGAGAGACCGCCAATGGCCAAGCCGTCGAAGCCGATCTCACACAGACCCTCGAGCGAGCGCATGCGCAGCGATTCATGCATACCACCCTGGACGATGCCGAACAGCGCAGCTGAGCTGTCACCGTGCGCCTCTTTCGAACGCTTCGCCCAACGCAGCGATAACTCCATTGAGCGACGCGCCACATCCTCGTCGGCCGGATAGGGCGTGCACTCATCGAAGATCATCACGATGTCCGAGCCCAGGTCTCGCTGAACCTGCATCGACTCCTCCGGCCCCATGAACACCTTGGCACCATCGACCGGCGAGGCGAAGTAAACGCCTTCCTCCTTGATCTTGCGCATCGCACCCAGACTGAACACCTGGAAGCCACCCGAGTCGGTGAGAATCGGCCCTTGCCACTGCATGAAGTCATGCAGATCGCCGTGCGCCTTGATCACCTCGGTGCCGGGACGCAGCCAAAGATGAAAGGTATTGCCGAGGATGATCTCGGCACCAATTTCCTCGACATCGCGCGGCAGCATGCCTTTTACCGTGCCGTAAGTGCCCACCGGCATGAAAGCCGGCGTTTCCACTGTGCCGCGTGGAAAGCTAAGGCGTCCGCGGCGAGCCCTGCCGTCGGTAGCAAGCAGTTCGAAGGACATATGGCAGGTACGACTCATAGGGTTTCCTCGGGGCCGCGCGGGGCCGGATTGCGCGTAATGAACATGGCATCGCCGTAACTGAAGAAGCGATAACCCTCGGCGACAGCTTCGGCATAGGCCGCCATGGTTTCAGGGAAACCAGCGAAGGCCGAAACCAACATCAGCAGGGTCGATTCGGGCAGATGAAAATTGGTTACCAAGGCATCCACCACATGGAAGGGCCTGCCCGGATAGATAAAAATATCGGTGTCGCCACTGAAGGCCTTGAGCGTGCCATCACGCGCTGCACTTTCCAGCGAACGCACACTGGTGGTGCCCACTGCAATGACACGACCGCCCCGCAGACGACAGGCCGCGACCGCATCGACCACATCCTGGCCGACCTCCAGCCACTCACTGTGCATGTGATGCTCTTCGATACGCTCGACACGTACCGGTTGAAAGGTACCAGCACCCACATGGAGCGTGACAAAAGCCGTCTCGACACCCTTCTGGCGCAGCGCATCTAGTAGCGCTGCATCGAAATGCAGCCCGGCGGTAGGCGCAGCCACCGCGCCGGCGTGCTGGGCATACACCGTCTGGTATCGCTCACGGTCGGCACTGTCATCTGGCCTATCTATATAAGGAGGCAGCGGCATGTGGCCGACGCGCTCCAGCAGCGGCAACACATCCTCGGTGAAGTCCAGCTCGAACAGCGCGTCATGACGCGCCAGCATCAACGCCTCGCCGCCGCCGTCGATTTGAATTCTGCTACCGGGTTTCGGCGACTTGCTGGAGCGGATGTGCGCAAGCACGCGACGACTGTCCAGAACCCGCTCCACCAGCACTTCAAGCTTGCCGCCGGTTTCCTTCTGTCCGAACAGACGGGCCGGAATTACGCGAGTGTTGTTGAACACCATCAGGTCGCCGGGATGTACTTGCTCGAGCAGATCGGCAAAGCCTTGATGCGCCATCCTGCCGGTAGACCCGTCAAGCACCAGCAAGCGGCTGGCGCGGCGTTCCGCCAGTGGATGACGCGCGATCAGGGAATCAGGTAATTCGAAGGAAAAAGCAGAAACTTGCATGAAGAATGATCGACACAGCGCACAGGGGGCGCAAAGCTTAGCGGAATCACTGCAATCTGACCACGCCGAACGATTGACCGACCTACGGCACATCCTTATACTGCGCCGCCACTGTGCCTCGATGGCGGAATCGGTAGACGCAGCGGATTCAAAATCCGCCGTTGGTAACAACGTGAGAGTTCGAGTCTCTCTCGAGGCACCATCTTCTTTCACCGGGCAACCGATAGCCCGTTGAATGCCGTACAGCCAGGCTGTACGGCGACGCTTCACTGCACCACCAGAGCCCCATGGCTCGACACCCCTCGTGACACCAGACGCAGCGACGCAAAGCGACATCAACTGCACCGCAGCACGGTCGAAATCAGGTCAGGAAGACTGATCCTCGACCACTCACATCGCGCTGAAAAAGCGCCGCCTGAACAGGGCAAATTCTATAGCTGCGGGGCTTGGCACTCCTTGCGAGTTATCGTAGAGTGTGCCCACTGTGTTTGCATGGGTCGCTGTAGAATCGTGACCTGGTGCAGTAGATCATCCGATCCGCTACATCCCGTTCGACTCCTTACTCCTTGCAACCAGTTCCCGCTCCTGCCGTGCAGGTGCGCTTCCAATATTGAGTTTCAAGGATACAAAGACATGTCGAATCGTCAGAACGGTACCGTCAAGTGGTTTAACGACGAGAAAGGTTTTGGTTTCATCACTCCTGAGAGCGGTCCGGATCTGTTCGTGCACTTCCGCGCGATCGAAGGTAACGGCTTCAAGAGCCTGAAAGAAGGCCAGAAAGTCAGCTTCATCGCTGTACAAGGTCAAAAAGGCATGCAGGCTGACCAGGTTCAAATCCAGGAATAAAGCCCCCGCTCCGAAAAGCCCCTGATGGCAACATCAGGGGCTTTTTTATGCGTGCATTTCCGTAGAATGCGCGCTTGCCTCATTCAGCGAGACGCTCATGCCCAACCATTCACTCAGCCCCCAAGGCCAGTTCCCAGCCGCCAGCCTGGGTCGCCGGCTTGCCGCGATCCTTTACGATTCGTTTCTCTCGATTGCCCTGATGATGGTGATCACCCTGCTTTATCAACAGGTCCTGCTACGCCTGTTCTATGGCAGCGAAGCACTCAAGGCCGTGGCTGAAAGCGGCGGATTGGACCGGGACCCAATCCTTGCCACCCTGCTGCTGTTTTGCCTGTTCGGCTTTTTCGCCAAGTTCTGGACCCACAACGGCCAGACGCTGGGCATGCAGGTCTGGGGCGTGCGCATCCAGAATGCTGACGGCAGAGCCATTGACCTATGGCAGGCGCTGCTGCGCTTTCTGGTTGCCATTCTGTCCTGGCTTACCCTTGGACTGGGCTATTGGTGGATGCTCTGGGACAAGCAGCAACGCACCTGGCATGACATCTATTCAGAAAGCCAGGTGGTGCACCTGCCGAAGAACATCCACAAGAAGTAGGTGGAACGAGAAATCACCTACCCCGCCCTTTTCAGCAACCACAGCCCAGCCAGCGCACAGATACCTGCCGGCACCAGCACCGCCAGCAGCGGCGAGAAGCCAAAAACCTGGCTGGCCGGGCCGAGCAGGTCCTGCAGGATGCGGAAGACGAAGCCAACCACGACGCCGGTAAAGACCCGCTGCCCTAGAGTGACCGAACGCAAAGGACCGAAGATGAACGAGATCGCCAGCAGCACAAGCGCCACCGTCACTATCGGCTGCAAGGTCTTGGTCCAGAACGCTAACCAGTAGCGCCCGTTGTTGAGCCCCTGCTCGCCGAGATAGTGGATATAGCGCCACAGCCCGGTGATCGACAGCGCATCCGGCTCCATCACCACGGTACCCAGCAGTTGCGGTGTCAATTGCACATCCCAACGCTCTTCAGGCGCGTTGAGCACCTCGGTGTGGTCGCCGCGAAAATGCGTGGTGGCGATATCCGTGAGCTGCCAGTGATCGTCCTGATAACGAGCGCGGCGAGCGAAACTGGCTGACAGCAGCTGGCGTTCTTCATCGAAGTTGTAGCGCGTCACTCCCAGCAGCACCCCGCCCGGCTGGACCGCGTTGACGTGCACAAACTCCTCGCCCTGCCGATGCCATAGCCCACGCTTGCTGCTCTGCGCTTCGCCTGCGCCCTGCGCAGTGGCACGGCTGGCCTGGGCAATGTTCTCGCTCCAGGGCGCCACGTATTCGCCAATCAGCACGCCGACCAGCATCAGCACCAGCATCGGCTTCATCACCGCCAGCACGATGCGTCCCAGGGAAACACCAGCGGCGCGCATGATCGTCAGCTCGCTGTTGCTGGCCAGCATTCCCAGGCCAATCAGGCAACCAATCAGCGCCGCCATCGGCAGCATTTCATAGATACGCGACGGTGTCGTGTAGAGCACGTAAAGTGCGGCATCAAGGGTGCCGTAGCTGCCTTTCACGTCGCCCAGCTCATCGATGAAGGCAAACAGCAGGGCCAGCCCGACGATGATGCCGAGCACGGTCAGAATCGCCAGCAGGACATGGCTGCCTATATAGCGGTCGAGCTTACGCATGGGCCAACGCCCCTGTACGTCGCTTGTCGAGGGCAAGCCTCAGCGGTTCCCAGTAGAGCATCAGCATCCCAATCGCAAAGAAGATCCCGTGAACCCACCAGAGCCCCAGCGCTGGGGGAATTCGCCCCTTATCCAGCGCACCGCGCGCCGCGACCAACAAGGCCAGGTAGGTCATGTAAAGCAGAATGGCCGGCAGAAGCTTGAGGAAGCGACCCTGGCGCGGATTCACTTTCGCCAGCGGCACCGCCAGCAGGGTGACGATAAATACCAGCAGCGGCAGCGAGAATCGCCATTGCAGCTCGGACTGCAGCCGGACGTCGTCGCTGCCGAACAGCTCCCGCGTGGGCAGTGCTTCGCGCTCGCTCAACTCGATACTGACTTCCGGCTTGGGCAGCAGAACACCGTAGGTGTCGTATTGGATCGCCCGATAATTGGCCTGCCCCGGATTACCATCGTAGCGATAGCCGTTTTCCAGAATCAGGTAACGACTGCCGTCCGCGTGGACTTCCTGACGCCCGCTCTCAGCCACTAGCACTGATAAGCCTCGTTCCTCGCCAGTGGCGCTGGAAAGGTTGGTCTCAGAGATAAAGACCCCCCCCAGCTGAGCGCGATCCTCGGTCAGCTCGCGGGTGTAGGTGACCCGCGTACCGTTGCGCAAGGTCTGGAAACGCCCAGGGACCAGCGTGTCAAACTCGGTCAGCGAATCCTGCTCGTTGAGGATGCGGTCCACCTCAGCAATACCCTGCGGCGCCAACCCCAGACTTAGCCAGCCGACCAGCGCAGCCACCAGAGCAGCCGGCGCGAGGGTGTAGCACAGCAGGCGGCGCTGGCTCATGCCGGTGGCCGATAGCACGGTCATTTCGCTGTCCAGATACAGCCTGCCGTAGGCCAGCAGAATGCCGAGAAACAGCCCCAGCGGCAGAATCAGCTGGAGGAAGCCCGGCAAGCGAAAGCCCATGATCATCAGCAGCACACCGGGATCGAGCAGTCCCTGTGCAGCCTGGGCCAAATATTTGATGAAGCGACCACTCATAATGATCACCAGCAGCACCGCACTTACGGCGCTCAGGGTGATCAGCAACTCACGGGACAGGTAACGAAAGACGATCAAACCGGACACTCCAGGGTTGTCAGGCTCCGGCAGCTACGCTCACACTAGCCGCCACGCAGCCGGCCCACCCGTAGCAATCGCTGAAAACCGATACACAGATTTACGCGCGACGCGCCGGACGAACCACCGAAAACAAGCCCGGCATTATCCTGCAAACCCGACTCTTTGTCTTGGGGACTCGACACCATGCAATTTGTTGTAAAAACCACCAAAGCGCCCGCCACAAAAACCGCCACCCTGGTCCTGCCGGTAGGCGAAGACCTCACACTCGGCGAGATCGCCCAAAGCGTGGATGCCGCCAGTGCCGGCGCTGTCAGCGCGACGCTCAAGCGCGGCGATTTGCAGGGCAAGCCGGGGCAGACGCTGCTGCTTCAGCAACTGCCTGGCATCAAGGCCGAGCGTGTACTGCTGGTAGGCATCGGCAAGGCCGATGAGCTCGATGCGCGCCAGTGGCGCAAGGTGGTCGGTGCCGTATCCGGGGTACTGAAGAACCTCGGCGGTAACGATGCCACCCTCGCTCTGCAAGACGTTATGCTCAAGGACCGCGACGGTTACTCGCGCACCCGCCTGCTGGTGGAAGCCCTTGCCGGCGGCCAGTACAATTTCGATCAGTTCAAAAGCAAAAAGGCCAAGGCCCGCCCGCTAAATCTGATCACTCTGCTCAGCAACAAGGCTGAGCAGGCGCAAATAGAACAGGCTGTCAGCCATGCACAGGCCATCGCCTCAGGCATGAACTTCGCCCGTGACCTGGGCAACCTGCCGCCTAACATTTGCCACCCCAGCTATGTCGCCGAACAGGCAAAAAATCTCGGCACAGAATTCAAAGGTCTGAAGGTCGAGGTCCTGGACGAGAAAAAACTGCGTGAGCTCGGCGCCGGCTCCTTCCTCGCCGTGTCTCAGGGCAGCGACCAGCCCGGCTGTATGGTGGTGATGCAATACAACGGCGGCAAGAAAGGCGAGCAGCCCTATGCACTGATCGGCAAGGGCATCACCTTTGACACCGGCGGCATCAGCCTCAAGCCCGGCCAGGGCATGGACGAAATGAAGTACGACATGTGCGGCGCAGCCAGCGTGCTCGGCACCTTCCGCACCGTTCTGGAGCTGCAGCTGCCAATCAACCTGGTTGCGGTGCTGGCCTGTGCGGAGAACATGCCCAGCGGCGGCGCCACACGTCCTGGCGACATCGTGACCACCATGAGCGGTCAGACCGTAGAGATCCTCAATACCGACGCCGAAGGCCGCCTTGTGCTGTGCGATGCGCTGACTTATGTCGAGCGCTTCAAGCCTCGTGCAGTGGTTGACGTGGCCACCCTTACCGGCGCCTGCATCGTCGCCCTGGGCAGCCAGACCTCCGGTTTGATGAGCAACGACGATGAACTGGCGCGCCAGCTGCTGGAAGCCGGCCGCAACGCTGACGACCGCGCCTGGCAACTGCCGCTGTTCGATGATTATCAGGAGCAACTGGATAGTCCCTTTGCCGACATCGCCAACATCGGTGGCCCCAAAGCCGGCACCATCACCGCCGCCTGCTTCCTTTCACGCTTCACCAAAGGTTATTCCTGGGCGCATCTGGACATCGCCGGCACCGCATGGATCAGCGGCGGTAAGGAGAAAGGCGCGACCGGACGCCCGGTACCGTTGCTCACCCAGTACCTGCTGGACCGGATCGACTGAGATGAGCCGGACCCTTGATGGAATGCCAGCATGACGCGCATCGAGTTCTACGTGCTGCCGGACAGCAGCGCTGCCGGACGCGCCAGAGCTGCCTGTCAGCTGGCCAGCAAGGGCTGGCAGCACGGCCTGGCAGTGTTCATTCGCTGCCAGGACGCCGCGCAATGCGCCGAGCTGGACGATCTGCTCTGGCACTTTCGTGCCGAGCGCTTCATCCCGCACGAACGCTACGAGCAGGACCCACAGGCTCCGGTGGTTATCGGCCTGGAACAGCCGCCTGCAACCAGACAGGGCCTGCTGATCAACCTTGCCCAATCGCTATCGCCGCATGTCGATGACTTCAGCCGAGTCATCGAGATCGTCAACCAGCAGCCGGAGCTGCTCAACGCCTGTCGCGAAAACTTTCGCCTCTATCGTCAGCGGGGATATGATCCCAAGCGCGTCGAACTGTGAACCCTCGCTACCAGTCGCCAGGACGCGCTACCGCCCGGAATTTTCTTGATAATGACGTCAACACCCCCACCCAGACCCGCGCACCTGCTCGACGAGCTGGAATCCATACGCGCACTGCTCGACGACGAGCATGATTCGCTGGATGAGCCTCTGGATCCTGGCAGCATTCCTCTGCTCTCGGAGATAGTCGAGGCCGCCCCGCCGCAAGAGCCTGTCCAAGCGTCAGACGAAGTGCGCGAACCGGCTGTACGCACGGCTTTTCGCACTCTTGCTGAACGCCACCTCGACCATGAACTGCGCACTGCAGCGCAGCTGATCCTGCAAGATGTGATCGATGATTTCGTGCCGCAGATCGAGGCCGAACTCAAACGCCGTCTAGAGAGCCGCGCCGAAGAGCTGATTCGCTCACCTCGTCGCTGAGGCTGCCGGAGGCATCCGGCCTGCGATAAACGGCAGCTGATTCAGCCCTTCCGGCACTTTGCCTTTATACTCTGCGGTTTTTCCGACCAGCCGTTCTAAGGGTCCCGCCGAATGGACAAGACCTACCAGCCCCACGCCATTGAATCCCGTTGGTACAACGAATGGGAATCCAGCAATTATTTCGCGCCGCAAGGCAGCGGTGATCCCTACACCATCATGATCCCGCCGCCGAACGTAACCGGCAGCTTGCATATGGGCCATGGCTTCAACAACGCCATCATGGATGCGCTGATCCGCTTCCGTCGCATGCAGGGCCGCAATACCCTGTGGCAGCCAGGCACAGACCACGCGGGCATTGCCACGCAGATGGTGGTCGAGCGCCAGCTGGGCGCGCAGGGCATCAGCCGCCACGACCTGGGCCGCGCCAAGTTCCTCGACAAAGTCTGGGAATGGAAGCATGAGTCAGGCGGCAATATCACCCGCCAGATTCGTCGTCTCGGCTCGTCGGTTGACTGGTCGCGCGAGCGCTTCACCATGGACACAGGCCTGTCCGAGGCGGTCAAGGAAGCCTTTGTGCGCCTGCATGAAGATGGCCTGATCTATCGCGGCAAGCGCCTGGTCAACTGGGACACCAAGCTGCACACCGCCATTTCCGATCTCGAAGTGGAGAACCACGACGAGAAGGGCCACCTCTGGCACATGCGCTATCCGCTAGCTGATGGCTGCAAGACCGCCGATGGCAAGGATTACCTCGTAGTTGCCACCACTCGCCCGGAAACCATGCTTGGTGATGCGGCAGTTGCTGTGCATCCCGAGGACGAGCGCTACAAGGATCTGATCGGCCGCCACATCTTGCTGCCGCTGGTTAATCGCCTGATTCCCATCGTTGCCGATGATTATGTCGACCTCGAGTTCGGCACCGGTTGCGTGAAGATCACCCCGGCACACGACTTCAACGACTACGAAGTCGGCAAGCGTCATCATCTGCCGCTGATCAACATCTTCGACGAGAATGCCTGCGTTCTCGCCCGCGCCCAGGTGTTCAACATAGACGGCACGCCGAACGACCGTGTCGATGCAAGCCTGCCTGATGGCTATGCGCACATGGATCGCTTCGACGCGCGCAAGGCCATCATCGCCGCGTTCGAATCCATGAGCCTGTTGGAAAAGATCGACGACCACGCACTTAAAGTGCCGCGCGGCGACCGCTCCGGCACCATCATCGAGCCCTGGCTGACCGACCAGTGGTACGTCTCTACTAAGCCGCTGGCCGAGAAGGCCATCGCCGCGGTGGAAAGCGGTGAGATCCAGTTCGTGCCCAAGCAGTACGAGAACATGTACTTCAGCTGGATGCGCGACATCCAGGACTGGTGCATCAGCCGTCAGCTGTGGTGGGGGCATCGCATCCCGGCGTGGTACGACGAAGCCGGTCATGTGTACGTTGGACGCGACGAAATGGAAGTGCGCCGCAAGCACAACCTCGGCGCCGAAGTGGAATTGCGCCAGGACGAAGACGTGTTGGACACCTGGTTCAGCTCCGGTCTGTGGACCTTCTCAACCCTCGGCTGGCCCGAGCAGACCGACTTCCTCAAGACTTTCCATCCTACCGACGTGCTGGTCACCGGCTTCGACATCATCTTCTTCTGGGTTGCCCGGATGATCATGCTGTCCACCCATTTGACCGGGCAAATCCCGTTCAAGACCGTCTACGTGCACGGTCTGGTTCGCGATGGCCAGGGCCAGAAAATGTCCAAGTCCAAGGGCAACGTGCTCGACCCGCTGGACATCGTCGATGGCATCACCCTGGACGAGCTGCTGGAAAAACGCACCAGCGGCATGATGCAGCCAAAGCTCGCCGAGAAAATCGCCAAGCAAACGAAAGCGGAATTCCCCGAAGGCATCGCCAGCTACGGTACCGATGCCCTGCGCTTTACATTCTGCTCGCTGGCTTCCACGGGGCGTGACATCAAGTTCGACATGGGCCGCGTCGAGGGCTACCGCAACTTCTGCAACAAGCTGTGGAACGCCGCCAATTTCGTCTTCGAGAACACCGAAGGCAAAGACACGGGTATCAATGAAGAGGCCGTCGAGCTGTCCGCTGTGGACCGCTGGATCATCTCCTCGCTGCAGCGCACCGAAGCCGAAGTGACCCGGCAGCTGGAGAACTTCCGTTTCGATCTCGCCGCTCAAGCGCTGTACGAATTCGTCTGGGACGAGTACTGCGCCTGGTATCTGGAGCTGGTCAAGCCAGTGCTCTGGGACGAAACCGCCAGCGCCGAACGCCAGCGCGGCACCCGCCGCACCCTGGTGCGCGTACTGGAGACCGCGCTGCGCCTGGCGCATCCGTTCATGCCCTTCATCACCGAAGAAATCTGGCAGCGCGTCGCACCGCTGGCCGGCAAATCGGGGCCGACGCTGATGCTGCAACCGTGGCCGGAGTACAACCCCGAGCGCCTCGACGACGCCGCCGAAGACGATATCGAGTGGGTCAAGGCATTCATGCTGGGCATCCGCCAGATTCGCGGCGAGATGAACATCTCCATGGCCAAGCGCATCGACGTGGTGCTGGGCAACGCCTCGCAATCCGACCTGCGCCGCTTTGCGGAAAATGAGCCGCTGCTGAAGAAACTGGCCAAGCTGGAAAGCGTACGCAGTCTTGCCTCTGGCGAAGAAGCCCCGCTATCAGCGACCGCCCTGGTCGGCGACATGCAGGTGCTGGTTCCCATGGCCGGGCTGATCGACAAGGACGCCGAACTGGCGCGTCTGGACAAGGAGATCGGCCGTCTCGATGGCGAGATCAAGCGCGTCGGCGGCAAGCTCTCCAATGCCGGCTTCGTCGACAAGGCACCAGCCGAGGTGATCGACAAGGAGCGCGCCAAGCTGGCCGAAGCCGAACAGGCCAAAGCCAATCTGGTCGCGCAACGCGGACGCATCGCAGGTCTGTAACCCCCGCCAACCGCAACGGCTGCTCAGCCGTTGCGGTCTTCCTTCCAGCGACGGCACTTCCTCGCCCTACTCCTCTCTCAGCGGCAAGTACGCTTGCTCCAGCTGTATGCTGGCAAACTAGTCCGCCTCAAGACGAAGATAATTCTTTTCGGCTATATGAATCGCCCAATTGATTGCTTAGTCTTGATTCGTGACAAGTTATTACTAAAACCTGGCGTACACTATGCCGCCTAACAATTTCTGAATAACGATTGGCAGGCCACGCCAACGCCGAAGCTACGACTTGAAGCAAGACCCGCACCACAGCACCCGCTACCGGACAGCTGTATGCGCAGCCGTTACGCGCAGGTAGTTCCCCACCGTCGTACTCGGTTTCTCTTGTTTCACTTGCAAAGCCCACCGCCATTTAGAGCCTGCCAACTACCGAGCCTGCTTCGGCATTCCGAAGGGCCGGTCTGGTTTCTCAAAATGGAGCCCCTCCGATGTACGCACTCATGGCTGTTGTATTTGTTCTGGGCTATCTATGCATAGCCTTCGAGCATCCGTTGAGGGTCGATAAGGCCGCTGCCGCACTGCTCACCGCAGTGCTGTGCTGGACCGTGCTGATACTGGGCGCAGACAGCATCCTGCCGCTGCTGCAACCAGGCAGTCATGACCCGATCGACTCTTCCGGCGTGGTGGTGAACGAGCTACGACACCATCTGGGCGAGATCGCCGAGATCCTGTTCTTCCTCCTCGGCGCGATGACCATTGTCGAGCTGATCGACTCCCACGAAGGCTTCAAAGCTATTACCGACCGCATCACGACCCGCAAGCGCGTGCATCTGCTGTGGATCATTGGTTTCCTGACCTTCTTCCTGTCTGCCGCTCTGGACAACCTGACCACCACCATCGTCATGGTTTCGCTGCTGCGCAAGCTTATCCGTGGGCGCCCAGAACGCTGGCTCTATGTTGGTATCGTGGTTATCGCGGCCAACGCTGGCGGCGCCTGGTCGCCGATTGGCGACGTGACCACCACCATGCTCTGGATCGGCGGTCAGATCACCGCACCCGGAGTCATCACGGGCCTGTTCCTGCCGAGCCTGGTCTGCCTGCTGGTACCGCTGATCATCCTCAGCTTCCGCCTGCAGGGCAACGCACCTCGCCCCCGCGCCCGCGCGCACCTGGCCGAGTCGCAACCACCGGCCACCACGCCGTTCGAGCGCAACCTGGTACTAGGTCTTGGGATTGGCGCTCTGCTGTTCGTGCCGATTTTCAAGACGGTGACCAGCCTACCGCCGTACATGGGCATTCTCTTCGGCTTGGGCGTGCTCTGGGTCACTACAGAATTCATCCATCGCAACAAGCCCGCCGACCACAAGCACCCGCTTTCGGTAGTCGGTGTTCTGCGCAAAGTCGATACGCCCAGCGTGCTGTTCTTCCTCGGTATCCTGCTGGCTGTCTCTGCACTAGCCACGGCCGGTCATCTGACTCAGGTCGCCACGGCGCTGCGTGAGTCCTTCGGCAATATCTACGCGATCAACTACGCCATCGGCCTACTTTCGGCCATCGTCGATAACGTGCCGCTGGTAGCCGGCTCGATGAAGATGTATCCGCTGATCAGCCCGGCTACTTTGGCTGGAGCAGCCCCGGCGGAAACCGAATGGCTGGCGCAGTTCGTCATCGATGGGAAATTCTGGGAATTGCTGGCTTTCTGTGCGGGAACCGGCGGCAGCACGCTGATCATCGGTTCGGCTGCAGGCGTTGCCGCCATGGGCATGGAGAAGATCAGCTTCACCTGGTACATCAAGCGCGTCAGCCTGCTGGCCTTCGTCGGTTACACTGGCGGCTTCGTAACCTTCATCGGCATGCTCGCATTGCAATAAAGCGGTCTTCCCGGGCCGTGGCAGGTTTGCAATCGCCACGGCCAGAGGACCAGCAATGACCGCCAGCAAGACCAAAACCAGTTTCTATCGTCGTCTTTACGTCGCCTGGCTGATCGACAGCGGCACGGCCACTAGCGTCCCGGCGCTGATGGCTGCGACCGGAATGCCCAGGCGCACCGCCCAGGACACCCTGGCCGCTCTTGCCGACCTGGATATCGACTGCCGCTTCACCCAGGACGACGGCGAGCGCCATAACGCCGGCAACTACCGTATCCACGATTGGGGGGCGATCGATCGTCGCTGGATCGAGCGCAACCTGACTCAGCTCAAGACCGTTCTCGACTACCCCTGATTACATACCCTCATGAATGTCGATCTGCTGCTGGTTCTCGCCCTGCTGGCCACCTGTGTAGGCCTGTTCGTCATCAACAGGCCGCGCATGGACGTGGTTGCACTGTTGGCGATGGTTGCACTGCCACTCACCGGTATCATCAGCGTCAACGAAGCGCTGGCAGGTTTCAGCGACCCCAGTGTGGTGCTGATTGCCGCGCTGTTCGTGATCGGCAACGGCTTGGTACGCACAGGCATCGCCTACCGCCTGGGCAACTGGCTGGTGCGCTCGGCTGGCAGCAGTGAAACCCGCTTGCTGATCCTGCTGATGCTCGCCGTGGCAGGCCTGGGCTCGGTGATGAGCTCCACCGGGGTGGTGGCGATCTTCATTCCCGTGGTCCTGAGCATCGCTGCACGCATGAAGGTTTCGCCGCGCCGGCTGATGATGCCGCTGGCCTTTGCCGGGCTGATTAGTGGAATGCTCACCCTGGTGGCGACACCACCGAACATGGTGGTGCACAGCGAATTGCGTCGCGCCGGGCTGGATGGTTTCTCCTTCTTCAGCTTCGCCCCCATTGGCCTGGCGGTACTGATGCTGGGCATCGCTTACATGCTGCTGGCCCGGCGCTGGCTCGGCAGCGATATCGAGAAAAGCGCACCCGCCGAACCACGCGACACGCTGAGCATCCTCGCCCAGCGCTATCGCCTGCCCGAACGCGAGCGACGCCTACGAGTGCTGCCCGGCTCGCCCTTGGCCAACCAAGCGTTGGATGAGCTCAAGCTGCGCAGCCAGTACGGCATCAACGTGATCGCCATCGAGCGCCAACACAAGTTTCGCAAGCTGCTGATGATTGCCACCGGCAATACCGAACTGCTCGTCGGCGACGTGCTGCTGGTAGATCTGGCCAGCCCGGCCATCGCTCTGCTCGGCGCCTATCAGGAAGTCGGTGTCGAATCGCTGCAACTAAGCGACTCCTACTACGGCGACTATTCCAACGAACTGGGTCTAGCCGAGGTAGCGCTGCCGCCTGACTCGCGGCTGCTCGGTAAAACAATCCAGCAGCTGGGCTTTCGCAGCACCTACAAGCTCAATGTAGTGGGTGTGCGGCGCCAGCATGAGGCGCTGGACGGCGTGCTGGTGGATGAAAAGCTCAAGCCCGGTGACACCTTGCTGGTTGCCGGCAGCTGGAAGCATATCCACCGGCTGCAAGGGCTCAGCCGAGACTTTCTGGTGCTCAGTCTGCCGGCGGAAATCGATGACGTGGCCCCGGCAGCAAGCCGTGCACCTTTCGCTCTGCTGGGCCTACTGGTAATGGTTGGATTGATGGTCAGCGGCCTGGTGCCTAACGTACTGGCGGCACTGATCGGCTGCCTGGTGATGGGCCTGTTTCGCTGCATCGATATGGACAGCGCCTACAAGTCCATTCATTGGCAGAGCCTGGTGCTGATCGTCGGCATGCTGCCCTTTGCACTGGCGCTGGAGAAAACCGGCGGCATCGCGCTGGCGGTCTCGGGGCTGATCGACCTGTTCGGCGATGCCGGGCCACATGCGCTTCTGGCCTGCCTGTTCTTGCTCACCGCAGTGATCGGCTTGTTCATTTCCAATACCGCCACAGCCGTGTTGATGGCCCCGGTCGCCGTATCCATCGCAGCACAGCTGGGCGCTTCGCCCTACCCCTTTGCTATGATCGTCGCGCTCGCGGCCTCGGCAGCCTTCATGACACCGATTTCATCCCCGGTGAACACCTTAGTGCTAGGGCCGGGGCAGTACCGTTTTGGTGATTTCGTGCGCGTGGGGGTGCCATTTACGCTGCTGGTCATGCTGGTTTCGGTTGTTATGGTGCCCTGGCTGTTTCCTTTGTAAGCCGCGCGCACTCAATAAAAGGTGGGATGTCACAACGCTGTTTCTAGCGCTACTCTCCTCGTTTTACAGAACAAGAATACTCATGCCTCAACGTCCTGCATTGTTTCCGGTCCTGCTGGCCGGTGCCGTCCTGCTGCTCGTAGTCCACGGTCTAGGCCGCTTTGTCTACACACCCTTGCTGCCCTGGCTGGTAGAAGATGGTCTGCTCGATATCCAGCAGGGCGCCAGCGTCGCCACCTGGAATTACCTGGGCTACCTGATCGGCGCTCTGCTCGCCGTGCGCTGGCATCGAGTCGCGCAGATCCGCCGCAGTCTGCCCTGGGCGCTGGCCCTGCATATACTCAGCACCCTGGCACAGACCCAGGCGGAATCCGCCGATGCACTTTCATTCCTGCGCCTGCTTAACGGCATCAGCAACGGGCTGGTGTTCGTCCAGGCGCCATCGCTGATTCTCGAATGGCTGGCGCGCCACCGCCGGGTTTCTTCCAGCGGGCTGGTCTATCTGGGCGTATGCGTGGGGCTAATTCTCTCCAGTCTGCTGGTCAGCCTGAGCAATGGAGTACTGCAGGGGGCCGATCGCTGGTGGCCGGCGGCGCTACTGTCCATCCCCCTGGCGTGGTGGGGGTGGCGGCAGCTGGCAAAGCTGGATATGCCGAATGAAGAGCCCGCACCGGACTCTGCCGAAAAGCCCAGCGGACGCCTGCTGGATCGCGCCAGCACGCCGCTGTTTCTCTCCTACGCTGGCGCCGGTCTGGGCTACATCCTGCCCATGACCTTCCTGCCGATGGTGGCGAGCCTGCAGGTCGAGCCCGGTGATTTCCTGGTCGGCAGTAGCTGGCTGGTGGTTGCATTCGCCGCCTTGCCTTCGCCCTGGCTATGGAACCGCCTGGGTGTACGTCTTGGAGACACCATTGCGCTGCGCCTGAGCTACGTCACGCAGCTGCTCGGCGTACTGGCAGCGCTGCTGCTACCGGGTGCCAGCGGCATTCTGCTCTGCGCAGTGTTGGTGGGCGGCACCTTCCTCGGCACCGTCTTGCTGACCCAGCGCCTGGCGCGTGCGCTGCATCCGCACCAGGGGCCACGGTTGTCGGCAGCGCTGATCGCCCTGTATGGCCTGACGCAGCTGGCCGGGCCCTGGCTAACCGGCCTCTGGCTGAACATGGGCGGCAGCCTGCATAGTGCTTTCTGGCTCGGTGCCGGCGCACTGTTCTGGGGACTGTTCTGGATGCTGCTGGTGCCGCGCCGCAACTGAAAGCTGTGGGACAATGCGCGGGTTTTCCCGACCCGTTGAAGATCATGCCCGCTCCGAAGAAACCCGCATTGTCCGCTGGAACCAAGCCCGACAGCAGCAAAGGCTCGCTACACCCGCGCAACCGTCATACCGGCCGCTACGATTTCCCGGCGCTGATTGCCGGCAGCCCGGAGCTGGCGCAGTTCGTGATTCTCAACCCCTACGGCAAGCAAAGCATCGACTTCGCCAACCCCGACGCCGTGCGCGTCTTCAACCGGGCGCTACTCAAGCAGTTCTACGGCATCGCCCACTGGGATATCCCGCCCGGTTATCTGTGCCCACCGATTCCCGGTCGCGCTGATTACCTGCATGGCCTGGCCGACCTGCTGGCAGAGGACAATGCCGGGGAGATCCCACGCGGCGCACGCATCCATGCGCTGGACATCGGCACGGGTGCCAACTGCATTTACCCACTGATCGGCCTACGTGAATATGGCTGGCGTTTCACCGGCTCGGATATCGATGCCGTCGCGCTGGCCTCGGCGCGCACCATTGTTGCGGCAAACCAACTCGGCAAAGGCATCAGCCTGCGCCAGCAAAGCGATCCGCTACAGCTCTTCACCGGGTTGGTAGAGGCCAATGACCGCTTCGACATCAGCTTGTGCAATCCGCCCTTCCATGCCTCCCAGGCCGAGGCCAGCAGCGGCAGCCAACGCAAGTGGCGCAACCTCGGCAAGCTTGATCCCAAACGCAAGCTGCCGGCGCTCAACTTCGGCGGTCAGGCGGCCGAGCTCTGGTGCGAAGGTGGAGAAGCAGCATTTCTGAACCGCATGGCCAACGAAAGCACTAACGTGGCGCCGCAGATCTGCTGGTTCACTACTCTGGTATCAAAAGCAGGCAATGTTCAGCCACTACAACGCCGCCTGAAGAAGCTTGGCGCAGTACAGGTGCGGGTAGTGGACATGTCACAGGGCCAGAAGCGCAGCCGCTTCGTTGCCTGGACCTTTCTCGATGATGCGCAACGTGCGCAATGGCTTGCTGCATCGTGCGGCAAGCCTGCGTAACCAGTTATTGAAAATGTAGACGAGGCAGGCAAGACGAGGGAAAACAGGCGAGGACGCGGAGTTTAGTGACCTAAATGAGCAGTCCAAGCCTGTTATTAACGAAGTATTGGCAACGTAGGTAGTTTTCAGACCACCAGATCCCAGCGCTGGCGATCTTTTAGAGCCAGCGTCTGGATGTAACGCGGCTCGCCGTTGATCTCTTCCAGCTCGGTCATGCCGGCCAGCTCGCCCACAACGCGATAGCGCTTGCCCACTCGCTTGTCCCGCAGGGGGTAGAGCTGGGCGATCTGTTGGGCAAGTTCAGTAAGCGTGGACATCGTTCGGTACTCCAGATGACTGCATGCCGCAGCTTTGTACAGGGCTTATATGACGATTCAGCTACAGCAAGATTCGTTCCGCCTGTTGGAGCTATCCGCAGCGAAATGATTCCGTACGTTGTCAAAAATTGCGAAAAGCCCCGATCAGCAGACACCCATCCCCAATTGCAGCAGCCCCAAGCCGCCGTGCTGCCAGCCCCACCAGGCCAGCGCTAGCAGCAACGCCAACACGGCGGTGCCTGCCAGCCATGCCCAGACGCGGCGCATCACGCTGTCTCCAAGCGCAGACGCGCCACCGGCTGTTCACGGATCGGCCAGTTCAAGGCTGCTGCCATGAAGCACAGCGCAATGGAAAGCTGCCAAACCAGGTCGTAACTACCAGTACGGTCATAGACCCAGCCGCCCAACCAGCCGCCGCAGAACGAACCGATCTGATGGAACAGGAAGACAATGCCGCCAAGCATCGACAAATTACGGACCCCAAACAGCGTGGCCACGGTGCCATTGGTCAGCGGCACTGTGGAAAGCCACAACAACCCCATGGCAATGCCGAAGCCATAGGCCGTCCACAGCGTTAGCGGTGCGAGGAAAAACGTGCTAATGACCACAGCCCGCAACAGGTAAAGCGTCGTCAGCAACTTGGGTTTCGAATACTTGCCGCCCAGCCAACCCGCCGTGTAGGTGCCGACAATATTGAACAGGCCTACCAGCGCCAGCACTGTGGTCCCTGTCGCCGCCGGCAAGCCGCGATCCACGAGATAGGCCGGCAGATGAATACCGATAAATACCACCTGAAAGCCGCAAACGAAGAAGCCCAGTGCTAGCAGACGAAAACCCGAGTGCTTCAGAGCCTCGCGCAGGGCTTCAGGCAATGACTGACGTGGACCGGTATCAGGCGCCGGCTGCCCACCGCGCAGCATCGACGCCAGCGGCACGATCAATGCCACCAGCAAGCCCAGCGCCAATAAGGCCGAAGACCAGCCAAGCCAGCCAATCAGCCCCAAAGTACCCGGCAGCATCGCAAACTGGCCGAAGGAGCCTGCAGCCGCAGCGATGCCCATCGCCATACTGCGCTTCTCCGGTGGGGCCGCCCGCCCCACCGCACCGAGAATCACCGAGAACGAAGTACCCGACAGACCGATACCAATCAGCAATCCGGCGCTCAGCGCAAGTGATGTTGGTGTATCGGCCATCGCCATCAGCGCCAGCCCAATGGCATAGAGAATCCCGCCAACCAGTACCGCCCTAGCCACACCAAAGCGGTCTGCCAATGCCCCGGTAAAAGGCTGCGCCAGGCCCCAGATCAGATTCTGCAAGGCAATGGCGAAGGCAAACACCTCCCGCCCCCACCCGAACTCTGCGCTCATCGGCGGCAGAAACAGGCCAAAACCATGCCGCACACCCAGCGACACGGCGAGAATCAGCGAGCTGCCGAGCAGGATCCAAGTGCTATTACGCCAAGCAGAAGACATGAAATCGTTCCTTTGAACAGGGTGACCAGTCTACTCGGGACGGACGCCCTTTCGGCAGTCCTTCCAAGCATCTCGAACGGCGAGACGAACCTGCAAACCTTTAGCACGAATTAACTAAGCCGCACCCTTATTGACCGCAAGCCAAAATCCGCACATCACGGCACAGGGGATGTAATGCCTTTCTATACGTCTGCGATCACAAAGGAAAAACCTCAAACTTCACTCCAGCATTTGAAATTTCTCACAGAATCAACGAAGAACACCGAAGTCACGGGATGACGCTCGCTTATCGCCCAGCCCCGTTATCACTACTGATTTGTAACGATCCAGTGGAAACCGCCGCAGCAGCAGCATCAATAATTTCTTCGTAGTCAAATTGCTGCGGAAGAACATGGCTTGCAACCTCTCACTCATACTCCGGAGCCCTTGGATGAGCCAGAACCGGATACCAATTACTCTGACGTTCGGTCAATTAATTACTGGCAGAAAAGGCGCCCCATGATCCAGAGCGAAGCCGTAACAGATGCACTGTTTAGTCGGCTTGTCAGCCAATGCGCAACCGATGTTTCTTTATCCGGTACATCTCTCTATCCGCATGGTTTAGCAGGCTATCGGCATCCGCCCCATCCGTAGGATAACAAGCAACACCAATGCTGCAGGAAGGCATACGCATGTCGCCGAACTCAGGACCTAATGGCTCAGCCATAACCGCATGGATCTGGTCTATTTTTCGGGAAACAGCCCCTGAGTGGATCTCCGACAAAAGCACCGTAAACTCATCGCCACCCATACGAGCTGCCGTGTCGGTATCACGCAAGCAACCCTCCAGCCGTCGCGCGATCACACAGAGAATGCGATCGCCCGCTGAATGGCCGTAGGTATCGTTGATCCCCTTGAAGTCATTGATATCCAGAAACAGCAAAGCCAGTGCGCTTTGATGGCGGCGTGCCGATCGCAGGGCCGAGTCCAGCCGGTCATTGAAAAGTGATCGGTTAGTTAACTTTGTCAGCGGATCATGATGGGCAAGGAAACGCAATTCCTCCTCGGCCTGACGCAGGGCCGTCACATCCCGCGCAACACCGATCCGCGCATTCAGCTCCCCGGACCATCGCGCCGACCACAGGATGTGTGCGACCCCTCCATCCTTGCGAATATAGCGGTTGTGAAAATCAACATGGGGCTGAGCGTTCATGACCCGGGTAATGGAAGCCCGAGTGGCTTCCAGATCTTCAGGGTGCATATAGCTTGTGATCAATGTGCCGATCAGCTCCTCCGCGCTGTAACCAAGCAACTGCTCGCAGGCGTTACTCACGAAGACAATCCGGTTGTCCCTATCAACCAGAAAAACCGGGTCCAGCATCAGATTGATCAGCTTGGGATAAAGCAATTTCAGGTCAATGGGCATAGGCCTGCGATTCCAGTCATACATCTTGGATGGGAAACGCGATGTCATATAACGATCACCCGATCAACGAATTGATGCTGGCAAGAAAACTCGACTCTCGCAAGTTTCTTCTGTGGACGTGCAGGTACTTCAGCTCCCCTTTCAAGGAAACTATCCCCGCTTCGCGAGACAGATGCGTATTTCCTACCCTCCGCAAGCTGCAGAACAACACGACAACAACCGGTAGACTAAGCCGCTTCTCCACTGCCGCCGTGAACACTTGCCATGCCCATCCGCCACTGCATCGTCCATCTGATCGAGAAAAAACCCGACGGCACGCCTGCCGTGTTGCATGCCCGCGACAGCGAGCTGGGGGCGTCCCAGGCCATGGAGAATCTGCTTGCTGATCTCAATGAGAGTTACAACGCCAAGCAAGGCAAGGCCTGGGGTTATTTTCATGAGGAGTCGGGGGCTTACCCCTTCAGTGGCTGGCTGAGCCAGTACCTAGAGGGTAATCAGGATTTCACCGCGTTCAGTCGCCAGGCGGTCGAGCATCTGCAGAAGCTGATGGAGGAATCCAACCTGTCTACCGGCGGCCATGTGCTATTCGCTCATTACCAGCAAGGTATGACCGATTACCTGGCCATCGCCCTGCTGCATCACAGCGAAGGCGTCACCGTCACTGAGTCGCTGGACGTGGCGGCTGCGCGGCATCTGGATCTCGGCCAGCTACATCTGGCGACGCGGATCAATATTTCTGAGTGGCAGAACAACAAGCAGTCCAAGCAGTACATCTCTTTTATCAAGGGCAAGAACGGCAAGAAGGTCTCGGAGTATTTCCGCGACTTCATCGGCTGCCAGGAAGGCGTCGATGGGCCGGGTGAGACGCGCACGCTGCTCAAGGCTTTCAGTGATTTCGTCGAGAGCGAGGACTTACCCGAAGAACAGGCTCGGGAAAAGACCAGTGCGCTGGTAGGTTACGCCAGCAGCCAGTCGAAGATCGGCGAGCCGGTGTCGCTGGAAGAGCTCTCGGGATTGATCGATGAGGAACGGCCCAAAGCCTTCTACGATCACATCCGCAACAAGGATTACGGCATGGCTCCGGAATTTCCGGCGGACAAGCGCACGCTCAACCAGTTTCGCCGTTTCACCGGCCGAGCCGAGGGGCTATCGATCAGTTTCGAGTCGCATTTGCTGGGCTCGAAGATCGAATACGACGAGGCGCGCGACATGCTGATCATCCGTCAGTTACCGACTCAGTTGGTCGATCAGCTAAAGCGCCGCAAGGACTGAGCCAGGCGTAACGGCACTCGGATAACAGCACCAGCCGCTCACCTCTGCCTATAGGCTCTGCGCGAGCCGGTCGATCATCATTGGTGCAATAACCCGAGCAGACAAAATCCGCTCACTGCTGAATGAAATTCAGGTTTATCAGTCACATGGCTGCTAATTGAATCTGCAACTCCGCACGACCCGTTCTGGTAAGGACTCACCATGGATTGGCTTCACCTGATTGTTCTGTCTCTAGTACAGGGCATCACCGAGTTTCTCCCGATATCATCTTCGGCTCACCTGATTCTTCCGTCCCAGGTCTTCGGCTGGCCGGACCAGGGTCAGGCGTTTGACGTCGCGGTGCACGTGGGCACGCTGCTCGCTGTGCTGATCTGCTTTCGTCATGAAGTGATTGCCACTAGCCGCGGTTGGCTGGCGCATGTATTCCGTCAGCAAGTCAGCGCAGAAAGCCGCCTGGGTTGGGCGATCATCATTGGCACCCTGCCGGCTGCGATCATTGGATTGCTGCTGAATGACTTCATCGAGCAGTACACCCGTTCGATGCTGTTAATCGCTGCCACCACCATCATCTTTGGCTTACTGCTCTGGCACGCGGACATCAAGGGCCGGCGTATCGCCGAAATGGATCAGCTGACCTGGAAAAGCGCGCTGATCATCGGCTTCGCCCAGGCGCTGGCGCTGATTCCGGGTACATCCCGCTCGGGTATAACCATGACCGCAGCGCTGTTACTCGGCTTTACCCGCCAGACGGCAGCTCGCTTCTCATTTCTGCTGTCGATACCGCTGATTCTCGCAGCCGGTGGGCTGAAGGCAGTGGAACTGGTCCAATCCGGGGAGAACGCGCAGTGGAACGACATTTTCATCGGCGCCGCGCTGTCTTTCGTCGCGGCCTTCCTCTGCATCAAGCTGTTCCTCAAGGCACTCGACGCGCTGGGCATGCTGCCTTTCGTGGTCTATCGCTTGTTGCTGGGTGTCACGCTGCTGTTCATCGCGCTCTGAGGCGCGGCACCTGAAAGGCCCGCTAAACGGCATTGCGCCGTTTGCGGGCTGGAGCTATCAGCGCCCTTCGATGCGATAACCCATCCGGGGAAAGTGCACGTGCACCAGCCCGGCGCGCTCATCGTCACGGCGCAGGATCAGCTCTTCCAGCCCGGCATATAGCAGTTCACCGTCGACCGGATCAGTGCCGTAATCCACCGCACGAATGACCACTGGCTGACCCGCCTGAAAGCCGTTCGGCTCGATGAAGGCCTGCGCTGGCAGCGGAGCCGGCGTGGCCTTGTGGGCGATGTCCACGGCGTCTTGCGCCGACATCTCGCTATAGGAGCCGTGCCCCACACCCAAAACCTTGCCCAGCCAGGCGGAAACCTCCGGGTAGTCATTGACCAGCGGCGCGGTTACCGGCGTGGCCCTGAGGAACCATAGGCCGTGGGCGACAGCAAAGTCGGCGATGCAGGGTGCATTGCCCAGCAGGAACTCGTCGTCGCTACATGCCAGCTGTTGTTGCAGCCGCGCCATCAGAAGTGGCCAATGGCTTTTGGCTTGCTCCAGGGGAATGGCGGAAAGCGAGCCGCCGCTAAACAGCTGCGCGCGGTCCTTGCTGAAGATTTTTACGAACTCCGGTGGCACCTGTGCAAAGCGCTGCGCCATGGACTCGGGCTGGAATACCAGACTCACCGCGTGCAGGAACAGCACGGTATCGGCCCAGTGAGCCAGGGCAGCGGCGACGAACTGCTGGTTCTCGGGAAACAGTACTGGCGTTGCCTTCTCTGCATCCAGGCGACGAGCAATCAACGCCGTATCGCAATAGATATCGGCACCGACCTGCAGCACTGGCGTGCGCCGATAACCACCGGTAAGCGCCGTCAGATCAGGCTTGGGCATGACCGGAGGGATGGTCACGGAACGCCAGGAGAGCTGCTTGAAACCTAACAACAGCCGTGCCTTCTCGGCAAAGGGCGAGGCTGGATAGTGATGCAGAATCAGGTCGTGCATGGCAGGCTCCGTTGCTGGTTCAGGTAGAACCGCAGCTTACTCGGCCACGCTTGAGCGGCACACCCGTTCAGCTGATTGTCTAGACATTCACCGGGCCGCTGTAGAGCTCGATCAGCTCTTCCTTGGCAGCCTTTTTCAGTTGTTTGATCGCACGTTCACGGCGCAGTGCATCGCCCTTGCTCTCGCAGGTTTCCACATACACCAGCGCCACCGCCGGGCTGGTATGGAAAAAACGCGCGCCGCGGCCTTTCTGATGAGCGGCGAAACGTCGATTGGCGTCGTCGCTGATGCCGCAGTACAGCGAGCCATTGGCCGCCCGCACCAGGTAGACGAACCAGGGTTTTGCAGGGGTGTCGCTCATACGAAATCTCGGCGGAAACAGGATCAGGCGCAGCCTTGAGCAGGCGAGGCATTTTGCCAGCGGCCTGATAACAAAGTTCGGTAGTCATGTCCATATATGGTGGCGGTTCGCCTTTGCGTATACTGCGCCGATGTTTGCCCAAACCCAACTCCGCAAGCGCTGCACCAATTGGTTGCTGGCGACCGGACTCCTCCTGTTGCTCACCAGCTGCGCTGAACCCCCCAGCGCAGTCGAGCGGATTAAGGAGGAAGGCGTACTGCGCGTGATCACCCGCAACAGTCCGTCCACTTATTTCCAGGACCGCAACGGCGAAGCCGGCTTCGAATACGAGCTGGTCAAACGCTTCGCCAACCATCTCGGCGTCGAGCTGCAGATCGAGACAGCGGATAATATCGAGGAGATTTTCGCTCGCCTCAACCGTCCCGGTGGGCCTGCGCTGGCTGCTGCGGGCCTGGTTGCCAGTGAGGGTCGCCAGGATCTTGCACGCTTCACCGACTCCTACCTGGATGTCACCACCCAGGTGGTCTACCGTCGGGGTGAGCGCCGCCCTACCCAGCCGCAAGACATGATCGGCAAGCGCATTCTGGTGCTCAAGGGCAGCAGCCAGGCAGAGAAGCTCAAGGCGCTGCAGGCCGAACTGCCGGACCTGCGCTATGAGGAATCCGACGCAGTAGAGGTGGTCGATCTACTGCGCATGGTCGATGAGGGGCTGGTTGACCTGACGCTTGTGGAGTCCAATGAGCTGGCGCTCAACCAGGTGTATTTCACCAATGCGCGGGTGGCCTTCGATCTAGGCGAGCAGAACAGCCTGGCCTGGATTCTCGGCAAGGAAGAAGAGGACAACAGCCTGCTCGACGCGGCCAACGCCTTCCTCGCCGAAGCGAGGGAAAACGGCACCCTGCAGCGCCTGCGAGAACGCTACTACGGCCACGTGGACGTGCTCGGCTACGTCGGCGCCTATGCCTTTGCCAAGCACCTGCAGGAACGTCTGCCACGGTACGAAAAGATCTTCCGCGAGACAGCCAAGGTCCACGGCGTAGACTGGCGTCTGCTGGCCGCTATCGGCTATCAGGAATCACACTGGCAACCGGATGCGGTCTCGAAAACCGGAGTTCGCGGCCTGATGATGCTGACACTGAATACCGCCAAGGCCATGGGCGTTACCAACCGCGTTGACCCGGTGCAGAGCATCCAGGGTGGCGGCAAATACATTGCACTGGTGCACTCCAACTTGCCTGAAAGTATCAAGGAGCCGGACCGCACCTGGTTCGCCCTAGCTGCCTACAACGTTGGCGGAGGCCATCTGGAAGATGCGCGCAAGCTGGCCGAAGCCGAAGGGCTGGACCCGAACAAGTGGCTAGATGTGAAGCAGATGCTGCCGCGCCTGTCGCAGAAGCAGTGGTACAGCAAGACCCGCTATGGCTACGCCCGCGGTGGTGAGCCGGTACATTTCGTGGCCAACATCCGTCGTTACTACGACATCCTCACCTGGGTGACCCAACCGCAGCTGGAAGGCCAGCAACTGGTGCAAAGCGAGATCCACACCCCGGGCATCAACTCCACCGACCTTGGTGAAAGCCTGCCGCCGCTTTAATAAACGGTCAGGGTGCGCCTCGGCCAATCACACCGACCTGCGCGCGGTTTTAGTAGGAGCGGGCTTGCCCGCGAGCTTTTACTGGCGACTTGCCCCTGGCTAAACGCGGACAATTCCCCTCCCACGCGGTTATGAACGTGCGATAGCGGCAAATTCGGCACTGGTCCGCTCGGCCAGCACCTGCGCCGTCAGCTCCACTTCCAAACCACGCCGCCCGGCGCTGACATAGATACTTGGCAGAGCCTGCGCAGAGCTGTCGATAAAAGTACGCAAGCGCTTTTTCTGTCCCAGCGGACTGATCCCGCCAAGCAGATAACCCGTCGCCCGCTGCGCTGCTGCCGGGTCTGCCATATCAACCTTCTTGACCTTGGCCGCCTGGGCCAGCGCCTTCAGGTCGAGGCTGCCGACCACCGGCACCACGGCCACCAATAGCTCGTTCTTCTCGCTGCATACCAGCAGGGTCTTGAATACCCGCGTCGCATCCAGCCCTAGCTTCTCGGCGGCTTCGAGCCCGTAAGAGGCGGTTTTCGGATCGTGTTCATAGGCAAGAACGTGAAAATCAGCCTTGGTTTTTTTCAGCAGATCGATGGCAGGCGTCATGGCGAAGCAACGGATGGGTTAAAAGCCTGAATATTAACAGGCAGTTGCTTCTGATAGGCCTCGCGCCAGGCGCTGTAGCGCTCATCCTGCAAAACACGACCATGCAGACGCGCCATACCGTCGGGATCGTTGAGCAAGCGCCAACGGGTCGCTTCGGCTTGGCCCTCGGGGCCGGCGGCGAGGATTTCCTGCAAGCGCTGCTCACGCAACACCTCGGCAGCCGGTACTACCTTGGCATGCCGCGCGCGCCCCATTGCGCAAACCATGGCGTTGTAGAGCGGGTCCACCGTGGCGGCGAGGAAGCCGTTGTGCAGCGCATTGGCCTGGTTCTGCTGGTTGTAGCGGTCCGTGGCCGCCAGTTCGGCGGGCGGGTCGTATTCCTCGGGAATCAGGAACAGCTTGCGCCGGAACGCCGCAAGACCAGGGCCGGTGCGGCTGGTAAGCACCGAAACCGGCGCCGACAGAATCAGCGACACCACGATCGGTGCCAGCCACCAGAGAAAGGCTGGATCGAGCCAAGCCACCAACGCCGTCCAGAGCACGCCCAGCAACATCTGCGAGCCGTGGCGGCGCAGGGCCTCGCCCCAGGGCGTGGCATTGTCAGCACGCTGCGGTGAATTCCACTGTACCGACCAACCGAGAAACGCTGCGGTGACAAATACGGTGTGAAACAACATGCGCACGGGCGCCAGAAGCATCGAGAACAGCGTCTCCAGAATCATCGACAGCACCAGCCGCACCCCGCCGCCGTACTCCTTAGCGCCCTGAATCAGAATCAGCAGCACGCTGAGCACTTTAGGCAGAAATAGCAGCGTTAGCGTCGCCGAGAATAGTGCAATCGCCTCCTCGGGATGCCACTGCGGCCAAAGCGGATAAAGCTGGTTGGGCTGCAGAAAATACTCGGGAACCATCAGCGTATGAATCGCCAGCAGCCCGGTGGATAGCGCCAGGAAGGTGAACCACAACGGAGCTGAGAGATAGGACATCACCCCAGTGAGGAACACGAAACGGTGCACCGTGTGCATGCCCTTAACCAGGAACAGCCGGAAATTCATCAGGTTGCCGTGGCACCAGCGGCGGTCGCGCTTGAGCTCGTCGAGCAAATTCGGCGGCAGCTCTTCGTAGCTGCCCGGCAGGTCGTAAGCGATCCACACACCCCAACCAGCGCGGCGCATCAATGCGGCCTCGACGAAATCGTGGGAGAGGATATCGCCGGCGAAAGACCCCGTGCCTGGCAACGGCGCCAGCGCGCAATGCTCGATGAAAGGCTTGACCCGAATGATCGCGTTATGACCCCAGTAGTGCGATTCACCCAGCTGCCAGAAATTCAGCCCGGCGGTGAACAGCGGCCCGTAAACGCGGGTAGCGAACTGCTGCATGCGCGCATAGAGCGTATCCATGCCCGAGGCTTTCGGCCCGGTCTGGATGATGCCCGCGCCGGGGTTGGCCTCCATCAGCCGGACCAGCGACGTCAGGCATTCGCCGCTCATCACGCTGTCGGCATCCAGCACCACCATGTAGCGGTAGCTACTGCCCCAGCGCCGACAGAAGTCGTCGATATTGCCGCTCTTGCGCTTCACCCGACGCCGGCGGCGGCGGTAGAAGATATGGCCGAAGCCATCCACTTCGCGGCACAGCTCCAGCCAGGCTTTCTGCTCGGCCACACAGGTATCGGGGTCGTTGCTATCGCTGAGCACGAAGATATCGAAGTGCTCGATCTCGCCAGTCGCTAGCAGCGACTCGTAGGTTGCCCGCAACCCGGCAAATACCCGCGGCACGTCCTCGTTAGCGATGGGCATGACCAGAGCCGTACGCGCTTCGGCAGCGATCGGCTCATTGCCTGCGCTGGTGGCGGAAATGTTGTAGCGATCGCGTCCTTTGAGAAGCTGGAAGAAGCCCATCAGCGCGGTCCAGAACCCCACCGATACCCAGCAGAACAACAGGGCGAATAGCATCAGGATGCTGGTCTGCACCACGTAAGGCAGGATCTGCCGCGCCGACTCCCGTAAGGGTTGCCGATAGACCTCCTGCAGATCCACCAACGCCCAGCCCTGGTAAGGCAGCACATCCTTCATGTGCCAGGTGGCGATGATCGTCTGCACCAGCATCAGGATCAGCAATGCCGCGCGACGGTAATGGGCAACCTTGCGCCAGCCGGAACCCTCGATGGATGCCGCAAAGCTCGGTTGCTCCACCGTGCGGTTCTTCTTGAACATCAGGCGCCACCAGCTCAGCTGCAGCACACTGGTATGCCAGGGCTCGGGCACCATCCGGGTACGCACAATGGGAGGCGTCGACTGGATACAGGTGCGACCCTGATGGTCCTGGACCAGAACCCCGCGCTGCCCGGCGTCGCGGGAAAGCTCGGCGACATAGTCCCGAGCGGACGATTGCTGCATGCGTTCAGTCATGGACAGGGATCTGATAACTCCAGGTTTCAGACAGCGTAGTCTCGCCATCCACCAGCGCAGCGCGCAGCTCCACCGGGCGCGCCGGGTCTTTCACCCGCAAGCGCAGGGTCAACCGCCAGCCCTTGTTGACCGGATTGTGCCGCAAGTTGTTTTCCACCAGCTCGACGTTGTCATCAATGCTGACCTGGGTTGTGACCGGTGCGTCCGCCGGCAGCTCGGCCAGGTTAGGCCCGACAAAGTCGACGATCAACGCCGTGCTGCCATCCGGCTGGCGGATCAGATTGGACTGTTTCACGTCGCCCGCTGAAAGGCGTGTCTGCTTGACCCAGGCAAGCTCGGGATTGTGCAGCGCCGGCTCGTCCATACTGAAGTGCAGCCGATAACCGAACTCCATTGCCTCACCTGGCGCTGGGACTTTTTCCGGCACCCAGTAGGCGACGATGTTGTCGTTGGTTTCATCCGGCGTGGGAATCTCGACCAGCTCCACACGGCCCTTACCCCAATCGCCTTTGGGCTCGATCCAGCCACTGGGACGCAGCTCGTAACGGTCGTCCAGATCCTCGTAACGGCCGAAATCGCGGGTGCGCTGCAACAAGCCGAAACCCTTGGGGTTCTCCACGCCATAGCTGCTGACGGCCAAACGCTTGGGGTTGTTCAGCGGGCGCCAGATCCATTCACCGTTGCCGGCATGGATCGCCAAACCTTCGGAGTCGTGCAGTTGCGGGCGGTAGTTGAGCTGCTGGCTCGGCTGGTTGGCGCCGAACAGGTACATGCTGGTGAGCGGCGCGATACCGAGCTTTTCCACCGGTTCGCGCAGGAAGACCTTGGCCTGGACGTCGACGATGCTGTCCTTGCCTGGAGTAACTTCCATGCGGTAGGCGCCGGTGGCACGGGGTGAATCCAGCAAGGCATAGATCAGCAAGCTGCCGCGATCAGCCTGCGGGCGTTCGACCCAAAACTCGGTGAAGCGCGGAAACTCTTCGCCCTTTGGCAGCGCAGTGTCGATGGCCAGACCGCGTGCGGACAGACCGTAGACCTGGCCCTTGCCAACTACACGGAAATAGCTGGCGCCGAGCAGGCTCATCAGCTCGTCCTGCTTGCCCTTCGTGTTCAACGGGTAAAGCACCTTGAAGCCGGCGAAACCCAGGTTCTGCAGTGCTGCCGGATCAATATCGAGGTTGCCGAAGTCGAACATTTCCGGGTCATAGCGGATCTCAGTGACGCTGGTAGCGGTGACTTCGTTGATTTTCACCGGCACGTCGAAGTGCATGCCCTGGTGGTAAAAACGCAGCTCGAAAGGCGTGTCTGCGTCACGCCAGTAGCTCTTGTCTTCTTGAAAGCGCAGTTGCTGATAATCGGCGAAAGCCATCTGGCGAAACACCGTGGGAAGGTTGCTCTGCGGCGCCTGAAAGGGAGAAGCGGCCAGTTTCTCGGCCTTGCTCGCAACATCTTCGAGGCTGAACGCCCAGCTGCTGCCGACGACAAAAGCCATGCACAGGGCCAGAAGATTACCTAGCACTTTGCCGCTGCTGCGCGCGTCCGATCCTTGAGTGAAAGTGGTTAACACAAAGCCTCCTGAATGCTTAAAAAGGGCGAGCGGGACAGCGCCGCTCGCGTTCGTTGGTCTACGACACGCACAAATGATTCCCCAACAACCGAAACGGCAGACCTTCAGCGCAACTCGAAACGCCGTGCCTGGACACTTTGCGAATCGAGCCCGACCTGCACCTCGAACATCCCCGCTTCGGCAACCCGCTGCAGCTGCGCATCAAAAAACCGCAGCTCGTCCTCACCGATGATAAAACGCACTTGCTGCTCTTCACCGGCCTTGAGCCAGACCTTTCGGAACCCTTTCAACTCCTTGACCGCGCGCACCATCGAGGCGGCTTCATCATGGATATATAGTTGCACCACCGTCGCACCGTCACGCTTGCCAATGTTCTTCAGCGTCACGCTGACCTCCAGGTTCTCGCCACGTGAAAGCACGTCAGCCGATAAGCGCGGTGGCGACAGGCTGAACTCCGTGTAGCTAAGACCGTAGCCGAATGGATACAAAGGACCATTCGGCTCTTCGAAATATTGCGAGGTGTAGTTGCCAGGATGGCCTTCGGTAAACGGCCGCCCCAGACGCGGATAGTTGTAATAAGTAGGAATCTGTCCCACCGAACGCGGAAAGGAGATCGGCAACTTCCCGGAAGGGTTGTAATCGCCAAACAGCACATCGGCGATGGCATGGCCGCCTTCGGTGCCGCTGAACCAGGTTTCCAGAATTGCGTCGGCATTGGCCTGCGCCCAGGTCAGATTCAGCGGCCGGCCGTTCATCAGTACTAGCACCAGCGGCTTGCCAGTTTCCTTCAAGGCGCGTAGCAGCGCTTGTTGACTCGCCGGAATCTGCAGACTGGTACGACTGGAAGACTCATGGGACATGCCGCGCGACTCGCCTATGGCGGCGACGATTACGTCTGCCTGTTCAGCTGCAGCGACCGCCTCGGCGATCATTTCCTCTGCCGGGCGCGGGTCCTGCACCACCTCGGGATTGTCCCAGTTGAGATAGTTCAGGTATTCAACCATCTGTGCATCATCGGTAATGTTGGCACCACGGGCGTGAAGCAGCCGCCCGCCTTCGTCCAGTGCATGCTGCATGGCCTGGCGCAGCGTGACCGTCTGCTTGGCCACGCCCGCAGCCGACCAGCTGCCGAGCATGTCGATATGCGAATCGGCTAGCGGCCCGACCAAGGCAATGGTGGCGTCCTTGCTCAGCGGCAAGGCATTAGCGTCGTTCTTCAGCAATACCAGCGACTGACGCGCCACCTCACGCGCGGCCTGCCGATGCAGTCGGCTTTCAGCGTTTACGTCGGGCGGATCGTCACTGGCCTTGCCGATACGGCGAAACGGATCGTGGAACAGGCCCAGGTCGTACTTACTACCCAGCACCTCGCGCACCGCCTGATCGATAGCCTGGATCGGCACATCGCCGGCTTCCACCAGAGCGGCCAGATGCTCGGCGTAAAGCGAATCCGCCATACTCATGTCGAGCCCGGCGTCTATCGCAAGCTTCGCGGCCTCGCGGCCGTCAGCTGCAACACCATGGCGGAGCAGCTCGGTAATTGCCCCGTGGTCGCTGATGGTCACCCCGGAAAAGCCCCAGTCTTCGCGCAACAGATCGCGCAGCAACCAGCGATTGGCACTGGCCGGCACGCCATTGATGGTGTTCAGCGCCACCATCACCGCACCAGTGCCAGCGTCGACTGCAGCCTGGTACGGCGGCAGATAATCCTGGTGCATGCGCAGCGGGCTCATGTCCACCACGTTGTAATCGCGACCGCCCTCCACCGCTCCATATAGGGCGAAATGCTTGACGCTGGCCATTAGACTGTCGGGATTTCGCAGCGTCTCCCCCTGATAGGCCTTGACCATCGTCCGCGCGATTTCGGATACCAAATAGGGGTCCTCACCAAAGCCTTCCGAGGTACGCCCCCAACGCGGGTCGCGAGTGATGTCGACCATGGGCGCGAATGTCATATCCAGCCCGTCGGCGCTGGCTTCGATGGCCGAAACACGCCCAGCGCTGGCGACAGCCTGCATGTCCCAGCTGGACGCCAGACCGAGGCCAATGGGGAAAATCGTGCGGTGCCCATGTACTACGTCATAGGCGAAAAAGATCGGAATCCGCAGTCGGCTGCGCAAGGCTGCTTCCTGCAACGGACGGTTGTCGTGCCGGGTAACGGAGTTGAAAGTGCCGCCGACATTGCCAGCCGCCAATTCCTCGGCCAGTCGCTCCCTGGGCATGTCGCCACCGATGCTGATCAAGCGCAGCTGGCCGACCTTTTCCTGCAGCGTCATGCGCTCAAGCAGTTGCTCGACGAATGCCGGCTTATCCTCCAGTGCAGCCGTTGAATCCTCCGCCAACGCAGGGAATGTCATCGAGGCGGCAATCAAGCCAAACACACACAGCGTTTTCATTATCGATTCCCTGCTGGCACGTCTTTCCGAGCACACCGTGGCTTAGACCCTCGGATCGCTGAGTAGTGGTATTGCTGAATCATTCGCATCGAAGTGCGACCCAGTAGCAGAACGCCGCTGGGTTGAAGAATTGGATTTGGAAATTTGCCGCGTCTGAATACGCGCGACCAAAGCTAGATCATCGATGCTGTGAGGCGGCGATTATCACCGTGTTTATTTCACGGCGTCGATCTTTTTTACAGCGTCGATCCAGCCAGCTTCGAGCCGCTGCTGATCTGGGTCTAATCCCTGCGCTTGCATGGCTTCCTGATGCCCTTGGATTTCCGCCCTGGCTTCAAGAAGCGAGCTGCTGTTGGCGTCCAGTTGATGCATCTGGGTTAGCCCCAGATGGTAGAAACGCAGCAGTTTCATGGATATTTCATCACCCACCGCCACACCCGCTTTTACATGATGCATTACGTTGGTCACGCTCATCAGACTGCGCTTGAGCCGCCAGCCGTAAACTGCCGAAGCCATCCACGGCTGCTGCCAGTAGAACAGCCGCACCAGGGCAATGGTCAGCAGCAAACCAACGACGACACCAGCAATATTCAGCCGCAGGTTGTCCCCTCCCGGCTCTCCGAATACCGCCACAGCCAAGGTTGAAAGCCCCATGGCAAGCACCATGAAGGTCACCGCCACCAGCAGGGTGCTGCGCCTTGTCTGTTGCCGGTAGGTTTCGGGGCTCAGCGGCTTGATTTCGAATACGGACATCGGGATTCCTTCGAGGGAGAGTTGCGTGCAGGCATTATCCACACAAAGCGTCTGGTTGAGCGTCTCAGGCTTTGTCGACTTGCCCACGCTCCGCCGGCCTTCGAGCGCCGGCCACCAGCTTGTCCACGGCGCGCGCGGCTGCGACCATGCCAAAGCTCGCCGTGACCATCATCGCCGCGCCGAAACCACCGGCGCAGTCGAGCTTCACACCCTCACCGACGAAACTCTTGCTCTGGCAAACACCACCATCAGGTTTGGGATAACGCAGCTGCTCAGTGGAAAACACGCAGGGCACGCTGTAGGTACGCCCCGGCGTGCGCGAGAAGTTGTATTCGCGACGCAGCAACGAACGCACCTTCGCCGCCAGCGGATCGTTAAAGGTCTTGTTGAGGTCGGTGACCTGGATCTGCGTCGGGTCCACTTGGCCGCCAGCACCACCAGTGGCGATGATCTGGATCTTGCGGCGCTTGCACCAGGCAATCAGCGCGGCCTTGGCCGGCACGCTGTCGATGCAGTCGATGACGCAATCCATCTGCTCGGTGATGTATTCGGCCATGGTTTCGCGGGTCACGAAATCCGCCACAGCATGGACGATGCAGGCTGGATTGATGGCGAGGATGCGCGCCGCCATCTCGTCCACCTTGGGTTTGCCCACGGCACCTTCCAGCGCATGGATCTGCCGGTTGGTATTAGTGATGCAGACATCATCCAGATCAAACAGGCTGATCTCGCCCACGCCGCTGCGCGCCAGTGCCTCAGCTGCCCAAGAGCCGACCCCGCCGATGCCGATCACCGCCACATGCGCCGCCGCCAGCCGCTCGAGACCGTCCCGGCCATAGAGACGGGCGATGCCGCCGAAACGCTGATCTTCGCTAGACATACTGCACCCCTGAAAAACGTGCACCAATTATAGGGGCGGTGCACCCTGCGATCACAGCCAACTGCCGTCAGCTTTTCCTTGTTGCGGCGCTCCTGCCGGCTGCTTTTAATTTAATATGGCGCCCTTTACCGCCGTACCGGAGCCCTAATGACCGCCCCCGCCCTGTCACCAACCCTCGAACTCGCCTGCGAGTTGATCAATCGCCCATCGGTAACCCCGCTGGATGAGGGCTGTCAGCAGCTGATGAGCGAGCGTCTGGCGGCCTGCGGCTTCGCCATTGAGCCGATGCATATCGAGGATGTGCAGAATTTTTGGGCGATACGCGGCACGCAAGGCCCGGTGCTGTGCTTTGCCGGCCATACCGATGTGGTGCCCTCTGGCCCGCTGCAGGCTTGGCAGAATCCGCCCTTCACCGCACGCATCGACGAGCACGGCATGCTCCATGGGCGCGGAGCGGCGGACATGAAAGGCAGCCTGGCGGCAATGGTCGTCGCCGTGGAGCGTTTCACCGCTGATTATCCGGATCACCCGGGGCAGATCGCTTTCCTTATCACCAGTGACGAAGAAGGCCCGGCCCTTCACGGCACCAAGGCCGTGGTCGAACGTCTGCGCGAGCGAGGTCAGCGGCTGGACTGGTGCATCGTCGGCGAGCCTTCGAGTACTACGCTGGTTGGCGATGTGGTGAAGAATGGCCGCCGTGGCTCCCTCGGTGGCACCCTCACCGTGCGCGGCCAGCAGGGCCACGTGGCCTATCCGCACCTGGCGAAAAATCCGATCCACCTGGCCGCTCCGGCGCTGGCGGAACTGGCCGCCGAGCACTGGGACGACGGCAATGCATTCTTCCCGCCGACCAGCTTCCAGATCTCCAACCTCAACTCCGGTACCGGCGCAACCAACGTCATCCCCGGCACACTGGAGGCGGTGTTCAACTTCCGTTTTTCTACCGAATCCACCGTGGAAGGCTTGCGGCAACGCACCGCTGCGATCTTCGACAAGCACGGCTTGGACTGGAGCGTCGACTGGGGGCTGTCCGGCCTGCCTTTTCTCACCGAGCCTGGCGAGTTGCTCGACGGCGTCGCTGCCGCCATCCGCAAGGTTACCGGACGCGAAACCACGCCTTCTACCAGCGGCGGCACCTCAGACGGTCGCTTCATCGCGACCCTTGGGACCCAGGTGGTAGAGCTTGGCCCGGTCAACGCCACGATTCATCAGGTCGACGAGCACGTCCTCGCCAGCGACCTCGACGTACTGACGGACATCTACTATCAGACCTTGGTGAACCTGCTCGCATGCTGATCTGCCCCATTTGCCGTGGCGACCTACACAAGGTCGACAACGGCGTCGCCTGCCCTGCCAACCATCGCTTTGACCGTGCGCGCCAGGGCTACCTTAACTTGCTGCCGGTGCAGCACAAGAACAGCCGCGACCCTGGCGACAATCAGGCCATGGTCGAGGCCCGTCGGCGTTTTCTCGATGGCGGTCACTACGCACCATTGGCCGAGCGTCTGGCGCAGTTGGCGGCCGAACGCTCGCCGTCGCGCTGGCTGGATATCGGTTGCGGCGAGGGTTATTACACCGCTCAGATCGCAGAGGCCCTGCCAGATGCCAATGGCTACGCGCTGGATATTTCCCGTGAAGCGGTCAAGCGCGCCTGCAAGCGTGCGCCGCAGCTGGAGTGGCTGGTAGCGAGCATGGCGCGGGTGCCTCTGGCCGACGCCAGCTGCGATCTGCTGGCCAGCGTGTTCAGCCCGCTGGACTGGAACGAAGCCCGCCGCCTGCTCACCCCTGGCGGCGGGCTGCTGCGCATGGGCCCGACCCGCGAGCACTTATGGGAACTGCGCGGCCTGCTGTATGACGAAATACGTGACTACGACGATGAAAAACACCTGTCGCTGATTCCAGACGGGATGAGCCTGGCCCATAGCGAAACCCTCAGCTACGAGCTGCAGTTGGATAGCGCCGAAGCCCGCGCCGACCTGCTCGCCATGACGCCCCACGGCTGGCGCGCCAGTGCCGAGCGCCGTGCTGCGGTAATCGACGCGCCCATATCCGTAAGGGTTGCGATACGCTATGACTGGATTCAGCGCGACCAGTAGCAATCTGTTGAATCTCAAAAAGCACCTCACACAAGGCAGCACCCCATGCGTCAACCGGATATCGAAATCTACCTCAAAGACGCCAGCCAGCAGGCCGTTACCGGCTGGCTCGCTCAGGCCATCGGCCCGTGCTCGCCTTGGCAGCAGAAGGGCAAGACCTTCAAGTGCAAAGCCGGCGAGGTTCCGGTGACCTGGCTTCCAAAGGCGGTCGGCAAGTGGCACAGCCTGCTACTGGAAAGCGACGCCACACCCTGGGAAGACGACATCGCCTGCGCCCGCGCAGCCTTCACCGCGCTCGGCGTGGAGATCCGCTGTGCGCCGGGCGGTTGGCAGGAAGAAGAAGGCGTGGAAGACGCTGACCGCTGGATGAGCATCAGCGAGCGTGGCGAAGAAGAGATCCGCTGGCGTACGGATTGATCACCGACCACCGAACAGAGGCCTGGCCTGGTGGATATAAAAGGGAATTGCTCTGACTGCATCGGGTTGATGCCGGTTGAGACGAGCTAACCGGCTCTCGAACTCCGTTGCTCGCATGACAAACCCTCCAAGCACTAAATTCGTACTGGAAGCTTAGATGCGAGCAACACTTTAGGCAGACATAGCCAATAAATTCAGCCCTACAACTGGGCGGCCTGCCCACTCCACTGACTCACAAACGCCTGCGGCTCCAGCGCTGGTGGCGTGCGCAAGCGACCTTCCGGCGTACCCAGGTAGATAAAACCCAGCAGCTGCTCGTCTGCCGTCAGACCCAAACCTTCAGCCACGTGCCGGTCATAGGCAAACTCTCCGGTGCGCCACACCGCGCCCAGCCCCTGCGCATGGGCAGCCAGCAGCAGCCCGTGAGCAGCACAGCCTACGGCGAGCAACTGCTCGCCGTCGGGCACTTTCGGGTGTGGCACCGGCCGAGCGATCACTGCCACCAGCATCGGCGCGCGCAGAGGCATCTTGAGTGGCTTCTGCAGCACCTCTTCGGACGCATCCGGCTGACGCAGGCGCAAGGCTTCGGCCAGTAACTCACCCAATCGCTCGCGCCCCTGCCCCTCAATAGTCAAAAACCGCCAGGGTCGCAGTTGCCCATGATCCGGCGCCCGCAGCGCCACGCGAAACATCAGTTGCAACTGCTCGGCGCTCGGGGCGGGATCGACCAGCCGAGTGACCGAAACACGATTGAGCAACAGGTCGAGCGCATCCATCCAGAATCTCCTAATTCAGCGTCGCCACGACGATTGCCTGTCGAGGCTTAAAGGAGACAGCTTACCGGCGATGGCGCCAACTCCGAAGCCCACCTGGCATTGAACCCGGAATGAACACGCTCTCACGCCACCCGATCAGGCGATACCTGCGGCGACAACGGCGGGGTCAGCGGTGGCAGGCCATGAGCGGAGCGGGCTGCGTCGCAGTGAGCGTTGTGCTGACCGCCGACCCATGAGGCCTCAAATTCTCTGCAGGTGCTCGAGCGCTGCTCATAAAGGGTACAGCGCACACCGCACCCCACATCGCCCATCAGCCCTACGCAACGTGCCGGCTTGCTCTCGGTGCCTTGCATCGCAACGTGGAACGGGCTGACCTGAACGGTAATTCCGTCGGGAACCGTGCCGCCGGACGAGGCGCATTCGCCCCAGAAGAAAGACACTCGAAAATACGCGCAGCAGGCACCGCATGTGAGGCAGGGATTGTCGGTCGACATGAATGATGTACACCAGAAAGCCGGCAAAGGGCCGGCGCCAGAGCGCGCATTTTATTCACCTGGGCAAATCCTGGAAAAGCCCCTTTGGAAGGTCTTGCAAAAGTTTCTTTTGCGCTCTCGACGAGCGGTTTACTGGCGTAGCCACAAGGGTAGAATGGCGGCCTTCGTTCAGTGCCGAGTTCCGTAACATCATGGCCTTGCCGACGCTGCGCATCATCGGTTTCATTCTCGGCATCTTCCTCATCACCCTGGCCGTCAGCATGGTGGTTCCCATGCTGGCGCTGCTGGCGTTCGAGCGCACCGACGATCTCGCTGCTTTCATCTGGGCCAGCCTGATCACCTTTGGCAGCGGCCTGGCGCTGGTGTTACCCGGCAGGCCGAGCAACACCAACCTGCGCCCGCGCGACATGTACTTCCTGACCACGGTGAGCTGGCTGACAGTGTGCTGCTTCGCCGCCCTGCCGATGATGCTTATCCATCACCTCAGCTACACCGACGCTTTCTTCGAAACCATGTCCGGCATTACCACTACAGGTGCCACCGTGATCACTGACCTGGACGCGGCATCTCCCGGGCTGCTCATGTGGCGCTCGCTACTGACCTGGCTCGGCGGCATCGGCTTTATTGGCATGGCGGTGGCAATCCTGCCGTTGCTGCGTGTCGGCGGCATGCGCCTGTTCAAGACCGAGTCCTCGGACTGGTCGGAGAAAGTCATGCCGCGCTCGCACATGGCCGGCAAATACCTGATCGCCATCTACGTGGCCATTACCCTGCTCGCCTTCATCGCCTTCCGGCTGACAGGCATGGGCAACTTCGACGCGATCAACCATGCGATGTCCACCGTAGCTACCGGCGGCTACTCCACCTCGGACGCCTCGCTGGGCCACTTCAGCAATGCCTCGCACTGGGTAGCCATTGTCTTCATGATCATCGGCAGCCTGCCATTCACCCTGTACGTAGCCACCGCACGGGGCAATCGCGGCGCGCTATGGCGCGACCAGCAGGTTCGCGGGTTTCTGCTGTTGCTGGCCACCACCAGCCTGCTGTTCAGCCTCTGGTACTGGCTCAAGCATGACAACAGTCTGCTCGACTCGCTACGCATCGTGACCTTCAGCGTAGTGTCGGTAGTCACGACTACAGGCTTCTCCGTAGACGACTACACCCAGTGGGGCGGTTTTGCAGTGATGGTCTTCTTCTACCTAACCTTTATCGGCGGCTGTTCGGGCTCGACCTCCGGTGGCTTGAAGATGTTCCGCTTCCAGGTTGCCTATGCCCTGTTGCGCGCCAACCTGCAGCAGCTAGTGCATCCACGCGCGGTTATCCGCCAGCAGTACAACCGGCACAATCTTGACGAGGAAATCGTCCGATCAATTCTGACCTTTTCTTTTTTCTTCACTATGACCATCGGCGTCTTGGCGCTTAGCCTGTCACTCCTTGGCCTCGATCCACTCACAGCCCTAACCGCGGCAGCCTCAGCGGTATGCAACGTAGGCCCCGGCCTAGGCACGATCATCGGCCCGGCAGGAACCTACGAAAGCCTACCGGACGCTGCGAAATGGCTGCTGTCGGCCGGCATGCTGCTCGGACGGTTGGAAATCATTACCGTGCTAGTCCTGCTGACTCCGGCCTTCTGGCGCCATTGATGGTCGGTTACGGTAGTTGCACGGCCTATCCGCATGACGGACCGAGCATCAGGCCTGGGGGGCCCGCTTGAAAAACCGACTACCCCAGCTGACCCCAAAATACACCACAGCACCGACAAGGATGCCGAACACAGCGTCAAGCAAAGTCGGCAACAGCCCCGCTAGTACCGAGCCGATATAAGGCAGCGCTATGGTGTGCTCGGCGCTGTTCTCGGTGAAATGGTGAACAGCCTTGAAGCCGTGGGTAAGAATGCCGCCACCGACCATGAACATGGCCGCGGTACCTATCACCGAGAGCGATTTCATCATCCACGGTGCCGACCGCAAGATGCCTCGCCCAAGCGCCTGCGCAAGGTTGCCGCTGGTCTTACTCAGGGCCAGACCGGCATCGTCCAGCTTGACGATGCCGGCAACCAGCCCATACACACCGACGGTCATGATGATCGCAATGCCGGTCAAGACCGCGACCTGCTCGATGAAAGACGCCGCCGCCACGGTGCCGAGTGTAATGGCGATGATTTCCGCCGAAAGAATGAAGTCGGTGCGCACGGCGCCGCTGATTTTGTTCCGCTCGAACGCCACCATATCGACCTTCGGGTCCAGAGCTGCAGCGGCGTGCCGAGCATGCTGATCTTGATCCTTGTGCAGAAAGCGATGTGCAAGCTTCTCGAACCCCTCAAAGCATAGGAACGCACCACCGAGCATCAGTAACGGCGTTACCGCCCACGGAATGAACGAACTGATCAGCAGGGCCGCTGGAACCAGAATCAGCTTGTTGCGCATCGAGCCCTTGGCAACGGCCCAAACCACCGGCAATTCTCGGTCGGCGTTGACGCCAGTGACCTGCTGGGCATTGAGCGCAAGATCATCGCCCAATACTCCCGCGGTTTTCTTGGCGGCAATTTTGGTCATCACTGAAACGTCGTCTAGAACCGACGCGATGTCGTCGATCAGAGCAAGAAGGCTACTGGCCAATGCGGGCATCCTGTATGTAAGAACCGCTAAACGAGGCAGTTGCTGAATGCACTGCTATATCCGTTCGCTTGTAAAGCTATGGCTGCTTGGGCCTTGCACAAGTTCCAGGAGCCCGGTGCCGGTGATGACCGCCTCATACCCAATGCGGCAGACGGCTTGCGCACTTCCAGCAAGCCTGCAATCGCAGGGTAATCACCGGTTTGGCGCAACCTCAGCGACTTGTTATGATCGCCAAGCTTACGCTGGCGATGTGCAGCAACTTACAACGGTGCGTGCCAGAGCGCAGGCCTTTCCAAGGATAGTCATCATAGATGTCAACCGTGACCGGTGAACGGCGTAACGGCCTCGCGACCCGACCGCTGCGCGAGTACTACGCCAGGGTACTCGCCTATCTGACTTGCGCAGCCACGCTGGCTGCCGGGGTTTACGCCCAGCATTTTGCCGTCGGACTCCTGTGGGTGGTGCCGTATGCCCTACTCTATCCTCATTTCGCCTATCACCTGAGCTATCGCTTCAAGCGCGATCACCCTGAGCGGACATCACAGGTGCTGCTCGGCCTTGACGCCTTGAACGCCGGTGCGGGCATTGTCCTGCTCGGCGTCGCGCTGGTGCCCAGCTTGATGTTCCTGTTGACCTTGAGTTTCAGCGCCCTGGTGATTGGCAGTCTCGGTCACCTGCTGATAACCCTGGTGCTGGTTCTCGCCGGCATTGGCATGACCAGCCTGCTAGTGCCCCTGCAGTTCAGCACCACCACTCCGGTGCTGGTATCTGCGGTAAGCATCCTGTTCACAACGCTCTACGTCTGCATCACTGCCTATTACGTGCACCAGCAAGGCAAGCACCTGGCCCAGACACGTCGCGAAGTGGAAGCGGAACAAGCCAAGGCCGCCCGGCTGGCGCGCAACTTGGCCAAGTACCTATCGCCGCAGGTATGGGAGTCGATCTTCTCCGGCAAACGCAGCGTGCGCCTGGAGACCCAGCGCAAGAAGCTCACGGTGTTCTTCTCCGACATCAAGGGTTTTACCGAACTGGCGGAAGAGCTCGAAGCCGAAGCCCTGACTGACCTGCTCAACAACTACCTCAACGAGATGTCAAAGATCGTCCTCAAGTACGGCGGTACCATCGATAAGTTCGTCGGTGATTGCGTAATGGTGTTCTTCGGCGATCCCAACAGTCAGGGAGCGAAAAAAGACGCCTTGGCCGCTGTATCCATGGCTATCGCCATGCGCAAGCACATGAAGGTGCTGCGCCAGCAGTGGCGCGCGCAAGGTATCACCAAGCCCATGGAAATCCGCATGGGCATCAACACCGGCTACTGCACGGTGGGCAACTTCGGTGCTGATACACGGATGGACTACACCATCATCGGTCGCGAGGTGAATCTGGCTAGCCGCCTGGAAAGCAATGCCGATGCCAGCGAAATCCTGATCTCCCACGAAACCTATTCCCTGATCAAGGACGTGATCATGTGCCGCGACAAGGGCCAGATCACCGTCAAGGGCTTTTCCCGCCCAGTGCAGATCTACCAAGTGGTGGACTTTCGCCGCGACCTCGGCGCAACCTGCAGCTTCGTCGAACACGAACTGCCTGGCTTTTCCATGTATCTGGACACCAATGGTGTGCAGAACTTCGACAAGGAGCGCGTGATCCAGGCGCTCAACCAGGCCGCCGACAAGCTGCGCGACAAGGTCATCATGTAGCGCTATCGTGCTGCCCCTCTTCCGAGCCAAGACAACTCCGCCATGACACACCGCAACGCCCTGCTGGCGATCCACTTCGGCGCGCTGATGTTTGGCCTCTCCGGTGTGTTCGGCAAACTGGCCGAAAGCACCCCGCTCACCATCACCTTCGGTCGCGCCCTGTTCGCAGTTCTAGCGCTGCTGCTGGCCGCCCGCTTTCTGCGCAGCAGCGGCGCACGCCCCAATTGGCGCCAGCGTGCTGGCCTGCTGCTCGGCGGTTTGCTGCTGGGCGGACACTGGTTCACTTTTTTTCTCGCGGTAAAAATCGCCGGGGTCGGTATCGCCACGCTGGGCTTCGCCAGCTTTCCAGCCTTCACCCTGTTGCTGGAAGGGCTGTTGTTTCGCGAACGCACGCGTCCGGTCGAGTTCGCCATGGTGGGCCTGGTCTGCGCGGGCCTGCTGCTGGTCACACCGGAGTTCAGCCTCGCCAGTGACAATACCCTCGGTCTGCTCTATGGGGTGCTCTCGGGCCTGATGTTCGCCCTGCTGTCCTTGCTCAACCGGGCAGTGACCCGTGGCGTTGACCCGGTGCAAGCAGCGCTCTGGCAGAACGCGGCAATCATGCTTGGTCTGCTGCCGTTTGCCTGGCAAGCGCTCCCCGCCATACCTGCAGCAGATTGGCTCTGGCTGGCATTGCTCGGGGTATTCTGCACGGGCCTAGCGCACAGCCTGTTCGTCGCCAGCCTGAAAGTGCTGAAGGCACGAACCACCTCGGTGATCTTTGCTCTGGAGCCGGTCTACGGGATCCTCTTTGCATGGTGGCTGTTCAACGAGCAACCCACTCTGGGCATGGCTGCCGGCGGCGCGTTGATCATTCTCGCTACTGTGATCACCAGCCGCCTGAAGACTGCAGCACCACGCACACCGGCCAACGCCGGCTGACTCAGCGGTCGCTGTGGCCCAGGTCTCGTTGCGGATCGATCAGGTCACGCACGCGCTGCTTCAGTACCTTGGCTTCGGGAAAGCCGCCGTCCTGCTTGCGCTCCCATATCTGCACCTCGTCACAGGTGATCTGAAAGGTACCCCCGGTAGCCGGCACCAGCGAGACTTTGCCCAGATCTTCAGCAAAGGTGGACAGCAGCTCCTGGGCCAGCCAGGCCGCACGCAGCAGCCACTGGCACTGGGTGCAGTAAGTAATGACGATTTCCGGTTTGCTGGTGGACATGAGCGTGCATTCGGTAGCTGATGGAGCGCCTATAATAGTCGCCCTTTTCCCAGCCCAAGCCCGGTGTGGTCATGTTCCGTTTTTTGTTTTTGCTGATGCTGTTGCTGCCGACGGCAGGATTTGCCGACTCCCAGCCCAAAACCGGTCTGGTCCTGTCGGGCGGCGCGGCACGCGGGCTGGCTCATATCGGCGTACTAAAAGCCCTGGAAGAACGCGGCATTCGCATCGATGCAATAGCAGGAACCAGCATGGGCGCGGTGATCGGCGGGCTTTACGCCTCTGGCTACAGCACCGAGGAACTGGAGAAACTGGCCCTTGAACTGGACTGGCAGCAGGTGCTCTCCGACGATCCTCCGCGCCAGGATGTCCCCTTCCGCCGAAAGCAGGACGACCGCGATTTTCTGGTCAAGCGCAAGCTCAGCTTTCGCGACGACGGCAGCCTTGGCTTGCCGCTCGGGGTGATTCAGGGACAGAACCTGGCGCTATTACTCGAACGGCTACTGGTGCACACCAGCGATACCCGCGACTTCGATCGTCTGCCCATCCCCTTTCGCGCTGTCGCCACCGACATCGCCAACGACAAGAAGGTGATTTTCCGCAGCGGCCACCTGCCCCAGGCGATTCGCGCCAGCATGTCGATTCCTGCCGTGTTCGCACCGGTCGAGATCGACGGCCGATTGCTGGTGGACGGTGGCATGGTCGACAACATTCCCATGGATGTCGCTCGCAGCATGGGCGTCGAGCGCCTGATCGTGGTGGACATCGGCTCGCCGCTGCTGAAGCGTGATCAGTTACTGACTGTTGTCGACGTGCTCAACCAATCCATCACCATGATGACCCGACGCAACTCCGAAGCGCAGCTGGCAACGCTGCGCCCCGAAGACCTGCTGGTCCAGCCGGCGCTGGCGGGTTTCGGTTCAACCGATTTCGGCCGCGCCGAACAGCTGATCGACGCCGGCTATCGTGCGGCCAATGCGCTGGATGCCCGCCTGCTTGCGATGCGTAGCGAAAGCGGCGGCAACCCAGCGTTAAGCCTGGCCCGTTCTGCCGAACCACGCACGCCGCTGATCAACGCAGTACAGATCGAGAACGACTCGAAAGTCGGCGACGCGGTCATTCGCCGGCATATTCGCCAGCAACTCGGCGAGCCACTGGACCTGCAGGATTTGCAAAAGGACATGGGCACCCTCTACGGGCTGGACTACTTCGAACAGGTCGAATACCGCGTGGTACATGGTGAGGCCGGAAACACGCTGGTGGTCACCGCTCGCGAGAAGCGCACCGGGACAGACTACCTGCGTCTGGGTATCAACCTCTCGGACGACTTCCGCGGCGACAGTGCCTTCAACCTCGGCGCCAGCTATCGCAAGAACGGCATCAACGAACTGGGCGCCGAATGGCTGACCCGTCTGCAACTGGGCGACCATCAGGAGCTCTTCACCGAGTTCTATCAGCCGCTGGATGCGGGATCACGCTGGTTCGTGGCGCCCAATCTGCACGCCGAAACCCAGAACATCGAATCGGTGATGGAAAACGACCCCATCGCCGAGTACCGCCTGCAACGCTATGGCTATGGCCTGCATGTGGGCCGGCAGATCGCCAACAATGGCGAAATCCGCTTCGGCATAGGCCAGGCCTGGGGCGAGGCGGATGTGCGTATCGGTGATCCGGAGTTGCCAGATTTCAACTTCGAGGAAGGCTACTACCAGTTGCAGTACTCGTTCGACACGGTGGACAACGTCGACTTCCCCCGCGAAGGCGAGGACATCGGTTTGACGCTGCGCCAGTACGACGAGGGCCTGGGCTCCGATGAGCGCTATCGGCAGTGGGAATTCAAGCTGGACAAGGCCCTGAGCCGCGGCCCCAACACCCTGGTCTTCGGCGGACGCTACGGGCGCACGCTGGATGATGCGGAAGTCGTCACATCAAGCTTCATGCTCGGCGGCGCGCGACAGCTTTCCGGCTTTCGCCAAAACGCCCTGCCGGGACAAAACGTCAGCCTGGCGCGGCTGATCTATTTCCGCCGGATGACCCCACGCTCCTTCCTGCCGCTGGACTTCCCGCTGTATCTGGGCGCTTCTCTGGAACGAGGGCGCGCCTGGAACAACGACAACGAATTCGATAGCGGCTATATCAATGCCGGCAGCATCTTCATTGGCTACGAAACGCCTCTCGGCCCGTTGAACTTCAGCTACGGTCTGAACGACGAAGCCGAGCGCGCGCTGTACATGAACCTGGGCCGCAGCTTCTAACGCTTGACCAAGTTGGACAGAATCCTTGCATGCACCTGCTGGCATTTGCGCAGGTCCTCTTCAAGGATGCCGTCGAAAAGTTCGTGACGTACCTGGGTAGATATCGACTCGATCTTTTCGATCATCGGCCGCGCCGAGGGCTGCAACGTGATCAGCTTGGCCCGACGGTCTTCAGGCGCAGCCTTGCGCTGCACCAGCCCCTGGGCTTCGAGGCTGTCCAGCAGCCGCGCCAGCGTCGGGCCTTCTACCGCCACGCTCTGTGCCAACTCGCGCTGGGTAGGTTCGTGGTCGAAACGAGCCAGATGCAGAAGCACCAGCCAGCGTGCCTGGGAAAGGCCAAGATCGGCCAGACGACGGTCCAGCTCGGCACGCCAGCCGCGGGAAAGTTGCGCCAACTGCATGGCGAATCGATGTTGATCAAGGTACATACCGCAAATGCCCTGCAAAACTAATTATTAGTTAGCTAACCACGAAGGGCTAAATGCTGGCAATAGCCCTTAGGTAGGACCTGCCGCGTGCAGGCGATCAACCTTGCGCTGATCGTTGCGCTTAGAGATCAAACTCCGCCTCAAGCGAAGCCCTGACACAGAACAGGACGGCTTCAGGCACGCGACCGGAGAACGCCTGCGCCACCGAGGCGACGCTGGGCAACTCACCTTCGGCATCGAGAAAGGCATCCTGAATTTCCCCTAACAGATCCTCGGGCAGATCCAGCGCCTGCTCAAGGCTCAGCAGCTGCTGTCCAATAGCTTCGGCGAGCATCGTATAGACATTTTTTTCGCTGCAATCGAGCTGGCGGGCTATCTGCGACGGTGTCATGCCAGCCCGCGCCAGGGTAATCAGCTCATGGCGCACGTCGGCTGGCGACTTGACTGCCGCGGCGCTGCCCTGCAGCACGTCGAGGAAGGCTTGTCCGTAGCGCTCCAGCTTGCGTGCACCGACGCCGCTGATACGCGCCATGTCGCCCAGCGTGGCCGGCTGGCTGCGTAGCATTTCCAGCAAAGTCGCATCGGGAAAGATCACGTATGGCGGCACGCCGTGCTCTTCGGCCAGTTTGCGGCGCAAGGTCCGCAGCGCTTCCCAGGTTTCACGCTCTTCGCTGCGCACCAACTGGCTGGCGGCGCTGCCTGCCGGTTTAGCCGTCTTGCTGGCTATCTCGCGCCGCAGCTCCAGCGTCACTTCGCCACGCAGTAAGGGACGGCAGTTGTCGCTAAGGCGCAGGCCACCGAAACCGTCCAAGTCGACATCAGCCAAACCGCGCGCTACCAGCTGACGAAACAGCGAGCGCCATTCCCCTTCCGCGAGCCCCTTGCCAACACCGAACACCGATAGATGCTGGTGGCCAAGGCTGCGCACTTTCTCGTTGTCGCGCCCAAGCAGCACATCCACCAGATGACCAACACCATAACGCTGGCCGCTGCGATAGATCGCCGACAGGGCCTGGCGCGCCGGCTCGGTGGCATCCCAGGTCTGCACCCCATCGACGCAGTTGTCGCAATGCCCGCAGGGCTCGGCCAGTACCTCGTCGAAATAGGCCAGCAGTGCCTGGCGCCGACAGCGGGTTTCCTCGCACAACGCCAGCATGGCATCGAGTTTGTGTTGCTCGACGCGCTTGTGGCGCTCGTCGCCTTCGGAGTTGTTGAGCATCTGCTTGAGAAAGATCACATCCTGCAGGCCGTAGGCCATCCAGGCATCGGCTGGCAGGCCGTCACGCCCGGCGCGCCCGGTTTCCTGGTAATAGGCTTCCAGCGATTTGGGCAGATCCAGGTGTGCCACGAAGCGCACGTTGGGTTTGTCGATGCCCATGCCGAAGGCGATGGTAGCGACCATAATCAGGCCCTCCTCATTGAGGAAGCGCTTCTGATTGAAGGCACGCAGCTCGTTGGGCAGGCCTGCGTGGTAAGGCAATGCCGGAAAGCCCTGTTCGCTCAGGTAGGCGGCAGTCTCCTCGACTTTCTTGCGTGACAGGCAATAGACGATGCCGGCATCGCCCCGGCGTTCGGCGAGAAAGCCCAGCAGCTGCTTGCGCGGCTGATCCTTGGGTACGATGCGGTAGAAAATATTCGGCCGGTCGAAGCTTGAGAGAAAGCGCTCGGCGTTTTCCAGCTTGAGCCGCTGGACGATTTCCTCACGAGTGCGCTTGTCCGCGGTGGCGGTCAGGGCGATGCGCGGCACCGCCGGGAAGAACTCAGCCAACTGCCCCAGCTGCAGGTACTCGGGGCGAAAGTCATGCCCCCACTGCGACACACAATGTGCCTCATCGATGGCGAACAGGCCGATCTCCAGGCGCTGCAGGAAAGCCAGCATGCGCGGCTGGACCAGCCGTTCAGGCGCGAGATAGAGCATCTTGATTTCGTTGCGGCGCAGGCGGTCGGCAATATCGCGCTGCTCTTCGGAGCTCAGCGTGGAGTTCAACGCCACTGCGGCGACGCCCAGTTCCTCAAGGGTGGCGACCTGATCGTCCATCAGTGCGATCAGCGGCGAAACTACTACGGTCAGGCCTTGGCGCAACAGGCCCGGGACCTGGAAGCAAAGCGATTTACCACCGCCCGTGGGCATCAGCACCAGCGCATCACCGCCACCGACCACCTGCTCGATGATCGCGCTCTGATTGCCACGAAAGGCGTCATAACCGAAAACGTCTTTGAGTATGCGCTGTGCCTGGTCGAGCATGCCGGTCTCCGAAACAAGGCGCGCAGTATACGCGAGGCGACCATCAAGTTCAGGCGCAACCCGGCCACTCGGTCGGCAGCGCCACGCGGCGCGCTGTTATCCCGTGCGGTAGCTTGCAACACACGGCTCGTCTAGAATTACCGCTACTCTTCACTCAAGGTAGCAGCCCATGTCCTTCGCCGAGCAACTCGCCCGCCTGCAAGTGTTTCTGGATGCAGACGATCTGCACGATGAGGCACTGGATTACGTCGCCGCCCATGGCTACATGACGGCGCTGAGCATCTGTTCCGAGCAGGTGCCTGATCGTGAGTGGATCGACGCACTATTCGCCGAGCCGCCGCATTACGCCGACGACACCGAACGCGAAGCCATCGAGGCGACGCTGATTCAGCTCAAGGCGCATATCGCCCGCCAGCTGGCCAGCGACGAAGACATGGAGCTGCCCTGCGAGCTGGACCTTGGCGACGAGCCGGACGACTCTGACTTGCGCGGCTGGTGCATCGGCTTCATGGAAGGCGTATTCATGCGCGAAGCGGTCTGGTTCGAAGACTCTGAGGAAGAAGTCAGCGAGCTGCTGCTGCCCATCATGGTCGGCTCGGGTCTCTTCGACGAGCAGCCCGAGTTCAGCGATATTGCCGCCGATCCTGCTCTGGCAGGCGAGATGGTGTCGCAGATTCCAGAAATCCTGACAGCGCTGTACCTGCTCTGCCACGCTCCGGAAGAAAAGCCGGCCCTGCTCAAGCCTCGCCGCCACTGATCAGGTAGCCTCTTGGCCCATCGCGACATACCGGCCTATCGCAACCCGCTTGTACGTTATCTGCTGCTGGCAGTGGGATGGCTGAGTGTCGCGCTTGGCGTCATCGGCATCTTCGTGCCGGTGCTACCAACCACACCGTTCCTGCTCCTCGCCGCTGCCTGCTTCGCCCGCAGCTCGCGGCGTTTCTACGATTGGCTGGTGATGCATCCCCGACTGGGCCCGTGGTTTCGCGACTATCTCGAGGGCAACGGCATTCCGCTCAAAGGCAAGGTCTACGCCATCGGGACCATGTGGCTTAGCATCGGCATTTCCTGCTGGCTGGTGCCGTTGTTCTGGGCGCGTATCGGCATGCTGACCAGCGCAACGCTGGTGACGATTTACATCCTGCGCCTGAAGACCCGTCAGGTCCGGTAGCAGCTCTTAACAGAAAGGCTGCTAACTGCCTTCCCGTCCTGCATGATTACGCTGAAAAACCTCTGCTCCCATGGCTTCGATCTGTGCTTGGATCATCGCCTCGAAAGGACGCAGCAATGCGTCGTAACGCCCCGCCCCCTCCAGCGTATTGAGCGCAGCCACCACCGCTTCGATTGTCGAGAGCGCACCCGGCTGCGGCGCCTTGCGTAATCGATAGCGTGAAATCAGCCCATCGGGCAGGGCTACACGTGGCAGATCGGCTATGGCAGGGTTGAGATGCAACAGCTTGCGTGCCTTGCGCCAGGTACCGTCCGGCACGACTAGGCGTATCGGTGCTGAGCTGGCCGCCAGGCTCGCCAGAGGCACAGCCCCTTCGCCCGGAAACAGCAGATAGGACTGCACACCGTCGTCAGGCAGAGCACTGAATAGCTCGCCCACGCGCAACTCGGCGGTACTCAGGCCGAGGGCAACCAGCCGCGCAGTATTGAGTGCGTGGCCTGTTTCGCTGGGATGCTGCAACAGCAGTACCTGCGTCCGACTGGCAAGCCAGGGAATCAACGGACAAAGACAATGGCTCAGCGGACGCTGGCAATCAGGGCATTGCGGACGGGGCATGGCAAGTTTCTGGTAATACCCTTGGAGTGGCGCAACCCACGAGCAATTGGAGGCATATCGTCGAATATGCGCATTACACGCTCGGCCATACAGCCTCCATCGACCGGCCCCTGTAGTCAGGCCGGCTGATGAAGAGCAAAAACCAAATTAGCGTCGCGAGGACGTGTTCTTCTCGCGCTGGGCTTGCACGGGGATCGGCTGCAGGCGGGGCGGTTCGATAAAGCCAAGCGCCACGCCGAGGTTCCAGATTACATTTTCGAGCCACGCTTTCATGGTCTAACCCTCCTGCTTGTGGGTACTGATGGAGCCATGGGGCCTTGAGACACAGCATAACCCAGGAAGCACTCTGTTGCCGCTGGCAGGTGTTGCAGATTATTCAGCGCAGGCTTCCGGCAGGCTCTATTAAATGGGACTGAAGACAGGACAGCAGGTTCAGGCGCTGCGCTTGCGGCTGGCCACTGCGTCAGCAGCCACAAGCGACGTCAAAGCAGAGGTTTACGCCACGGACAGACGGTTCCTTAATAACTGCTACGAGTAGCGACTTTGCGCCGATAGGGAAACACATCGATCACCTTGCCCTCACGTATCGCTTCTTGCAGTCCTTTCCAGTAGTCAGCGTCATACAAATCACCGTGCAGTCTGGAAAACAGCCGACGCAACTTGATATCGGCGAACAGAAAACGTGGGAACTCCTCGGGAAAAACATCATTGGGCCCCACCGAATACCAGGGCTCCGAGGACATCTCATCTTCGGGATAGCGCGCCTCGGGAATGAAGCGGAAATTTACTTCGGTGAGAAAGCAGATCTCGTCGTAGTCATAGAACACCACCCGTCCGTGACGGGTTACGCCAAAGTTCTTCAACAGCATGTCGCCGGGAAAAATATTGGCGGCGGCCAGCTGCTTAATCGCCAAACCGTAATCGTCCAGCGCCTCCTCGACCTGCTGCTCGCTGGCTTTCTCGATGTACAGATTCAAGGGCGTCATGCGCCGCTCGGTCCAGCAGTGACGCACCAGTACCGTATCGCCCTGCACCTCGACCGTTGAAGGGGCAACCTCCAGCAGCTCGGCCAGGCAATCGGGCTCGAAGCGGGAGACCGGGAACCGGAAATCGGCAAACTCCTGGGTATCAGCCATGCGCCCTACCCGGTCAACGCTTTTTACCAGCCGGTACTTCTCGATGACCGTGGCGCGATTGACGCTCTTTGTATGTGAGAAGCGATCCTTGATGATCTTGAACACGGTATTGAAGCCAGGCAGCGTGAATACGCTCATGACCATGCCACGAACGCCCGGCGCCATGATGAAGCGATCATCGGAGGTCGCCAGATGACCGATCAGCGCTCTGTAAAATTCAGATTTTCCCTGTTTGTAAAAACCGATAGAGGTGTAGAGCTCGGCTACATGCTTGCCGGGCAGGATGCGCTTGAGCAGCTCTATGAACTCGGCCGGAATCGGCACCTCGACCATGAAGTACGAGCGCGTGAAGGAAAAAATGATCGAAACCTGCGCCTCGTCAGTAATCAACACATCGGCGACGATACCCACGCCCTCGTGGTGCAATAGCGGAATCACCAACGGCCATTGCTCGTCGCGAGTGAATATCCGCCCGACCAGATAGGCGCCCTTATTGCGATAGAGCACCGAGGCGAACAGCTCCATGGTCAGCTCGGGGTCCTTGCGCACCCAGTCCGGCAGCGACGCAAGCAACTGTGTCTCGAGCCGCTCCAGATCACCATCCAAATCCGCGTAAGGGACGTCGAAGGCGAAATCACCCAGGATTTTTGCCAGCACTCCGCGCAAGTTGCCCTTTGGGCGGTAGCTGCGGGTCTGCGCCATGCTCGAATCGAAGCGGCCCGTCGGGCGGGTGCTGTGAATAAACATGGTTTCGTCGCTGATGCAGTCGTGACTGAGCAGCGCGCAAAAAATCGAGTTGTACCAGGTTTCGGCCAGTTCATCGTCCAGACGCAGATCGATCAGGTCGATATAGGCATGCTTGATGACCGGCCAGCGGCGCTCATCCAGCAGCAGCTCGCACTCAAATACGGACCGAAGCCGCTCCGCCGTCTCTGCAACCTTCTCCACATACAAGACGATGCGCGCCGCCGAAGCGCGCTGCGCCTCTTGCCACTGTGCCTGTTCGAAACGCGACCGTGCACCTTCGGTGATTAGCCGGAAGTGCTCACGGTAGTCGTCAAAGCCCAGCAGTATCTGTCGGGCTATGGTGCGTTCCGGCGAAGCTTGTGTCATGGCGATTTCCATAGCAGCTTCGTTGAAAACCAGCCCTTATTGCTGCAACTCCTGCTCACCGAACATATCGGCGAAGAGCATCGTCGACAGATAGCGTTCACCGGAATCGGGAAGGATCACCACGATGGTGCGCCCGTTCATTTCAGGCCGCTCGGCCAGACGGACCGCAGCAGCCATGGCCGCACCGCCAGAAATTCCGCAGAGAATGCCCTCTTCGCGCATCAGGCGCAGCGCCATGCTCTTGGCCTCTTCGTCATCGACCAGCTCGACACGGTCAACCAGCGACAAGTCCAGGTTCTTTGGTACGAAACCGGCGCCGATACCCTGGATTTTGTGTGGGCTGGGTTTGACCTCTTCCTTGGCCAGCGTCTGAGTGATGACCGGCGAGCTGGTCGGCTCCACAGCCACACTGATGATTTGCTTGCCCTTGGTCTGCTTGATGTAGCGCGAGACGCCGGTCAGCGTACCGCCGGTGCCTACGCCCGAGACCAACACGTCGATGCCGCCGTCAGTGTCGTTCCAGATTTCCGGACCGGTGGTCTTCTCGTGGATCGCCGGGTTGGACGGGTTCTCGAACTGCTGCGGCATGTAATACAGCTGCGGATTCGAGGCGGCGATCTCACTGGCCTTCTCGATGGCGCCCTTCATGCCCTTGGCCGGATCGGTCAGCACCAGTTCGGCGCCCAGGGCCTTCAACACCTTGCGCCGCTCCAGGCTCATGGACGAGGGCATGGTCAGGATCAGCTTGTAACCCCTGGCCGCTGCCACGAACGCCAGGCCAATGCCGGTATTGCCGGACGTGGGCTCGACCAGGGTCATGCCCGGCTTGAGGGAGCCGTTTTCCTCGGCGTCCCAGATCATCCCGGCGCCAATCCGGCATTTCACCGAATGCGCTGGGTTACGGCCCTCAATCTTGGCCAGGATGGTCACGCCCTTGGGCCCCTGGCGGTTGATCATCACCAGAGGCGTATTGCCGATAGCGCGTGCGTTGTCTGCATAGATGCGGCTCATGATGTGTCCTTGCAATGAGAAAAAAACAGATTCTGAGCCTATGCGCTGACGAGAGCGTAGTCCAGCCGAACTCCTAACCAGGGGTTTGGGTCAATCCAGTACGCCATGCCTGGACCGGACCGACATGAAAAGCCGCCGACTACCTCTGTGGATTCTGCTTGCGCTCGCCGTAATGCTCATCGTGTTGCATATAGCGCTGCCGGGCTTGGTACGTAACTATTTGAATCAACAGATGGCCGACATGGGCGACTATCACGGTTACGTCGAAGATGTCGATATGGCGTGGTGGCGCGGCGGCTATCGGCTCGAGGGACTGCTCATCGAGAAAAAAGACTCGCAGGTTCAGGCACCTCTTTTTAACGCACCGCGGATCGACATCGCGATCAGCTGGAACGAATTGTGGCGGCACCGGGCTATCGTCGCCGAGGTGCAGTTCCTGCAACCGGAGCTCAACTTCGTTGATGGTGGTGCTGAAGGTGAATCGCAGACCGGCGACGGCGTGGACTGGCGTGACCAGCTCGAGGCCCTGCTGCCTATCACCCTCAATGAAATCCGCGTGCTGGATGGCCAGGTGTCGTTTCGCAACTTCAGCGCTGATCCGCCAGTGCATGTCTATGCCAACGCCGTCGAAGCCACCTTGTACAACCTGACCAACAGTGCCGACTCCCAGGGCGAGCGGGTAGCCACCTTCGAGGGCACGGCAAAGCTATTCAACCAAGCGCCCATGGAGGCCCGGGCCAGCTTCGACCCTTTTACCGACTGGGAGGACTTCGACCTTAACCTGCGCGTAACCGATGTCGACCTGACCAAGCTGAATGATTTCAGCAATGCCTACGGAAACTTTGATTTTGTCAAAGGCACCGGCGATCTGGTTTTGGAAATCGAGGCCCACGACAGTCAGCTCGACGGCTACATCAAGCCGCTGCTGCGCAATGTCGAGGTGTTTAACTTCCGCCAGGACATTGAGGCAGAGGATAAGGGATTCTTCAGGGGAATCTGGGAAGCCGTGGTCGGCGGCGGCCAGCAAGTGCTGCAGAATCAGCGCAAGGACCAGTTCGCTACTCGCATCGAATTATCTGGCAGCACGCGCAGTACCGATATCAGCCCCTTCCAGGCATTTATCGAAGTCCTGCGCAACGCTTTCGTCGAGGCTTTTTCGGCACGCTTCGAACACTCGCTAAGCGCAGAGGACGAGTGACTGCGAACACCTGAATGCCAGTCGATCATTCAGTGACTGAATGCGCCGCTCACGTTCACAGCGGCGCGCCCTTCACTTATAGTCTGGCCCAACTCATACATGCAGCGCCTGCCCGTCAGGCCATCCAAGGAATTCTCGATGAAGTTCGAAGGCACTCAGTCTTACGTCGCGACCGACGACTTGAAGCTTGCGGTCAACGCCGCCATCACTCTTGAACGCCCTCTGCTGGTCAAGGGCGAGCCAGGTACCGGCAAGACCATGCTCGCTGAGCAGCTGGCCGAATCCTTTGACGCCCGGTTGATCACCTGGCACATCAAATCCACCACCAAGGCGCATCAGGGGCTGTACGAGTACGATGCCGTGAGTCGTCTGCGCGACTCGCAGCTGGGCGTGGACAGGGTCCATGACGTCAAGAATTACATCAAGAAGGGCAAGCTCTGGGAGGCCTTCGAGGCCGAGGAGCGAGTGATCCTGCTGATCGACGAAATCGACAAGGCGGACATCGAATTCCCCAACGATTTGCTGCAGGAACTCGACAAGATGGAGTTCTACGTCTACGAGACCAACGAGACCATCAAGGCGAAGCAGCGCCCGATCATCATCATCACCTCCAACAACGAGAAGGAACTGCCTGACGCATTCCTGCGCCGCTGTTTCTTCCACTACATTGCCTTTCCTGACCGGGCCACGTTGCAGCGCATCGTTGACGTGCATTTCCCTGACATCAAGCAATCGTTGGTCAGTGAGGCGCTGGATGTCTTCTTCGATGTACGCAAGGTCCCGGGGCTGAAGAAGAAACCCTCCACCTCGGAGCTGGTCGACTGGTTGAAGCTGCTGATGGCGGACAACATCGGCGAGGCGGTGCTACGCGAGCGCGATCCAACCAAGGCAATTCCGCCGCTAGCTGGCGCCTTGGTGAAGAACGAGCAGGACGTGATGCTGCTCGAGCGCCTGGCCTTCATGACCCGCCGCCAAAGCCGCTGACAGCCGGCTCCGGCCACGGAGCCGTTGTGCCCGTCGTTTGGAGGAATGAACCATGCAAACCTATACCGGAAAATGCCTGTGCGGTGTCGTGCGCTATCGGATCGACGCTCCCATCAAGCAACTGACCCATTGCCATTGCGGAATGTGCCGCAAGGCCCACGGCGCCGCCTTCGCCAGTTATGCGAGCGTGCCGCTGGAGGCCTTTCATTTCATGTCAGGCAAGGATCAGCTGGGCGTCTACCACTCCTCCGAACACGTGACGCGTACCTTTTGCATCCGCTGCGGCTCCAACCTGCAGTTCGTCGACAACCGGGAGCATGAACTGGGCATTGCAGTGGGCACGCTTGACTCGCCCCTGCCCCCTCCGCCGCAGACGCACATATTCGTCGACTCCAAGGCCGACTGGTACGAAATCCACGACGAACTGCCCCAATACAACGGCGACAGCCCGCACTGATCGCCTAGAGGTTCTGTAATGCTGCTTGGCCTGTTCAATGAAATGCGCGCCGCCAAAGTACCCGTATCGGTGCGCGAGCTGCTGGATCTGATCGATGCGCTGGAGCACCGCGTCGTCTTCGCTGACTTGGATGAGTTCTACTATCTGGCGCGGACCATCATGGTCAAGGACGAACGCCACTTCGACAAGTTCGACCGGGCCTTCGGCGCCTATTTCAACGGTCTGCAGAACCTCGACCAACATCTGGAAGCACTGATACCCGAGGAGTGGCTACGCAAGGAATTCGAGCGCAGCCTGAGCGACGAAGAGCGCGCGCAGATCCAGTCCCTAGGTGGGCTGGACAAGCTCATCGAAGAGTTCAAGAAGCGCCTGGAAGAACAGAAGGAGCGCCATGCCGGCGGCAACAAGTGGATCGGCACCGGCGGCACCAGCCCCTTCGGCTCGGGGGGCTACAACCCCGAAGGTATCCGCGTAGGCGATGCGGGCAAACGTCAGGGCCGCGCCGTGAAGGTCTGGGACCAACGCGAATATAAAAACCTCGACGACCAAGTCGAACTGGGTACGCGCAACATCAAGGTCGCCCTGCGCCGGCTGCGCAAGTTTGCCCGCCAGGGCGCGGCGGAAGAGCTGGATATCGACGGCACCATTGACCATACAGCGCGTGATGCGGGGCTACTAAACATCCAGATGCGGCCCGAACGACGCAACGCAGTAAAGCTGCTGATCCTGTTCGATATCGGCGGTTCGATGGACGCCCACGTAAAGGTCTGTGAAGAGCTTTTCTCGGCCTGCAAGACCGAGTTCAAGCACCTGGAGTACTTCTACTTCCACAACTTCATTTATGAATCCGTCTGGAAGAACAACTTCCGTCGAACCGCCGAACTCACCCCAACCCTGGACCTGCTGCACAAATACGGTCCGGACTGGAAGATAGTTTTTGTCGGCGACGCAGCCATGGCGCCATATGAAATCACCCAGCCGGGCGGCAGCGTCGAGCACTGGAACGAGGAAGCCGGCTACGTCTGGATGCAGCGCTTCATGGAAAAGTACAAGAAACTCATCTGGATCAACCCCTACCCCAAGGACACCTGGGGCTACACTGCCTCCACCAGCATTGTCCGCGAGCTGGTGCAGGACCACATGTATCCCCTGACTCTGAGCGGGCTGGAAGAAGGCATGAGTTTTCTTGCGAAGTAACGTCCGGCCTGCCTCAGCAGGCCGTTCTAACGGTACAGCCGCTGCCGACGACGCGGAAACAACGCCAGACGCAGCAGCAAGAAAACACTTTCGCCAACCCAGGCCGCAAGCAGTGCCCAGCTAAGGCCCCAGGCAATCGCTTCCGGCGCCAGCATCACCTGAAAGCGGTAGCTGCCCCAGACTTGGCCGCGCAGTTCCTGATCCGCGCCGAACAGCACATGCCAGGCCTGGCCGTACCAAGGCCCCTGCATGAAGCGCCATTCGCGCTCCATCAGCCGCGCCCGCTCCACCAGGCCGGCAACACTCTGCGCATCGCTCTGAATTACCGGATCGTCACTGGCCCGGTAGTGCTCGACCAGCGCATTCAGGTCGCCTTCAAAAAAGCGTCCCGCCGTCGCCTCGAAGCCCTGCAGGCCCTCCTGTGCCTCCAACCAGCGTGCCTCGACGTGGTTGGCATAGGCCTGGATAAAGCCCGGCACCTGCACCCCGATCAGCAAACCGAGCGCAAACAGGCACAGCCGCAGGTAGCTTCTCAGCATGGCGACACCTGCCCGCGCGCAATACATTCACCCAGCCGCCAGAGCGTCCACTCGCCCGGCTGGTGGATGTCCCATTGTTCGTTATCGGTCAATGCCTCGGTGGCGAGCACCGTGACCACGTCGTTAGGGGTGGTTTCGGCGGTAAAGTCCACCGTCAGCTCGGCATCCTTCAGCTGTGCCGGGCCGAAGGGCGCACGCCGGGTGATGTGCGCCAGCTTGGTGGTGCAGAAACTGAACAGCCACTCGCCATTGCTCAGCAGGCAGTTGAATACGCCCAGGCTGCGGTAACCCGCACAAGCCTCAAGCAGATGTGGCAACAGATCCAGAGCTTCGACACGTTCGGGGAAGTCGCTGCGAACACGATTGAGCAGGTCGCAAAAGGCCGCCTCGCTATCGGTATCGCCCACCGGCCGGTAGAACCCTTGAGCCGGCTTGAAATCGGCAAGCTGGCCATTGTGAGCGAAACACCAGTGCTGTCCCCAAAGCTCACGCACGAAAGGATGTGTGTTGACCAGCGCCACGTTGCCGACGTTGGCCTGACGGATATGACCGATCACCACTTCGCTCTTGATCGGATAGCGCTGGACCATCTTCGCTACTTCCGACTCGCAACTGGCTACGGAGTCCTGAAACAGACGCAGCCCGCGCCCTTCGTAAAAAGCGATACCCCAGCCATCGCGGTGCGGCCCAGTGCGCCCGCCTCGCTGCATCAGTCCGGTAAAACTGAAGTGGATATCCGTAGGAACATTGGCGCTCATGCCGAGCAATTCACACATCGCGATCTCCGATCGATTTCAGCTCACAGGCGGGGCTCGGTTCTGGCCTGATAGCGGCCTGCCTGGCGATAGCCCTCTTCCTCGTCGTCGACTTCATCGAGCCGTTCACGCAGAGTGCGCGGGTCCTCTTCGACGGCAGCAGCTTCACGCCGACGGCGAAGCTTGCGCTCGATCGGCCAGCGCAGCGCCACCACCACGGCGTACAGAGCAAAAGCAATCAAGCCGTAAAGCGCCAGATCGGCAACGGCACGCCAGGCGTTGTTGCCGACCTCGAACAGCAGGTCGAGGGCCGTGATGGCCACGGCCGGGGCAAACAACTCCTGTTCCGGGTCGACGATGGTCGGCGTCAGCAGCAATACGGCGATAATCAGTCGCAAGGATTCACGCAGCCAACGCCATAGAGGTCGGGTCATGCGGAACCACACCAGCAAGCAGCCCAGCGCGGCCACTCCATAAGCCGTCCAGGCAAGTAGATATTCATTGGCGATCAGGAACATGGAAGTCTCTTGTATGGGGCGAAACATGCACCGGCATTAACGCGGAGCATGATAACAGTCCGAAGCCCTTCGTCCGTCACTTCGGGTAATGCAATAGCGCTGGCCACCCCGCTTTCAACACCGTATAAACGCGAAAACAAAAATGGCACTACAGAGGCCATACTGTCCTTAACAGGCCCAGCCAGGAGAGTAATCATGACCTACCATCACATTCTGGTCGCAACCGACCTCAACGACGAATGCCACCCGGTGGTTGCTCGGGCCCAGGCTCTGGCGACGGCGAATAACGCCAGACTGGCACTGGTGCATGTCATCGAGCCCATGGCCATGGCGTTCGGCGGCGATGTTCCGATGGATCTGTCGATGCTCCAGCAACAGCAGTTCGACCAGGCTCGCGGGCGCATCGCAAGCTTCGCCGACCGCTACCCAAGCCTGACCTCCGAGCAGCAGCATCTAGCCTACGGGCAGCCTCGGCAGGAAATTCATCGCCTGGCCAAGGAAAACAATTGCGATCTGATCGTGGTCGGCAGCCATGGCCGTCACGGGTTGGCACTGCTGCTGGGCTCGACCGCCAATGACGTCCTTCACGGCGCTCCCTGCGATGTGCTGGCCGTGCGCCTGAAAAAGGCCGAGTGAGCCCCTGTAGGCCGCTGAAAACCTAGGCGAGGCAGGCAAGACGAGAAACAACGACCAGTGGACAGCCAAGGGCTAGTGCAACGAGTTAAAACAGCCGAAGAACGAACCGGGCTCGCGTACGAGTTTAGTTTTCTAAATGAGCATCTGAGGCTGTTTTTTCGACGTATTGCCAACGTAGCCAGTTTTCGGCACCTGCTTCAAGCGACTTCGACACCCTCTCCGGCAGACATCACCAGCGGCCTGATCTTCTGTAACTGGGTTTCCAGAGAGTAGGTCAGGCTAGATGCCATGGAAAAGAAGGTGAGAAAGGCCTTCAGGTTGGAATCGCCGTGGCAGGTGTCATGAATACGTTGCCAGAATGCCTGATTGACCAGCTGCAGCTGTTGGAACGAGTGCACCAATCCACGTAGTTCCCAGTCAGCATGCCGTCCCTCGCGCAAGTTGAAATACTGCCTGGCCAGATAAAGGGAAACGGCCCGCAGCACGAATTCGTGATTGCTGGCAAAAGGCAGGTGCTGCTGCGCCATGGGCCTAAGTTTCCCAAGAACCGGGCAGACGCTGGTTGCCATGATTACGCCCAGCAACGCACGCAGGCCTTCATCCAACCCGACCATCTTGTTGTATTCACGCTCCGGTGTATGCACCCAGACCTGCGCCTTCCGCACGGCCGGCAACCCCTGAAAATCCTCGATCACGCGATGCAGGTCCACCGCAGCTGGACAGTGGCTGAACTCGTCCCGGCTCAGCGGACAGTTAACGCAACGCTGATGCTCGAGACGCGTCCATTTTGGCGCCTGGGCAGCTAGCTCCCTGTCGTACTCGCGATCCATTTCGATGCGGTAACTGAAGGTATGCTCATCGTCCAGAGTGATGCGATATTCGATGGCCATTTACGCTCCGCAATGATGGCAAACATACATCACCCATTAAAATACGACCTGCCCCTGATCGCATTGATCCAACTCAAACGCCAGACGGCATGCGCTGACTATCAGCCTTCCAGCTCAGCCCAGCGCTCCAGCAATCCATCGAGCTCTTGCTGCAAGCTTTCCAACCGCGCCAGGACCGCGGCCGAGGTATCAGCCGGCTGCTGATAGAAACTCGCATCCGAGATTTCCAGCTGCAGCGCTTCGATGGCCTTTTCCAACTCATCGATCTGGCCGGGAAGCGCTTCCAGCTCACGTTGCAACTTGTAGCTGAGCTTCTTCTTTACCGGCGGCGCATCTGCAACTGGCACCGCAACAGCCTCGGCCTTGGCTTCCTTAGCTTCGGCCAGAGTTTCGGCAACCCCAAGCAATCGTGGCGAGCCGCCCTGGCGCAGCCAGTCCTCGTAGCCGCCGACATATTCGCGCACCACACCATTGCCTTCGAATACCAGAGTGCTGGTAGCCACGTTGTCGAGAAACGCACGGTCGTGGCTGACTATCAGTACGGTGCCCTGGAAGCTACCCAGCACTTCTTCCAGCAACTCCAGGGTTTCCACGTCGAGGTCGTTGGTCGGTTCGTCAAGCACCAGCAGATTGGCCGGCTTACTGAACAGCCTGGCGAGCAAGAGTCGTGCCCGCTCACCACCGGATAACGCCTTCACCGGCGTACGCGCGCGCTGCGGACTGAAGAGGAAGTCGCCCAGATAGCTCAGCACATGGCGGTTCTGGCCATCAATGGTGATGAAGTCACGGCCTTCGGCGACATTGTCGATAACGGTCTTTTCCAGATCCAGCTGGTGACGCAACTGGTCGAAATACGCCACTTCCAGTTTGGTACCGGCCTCGACCTTGCCACTGGTCGGCTGCAGATCACCAAGCAGCAGTTTGAGCAACGTGGTCTTTCCAGTGCCATTGGCGCCCAGCAGACCGATACGGTCGCTACGCTGCAGGACCATGGAAAAATCACGGATCAGCGGCTCACCGCCCGGATGGGCGAAGCTCACGTTCTCTACGACGATAACCTGCTTGCCGGACTTCTCCGCCGCCTCAATCTGAATATTGGCCTTGCCCTGCTTTTCGCGGCGCTCGCTGCGTTCAGCACGCAACGCCTTGAGCGCACGCACGCGGCCCTCGTTGCGGGTGCGACGGGCCTTGATGCCCTGACGAATCCAGACTTCCTCTTGGGCCAGCTTCTTGTCGAACAGCGCGTTGGCGGTTTCTTCAGCCGCCATCTGCTGCTCCTTGTGCACCAGGAAGCTTGCGTAGTCACCGTTCCAGTCGATCATATGGCCGCGGTCCAGTTCGAGGATGCGCGTGGCGACGTTCTGCAGGAAGGCACGGTCGTGGGTAATGAACAGCACGGCGCCGTTGAAACCGAGCAGCGCTTCTTCCAGCCAGGCAATGGCACCGATATCCAGGTGGTTGGTGGGCTCGTCCAGTAGCAGCAGGTCGGGCTCGGAAACCAAGGCCTGGGCCAGCAGCACACGTCGGCGCCAACCGCCGGACAGCTCAGCCAGAGTCTTTTCGGCCGGCAACTGCAGGCGGCTCAGGGTGCTGTCGACAAGCTGTTGCAGACGCCAGCCATCCTTCGCTTCAAGCTCCTGCTGAACATGCATGAGTTTTTCTAGGTCGGCGTCATCGCGGATGTTCTGGCTAAGATGGTGGTACTCGGCGAGCAACTGGCCGACACCGGACAGTCCTTCGGCCACCACATCGAACACGGTACGCTCGTCGGCCAACGGCAATTCCTGTGGCAGCTCGCCGATCTTCAGCCCCGGCGCGCGCCAGATTTCGCCATCGTCCGGCAGCTGGCTGCCTTTTACCAGGCTCAGCATGCTGGATTTTCCCGTGCCGTTGCGGCCGATGATGCAGACCCGCTCACCTCGCGCAATCTGCCAGGACACCCCGTCGAGCAGGGGATGAGTGCCGTAGGCGAGGGACACTTCGGTCAATTTGAGCAGGGTCATGACTACCTCCGTAAAACAGGGCGCGCATTCTAGCAGACCGCCAGGAAACTACCCGTACGACCGCAAGGGCTGGATACCCGCCAGCGACGTTGCCGCTTTGTGCTGCTACGAGCAGATGCCCTTCATCGGAAGTCCGGCTTTGTTTGTTTCAAGAGCTTAAACCGCGTTTAACTACCTGACAGGCCACGCTAAGCTAGCCGCCGGACATCTCTCCTTGCCCCGTCTTCGGAAGTATCATGCGCGGTCGCCTTTCCAGTTTCTGTTTCTGCCTGCTTTTCGCTACCGTCACCCTGCAAAATGCCCACGCCGCCACTCTCGAGCAACAACGTCGCTATTACGACGAAGCCAAGCAGGCGCTGGCCAAGGGCGACAGCGGCCCTTATCGGCGTTACGCCAGCGCGCTGCGCGATTACCCCCTCGAGCCCTACCTGGCCTATGACGATCTGACCGCAAGGCTCAAGTCGGCCAGCAATAACGAAGTCGAGAAGTTTCTTGCCGAGCATGGCGACCTGCCCCAGATCAGCTGGATGATACTGCGTTGGCTGCGACTGCTGGCCGCGCGTGGTGACTGGCAACCCTTCGTCCGCTACTACGACCCCAAGATGAATTTCACCGAGCTGGACTGCCTGTACGGCCAGTACCAACTCACCAATGGCGAGGTGCAGGGAGGCTACGCTACTGCCCAGCAGCTCTGGCTGGTAGGCAAGTCGCAACACAATTCATGTGACGCACTGTTCGAGCGCTGGAGCGCTGCCGGGCAGCTCACCGAGGATCTGCGCTGGCAGCGCCTCAAACTGGCCGTCGAAAGCGGCAACTACGGTCTGGCCGCATTTCTGGCCAAGAACCTGCCGACTCTTAAGGATCAGGGTGAGCGCCTGATTGAGGTTGCGCAGAAGCCGCAATTGCTGAAACAGCCTGAACGCTTTGCCGCGACCAACCAGGCCACTGCCGATATCGTCTCGCTTGGTCTGCGCCGCATGGCGCGACAAGACCCGGAGCAAGCCCTCGCGCTGCTCGACGGCTATGCCCGACGTTTGTCTTTCTCGTTGGAAGAAAAAGTCGCTATCGCACGGCAGATTGGCCTGACCTTGGCCAAGCGCTTTGACCCGCGCGCGCTTCCAGTAATGGCCGAGTACGATCCGCAACTTCGCGACAACACAGTCAGCGAATGGCGCGCGCGCCTGCTGCTACGCCTGGGCCGCTGGGATGAAGCTCATGCCCTGACCCAGCGCTTCCCCGAAGAGCTGGCCAGCAGCAACCGTTGGCGCTACTGGAAAGCACGCAGCCTGGAGCTGGCGCAGCCCAACGACAAACAGGCCGCCGTGCTCTACAAGCCCGTCGCCACCGAGCGAGATTTCTACGGATTTCTTTCCGCCGATCGCATCCAGGCGCCTTATGCCTTCAATCACCAGCCGATGAAACTGGATCCAAAGGTGGTGCGCAAGGTGCGTAACACTGCCGGCATTCGTCGTGCTCTGGAATTCCATGCGCGCGGGCAGATCGTCGACGGTCGCCGTGAGTGGTACCACGTTAGCCGCCTCTTCAGCCGCGAGGAATTGGTAGCCCAGGCGCGCCTGGCCTACGATATGGAGTGGTATTTCCCGGCTATCCGCACCATCAGCCAAGCGCAATATTGGGACGATCTGGACATCCGCTTTCCCATGGCCCACCGCAGCAGCCTGCTCAACGCAGCCAAGGCGCGGGACATCCACCCAAGCTGGGCGTTCGCTATTACCCGCCAGGAAAGCGGCTTCATGGCCGATGCACGCTCCCATGTGGGCGCCACCGGTTTGATGCAGCTGATGCCGGCCACCGCCAAGGAAACAGCCAAACGCTTCAACATTCCGCTGTCGTCGCACCAGCAGGTCCTTAACCCCAACACCAACATTCAACTGGGCACCGCCTATCTCAGCCAGATCTACGGGCAGTTCAAGGGCAATCGGGTACTGGCCTCGGCTGCCTACAACGCCGGGCCCGGTCGGGTGCGCCAGTGGCTGAGAAACGCCGAACATCTGCCGTTCGACGTCTGGGTGGAAAATATTCCCTTCGATGAAACGCGCCAGTACGTACAGAACGTGCTGACCTACTCAGTGATTTACGGACAGAAACTCAACGCCCCACAGCCGCTTATCGAGTGGCACGAGCGTTATTTCGATACACAGTGAGACGACAAGCGCTTACTCGAGGACTTCCACCGGCATGCCTTCGACCAGGGGGCCGGTACCTTCAGCAATCAGATTCTGGCCGAAGAGTACGCCGTCTCTGCCCTTGCGGTATGTCAGCAACGTCGCCATCGGCTCCAGGTCGGGGCTACGCTGCGCCGTCGCCGGATCGAGGATTGGAATCGAGCAGCGGGTACAGGGCTTGACCATGCGAAACTCGATGTCGCCGATGCGAATGCGCTTCCAACTGTCCTCGGCATAGGGCTCCGCACCGGCTACCACCAGACTGGGCCGGAAGCGCAGCATCTCCAACGGTCTGCCGATCCTCGCGCACAGATCATCCAGTGACGCCTGCCCGATCAGCATGAAGGGGAAACCGTCGGTGAAAGCAGTAAGCTCACCATCACGGGCGAAGTTCAGATCAACCTGAATGGCATCGTCTTCCGGCAAGTACACCAGGCGCACCGCGCGGCCAAGAAAGTCGCTCAGCCACTGGGCCACTTCGTCACCGCAATCTGGCACACGCACCACCTCACGCCAGATGAAGGAACCCCGCAACGGTGCCGAAGTCGTCGGCACCGGCACTTCCAGCTCGCACATATCGGGAGCACTCAGCCGCGCGCGACCTTCACCCTGCCAGCGCAGTTGCAGCAGCGCCATGGCAGGCACCGAGCGCTGCGTGAGAAACCGCCCGTTGGTGGCGTCAATCAGCATCCAGCGCCGGTCGCCGTGCAATCCAAGGGGTCCGCAATACGCCTGTTCGAGCCGTTCACCCGCGCCGGATTTGAGGGGGTAGCGATAGAGTGCAGACAGGTGCATGGTGCCCTCGATGTTCAGATCATTTGGTTGAGTTCGGCTCATCCTGCAGCAAGCGTTCGCGAACGACATCAACCAGTTTTTCCGGCTGGAATTTTGAAAGAAAGTTGTCGCAGCCGACCTTCTTCACCATCGCCAAGTTGAAGCTGCCCGACAACGATGTATGCAAAACCACGTACAGATCACGCAGGCGCCGGTCTTCGCGAATCTCGGTAGTGAGGCGATAACCGTCCATTTCAGGCATTTCGGCATCAGTGAAAACCATCAGCAACTTGTCGGTCAGCACCTCGCCAGCATCGGCCCACGCCTTGAGCTTGTTCAGGCCTTTCAGGCCATCACTGGCCGAGTGTACGGTGATGCCGAGCTGGCCGAGGGTTTCGCGCAGCTGCGACAGGGCGACATTCGAGTCGTCGACACATAGCACCTCGCGGCCCTTGGCTCGCTCGAGTACCGGGTCGGCGAGGCGCTCAGGGGAGATGCTGCTGTCGTAGGGCACGATTTCCGCGAGCACCTTTTCCACATCGATCACTTCAACCAGCTCCTCATCCACCTTGGTGATGGCCGTCAGATAATGCTGGCGCCCTGCTGTGGTGGGGGGCGGCAGCACCTCTTCCCAGTTGAGGTTGAGGATGCGATCCACCCCGCCGACCAGAAATGCCTGAACCGAGCGGTTGTATTCGGTGACGATGATGGTGCTGTTCTCGTCGGGCACCAGCGGGCGCAAGCCGATGGCTCGTGACAGATCGATGACCGGCAGCGTTTGCCCACGTAGATTGACCACGCCACAGACCGAGCCATGCCGATGCGGCATCAGTGTCATCTTCGGCAGCCGGACTACTTCCTGCACCTTGAACACGTTGATGGCGAACTTCTGCCGGCCCGCAAGCCTGAACATGAGGATTTCCAGGCGATTCTGGCCTACCAAGCGGGTGCGTTGATCGACTGAATCGAGAATGCCGGCCATGAGATTGGCTCCTTGCTGAATACGGGACATGAAGGGGTATCGGCAGCAAGGCTCGACGCTTGATGTAGCCCAGCACCAATTTGACCTCTCCATGATCGGCCCGAAGGGCTAATAGCGCAATGCCACCATGGCTGGCTCTGCTGCTTCAGCCAGGCAAATCAAATACCTCCCCCGATGCTGCATCACTGAGCACAGGAGAGTCCGCCGGCAAGTGTAGGCGCAAGGCCTTCGAGCGTACGGAAAAGCGCATCTGCTTCGCCGCCGCCGGTTCGCCATCGAGGTTGATATCGATCTCTTCCGGCGCCTCGATTTCAAGCCAAGGCAGCCGCGCATTCACCGACACACTGTCGATACCCAGAAGACCGCCACTCAGCAGGGTGCCCAATGTGCCCACAGTATCGGCTGGCGCCGGAATGATGCACAAATCGAGCAGTCCATCGTCCGTCAGCGCCTGCGGGCACAGCACTTGCCCTCCGCCCGACTGACGCCCATTACCGATGCCAATGGCGAGAAAGTCCCCTTCCCATGTGAAATCCGGCCCGGTGAAGCGCCCCCAGGCCGAACTGATTTCACTGAACCGGGTAAGTCCCGTCAGCAGGTAGGCGCCACCACCCAGGACTTTTTTCAGTTCCTCTGACGTATTCGCAGTGACCTTAGAGCCAAAGCCGCCGGTGGCCATGTTGACGAACGGCTCGCCATTCATCTCGCCAACGTCGACCGCTATCGCCGAGCTCTCCAACAAAGCCAATGCTTCGAAAGGCTCCAGTGAGATACCGGCAGCGTGGGCAAAATCATTGGCCGTGCCCAACGGCATCAGGGCCAGACTTGCGTCGACGCCGCTTTCCAGTAGCGCCTGCGCAACTTCACGCAGTGTGCCGTCGCCACCGCCGGCAACCAGAGTGCGGTAGCCCTCATCCAACGCTTGCTGAACCATGCGCCGGACATCACCGGGCTCCCAGGTCACGCGCACCGCCAAGTGCCGGCCCAGCTCTCGCCAGGCGTTGACTGCTGCCCGCACCTCGTCATTGAGCGCCTGTTTTCCATGAAGAATCAGCAACGCCCTGGATAGGTTCATGACCATGCTTCCTGTAATCGGACCGACAGGTAGGACTCGCCGGCAGCCAATAAGTTGTGAACGTTACAGCGCTCGCTCCGACGCCATCGCCACACGTCGACCGGCAGTCAGAAAACCTCGCCACACAAGCCAATAGAAACTATTTTTCTCTTTAATTTCAAGGTGTTGGGCGCGTAAATAAAAATACGCCAACAAAACACCACTTTGCACTCCCACGCTGAACTCATTTCACGGGCGGCGGTCGGAGCTGTTGTCCCGTTGCAGCTTGTTGCGCCTGCGTGCTGTCACGCAGATCCAAGGAACGCAGCAACTTGAACGAGAACATTGAGCTGACAATAGCTGAAGGAAGGAGCCTTGTATGCGCTTACAGTCCGTTGGAACCCTTGAGTACGCCCACCCCAGTTTCGTCGATTACTTTCTTGCCAGCATTCGCCTGATTCACGGACTGACCGCAGTATTACCGGGCATTTTGCTCCTGCTGTTCCTGCCCATCAGCGGTAACACATTCAGTACGTTCTTGGTGTTCTTCGGCGTGATCAGCGTCGTGATCTTCCAATCGGTGGGCATTTATAGCGAAGAGGTATTCAGCACCCTGCTGCGCTTTCGCACCATGCTGGTGGCTTGGGCAGCGGCGTTCAGCCTGCTGATCTTCATGCACCAGGGGCTTGGCATGTTCAGCTACCTGGAAACCGGTCATCTGGCGTTCTGGTTCATGACCAGTGCCGTCCTGTTCGGCACTGAACGCATATTGATGCTTGCCCTGTTCCGTCGCCTGATGGACAAGGGCGTATACCTGCAAAATGCAGTGATTCTCGGCGGTACCGATAACGGTATACGCGTGGCCGAATACCTCGCCAATCATCGCGACATTCGTACAGGCGTTCTCGGCTTCATCGATGACCGTCTGGAGCGGTTGCCGAAACAGCTCGCCAATCTGCCGCTGCTGGGTAATACCCGTGATCTTGAACAGATGATTCGCGAGGAAAAAGTCACTCAGGTACTGGTCGCCCTGCCCTGGTTCGCCGACAGCCGTATCGGCCAGGTGATCAACGAGCTGCGCAAGCTGCCGGTCAACGTGTTGCTGGTGCCAGATATGGTCGCCTTCCGCCATGCCAACAAGCGCATCACCGAGGTGGCGGGCCTGCCTACACTGATTGCCTCAGACCTGCCGCTACGTGGCTGGTCACCGATGTTCAAGCGCATCGAGGACATCATTATTTCCAGTCTGGCGCTGCTGGCCGCTGCACCGGTGATGCTGCTGTTGGCTCTGGCGATCAAGCTCGACTCGCCAGGTCCGGTACTGTTCAAGCAGAAACGCTACGGCTACAACAACCGGCTGATCGAGGTCTACAAGTTCCGCTCGATGTACCACGCCCGCTCGGATGCCAATGCCGAGCGGCAGACCACCCGTGACGATGATCGCATCACCCGTGTCGGTCGCTTTATCCGCAAGACCAGCCTCGACGAGTTGCCGCAGTTGCTCAACGTATTTCTCGGCAGCATGTCGATGGTCGGCCCGCGCCCGCACGCCACAGCGACCAAGGCCGCTGGTGTGTTGTTCGAAGACGCCGTATCCGAGTACTCCGCACGCCACCGGGTCAAACCGGGCATCACCGGCTGGGCGCAGATAAACGGCTATCGCGGCGAAACCGACACTCTGGAAAAGATCGAGAAACGCGTCGAGTACGACCTGGATTACATCGAGCGCTGGTCGGTCTGGTTCGACATCTACATTCTGGCCAGGACCATTCCCGCTCTGCTGTTCAACCGCGACGTTTATTGACGGATCTTCGCGCGTAAAGGAATGAACCCATGAAGCGAGCCACTATCGAATGTGCGTTCGGCACCCGCCCGGCTGTCCTTGCAGGAACGCATTGAGATGTTCCAGAACATATTGATTATCTGCGTCGGCAACATCTGCAGAAGCCCTGCGGCTGAAGCGTTGCTGCTCCACAAGCTGCAGGGCAAAGGTTTGACGGTCAGCTCGGCCGGCATCGGCGCCTTGGTAGGCAACCCGATGGACAAGCTCGCCCATCAGGTACTACAGGAGCACGGACTGGAGCATACATCCCACCGTGCACGGCAGGTCGACAGCGAAATGCTGCACCAGGCCGATCTGATTCTGACCATGGAGCAAGCCCACATACAGCACCTACGCCAGATCGCCCCCGAAGTACACGGCAAGACCTTTCTCATGGGCAAATGGCTGGACGGCATGGAAATACCCGATCCATTTCGTCAATCCAAACCCGCTTTCGACCACGTTCACAGCCTTCTGACGCAAACCGTCGAAAGCTGGCTTCCTTACCTTGATTAAGAAGAAGGAACTTCAATGACCACCATGCCACGCCCCATTTATGAAACTAAAGAGGACAAGGACATTGATCTGGCCCACCTCTTCGACACCTTTCTCAACAACCGGGGCACCATCGCCGCCATAACCGGCTTTTTTGCGGCGCTGGGTATAGCCTATGCGCTGCTCAGCACGCCGGTGTTCCTGGCCACCGCGATGATTCAGATCGAAGCCAAGAGCGGTCTTCCGAGCTTGACTGACGTGGTCGGCAATGCGCCAGCGGTGTCGCCCGCGCAGACGGAAATCGCCCTGCTTAAATCACGCTCCGTGGTGGGCGGTGCCGTAGAAGCACTCAATCTGGACATCATCATCGAGCCACGCCATTTCCCGCTGATCGGGGGTTTCATGGCGCGCAACTTCGAGCCAACCGAGGAAGGCGAACTGGCCTGGTATCCAGCCGGCTTCGAAGCCTATGCCTGGGGTGGAGAAACACTGCGCATCTCCCAGCTCATCGTGCCGGACAAGGTCCATGGCGAAGAACTGATTCTGGAAGCGGCTGAAGGCAATGGCTTCATCCTGCGCGATCCGGACGGCGAAGTGGTCGTCCAGGGCGTGGTCGGCCAGCCGGTGGAAACACCCGACTACGGCATTACTGTCGCCGAACTGAATGCCCGCCCCGGCACCACCTTTACCGTGACCCGCAACCGGACCTACGCCACCACCGAGGATTATCAGAAACGCCTGTCAGCCGGTGAACGCGGCAAGCAGTCCGGCATTGTCGGTGTCTCTCTGGAAGACACTGATCCGGCCAAAGCCATACAGGTACTGGAAGAAGTCGCACAACGCTATGTGCAGCAGAACATTGCGCGTAACGCCGCCGAAGCGACCCAGAGCCTCGAGTTCCTCAGCGAGCAGATCCCCGAGGTACGCAAGAATCTCGACGCTGCCCAGACCGCATTGAATCAATACCAGACCGGCAATCGCTCGGTGGATATCACGGCTGAAACCCAGTCGGTGCTGGATCGTATCGTTGACCTGGAAAAGCAGATTTCCGAACAGAACCTCAAGCGTACCGAGATGGAGCGGCGCTTCACCCGCCAGCACCCGAACTTTCAGGCGCTGATGAACCAGATCAACCAGCTGCAGACGCAGAAGAGCGAGCTGGAAAAACAGATCAGCACCCTGCCTTCGACCCAGCAGGAGCTGCTGCGCCTGACCCGCGACGTTGAAGTCTCGTCTGAGACTTACGCCATGCTGCTGAACAAGACCCAGGAGCTTGACATCATCCGCGCCGGCACCGTGGGCAATGTGCGCATCGTCGACCACGCCGCAGCCGACATCGACGAGCCGCTGAAGCCCAACAAGCCACTGGTGGTCATTGTCGCCACCCTGCTCGGCGGGCTGCTTGCAGTGGCCTTCGTCTATGTGCGCGAAGCACTCAAGCGCGGCGTGGAGAATCCCGAGGATATCGAGCGCTCCGGCATTCCTGTGTATGCAGCCATTCCGTTCAGTGAAAAGCAGGGCCTGCTGGAAAAGCGTCTGGCCAATTTCAAGCGTGACAAGAGCAACGCCTCCTATCTGCTATCGATCAACGACCCGGCCGACCTGGCTACCGAGGCCATGCGCAGCCTGCGCACCAGCCTGCACTTCGCCATGATCGAGGCAAAGAACAACATTCTGATGATCACCGGCCCGAGCCCTGGCGTGGGTAAATCCTTCGTCACCAGCAACCTCGCTGCCGTGATCGCACAATCAGGCAAGAAGGTGCTGCTGGTCGATGCCGATATGCGCAAGGGCTACCTGCATAAGGTCATGCGTTGTCAGGGCGACAAAGGTCTGTCGGACATTCTTTCCGGCCGCATTACCCTGTTCGATGCCATCCAGAAAACCCAGCTGGCCAACCTGCACGTCATTGCTCACGGTCAGGTGCCACCTAACCCGTCGGAACTGCTGATGCACGAGAACTTCTCTCGCTTCGTCAGAGAAATCAGCAATATGTACGACCTGGTGATTTTCGATACGCCACCCATCCTTGCTGTCACCGACGCTGCATTGGTTGGCAGCCAGGCCGGCACCACGCTGATGGTGACCCGCTACGGCCTCAACGGCATCAAGGAAATCGAACATGCCAAGCGCCGTCTGGAGCAGAACGGCCTGCTGGTCAAGGGCGTGATCTTCAACGCCGTGCTGCGTAAAGCCTCAAATTACAGCGACTACGGCTACTACCAGTACGAGTACAAAGCCAAGTAACCACTCACTCAACCGAACCGCCCGCTTGCCGTATTTCACCCCAGGCAGGCGGCGCGGCTTGCTGCTGCGGCAGCCGGCAGACCAGACACAGGGACGCACTCATGCTTTCGTCTTTCCAACGCACGCTGAGACTTGTCACGGTACTCTCACTGGCCACCTGCGCTTCAGTCGCACAGGCAGCTGAGGCCGACACCGCCGGGATCGACCTGATCGGCATCAACCTATCTGGAGCCAACTTCGCCCCGCATATCACGCCAGGCAAAGTCGGTACCAATTACTTCTATCCGGAAAAGAAGCATTTCAGCTATTACGCCGACAAGAATATTCGTCTGATTCGCTTCCCCTTTATCTGGGAGCGGCTACAGCACGACCTGGACAAGGGCATCAACTTCGACCAGATGCGCCTGCTCAGAAAAACCCTTGATCAGGCCGCCCGGCATGGCCAGAAAGTCATTCTGGATATGCACAACTATGCCCGCTACAAGGGTCGTCTGATCGGCTCGCCGCAGGTGCCTTATGAAGCCTATGCGAACGTCTGGCGCCACATTGCCGAGGCGTTCAAGGAACACCCTGCCCTGCTTGGCTACGACATCATGAATGAGCCCCATTCCACCGAAGGCTTGTGGCGTGACGCAGCACAGGCTGCGGTCCATGCGATTCGTGAAGTGGACATGCAAAAGCCGATCATCATCGAGGGCGATCGCTGGGCTAACAGTTTCCACTGGCGGCGGGTGAACGAAGACTTCCTGCTCGAAGACCCAGCGAACAACCTCATCTACTCCGCGCACATCTACTTCGACAAGGATTACTCCGGCCGCTACGCCAAGGAAGAAGTGGTCGACCCAATGGTGGGCGTGGAGCGCACCCGACCCTTCGTTGAGTGGCTAAAAGAACACGGGCAGAAAGGCTTTCTCGGCGAGTACGGCGTGCCCGACCACTCCGAATCGATGCTGGTTGCCATGGACAACATGCTCGCCTACCTCAATGAAAACTGCATTCCCAGCGCCTATTGGGCCGGAGGCCCAGGCTGGGGCAAATACGTATTGGCTGTGGAGCCCATTGATGGCGAAGACCGGCCGCAAATGCACATTCTGCAAAAGCATATTTCTAACAGCTGTAGCGATATCGGCCCCCATCAATGAAGCGTTCGAGTTGTGGCGAATTAATCTCAATGTAAGCGAAGTGAAGATTACGAAAACTTGATATTCCTAAATATTAATGGGCACTCACGCAACCGCTAAGGAAACCGGCTGTCAAACGTTGCGGCTTTCGATGATGAAAGACTTAATTCAGCGAAAGCGCTTCGTCAGATATTTTGGGCTCTCCCTAACAAGCCAGAAAAGGACTGCATTGGCAGGCTAGAGCGCTCCTTCAACGAATATCTACTGGTTGCGGCACATTAGTAAACAAAAGGAAAAGGCGCCCAAGGACTTAGGTGATGACGAACATCAGTTCAAAACTTTTTTATGTGCCATTACTCACTTTGCTACTGGTCCTGCACTTTTCCGTGCTGGGTGATAGCACGCACAACCCTATCGGCTTCAAGTTTCTCAACGAAGCCTATCTGGCTCTTTGCGTCGGCTTAGCTCTGTTATTGGTTCTTGCTTCGACCGATGAATCGGCACGTGAATACCGCGTGCTCATGTATTACGCGTTCTACAGTGTCCTGATATTCACTTTGCTTCCCGCGATCTTCGCCTATCACACCTATGGCCAGCCGATCGTTTATGGCCTTATCGAAGAGCGACGGATACTTTTCGCATTCGGCTTCGTACCGCTATTGCTGCTCGCCAAACGAGTCAGCACTCTTCAGTTCGAGCGCGCATTACTGTATGCGGCACTATTTGCCGTCATCCTCTCCTGGCTTTACAAATTTGGTCTGATTCCGGATTTGCGCGAAGAACAAACCGCTTGGGACCGCCCGGATCGCTCTTCGATCGGCCCATTTCTTCTGTGCTTCACCTACTTCTACTGCATTCAGGTCTGGGCAAAAGGCCAGTCACCCATCAATGGTGAGCAGCGCCAAAAGACTTTTTATCTGATCATCGCCGCCATCATTCTGCTGACGCTGGTTTTCGCAACTCAGACGCGCCAGCTCATTGTGCTGTGTCTAGCCTTTACATTGTTCTGCCTCAGGGCAAAAGCCGTTATATGGGCCGTTTCGTTGTGCTTTCTTGCGTCCCCGTTTTTCTTCTACCCGACACTTCTGGAAACCCTCGGGTTGAATCTTGAATTTTATGCGAGCAACTTCGAGGAGGGTGTCGAAGATAACGTTCGCTCCAACACCATCGCCTCTATATTTGGCCAACTTGCATTGGTCAAATGGCTGCCCAATGGCTCCTTGTCATTGATGTGGCAGGACGGTTTCATCCCCTACTTCGGCGAGCACTTTTTTCTTTCCGACGTCGGCATCATAGGAACGCTGTTCCGCTTCGGATTCCTGAGCTTCATTATTGTACCGCTGACGCTCTATATCTATCAGTGCATCGCTCGAAACATACATACCGACATGCGATTTAGCTATGCGGTCATTCTTGCTTACATGGTGATCTGGCCCCTCAATGCCCTGTTCGAATATACGCAGCAGGTTTTCGTCATGCTTTTCGTAATACACGCTCTGAGAGCACGCCATCTTCGCAGCAAGGAACGAGCACATGAACGTCGCACTTATTCTCAATTACAAAGCTGCTACTGAAACCATAAGTTGCGCTGAGAGCATACTTGCTCACTGTGCAACGCTTGATCACGTCGTGATCATCGACAATGACTCGCAGGATGGCTCCGCAGTAGCTCTGGAACAGTGGCTGGATGAAAAGCGGTATCCGAATGTCACCCTGCTGAACAACCCGGAAAATAGTGGTTACGCAGGCGGCAATAACTACGGTCTGCGCTGGGCCATGGAAAATCTGCAACCCACATACTTTTGGGTAATCAATAACGACACCTATGTAGACAGCGACGCCTTTTCACCTCTACTGGAGGCGCTCAAACGAGATGATCGCCAATTTGTCGGCTCACTTGTCTTGAGTGCGGAGACCGGGCGACTGGAGTGTTATGGCGGTGGAAAGCTCTACCCGATACTCGGAAAGGCGCGCCTACTGGGCAAGGATCAGAGCGTTGAAACACTGCAGCAACAAGGCCTTGTGCACATACCGGACTATCTCATGGGATGTAGCCTCGCTTTTTCTGCAGCACTGACAAAAGAAATTGGTTTGATGGATGAACAGTACTTCATGTACTTCGAGGAAGTGGACTGGCAATACCGCGCCAGAGAGTTTGGAATATCGATCAAGGTAATACCTGACAGCCGCCTCTTTCATTATGGCTCGCTCAGTCTAGGCAGCCGCTCGGCGTTCTACCATTACTACCGAAACCGTGCCGCCACACGCTTTAACAAGCGTTTTTACGGCTCAGGTTTTGCGCTCGTTTCCGCCTTTCTTCTATCAGCCGTAACCACCATTAAAGAGTTCAGGAATCCGACTCTTGCATGGTCGGGCATCAAAGGCGCTTTCAAGGGAGTAGCAATGAGTGTCAAGTGATACTACAGCCTTCGGCATAAATTTTTATTCCGGCAACAAGAAAACGTTGCTGTCCTTTATTCGTGAGGGCGTTAAACAGCCCTACTCATTTGTAGTCACGCCCAATGTCGATCATCTGGTGCAACTGCAACATGACGATGCCTTGCGCGAGGCTTATGCAAAAGCGCGCTGGCGGCTATGTGACAGTCGGGTCCTGCTGTCGCTGTTGGACCGGCTGGGTGTAGAGATCGAAGAGGCCATTCCTGGAAGCGATCTGACGCTTGACCTTCTGCAATGGGCAAGCGACGACTGTCTGCGCGTGGTATTGATCGGCTGCTCGACTACTGAAACACAGAAGCTTCGCGCCATATATCCAGGCATTGATCTTTATCACTACAACCCGCCCATGGGCTTTATCAAAAATCCGGAAGAAGTGCAGCGTTGCCTGCAATTCATTCGAGACACTCCCTCGGAGCTGGTGTTGTACGCCGTCGGCACGCCGCGCGGAGAGATATTGGCAGCTGCCATCCAGCCTCATGAGCGCTCGGGAATGGGTTTCAGCATCGGCGCCTCGATTGCATTCGCCACTGGCACCATCAAACGGGCTCCGTTATGGATGCGCGAATGCAAGCTCGAATGGCTACACCGCATGTGCCTCGAGCCGCGGCGGCTGGCCAAGCGCTATCTCCAGGACGCGCTATTCATTGTGCCGGCCTATCTGCGTGAAAAGCATTCGAGGCACAAGGCCAGCCTTGCAAAGCAGCAATCCTGAAACGCGGTCCCCTTCAATGTCGCAGGGAAGTAAATGAAAGCGCTGATTACCGGCGTTACCGGTTTTACCGGTCGCTATATGGCCGAGGAACTCGCAGCAAACGGCTACGAAGTCCACGGTCTCAGCTATCGCCCCGCACAAGGCGAGCTGCCTGCAAGTATCGCGGCGATTCACTGCTGTTCACTGAATAATCCACAAGCGCTGCGAGACCTGCTACTGGAACTACGTCCGACTCACGTCGTGCATCTGGCCGCAGTGTCCTTTGTAGCGCATACCGATGCGGATGCCATCTACCAGGCCAACCTCATCGGCACCCGACATCTGCTCGAAGCATTACGCTTGATAGCGGGGGATCTTGTCGCTGTGGTCCTTGCCAGCAGCGCGAACGTATACGGGAATACGGAAGGTGTGCTGGACGAATCCTCTACCCTGGCACCCGCGAACGATTACGCGGTCAGCAAAACCGCAATGGAATATGTAGCACGGCTGTATCACCCGCACTTGCCGCTGATCATTACGCGTCCGTTCAACTACACGGGTATTGGCCAGTCTGAGCAATTCTTGATTCCCAAGATAGTCGCGCACACGCGTCGCCGCGCCGAATTTATCGAACTGGGAAATCTGGATATTGCCAGGGATTTCTGCGATGTACGTCATGTGGTGCGAGCCTATCGGCGGCTGCTTGAAACGCCTGAAGCGATCGGGCAGACCGTCAATCTCTGCTCAGGCACTGCTCATTCTTTGCAATATGTCCTGCAGCAGGCTGCCCTGATATCCGGCCATCAGATGGAAGTAAGGATTAATCCCGCCTACATACGCAGTGCCGATGTAAAGAATCTGTTTGGCTGCAACACCAAGCTGACCAGCTTGATTGGAGAGCTAAAGCCGATAGAGCTTCAGGAGACCCTGCGCTGGATGATTGAAACGCCCGAAAAAGAAGCTTGAAGGCACCCTATGGCAACTGCAGCGACAAGGGAACAGCCATACAACCACAAAATTTGGTTCTTACTCATGCACCAACTAGCACAAGCAATTTGTCGGTTCGTCTCTGAACCCCGCCGGAACACAACGGTCTATGACTTCTGTGAACGGCAAAGCCAACTTCTCAGGCTGTCGGCACACCGGCCCATTAGCATCGAGTAATACCTGAAAAGATTTAATGGGTACCGATTGATTGATATAGAGAGCCGCTTTCATCTGGCTTTCTCATGTAGCAAGCGACAAGTGAATCCAGCCGTTTCACTCCGAAAAACAACTATTCCGTCAAGGATGAAGACCCATGAAACCATTATTTGCGCTCGCGTTCTCCTCCGTTCTGGTACTCCAGGGGTGTGTCTTTTCACCTGGCCAATACCTTGATCCGGATGAGTTCAAGGAAGGAGCAAAATCGGAAAACGGCAGCGTACAGTTGTTGCGTATCACGCCGCAAATGCTCTCGGGTGACCTGCCTTCCGACCGAGGCACCTCCAGTAAGCAAGAGCTGATCGAATACAAGCCTGAAGCCTATCGTATCGGTGCCAACGACCTGCTCTACATCACCGTCTGGGATCATCCCGAGCTGACTGCGCCGTCCGGCCCGCAGCAGCAACTTGATGCCAACGGCCGTCTGGTTCGCCCTGATGGCACTCTCTTCTATCCCTATATCGGCAACGTAAATGCTGCAGGCCGCACCATCGAAGAACTGCGAGCCGAGATTGCACGCCGCCTCGCCAATTACATTGACAGTCCGCAGGTAGACGTCAACCTGCTGCGCTACGGCAGCCAGCGCATTGTGCTTTCTGGCGCGTTCAATACCGGCGGCGAAGTACCGGTGACCACCGCACCGATAAGCATCGTGCAAGCCATTGGCCAGGCCAGTATCGACACCGAAAACGCGGACCTTTCCAGCCTGGTGCTCAAGCGTGACGGTCGCGAATACCTGCTCGACCTCGACGATCTGAACCGCCCGGACTCCTGGCTGCACCAGGTTTATCTGAAGGACGGCGACCAGCTGCACCTGCCCTATAACGACCAGAAGAAGATCTACGTTCTTGGCGAGGTCAACGAACCGTTGGCCTTGAGTTTCAAGACGTCAAGCTACAACCTGATGGACGCCATCGGCACGGCAGGCGGCATCCGCCAGGAAACAGCTGACGGCGAAGCGGTCTATGTCATTCGTGGCGCGGCAAACATCGCCACCGAGCAGGCCAAGGTATTCCAGCTGAACGCTAAATCACCTACCGCTTTCGCCTTGGCCAAGAGCTTCCCGCTTCAGCCACAGGACGTGGTGTTTGTCGGCCCGGCAGGCATCACTCGCTGGAACCGCTTCATCAGCCAGCTGCTGCCTTCGGCTGCTGTAGTAGGTACCGGAGCGGCGTTCAATCGCTGATACCGGTTTGAATGTTCGCGGCTGAAGTCGCTCCCAACTGCACAGCAGCCTGGGAACGGCTCCAGCCGCGTAGTCTTTTCAGGCCGTGGCCTGCTCCAGCCATCCCAGCAACCGGATGGCTTCCTCCCGGCTTTCGCCGCAGACACCCTGATCAGCACTGAACGCAGTGCACACCGCAGGTCGTGTCGACTGACCAAACAATCCGCAGAAATTTGCCTCCGTCAGATGCAGGCAACGCACTCCCGCCGGCTTGCCGCTCGGCATGCCGGGTATTGCAGAGCTGATCGAAGGGGCGATGCAGCAGGCACCGCAACCAGGGCGACATTCCATTTTTGAGATCCGAAAAAATGGGCGTCGATAATAATCATTGCCCTGGCAAAACGCAGCAGCTGAGGCGTGCCACGCATCGGCTACGCCTGCCACCCGGTTAGTTGAAGATCATGCAGGAGCACTTCACCCTTCTTCGTAGCGTTCAACTCGAATAACACCGAGCGGTGCAGGTGATAGGCACGTGTATTTATCTTTCGCGGTTAAGACGGTAATCGCGCGTCATCCGCGCCCCACCTTGCTGCGCTGAAATCAGCCTGCCAAAACAGCTTCTGATGACGCCACCGCTGCGCTTGGGCATACTTTCCAACCCTTTCCACCCATCAGGTAATCCGCATGTTCAAGGTCAACGAGTACTTCGACGGCACCGTCAAATCCATCGCCTTCGATATGGACGATGGCCCCGCAACCATCGGCGTCATGGCTCCCGGCGAATACGAATTCGGCACTGCTCAGCTGGAAGTGATGCACGTGGTCGCTGGCAGCCTGGACGTCAAACTGCCGGGCAGCGACACCTTTGAAACCTTCGCCAGCGGTACCCGTTTCACCGTACCGGCCAACAGCAAGTTCCAGCTAAAGGTTGCGATCGATACCGCATACCTGTGTGAATATCGCTGAGAAAAAAACGTTAAACGGAAGGCAGACAGGCCGGGTGAAAAGCGAAAAAGCGCTATATAATCCGCCGCCATTTTTCCCAGCAGCATCACCGAGGCCCGGCCTGTCATGTCGAAAAAAGTCCCAAGCGTAGGGTTTGTTTCACTCGGGTGCCCGAAGGCAACGGTGGACTCGGAGCGCATTCTTACCCAGCTGCGCATGGAGGGTTACCAGATCGTGCCGTCCTACGAGGACGCCGATGTGGTGGTTGTCAATACCTGCGGCTTTATCGACAGCGCCAAGGCCGAGTCGCTGGATGCCATCGGCGAAGCCATCGCCGAAAACGGCAAGGTCATCGTCACCGGCTGCATGGGCGTGGATGAAAATAACATCCGCGGCGTGCACCCCAGCGTACTGGCCGTCACCGGGCCGCAGCAGTACGAGCAAGTAATCAACGCCGTACACGAAGTGATCCCGCCGAATATCGAGCACGATCCCTTCGTCGATCTGGTGCCGCCCCAAGGCATCAAGCTCACCCCGCGCCACTACGCCTATCTGAAGATTTCCGAAGGCTGCAATCACAGCTGCAGCTTTTGCATCATCCCCTCCATGCGCGGCAAGCTGGTCAGCCGCCCGGTGGGCAGCGTACTCAGCGAAGCCGAACGCTTGGTCAAGGCCGGCGTCAAGGAAGTTCTGGTGATCAGCCAGGACACCAGCGCCTACGGTGTCGATCTCAAATACAAGCTGGACTTTTGGAACGGCCAGCCGGTCAAGACACGCATGCTGGAGCTATGCGAGGAGCTGGGCAAGATGGGCGTCTGGGTGCGCCTGCATTACGTCTACCCGTACCCTAACGTCGACGATGTGATTCCGCTGATGGCCGCCGGCAAAATCCTGCCCTACCTGGACATTCCCTTCCAGCACGCCAGCCCCAAAGTACTCAAGGCCATGAAACGGCCTGCCTTCGAGGACAAAACTCTGGCGCGCATCAAAAAGTGGCGCGAGATCTGCCCCGAGCTGACCATCCGCTCCACCTTTATCGTCGGCTTCCCTGGCGAGACCGAGGAAGACTTCCAATACCTGCTCGACTGGCTCACCGACGCCCAGCTGGATCGCGTCGGCTGCTTCCAATACTCCCCCGTCGAAGGCGCACCTGCTGAAGAAATGGGTCTACAAGCCGTACCGGACGAGATCAAGCAGGAGCGCTGGGACCGCTTCATGGCACACCAGCAAGCCATCAGCGCCGCACGCCTGCAGCTGAAAATCGGCAACGAAATGGATGTGCTCATCGACGAAGTGGTCGAAGACGGCGCCATCGGCCGCTCCTGGGCCGACGCCCCGGAAATTGATGGCATGGTCTACATCGACAGCGAGCACCCACTGCAACCCGGCAACAAAGTGCGCGTGCGCGTGACCCATGCCGACGAGTACGACCTCTGGGCCGAAGCGATCTGATCGCCCCACCGTCAGAAGAAGCCCCGCTGATGCGGGGCTTAGCGCTGGCCAGTTACGGCAGAAAACTTCAGCTCTGGATAGTGTAAAAATCGGCTTCAATATTGCCGAGCCGGTTCATTCAGCACGCTGCAGCGCTCATCCTTTGGGTCTAAACCCGCCATCTTTTAGATGCAGACTTGTTCTCGCCCATGCCTGTCAGCTGTAAGAGTGATTGGGAGGCACGCGTCTTCCCCGACGCATCTCTCGACTACTAACCGCCCTCGTTCGGGCACTGTCAGGCCAGGAGAACATAATGACTCAGTACTTGATCGAACGTGAAATCGCAGGCGCAGGCGACATGTCGGAACAAGCCCTCCGTGACGCATCCAAGCACTCCAACAGCGTACTTGCAGACATGAGCCCTGAAATACAGTGGGTCCATAGCTACGTGGCCGGCGACAAGATCTATTGCGTCTATAACGCACCCAGTGAAGAGCTGATCCGGGAACATGCCGAGAAGTCGGGCTTCCCGGCGAACAAGATTACCCCCGTCAGCGCCGTCATCGACCCCTCTACAGCGAACAAATAAGCAGTCGGTTCTAAATCAATGGCCGAGTTCCCGCTCTCGTACGAACTCAGCCATTGACGGTTCCTAATACACACTGCGGCCTTGTCGGCGCTATCATTGCTACTCTTTTGGTCGGTTATCACCATGCATCACAGCGTCAGCCCCGTTGGCATTCTGCGCTCCTGCTTCAGAGAAAAGTTCGCCATCCCGCGCCAGCCTCGCTTGGCTCCCGCCGCTCGTGGCGTGCTGGAGTTGCTGCCGCCCTTCGACACGGGCGAAGCGGTAGCGGGACTGGAGCAGGTCAGCCATGTCTGGCTGCTGTTTCTCTTCCATCAGGCGCTTGAGGAAAAGCCGCGTCTGAAGGTTCGTCCGCCTCGGCTGGGCGGTAACAAGATGATTGGCGTTTTTGCCACCCGCGCCACCCATCGCCCTAATGGCATCGGCCAGTCAGTGGTCAGGCTCGATAAAGTCGAGCCTGGACGGCTGCTGGTATCCGGCATCGATCTGCTGGACGGCACGCCAATTATCGACATCAAACCCTATGTGCCCTACGCCGATGTTCTGCCAGAGGCCCGTAACGACATGGCTGCCAATGCACCCGCTTTGATCGAGGTGCACTGGAGCGAAAGCGCCCTCGCCCAGGCACACGATCAGGCGCTGCGCCTGAGTGAGCCGGCGGTCGAACTGATTGAACAATGCCTGGCCCAGGACCCTCGCCCGGCCTACCAGAAGCCCGATCCCGAACGACGCTACGGCGCGCAGTTCTGGGATCTGGAGGTGCGCTGGCATTATCCCGAGGCTGGGGTGATCCGCGTGCTGGAAGTGGTGCCAGCATAGCTCTTTGAAACGGCTCGATATCTCGCCGTTGGTTTGGAAAAGTTTGCGGCGTTTTCCACCCCTAGGTCAGCCTCTGGTGCAGGTTTAGTGCTCAGGCACCAACCACAGACGCTGGGTGCCATATACCTTGTCGATGTTCTGCGTCTTGAACGGGAAGCTCATGTACCCCCCTTTCATCCACGCTTCGATACCATCGGCGTAATTCGGGCTGGCAGGGTTGCCGGACTGCCCCGAGCTATTCAGGCCGATCAGCGGCTCGTCGCGCCCGAAGTCGACGACGATACGCATGGCCGGTATCAACCAGGTATTGAAGTTCTGCCCCCAATGGTACGCAGAGACGTTCAGCGTGCTGTGATCACCGCCGGCAGGGTATGGGCCGCGATCGAGATAGCCACGAATGGCATTGACGCTGCTCCGCCTGCTGGCAGGCAGGTAAGGCGCGAGCTGTGTGGTACCTGTCGACCAGGTATAGGTGTGCAACTTGCCCCACTGCCAGGCGCTACTGTCGCTACCCAGTTTCGCGGTCAGGTGATCGACCGCCGCCACCAGGCTGCGCGCAAGAATGGACGGCTTGTCCTCTTTCTGCGGCGTGTTCACATCATCCCAGTAGGGGCTATCGTCACGCCCGAGCAGATGATCGGCCTGCGCCGAATATGAGGTATTGGCACTCTGCACCAGCGCCTTCCACGCGGAGCTGTTGTCTGGGCCAAGCTCATCGAGGAAGGTCAGCCGGGCACTTTCGTGTAAGAAAGCCGAATAGAGTGCGGCATCAGCGGATGTGGCATCCATCACCCCCTCGAACTTCAGCAACCGCGAGAGGGCCATGCGCGCCCTGTCGCGCTCACTGGCCGGCAACGCGGCGATGGCCTGCTGCAACGGCTCGCGCATGGACGGCCCTTCGAACATAGCAACCAGCTTGGCGGCGAACGGGGTCTGCCGGTCGTACTGCATGGCGATCATGCTGGCGGTGTCGTGCCGGCCCTGTCCCGCCAATTCTGCCAGGCGCTCGGCGCGTTCGGGGTAGTGCCAGGAGTTTGATAATTGCATACCGTAGCCGCGCGGCACCGTGCGATGGTTGGCTGTGCCGAGCCAGCCCTGGGCCGGATCCTGGTCATAGGGATGCAACATTGGATCGGCGAAACCATCCCAGTCATAAAGCCCGTCCCAGCCCGGTGAAGGCAGCAATCCCAGGCCACCACGACGGTTTGGATAGCGCCCGGTGACCTGCCAGCCAATACCCTGCTCGTCGGCGAACACCATGTTCAGCGCCATGGCGCGGATATCCCGAGTGGCCTCGAAGGCTTCATCGACACTTTTGGCCCGAGTGAGATCGAAGAAGGCATCTAGCGACTGGTCCGCTTCCAGCTGGGTGGTCTTCAGTGCCAGGCCATAGCCAGTGCCCAACTGCAGGGGCTGCAACGCATGCTTGCGCTCGCCTAGCACGCTGTTGAGCAGCGGGCCGTTGCGTGTCTCATAGATCGTCTCGCGAATGGGCCGCTGGCCTTTAATGATGAACGTCTCGTGACGCTCGCGTGCGGAAACCCACTTGCCATCGGCCAGATACTGCAGGCGACCATTTTCGCGCCGAACCTTTTCCAGAAACAGGTCCTGGTTGTCACCCATGACCATGGTCATGCCCCAGCCAAGCTTGCCGTTGAAGCCCGAGACCACCGCCGGAACACCCGCTACCGTCACCCCTGCCGCATTGAATTTTGGCGAGCGAATCTGCACGAAATTCCAATATGAGGGCATCGACAGTGGCAGATGAGTGTCGTTGGCCATCACTGGCTTGCCGCTGCGCGTGCGACTGCCGGAAATGGCCCAGTTGTTGGAAGCCGCAACGCCGAGCATGCCCAGCTCAGTCACCTGCGCGGCGGCACGATCAATTGCTGCGAGGCCGGGGATTTCGCCCTTCAGCTTCAGACCTTCGAGCTTAGCCGCCTCGTCGAAGGGCAGCGGTTCATCGGGATAGGTCGGCAACAGCCAGGCAAGCTTGTCGCTGCCAACCCGCTGAGCCATTACCAGCGCTGCGATTTCCTCCTGCAGGTTCACCGACAGGCCGAAGTTCAACAGGCAGAACACCAGCACCGAATCCTCTGGACTCCAGTATTCGGGCGTGTAACCAACGGCAGCCAGGTCCATCGGCAACTTGTTGCGATGCCTATACAAGTAGGCGTTGACGCCACGCGCATAAACCTCGAAGAAGCGCTTCATCCGTGGCGAGCTTTCGCGGTAGAGCAACTCGGCGCTCTTGCGCAGGTTGACCGCACGCATGAAGCGGTCGATCTCCAGCACACCGGGACCGACCATCTCAGCTAGCCGCCCCTGAGCCATCAGGCGCAGGCTTACCATCTGGCTTAAGCGGTCGGTGGCGTGGATATAGCCCAATCCGAACAGCGCATCGTGGAAGGTGGTGGTTTCGATCAGAGGCATGCCCAACGCGTTGCGCCGAATGCTGACGCGCTCAGCCAGCCCGGTCAGCGACTGCACACCCTGCTTCGGTGGCAGGCTGTCGCTGTAACGGCTGTCCAGGTAAGCCTGACACCCCGTCAGGCTGACAGCAGCAATGCTGGCACCGAGGATCAGGCGGACCAGATGAAGCGGCAGGCGCAGGGACATCGACGGCTCCTTTGAGCTGAGCGCAACAGGGCTAGGGTCAGGATAGAAGGAAAGCTGTGCTGCCGTCCGATCAGGCGGCAGCCGTTGACAACGCCTCGTCCAGCAGCCAGCGCGCCGAACAGCGAGCGGCGGCCTTGTACTGCAACTCAAGGGCGCTAAATTGCGCCTCATGGCGGCGACGCTCAGTTTTCTCCAGTGCCTTCCAGGCGGCGTGAGTCGGTATCTGCGCAGTGGCGTCATAAAGCGTCTGGAAGACTTCGCAGCGCGGGTCCTGGCTAAGGTTGGTGTCGTAATTGTCGAGCAACACCTTGATGCGGATGGCGCCCTCAATCAGGGGCAGCTGTTCGTCGAGCAGGCTGCTGGCAAGAATCCGAAGATCGGCCGCTAAATCTGCATGCTGACGAGCTTGAGCTTCAGCCTGCTGCACAGCCTGCTGGCGCTCGTTACGCCAGACCCGTCGCCACAGATACAGCGCATAGCCTGCCAGTACGGCGACCAGCAGAGCGCCGACAAGCAGTAGTCCTGTAGCGAAGGGCGTCATTAGCGGCTCAAGCTCCGTGGCACTTCTTGAATTTCTTCTGGCTGCCGCACGGACATGGATCGTTGCGCCCGACATCCTTCAATGGATTGCGCACCGGATCATGGCCATGACTGCAGTGCGGACCATGGACATGCCCGTGGCCATGATCATGCTGATGATCATGGTCGTGATTGCAGTCGGGGCCATGTACATGAGGTTCGTTGTTCATCGAGTCGCTACTCCGGAATAAAGGTGCCGGGAATTATCTCGCCATTGCTGGAAATATGCACCTTGCGTCCGCCCCACATGCCGACCTTCAGCTCGCCATCAAGGCGGTAGGCGATGGGTCGATCCGGTTTTTCCAGCAGGCGCACGATATACTTCATGTGCCGCCAGAGATTGGTGTACACCGGAACCTCGTAATAGCCGAAGCTGTTCGCCGGCACGGTCAGCCAGCCGCTGGATTCGCCACTGGCCAACTGGATGTCATTGAGGTGAACGTTATAGCGCAGGCCGCGTACAGGCAGGCTATGGTCGTTGGGGTTGTCGATGCGAAAACGCAGCATGAACTGCTGTTCCAGCAGGCGTGCCTTGATAATCTCGACCTTGGCCAGCTCTACCTGCGGGTTTTCGAAACCACCACCCAGCCAGGTCGAGCAACCCGACAATCCGGTCAGAAGGCTAAGCAACGCCACCGTTCTAAGTATTTTTATCGCGCGTTCCTGGCAAAGCATTCCGGTACTCCAAAGGACGGCCAAGTGTAACAAGCGTCAAACCGTCTGCAACGGGCTGGCGCACGAATTTCGCACACCCGCGTTACGCTTTGCTGACAGCCCTAACAGGCCAATACACCTCGGTCTTTCACGAACCTTCGGCCAGTGCCGCCTCTGATCTTGTGACGGCCCCGGTGCCCTTGCCCGCCGCCGGATTGACCACTAACGCCGGACACGCATAAGACAATTCAAGTTCACGCGCTAGCCTCCGGCATGCACGTCACCCCAACCTTTTCAGAACGAATCGCTGAGCTCGGTCAGACCGGTACCGACGACAATGGCATGGACAGTCATCGAGCCTTCCGCCTCAATCGATCAGCTCTGCAACCTTCAGCGCAGCAATGGACGCACGCCAGCGCGGGTTCCGCTTGTATTCAGGCGTCACATCGAAGCGACCGTGCATTCTGCCCATGCGTTCCGAAGGCGTCACCTTCAACTGCTGCAGGGCTACCAGCGCGAGCTCGGCAGCAGCCCGGTCGTTGCACACCAGCCCCATGTCGCAACCCGCCGAAAGCGCGGCACGAATGCGCTCTGCTGCGTCACCCGCAACATGGGCACCGGCCATGGACAGGTCGTCACTGAAGATCACGCCGCTGAAACCCAGCTCGCCACGCAAAATATCCTGCAGCCAGCGGCGCGAGAAGCCTGCAGGCTGCTCATCGACGCTGGGATAGATGACATGTGCCGGCATAACCGCATCGAGCTGGCTGCTCAAACGCTTGAACGGCACCAGATCGGCCGCTTGCAATTGTTCGAGACTGCGCTCGTCCACCGGAATCGCCACGTGAGAATCGGCCTCGGCCCAGCCATGTCCTGGGAAATGCTTGCCGGTGGCAGCCATGCCCGCCTCACGCATGCCCTTCATGAAGGCCCCGGCAAGATCGGCTGCGTGTAGCGGATCGCTCTCGAACGCCCGCGTACCGACCACCGCACTGCGCTGGTGATCCAGATCAAGCACCGGTGCGAAGCTGAAGTCCAATCCTGCGGCGCGCACTTCAGTGGCCATCACCCACCCGCAGATCTCAGCCAACCGAACCGCATCGGCACAGCGCGCGATTTCACGCATCGCCGGCAGACGGATGAAGTCTCGACGCAGCCGCTGCACCCTCCCGCCTTCCTGGTCAACCGCCAGCAGTAGATCAGGGCGCACCGCGCGGATAGCCCGGCACAACTCCAGCACCTGACGTGGATGTTCGATATTTCGCGCGAACAAAATAAGTCCGCCGACTTCGGGCTGGCGCAGCAGTTGGCGGTCCTCGGCGGTCAGCCAGGTGCCGGCGATGTCCAGCATCAATGAACCTTGCATAGTCAAAGCGAATCCTTAATTCAGTATGGCGCTGGACCAGTTCGGACAGGCTTCTTCCTCTATCTGTACCGCACAACCAGCCGGCACGAGAGCAAAAAGATCGAGCAGATCTGCATTGCGCAGCCTGACGCAGCCATGGGAAAGCGGCACGCCCATGGGTTCCGAATCGGGCGTGCCATGCAGATAGATGTAGCGACGAAACGTATCGACCTCGCCCAGCCGGTTGCGTCCGAGTTCGCAGCCGCTGAGCCAGAGAATGCGGGTCAGGATCCAGTCACGGCCCCGAAACTTTGCGTGGAGCTCCGGGTTCCAGACTTCACCGGTCCAGCGCCGCCCACGCAGCACGGCACCGATAGGCAATCCGTCGCCGATCCGAGCCCGCACCCGGTGACGCCCGCGTGGTGTGCAGCCCGAGCCGTTGCGTTCTCCAGCGCCATTCAGCGCAGTGGATACGGGCAAGCGGACGCACAGCTCGCCGGCAGCGAAGCCGTAAAGCATCTGGTCAGCGATGGAAATATGCAGGAGATCGAGATCGGACATGGCCGTCAGCTTACCGCTCCAAGCCTGCACGCGCATCTAGGCAAGCCGTAGAAATAATCTGGCGCGGCTCAGCCCTTAGGCGACATCGCCAGGGCATTGCGCCGCACGATGGGATGCGCCTGAGCCAGAGCTGCATCACTCACCCCCGAGTCGGCACGCATGCCGGCGGCCAGAAACGGAACCATCATTCGCATGACCTGCTCGATGGAGGTCCTCGCTCCGAAATCGTTCTCGGCAATGGCACGCAGCGCCTTGATACCGGACATGCTGAAGGCAGCCGCACCCAACATGAAATGCACACGCCAGAAGAGCTCGATCGGAGGTATTGAAGGTGAAGCCTCATGCACGCGCATCATATAGCGGCGGAATACCTTGCCGTACATGTCGTCCAGATAGCGACGCAGGTGCCCCTGACTCTGACTGAACGACAGGCCTAGCAGACGCATAAAGATAGACAGGTCATCGCCACTGCGCGGCTTAACCGCCAACGCCTGTTCGACAAGGATTTCCAGCAGCTCTTCGAGGCTTTCCTTGCGTTCGGCCTGCGCTTCGCGTCTATCCAGTTCGCGCTCGAGGCTGGCACAGAAGGGACCAAGAAAACGTGAAAATACCGCCTGGATAAGCGCCTTCTTCGAACCGAAGTGATAGTTGACCGCCGCCAGATTGACTCCGGCCTTGCTTGTGATCAGGCGCAGCGAGGTCTCGGCGAAGCCCTTTTCCGCAAACAGCAGCTCTGCCGCATCAAGAATCCGCTCCACTGTTTCCGATTGCGCCATGCCCCCTCCAAAAGACAAACACCTGTTTGAAACTTACGTTTCAAGCACTGACAAGTCAACCGCGAACATCTGCTCATCATACGCAACAGGCTCACGCCCGGGCTGGCAACCAATGGTCGAAACAGCGATTGCCAAGTCACCTGCACTGTATATAATCCCAGTCACTGTATAAAAGAACAGAGACCGCCATGATCAAGCTGACCCCACGCCAGTCGGAAATCCTAGCCTTCATCAAGCGCTGCCTGGAAGAGAACGGCTATCCGCCGACGCGCGCGGAGATCGCTCAGGAGCTGGGCTTTAAGTCGCCTAATGCCGCCGAAGAACATCTCAAAGCGCTGAACAAGAAAGGCGCTATCGAAATGACGCCCGGTGCATCGCGCGGGATACGCATTCCGGGTTTCGAACCGACCACCGAGGAAAGCGGCCTGCCGATCATTGGCCGCGTCGCAGCTGGTGCACCCATCCTGGCTCAGCAACATATAGAAGAGTCCTGCCAGATCAACCCGACGTTTTTCAACCCCAGCGCCGACTACCTACTGCGCGTCCATGGCATGAGCATGAAAGACGTCGGGATCTTCGACGGCGACCTGCTGGCCGTGCATACCACTCGCGAAGCCCGCAACGGCCAGATCGTCGTGGCACGCATCGACGATGAAGTCACGGTCAAGCGTTTCAAACGCGAGGGGAAAAAAGTCTGGCTACTGGCGGAAAACCCCGAATTCGCCCCTATTGAAGTCGACCTAGAACAACAGGAACTGGTTATCGAAGGCTTGAGCGTCGGCGTCATTCGCCGCTGAGAAATTTAGGCAGTGCAGGTTGCAAGCGACCTGCCAAGGAGAGGTTCATGCAGTACCAAACCACCGCCAGCAAACCACCACAGCTTCCCCTGTTCGACGGGCTTATCGCTCATAACCTGACACCCTTTGCGGATATCGCTCGCATCCCGGTTCAGATTGCTGAGGAGCATCTCAGCGAAATGACCTTGAGCGGCAGCAACGAACATTGCCGTCTATTGCTCGCACCTATTCTGCGCGAGCTCAGCGAAGCGGCTGATATCCGCTGGCTGACCCTGATCGCACCACCCTCCTCGCTATCCCAAAGCTGGCTCCGTGAAAGCAGCCTCAATCGCGACCGCATCCTGCTACTGCCCGCCCACAAGTCCCAAGGTGCGCTGGACTTGGCATGCAAGGCCCTGATGTCAGGTTGTAGCCATACGGTGATCACCTGGTTTACGCGCCTTGACCGCGCCAGCCGGCTGAAATTGCGCGCCGCCGCCGAATTGGGGCGCACGCAAAGCCTGAACATACGCCTGGGTAATTGAAGCCACGCGGCACACGGATGTGCCTATCCCAAAAGACCTGCGCCCTTACGCCTCTTACGCTGCAGCAATCAATGCAGAACGTGCACTACCTCTTCCTGCACGAATTCTCCCTCTGCCATCTGCCCTGCCATTTGCACGCCTACAGTGAACATCGCCTTGGCGATTTCGACGTGCTGCCCTTGCAGAAACACCTTCGCGTCATCGGAAAAATCCAGTGTCACCAGCACTCCCTCATCCTCGGCGCGACGTAGCACTATGCTGCCGTCGGGTAGCTCGACGATTTCCAGAAAAGACGTTGGCATGAGTCTGCTCCCCGTGAAAGGCGCGCATTGTATCAGCCGCCCGCCTGGCAAACAGCCCTTGGCTTGTCGAGCCGGCCAGGGGTTCTCATGGTTGTTGCCATGAGTCTGACAGCGCCAACGACTTGAAGAAGTGAGTCGTGCCATGGCGCGACTGCGTTAGCATCGACAGCGTATTACCGCCGCCGAACGGAACCTCCATAAAAGGACTTTACCCGCATGACCGCTCGTACAATGCTGCTGATCGTGCTGGCGATGCTCGCCTTTGCCGGCAACTCACTGCTCTGCCGCGTTGCCCTACGGGATACCGAAATCGACCCGGCCAGCTTCACCGCGTTGCGCCTGATGGCCGGTGCGATCGTCCTGTGGCTGATGCTGCGTTTGCGTCGGGGGTCTTCTGTACCCTCGGGCAGCTGGCCGGCGGCTTTTGCGCTATTCCTCTATGCGGCCGGCTTTTCCTGGGCCTATGTACAACTTGATGCTGGCGCAGGAGCGCTGCTGCTATTCGCCGCAGTTCAACTGAGCATGATTGCCTGGGGAATTCTCAAAGGCGAACGACTTTTGCCGTTGCAGACGCTGGGCTCGGCCCTGGCACTTGCCGGCCTGATTGGTTTGCTGCTGCCTGGCTCCAGCGCTCCGGCGCTGGCCGCTGCGCTGTTGATGATTACCTCTGGGGTGGCCTGGGGCGCCTATTCGCTGCTGGGTCGTGGTACTAGCGACCCACTGGCTGCGACCGCCGGCAACTTCATTCGCGCGGTGCCGATGGCTGCGGTGTTATGTCTGCTGACTTTGTCCGGACTGGGGTGGGACCGAGACGGAATGCTTTTCGCACTGCTGTCTGGGGGGCTCACCTCGGGCGTCGGCTATACCCTCTGGTATGCAGTGCTGCCGCGCCTGGCAGCGACTCAGGCCGCCAGCATCCAGCTGAACGTGCCCTTGCTTACCGTTCTGGCAGGCAGCCTGATGCTGGGCGAGGCCCTGACCAGCCAACTGCTGATCACCGGACTGGCGATTCTTGGTGGCATCGTTCTGGTTTTGCGGGCAAGAAGCCGCACCTAAAACTGCCACAGAGCTAGCGCATCACCATTCAGTAAGGGATTCTCGGTAGCGCAAGGCTAGAGTTTTCAGCTGTTGTCGCCAGCCTTGCACCTGCGCAAGCGACAGTGGCAGCGCCTCATCATCCACACCGACCGCTTCGATCAGTGGTAAGCGCGGATCGGTCTTGGGCTTGACGGGTTCACGGGGGGGCTCGAACAAGGTTGCGTAAGCGTCGAGCAAATCCACAACCCAGGATCCGCGCTGCTCCGAGAGTTCGATAAGCTCTGCCAGCTCCGGACTTGCTGGTGCATCCTGCGATGAGCGCGTCAGGAATAGCTCGACGCGTGTCGCATTGGCTCCTGGCAAACGATAGTAGCCGGCTACCTCGTGACAAAGACCGAGCAAGGCACCGTAGAGATGGAAGAGGCTCGCCTCGCGCTCCGCCTGGACCAACCCCGGCGAGCTCACAGCGCCCTGCGCTTCAGTCCGTTGCCAGTTCTCAAGCGCCAAGCCGGCGAAATAGAGTTTCTGATTGGTTCGGGTATAGCGCTCGTGAGCCATGGCAACGGTCTCGTGGGTCAGCTTGAAGCTTGAGGGAAAAGAATGCCTTACTGGCTTCGGAGCTGCAGGCAGCGTCCCGCCCACCCGCAGCTTCCAACGTCTTATGGCTCCAATCTATTTTGCGCTCTTGTCCTCGACTCGCCACTTGCCACCGTCGTAGAAGGCTTTCCAGCCCGTCGGCTTGCCGTTGACCTCGGTCTGCACATACTGCTCTTTGGTCTTGCGGCTGTAGCGGATGACCGCCGGGCGCCCTTCAGGATCCTTGCTCGGCGCATCCATCAGGAAATGGTACTTGGAGTCGATCTCATCCTTGTGAGGAATCAGCTCCAGCACCAATGGTGCTCGGGTTTCACGATTCTTGGGGAACTGACTGGCCGCAAGGAACAGGCCCGAAGCACCATCACGCAGCACGTAGGTATCATCAACCTTCTCGCACTTCAGTTCCGGCATCTTCACCGCATCCATCTTCGGCGGCGCCGCCTCGCCGCTCTTGAGCAGCTTGCGGGTGTTTTTGCACTCGGCGTTGGTGCAGCCAAAGAACTTGCCGAAACGACCGGTCTTGAGCTGCATCTCGCTGCCGCACTTGTCGCATTCCAGGCTCGGTCCTTCGTAACCTTTGATGCGGTACTGGCCTTCTTCAATCTCATAGCCGGTGCAGTCGGGGTTGTTGCCGCAGATATGTAGCTTGTGGGTCTCATCCAGCAGATAGGCGTCCATGGCCGTGCTGCAGATTGAGCAGCGGCGCTTGCCCAGCAGCACCAGGGACTCGGATTCGCCCTCGTCATCGGCGGCGATCTCGTCACCCGGAATCAGGTTGACCGTAGACTTGCAGCGTTCTTTCGGCGGCAGGCTATAGCCGGAACAACCGAGGAATACGCCGGTGGACGCCGTGCGAATCATCATCGGCCGGCCACAGGTCTTGCAGGGGATGTCGGTCAGGGTCGGCTGGTTGGAACGCATGCCGTTTTCGCCATCCGCTGCCGCTTCAAGCTTCTTGCTGAAGTCGCCATAGAATTCATCGAGCACGTGCTTCCACTCGCGCTCGCCCTGTGCGACGTCATCCAGATTCTCTTCCATGCCGGCGGTGAAGCCGTAGTCCATCAAGTTGTTAAAGCTTTCAGACAAGCGCTCGGTGACGATGTCGCCCATTTTTTCGGAGTAGAAACGGCGGTTGTGCAGCGAGACGTAGCCGCGATCTTGAATGGTGGAAATAATCGCCGCATAGGTGGACGGACGGCCGATGCCGCGCTTTTCCATTTCCTTGACCAGGCTCGCTTCTGAAAAGCGCGCCGGGGGCTTGGTGAAATGCTGGCTCGGGTCGAGCTTGAGGAGCCCCATGACCTCGCCCTTGTTCATTTCCGGCAGTACGTCGTCTTCGCCACTCTTGCTCTGTTGCGGCATAACCTTCGTGTAGCCGTCGAACTTGAGAATGCGGCCCTTGGCGCGCAGCTCGAAGTTGCCAGCGACCACCGTAACGCTGGTGGACAGATACTGCGCCGGCGGCATCTGGCAAGCCACGAACTGACGCCAGATCAGCTCGTACAGACGTTCAGCATCACGTTCCATACCTGTCAGCTGGGCTGGGCGCAGGTTGACATCCGAGGGGCGGATCGCCTCGTGCGCTTCCTGAGCACCGTCCTTGCTGGAATAGACATTGGCTTTCTCCGGCAGGTACTTGTCGCCGAACTCGTCCTGGATGAAACCGCGCACCATGCCGATGGCATCGGCCGACAGGTTGGTCGAGTCGGTACGCATGTAGGTGATGTAGCCGGCTTCGTACAGACGCTGGGCCATCATCATGGTCTTCTTCACGCCGAAGCCGAGGCGATTGCTCGCCGCCTGCTGCAGGGTCGAAGTGATGAAGGGCGCAGACGGCTTGCTGCTGGTCGGCTTGTCCTCGCGTTTGCTGACGCTGTAGCTTGCGCCCTGCAGTTGCTCCAGCGCGGCCATGGCATGGCTTTCGTTCAGGGGCTTGAACGCCTGGCCATTTTCACGTGCGACTTCGAAGCGAACCTTGGCCTTGTCAGCCGTGGCAAGGTCAGCGTGGACTTCCCAATACTCTTCCGGGACGAAAGCACGAATCTCACGCTCGCGCTCGACCACCAGCTTCACTGCCACCGACTGTACGCGACCGGCCGACAGGCCTCGGGCGATCTTCGCCCACAGCAGCGGCGACACCATGTAGCCCACCACGCGGTCGAGGAAGCGCCGCGCCTGCTGCGCATTGACGCGGTTGATATCCAGCTCGCCCGGCTTGGAGAACGCTTCCTGGATGGCCTTCTTAGTGATCTCGTTGAACACCACGCGCTTAAAGCGGCTGTCATCGCCGCCGATGGATTCGCGCAGGTGCCAGGCGATCGCTTCCCCCTCTCTATCCAAGTCGGTCGCGAGATAGATGGTGTCGGCTTCCTTGGCCAGGCGACGTAATTCCTCGATCACCTTTTCCTTGCCCGGCAGGATCTCGTACTTGGCTTTCCAGCCCTGCTCGGGATCGACGCCCATGCGACTGAAGAGCTGGCGCTTGGCTTTCTCCTTGGGCGACAACGCAGGCGCTTCGGCAGCAGCCGCCTTGCCACGCTTGACCGGCTCCCGGGAAGCGGAACCGCTGGTAGGAAGGTCGCGGATGTGGCCGATGCTCGATTTCACCACGTACTGGTTGCCCAGGTACTTGTTGATTGTCTTGGCCTTGGCCGGTGATTCCACAATGACCAGCGATTTACCCATGGAGAGGAGAGTTCCTGAATCGAGAGGTGAACTGAGAAGATTTGCTCCGCAGTGTCGAAGGGCGGCACTGTCGGAAAAAAGCGAAGCAGCGTTTTCATCCGCTGCACAGGGCACTCCATGCCCCGAAGGTATTCATCAACCGCGACCAGCATGGCTGTCCAGCGGGGGTTCTATCAAGTCGGATCGGGCTGCAGCGCGTTCACTCTGCCCCGAAAGCACCGCTATATATAGTGGCGAGCGAGGCAAGGTCAAGCGCAAGGCCTAAGCCTGTCAACAGATTCAGCCAACAAAAAGGCTGGATTCTTCCTCGATCAGCGCGAAGCGCGGTAGTGTTTCGCCATCGACTTCGACTGTTTCGGTGAACATCGAAAGCGGTCGTACCCAGAGCCCGAAGTCCCCGTACAGGGCCTGGTAGAACACCATGTATTCTTCCGTTTCGGAATGCTGGGCCACCGCAAACACCCGGTACTCGGGTCCCTTGTAATGACGGTAACGCCCTGGGGTGATCTGCATCTGGACTGCCTCGATAAAAAATCATCTGGTCTTGCAAATGAAAAACCGGGGCACAAGGCCCCGGCTCTTCCTCGCTCGAACAGATTAGACGCGTTCGAACACCGTGGTAATCCCTTGACCCAGCCCGATACACATCGTGGCCACGCCAAGCGTACCGCCGTTCTGCTTCATGACGTTCAGCAGAGTGCCAGAAATACGCGCACCGGAACAACCAAACGGGTGACCCAGAGCGATGGCACCGCCATGCAGGTTGACCTTCTCGTCCATCTTATCGAGCAGCTTGAGGTCTTTCAGCACCGGCAGCGCCTGCGCAGCGAAGGCCTCGTTCAGCTCGACGTGGCTGATATCGTCCATGGTCAGACCGGCGCGTTTGAGCGCCTTCTGCGTGGACGGCACCGGACCGTAGCCCATGATCGCCGGGTCGACCCCGGCCACCGCCATCGAGCGGACCACCGCCAGCGGCTCGATACCCAGATCCTTGGCGCGCTGTGCACTCATCACGATCATGCAAGAGGCGCCATCGGTGATCTGCGAGGACGTACCGGCAGTCACGGTACCGCCTTTGGGATTGAACGCCGGCTTCAGGTTAGCCAGGCTTTCCAAGGTGGTTTCCGAGCGAATGGTTTCGTCGTAGTCGAAGACCTTGAGGAAGCCGTTCTCGTCATGGCCCTGCATGGGGATGATTTCATCCTTGAACAGGCCTTCGACGGTTGCCTTGTGCGCCAAACGATGCGAACGCTCACCGAAGGCATCCTGCTGCTCGCGGCTAATGCCATGCATCTTGCCCAGCATCTCGGCAGTCAGGCCCATCATGCCCGACGCCTTGGCTGCGTACAGCGACAGCTGCGGGTTCGGGTCGACGCCATGCATCATGCTGACGTGGCCCATGTGCTCAACACCACCGATGACGAATACATCACCATTACCGGTCATGATCGCCTGAGCGGCGGTATGCAGCGCGCTCATGGACGAACCGCACAGGCGGCTGACGGTCTGCGCTGCGCTGGTGTGGGGGATGCTGGTCATCAGGGAAGCCATACGGGCGATGTTCCAGCCCTGTTCCAGGGTCTGGTTGACGCAGCCCCAGATCACATCTTCCACTTCTGCCGGATTGATCTTCGGATTGCGCGCAAGCACGCCTTCGATCAACTGCGCGGACATGGTCTCGGCGCGGGTGTTGCGGTGCATGCCGCCCTTGGAACGTCCCATCGGGGTACGGCCGAAGTCGACAATAACGACGTCTCTCGGATTAAGGCTCATATTCTCTCTTCCCTCAATTAACCGTAGAAGCGCTGGCCGTTGGCAGCCATCTCACGCAGCTTCGCAGTCGGGTGATACAGCGGGCCCAGTTCGGCGTACTTGTCCGCCAGTGCCACGAACTCGGCGACACCGATCGAATCGATGTAGCGCAGTGCACCACCGCGGAAGGGTGGGAAACCGATGCCATAGATCAGGCCCATGTCAGCTTCGGCTGCAGTCTCGACGATCTTGTCTTCCAGGCAGCGGACGGTTTCCAGGCACAGCGGGATCATCATGTAGTTGATGATGTCTTCGTCGATGACTTCACGGTGCTCATAGACGATGGGCGCGAGTACGTCCTTGACGCTCTCGTCGACCACCTTAGCTGGCTTGCCGCGCTTGTCGGTTTCGTAGCTGTAGAAGCCCTTGCCGTTCTTCTGGCCCAGACGATCAGCTTCGTACAGCGCATCGATGGCGGTACGACGCTCATCCTTCATGCGCTCGGGGTAACCTTCGGCCATGACGTCACGACCATGGTGACCAGTGTCCATGCCGACCACGTCCATCAGGTAGGCCGGGCCCATGGGCCAGCCGAACTTCTCCATCACCTTGTCGATGCGCACGAAGTCGACGCCAGCGCTGACCAGGCGAGCGAAGCCGCCGAAGTACGGGAACAGCACACGGTTGACCAGAAAGCCCGGGCAGTCGTTGACCACGACCGGGCTTTTGCCCATTTTCTTGGCGTAGGCAACGGTGGTGGCGATAGCGGTTTCGCTGGTCTTCTCACCGCGGATCACTTCCACCAGTGGCATCATGTGCACCGGATTGAAGAAGTGCATGCCGCAGAAGTTTTCCGGACGCTTTAGCGCCTGGGCCAACAGGCTGATGGAGATGGTCGAAGTGTTGGAAGCGATGATCGCGTCTTCACGCACCAGGCCTTCTACTTCAGCCAGCACCGCTTGCTTGATCTTCGGATTCTCGACTACGGCTTCGACGACGATATCGACGCTGCCGAAATCACCGTAGGAAGTGGTCGGGCGGATGGCATTGAGCGCTTCAGCCATCTTGGCCGGGGTCAGACGACCCTTCTCTACGCGCTTGCCGAGCAGCTTGGAGGCCTCGTTCAGGCCCATCTGAATGCCTTCCTCGCGAATATCCTTCATCAGGATCGGCGTGCCTTTGACAGCCGACTGATAGGCGATACCGCCACCCATGATACCGGCACCGAGTACGGCAGCCAGCTTCACGTCACGGGCCTGCTTGTCGTAGGCCTTGGCCTTCTTCTTCAGCTCCTGGTCGCTGAGGAACAAACCGACCAGACTTTCTGCAACCGAGGTTTTGGCCAGCTTGGCGAAGCCGGCGGCCTCGACTTCAATAGCCTTGTCGCGACCGAAGTTGGCGGCTTTCTGAATGGTCTTGATGGCTTCGACCGGTGCCGGATAGTTCGGACCTGCCTGACCAGCAACATAGGCCTTAGAGGTCTCGAACGACATCATTTGCTCGATGGCGTTGAGCTTGAGCTTTTCCAGCTTCGGCTGACGCTTGGCCTTGTGATCCAGCTCACCGGAAATCGCGCGTTTGACCAGATCCAGCGCAGCTTCCTGCAGTTTTTCCGGCTCAACGACGGCATCCACAGCGTGAACTTTCAGTGCGTCTTCGGCACGGTTTTCCTTGCCCGAAGCAATCCATTCGACCGCGTTATCCACGCCGATCAGGCGCGGCAGGCGCACGGTGCCACCAAAGCCTGGGTAGATGCCCAGCTTCACTTCCGGCAGGCCGACCTTTGCGCTAGTGGACATGACGCGATAGTCAGCCGCCAGGCACATTTCAAAACCGCCACCCAGGGCGATGCCATTGATAGCGACGACGGTGGGCACGCTCAGGTCTTCGAAATCACTGAAGATCTTGTTCGCTTCGAGGTTGCCGGCGATTAACTCCTCGTCCGGAAGCTTGAAGCTGTCGACGAACTCGGTGATGTCGGCGCCGACAATAAACACATCCTTGCCGCTGGTGACGACAACGCCTTTGACCGATGCGTCAGCCTTGATGGCGTCGACGGCTTGGCGCAGTTCGTTGAGGGTGAGGCGATTGAACTTGTTGACGGACTCACCCTTGAGGTCGAAATTAAATTCGACGATGCCACTCTCAAGAGCCTTAACCGTGATGGCTTTACCTTCGTAAATCATCAACTGATCTCCAGGTATGGAAGCTGAACGTTACGTGTCGCACGTCGCCGGTCTTTCATGACCGCCACCGACACCCACCGACACGATAATCAGGGTAGACGGCATTTGCATGGCAAACGCTCGATTCATACGCCCGTTTGATTGGGTAACACACCTTCATGGAAAAGCGAGATCTTGTCAATCACAGGCTGCTGCGTGAATGTAGCGAACCCTGCAGCCTCTATATGACCGCTGAACCCGTACGCACCTCCGCCGTCACAACTGCACAGGCGCCTTGTACACTGCACCGGGCAGAACCCTTCAGTCGGTCATACCACCTTTTCGCCAGGAGTTTCCATGCCAGCCCCAATTGCCCGCGTCGATCACGGCCAAGATCCCTATAAGTGGCTGGAGAAGCGCGACGCGCCGGAGGTTCTCGACTACCTGAAGGCGGAAAATTCCTGGGTGGAGGAACAGCTTCTCGAACAGAGCGCCTTGCGTGAAACGTTGTATCAGGAGATCAAGGGCCGTATTCGCGAAACCGATTTGTCACTGCCCTCCCCCTGGGGTCCGTGGCTTTACTACCAGCGCACCACCGCCGGAGACGAGTACCCGCGACACTACCGCAGCCCACGCCCTGCCGATGGCTCATTGACGGTAGACGAAAGCACCGAGCAACTGCTGCTCGACCCCAATGAGCTGGCCGCTGGCGGCTTCCTGTCTCTGGGTGCCTTCAGCATCAGCCAGGACCACGGCAAGCTGGCCTACAGCCTCGACACTCAAGGCGACGAAATCTATCAGTTGTTCGTCAAGGATCTGGCCAGCGGCGACGTCACCGCCCTGCCCTTCGACAACTGCGACGGCAGCATGGTCTGGGCCAACGATAGCCAGACCCTGTTCATTGGTGAACTCGACGATACCCACAGACCGCACAAGATCTATCGCCACCGCCTGGGCACGGAACATCGCGAAGAGGTCTATCACGACCCTGACGGCCGTTATTTCGTCCATTGCTACCGCGCCAGCTCCGAGCGCCAACTGGTGATCCTGTCCAATAGCAAGACCACCAGCGAAGCCTGGGTGCTGTCCGCCGATGAGCCCGAAGGCCGCTGGATCTGTCTCGCCCCGCGCGAGGAAAACCATGAGTACTACCCCGATCACGGTCAGCTAGACGGTGAAGGGCGCTGGTTCGTGCGCAGCAACCAGAGCGGCATCAACTTCGCCCTGTATCTGGCTGCGGAGAACGCCCCGCAGCGCGAGCACTGGCAGGAACTGGTCGCACATAATGATGCCGTGATGCTTGAAGACATCAGCCTAAACAGCGGTGCGCTGACCCTCAGCCTGCGAGAAGCCGGCCTGCCGGTCATCGAAGTAAGGCCACAGGATGGCGCGCGCTATCGCCTACAACTGCCAGACGCGGCCTACAGCCTGCACGTGCAAAACACCCTGGAGTTCGAGAGCCCGGTAATCCGCCTGCGCTACGAAGCACTTAACCGCCCCGCGCAAATTCGTCAGCTGCAACTTGCCGATGGTCAGCAGCAGGTCTTGAAGGAAACACCGGTAGAAGGCCCCTTCGACGCCGATGCCTACGAGAGCAGGCGCATCTGGGCCACTGCAGCGGACGGCACTCAGGTACCAATCAGCCTGGTTGGCCGCCGAGAAGCGTTCGGCCAATCAGCGCCGCTCTATCTTTACGGCTACGGCGCCTATGGCCATTGCCTCGACCCTTGGTTCTCCCATGCGCGACTGTCGTTGCTGGACCGCGGCTTTATCTTCGCCATCGCCCATGTGCGTGGGGGCGGCGATTTGGGAGAAGCCTGGTATCGCGCCGGCAAGCTGGAACACAAACCCAACACATTCAGCGACTTCATCGCCTGCGCAGAAAAGCTGGTCGCCGACAACTACACCACTCCACAGCGCCTTGCCATCAGTGGCGGTAGTGCCGGCGGTTTGCTGATCGGCGCAGTACTGAACATGCGCCCAGATCTGTTCGGCGCCGCCATCGCCGAAGTGCCGTTCGTCGATGTGCTTAACACTATGCTCGACGAAGACTTGCCCCTGACGGTCACCGAGTACGATGAATGGGGCAACCCGAACGAGCCGGACGTGCATGCCCGAATCAAGGCCTATGCGCCTTATGAAAACATCCAGGCGCAGGCCTACCCCGCGACCCTGGCCGTGGCCGGCTACAACGACAGCCGTGTCCAGTATTGGGAAGCTGCGAAATGGGTCGCCAAGCTTCGCGCCAGCAAGACCGATGACAACCTGCTGCTGCTCAAGACAGAGCTCGAAGCTGGCCACGGCGGCATGAGTGGTCGCTACCAGGCACTCAAGGATGCCGCGCTCGAGTACGCCTTTCTGCTCAAGGTGTTCGCGCTCACTGACGCCTGATAAGCGCTTCCCACCTGTGGCTGGAACGTTGCGGGGGCTGCGGCAGTCATCCATAGGGCCTAGCGACATCTGACGTAGCAATGCGGATCGCCTTGTTACGTCCACACGCCTTAGAAACCATTCTGCTGGAGCACATCATATGAAACAGAATTCTTCGACCCCCAACGTACACGGTTGGGAGCGCGCAGCTTCCATCGCTGGCGGACTGTATTTTCTTGGAAAGGGCCTTGGTCGCGGCGGCTTGGGAGGGATCGTACAGCTGGCCATGGGCGGCATGGCACTGGCACGGGGCATCAGCGGACATTGCGAGGCCAAGCGGGTTCTTTGCGAAATGAATGAGCACTCGACAACTGCTAATAGCAGCTCACGCAGCATGCCCGTGCGGCAGGAGGCCGATCAGCAGCAAATGAGGGCTAGCGCCCAGGCGGCAACAGGCACAGCGACGGTGACCGGAAACGATTCGCTGGAGAACCCACCGGCAGGTGTCTGAACCTGCCCTATGAGCATTGGTGCGACGGCTGCGCCATCAGCATGGCAGCCGTCGCATCAGCATCAGTGGTCGTGGTTGCAATCAGGGCCGTGCACGTGCTCCTCGTCGCCCGCTTCCATCGGCTCCATTTCCAGCTCCAGGCTGACCAGATTGGTCGCCAGTGGGCGCAGCAACAGGTTGGCATATTCGGTGTCGCCATCTTCTACGTCGACGCCAATCATCAGCTGGTTGTTGCCTACCTGCTGAATCCAGACTTCACGCCCCTGCCACATCACGGCAAAACGGGTACAGGAAGTTTCCAGCTGGGTGCCATCCACGTCTTCGAGGATCAGTTGCAGCGCATCGCTCATGTTGGTTCTCTCTATCTGGAAAGGGGCGGCGTAACCGCCCTAATAAAAAAATCAGGCCTGGGTCAGCTTAGCCAGCGCGCGTTCAAAACGCGCCAGCCCTTCGACGATATCGGCCTCCTCGATCACCAGGCTCGGCGCCAGGCGAATCACATCCGGGCCGGCCTGCAGCAGCATCAGTGCCTCTTGCTCGGCGGCGTCAAAGATCTCGCGCGCACGGCCCTTCCAGGCATTGTTCAGCACGCAGCCGATCAGCAAGCCCATACCGCGAACCTGGCTGAACATGCCGTAGCGTTCACCGAGTTCCAGCAGCCCGGCTTTCAGCCGCTCGTGCCGATCCCGAACGCCTTGCAGCACCTCGGGCGTGTTGACGATATCGACGACGGTTTCCGCCACTGCACAGGCCAGCGGATTACCGCCGAAGGTAGTGCCGTGGGTGCCGACGCTGAAGTGCTGGGCAACCTCGTCAGTAGTCAGCATCATGCCGATGGGGAAGCCGCCACCAAGGCTCTTGGCGTTGGTGAGGATGTCTGGCAGCACGCCGTAATGCATGTAGGCGAACAGCTCGCCGGTGCGGCCCATGCCGGTCTGCACTTCGTCGAAGATCAGCAAGGCGTTATGTTCGTCGCACAGTTTGCGCGCCCCTTCCAGATAAGCCTGGTCGGCCGGAAGCACACCGCTTTCGCCCTGGATCGGCTCCAGCACCACCGCGCAGGTCTTGTCGGAGATGGCGGCCTTCAGCGCCTCCAGATCGTTATAAGGCACATGCTTGATGCCTTCGATTTTGGGGCCAAAGCCATCGGAATACTTCGGCTGGCCACCGACCGTGACGGTGAACAACGTACGGCCATGGAAGCTATTCACTGCCGAGATTATTTCGTACTTCTCAGGGCCAAAGGCGTCGTGCGCATAACGACGCGCCAGCTTGAACGCCGCCTCGTTGGCCTCGGCGCCCGAGTTGCAGAAAAAAGCGCGGTCAGCAAAGGTTGCATCCACCAGCTTCTTTGCCAGGCGCAAGGCCGGCTCGTTGGTGAATATATTGGAAATATGCCAAAGCTTACCGGCCTGCTCAGTCAACGCCTGCACCAGTGCCGGATGCGCGTGCCCGAGCACGTTCACGGCGATGCCGCCGGTGAGGTCGATCAGTTCTCGCCCGCTCTGATCCCATACTCGCGAGCCCTGACCACGCACCGGAATGAAGGCGGCTGGAGCGAAAGTGGGAACAATGACCTGGTCGAAATCGGAACGTTCTACCGGGGTGTGCGGGGCGGACATCAGGACTCTCCTGCGAGGCAACACGAATAGGAAATGAAACGCCCCAACATTGTCGGGGCGTTGCAGGCGCAGTTTAAACGCAGGAATGACCGGAATGAGCGTCGACCGGAAAATTCTTCTGAGCCAACTCAGCCGAAATGTTGCTTATCCAGCGCGATTGCCTGATCCAGGGTTTCCAATAGTGCCTTGCGTACCTTGAGCTTGGTGTTCTTGTGCGCCTTCATGTTGATCTTCAGCAGCTGCGCCGCGGCCACACGGGCTGTCGTCATCAGCTCTTCAGGTGCAACCACCTTATCGAGGAAGCCCGCGTCCAACGCGCTCTGCGGATCGAACATCTCACCGTTGATCACCGACCGATGGAACGCCGACTTGCGCAGGCGATCACGCGCGAGTTCGATACCGGCATGATGCATGGTCATGCCAATCTGCACTTCGTTGAGACCGATATGGAATGCGCCCTCGACACCGATACGGTAATCCGCCGATAGCAGCAAGAAAGCCCCCTTGGCGATGGCATGCCCTGAACAGGCAACGATGACCGGGAACGGATGGGCGAGCAGCCGGCGCGAAAGCGTGGAGCCCGTGGCCACCAGCGCCATCGCGTTCTCGGGGCTGGAGGTCATCACCTTGAGATCGTAACCGCCGGACAGAACCCCCGGCTGGCCGGTGAGGATTACCACGGCGCGGTCCTGCTCGGCACGATCCAGAGCCGCGTTGAGCGCCTCGAAAACCGCCGGCGACAGCGCATTGACCTTGCCATTGTTCAACGTCAGCGTGGCGATGCCGTCTTCAAGTTGGTAAGCAACCAGATCGCTCATGACTCGATTCCTTGTTTAGAAGTGGGCCGACGTTACCCAGCACACCACACGGCGTAAAGCGCCGTGACTGACCGGCAAGTCACGAATCTTGCTGACTCGCCCGCCCCAAAAGGACTGAAAAACACCCTCGCATTCGCTTAAGCGCATGAAAAACCAAAAAACTTTTGCCATCCGGAAAGTGTTCGGCTACATTAGCGCGCCTCGACGGACAGCACGCCGTCGAGACCCGGTGAGGTGTCCGAGCGGTTGAAGGAGCACGCCTGGAAAGTGTGTATACGAGAAATCGTATCGTGGGTTCGAATCCCACCCTCACCGCCACTTTCGATATTGAAAAGCCCTGAAAACTGAAGAGTTTTCAGGGCTTTTTCGTTTGCGCATCATTTGATTTGCGCACGGGCAGGAAAGCAGACTAGTGGTTTGTATTGACCAGATCACTGTGCTGCCGCCACTGGCGGGGGCTCACCCCGAACCATCGGCGAAACGCCCGCGAGAAGGCGCTGGTTTCCGAATAGCCGAGCAAGGGGGCCAGCTCGGAAATGGGCAGTTGCTGCTGACGCATGTAGTAAGTGGCCAGCTCCTGGCGCTGCTTGTCCACCAGCATAGAGAAATTCAGCCCTTGCTCACGCAAGCGACGCTGCAGAGACCAACTGTTCATACCCATTTGCTCGGCAATATCCTCCAGCACCGGCTCGCCTAGTAGCAGGCGCTGGCGAATCTGCGCGCGCGCATCATCGACGATGTCCGGTTCCGTGCGCCCTACCTGGCTGAGCTGGCGCAGGGAATCCTGCATGACCATCAGCAGAATCGGATCACTTCCCGGCATGGCGCGTGCCAGACCGACCTTGGGAATCAATAACGAGTTATACGGCTGTTCGAAGTACACCGGCGCATCGAAGACCTTGCTGTGCTCATGCCAATCCGCCGGACGCGGATGCTCGAAGTGCACCGCGCGCGGCGCCCATTGGCTGCCTAATACATGGCGGATCAGGTTGCGCGCCATTCCCAGGGTGAGCTCGGCATCCTGCCGTCGGCAAAGGATAGCGCCATGCCGAACCTGATAATCGAAGCGGTAGCACTCACCGTCATCGACCAGGCGAATCAGGCTGTTGCGCTGGTGCAGGGGGAAGGCGCGGGCGAAGTTGATCAGCGCCTGCTCGACCGTTGCCGAGCACAGGCCGATGTAACCCAGCAGCCCCAACGCCTGCGGCTTGAACTGCTGGCCATAGTACAGGCCGAAGTTGTCGCAACCAGATTGCCGTGCCGCTTCCTCCAGCGTCTGGCAGTAGTTGGGCAGCGCCAGACTAAGGGTCGGATGCTGCAACAGGTCCGGGTCGATCCCCGACACACCGAGCACACGCTCCGCATCACCGCCCTGCTTCTCAATGAAGCTGCACAGGCCACTGGCGGCTGCAGCCAGAACGCCGGTGTGTTTTTGTCCGCTAGTGACAAGCGCCAGGCCGGCCGACGCATCTGACTGCTCGAAAAAGGAACTCATCGAAGCCTCCACACCGTAACGTTCCGCGACATGAAGCAAGAAGCACACCGCGCCTCACCAAGCCGCTCGGAGCCACAAGAATGCGACGCGCCTGCTGTAGAAATCGCTCCAGAACGTGTAATCACAAACACGCGCACCAAAGCCGGGCGCTCCTCTGGTACTGCGACAACTTGTCACGAAGTTGACTGTAGACGACAGCAGAGTCTTCCTCGGGTCAAGTTGAGCGCATGAAACTGACTCATGATCAACCTGAGCCGTGCCGAGATTCGGCCAGTGCATCAATTATTACAAGAGTTATCCTTCGGAGGATTCCCATGATCTACGCCAAACCCGGTACCGCAGGCGCCGTCATTTCCTTCAAGCCTCGCTACGGCAACTACATCGGTGGCGAATTCGTGCCGCCAGTGAAGGGTGAGTATTTCGTCAACACCTCGCCGGTCAACGGTGAAGTCATCGCCGAATTCCCGCGCTCCGGCGCCGAGGATATCGACAAGGCCCTGGACGCCGCCCACGCCGCGGCCGATGCCTGGGGCAAGACCTCAGTGCAGGATCGCTCCCTAGTCCTGCTGAAAATCGCTAACCGCATCGAAGCCAACCTGGAAAAACTCGCCGTCACCGAAACCTGGGACAACGGCAAGGCCGTGC
>DDVX01000024.1 GCA_002345575.1 Stutzerimonas stutzeri
CCCTTCCACGGCACCACCCGATCCATCTCGATCAGGAACAGCTCTTTGCGGGTCTGCTTACGCTTGCCGGCGTACTCGGCATCGGCGAAGGTCATCTGCTTCATCAGAAAACTCGGTGGGTGGCGTTCGGCTATTTTGCCAAAATCAGAAAGTCTTTTTCAGACTGTCCACAACTATTTCACCAACAAACGTGAAAATGTAATGCACAAGTAAGGTTTACGACAGCTTCTTCTCCGTAGGCTATTAGTAATAGCCTGATCTGTAAGGTAGTTTTTCCTACGCCCACAGCCAAAGTCAGAAAAACAACCATTAGGAGGTTGTCATGAGACCGCACCGACGCACACCCCTCGCTCCAATTTGCTTCGTGGGAATACTCCTCGCTGGGACGACGCTCGCTGATGATGACATGCACAAGAAGGATGCCATGCCAGGCGCCATGGGGCAGCAGCCCGCCAGCACCCCGGCGGCACCTCACGCTCCAGCGGCGCACCCTACCGATCCGAAGTCCCCTGCTTCTCAGAATGCGCCCGCAACGCCCGATGCCATGGCCACGCACATGGAGGAGATGGCAGCCATGATGCGCGAACGGGGGCAAGCCATGGAGGCCATGGGCCGACAGATGCAGGAAGGCAGCATGCAGATGCATCAGCAGGCCATGGCGATGAAGGCTGGCGATGCCTCCGCGCATAAGGACATGGACATGCCCGCCACGATGCAGCACATGCAGCAGATGAAGGAGGACATGGAGCACTGCGAGATGCAGATGCAGAAGGTCGACGCCACCATGCAGAAGATGGATTCGAGCATGGGCGGGGGCATGGCCAAGAAGAAGATGGGCCATATGTAGTGGAGGCCGCCGCGGTGCTGACGGAAGGCTTCGTGGGGTGGAAGCGAGTCGCCGCCCTGGCCACGCTGGCGATGCTGCTGGCTCATGGAGCGGCCGGCGCTCAGTCGGCTGCTGATCCACACGCAGCCCATCCGCCAGACAAGACCGGCGGCACGACGGCTGCGCAGCCGGACGCTGCCGGCACGTCATCGGCCCGGGACAGCGGCTCGATGGCTGGTATGCCGATGGGCACCACGCCGCCGGCTGGCGCGCCGATGGGCGATGACGATCACGCCGCGCATCATCCGGACAAGGCCGGAAGCATGGCGGTACCGCAGCCGGCGCCAGCCGATGGCATGCCGGCGCAAAGCAGCAGCTCGATGAACGGCATGCCGATGAGCGCCACACCGCCGGCTGACGCATCGGCGGGCGATGACGATCACGCCGCGCATCACCCGGACGCGACTGCCAGCATGCCGGCTTCGAGTGGTGCATCGATGGCCGGTTCCATGGGCGGCATGATGGCCGGTTCCATGGGCGGCATGATGGACGACATGATGCGCGGCTGCCGCGGAGACGAGTGCGGTCGGGATCGGCGCCTCAACAAGCTGCTGTATCCGCAGCTGATGGCGCTGCCGGATCTACCGCCGGAGCGGCGCGCGAGCGTTGAGCAGCTCGCCCACCACCGGATGCACGAAGGGATCCAGCTATTGGCGTCCCTGTCGTCGGAGGCGTCGCACGCGGTCCAGCGCAACGACTACGGCGGCCTGCAGGAAGCATCCGACCGCATGCGCGTGGCCTGGGGCGAATTCGACAGCGGCTTGTCGGCCTACCGCGCACTGGCCGAAGGACAGGCGCCGCGGGGGATCGCGCTGGCGTGGTTCCGGCGCGAGATGAACCTGACCGATCCCCTGACCACGGCCCCGGCGCACGGCGTCTTCGGCCTGTCGGGCTTCCACTACTTCACGATGGCGTTGCTGCTGGCCTTTGCGCTGCTGGCCGCCTGGATGTACGTGGCGCGAACCCGACGCACGAATGCGGTCCTCGCCACGTTGCGCACCGGGGCACCGGTGCCTCCGGCCCCCGCCGCTGCGCCTCGTTCCGGTGTGGCGCCGGCCCCCGCGGCGTCCGTGTCTCCGGGCGTGCCGGCCGAGGGCGAGCCGCAGGCACGCGCACCCGTGTCCACCATGGGCGGCTGGGTGGGCAAGCTGCGGGTCGCACGCGTCTTCCAGGAGACGCCCAAGGTCAAGACGTTTCGGCTGGCGCCAGTGGAGGGCGTGGGTGCGCTGCCGTTCGAGTTCGAGCCCGGCCAGTTCCTCACGCTTTCGGTGCATTCAGGCGGGAACCAGGTCAAGCGCTCGTATTCGATCGCTTCATCGCCATGCTGCCACGGCTGGTGCGACCTGACGGTCAAGCACGAAAGCGGCGGCATCGTCTCGGGTTACCTGCACGAGCAGGTGAAGGAAGGCGATCTCCTCGATGCGTCCGGCCCCTACGGCCGCTTCACCTTCCGCGGCGTCGAGTCCGACAGTGTCGTGTTCCTGGGCGGCGGCGTCGGCATCACGCCGCTGATGAGTTCCATCCGCTACCTGACCGACCAGAGCTGGAACGGCCGGATCGACCTGGTCTACGCCTGCAAGGACCTGGAAAGCGTGATCTTCCGCGACGAGCTGAACCAACTCGCCCGCCGGCATCCGAACCTGCATGTGTCCATCGTGCTGAGCGACGAGTCATCGGCGGCATGGACCGGCCCGCGTGGGTTCATCACCGCCGAACTGCTGGGGCAGATTCCGCAGATCCGTTCGCGCCGCATCCACTTGTGCGGTCCGTCGGTGATGATGGACGCGGTCCGCAACGAACTGGGCAAGCTGGGCATCGACCTGGCGTCGGTTCATTCCGAGCTGTTCCTGAGCCCCTCCAGGACAGTGCCTCCCGGCCTGGAGGTGTCGGCGGGCGACACGGCGACGGCCGTCACCTGCAGCTTCGAGCGGTCCGGAAAAAAGGCGCCGCTGGCGGCCGGCCAGACCGTTCTCGAGGCCGCCGAAGAGGTCGGCGTTCCGATCGAATATGCCTGCCGGCAGGGTTACTGCGGCCTCTGCAAGATCAAGCTGCTGTCGGGCGAGGTCACCATGGACGTGGACGACGGTCTGACGCCACTCGATCGTTCCTCGGGCGTGATCCTGGCCTGCCAGGCGAAAGCGTCGGCCGATATCTCGGTGGATGCGTAGATGCGCAACCAGGATCGCATCATCGCGACGATCATCTTCTCGATGCTGGTGGTCCTGTGGCTGGGTTTCCTGGTGCACCGCTCTTCCTTCTTCGCCGGAAGCCTCCTGGGTGGCGTGTTCGGCGTCGTAGGCGCGGCGTTCATGCTCGTCCCGCTCACCTACACCGTAATCAAGCGCAGCGCTACGCTGCGCCGCGCATTCACCAGGAAGCATGGCTTCGGCGCATTGCTGCAGGCGCACGTCTATTTCGGCTTGGTAGGCGCGCTGTTGGCCATCCTCCATAGCGGGCACAAGTTCCAGAGTGCGCTCGGCGTCGCGCTGACGGCATCGATGCTGCTGAGCGTGCTCACTGGGTTCATCGGCCAGCATTACCTGCGCTACGTCGCGGAGAACATCCGCGAGAAGAAGGCGCAGATCGACGGGCTGTGGCGCCTTCTGGATGGGCAGTACTGGGCCTACGCGCAAGGACCAACAGCGGGCGTTGCCGGTACGCCCAAGGCCAGCGCCGAACTGCTGCCACTGGCATCCGCCGCCGCCGATCTGCAGTACTCGATCCAGTTCCAGGAGCGGGTGCGCAGGCTGTTCAACGCCTGGCTGTCGGCACACATCGCGTTCTCGATCATCTTCTATCTTCTGCTGGCGTTGCATATCTGGGCTGGCATCTACTTCGGGTTGCGGTGGTTCAGATGAGTCGAAAGGGAAAGATCCTCGCCGCGCTGCTCGCGGTCCTGGCGCCGGTGTCGGCAGTCGCACTGTGGACATACCTTCCGCAAATGCAGCGCGCCGCGACGTGGCAGAACATGGCCTCTCCGGGCCCCCTGTCCAGCGCACATGCGTTTCTCAAAGAGGACTGTGCGGCGTGCCACACGCCGGTGAAGGGCGTGGAGGACGCGACTTGCGTGGCCTGCCATGCAAACGAGACCGTCCTGGTCCAGCGACAACCGACGGCATTCCATGCCGACATCGCCGGCTCGAACAACTGCGTGGCCTGCCACAAGGAACACGACGCCGGCCGCAGCCTGCGTGGTATGGACCATGCGGCTTTGACCGACATCATCGTGCGATGGCTCGATCGGGCCCCGGAGGGTCATGAGGGGGCGGTGCTGCTCGCGCACCTCAAGGCACACCGGCCCGAGGCGCTGCCGGGCAACCTCTCGCTTGCCAACGGCATGACTTACAAGGAGACGCTGCTGGACTGTGCGAGCTGCCACAAGACCACCGACCCGCACGTCCAGGTCTTCGGAAACGACTGCGCGACATGCCACGGCACGACCACATGGTCGATTGCCGAGTACCGGCATCCACCGCCGAGTTCCACCGAGTGCGGCCAGTGCCACCTCGCGCCGCTCAGCCACTACAAGGAGCACTTCGGAATGATGTCCAAGCCGATAGCGGGTGTCAGGAATGCGGAACCTGAGCAGTGCTATCTCTGCCACCAGACCACCTCATGGAACGATATTCGGGGAATAGGCATCTATGACCACCATTGACGGGTGTTTCTATGAACCTTGAGGCACCTCATGCAGCGATTGAGATCGCGGTGATCGGGTTCGAGATTGCAGGGGTGCTCGCTATAACTTTCGGAAGTTTCATAGCGCTCTATCGCTTTTTTTTCAATTACAAAGGGGCCGCATTGACGGATCGCTCCCGGTCATTACGGCAAGATATTGGCGGCGCGATTGTGCTAGGACTAGAATTCCTCGTTGCTGCCGATGTCATACGAACGGTTGTAATTGAGCCCTCGCTACGAAACGTTGCAGTACTTGGTTTGATAGTACTTGTCCGAACATTTCTCAGCTACACGCTCCATATGGAAAATAAAAGCCGCGAGTCGTAGGCACCCCTCGCGGCTATGTATGTACTACTAAGCACATCGCTCAGCTGGGCAGTTTCCCCAGACGGCCCCATGCCAGTACCCGCACCGATTCGCCATAAAAACGGCAAGGCTAGTAACGATTGTATTGCTGAAATGCTTATGACCACCGCCGCACCAGGAGCATGTCTCGGGCTGCGACTACCGCCTCGGACTCTTACGTTTATGCAGGCTTCGATGGGTCGATAGGTGGTGTCTTATCTCCGACAGTTCGTTCCGGCGACCCGATACTCAACAATCGCCAAATCACCCTTAGAGTCCTCATAGGTAATTTGGGCCGGCATCACATCGTTGCAGGTCATATCGGTTCGCGTGGTACGAATTACCTTGGCGATGTCCAACTTCATCCCATAACGATAATGGACAACTTCGGGAGGCTTCTTTCCGACAGAAGTAGCGTACTCCCGCATAGTATTTTCGTTCGCGCGTATCATTTCGCCATACTCGCGATCTGAGCTACCCTCTGCCAAGGATAATGAGCTCACGCTCATAAAAAACACTGCTGCCGTAATCTTGAAAGCTTTCATAACCAGCTCCTAACTTAACGTGTGTGATGAAATTATAAGAGCGGCAAGCTGTTACTCATATGACACGGTAATTACACTGGTGTTATGAATCAAATTACCCAAGGATTAAGTGGGGCCGGTAGCATTCGAGCAAGCATAGCCATCCCGATTAATTGGCTCAGTTACCTAGCGGCCACACCATATGAAAATCATTCAGCCGTTGAGCTGGGGGTCGCAGGCGCTCAAGTTTTAAATTTGAGAGGCCCATCCACGCAGCGCTTCTGGCTAGGACGGGCCGACGGGTGACAGGCGCCCCTCGGCTCTTGATGAAGGGGCATAGAACTGGCACTGCCGGAGCAGAGAACAGCATCGGCATCGACCAGGGGCGTATTCTCGATATGCGCCGCATCAGACTTTCCCGGCTCAAAGCTGGGATACTGACCGCTGCGATCTCAGACCAAAAGATGGGTCTCGTCGATCACATGCATCGCTTTGCGTGACGTCCGCGTTTGCAAGCTACCCGCGGCAATTATCGGTGCCTTTTGGAAGACATCACGAGGAAGACCACATACTGCTCGACAATGACAGACTCAACTTGGTAATAGCCTATGTAGGAGGCGATAGCGGCGCGGCCATAAGGGGCGGCATTCAGAATGGCAATGGAGCTTCAAAACGCTGCGTATCGTCACACTTTTGGTCAGGGCCTCATATTCGCGGCAGAGAACGCGATCGCGATCGGCGGCATATCAGAGCGGACTGGTGGTTTTCCACAGCGACTGTAGTGATTTCGTAGCAGCACCACTGGGTCCCCCACAGACATTCGCTCAACTGGTGAAGTAGACGCCAACTGAATGTAAAAATTGTATGTGCTGTGGAAAAATTAAATCACTCGCTCATGTTGCTTTGAGCTGAGCCGAGAAGGCCGACTCAGCCCATTGTTGCATGACACGCTGTCAGGATCCTCCTCCCGTGTAAGGAGACGTTATGATCCGGCTTACCCCTGTGGCAGCTACTCAGAAATAACTTTCTTGTCATTTATTACCATGTGAGCGGTTGTTTATTTTGGCTGGCATTCCGCGGAACTCTACCGCGTGAAGTCGCCCGTCTGGAGTACGAATTTTTATTTCATATGGCCTAACATTTCCCTTAAGTGTGTTATTTATAGCTTTATTATCCGAACGCTCTTTATTCATAGGGGCCACACTCACCACCTCGCCGCGCTTCAGCAGATCCAGCATTACTTGGTGACCATCCCCAACAGTGTGATCGTGCCGCATAGCACTTTCTTGTTCCGTGCCGGCGACGGCTGCGAAAGCTGCCGAAATTAGCGAAATCGTCACCAGTGCTTTACTAATTTGGTTCATCATTTATCCCTCTTCCCCGATTTGCGTTTAAAAAACTATTGCTCGCTTTCTGTCTCAAACATCCCAAGTATAAACTGCACGTCTAGGGTTCCCTTAGCAAAGGGAAGCCTAAGCATCGATGATTGTTGCAGGGTAAGTGCTGATACCTGCAACAACCATAATCGTATTAATATCGCGGAGGTGTCCGTTAAAGTGGTATCAGCCGTTTTTAACGCCTACTGGGGCACCGAGAAATTCGACCGAATGGACGACTCCGTCAGGGGTTTTAATTTTAATCTCATACGTTCTTACATCACTTCCGGACACTGGTGAATTACCCATTGGGGTCACGCTTAGCACTTGCCCGGTTTTTAGCAGATTGACCATCACTTCATGACCATCGCCAACAGTATGGTCGTGTCTCATGGGTTGATCGCCTTTATTTGCAGCGATGAGAAAAGGAGATGTAGCGGTTAGAACAAGGGCGATAACGAGCTTTTGCATGCTTTTCATTGTGCTTTCCTCAGTGTTGGGGCCTGATTTGAGTGTGGCGGGTGAATACTTACGGGATGCTGTCCCTAAAATTACATTGGCGTAACCTCAGTGACAGCCAACAAACGTTCAGCTCCTGCGCTTTGGAAACTGGAAACAGGTCTGAACGACCTGATCTTCCACAAATCGCAATTACTGGTTACCGCAAGGATCTCGATGTCGCCCCTTACCCCTTAAAGGCTTACCTCTTCTACATTCGACAGCGAATATCGAGGAGACATCCACAGTTCGACAGGTCGTACAGCGTCACCAGGCGCGCCGTGTTCCTCACCAAATCACGGAAGCGCGTCACGCAGCCAGACTGGCGCATGGTCACTTCGACTTGGAGCAGCGCTGCGCAAACCCGAGAGCGAGTAAACTTGGTGCAGATTACATTTTTGTAAGCTTTTTAAAAAAATCGAAACCTCACAGCCTCCCGGCTTGTCCGTTCTTAGGTAACACCGAGGGCTGATTATCAAATCTGAGCTCTCACAGTATTAGTAACGCAACTGCCCGGCATGATCGAAAAATACGCAGACTTTAGTCAATGCAATACTGTGGCAGCACATCACCAAGAGGAGTTGATATGAAAATGTCTTATTGGCGTTTCGCTGCGATGGTGGCCACATCAACCGTCATCATGTACGGCGTTATGTATTTGAATACTTACGCTTTTGAGCATGTTCTATGGAGTGAGACCCGTGCTTGGATGGCGTTAGTAATGGGAGCTGTCATGGCGATAGTCATGCTCGCCTTCATGCTCAATATGTACAAGAAAAAGCCCATGAACATAGCGATATTCGCCGGCGGAGCAGCTTCCTTTGCTATTGCCCTGTGGCTTGTTCGTAGCCAGGCAACTGTCGACGATACGGACTATATGAAGGCCATGATTCCTCACCATTCCATAGCCATCATGACAAGTGAGCGCGCTCAGATTTCAGACCCGCGCGTTCGCAAGCTGGCAGATCAAATCATTGAGGCTCAGCGCCGAGAGATCTCTGAGATGAAGTTCCTGATCAATGATCTAGAGAGGGCTAACTGAAAAAACGTATCGAGCAACTTTCTCGCCCCGGCCCGTTTTTCCTTCAAGCGTCACGCGATCCCGACGAGGTCATTGCGCTTATTGAGTTCGCTGACCTGAGCGGCCAGCACACGAACTAACCCGCGATGACGGCGGTGTAGCAAGACGCTCGTCGCGGTAAAAGCTCAACTACTGCTTGACCACCAAACGTGCCCCGTTGCTTTTAGCTGTCATGTACGTGCTCTTTGCCATCCGCATGAGTGTGAGCGTTGGACGCCGGCTCGGCATGATGGTCGCTGGCGCTACTGCCTTTCGTGCTGGAGTTACTTCCACCATGGTGATCATCGCCGTTACTGCTCGAAGAATGGTGATCGGCCTCTGGAGCTGAGCCGCCGTGGTGGTCTGCAGCCGCTATACCGCGACGTCCAGACTCTCCTCCAGCGGCAGCATTGCCATGATGGTCAGAATTGCTGCCATCCAAGCTTTCATGATTGTGCGTCTGGCTCTCACCGCCACCATGCTGGTGACCGCCACTCGCAGCGACGAGCGCTTGGTATTGCGTAGCGTCGATCTTGGGCAACTGGCTGATGAAGGCAACCATGCCCCAGATATATTCGTCGCCCATACTCTTACCCCAGGCCGGCATGCCTGTTGCTTTGATTCCATGCTTAATGACCCAGAAGGCGGATGCAGGGCCTGCGTCAATGCCGATCTTGGCCAGGTTAGGCGGGGCTGGATACAGCGCCTGACTCAGCTCTGTTTGTTCGACACCGGGCGCCAGATGGCACCCAACGCACATGGCGTTGTAGTTCCCGGCCCCGCCACGAATGAGAGCCTCGTCATCTAGATTGGGAATCTCAATGTCCTTGGACCGCGCTTCGATAGAGCGATCACGCGCCATTGAAAGGAACGCATGCACGGCTGGGTAATGAGGATCGTCAGCACCAACGTTGATCAAGCCGGAATAGGCTCCGGCTAATATTGCTGCACTACCGACAGCGCCTGCTACCACCAGGGTTGTAATTGTTTTTTTCATATCAGGCTCTAAAACCACATTCGAATGCCGGCGACAAAGCGCGCCTCTTCAACATCTTCTCCTTCGTCGCGCAGCATGTCTGCGGTATTACCGTATGAGCGACTCCAAGAAATCCCGATGTAGGGCGCAAACTCGCGAACGATTTCGTAGCGCAGGCGCAAACCCAGTTCGGTATTCGCCAGGCCCGAGCCCACTCCTCTTTCAGAATCATTCTTACCGTAGAAATTGGCTTCCGCAGTTGGCTGGAGGATCAGCCGATTGGTAAGCAAGATGTCATAGTCGCCCTCAAGACGCGCCGCAGTCTGGCCGTTTTCGCCAACGAAGGCTGTGGCCTCGGCTTCAAAAGCGTAAAGCGCCATGCCTTGCACACCAAAGGCAGCCCAGGTCTGTGGAGACTCGGGTTTGAAGTCTTGGCGAACGCCAGCAACGACGTCCCACCAGGGGCCGACCGAGCGCCCATACAACAGCTGCAGCTCGGCATCCTCGGTTACGCCGTTAGTACGCTCTCCCTCGGAACGAAACCAGACCCGATTGATATCGCCTCCCACCCAGCCTGAGGCATCCCAGGCCAGGGTGCTGCCCTCATCAGCGTCCTGATATTCAAGCTGATCGAGCAGAAAGAAGCTGTTGATGCCGCTATCGTGCACTGTGTGTCCAGGCAGAGGCGCGAAGGCCGCTTGGCGATCAGCATCCGTGAGGACGGGGATCGGTGTACGACTGGTGGTTCTCGGGGTATCAGCGGAGCTATGGTTCATTTGGGAGTGATCCATGTTGCTGTGATCCATCCCTTTCATTTGCTCTTGCATGGCGCCGTGGCCCATCTTGCTATGGTCCATAGCCGCAGCTTTACTCTGATTTTGGCCATGGTTCATCTGGGAGTGATCCATACTGCCCATCTGGCCTTGCATGGCCTCATGATTCATCTTGCTGTGGTCCATAGCAGGAGTCCCATCCTGCGAATTCTGGCCCTCGGGCATCTGGCTATGATCCATGCCCCCCATCTGCACCTGAGCAGCCCCGTGGTTCATCTTGCTATGGTCCATCGGCATGGAGCCGTGGTCCATAGTCGAGTGATCCATCTCTTCTGCGGCAAAGGTAAAGCCGCTACTCAGTGCGCTCATTGACACCGCCAGCGCAATGAGCGATGGACGTGAAAGCTTAATGGTCATGGTTCGAATCTGCCTCGGCATGGTCGCTGCCATGCTCACCGGTCATTTTTTGGTGGTCCATGCCGTCATGGTCCATCGAGCCGTGATTCATCGAGCCGTGATCCATTTGCTGATTGGCGGGGCCCTGGCCTCGCACCTGAGGAGGCTGCTTCTCACTTGCAGCTTTGGAAGAGTCAACGGCGTGCCGTCCGTGATCGCTGTGATTTTCTTCGGCCAGCGACACTGGGATATACAGGGCAGCCAAAAGGCTCAACATTGCGGCACTGCAGAACAGGTGGTTTCGTTTCGGGGAATTGCTCATTAGATATCTCCTTTACTCATCCACACGAACTTCACGGAACATGCCCATTTCCATGTGGAGCAGCAGGTGGCAGTGATAGGCCCAGCGCCCTAGCGCATCTGCGGTTACGCGATAGCTGCGCTTCGAGCCTGGTGGTACATCAATGGTGTGTTTGCGAACTAGGAAGTTGCCGTTCTCATCCTCCAGATCGCTCCACATGCCATGAAGGTGGATGGGGTGGGTCATCATGGTGTCGTTGACTAAGGTGATACGAACACGCTCGCCATACTTCAATCGCAACGGTTCCGCATCAGAGAACTCAATGCCATCGAATGACCAAGAGAATTTCTCCATGTGACCTGTGAGGTGCAACTCGATGGTACGGCTCGGCTCGCGCCCATCCGGATCGAGGAAGGTGCTGTGCAGATCTGAGTAAGTCAGCACACGGCGACCGTTGTTGCGAAGCCCGATTCCCGGGTCATTCAGCTTGGGAGTTGGCGTCATGGTCTGCATGTCGACCAGAGGGTTATTGGTTTCGGAGGCCGGATGGGGCTGCATCGCTCCACCCATGCCTGCCATCGCTGAATGATCCATGCCAGCCATGCTGTCGTGGTCCATACCTGCCATCTTGCTATGATCCATGCCTGCCATGCCGCCCTGCATGGAGCCATGATCCATTCCCTCCATGCTGCCGTGATCCATTCCCATATCGCTCATGGAGATCAACGGGCGAGGATCAACTTCAGGAACAGGCGCGCTCAGCCCTTCGCGAACGGCCAGGGTGCCGCGTGAATAGCCAGTGCGGTCCATGGACTGCGCGAAGATGGTGTAGGCCTGCTCGCTATCGGGCTCGACTATTACATCGAAGGTTTCGGCCGCAGTAATACGGAACTCATCGACGCTAACAGGTTTGACGTACTGCCCATCGGCCGCCACCACCGTCATCTTTAGACCGGGGATGCGGACATCGAAATAGGTCATGGCCGATGCATTGATGAAGCGCAGACGGATTTTCTCACCCGGCTTGAAAATACCAGTCCAGTTGTTATCCGGCGCCTGGCCATTCATCAAGTAGGTGTAGGTATAGCCACTGACATCGGCAAGATCAGTCGGGCTCATTTTCATCTCGGCCCACATCTTCCGATCAGCGATCGCTGCGGACCACCCCATCTCGCTCACGTCATCGACGAAGTCGCCGACAGTACGTTTGTGGAAGTTGTAGTAATCCGATTGCTTTTTGAGCTTGGCCAGAACCCGTTCCGGATCTTCGTCAGTCCAGTCACTTAGTAGCACGACGTAGTCACGGTCGTAGCTGAACGGCTCCGGCTCTTTGGCATCGATCACCAGAGCACCATAGACGCCAGCCTGCTCCTGCAGTCCCGAGTGACTGTGGTACCAATAGGTGCCGTTCTGGTTAACCTTGAATTTGTACTCATACATGCCATCGGGGGCGATGCCGTGGAAACTCAGGCCAGGTACGCCATCCATGTTCGCCGGCAGGATGATGCCGTGCCAGTGAATCGAGGTATCTTCCTGCAGACGATTACGAACGCGCAGAGTCACGGTATCGCCTTCCCGCCACCGCAGGGTCGGCCCCGGAAGTGAGCCATTGATGGTCATCGCGGTACGAGCCGCGCCAGTAATATTTACCGGGGTTTCACCGATGAACAGATCAAAATCGGTACCGGCCAGCACGTTGGCCTGACCGGGACTGGTCACGGCCCAGACCGGCATACGCCACATGCCTAAGCCGCCGAGAATACTGGTGGCGGCTAGCCCCTTGATGAAAGTGCGCCTTGTGGTTTTGCTTTGCATCCCGTTATGTCCATTAATCAGATGAGCCGGTGGTGAGCAATCCGGTCTCGGGTTCGTTGACTGCCCCACTATCGAGATTCCACCTTCAACCTTTCCCACTGTTGTGTGAACTCGTTCCAGCGAGCAGCGCCTCTTCAGCAGTTGGTAAGCTCAGCTTATTTGGCGTCGCAATTTGCAACAGGCGCCTCGGCTTATGCTGCTTGGAGGCGACAGATTCTCAAACCGCCACTCAGGTGCCCCATATGCCAACTGACACATTCGCCCCTGCCAAGTCGGAGTACTCGGCAACGCATGAAAACAGGGGCATTGTTCGATCCCCCTCGAAATACCCGTTAATTCGGTTTCCGTTTGAACGGAGTGCTTTGTTCTTCAGGCACGACGCCAACTTAACCGCGGCATCCTGTCACAGGCCTTAGCGAAACATTACAGTTCTGTCAGGTTCTAGTTTTTCTGACTGTTAAGTTCCGGTGTGGCTGTTCAACAAATGGCTGACTTCAGCCGTCACGGATTTTGAAAGTGGAGCATCGGTAAAAACGATCAAGTCATCTGCCCACGTCTTAGCTTTCAGCCGCCGCAAGTACATGCTGCGGCGGGCTGCGATCTGCCAGCTGACGTCGACTTCCGGGAGCGACCAGGTTGCATGCTTTACATTCGGTCGTCGGCTTGACGCAGTCGTTCCAGAAAACTCTCGGCGTCGGTTTCACCAACCGTGCGAAGGTCCTGCCACTCATCACCACTGGGGGCAAACAATTGCAGTGCCGGCGGGCCAAACAGCTGGTAGCGATCAAGCAGCGCGCGTTGCTCGGCATCGCTACGCGTCATATCGAAGCGCACCAGCCGGTAATCAGCCAGCTGTTCGCGCACAGAGGACACTTCGAGTACTTCTCGTTCGATTACTTTGCAACTGATGCACCAGTCGGCGTACCAGTCCAGCAGCAAAGGTTGGCCGGCAGTTTTCGCTGACAACAGTGCCGCATCCAGGGCTGCTGGGGTGTCCAGGGTCTGCCAGCCGACGGTTGCGTCGATTTGAGGCAAGCCTTGGGCGTCCAGGCGACCCAGTGGGCGCAGCGGGTCGGTTTGACCTTGCAAAGCGCCCACCCAACTGCTGATGCCGTAAACCAGCAAGGCCACACCAAGCAACTGGGCAAGCTTCTGCTTGCCGGGCTTAGGAATAAATTCCAGGGCGCCCAGCCACAACGCAGTGCCAACCGCCAACAGGCCCCACAAGGCCAGCGTCACGGGAGCTGGTAACACACGCTCCAGCAGCCATACAGAGACACCCAGCAACATCAGACCGAAAACCTTGCGTACGCCGACCATCCAGGTCCCGGACTTGGGCAACAAGGCGGCGCCACCAGTGGCGAACAACACCAACGGCGCCCCCATGCCCAGACCCAGCGAAAACAGCTTCAGCCCGCCGCCCAGGGCATCGCCGGTGGCGCTGATGTACAGCAGCGCACCGACCAGTGGTGCTGTCACGCAGGGTGATACAAGCAGGCTTGACAGCACGCCTAGCGTTGCGGCCCCTATCATTGAACCCCCGCGGGTTCGGCTGGCCAGGCGATCCATTCGTTCGGTAATAAAGCGCGGCATACGCAACTCGAACACCCCGAACATGGCCAGGGCAAATACCGAAAAGAACAGCGCAAAGGGCACCAGTAGCCACGGTGACTGCAGGCGCGCCTGCAGGTTGAGGCCAGCTCCGAACATGCCCATCAGCGCTCCGAGCAGTGCGAAGCAGGCAGCCATGGGAAGTACGTAGGCAAGCGACAGGCGAAAACCTCGTAGCCCACCGAGTTGTCCACGCAGCACTACGCCGGAAAGGATGGGCAGCATCGGCAGCACGCAGGGAGTGAAAGTCAGCCCCAAACCGGCCAGAAAGAACAGTGCCAGACTTCCCCAGTCCAAGGTCGTTTCCGGTTGCGCAGGCGATACCGGGGGCGAGTTACCGATCTGAAAAGTGCGCATTTCAGGTGGGTAGCACAGTCCCAGATCGGCGCAGCCCTGGTAGCTCACCTGCAGGGTGAACGGCCTGTTCTGAGGGTTATCAATCGGTAGTTCTAAGTCCGTAATGCCGTAGAACACCTCGACATCGCCGAAATACTCATCGGTTTTCGGTTCGGCTGCAGGCCATTGCGGGGTGCCGATTGTTACTTGCGGATGGTCGCTGTTGAAGGCGAAACGATGTTTGTAGAGGTAATAGCCATCGGCATTATGAACCGCAGGCGAATACTGTCGGTGTCGGCTTCTATCAGATCAAGGCCAAAGGCCAGATCCACCGGCAGGAAGTCCTGGCTGTTATTCAGGGGGGCGTTGAACAGGGCCGGCTGTGAGCGAGGCAGATCAAAAATCCCAGCACTGACCGGCAGTGGGATCAGTAAAAGCAGGCACAGCAAAAGGCGGAACATGGGTATCTCGCGGAACAAGAGTTAACGAAAGGCTCCGGACATAATTCCGCCTCGCAAGTCAGGAAACTGTCCTGAGCAAGCGAGCCGGACGGGGTGATCGCTGCGATCATCCAGTGATCACCCCCGCGTTCTCTTTGCTGCCACCCGCCTGGGAAAGCCGGTCAGCGGCACGGAGCCTGAATTTACGGGTACTTGGCGAGGACCTCATCCTGCCCTGAACGGGTAAGCCCGATTACCTCGTAGGCATGTTTGGCATCACCGTGCTCCATACCGGGCGATCCAGCCGGCATGCCGGGCACGGCAATACCTAGCAGGTCGGAACGCTTGCGCAATTCGAGTATCTGCGCCACCGGCACGTGGCCTTCAACGAACTTGCCGTTGATCACACCGGTGTGACAGGACGCCAGACGCGGCTCCACTCCTAGGTCTTGCTTCACCGAACGCATGTTGCGTTCAACATGGTCGCGGACCGCAAAGCCGTTGTCCTCCAGATAGGAGATCCAGTCCTTGCAGCAACCACAGTTGGCGTCTCGGTGTACATCGATGATCAAGGGTTCAGCGGCATGGATCGCCCCACTTACCAGCAGCGCCGCAAGGGCTGATATACGCAGTTTTCTAGACATATAAGAACCTTGTTTGCCTCTCGTTTTCAGTTGCAGCCGCAGCCACCGCTGCCACCGCAACCCGTCTTTTTCATGTTGTTCGTCCCGGCTGCCGGACTGGCCAGCTGCGCGGGATATCCCGCATCAGTCAGGGAAGCAATCAGCACTTGGCTGTCGCTCTGGCCGCTAACCCGCACCCTGGCGGCTTGCAAATCGACATCCACCTTGGTGACGCCCTCGACAGTGTTGAGCGCCTCGGTGACATGCTTGACGCACGAGCCGCAGCTCATGCCTTCGACGTTCAGTTCAATGGTGCTCATGAGAATCTCCTGGGAAGTCACCGTAATGGTTGAGCAGATGTTCAACCTTGCCAGAGCGGCAAGGTCAAGCGTTTCAATCGATCGATACCTTGCGCAGCCTCAACGCGTTAAACACCACTGAGGCCGAACTCAGGCTCATCGCCAGCGCGGCGATAATCGGCGACAGCAGCAGGCCGGTCAGCGGGTAGAGCAGGCCTGCGGCCAGCGGGATGCCCAGAGCGTTATAGAGAAAAGCAAAGGTCAGGTTCTGGTGCATATTGCGCACGGTGGCCACTGACAGGCTCCTTGCGCGCAAGATGCCCAGCAGGTCGCCCTTGACCAGCGTGACTTGAGCGCTGTTCATCGCCACGTCGGTGCCGGTGCCCATGGCAATGCCGATATCGGCGCGCGCCAGGGCTGGGGCGTCGTTGATGCCGTCGCCGGCCATGGCCACGCGGTGCCCTTCTTGTTGCAGGGCGGCGGCCAAGCGTTCCTTGTCCTGTGGTTTGACCTCGCCGTGCACCTCTTCGATGCCTAGCTCGCGGGCCACTGCGCGAGCAGTAGTCAGGCCATCACCGGTGGCCATGATCACCCGCACGCCGTCTGCCTGCAGGCGCTCTACCGCCAGTTTCGACGTCGGTTTGATCGGATCAGCCACTGCCAGCAGACCAGCCAGGACGCCGTCCACCGCCAGGAACATGATGCTCACGCCTTCGCCGCGCAACTGTTCGGCCCGCGCACTGAGGGAGCTGGCATCCACGCCGGCATCATTCATCAGCGCGGTGTTGCCCAGTTGCAGGTGGTGGTCATCAACCTGGCCACGTACGCCGATGCCGGAGGCTGATTCGAATGTCTCGGCCGTGCTCAGTGCCAGGCCGTGCGCGCGGGCATGGTCGACGATGGCGTGGGCCAGGGGATGTTCGCTGCCCTGATCGAGGCTCGCTGCCAGGCGCAGCACCTCATCCGGAGTGAAACCAGGCGCCGCCTCTACACTGTGAAAGGCCGGGCGACCTTCAGTCAGGGTGCCCGTCTTGTCGACGATCAGCGTGTCAATCTTGCGCAAATTTTCGATGGCGCCCGCATCGCGGAACAGTACGCCGCTGCCGGCCGCCTTGCCGGTCGCGACCATTACCGACATTGGCGTGGCCAGGCCCAGGGCGCACGGGCAGGCAATGATCAGCACCGCCACCGCGTTGATCAAACCGAAGACCCAGCTCGGCTCCGGACCCCAAAGCCCCCAGACAAGGAAGGTTAGTATGGCGATAGCGATCACCACCATCACAAAGTAACCAGCAATAACATCAGCCAGTCGCTGCATCGGTGCTTTGGAGCGCTGCGCCTGGGCAACCATCTGCACGATCTGCGCAAGCATGGTCGAGCTGCCGACCTTCTGCGCCTGCATCACCAGACTGCCGTGGGCGTTAAGGGTGGCACCGATGAGACTGTCACCGACGTGCTTCATGATCGGCACCGGCTCGCCTGTCAGCATTGACTCGTCCACCGCGCTTTCGCCTTCCAGCACCAGACCGTCGACTGGCACCTTCTCTCCAGGGCGTACGCGTAGCCTATCGCCCGCATGAACATGGGTGAGCGGAATGTCGTCCTCTGTACCGTCGGGATTGATGCGTCGCGCGGTCTTCGGCGCCAGGCCGAGTAGTGACTTGATCGCCGCCGAGGTCTGCGAGCGTGCCTTCAGCTCGAGGAGCTGGCCGAGCAGAGTCAGTGAGATGATCACCGCCGCCGCCTCGAAGTACACGCCGATGCGCCCGTCTTGTACAAAGTCGGCAGGAAACACGCCTGGCGCCAGAGTGGCAACGACGCTGTACAGGTAGGCGGCGGCGGTGCCGAGGCCGATCAGCGTCCACATGTTCGGACTGCGCAGCACGAACGAGCGTACGCAGCGCTCGAAGAATGGCCAGCCAGCCCAAAGCACTACCGGAGTGGTCAGTACGAGCTCGACCCAGTTCTGCGTGGTGCCGTGGAACAGGTTCAGGGAATGCCCACCCATGGCCAGCACGGTGACGATCACCGTCAACGGCAGGGTCCACCAGAAGCGCCGAGAGAAGTCCTTAAGCTCCGGGTTCTCTTCTTCGTCTAGTTCCGGAATGACAGGCTCCAATGCCATACCGCAGATTGGGCAGCTTCCTGGTCCTGCCTGGCGAATCTCCGGATGCATCGGACAGATGTATTCGGTGCTAGGTCCGGACGGCGCTTGAGCTACATCTTGATGGTGCTCATGCGGCCGGCCGCTTGCGAACCGCTGAGGGGCAGCCTGGAATTTCTCCTGACACCTTGCGCTGCAAAAGCGATAAGTCTTTCCTTCGAAGGTCTCGTGATGAGGACTATCTGGCTTGACCGCCATTCCACACACCGGGTCGTACTGTTTACCGTTTTGATCGTGCGAATGGTTAGCCTGATGCCGGTCGTGGTTGCTGGAAGAATTGTGCATGCCATTTACTTCCTATCTTTGTCCTTGGAGACACGGGTGGGATTGGAATGGCCACCATGGTTGTGACCAAACAAATGGAGCAACGGGCAAAGCAGCAAGATTATGTATGGCAGTCCCTGCAAGAGATGACCGTAATGCTCGCGTGCCAAGTAGAAAAAACCGATTATTGCCAGCATTAAGAGCGCTACGCCGGGTCTAGTCTTCCAAAAAGATATTTCATTATTCCGATGAAGATGGCGGTGATACACGGCAGTGACCTCCAGTGCTGGTATTTTTAGTACGTTGCGTCAGCATGAGCCGCTCGTCCCGATAGATATAGCATGCCAGCTAAGGAGATTAACGGATCCTCACCTTGCCGACCCTCCTTGCTTGATAGCCGACTGATGGATGTCGCGCCCAATCTAAGCATTGAAAGAAACTCCGTGCAGAGGAATGAATTAATTCACTTCAAGTTCAGAGGTGCGCACACTTAAATTACTATCTGTAAGGCTCGCCCGCCTGATCAGATCATCAAAAAAAAAGGCGCCGTTGAGGCGCCATTAGGCCAAGGGAGCAATGTGGAAGGCCTGGAAAAACCAGCTGCTAGCATTCTTAGAGTCACTGCTCATATTTTGCTCGAACATAGATTCCGACTTATGTGAAACACTATCACCTCCGCCTGTCAGCGAGCTGATTTATACGTTACATTTTTGTAAGCTTCTAGATGGCGGCCTCGTTAACCTGCACACTGAGTCGAAACAAACTTTCGGAATCTGCCTGCATGAAATTACTGGTCGCTGAAGACGAACCCAAAACTGGTTCTTACCTGCAACAAGGACTTACCGAAGCTGGATTTACCGTCGACCGGGTCACGACTGGCACAGATGCGCTCCAATATGCGCTGAGTGAGGTTTATGACCTTTTAATCCTTGACGTGATGATGCCAGGGTTAGATGGATGGGAGGTGCTACGCATGGTCAGATCAGCAGGGCACGAAATACCCGTACTGTTCTTGACCGCACGTGATGGCGTGGAAGACCGCGTCAAAGGCCTGGAGCTGGGCGCGGACGACTACCTGATTAAGCCGTTCGCGTTCTCCGAACTTCTGGCAAGGGTCCGGACATTGCTTCGCAGGGGCAGCGGCTCCCCCACCCAAACCACCGTGAAAATTTCAGATCTCGAAGTGGACCTGCTAAAGCGCCGCGCCGTTCGTGCTGGGAAGCGAATTGATCTGACGGCGAAGGAATTTTCACTGCTGGAATTGTTGATGCGCCGACGCGGCGAGGTGCTTCCGAAGTCTCTGATTGCATCTCAGGTATGGGATATGAACTTCGACAGCGACACCAACGTTATCGAGGTCGCGGTACGCCGTCTGCGCGCAAAAGTCGACGACGACTTCGAGCACAAACTGATCCATACCGTGCGTGGCATGGGCTATATGATGGATGCACCGGAGTGAGACTGCGTCACCTTTCGCTGACCGCCCGAATGAGTGTCATGTTCATGTCTGTGGTGGTTGTAGTTCTCACCATAGCTGGGCTGAGCTTCAATTTGCTTAGCCAGCATCACTTCGAAGTGTTGGATCGGCAGGCCTTGGTGGAGAAGCTCGAATCGACCAAGAAAATTTTCAATAACGTACGCAGCAGCGCAAACCTTGCTGAGGAGCTACCGCAGTTGCGAGCTCTGCTAGGTGCCCATCATGATTTAGCGGCGACCATCTTGAGCGAAGATGGCAGAGTGCTCTTTTCTGATCCCAAGACAGTCGACGTCCCGGAAAGCTATAGGGACGCAGAACAGCAGAATATGTGGGAATGGAAATATGCCGGCCGCCTGTATAGAGGATTGACTGCCCGAATCTCGGTAGCAGACCAGCCCGAACCACTTACAGCACTGTTGATTCTTGATGTCACTAACCACGCGCATTTCTTTCAGACTTTGCAGCGTTGGTTCGGCGTTGGATTAAGCGTCAGCGCTCTAATTAGTGCTGCGCTTGGCTGGATGGTAGTTAGAAGCGGTCTCAGGCCTCTGAGGCAAGTTACCCATCTCGCCGCATCGATGTCAGCAAGGTCGTTGCAGGAACGAATGCCGCTTGAACCGATACCGCTTGAGTTACAGCAATTGGTTCTGTCCTTCAATGCGATGTTAGGTCGCTTGGAAGATGCCTTTGTTCGGCTTTCCAATTTCTCGGCGGACATTGCTCATGAACTGCGAACCCCTGTTAGCAACCTCATGACCCACACCGAGGTGGTGCTGACCAAAAAGCGGAATATTGATGCTTATGAGGAGAATCTTTACTCCAATCTAGAGGAGTTGAAGCGTATGTCACGCATTATTGACGACATGCTCTTTTTGGCCAAATCCGACAACGGCTTGATTATTCCCGAACAAGCGTCTATCGAACTAGCTGATGTCGTTGCTAAACTGCTTGCGTATTACCACTTAGTGGCTGACGAACGCGATATCCGTCTCTCAGTCTCAGGCGCAGGAAATGTGCTGGGAGATAAATTAATGATTGATAGAGCGGTCTCCAATTTGTTATCCAACGCGCTGCGTTACACCCCGGTAGGGGAAACTATTTCTGTAACGATTCACGAGGCGGAAAGAACGGTAACCCTCAGCGTCGAGAATCCCGGAGGGACGATCGAGCCCGAGCACCTGGACAAGCTCTTTTATCGCTTCTATCGGGTCGATCCTGCCCGGCGCGAGGGTAGTCCAAGCAACGCTGGCCTCGGCTTGGCTATTACCAGATCTATTGTTGAGGCCCATAAAGGCAGAATCTGGTGCACCTCATTAGACGGCGTGACGGGCTTTCACATGGAATTTCCCCGCCAATAATAAAATATCGAATAAAGGTAAATATTTTAAAATCAGCCGCATAGCGATCATAAGGGACCTTACACGATTGTAATGTTAACCATTGGAACGGACGAACTCTGAATATGTCGGATTTATGAGCTGCTAGAGGATCACCTCAGGCCAGCTCAAGACTATACGCTAAAATACGAACTTTGGAGGAAGTCATGACTGAAACAATGTTCAATAGCTGCATTCAAGCTTGTTCTAACTGCGCTCTAGTTTGCGAAGCATGCGCATCTGCCTGTTTACTTGAAGACGACGTACAAACGATGGCCCGTTGCATTGAGCTCGACAGAGATTGTGCTGACATATGTGCTCTGGCAGCCAGACTCATGAGTCGCCAGAGCGAGTTGGCTAAAGAGTTCTGTGCATTGTGTGCAAAAATTTGCCGAGCCTGCGGTGAAGAGTGTGCCAAGCATCAGATGGATCACTGCCAAGAGTGCGCGAAAGCCTGTATGAAGTGCGCTGAGGAATGTGAACGTATGGCTGTATAACCAGCAAGCCGCTTTCCTGCCAAGATGGTATCTTATGGACTTGGTAGGAAAGCGCTTTTATTCAGTGGCAGGACACCTACGCTCTACCCACTGAAATGACGCCTTGGCTTCTATTGTTACTCTTGTGCAATAAAAAGAATACCATTTGAAAAATCAGTCATAAGCCAATCGTAACGATCATACAATTGGCTTATATCGTATTAATTCCCTTATAAATAATTAACCGTTATTGATGCCAACTGGCGCGCTACGGAACTCCACTGAGTGGACAACTCCATCAGGAGTACGAATTTTGATTTCGTATGGCTGCGCAAGATAGCTTGGCCAGCCTAGAATACTATCTTCGCCCATTGGCGTCACACTTAGTACATCACCGCTTTCAAGAAGAACCTTTAAAGCCTGTCTACCCTCGACTGCAGCATAGTCATGCTGCATCGTTGAGTTTCTATCAACCTCAGCCATTGCGAAGGAGGAACTTACGGCTATGCCAACAGCAAGAACTGCCGCAAATTTTTTCATCGTTAACACCTCTTGGTCATTGATGTTGGATAGTTTAAAGGTGTCAACCTTACACAAAGCTGAGTCTTATATTACATTAATGCTAAGCGGAGCTTACGTGTGATGTGCTCTTAACCTCATCACTTGCACTGAAAAACAGCAGAAATTTTTGTTCGATGGCTGCTGCTCGTGGTCTTCAAATTCCGGCAGCAAGAAGCGGATACTCGAACAAGGCGTAGTTCCCCCAAGCGCAACAGAATCTCAAGACAACACTAGCATTTATGCCGTGAGCCAATTTATTCTAGATAATTTCTCCTAGATTAATCAGATGTAATACCGTCTGTGGCCGGCCATGACATCTGGATGCAAAAAGCACATGCATCCGACCGCGTAGCGGTAATTGCTGTGGAGAACCGCGTCCGGTTGAATGGCACAGGCTCTGAAAAAGCGCGCGGCGTCGGTGAGTAAACATATTGCAAATTACTTTAATCCAACGGAAGCGTTACAGGCTTCACTCAGCGCGTTTTTTTCAGGTGCTCTCAGCTACAGACTTATTCCGATAGTACGCAGTGCCTCCCAGGACTTGGTTGAAACCAGGTGGTCCCTGCCAATTCCTTGGTAAACCGGTGGACTTAAGCAGAGTTTCTGCGTCCACTCCATTTCTCGCAAAGTCCTCTAGGTCCCACTCGAAAAAGCTAACAAGGGCTTGAAAAACAGTATTCGGAACACTGGAAACCATACCCAGACTTCCAGTGTTCATCGGAAGGTTTAGCCTTTTCATATTGGCAAGAGCGAAAATTAGCCGTCTCAATCTAAAGTGCCAGACAGACTCCATAAGAAGTTCAGCCTGCTGGGACGCCAAGGGAAATCTACGCTTACGTAACTTTGGACACCGCGGTAAACGCACGGGTAGGAGTTTCTGCAGGTTGTTGAGATTAACCCGCTTCTGTCCTTTGGAAATCCGATAGAGATTCTCAGCACCCGATAGGAGAATGGCAGCATAAGCGCTGTCTCGGAGATCACTAACCTCCTCGACTACTTCAGGTAAGCGCTTTGGCGTGCTGAGCTTTCCCATCAACCATGCGTTGTCATGCTCCGCTAGCCAGCGGGTGGCTTGATAAGCGTTATCCCAGAGGTACTCCAAATCGACATTCGCTCGAACAGCTAAAATGGTGGCTATTTTCTGACGGTGTTGCGCCTTCCTACCAACTTTCGGCCTCTCCAGCTTTAAACGTAATTTTGCACCTGCCGCGTGCCGAAGAATGAGCTCTTTCTGCAAGGCAGCCTCAAAGTCATCCGCGCCCCCAAATAAATGCTGTGCAATGATCATATGCCGGGCGAGTGGCATATCCATCTGGCCATTGTAAAAACTAAACCGTATCCATTGGTCGTGTTTACCTGCTTCATAAGCTTTGTCCATTCGCGACAGGGCTTCATCTCCATACTTTGAACGGATGCTGTCAAATAGTTTTGCAGTACCGACAAATTTTCCGTGTATGAAACCGCGTTTTCTGCATTGTCGTACATAGCTTGCGGCTAACGTTTCACAACTCATTGGCGGTAAGTTACGCTGCAGTAATTCGTAGGCGAACTCCGCAAATGTCTTTTCAAGCACAGTGCCCTGCTTTCCTGTCGCGGGATCTAGGGCGCTCCAACCGCATATGCACGGATCAGTCGGATTCGGAAGTAACCGAAGCTTACGGAAGAACGGATGAGAGCATTTGGGGCACGCATGCATCAGCGACTCACCATGACGCCAACAGACAGACACACCTGGCGACGGCTGCCGGTCGCGACAGGCAACAACCGGCCAAAAGCTGCCTGTCGTTGAGTGCAATTTTTGACTCATGGCTGCCAGCAACGGCAGCAGTTAAAATGCTCAGAGACGATCACTCAACGAGCAATAGACCTAGTTTGTTCGACCGAGCTAGATTAGTAAAAGCTCTTTCACTTTTTGCTTGATTTCAGCAGGGCTTTCTTCAAATCCGTATTTACCGGCATTATCTTTAGAAGAGTTATATCCCAAGAAATAACCATTGTATTGAAAGTAGTTAGTGTCAATTTTTCGCCTGCTTGGCTTGCCTTTTTCCAGCATATCCAGAAGCGTTTTTAAGTGTGAGCGTGTTAGCCAGAATTTTAGAAGTAATCCGCTCCCTAGCACTTCAGTGCCGATCATTGGAGCTGCTTGAAAGCCCAAGGCCTAGCTCAGGGCTAGTCGTCTACACCAGTTCCGCTATGTATGCTGAAGGGGGCCCAACCACTCTACCTGACCAGCAACCTCAAGCGCTTCGGCGAATTCAACCTCAAGCTAAACCGGCCACCGGAGCCCTGGATCAAGGACTCGGTGTTCCAACAAGCTGCCGGCTCGCTGCGGGTGATCAGACCTAGCCAGCTAGATACCGAGAAAACGCCATGATCAACATTCCTCCCGCATCCTTCCGCCTTACACCGTACGGCGAAGTGGACGCCGTGGCGTTGGAAAACCTGCGCGACAGCTTCGACACCTCTCAACTGCTCCGGCTGGTTGATCGCTTGGACGTCTGCTTGGTGGAACTGGGTGGAATCACCTCCATTCGCGACGAGCTACTGAGATTGCATGCGATGGCTCTGACGATAGTTGAGGGCATCGCTCTTACGGTGCCTGCCGAGAGTGCTTGTATCTGGACAGAAGCCCAATCTCTACAGATGGATCTTGAGGCACTGGTTTCTTGGGCGCGCTCCGCTCAGCTCATCATTGCGCCGCTGATCAATCTTGCTCCACAGCACGAGGCATGAGCGCTCTCGCCGATTTCGACGAGGCTCAACTGTTTCTGACCATGGCTGGAATCGCCCGTAAGTAGATCAATTCACCAATCAGTTCTACGAGTGTCTGAGTAATCACAGCCGCCGCGGCCAGCGCGCGAATGGACTCCGGGAGCGCTAGGGCCAGGGGAAGCACTACAAGCGAGTTGCGAGTGCCTGAGCTAAAGGCCACTGCCCGTGCGGCAGAAGCCTCCAAGCCAAATAGCCGGGAGCTGAGTACGCCGAGGGCCGGAGCGAGTAGTAGAAACGCTCCGTATACCGGAAGCAACGGCGCCAGGATGTCGAGTTGGTACACGACAGCCGCGATCTGCGAACCCACCACCACGATTAGAACCAGGGCCATTGCAGGCACTGGCAGCCAGGCCCAACCTGCGCTCCATGCGCGAAGCAGCAGAGATCGGCGTCCGCCAAATTCGGTGAGCACAGCCGCTACCAAGGGTAGGACGATCAGTAACAGGAAGGCTTCTGCGAAGGGCCACAGCTCGATCACTGTGCCGGCTTCGGGGCCAAGGATTAGCCGCAAGTAGAGGGGCAGCAGCAGAAGCTGGAGCAACAGCAGCAATGGCGTCGCCGCGAGCACCAGACGAGAGTCCCCTTTGCCCAGGTGGGTGAAGACCACCACGTAATCGATACAAGGCGTCAGCAGGACAAGCAGCGCGCCGACCAACAAGGCCTTGTTCGATGAGAGCGGCCACGTCACCAGCCACACCATCAATGGCACCAATAGGAAGTTGGCCAGCAACAAGGCACCGACGAAGCGGCGGTTGGCAAAAGCTTCTCGCAGCTCCAAAAAAGGAATCTGCAGAAACATGGCATACATCAGCACGGCAATCGCCGGTGTGATGGCCATGGCCGTCAGTCCGGTGAATTGCGCAGAGCTCAGGCCTGCAATGGCAGCGGCCACCACCGCCGCGAAATAAAATGCTATCTGGTGTTCTTCCAGCCAGTCCCGCGACATCTGATATCTTCCCTTGTTGCGCAAGGGCGACATTCTCCCACTGGCATCGGATTTAACCCAGCGTTGAGGCTGGTTGCTTTTCGCTTTGCCGTTGGGCGAAGTCCGCAACGGTCCTAACAAGTCCTGCCGATAAGAGGATGCATGATGTTTCGAAATAACTGGATGGCGGGTCTGAGGCAAGTGCTCGCCATCGCCAGGAGTTAACCGCAATGAATCCTCAACCTTCAGGCATGCCCTGGAACCTGCTGCTGCTAACCTGGCTGGTCGCACTGGTATCGACCCTGTCCGCGCTGTTCATTGGTGAGGTGATGGGCCAGGCACCCTGCGTGTTGTGCTGGTTCCAGCGTGCCTTCATGTTTCCGCTGGCGGTGATCCTGGCCATCGCCTGCTACCGCTCGGATTTCACCGTCTGGCACTATGCCCTGCCGCTGACCGCTATCGGTGCGGCACTGGCATTTGTTCACACGCTGCTCTATGCAGGGCTGATTCCACAGCCGATCCAGCCCTGCACGGCCACTGGTCCATCCTGCTCAGGCGCCGGAATGACCCTCTTCGGCGTGGTGCCCCTGCCGGCACTCGCCTTGTTCGCTTTTATCCTTATCGCCATCCTGCTCATAATCATCCGTCGGAGAACCACCCCATGAATCGCCGTTCCGTGGTCCTGATCGTCAGTGTCGTGATCCTGGCCGTCTTTGCTGCCGCCGCATTCTTCTATTCCCCCTCGCAATCGCCTCAACAGGCCCAGGCTCCCGGTTCGACAGCCCAAGAGACCGCGACACAACCCAAACAGAACGGCGGCCAGTTGGTTCGCTTCCACTCACCAGTGTTCGGCCCGGCGCAAGCGCCAGTGACCATCGTCGAATTCTTTGACCCTTCCTGCGAGGCATGCCGCGCCTTCCACCCCTATGTGAAGCAGATCCTCGCCGAGAACCCGGAAGACGTGCGTTTGGTGCTGCGCTATGTACTGTTCCATCAAGGCTCCGAAGAGGTGGCGCGAATGCTGGAGGCGGCGCGTAAGCAAAATCTCCATGAACAAGTGTTGGGGGCTGTGCTGGAAGCCCAACCCGGTTGGCACGACGACCCCAAGGTAACGCAGGCATGGGCTGCTGCAGAGCGCGTCGGTTTGAACTTGGAACAGGCCCGCCAGGACATGCATACGCCTGGCGTCAACGCCGTGCTGGAAACGGACATGCAGGACGTTAAAGCCGTTGGGGTTCGTGGCACGCCGACTTTTTTTGTCAATGGTCGTGCGCTCAGCGAGTTTGGCCCGGAGCCGCTGCGCCAGTTGGTGAACAGCGAAGTGGCCAAGGCACGAGAATGACACTATGAGCGCGCTGGAAAACCGCGTGCCACCGCTGCTCGTGGCCGGCCTGATCGCTGTGCTGATGGGTTTGTCGGGAACCAAATTGCCGGGTTTCGAACTGGCATGGACCGCGCGCCTGACCTTCGCTTTGCCAATACTGCTCCTGGGGCTCGGCGTGTGCCTCGCCGGCGTCCTGTCGTTTCGCCGCGCGCGTACTACGGTTAATCCATTGCAGCCGCAGCAGGCTTCTGCATTAGTGGAGGCTGGCATCTACCGGTACAGCCGCAACCCCATGTACTTAGGCTTTGCCATTATCCTGGCGGCTTGGGCGCTGGTCTTGGCCTCGCCTCTAACCCTGCTTGGCGTAGTTGCTTTCGTGCTGTACATGAACCGTTTCCAGATCCCAGCCGAAGAGTGGGCGCTGGAAACATTGTTCGGCGAATCATTTGCCCGCTACCGTGCACGAGTCCGCCGCTGGCTCTGAGCGTCCGCGGCGGTAGCGACTGGCGGGGCTTGCTCGTCGCGGCAGCCTGCCGAAGGTGCCACGACCTAGCCTGATCTCCTCGTGACGAGCTGCTTTGGCCACATGCCGCTAGCATGTCTCTGGTCGAAGACATAGCGCCAACGAGTGATGTCGCAAGTTCACTCCGTTGATATCGAGATAACTGTCTAGCAACAGCGGTGAGCGCAAAGCAGGCTTATGCTTCGCTGCGATGACTGTCGGCCTGCCTGGTGTCGATACAAACACTGCCGTCTAGCTCCATTTCAAGTGTCGAGTGGCTGACTTTGAATCGCTCATGAAGTACACGTTTTAAATCAGTCTTCACTCGTTCAATTTCGGGCAGGCTAGCCTTCTTGATGACAACGTGAGCTTCCAATGCAGTTGAATGTTCGGCAATTTCCCAGACATGTACGTGGTGAACACTCACAACGTCGTCCACTTGCTCCATGACATTGATTATATCAGTGATGGAAACTCCTTCTGGTGCGCCCTCCATTAACAAGTGAATGGTTTTAGGTAGCATGCTAAAGCCCTGCCATAGCACGTAACCAGCAATCATCAGCGTCAGTACAGTATCTGTCCAATACCAGTCATACAGAAGGATTAATGTTCCGGCAATAATAACACCGACGGAGGCCAGCGCATCCGACACATTGTGCAAGAATGCCGCCTTTATATTCATGCTATTCTTAGACATTGTGTAGGTGAGCAAGGCCGTGACGACATCTACAATCAAGGCTATTCCCGCCACCACGACCACTGTCCATCCTTCAATGGGCTGTGGGGCAAAAAACCGACCTATAGCTTCGTAGATGAGGTAGAGACCAACGATAATCAGCGTGACCAAGTTAATCAAAGCCGCTATGGTTTCACTGCGTCGGTAGCCGAAGGTTTTAAAAGCATCTGGCGGTTTGCGACCGATTTTACGTGCGATGAGCGCAATAACCAGTGATGCGGCATCGCTCAAGTTATGTAGCGCGTCAGCTATGAGCGATAAACTGCCAGAAAGTATTCCTCCAACAACTTGTGCCAGAGTTAGCACAGTATTAACGCCAATGGCAGCGATTAAACGCTTATCGCCTATGGCTTCGGTGTTATGGTTATGTTCGTGAGCCATTGGTTTTTAACCGTCCTTAAATAACATAAGACAAGGATAGGGAGCCCAAAAAAGTAATAGATAATACTAGCACCAATACCATCTGGCCTTCCAAACCACACTGACAGAAATGCGACCACTCTCAAGCGAGTTCGTGCATTATCGTCTGAAACTTGCCGATAACTGGCCGATCCCTCTCAAACGTTAAACGACGTTGCTCGCTAATGATAGATGATACGGCGTCAATCCGAGGATGACAAAATTGTAATCTTCCAATCATTCTTTTCGTAGGATAGGCCCTTGCAGATTGGTGCGCCTCGGTGCTGACATGACGAAGCAAGGCGCTCATGTCACCGCGCAATGGAAGCATTACATTTCAATAATGTAATGCTTGGCTCATGCTGCTGTTAGCTTCAATCACGCAAAATTCATTCGAACCTGCAGGGCTCAGCGAGAAAGCTCAGCAAGCCACCTTTGAATTTAGCGAGGACTGCCCTATGAATCTGTTGAAAGCTATTGTTGTTGGTTTGGTAATCTGCGGCTCCGCATTGTCTTATGCAGAAGATGGTTACGACCGCTCAATTAAATTTAATGAAAAATTCCGAGCAGATCAAAAACGAATTCACGGAACCGAATCCGCCAAACGAAAAATAGACGAATTACAGATTAAGGATACCCGCCAAGATCAGAACAATACGGAAAGCAAGAAAGAAACCAAAGCTGACTAACCGCTTCATATCTGAACGATATTCGCCTCCGGCAGCTTCCAATCTCCTTTGGAAGCAGTTGCACTCTAAGCGCCCTTCGGGGCGCTTTTTTGTTTCCATAACTTGCCCGCAACATCGCTACCAGCGAATCGCCCGGAATTTATATAAGCCGTTTCGTTTAAGTCAGGCCGCCATTGCCTGATCTGTTGTTATTAGCCTTCGCAAGGATCATGTCCGAGTGAGCTGAACAGACGCTGTGGCGTACAGCGCACCCATGTCTGGGTCGCTATCTCAAAGGCCTCACGGTTCGCCCATGATTGACGGTGTCAGCTCGGCCTTGCACAGCCCGCTGATCGTTCCAGCCAGGGCTTTGTCGTAGCTATCGCCCTTTGCTGCCGACCGGGGCAGGTCAGTCGCTGTTTGCATAATCCTTCGTCAGCTCACCGTGGGTGAAAGCCATCAGGTCAAGGACGCGTATGTAGCGAAAGTCATACGCACTAAGCGCTGAGCAATTTTTTATTTACCGCTTAGATGCATCAGACTGCGCCACAAAGGCTGTGCTGTCCGCTGCGCCGCTAATGAAACTGCGCTCCGATAATTAACGCGCCCCGTTCTCGCTAGCTAGCAAGAACGGGGCGTTGTGTGCCGCCATCCAATCTCTAGCTTGTTCTGTCAGCGGCCAACGCGATTTCTTGCTCCTCCAATTCGTCTTCGCGTCGATGAGCCATCTGGTAGAGC
>DDVX01000011.1 GCA_002345575.1 Stutzerimonas stutzeri
GCTACTTCAGACCATCCTTAGACGTACGGAAGATTGGCGCACCACTTTCGTCGGGTTAAAGTGAAAGCCCGAGCAAAACGTTTGGTTATAGAGTCCAACAATCCGACACTCACCAAATTGATACTGGGTAGCAACTCGTATTGGTGCCTGCTCGTCACCTTCAGTCCGAACTGGGACCTGACAAAGGACAAACAATGAGCACTACCGACGCCCAGGATCTCCTGGACGCCATTGAGCGCTGCGCCGAAGAGCCCATTCATATTCCTGGCAGCATCCAGCCACACGGTTTCCTGCTAGTCGTCGATGAGCCGCAGCTGCAGATCCAGCAAGTCAGCGAAAACATCCAGGAGTGGCTGGGCATTGATGCCAGGACGCTGCTGGGCCAGCCGCTCTCGACACTGTTCGATACCAAGCGGATCGAAGCCGGGCTGGCTGCGCTGGCCGAGGATGATCAGAACCCGTTTCATCTTGGGGATATCAGTTTCAGCCTCGACAGCTCCGATGAACGGGTTTTCGCGTTGATGGCGCACCGCCGCAATGGCCAGCTGATCGTTGAGTTCGAGCGGGCAGGGAACACGCGTGACGCCTATGACACGCTCTACCCACTGATGCGCACTTTCGTCACGCAGCTCCAAGAGACCCACGAGCTGTTGGACCTCTGCCAGCTGGCAGTCAAGGAGGTAAAACGCATCACCGGTTTCGGGCGGGTGAAGGCCTACCGGTTCGATGCCGACGACAATGGGTTGGTGCTGGCCGAGGAAGCCGACCCAGGCTATGCCAGCTACCTGGGGCTGTGCTTTCCCGCGTCCGACATTCCGCCGCAGGCCCGCGAGCTTTACCGGGAAAACCTCATCCGCGTGATCCAGGATGCCCATTACCTACCCTCGCCGCTGGTGCCGGCGCTTAGCCCCGCCACAGGCAAGCCACTGGACCTGAGTTTTGCCGCACTGCGCAGCGTGTCCCCGGTGCATCTTCAGTACATGCGCAACATGGGCACGCTGGCTTCGATGTCGATCTCCATCGTAGTGCGCGGCCGGTTGTGGGGGCTGATCTCTTGCCACGATGCCGAGCCGCGCCAGGTCAGCTACCAGACCCGCACCTCATGCGAACTGCTCGGGCGCATCCTCGCCCTGCAGATCGAAGCGCGAGAGGTGGAGACCCTGACGCAGCGCAAGCTGGAGCTGCGCCAGCAGATCGTTCGCCTGCTATCGGCGATGGCTGATCACGATAGCGTGGTGGAGGGCTTTCGCCAGCTGCCCGACGTGGCACTGGCATTTGCAGGCGCTCACGGCGCTGCGATCATTTCGGCGGAAACCTGCGAAATCATCGGTGAAACACCTGACTACGAACAGATCACGCAGTTGGTCCAATGGCTGAGCGGTCAGCGCGACCAGCTTGTCTATCACAGCGACTGCATCAGTCGTGACATTCCCACTTTGCCGACGCTTGCCGAACACTGTGCCGGTGTCCTGGCGATTTCTATTTCTCATCTGCACGCGCACTACCTGATCTGGTTCCGCCGCGAGCAGGTCAAAACCGTCGAGTGGGCGGGGAAGCCGGAAAAACAGGTTGATCGCGACAGCGGCGCCTTAAGCCCGCGTCATAGCTTCGAGCGATGGCAACAAATCCTCAGTGGCTACGCCACGCCTTGGGAACCAGTGGAGATCGAGGGCGCGCTCGAACTGCGCAACGCTGTGCTCGGCATCGTGCTGCGCAAGGCCGAGGAACTGGCCCAGCTGGCCGGCGAGCTGCGTGCCAGCAACAAGGAGCTGGAGTCGTTTTCCTACAGCGTGTCTCACGACCTGCGCGCACCGCTACGGCATATCGCTGGCTATACCGAGCTATTGAGTGAACTCGAAGGTGGTCGACTGAGCGAGCGCGGCATGCGCTTTCTCGACAACATTGCCGATGCCGCAAGCTTCGCCGGCACCCTGGTCGATAATCTGCTGAGCTTCTCGCAGATGGGGCGCTCCGCGTTGCGGCTGTCGGATGTGGACCTCGGTGCGCTGGTCGCCTCGATCCGCGAGGAGCTGGCGCCGGATTGCGAAGGCCGAAAGATCGACTGGCGGCTGCTGCCGATGCCGATCATCGTGGCCGATGCGGCGTTCCTGCATATGGCGTTGCGCAACCTGATCGGCAACGCGGTTAAGTACACACGCACCCGCGAGCACGCGGTGATCGAGATCGGCGCCGAGCAACATTTGGGCGAAGTGACCGTCTATGTACGCGACAACGGCGTGGGCTTCGACATGCAATACGCCAGTAAGCTGTTCGGGGTTTTCCAGCGTTTGCATCGTATGGAAGAATTCGAGGGCACCGGCATCGGCCTGGCGAGCGTGCGGCGCATCATCGAACGCCACGAAGGCCGAGTCTGGGCAGAGGGTGAGTTGGACCAGGGGGCTACCTTCTATTTCTCGTTACCCAAACTGACCTATACACCCCTTTCTTCCTGACGAGACAAGCGATGCTGAAACCGATACTCCTCGTGGAGGACAACCCCCACGATCTGGAACTGACGCTGATCGCACTGGAGCGTAGCCAGTTGGCGAACGATGTAGTGATCATGCGCGATGGCGCCGAAGCGCTGAGTTATCTGCTGCGTACCGATGAACATGCGAGCCGCGCCGATGGCAACCCGGCGGTGCTGCTGCTAGACCTCAAGCTGCCAAAGGTGGATGGTCTGGAAGTACTCAAGATCGTGCGCGACACACCAGAGTTGCGCAGCATTCCAGTGGTCATGCTGACCTCGTCACGGGAAGAGCCCGACCTGCTCAAAGCCTATGAGCTGGGGGTGAACGCCTACGTGGTCAAGCCGGTCGAATTCAAGGATTTTGTCGCTGCGATCTCTGACCTGGGCATCTTCTGGGCGGTGCTCAACGAACCACCGCCCGGTTCCCTGCGGCTCATGCGCTCGCGCCAGCACGAGGAACAGAACTGAACGACCTGACGGCCGCGCGCTGCTCAGTTTGCAGCTCCCGCTTTTATCGACTGGGTAACTATGCCAGCGCCAAAGAACATCAGCCTCCTGTTCATTGAGGACAGCCCATACGATGCCGAACTGGCCCAGCTGTCACTGGAGCGCAGTGGTTATACCCTGTCGCATACAGAGCGGGTTTATGATCACCAAGGCGTAGTCGAGGCCCTGCAGCGACGTGAATTCGATCTGATTCTGGCCGATTTCATCCTGCCGGGTTTTTCCGGCAGCCAGGCCCTACAGCTTGCCCGCGATCTGGCGCCGCAAACTCCTTTCATCTTTCTTTCCGGAGTGTTCGGCGAGGAAAACGCAGTCAACATGATGCGCTCCGGCGCGGTCGACTATGTTCTCAAGCAGAACCTCGGCTTCCTGCCCAAGGCTGTCGAACGTGCACTTAGCGAAGTCAACGAGCGCCGCCGGCGCGTTGAAGCCGAACAGACATTGCGTGAGGTGGAAGCTCGCGCGCGGCTTGCCATCGATGCGGCGCGTCTGGGTATGTGGGATTACGAGCCGAAAAGCGGCACCCTGATCTGGGATGAACGCAGCCGCGCGATGTTCGGCCTTGCCGCAGATACCGCGGTGAACATGGAGCTGCTGGTGCAGCTCAGCCATTCGGAAGACCGCGAGGCCCTGCTCCAGCAAGTGCAGCGGGCACTCAGCCAGGAAAGTAGTGGAGAATTCTGCGCCACTTTCCGGGTGCTGCTAGGCAACGGCCGTACCCGCTGGATAGAAAGCCGGGGCCAGGCTTTTTTCGAAGACGGCGTATGTACCCGCTTTCTCGGGGTGATGATGGACATCACCGAGCAGCAGCTGGCCACCCAAAGCCTCAAGCGCCTGAACGAAACCCTCGGTGAGCGGGTCGAGAAACGCACCCGCGAGCGCGACCGCACCTGGGAGCTATCACGCGACCTGCTGGCCGTCACGCAACTGGACATGATGCCCATCGCGCTGAACCCCATCTGGGAACACACCCTTGGCTGGCCCCTCCGTCAGCTGATGCAACGTTCCCTGGCCCAATTGGTTCACCCCGACGATCTACAGGAGTCGCTGGAGGAAACCGCACGCATCGGCGCTGGCAAGGTCACCAACCGCTTCGTCAATCGGTTACGTCATCGCGACGGCAGCCACCGCTGGTTTTCCTGGTCGGCTGTGGCCGATGGCGATCGTATTTACTGGGCAGCGCGGGATATAACCAGCGAGATCGCCGCCGTCGACAAGCTGGCCGAAGCCAACCGTGAATTACGTGCGCAGATTCAGGAACGCAAGCGCGTTGAGGCTACCCTGCAACAGATGCAGCGCCTCGAAGCCGTTGGCCAGCTCACCGCAGGGGTCGCCCATGATTTCAACAACCTGCTGACGGTCATCCTGACCAGCACCAGCTTTCTGCAGAACGAGCTGGAAAGCGGCGCACCGGCCGAACGCAGTTTGCGCCGGCTGCAATACATCCGCGAAGCCGGCGAGCGCGGCGCCACCCTGACCAGTCAGTTGCTCGCCTTCGCCCGCCGTCAACAGCTGGCTCCAACGGCCGTGAATCTCAACGACACACTGGTCGCGCTGCTCAGCCTGCTCAAGAGCACCCTGGGAGGCAACGTGCGCATCGAAACCGATATGCAGACCGACCTCTGGCATGCGCTGGTAGACCCTACGCAGATCGAGATGATCATCCTCAACCTCGCCATCAACGCCCGCGACGCTATGGGAGTCAGTGGCCAACTGACCCTCGGCACCCACAATATGGTTGTCGACCAGCCGGCGCTGCGCGCCGAAGACCCTGCCCCTGGCGACTACGTGGTGCTGTCAGTGACTGACACCGGCGGCGGCATGAGCGAAGAGGTGCTGAGCAAGGCCTTCGAACCTTTCTTCACCACCAAGGAAGTGGGCAAAGGTTCGGGACTCGGGCTGGCTCAGGTGTTCGGCTTCGCCAAACAGTCCAGCGGCGGCGCGCGTATACACAGTCAGCTCGGCGTCGGTACCACGGTACAGGTTTTCCTGCCGCGCACGGCCGCACCGCAAAAGACCACACCCCATGTGGAAACCAGCGTCCTCCCCTTCCTCGGTGGACAGCGCATTCTTCTAGCTGACGATGATCGGAGCGTGCGTGAAGTGACCGCGCAAATGCTGCAGAGCCTCGGCTTCGCCGTGACCGAAGCGGAAAGCGGCAACCAGGCGTTGCAACTGCTGGCCGAGGGCATCGAGGTTGACTTGTTGCTGGCCGACTTCGCTATGCCAGGCATGAACGGCGGCGAACTCGCACGTACCGTTCGTACCCGCTACCCCGCGCTTCCAGTAGTGATCGTCACCGGTTATGCCGAGCTGTCCGAACTGGGCCTGGCCGGCTACCCGATCATCCAGAAACCTTTTCGCGAAGAACAGCTGGCGAGCCGGATACAACTGGCCCTGCGCGAAGGCAGCCTGGTCAATGGCTGAGCTACGCGCACGTCTCAGAACGGCAACCGCACCCTTTCACGAACGGGTTGATGCCGCCTTTGCCGGCTTTGGCTTCGATCAGCCAGACGGTTACCGCCGTTTTCTTCGCGCCCACAGCCGTGTGTTGGGCAGCATGGAGGTCGCGCTGGAACAGGCCGGCATCGCGTGCCTGCTGGAAGACTGGCCCGCACGGGTTCGACGCCATGCACTGCTGGCGGACCTTGATGCGCTAGGCAGCCCGGCGCCCATGCCGCTGCCGTCGCCGGTACTGCTCGATAACGCCAGCTGCTGGGGCGCTGCCTATGTATTGGAGGGGTCGCGTCTGGGCGGGCAAGTACTTGCGCGGCGGCTGCACCAATACGATCCCGCCGCACCGACCCGCTACCTGGAACATGGCGACGTCGCCAGGCTCTGGCCGACCTTTCTCGCACGCCTGGAAGCGGCGGCCAACCCCTCCTGGCCAACCATGCTGGCCGCCGCCAAGGCGACGTTCGAGCTGTTCACCCGCGCCGCGGCGCTCGAACAGTGCCAGGAAGTCGTTGAAAACGGAAAAGGCCCTGAAGGGCCTTTTCATAGAGCAGCATCATAGGTGATGGTGGCTTACAAATAATTCTGACAATTTCAGAACTATAAATCGGGGGCTGAGGTCGATTAGAGTCAGCTTTCAAATAATAATATTTCGACAATCAACGTGTAGAGAACTGACTAGAACAACGATTTTTGCCAAAATATTTTGACAATTTCACCGTACATACAACGTGCATGCTGTGGAGCCCAAGATTGCTGCTGCAACTTAGGCTTTGGCATCACACTGCTGCAACTCTACAGCACATAAAACCTTTGCCGCGCCTCACTCCGTTGACCTGCAGACCCTGCTCAAGAGGCGCGTAGGAACAACAAGACACTGACTCCACGGAGCAGCGCCTCGTCGAACCGCCATCTCCACGGTGCTAGAGCACCTTGTTCATGCTTGCCACTGAGGTGAAAAAGCGGAAAAGGCATGAGATATTTGGTCTATCCAGATCCCAGGAGCGCGATTTTTCGCAGCCCGCGATGTAAGGCTCGCGCTATCGAGGCGTTAGCCGGTCATTACCCCGTAGCGCCAATGTGCCGGCCGTTGCGAATATCGCGCGGCGGTTTTTTGCAACGATCTCAATAAGCCAACGTACATGCCGCGCTGGTGATGGCCGTCGCATGCCCGCAGCCACGATCGGAGATGCCGCTGTACTCGGATTGCGGCAGGGAGCTGTTGGGATAATGCGGCGATAGAGAGCTTTTTCAGCTCGTTTAACGCCGAACTGGTGTACCTGACTCGCTATGAAGCGAAAACCGACCTGCTCGACTACATCCGCTTATACAATCACCCTCGGCGCCACTCGACGCTGGGCTACCTTAGTCCGATCGAGGTTTGAGCGGCCAAACGCGAGCAGTAGCTCTCAACTATCTGTCCGCCAACCCCGGGACAGACCTGCCTAGTTGCTTTCAGCTTCTAGTGTGTCGTTGGGCGAAGCCTGCAACACTCCTAACAAGTTTTTCGGATAAGAGGGAGCATGATGTTTCAAATCCATCGGATGCGGGCTCTGACGCTAGTGTTCGCCAACGCCAAGAGTTCACCGCAATGATCCCTCAACGTTCCAATATGACCTGGAACCTGCTGCTGCTAACCTGGCTGTTCGCACTGGTATCGACCCTGTCCGCGCTGTTCATTGGTGAGGTAATGGGCCAAGCACCCTGCGTGTTGTGCTGGTTCCAGCGTGCCTTCATGTTTCCGCTGGCTGTGATCCTGGCGATCGCCAGCTACCGCTCGGATTTCACCGTCTGGCGCTATGCCCTGCCGCTGACCGTTATCGGTGCGGCGCTGGCATTTGTCCACACGCTGCTCTATGCCGGGCTGATACCACAGCCGATCCAGCCCTGCACGGCCACCGGTCCATCCTGCTCAGGCGCCGGAATGACCCTTTTCGGCGTAGTGCCCCTGCCGGCACTCGCCTTGTTAGCTTTTATCCTTATCGGCATCCTGCTCATTATCATCCGTCGGAGAACCACCCCATGAATCGCCGTTCCGTGGTCCTGATCGTCAGTGTCGTGATCCTGGCCGTCTTTGCTGCCGCTGCATTCTTATATTCCCCCTCCCAGTCGCCTCAACAGGCCCAGGCTCCCGGTTCGACCGTCCAAGAGACCGGGACACAGCCCAAACAGAACGGCGGCCAGTTGGTTCGCTTCCACTCACCGGTGTTCGGCCCGGCGCAGGCTCCAGTAACCATCGTCGAATTCTTTGACCCTTCCTGCGAGGCATGCCGCGCCTTCCACCCCTATGTGAAGCAGATCCTCGCCGAGAACCCGGAAGACGTGCGTTTGGTGCTGCGCTATGTACTGTTCCATCAAGGCTCCGAAGAGGTGGCGCGAATGCTGGAGGCGGCGCGTAAGCAAAATCTCCATGAACAAGTGTTGGAGGCTGTGCTGGAGGCCCAACCCGGTTGGCACGACGACCCCAAGGTAACGCAGGCATGGGCTGCTGCAGAGCGCGTCGGTTTGAATTTGGAGCAGGCCCGCCAGGACATGCATACGCCTGGCGTCAACGCCGTGCTTGAAACGGACATGCAGGACGTTAAGGCCGTTGGGGTTCGTGGCACGCCGACTTTTTTTGTCAATGGTCGTGCGCTCAGCGAGTTTGGCCCGGAGCCGCTGCGCCAGTTGGTGAGCAGCGAAGTGGCCAAGGCACGGGAATGACACTATGAGCGCGCTGGAAAACCGCGTGCCACCGCTGCTCGTGGCAGGCCTGATCGCTGTGCTGATGGGTTTGTCGGGAACCAAATTGCCGGGTTTCGAACTGGCATGGACCGCGCGCCTGACCTTCGCTTTGCCGGTACTGCTCCTGGGGCTCGGCGTGTGCCTCGCCGGCGTCCTGTCGTTTCGCCGCGCGCGTACTACGGTTAATCCATTGCAGCCGCAGCAGGCTTCGGCATTAGTGGAGGCTGGCATCTACCGGTACAGCCGCAACCCCATGTACTTAGGCTTTGCCATTATCCTGGCGGCTTGGGCGCTGGTCTTGGCTTCGCCTCTAACCCTGCTTGGCGTGGTTGCTTTCGTGCTGTACATGAACCGTTTCCAGATCACACCCGAAGAGTGGGCGCTGGAAGCACTGTTCGGCGAATCATTCGCCCGCTACCGTGCACGAGTCCGCCGCTGGCTCTGAGCGTCGGCGGCGGTAGCGACTGGCGGGGCTTACTCGTCGCGGCAGCCTGCTGAAGGTGCCACGACCTAGCCTGATCTCCTCGTGGCGAGCTACTTTGGCCACATGCCGTTAGCATTTCTAAGGTCAAGGGCATAGCGCCAACGAGTGACGCACGCGAATTCGCTCCGTTGATATCGAGCTAACTGTCAGGTGACAGCGGTAAAAGCAAAGCAGGCTTATGCTTCGCTGCGATGATTGTCGGCCTGCCTGGTGTCGATACAAACACTGCCGTCTAGCTCCATTTCAAGTGTCGAGTGGCTGACTTTGAATTGCTCATGGAGTACTCGTTTTAAATCGGTCTTCACTCGTTCGATATCAGGCAGACTAGCCTTCTTTATGACAACGTGGGCTTCCAATGCAATTGTATGTTCCGCGATTTCCCAAACATGTACGTGGTGAACACTCTCAACATCGTCTACTTGCTCCATGACGTTGATTATATCGGCGATGGAAACTCCTTCTGGTGCGCCCTCCATCAACAAGTGAATGGTTTTAGGCAGCATGCTAAAGCCCTGCCAGAGCACGTAACCAGCAATCATCAATGTCACTACAGTATCCGTCCAGTACCAGCCGTACAGAAGAATCAATGTCCCGGCGACAACAACGCCGACGGAGGCTAGTGCATCCGATACATTATGCAGGAATGCCGCCTTTATATTCATGCTGTCCTTAGACATTGTGTAGGTGAGCAAGGCCGTGGCGATATCTACAATCAAGGCTATTCCCGCCACCACGACCACTGTCCAACCCTCAATAGGCTGAGGGGAATATAACCGACCTATAGCCTCGTAAATAAGGTAGAGACCGATGATAATCAACGAGACCAAGTTGATTAAGGCCGCTATGGTTTCACTGCGTCGGTAGCCGAAGGTTTTAAAAGCATCCGGCGGCCTGCGACCGATCTTACGCGCGATTAGCGCAATAACCAGTGATGCGGCATCGCTCAAATTATGTAGCGCGTCAGCTATAAGCGATAAGCTGCCAGAAAGTATTCCTCCAACAACTTGTGCCAGAGTTAACGCAGCATTAACGCCAATGGCAGCGATTAAACGCTTATCGCCTATGGCTTCGGTGTTATGGTTATGTTCGTGGGCCATTGGTTTTTACCGCTCCTAAAAAATAAAGTAAGACAAGGGTAGGAAAACCAAACGACCGCCCATAATAGCTAATTAGGCAATACTAGTGCCTATACCATCTGGCCTTCCAAACCACACTGACAGAAATGCGACCACTCTCAAGCGAGTTCGTGCATTATCGTCTGAAACTTGCCGATAACTGGCCGATCCCTCTCAAACGTTAAACGACGTTGCTCGCTAATGATAGATGATACGGCGTCAATCCGAGGATGACAAAATTGTAATCTTCCAATCATTCTTTTCGTAGGATAGGCCCTTGCAGATTGGTGCGCCTCGGTGCTGACATGACGAAGCAAGGCGCTCATGTCACCGCGCAATGGAAGCATTACATTTCAATAATGTAATGCTTGGCTCATGCTGCTGTTAGCTTCAATCACGCAAAATTCATTCGAACCTGCAGGGCTCAGCGAGAAAGCTCAGCAAGCCACCTTTGAATTTAGCGAGGACTGCCCTATGAATCTGTTGAAAGCTATTGTTGTTGGTTTGGTAATTTTCGGCTCCGCATCGTCTTATGCAGGAGATGGATACGACCGTTCAATGAAATTTAATGAAAAATTCCGAGCAGATCAAAAGCGAATTCACGGAACCGAATCCGCCGAAAAAAAAGCAAACGAGTTGAAGGTTAATGATATTCGCCAAGATCAGAACAACACGGAAATTAAGAAAGAAACCAAAGCTGACTAACCGCTTCATATCTGAACGATATTCGCCTCCGGCAGCTTCCAAGCTCCTTTGGAAGCAGTTGCACTCTAAGCGCCTTCGGGGCGCTTTTTTGTTTCCATAACTTGCCCGCAACATCGCTACCAGCGAATCGCCCTTGATTTATAAAAGCCGTTTCGTTTAAGTCAGGCCGCCATCGCCTGATCTGTTGTTATTAGCCTTCGCAAGGAGCATATCGAGTGAGCTGAACAGACGCTGGTGGCCTACCCCGCATCCATGTCGGGGGTCGTCATCTCAGCGGTCTCGCGGTTCGTGCATGATTGAAGGTGTCAGCTCGGTCTTGTACAGCCTGCTGATCATTCCAGCCAGGGCGTTGTCGTAGCTATCGCCCCTTGCTGCCAACCAGGGCAGGTCAGCCGCTGCTCGCATAATCCTTCGTCAGCTCACCTTGGGTGAAAGCCATCAGGTCGAGGAGGCGTATGTAGCGCAGGTCATAGCACTTAGCGCGAGCAAGTTTCTTATTTACCGCTTAGATGCATCAGACCTGCGCCACCAAGGCTGTACTGCCCGCTGCGCCGCTAATGAACTTAGCGCTCCGATAATCAACACGCCCCGTTCTTGCTTGCTAGCAAGAACGGGGCGTTGTGTACCGCCATCCGATATCTAGCTCGTTCTGTCGGCGGCTAGCGCGATTTCTTGCTCCTCCAATTCGTCTTCGCGCCGATGAGCCATCTGGTAGAGC
>DDVX01000022.1 GCA_002345575.1 Stutzerimonas stutzeri
CCGTTGTCCCAGGTTTCGGTGACGGCGAGTTTTTCCAGGTTGGCTTCGATGCAGTCAGCGATTTTCAGTAGGACCAGGGAGCGATCCTGCACTGAGGTCTTGCCCCAGGCATCGGCCGCGGCGTGGGCGGCGTCCAGGGCCTTGTCGATATCCTCAGCGCCGGAGCGCGGGAATTCGGCGATGACTTCGCCGTTGACCGGCGAGGTGTTGACGAAATACTCACCCTTCACTGGCGGCACGAATTCGCCACCGATGTAGTTGCCGTAGCGAGGCTTGAAGGAAATGACGGCGCCTGCGGTACCGGGTTGGGCGTAAATCATGAGCGGCCTCTCTCTTTCACGTGTTGGAGCCTGACCGGGAAATGGTCAGGACATGGAGCGATCTTAGGCAGTCCGAGTCTCCCACCGAAATGCACCCTAGGGCCAGATGCCGTCCTCATTTGGTAGTAGACGCGAAGGCTCTGACCTGGCGCAAAACACGGCCTGGGATACCTCTAAAGATAGACCCACCCCACGAACTTCGCCTGAAAGACACCACCCCGTGCGCTGAGAAGCGCCTCAGCAGGCCACGAATAGCCACCGCGGCAGTACACAACGCAAAAGGCCGGCTTGATAGCCGGCCTTCCTCGTTACAGCACGCCTCGTGTCAACGCTTGGCCGTGACCAGCTCCTTGGGCAACTTGAAGGTCCAGACCATGCCGCCCTGGTTGAAATCCTTCACACGCTTGGCAACTTCGCCACCCCACAACGGAACGGCGCCACCCCAGCCGGAAAGCACGGAGACATATTGCTCGCCGTCCATTTCCCAGGTGACCGGGGAGCCGACGATGCCCGAGCCGGTGTTGAACTCATAGAGTTTCTTGCCGCTCTTGGCGTCGAAGGCCATCAGGTAACCTTCCGGATTGCCGGTGAACACCAGGTTGCCCTTGGTGGTCAGCACGCCGCCCCAAAGAGGCGAGTAGTTCTTGTATCGCCAGACTTCCTTGCCGGTCTTCGGGTCGATGGCACGCAGTACGCCGATGTATTCCTCGTTGAGCGGGGTGATGGTGAAGCCGGCCCCCAGATAGGCTGCGCCCTTCTTGTAGGCCAAATCTTCGTTCCAGATATCCATACCCCACTCGTTGGAAGGTACATAGAACAGACCGGTATCCTGGCTGTACGCCATCGGCATCCAGTTCTTGGCCCCCAGGAAGGCCGGCGCTACGAATACCGACTTGCCCTTGTCGGCACCATCCGGCGCGCCGGGACGGTTGTCGTCGTTGTAGAGGGGACGACCATTCTTGTCGAGACCCTTCGCCCACGTGATCTTGTCGACGAACGGGAAGCCACGGATGAACTTGCCATTGGTCCGGTCGAGTACGTAGAAGAAGCCGTTACGGTCCGCAGTGGCAGCGGCCTTGATGGTCTTGCCACCTTCCGTGTAGTCGAAGGGGATCAGCTCGTTGACGCCGTCATAGTCCCAGCCGTCATGCGGGGTGGACTGGAAGTGCCATTTGATCGAGCCATCATCCGGATTCAATGCCAGGCGCGACGAGGAATACAGGTTATCGCCGGGGCGCAGGTGCGAGTTCCACGGCGCCGGGTTGCCGGTACCGAACAGCAACGAGTCGGTATCCGGATCATAGGTACCGCCCAGCCATGGCGCCGCACCGCCGGTCTTCCACAGATCGCCCGGCCAGGTCTTGCCGGCTTCGCCACCGGAAATGCCATTGTCGACCTTCTTGCCATCCTTCATCACGAAGCCCATATGGCCTTCGACGGTCGGACGACTCCAGATCAGCTCACCGTTCTTCACATCATAAGCTTCGATCTTGCCAACCACACCGAACTCACCACCGGCAACGCCTGTGATGACCTTGCCCTTGACGATAGTCGGCGCAGCAGTGATGGAGTAACCCGCCTTGTAATCGGCGACTGTCTTGCGCCAGACGACCTTGCCGGTGTCCTTGTTCAGCGCAACCAGCTTGGCGTCGAGCGTGCCGAAGATCACCAGATCGTCATACAACGCCACGCCACGGTTGATCACGTCACAGCACGGCATGATGCCGTCGGGCAGGCGTGCATCGTACTGCCAGAGCTCCTTGCCGGTGCGTGCATCCATGGCGAAGACACGAGAATAGGAGCCGGTGACATACATCACCCCGTCCTTGATCATCGGCTGTGATTCCTGGCCACGCTGTTTCTCTCCACCTAGAGAAAAGCCCCAGACTGGACGCAGCTGTGTGACGTTTTCAGTATTGAGCGTATCCAGCGGGCTGTAACGCTGCCCTTGCAGCCCCAGCCCGTAGGTCACGATCTTATCGGTAGTCTTGGCGTCATTGAGGATTTCCTGCTCAGTAACGGCCCAGGCCGATACGCTGGACAGCGCTATGCCGACGCATAGCGCTGTCAAGGCGAAGGGTTTGCGAAGACCGGTGTGCTTCATTGCGGCTACCTCTGCGGGTTCATTGTTATCGTCGCCGGGAAGTTTTCCCGGTCTGGCGTCGATTCTTGGATCAAGACGCCATCCCAACAATTGCCCGCAGTACCGATTTACCTCCTTCCTTGGTAGCAATACCCCGCCAGAAGGCGCATAAATCCTGCACTTCCAGACATCAGCAACCCGCTTCCCACACTGAAGTTTCGGCCACGCCATTGTCCGGCAATAGGCCGAGGCCGTGCAGCAGGAAGCTTACGTTGCAGTAATCACTTCGGTTAGGCCCCGGATCCTGGGGTCACCACGCTAGTTTTGTGGGAGCGGCCTCGTCCGCGAGCTTATGGCCAGGGCGCCATAACAAAGCTCGCCAATGAATTCGCCTCCACAAATCGGCTTCGTGGGGTGATTCACGCTCCTTCGAGCCGATCCGTTCAGCCAACCAGTTCGATGGCCATGGCCGTGGCTTCGCCGCCGCCGATACAGATGGCTGCAATGCCCTTGCGCAAGCCCCGCTCGCGCAGTGCGGCGATCAGGGTGACGAGGATGCGCGCACCCGATGCCCCGATCGGGTGACCGAGGGCGCAAGCACCACCATTGACGTTGACCCTGGCGTGATCCAACCCCAGCTCACGTATGGTGACCATGCTGACTACGGCAAACGCCTCGTTGATTTCGAACAGGTCCACTTCATCAAGACGCCAGCCGGTACGCTCCAGCAGGCGCCGGATGGCACCGATAGGAGCAGTCGGAAACAGGCCCGGTGCGTCGGCGAATGCAGCATGTCCTCGAATCACCGCTTGCGGCGTCAGGCCTAGCCGACTGGCTTCATCCAGGCGACTCAACGCCAGCGCCGCCGCACCATCGGAAATTGAACTGGAGTTGGCTGCAGTGACCGTGCCGCCTTCACGGAAGGCCGGTTTGAGCAGGGCAATCTTCTCCGGCAGCGCCTTGGGCGGCTGCTCGTCGTCACGTATCTCGCGCGGTTCGCGCCCATGGATAACCTCCAGCGGGACGATCTCTTCAGTGAAACGACCCCTGGCGATGGCATCGCAAGCGCGCTGCAGGGAAGCCAGCGCATAGGCATCCTGCTCCTCGCGGCTAAAGCCATGGCTCTGCGCGCAATCCTCGGCAAAGGTGCCCATTAGTCGCCCCTTGTCGTAGGCGTCTTCCAGGCCGTCGAGAAACATGTGATCGAGCACCTTGCCGTGCCCCATGCGGTAACCGCTGCGGGCCTTTTCCAGCAGATAAGGGGCGTTGGACATGCTTTCCATACCGCCTGCGACCACCCATTCGGCGCTACCGGCACGCAGCGCATCGTGCGCCATGATCACCGCCTGCATGCCGGAGCCACACATCTTGTTCAGCGTGGTGCAGCTGGTGCCCTGTCCCAACCCGGCCGCCAGCGCCGCCTGCCGGGCTGGGGCCTGACCAACACCGGCGGCCAGCACGCAGCCCATCAGCACCTGCTGCACAATCTCGGCGCCCACACCGCTACGTTCCACCGCAGACCGAATGGCTGCGGCGCCCAGTTGCGGCGCACTTAGGCTTTTCAGATCACCCTGAAAGCCACCCATGGGCGTGCGGGCGCTGCCCAGAATCACAATCGAATCTTTATTCATCATTTTTCTCCGACGCCATCCGGCAGGCTTTTGCGGATCTGATCCGACACAGATGTAAGCTGGCGTTCGTGACTTGTTAGCCTGTCGCCAGTGATTTGACAATCGTGGCTTGCTTTACTTTCGTTAACGTAAAGGTAAAGTCAGAGTACGTCAGCAATTGCCAGATGCACGGCGTCCACTGAACCAGAACAACAACAGGCAGGTGGCTTGATGAATCATTCCGGGCTCAATTTCGCACTTGGCGAAACCCTCGACATGCTGCGTGACCAGGTGGCGCAGTTCGTTGCCAGCGAACTGGCGCCACGCGCCGAAGCCATCGATCGCGACAATGCCTTCCCCCACGACATGTGGCGCAAGTTTGGTGACATGGGTCTGCTCGGCGTGACCGTCTCCGAAGAATACGGCGGTGCCGGCCTTAGCTATCTGGCCCATGTGCTGGCGATGGAGGAAATCAGCCGCGGCTCGGCCTCGGTCGCCCTTTCTTATGGCGCGCACTCCAATCTGTGCGTCAACCAGATCAACCGCAACGGCAGCGCCGAGCAAAAAGCGAAATACCTGCCCAAGCTGATCAGTGGCGAACACGTCGGCGCACTGGCCATGAGCGAACCCAATGCCGGCTCCGATGTGGTCTCGATGAAGCTGCGTGCCGAGCGCAAGGGCGACCGCTTCATCCTCAACGGCAGCAAGACCTGGATCACCAACGGTCCCGACGCCAACACCTATGTGATCTACGCCCGAACGACGCCGGACGCAGGCGCACAAGGTATCAGCGCCTTTATCGTCGAACGCGACTGGAAGGGCTTTTCCCGTGGTAGCAAGTTCGACAAGCTCGGCATGCGCGGCTCCAACACTTGCGAACTTTTTTTCGACGACGTCGAAGTCCCTGAAGAGAACCTGCTGGGCGCCGAGAACGCTGGCGTCAGGGTTCTGATGAGCGGCCTGGATTACGAACGTGTGGTGCTCGCCGGTGGCCCGATCGGCATCATGCAGGCTTGCCTAGACGTCGTGCTGCCCTATATCCACGACCGCAAACAGTTCGGCCAGAGCATCGGTGAATTCCAGTTCATCCAGGGCAAGGTCGCCGATATGTACACCCAGCTCAATGCCAGCCGGGCCTACCTTTATGCGGTCGCCCAAGCCTGCGACCGCGGCGAAACCACCCGTAAGGATGCCGCCGGGGTGATCCTCTATACCGCCGAAGCCGCAACGCAGATGGCACTGCAGGCAATCCAGATTCTCGGCGGCAACGGCTATATCAACGAATTCCCCACCGGCCGCCTGCTACGTGACGCCAAGCTCTACGAGATCGGCGCGGGCACCAGTGAAATTCGCCGCATGCTGATCGGGCGCGAGTTGTTCAACGAAACCAGATAAGCCGTAGGGTGGAAACGGCCGCAGGCCTTTTCCACCAGAACACGGACACGTGGAAAACCGCTTCGCGGTTTTCTACCCAACGAACCCGGAGCCACCGATGGCCATCCTGCAGTCCCAAATCAACCCACGTTCGCCCGAGTTCGCCAGCAACCGTGAGGCGATGCTGGCGCAACTGGACGCGCTGCGCGAGCTGCTCCAGCGCGTCTCCGAAGGCGGTGGTGCGGTCGCCCAGCAACGCCATGTATCTCGCGGAAAACTGCTGGTTCGCGAGCGCATCGACGCCCTGCTCGACCCCGGTTCGGCGTTTCTGGAGCTTTCACCACTGGCTGCACACGAGGTGTATGGCGAAGAAGTGCCCGCCGCTGGCGTAGTGGCCGGGATTGGTCGGGTCGAGGGCATCGAGTGCATGATCATCGCCAATGACGCCACGGTAAAAGGCGGCACCTACTATCCGCTGACGGTGAAAAAGCACCTTCGTGCCCAGTCCATCGCCCAAGAAAATCGTCTGCCCTGCATTTATCTAGTGGATTCCGGTGGTGCCAACCTGCCGCGCCAGGACGAGGTATTTCCCGATCGTGAACACTTCGGCCGGATCTTCTTCAACCAGGCCAACATGAGCGCCATAGGCATCCCGCAGATCGCCGTAGTGATGGGCTCCTGCACTGCAGGTGGGGCCTATGTGCCGGCAATGGCCGACGAAACCATCATGGTGCGCGAACAGGCCACCATCTTCCTTGCCGGCCCACCACTGGTCAAAGCGGCCACCGGCGAGGTGGTGACTGCCGAGGAGCTGGGCGGCGCCGAAGTGCACTGCAAGACCAGTGGCGTCGCCGATCATTACGCCGAGAACGATGAGCATGCCCTGGCCCTCGCCCGTCGCTGCGTGGCCAATCTTAACTGGCGCAAGCACGGGCAGCTGCAGGTGCACGAGCCACGCGCACCGCTGTATCCGGCTGATGAGGTGTACGGCGTCATCCCGGCCCAGAGCAAACAGCCTTACGACGTGCGTGAGGTCATCACACGGCTGGTGGATGGCAGCGAGTTCGATGAGTTCAAGGCGCTGTTCGGTACCACTCTGGTCTGCGGCTTCGCTCATCTGCATGGTTACCCCATCGGCATCCTGGCCAACAACGGCATCCTGTTTTCCGAAGCGGCGCAAAAAGGCGCGCACTTTATCGAGCTGGCCTGCCAGCGCGGTATCCCGCTGCTGTTCCTGCAGAACATTACCGGTTTCATGGTCGGGCAAAAGTACGAGGCCGGCGGTATCGCCAAGCACGGTGCCAAGCTGGTCACCGCCGTGGCCTGCGCGCGGGTACCGAAGTTTACGGTGATCATCGGCGGCAGCTTCGGCGCAGGGAATTACGGCATGTGTGGACGTGCCTACGACCCTCGCTTCTTGTGGATGTGGCCCAATGCACGCATCGCCGTGATGGGTGGCGAACAGGCCGCCGGCGTGCTTGCCCAGGTCAAGCAAGAACAAAGTGAACGCGTCGGCAGCCGGCTCAGCGATGATGAAGTGGCGGCGATCAAGCAGCCCATCATCGACCAGTACGAGCGGCAGGGTCATCCCTGGTATTCCAGCGCTCGACTCTGGGATGACGGCGTGATCGACCCTGCGCAGACGCGCGATGTTCTAGGGCTGGCGATCTCGGCCAGCCTCAATGCAGCCATCGAGCCGACGCGATTCGGCATCTTCCGCATGTGAAGCCTTATAACCGTGGGCGGGTGAACCCCGCCGATCACTCGCGGGATACTCCCGCCCTACGGAGTTCAGATGACCGAGTTCACAACCGTAAAGCTTGAAACCGACCCGCGCGGCTTCGCTACCCTCTGGCTGAATCGCCCGGAAAAGAACAACGCCTTCAATGCCGAAATGATCCGCGAGCTGGTGCTCGCTATTGATCAGGTACAGGCAGATCCGGCCCTGCGATTTCTGCTGCTCCGCGGGCGCGGGCGCCATTTCTGTGCGGGCGCGGACCTGGCGTGGATGAAGCAAGGTGCAGCGCTGAACTTTGAGGAAAACCTCGCCGATGCGCGCCTGCTAGGCCAGCTTATGTACAGCCTCTACCACCTGAAGTTGCCGACATTGGCCGTGGTACAGGGCGCGGCCTTCGGCGGCGCGGTCGGCCTGATCGCTGCGTGCGACATGGCCATCGGCTCCAGCAATGCGGAACTCTCGCTATCAGAGGTGCGCATCGGCCTCGCCCCGGCAGTGGTCAGCCCGCTGCTGTTCAAGGCCATGGGCGAGCGTGCGACACGTCGCTACGCCCTTACAGGCGAACGTTTCAGCGCCGGCAAGGCCCACGAACTGGGCCTACTGTCGGATATCTACGCCGCCGAGGAGCTGGACGCACGCGTGGAGGGCTGGATCGGCACCCTACTGCTCAACGGCCCAGAGGCCATGCGCGCTTGCAAGGATCTGCTGCGCGAGACAGCCAGCCCTTCGCTCAGCCCAGCCCTTCGCCGCTACACCGAGAACGCCATCGCCCAAATTCGCGTAAGTCCCGAGGGTCAGGAAGGCCTGAATGCCTTCTTGGAAAAACGTCGACCTGCCTGGCAAGAGCCACAATCATGAGCCGTTTCATCGACACCCTACTGGTGGCCAACCGCGGTGAGATCGCCTGCCGCGTGATGCGCACCGCCAAAAACATGGGCCTGAACACTGTGGCGGTACACAGCGCCATCGACCGCAACGCCCGGCACGTTCGCGAGGCCGACAGATGTGTCGATCTGGGTGGCGCTAAGCCGACCGAAAGCTATCTGCTAATCGATAAAATCATTGCCGCCGCGCAGGCCAACGGCGCCCAGGCGATCCATCCCGGCTACGGCTTCCTGTCCGAGAACCCGGACTTCGCTCGGGCCGTGGAAAACGCCGGCCTGATCTTTATTGGCCCCCCCGCCTCTGCCATCGAGGCCATGGGCAGCAAGTCCGCCGCCAAGGCGCTGATGGAAAAGGCCGGCGTGCCACTGGTGCCCGGTTATCACGGCAACGATCAAACACTGGACAGCTTCCGCACTGCCGCCGAGCGCATCGGCTATCCGCTGCTGCTCAAGGCGACTGCCGGTGGCGGCGGAAAAGGCATGAAGGTGGTCGAGCGCGAGGCCGATCTGGCCGACGCCCTGCAATCGGCGCAGCGTGAAGCGCAGTCGGCATTCGGCGACGCGCGCATGCTGGTGGAAAAATATCTGCTCAAGCCGCGCCATGTGGAAATCCAGATATTCGCCGATCAGCACGGCAACTGCCTCTACCTCAACGAGCGTGACTGCTCAATCCAGCGCCGCCACCAGAAAGTCGTCGAAGAAGCACCCGCCCCCGGCCTTTCTCCGGATCTTCGCTGCGCCATGGGCGAGACCGCGGTCAAGGCGGCGCAGGCCATCGGTTATGTCGGCGCCGGCACCGTGGAATTTCTGCTTGATGCCGACGGCGCGTTCTTCTTCATGGAGATGAACACTCGCCTGCAGGTAGAGCATCCAGTTACCGAAGCCATCACCGGGCTAGATCTGGTGGCCTGGCAGATCCGCGTCGCCCGTGGCGAGCCGTTGCCGATTACTCAGGCCCAGGTGCCGCTGAACGGTCACGCCATTGAGGTGCGGCTGTACGCCGAAGATCCTGACAGAGATTTTCTCCCTGCCACTGGCACCTTGGACCTATATCGTGAAGCGACCGAAGGAGCCGGTCGGCGCGTGGACAGCGGCGTGGCCGAAGGAGACTGCGTCTCGCCCTTCTACGACCCCATGCTCGGCAAGCTGATTGCGTGGGGCGAGAACCGTGAAGAAGCGCGCTTGCGTCTGCTGGGGATGCTTGATGAAACCTATATTGGCGGTGTGCGCAGTAACCTCGGATTCCTGCGCCGCGTGCTCGGCCATCCGGCATTTGCCGCAGCCGAACTGGACACCGGTTTCATCCCACGTTACGCCGATGAGCTGCTACGCACAGCCGGCGAGTTGACGGACGAATTCTGGCAGTTGGCAGCAGAGCTGTTTGTCGAAACCGAACCGGCCCGGCTACGCAGCGACGATGTGCATTCCCCCTGGGCGAAACGTGAGGGTTTGCGCTTGGGCATGCCGACGAATACCTATGTGCATTTGATGTGCAACGGTGCAAGCCGCCAGGTACGACTCAAGGCAGCTTCTACAGGGGGTTTGCGTCAGCCGAAGGCCATTCGCCAGGGCGACACTTTATATCTGCAGTGGAACGGCGAATTGCAGGCGGTTACCGCATTCGACCCCATTGCCGCCGCGCAAGCCGATCACTCGCACCAGGGCGGCCTGACCGCTCCCATGAACGGCAGCATCGTTCGCGTGCTGGTCGAGGCAGGCCAAAAGGTCGAAGCAGGCACTGCACTGATCGTACTGGAAGCCATGAAAATGGAACACAGCATCCGCAGCGCCCAGGCCGGCATTGTCACGCAGCTGTTCTGCAGTGAAGGCGAGATGGTCAGCGAAGGTGCGGTATTGCTGGAATTGGACGAAACGTAGGGTGGAAAACGCCGAAGGCTTTTCCACCAACCACACGGTGGACAAGGCTACGCCGTTGTCCACCTCACGCCTGATAAACAATTACTTGGAGTCTGTATGAGCCTGCCCAAACACGTCCGCCTGGTCGAAGTCGGCCCGCGCGACGGCCTGCAGAACGAAAAACAACCAATCAGCACCGCTGACAAAGTGCGGCTGGTGAACGACCTGTCCGCTGCCGGAGTGCAGTACATCGAAGTCGGCAGTTTCGTTTCGCCCAAATGGGTACCGCAGATGGCTGGCTCCGCCGAGGTATTCGCCCAGATCGAACAAACACCCGGAGTGACTTATGCGGCGCTGACACCCAACCTCAAGGGACTGGAAGCTGCCATCGCAGCCGGCGTCAGCGAAGTTGCGGTATTCGCTGCCGCCTCAGAAGCTTTTTCCCAGAAGAACATCAACTGCTCTATCGACGAGAGCCTGACGCGCTTCGCTCCCCTGATGGAGGCAGCACGCGCTAATGGCGTGCAGGTCCGCGGTTATGTTTCCTGCGTACTGGGTTGCCCCTATGAAGGCGAGGTCGAACCGACGGTAGTGGCCCATGTGGCGCGTGAGCTGTTCGACCTGGGCTGCTATGAGATCTCCTTGGGCGACACAATCGGCACTGGCACGCCCAACAAAACCCGTCAGCTGATCGAGGTGGTCAGCCATGGCGTACCGCGCGACAAGCTTGCCGGGCATTTTCACGACACCTACGGCCAGGCGCTGGCGAATATTTATGCGAGCCTGCTCGAAGGCCTTTGCGTTTTCGACAGCTCGGTTGCCGGACTCGGTGGCTGCCCCTACGCCAAGGGGGCAAGTGGCAATGTTGCCAGCGAGGATGTGCTCTACATGCTTGACGGCCTGGGCATCGACACTGGTATCGACCTGACTGCGCTGGTCGCCGCCGGGCAACGCATCAGTGATGTACTGGGACGACCCAACGCTTCACGGGTAGCGCGGGCGAGACAGAACGCCGTCTAGCAGGCTGTTGAAAAACGTAGGCGAGGCAGGCAAAACGCAACGACCAGCGGGAGTAACAGCCGCAGGCTGGCCCCAAGGGCGAGCGTAGCGAGTCAAAACAGGCGAGGAACGGACCGGCTCGCGTACGAATTTAGGTGTTCTAAGTGAGCACTCACTTCGTTCGCCCCTCGGGCCGCGCTGAAGCGCGTTAGCCGCAAGCGGCTTTCCGAACCTGTTTAAACGCAGTAGTGCCAACGCAGGTAGTTTCCAACGGCCTGCTGAGGGCGTCCGGGCATAGAGGAAAGCATCAATGACACAACAGACCTACAGCATCTCCGAGCTGGCCAGCGAACTGGACATCACCACCCGCGCCATTCGTTTTTATGAAGAACAGGGCATGCTCGCCCCCATGCGGCGCGGTCAGGAACGTATCTACCACCCCAGAGACCGCGTTGCCCTGAAACTGATCCTGCGTGGCAAGCGCATAGGTTTTTCCCTGGCCGAATGCAAGACCCTGATCGAGCTCTACGACCCCAGGGCCGGCAACCGGAAACAGCTGCAGAGCCTGTTAGACATGATCGCCGAGCGCCGTCTGCAACTCGCTCAGCAGCTGCTGGATATTCGCCAGATACAGCTCGAACTCGACACGGCCGAGGAACGCTGTCTGAAGGCCCTGCAGGCAACAGCCGATCAGGCGGATTGACGAACAACAGCCCTAAACCTGTAACAGTCGCTCGCGCAGCTTGTGGATCTCGTCGCGTGTCTGCGCCGCCGCCTCGAACTCCAGGTCGCGCGCCTGAGTGAGCATCCGCTCTTCCAGTTGGCGGATACGTTTGGTGATCTCGCTGGGCGAACGCAGTTCGTTCTCGTACCGCGCAGCCTCCTCCGCGGCCTTCGCCTCACCGCGGCGCTTCTTGCTACGCGAACCTGGCACGGTGGCGCCTTCGAGGATGTCCTGCACATCCTTGAACACCCCTTTGGGCACGATGCCATGGGCTTCGTTGAAGGCGATCTGCTTGTTGCGCCGGCGCTCGGTTTCGTCCATGGCACGCTGCATCGAGCCGGTCACGTTATCGGCGTAGAGGATTGCCCGGCCGTTGAGGTTACGCGCCGCACGGCCAATGGTCTGGATCAGCGAACGTTCGGAACGCAGGAAACCTTCCTTGTCCGCATCAAGGATCGCAACCAGCGACACCTCCGGCATGTCCAGCCCTTCGCGTAGCAGGTTAATGCCGACCAAAACGTCGAACACACCCAGGCGCAGGTCACGAATGATCTCGACCCGCTCCACCGTATCGATATCCGAGTGCAGGTAGCGCACTCGGGCACCGTGATCACCGAGATAGTCAGTAAGGTCCTCGGCCATACGCTTGGTCAATGTGGTGACCAGCACACGCTCTTCCTTGGCCACGCACTTGGTGATTTCCGATAGCAAATCATCGACCTGGGTCAGCGCTGGCCGAATCTCGATCTGCGGGTCGACCAGACCCGTAGGCCGCACCACTTGTTCAACGACACGTCCTGAGTGTTCGGCCTCATATGGGCCGGGCGTGGCGGAAACGAAGATGGTCTGCGGACTGATCGCTTCCCATTCGTCGAAGCGCATGGGCCGGTTGTCCAGCGCCGACGGCAGGCGGAAGCCATACTCAACCAGGGTTTCCTTACGCGAGCGGTCGCCTTTGTACATGGCGCCGACCTGCGGCACGCTGACGTGAGATTCGTCGATCACCAACAGCGCATCGGCCGGCAGGTAGTCATACAGCGTCGGCGGCGCTTCACCGCTGTCACGACCCGAGAGATAGCGCGAGTAGTTCTCGATACCGTTGCAGTAGCCCAGCTCCATGATCATTTCCAGATCGAAGCGGGTCCGCTGTTCCAGGCGCTGTGCTTCTACCAGCTTGTTCTGGCTGCGCAGGTAGTCCAGTCGATCCTTGAGTTCGACCTTTATCTTCTCCACCGCCTCCAGCAGCGTTTCGCGGGGGGTCACATAGTGGCTCTTGGGGTAGAAAGTGAAGCGCGGCAGTTTGCGGATGACTTCCCCGGTCAGCGGATCAAATGCCGACAGGCTTTCCACCTCATCATCGAACAGTTCGATGCGCACCGCCTCCAGATCGGATTCAGCTGGGAAGATATCAATCACGTCGCCACGCACACGAAAGGTGGCACGGGCGAAATCGATGTCATTGCGGGTGTACTGCAACCCGGTGAGGCGGCGCAGCAACTCGCGCTGATCAAGCCGGTCGCCGCGGTCGACGTGCAGCACCATTTTCAGATACGACTGCGGATCGCCCAGACCGTAGATACACGACACCGTGGTGACGATGATGGCGTCCTTACGCTCTAGCAGCGCCTTGGTCGCAGACAGGCGCATCTGCTCGATGTGGTCGTTGATCGAAGCATCCTTCTCAATGAAGGTATCGGAGGACGGAACGTAGGCTTCCGGCTGGTAATAGTCGTAATAGGAAACGAAATACTCCACCGCATTGCGCGGAAAGAACGCCTTGAACTCACCGTAAAGCTGCGCCGCCAGCGTCTTGTTCGGCGCCAGCACCAGGGTCGGCCGCTGCACATGAGCAATGACATTGGCGATGCTGAAGGTCTTGCCGGAGCCCGTCACACCCAGCAGCGTCTGGTGCGACAACCCGGCCTCAATACCTTCGATCATCTGCCGAATGGCTTCGGGCTGATCACCGGCGGGCTGGAAGCGGGTGACCAATTCGAACTGCGACATAGAGACCTCTTGGATGGCGGACCTGCTGAGCCGCCAATTGTGCCATTTCATGGGCCGCCCGGCAGTGAAGACAGCCGACCGTGCGTCAATATGAGCGGACCGATTCAGTGAGAAAAACCTCCCTGCCATTCGCAACGAAAGCCCAGGGTGGCTATAATCCTGCCCGTTTGCCCGTAGCCTGCGCGTGAAGCGAGGCTGCTGTACCACTCACCTTCTTCTCTTCGAGCTTCCCCATCATGAGTTTGTTCTCTGCTGTCGAAATGGCGCCGCGCGATCCGATTCTCGGCCTCAATGAAGCCTTCAACGCCGACACGCGGCTGAACAAGGTCAATCTGGGGGTTGGGGTCTATTACAACGAAGAAGGTCGCATTCCCCTTCTGCGTGCGGTCGCCGCTGCGGAAATGGCGCGCCTGGAGCTGAACGCACCACGCGGCTACCTGCCCATCGAGGGGATCGCCAGCTATGACATGGCGGTCCAGGGACTGCTGTTCGGTACTGATTCGGCGCTGGTAGCTGACGGTCGCGTAGTAACCAGCCAGGCCTTGGGCGGCACTGGCGCGCTGAAAATCGGTGCCGATTTCCTCAAGCGCATCCTGCCGGACGCAGTGGTCGCCATCAGCAATCCGAGCTGGGAAAACCATCGCGCGCTGTTCGAGTCCGCCGGCTTCCCCGTGCAGAACTATAGCTACTACAACGCAACCAGCCACGACGTTGACCGCACGGCCATGCTCGAAGATCTGAACAATCTTCCGCCCCGCTCCATCGTGGTGCTGCACGCCTGCTGCCACAACCCCACCGGCGTCGACCTGCTGCCCGAAGACTGGAAGCAGGTGCTAGAAGTCCTGCGTGCCAAGGATCACGTGCCCTTCATCGATATTGCCTACCAGGGCTTCGGTGACGGCATCGACGAAGACGCTGCAGCGGTGCGCCTGTTCGCCGAGTCCGGCATGACCTTCTTCGTTTCCAGTTCGTTCTCCAAATCCTTCTCGCTGTACGGCGAGCGCGTCGGCGCGTTGTCGATGGTGACGCAGAACCGCGAAGAATCGACCCGCGTGCTGTCGCAGATCAAGCGCGTGATTCGCACCAACTACTCCAACCCGCCCACTCATGGCGCGACCGTGGTATCTGCGATTCTCAACAACGCCGAACTGCGCGCCATGTGGGAAGCCGAGCTGGGTGAGATGCGCACCCGCATTCGCGAAATGCGCCTGAGCATGGTCCGCCAGCTGGCCGAGAAAGGCGCCGCAAAAGACTTCAGCTTCGTCGCCAAGCAACGCGGCATGTTCTCCTACTCTGGTCTGACCGCTGCACAGGTCGAGCGCCTGCGCGTCGAGTTCGGCGTCTACGCCATCGGCACAGGACGGATCTGCGCAGCCGCCCTGAACCACAACAACCTGGACCACGTTACCGACGCAATCGTGCAGGTGCTCTGAGCTCCAGCCAGGGTTGACTTCCCCTTAAGAAACAGTAGGATACGCTCCGCAGTTCCGCGATAGCTCAGTCGGTAGAGCAAATGACTGTTAATCATTGGGTCCCTGGTTCGAGTCCAGGTCGCGGAGCCAAATTCAAAGCCTCAGATGAGAATCTGGGGCTTTTTTGTGGCTGCTGGACTCTCACCAGGGACTATATCCCAGGTTATTCGCTTCGCTCACCCCTTCGGGGCCGCGCTGAAGCGCACCCTGCTGCGCGTCAGGTAAAGCATGGCCGAATCTATAGCGCCCTCTTGCATCATGAACACGACGCTTCGGCTGCCCACCTTGCTGTTTGGGTGAATAGCTCGTTCACGCGGCTACGCGAAACCGATCTGCATCACGGCCAAGGGCGGGTCACGCTTTATAAACCCGCCGGGTGACGACTCCCAGAGCAGAGTCTCGTGGATGTAACAGGCGACATCCACCTACGTTTTCCTTAGAAACTAAGCTGCCCTTGCGGCTCTCCTGCGCCAGAACCACAGCCCCAGCGCACCCAGCGTCAGCAGCAGCGGCACCAATGCGATATTCAGAAACTTCAGGGTACGACCCAAGGCCTCGATATCGGCATTGAGCTGGTAGCGCACCTCACGCAGCTCTTTGCGTATGCGCAGTTTCTCCTGCATAAAGCCCTGCAGCGCGGCCTGCCGTTCGGCCGTCAGCTCCAGGCCCTGCTCGGGGTCGATGCTCTGCAGCTCTGCCAGTTGCGCCTCGGTTTCGGCCAGACGGGTCTGCAGCACCTCCTCCTTCTCGCGGAAACGCTCCTCGGCCTGGCGCTGCAGCGCCTCCACCACCACGAACGGACGCGCCGAGCGACCCCGTGAGCGCACGCTGATTAACGCATCGCTACCGGAAAGATTATCCAAGGCATTGACCACGAAATTGCCATTGTCCGCCCACGGCTGCGGCAAACGCTGGCCGAAGAAGTCCTGCACCTGCACCCACATGCGGTCGCTGAGCAGATCGGTATCGGCTACCGCGATGACGTTGATGCCGGCGCTCTCCTTGAGGCCATCCTTACGCCCTTCGATACCGTCCGGGTAGGCCGACTGCGCCGGGCCCTGGATGCGTGCGGCCAGTGTGTAATGCTCGCCGGTGGGCTCCAAGCCGCGCAGTAGCTCTTCGGGATTCTGCAGTGTGGCGAGGCGCGCCGCCTCGACCGGCATGGCATAACCCGAGCTCTGGATCAGCGGCGTAAAGCGCGTGCTGGCGCCCTCCAGCGGCTCCAGGAAGCCGGTGCTGGCCATGGTCAGATTCTCCAGCAAGGCCGTAGCGATATCGTCACCGTCCAGCGCCTGCTGCGGCAGGCTCAGCCAGCCGGGATGCCGCACGGCCCGACGCTCGGGGCCGACACCCACGGACATCGCAAAGGACGCATCCGCCACTACCTGATCGGCGGGCATACGCAGCCCCCAGGCCTTGAACAGCGGTTCCAGATCCGACGCCCGCTCTTCGGCGAAGCCGCCCGGCCCCATGGCCGACCCTGGATCGGCTTCGCTAAAGGGATCAACGAACACCAGCAGCTTGCCACCGCGCATCACGAACTGGTCGATGGCATACAGCGTCTGCTCAGGCAGGTGCTTAGGATGCACCAGCATCAGTACCGAGACATTGGCTGGGATCAAATCGATATCCCGCTGCAGGCTCTCGATATGAAACAGCTGGCGGATATTCTCCAGCACTATCCACGACGGCGTCATCTGCTGGCGCTGAAAGTCGAAACCACCGGTTATCGGCAACTCGGAGAGCACACCCACCACCGGTAACTGCGCCGAGGCCAGGCTCTGCACCAAGCGGCTGATCTCGTATTCGAGGAACTCCTCCTGATCCAGCGGGAAGAACGGAATGGTTTGGGTATTGCCTTCGGCATTGGTACCAGCCAGGCCGAAGTAAACCTTGTCGCCACCGCGATCCAGTGGGACCGCCTGCAGACCCAGCTCAGCAGCGCGATCTTCTTGCTCGGAGAACGGCTGCGGGTCGATCACCTGTAGATTCAACTTGCCGCCAGCGGCGCGCTCGTAAGCGCGCAGCAATTCCTCCACCCGCCGCGCATAGTTGCGCACCATCACCAGCTCCTTGACTGCCGTGTCGGAGTAGAAAAACTGCAGCTCGATGGGTGACCTAAGCTCTTCAAGGATAGTTCGCGTGCCATCAGAAATCGTGTAGAGCTTCTGTTCGGTCAGGTCCAGCCGCGCGTTGGTCAACAGCTGACTGGAGGAAATATTGAATGCCAGGAAGGCTAAGGCGATCAGCAGCAGCCCTACGCCTGAATAAATAACTCGTTTCATGTGGGCTCCCTTATGCCGCCTTCTTCAGATCGACAACCACCGCCGTGGCCGCCAGCCAGGCGACGATCAGCGTGACGAAATAAAGCAGGTCGCGCAGATCGATCACGCCCTTGCTCAGCGCATCGAAACGAATCAGGAAACTCAGCGATGCCACCGCGTCCACCAGCCACTGCGGCGCCCAGGCAAAGGCGTCGAGCACCATTGGCAAACCGCTGACAATGAACAGAAAGCTCACGCTAACCGCCAGGATGAAAGCGATCACCTGGTTCTTCGCCAGTGCTGACATGCACGAGCCAATCGCCAGGAATGCCCCCGCCAGCAGCCAACTGCCAATGTAGCCGGCGATGATCGCGCCATTATCCGGCTCGCCCAGGTAGTTGACGGTAATCACCATGGGGAAGGTCAGCAACAGCGCAATCCCGGCGAATACCCAGGCGGCGAGGAACTTGCCCGTGACCGCCTCAAAGCGTGTGATCGGCAGCGTCATCAGCAGCTCGATGGAGCCGGACTTGCGCTCTTCGGCCCACAGCCGCATCGCAATGGCCGGAATCAGGAACAGATAGAGCCAGGTGTGGAAGCCAAAAAACGGCACCAGATCCGCTTGGCCACGCTCATAGAAGTCGCCCAGGTAGAAAGTGAACACACCCGACAACACCAGAAAGATAAGGATGAACACATAGGCCAGCGGGGTGGCGAAATAGCTGCCCAGCTCGCGTTTGAAAATCACCGGCAACTGGCTCATAGCGCCTCCCCGCGAGTCAGGTTACGGAATACTTCATCCAGCCGGCCGCGCTCAACCGCCAGCTCCTTCACGGCCCAGCCGCGCTGGCTGATCAAGGCATTGACCTGTGGAAGAATCACCCGACCAGGCTCTGCGAGCACGGTGAGGCTGTGTCCCGCCCGGTTGATCTCCACACCTGCCACACCCGGCAGCGAATCCAGTGCCAGATCGTCCAGCGGCGCATCGCTGATTAGCGTTACCGCCTGGTGATATCTCGAGCGGCTTTCCAGCTCCATCGGCGTGCTGTCAGCCACCAGACGACCGCTGGCGATAACCAGCGCACGGGTGCAGACCGCCGTAACCTCTTCGAGAATATGGGTGGAGATAATGACGATCTTGTCCTGCGCCAACCCCTGAATCAGCTCGCGTACCTGATGTTTCTGGTTAGGGTCCAGGCCATCGGTAGGCTCATCAAGAATCAGCACGCGAGGGTCGTGCAGGATCGCCTGCGCCAGCCCGACCCGCCGCTTGAATCCCTTGGACAGGGTTTCGATGGACTGCCCCAGCACCTTGTCCAGCTCCACCTGGGCCGATGCGGTCGCCACGCGTTGCTTCTTCTCCGCTCCGCGGTAACCGCGCACCTCAGCGATGAATTCGAGAAAACCACGCACGGTCATGTCGCCATAACAGGGCGCACCTTCGGGCAGATAACCGATCTGCCGCTGAGCCTGCAGCGTCTGGGTCTGAATATCGTAGCCGAAGATGCTCGCCGAGCCTGAGGTCGGCGCGAGAAAGCCGGTCAGCATCTTCATAGTGGTGGACTTCCCAGCCCCATTGGGCCCGAGAAGACCCAGCACCTCGCCAGGTCGGACGCTAAAAGACAGCGCATCCACCGCTGTGTGCCGAGCAAATCGTTTAGTCAGATCTCTCAGTTCGATCATTGGTCTCTCATCCATACGATCAAGGCCTGGCGCGGGGGCTCATCCTCTACGCGCCAAGCCTGCAAAATGCCGGCGGCACTATATGAAGATGAATGCGGCGAATGCAACGGCCAGAAAGGATGGATAATTGTCTGAAGTTTGCGCAGCAGCACGGTACTCGCGAACAAGTTCGAACCGGTCTGCCAAAGCGAGTGGCAGCGACCTGAAAGCGGCACGGTAAAGACTCTGCCGTTTCCTACCGGCGGATGTAACGAGCTATCGGCTGAATAACAAATCGTGCTGGCGTAAGGTGCACGTGCCTTTAGCGGGTTCAAAGCACCCTTTCATCAAACGTTAGGAGTTCGCATGCAACTGAATCGCAGCCTCCTCAAGGAAGCGACGGAAAAAGGGCTACTCAGCGAGCAGCAGGCAGATCGGCTCTGGGCGTTTCTGGCTGAACGCAGGAAGGACAGGCCCGAGTTCCGCTCAACACACATTCTTTACTACCTCGGCGGGTTGATCGCCATCGGTGCAATGAGCCTGTTCATGACCCTCGGCTGGGAGCGCTTCGGTGGCTGGGGCCTATTCTTCATTGCACTTGCCTATGCCGGCGCGGGACTCTGGCTCACCGAATTCTTCCTGAAAAAGTCCCGGCTGCGTATTCCCGCCGGAATTACCGCAGCCTTTGTCGTCGCCCTCACGCCACTGGCGATCTATGGCCTGCAAACTGCGATGGGCTGGTGGGCTGAAGGAAGGTTTTTACGCAATTACCATACTCATATCGATTGGCGCTGGTTGTTCATGGAGCTCGCCACGCTTGCCTGCGGCGCAGTCATGCTGTGGCGTTACCGCCTGCCATTTCTGGTAATGCCCATCGCGGCAACGCTCTGGTACATGAGCATGGACCTGACACCCTTTCTGTTCGGCGAAACGGACGCCACTTGGGAGCTGCGAAAGTTTGTCTCCCTATGGTTTGGCCTGCTCATGGCCTTGCTGGCTTTCTGGGTGGATATCCGGACACGCCAGGACTATGCATTCTGGCTCTATCTGTTTGGGGCCATCACCTTCTGGGGCGGTTTGTCCACGATGTACTCGGACAGTGAGCTGAACAGGTTCATCTACATGTGCATCAACCTCGGAATGATCATTGTCGGGGCTGTGCTTTCACGCAGGGTGTTCGCCATTCTGGGCGGCCTGGGAGCGACGAGCTACTTCGCTCATTTGGCCTACGATGTGTTCAGGGAAAGCATCATCTTTCCTTTCGTCCTGACCATCATCGGCCTTGGAGTCATCTACCTCGGCATACTCTGGCAGCGCCATGAACAGACCATCAGCAACAAGCTGTACGGGCTGTTGCCTACGCCGATGCGGGAGCTGATCGAGAGGCGCCATTGATCGCTCTCGATCAGCTCAAGCGAATACAGCCTTTTAACCCATTCGAGCCGGTAGTTTCGTTACTTATAATGGAATGCTCAGGGCTACGGCTAGCCTCGTATGGGGTATAGCAATAGCCCGTGGCATGAATCAGAAACGATACGTCAGGGACCAAGACAACTGGGTTGTACTTGGTTCGGCTTTCACGATCCCACGCCGATAATTCTGATAGTCGACATATTGGACTTCAACCCCTGTCTCGACATTGGAGCCAAGCGCGTAAGCCAACCCCCAACCATAACCAACGCCATCGAAAGTCTTGCTCGACTTACCCGTTGCGGAGTCCCGATAGTCAACCTGCATCTGGTGATAAGCCAACTTCCCATAAACTAGCCAGTTCGGCTGAAAACGGTAGCCCGGCGCTACAAAGGGAGAAATGATCCTTAGTTGTCGCCTTTAGGGTAACTCTGAAGAAGACTTCCTGATTTTGGCAAAAAGCCCGGGCTCCACCCGCCGAGTTTTCCGATGAAGCAGATGACCTTCGCCGATGCCGAGTGCGCCGGCAAGCGCAAGCAGACCCGCAAAGAACTGTTCCTGATCGAGATGGATCGGGTGGTGCCGTGGAAGGGTTTGGTTGCCTTGATTGATCCGCATTACCCCAAGGGTGAAGGTGGTCGTCCGGCCTATCCATTGATGGCGATGCTGCGCGTACATCTGATGCAGCACTGGTTTGGCTACAGCGACCCGGCGATGGAGGAAGCGCTTTACGAGACCACCATCCTGCGCCAGTTTGCTGGACTAAGCCTGGAGCGCATTCCGGACGAAACCACGATCCTCAACTTCCGCCGCTTGCTGGAGAAACACGTACTGGCTGCCGGCATCTTGGCTGTGATCAATGGCTACTTGGGTGACCGAGGTTTGTCGTTGCGCCAAGGCACCATCGTCGATGCCACACTGATCAATGCGCCGAGTTCGACCAAGAACAAGGACGGAAAGAGCGACCCGGAAATGCACCAGACCAAGAAGGGAAACCAGTATTACTTCGGCATGAAGGCGCATATCGGCGTTGATGACGAGTCCGGCCTGGTGCACAGCGTGGTGGGAACGCCAGCCAACGTTGCAGACGTTACCCAGGTCGACAAACTGCTGCACAGTGAGGAAAACATGGTGGGGGCCGATGCGGGTTATACCGGCGTAGAGAAGCGCCCGGAACAAGAAGGCCGTGAGGTGATCTGGCAGATCGCGGCCCGACGTAGTACGTACAAGAGGCTGAGTAAGCGCAGCGCGCTGTACAAAGCCAAGCGCAAGATCGAGAAAGCCAAAGCCCAGGTGCGTGCCAAGGTCGAGCATCCGTTCCGGGTGATCAAGCGCCAGTTCGGCTATGTGAAGACACGCTTCCGAGGTCTGGCGAAGAACACGGCACAACTGGTGACACTGTTCGCGCTGTCGAACCTGTGGATGGCGCGCCGACATTTGCTGACGAATGCGGGAGAGGTGCGCCTGTAATGTGGGAAATGGCCGCTGCGAGGTTGCCGCGGCGGCCGGAAACACTGAAGTGAGCGGGTGATCTGACCGTTTATGATCGGTTTGCCGCTTTCAAAATCGGCGAGACCTGAAGTCAGCCAAAAACACATGACTACTTCAGACCATCCCTAACTACTTTCAATAGGCAAAAAGCCCCGAACGTTATCGATCCGTTATTGGTATTCCTTACAGGTTGGGCCTAGTTACTTCAGTATTTCCTCACTGTCAACGAGATGCCGCTCTCATTCTGAGACAGGCCAGTCCGGATGGCCGGAGAGTAAACTTCTTAAGCGACAATGGAACTTGCTCATCTGTATCGAGGATCGTTTTCCCACTCACCGTGCAATATGAACTTCTCGCACCCAAAGCTCCCAACATCCCGTCCCTTCTTTCCACTAAAGATCCACCACGCAAAATGTATCTAGCATTACTCTCGGGCGTGAATGAGAAAATAAGATTGCAGTATGAGTTTCCATACCGTTGCTCCAGAGCCATGAAAACGTCTTTTTCGGCATGAAGCCTTACCTTAGAAGCAGAATTGCCAAGCACCGAGGTTCCGGCAAAACAGCCATTAGCATCCATATTGAATACGACAAATCTAGAAGCACTGTCGCTAAAGACCGCGATCTCAGCAGAAGACTGACCCTCAACCGGAAAGACATAGGGCTTATTTCCCAACCTCTCCATAAATGAACAGCCACCAAGAAAAATATATAACGCAATTAAAGCGATCCGCATACCTACCCTCCCACAAACCACAATCGAAAGCCGAATTACTGGCTTAGATAAAACCCGCACACACAGCCTACCACCTTAGTTGCGCTAATTACCGAAGCGGCTCCAGCATAAAAACGGAACACCCAGAAAATAATTATTTGTGTAATTGGAAATAGCCAGGCGCCAAACAGATGAAACTCAAGGCGCCCCATAACTTACAGCATTACCATCGCGCCACACCCCTACATATCCTTCCCTAAACACACACCACTGTAGTTCGTTAAAGTATTTTTCCCCTATACAAAAATCTTCCCTCTCTATCTGGAAGACTCTTCCAATCCGTTCCCACACCCAATAGGCCGCCACCACATTCAATCCAGCCACTCGAACATTTACTCAAGTCAACAGACCCCTCCTTTACCAAATAACCGCGAGGTAGAATATAGAGAGACATCATAAATGGATGCATGCCGCTCATAAAATAGCCGCCAACATTATATCCGCACAAAGCCAAACCGAAGAAAAGAACAAGATAAATTATATAAATGGTTCCCGAAATCTCACCTCACCAATACATTTAGTGCTCGCCAAGCTTCTGAAGACTGGGCCACTAACAAAGCAAATAGAGCGTAGACCCACCCCTTAACTCCAGTTTATTTTTTAAACCTTCTATGAGATTACGACCCACCGCAAGACGGATAGTGACTATTACTTTCACGGCATTCGCCGATATATTTGTAGCTCTTATTCAGCATGCACCGCTCAATACCTTTATAAAACTCTACCCTGGCTTTAATTGACTCATCATCATATCCGGGAAACCTATCAAACCTGCTCTGCCCTCCCCCTCTATAGTCCCCACCACACTCAACCCAGTCATTGATACGTTGATCTAAACTCATTGAGCCCTCTTTAATCCAGCGATCACGTGGGAAAACATACGGAACTCCATCATCAAGAAGATTTCCATTAATCCACATTCCTCCTACTCCGCACCCGCTAACAGCCAATGCAACCAAAGTAGCAAATAACCTCCCCACTAAATATATCCCATGCAATTCTTATTTAATCAAAAGCCCCAGCGCTCTCCATGCCTCTGGCGGCAATACCTCTGACAATGCAAAAGGTGTCGACGGAATTAACGCCAAGGCAGCCCAAGCTTCATAAGCAATTTTTTGCGGCCCACTAAGGATGGTCTGAAGTAGC
>DDVX01000015.1:0-214165 GCA_002345575.1 Stutzerimonas stutzeri
GATGGCCACTTTCAAAATCGGCGGAGGCTGAAGTCCGACAGTAACTCAGGGCTGCCTAAGACCATCCTTAGCAAATAGAAAAATGCTGTTTTTGCAGAAGGACTGTTACCTGATAGGTAATAGTCAGGTCGTTTGAGGCTCCGCATCGGTAGCCCAGTACTCCGGGTTTTGCACCTGTTTTTGATACTCGATGAGGAGCTGCGGCAATTGCTGCTGAAGAAAATCTACCCACGTTCTCACCTTGGCATCCAGAAAACGTCTTGACGGGTAGAGCGCATAGAGGGTCTTTTCCTGCAACCGAAAATGCGGCAATAACCGGACCAGTGAGCCACGCTGCAGTGCTGGCGCGGCTACGTAATCCGGCAGCAGACAGATGCCCATACCTGCCTCGGCAGCACTGCTCATCGCTTCAGCGACGTTCACCTTGAAGGTCTTGCCCGGGACGACGACGTGCAAAATGTCAGCGCCTTCAGCCTTATCAATCAGAAAGTGCCAGGTGTCGGTAAAGGCAGGATCAACCAGGTGCAGGCATCGATGGGCCTGCAAATCTGCAGGTGTGCTCGGCACACCCTGGCGCTCAAGGTAGTGCGGCGAAGCGCATACAATTTGAGAGACGCTGCCCAGGGGCTGGGCAATCAACTCGGAGTCAGGAAGCTCGTGGGACAACGTGATCAAGACATCGAGATAATCCTCGAGCAGATCAGGCTGGCGCTGCGATAGCACCAACTCTATGTTCACCTCGGGATAATGCTCGCTGTAACGTCCGGCCAGCGTGGTTAGCAGTTGGATACCCAAACCAGTCAAAGCATGCACCCGCAAATTCCCACGCGGTGTCAGATGTGAGCCGCCAGCCTGAGCACAAGCATCATCAACCTGTTCGAGAATGTGCCGACACTGAAACAGAAATGCTTCGCCAGCCTCGGTCAAAGCCAGCCGCCGCGTGGTGCGGTGCAGCAACCGAGCCTGCAAGTGATTCTCCAGCTCCGACACCAGCCGCGAAGCCTGGGCGGTAGAAATTTCCGCCTGCTGAGCGGCAGCAGTAAAACTCCCAGCATCCACAACCCGCACAAAGGCGCGCATTGCACGCAGTGTGAGTGACTCTTAAATATTGTAATTAATTTATCTCATTGAATTTATTATAAAAAGATACATTTGTTATCTTTTAATGTTGTAAAAAACAACCTGGTTAATATTTTTTTTACATTTTTCAAAGTCCAGCTACGCTCATAACGAACTGTGATCTACAGAGGGATGCAGGGGGGCGCATGGGGCAAATTGTGCTGCGGGAGGGCTTGGTTGTCGTCGCGAGGGGGCATGTTGCGACAGTTAATAAGTGTCTTCCTAACTTGATGGTCGAGGTTATCGTAAAAAAAAGTAGTGAGCAGTTGGTTGTCGACATTGACGAAATTGAGCATTTGCCCTCAAGGGATGAGGATAATATAAATCTCCTTCAAGTTGAGTCATTGTCAAGCCAGTCGACAGCAACTCTGGAGGAGTTGCAGGCCGCTCAGTCACAGTTCGATTTGATAAAGAGATACTTGGGAAAAGAACTCAACTTGGCTCAGGCGCTTGAGATAACAGGCGTCTCAAATGGTACCTTTTATAGAAACATTAAGCTCTATGATGAAGAGATTGGTCCCGCTTCTCTTCTAAGGATGAAAAGAGGGAACAAGAAAGGCTCGAGAAGGCTCATTAAAGATATCGATGACGTAATAAAGCAGGCAATCAAAGAGGCATACACAGGGAAGTCGGCAACCATAGCTGCAGTTTTTCGCAAAGCGGAAGAGTTATCCATTAGGCTTGGTTTAAAACCACCTTCACGATCGGCAATATCTGCACGACTCAAAGACATACCTGAAAAAGAACGTCATCTGAGAAAATATGGGCATGAGGCGACGAGTCAAAAATATGAAGCAAGACCAGGTAAAAAGGAAATTCATCTGCCGCTTGAATGGGTGCAGATGGATCATACCAGAGTAGATCTGATATTGGTCGATCAAATTACACGTCGACCAATAGGCAGGCCATGGTTAACTGTCCTTATTGATGTCAAGACCAGGGTTATCCTTGGCTATTACCTAAGTCTATACCCGCCATCTAGTCTCTCTGTTGCCTGTGCTGTAGCGCATACCGCACTTCCTAAAAATCAATTCCTGAAAAGACTGGGAGTGAGCTCAGGTTTGCATCCATATTATGGGGTTCCCAAGCTCTTGCACATGGATAATGCAAGTGAGTTCAAAACCGTTAAATTTCAGCGCGCATGTGTACTACACAAAATTGACTTGAAATGGCGGCCAGTCGGGGCGAAGCATTATGGCGGTCATGTCGAGCGTTTGATCGGCACACTGATGACCGATTATGTGCACTTCTTGCCCGGAACTACTCACTCCAATCCGGTGAGTCGCAGAGGCTATGATAGTGAAAAAAATTCTGCCCTGACCTTCAAAGAGTTTTGCCAGTGGTTTGCGGGGCAAGTCGCTATTTATCATGGACGTAAGCATAAAGGGCTGGGACGCTCTCCTGCAGCGGAGTGGAAGTCGCATTTTGTTGATTCCGAAAACAACGTTACTCATCCTCCGATAATTTCCGATCCATGGACGTTTCGCCTTGATTTCATGCCGGAGATGAGTCGAAAAATCCACCCTCAGGGCGTAACTCTAAATGGTAAATGGTACTGGAGCCCTGGATTAACTCCCCATATTGGTAGAGAAAGAGTGGTTATTAAGTACGATCCGCACTCAATGGCGACAATATGGGCAAGGTTGGATGGAGTATATATTCCGCTGTACTTTTCAGATGTAACGACCAGTGACTTTGCATATGAGGAACACAGGGCACTATTGCGGTTTAGGCGAAAAGAAGGCGTCACACCAAATGGAGCACTGGAGGATCATGCTTTGATAGATGTAATAGAAGAAAATGCGCAGTTAGTGAAGGGGGCGATAAAGAAGACAAAGCGAGCAAGAAAAATAATAGCTGCCAAATTCGAGCATGAAACCAGCACATGGGTCACAGACGAGGCTATATCAGCGACTGCTCCGGATAGGGTAGATGAAAAAATCAAAAAGCCTGATTACTCGAAAAAGGCAACGCCCTATTCTAGGAGGTCTTGATGAGTTCTTATGAACACTTGACGGCGAGTGCTAGGGAGCTGGCCTGTTTATCAGGCGATATGCGATTGGCCGCGATTCAGCGAGACAGTTTTTATATTGATCACCCTCAGTCAGATAGTATTTTAATTATGATTGAGAACGTGTTGGCCGTTCCTAGAAGAATGCAGGCGCCGTGCATAATTGTAACTGGTGCTCCTGGTGCCGGTAAAAGCTCAATCATTCAGCAGATAAGGAGTTCCGAAGCGCTCTCGAATCAGATTGCCTTTCTAGATATGACTGCCAATCCATTTAATCTAAAGTTTGGTGAGTTACTTGTTTCGGCGCTAGGCCTCCCCCATGGGTTGATTAAGTTCGGACTGCCTAGAAAGGCCACGCTTCCAGCGGAACTGGCCGAAGTGATCAAACTGAGAAAGATAAAGGCTCTGGTTATAGATGAGTTGCACGATTCATTACTTGTGGCGAGGCCGGAACAACTTAAGAATTTATCTATTCTAAAGGCATTATCCAATCATATTTATGGGTTATCTATAATAGGTTTTGGTATTGATCTAGCCAGGAATGCTTTGAGTATGGACGAGCAGTTCTCTAGGCGATTTTATAGCGTCCAGGTTGACGATTGGAGCGAAAGCGAGTCTTTTAGATCGTTTCTGGCTGGGGTTGAACAAAATCTACCATTAAGAAGACCGTCAAGCCTTGATGGTGCTGATGTTATTGGATTTCTTTTAGAGAATACCGGCGGGCGAATGGACTCTATTATGAACTCGATTAAGTCTGCTGCATGCTACGCAATAAAGTCTGGAGAGGAGCGCATCACAATAGACTCTTTGGCAAAAGCCATTTCGAGGCCGTGGAGTTACTAATGAGTCTCCTTGACTTATGCCCTGCCAGCCTGGATGAGTGCTTTTCATCGTGGATATATAGATGCATGATGAAGTTTCCTTGGGTGAAATTTTCATTGGAAGGTATCAATGTAAGAGGTGAGTCTGATAGGTTTGGTGGAATCGTCTACGAGGATCCGGATTTTGATATCGACTCTAGTTATGTTCAAGATGTTATATTGAGGCTAGACCTCGCTGAAGATGACTATTTGCCATTCTTTGAGAAGAGGCCTGGCAAGCTTCTGTCATGGCAAAGTCGACGATTTTACTGCCCAGAGTGTATAGCGGAAGACGTTATAAATAATATTCTCCCATGTTGGAGGAGGGACTGGTGCAGCGCTATTTCTGTATTCTGTTCGTCCCATAAGAAAAAGTTGTCGAGCATTCGGTTTAATAATGAACCTATTGGTCGAGGTTGGCGAGCATTCTCTGAGCTTGCAAACTATCCCCACCCTCAATATCAAGGCACTAGAAACTATGATTTGTGGGAGAGCGAGAATTTGCAGAAAGCCCTTTATTACCTTGCGGCCCAAGTATTTGAATGGTATGGCGCTGACGAAGAAACAAGGTTAAATATTGCAGATACTGATGCTGCCTCAACTGCATCCTTCGATCTTGTTCTTGAGTTGTTGACCCAGGCCCCTAGCCTCCATAACTCAGGCGGTCTGTCTTGGGCGTTTACATTTGCTTTTAAATTGAGACTAGGGCGCTATCGAAAAGGTTACTCTTGGTTGCTTGAGAATGGCGTTAATGAGGTTGATATAAATCAAAGGATTTGTGGGGTGATTTTAGCTGGCAAGGTACTTGGGATTCTGTCTGATGAAGAAGTTGGACGGCTGGATTGCATGGTGGATGATTTGTTTCCTTATTTCGGCCTCAGCAATCTAGAACTAGGGTTTACATGTGCAAATTATAATTCTATTAGCGATTATGACTATCTTCTATCTAGGATTGGTCAGCTTCCATGCTCAAGCCAGAAGCGTTTCCATAGCTTTGTTGCGGGTTTGACTCCAGAAACATAAGCAGATCTAAAGGGAATAAATTCTAACCTTTCTGGCAGCCTGTATGTTGGGAGTTTACCTTGGCGGACTAGCAATCCAATGCAATTCGCATCCATCTCGGTATTTTGCTGGTCATCAATTTTATTAAGTCTTCAGGCCTAAGCGCTTTCTTGATCGTAGTAGTGCATTCCGGAGTAGCGCCTTCTTTACCGAGATAAAACAGTGCACTGATAGCCATCCCCACCTCGGTCCCTGCATGCTGCATAACCATCGGTGCTGCATGTCTCAGCCGGACTTCAGCTTTCCCTATGAATACTGAGCGGCTGGCTCCGTTGGTGTAATAGATTGGAATGAGCGACATCTGGGTACTGAGCCCAAACCTTCTGACGGCATTGGCACCATGGATCTGTAAAGACAGGTGCTTCTGCCTGGCAATCAGGCTAATCAATTGCCAGGGGTTGGGACGAGCCCTGGCAACGTAACGTCCGGGTTTCGGGCGCATATAAATCCCGCGATACACCCGTTCGAGTTCGCCCCGGTAGACCAATCGAGCTATTGCTTTAGATACGGCGCTTTTCGCTCCAAACTCTTTGAAACGCCTGATGCTGAAAGGCTGACCTTTAGGTAGGCGCTTGACCCGTTGCGTAATCCGGGCGGATACCGACTGGGCTTGATCAGTGCTGAGCATCATGGCGTTCACGTCTATAGCGTGAAGTCTAATGAGGAGCTGAAGAGCGGCTGATGGAACGCAATTACCCTTCGTCGATACTCATCATCTTGAGCATCGCTTACCAGGCACTCTTCGAGGCGCCCCAGCGAGAAAATCTGATCGGTGGTCGGGTAGTGCCTGAGCAGGCTTTTCGCATAGCTACGGATTTCATCAGGTAGTTCGGCGTTACGAGAGAGCTCTCGGAGAAACGCTTCGGTCTTGACGACACTCCGGGTTCTTTCATGAGGAAGGGTCAAAGCGGCTATCTCCTGATTCAGTTATCCCAATCTACGAGACCAGACGGGCAGCCGCGCGCTTACCCCCTAACTGGTCCGCGATTCGACGTGGTAGCTCATGGATTTTCAACTCAACAATCAGCTCTTTCCCCAGTAGTTGTCTTTGCTGACCAGGCCAAAATCTTCAGAAGCAAATGGCTGATCATCATCGAACATGCCATTGACCATACGCTCCCGACGCAATCCACTCAGCACCCTGAAAAAGCAAGGCTCACAGAGATGCACTCGATAGTGCTCCCCGTCATGCTGTGAGCCATATCCCCATTGGGCTTCAAGCTTGCCGTATTGAAGACCGTAGCCGGAGATACGCGTTCCAGAGCGGCACACGTCGCAGGCCACATCGACCAATGCCTGCGATTTGATATCCATGCTCACCTCACGATTACGATTCAAGCGGCACAGACCGGTTATGGAGTCACACAACCGAGATCATTCAAATAACCTCGACTGGCTAACCATCAAAAGCAAGCCAACAACTGCTGCCTGTAATGTTGGGAAAAGCTGACCTGATAAGCGGGCTCAGCTGCAAAATCACTCAGCGAAATGATGTTCGCAGCCCGCAACCCAATACCCGATTCCGCGTCGCCTAGGACAACGCCATCAATACCATCGATATGGTCAAAATCGCCAATCGGCTCAGGCCTGGAGCCTGTAGTAAGACCCGGCATCAGCACATCACTTAAAACCGCCAGGTCATCCGGCAGGTCATCCGCAATTCGCTCCGCAAAACCCTGAAGCGTCGGTTCCGCCAGCATGAATAGCCATGCTTGATCATCCGTTTCACCTGTGCGCCGCAGCACCCGCCCCAGCACTTGCCGGTAATGAAGTTCGGTGCGGATACGGCTGAGATAGCAGCACACTTGCAGACGGGGAATGTCGGTTCCTTCGCTGATCATTCCTACAGCGATAATCCAGCGGCAGGTGCTGCTCCGGAATGCATTGATCACCTGTTGCGCATCCGGGGTTTTGTTGGTCACGATACGGCACTCTTCACCCATTGCTTCCAGAGCCTGGGCTATTTGTTGGGCGTGTTCAATGTCGGTGGCCACCACCAAACCAGCTGCATCAGGCTTGATCATGCGCAACTCATTGAGCTTCCCGCAGCCGAGATCGAGGATCGGATTGATCACCTCGTCATGACGCAGCAGTTCCTCATAGGTGACAGATGACTCGCCCAACAGCTTGGCGATGCTGGGAAAAAGCCTCACGGAGCTATCCGTACCAAGTTCTTCCGTGAGTTTCACCTTCTGATTGTCGAGTAACACAATGCGAGGCGATCGGCACACGCTGTCGGTAATGGCGTCTTTCAAGCCATAACGGTAATCACAGATCAGATGCCCCTCGGGCGATGAGTAGCGAGCTAAGGCGATGGCCTTGTCGTCCGAACGCCAGGGCGTGCCAGACAGGGCCAACGTGAAGGTAGCGCGATCCTGTATCCGATACAGTATCTGCTGCCCCCAGGCATTACTAAGTAGCGGATCGTGGCCGGCGCAATGGTGGATCTCATCGAAGACCACGAGCACCCGATAGTCATCAAGAAGCTGCCAGAATCCCTCATCACGGTATTCCATAGCCTGATAGGTATAGGCCGCCCCCACGGCACCTATCTGGCCGTCGAGACGTCTGCCTAGCGCAGCCGCAAAGGTCGAACGAAAACCCTCCACGACCTGGCAGGACGGCGCAAAGCACAGCACCAAATCGATTCTGTCCGACTCAAGCAGTCGGCTGGCCAGTTCTGCAGCCATGCGAGTCTTTCCGGCTCCCGGCGTTGCTTGGCAGAAGAAGTGTGGAGTGACAGTAAAGTGCTCCAGCGCCGTGTCGATGCAGCGGCGTTGCCAGTCTCTCAATAGTGTGGTCATCATGCGGAGGCAAGCGTCTTGAGCGTCTTTTCGATGGCGCGAAGATGGCCCAGCAGGCGCGAGCTTCGGTCTCTGGCCTCCAGGTACTCACTTTCGACCTTGTCCCGGAGATGCGGCATATCATCAATGAGTAGCTTGTATCGCTCCGCCTCGCCCATCGAGGCCAGGAAGTCCAGCCTGATCTCTTTGAGTAGCGCCTCCAGGTGCTGATCCGCATCGACTGATGGTTGAAGCGTCACCGCCGCATTATCGATCGCTGACGGCACCTGCTCTGGCTCACAAGCAGTCTTGCGGCTGTTCTCGAACCCGCTATCGATCAGCTCCAGCTGCAGATGTGCCGGGATGGGCAGCAGGTGGTAGACCTGTCCCCGTACGCGGCGCTCTTCGTCATGCACTAGCCAACCTATGCGTAACATTCGGCGTATCTGTTCATATACATAGCGGCGTACATCGCCGATGCGATAGGTCATGCCTTCCAGGCGCTTGGCGTAGGCATCGCGCAGTTCACGGATCGTGAATCGTGTGCGGCCTTCCTCCTGAAGCAGCTCATACAGCCGCCTGTCGAAGATGAACGAGGCTGATTTCATTGCGGCACCAGAGGGGATAGCGCGAAAAATACGGATTATAGTCCGTGGCCTGCACGTCCGTAAACGCATGATATTGCCGTCTCAGCGGAATTGAGACGGTCATGGATAAGTTGGCGAGAGCGTTGGGCGAACGCATCCGCGCGCAGAGAAAGGCCTGCGGGATTTCTCAGGATGCCCTGGCGCTGGCCTGCAGCATCGACCGCAGCTATATGGGGCGGATCGAGCGTGGTGAAGTAAGCATCACCGTAGAGAAGCTGTATCGGATCGCAGGCCAGCTCGCCTGTGATCCGTCCTGTCTGCTACCCCAGATGTCAGAACTGGAACCAATCTGAACGATCCCTGGGTTTAAGAAAGTCGCAGTTGGCCGTCGCGCGGTTGGGCAAGTGATTCACACGCTCGAGTATGGCTTGCCGGTCTAGCCGCTTCGGCCAACTTTACTTTTCGCTGGCGGAGTCGATTTATCTACTACCTCGGTTGCGCGCTCGGCCCTGCGCGGCTGCCGACGGCTACCTTGCCTGACCTTGGCCTTGCTCAAGCCGTCCAGTTCGCTCTGTAGATCCTGATTGCGTTGCTCCAAGGCCAGTTTGACGGCTTCTGCTGCGCTGAGCTGATTCCTTAGAGCCTCCAGGGTTTGGGATTTCTGATCCAACAGACGCTGCTGAACCTGCTGGTCCCTCAGCAACTGCCTTGCCTCGGTAAGGAGGCGTTCGTTGTCGCGATTCAGCTGGGTCAGTTCGTCCTGCTTGACGATCAGCGTCTGCTGCAGCTGACGTATCTCCAGCTGAAGTTGCTGCACCTGCGACTCGTGTCGGCGTTGTTCCTGCTCACGCTGTTCCCTGCTGGCCTGTCGGTAGTGCTCCAGGGTGTCGCGCGCATGTTGGTGTTTTTCCTCCAGCGAATGGATCTGTGCGTCACGATCCTTTAGCCGCTCCTCCAGGTCGCGATTGGCCTGCTGTAGGCGGGCGTTCTCGATCTCGGCCTGCTGCCGTTGCTCGCGCGCCTGCTGCAACTCCTGATGAGTGGCCTGAAGTCGTTCGGCGTCGAGGGTGACCTGGTCTTCCAACTGTTGGATGCGGCTTTCGGCCTGTCGAGTCCGATGCTGGTAGTCGATTCGCTCACGTCCCAACTGCTCGCGCTCGCTAGCGACGGCAGCTTGGGCCTCTTCCTGCAGCTGGTCGGCCAGTTGGTTCACTAGGTTGGCCAGTTGTTCGCTCAGGGCAAGCGGCGCACCCGCACCGCCGTGATCGGCGGCCTCTAGCTCTTTCAGGTAGCGATGAATGGTGGTCTTCGAGCCGGTATTGCCTAGCTCAATCCGCACCGTATCAATGCTCGGATGTTCGCCGCGGGCGAGGAGGGCAGTGCGGGCTTTTTGCACCACCGCCTTGTTAATACCACCACGGGCCATGTCGATCTCCTACGATTTCGTACTAGTATACATACCATGTATTTACATTCTGTTTTTTATACATATTTCTCGCTAGTTGGTATCTAGATTAATATTGGATAATCATGAATTATCAAGTGTCAGAGCGTTTTGGGTCATGATTTGTGTCCAAAGCCAGTACACCCAGGGGCGGCAGCGTGAATGACAAGGTAGAGCGCTATCTGCAGGCCGGCACACGGGCCAATACCCGGCGCAGCTATCAGCAGGCCATTGAGCATTTTGAGGTCAACTGGGGTGGCTTCCTGCCTGCCACCAGCGATGCTGTCGTTCGCTACCTGGTGGATCACGCCGGCACCTTGTCGAGTAATACGCTCAAGTTGCGCCTCGCAGCACTGGCTCAATGGCACGTCAGCCAGGGCTTCCCCGATCCCACCAAGACGCCGCTGGTACGGCAGGTATTGAAAGGCATCCGCACGCTGCATCCGCGCCAGGAGAAGCAAGCTGAACCCTTACAACTGCGTCAGCTTGAGCAATGCGTCGCTTGGCTGGAGCAGTCCGGCGAGCAAGCGCGAGCGGACCATGATTTGCCGCGCTTGATGCGGTGCTGGCGGGATCGTGCATTGCTGCTGATGGGCTTCTGGCGAGCCTTTCGCAGTGATGATCTTTGCCGCCTGCGGGTTGAGTTCATCCAGGTTCGGACCGGGGAGGGGATGGAGCTGTTTTTACCCAGCAGTAAAGGGGACCGTGATAGCCAAGGGCAGACCTTCCGTGCGCCGGCGTTAGCCAGGCTTTGTCCGGTACACGCCTATGTCGATTGGATCAGTGTGGCCGGGATCGCTCACGGCCCGGTGTTCCGCAGTATTGACCGTTGGGGACGGCTGGGTGACATCGGGTTGCACCCGAACAGCGTGATTCCTATATTACGATCAGTGCTGGCAGGCGCTGGGCTTCCCGCCGAACTTTATAGCAGTCACTCTCTACGCCGGGGCTTTGCGACCTGGGCTACCCGTAGTGGCTGGGATCTTAAAGCTCTAATGGCGCATGTCGGCTGGACAGATGGGCAATCTGCAATGCGTTACATTGAGAGCGTTGGAGTGTTCCCTGGGCAACTGAGTCCGGCGGCGGGGTTAGCTGGTGATACGGCGAGTCTGCCTGAGAAGCTCCAACCAGTGGGTCAGCGACAGGTGGGAGTACCGAGCCACTAGCGACTCAACCTATTGCTGCGCGTTAGCGGTGCTCCGTCATTCTGGTTAGGTGACTAGTGTCTCGCTAGTTCTGCTCTTAGCGCTGACTGAAGAAAGGGAGTATTATTCTCGCGCTTGCTCCGAGAATTAGTTGGCCCATGGCCTCCCCTTGGAGACACCCGAAGACCCGCCCATCAAAGGCGGGTTTTTCATTTTATGGCCCATAACGGCTATAAATGGACACTGCCCGGTCTTGATTAAGCGGATCTACATCGGCTTGGCAATTCTGGTCGTCCTGGGTGCGGCGTTGTTTTTCGCCCTGGTCTGGCGGCCGACCATCGCCCCCATCGCTCCGGGCTCGGTTGCGGGCTTCCCCGCCGAGCTGGTTGCCAAGGGTGAAGCCTTGGCCGGCGCAGGCTACTGCGCGACCTGCCACACGGTGAAGGGCGGACAGCCCTATGCCGGCGGCTATGGAATGCCTACCCCCTTCGGTGTCATCTATTCGACCAACATCACACCCGACCCGGATAGCGGAATCGGCCGCTGGTCCGAGGCGGCATTCATGCGTGCGATGCACGAAGGCGTCTCTCGCGATGGTTCGCATCTTTATCCCGCATTCCCCTACGACCACTTCACCAAGGTCGCCGACGAGGATGTGAGGGCACTCTATGCCTTCCTCATGACGCGTGAGCCGGTGAGCGCGCCGGCGCAGCGCAATACCCTGCCGTTCCCCTTCAACATCCGCGTCCTGCAAGCCGGCTGGAAGCTGCTGTTTATGGACCAGGGCCGCTATCGGCCGGTCGCCGGCAAGAGCGAAGCATGGAACCGCGGCGCCTATCTCGCCGAGGGCTTGAGCCATTGCGCCGCCTGCCACACGCCACGCAACGTGCTGGGCGCCGAGAAAGCCGCTGACGACAGCTACGCGGGCGCGATGATCGAAGGCTGGTTCGCGCCGGCACTGACGGCTGCCAATACCACACCGCTACCCTGGACCCAAGACGAGCTGTTCACCTACCTGCGCAGCGGAGCGACTGCCCTGCACGGCGTTGCCGCGGGCAAGATGTCGGACGTCGTGCACGACCTGGGCAGGCTTCCCGACGCCGATATCCAGGCAATAGCCGTCTATTTTGCCGACCTCAACGGCTCCTCCGCACTGAAGACAGGCAGCGATGAAGCGCTGGCCAAAGCGCTGGCGACCTCCGCTCTCGGCAGCCGCCTGGAACCCGACGCCGGAGCCGTCCTGTACTGGGCAGCCTGCGGGTCATGCCACTACAAAAGCGCAACGACGCCTCTCAGCGTGCGACCGGAGCTTGCCCTCAACAGTGCGCTCACCGCGGCCACCCCCGACACGTTCATCCATATCGTGATGGCTGGAATAGGTCTGGAAGAAGGCATCCCCAACGTGCTCATGCCGGCTTTCTCGCAGGCGCTGAACGATGGCGCTGGATTACTGTGCGATCCGCCATGGCAGCATTTTCTACCGGTACCAGTGTGGACAACGGATGCTCCGAAATAACGAACCCCCCAGGGTGCTGAGACAGATGACGAGGAAACCCAACAAGGAGGTCAGTTAGGATGAGCACCATCCGGATGGTCTGATTGTCTGGGTCAAAGCCCGCTTCTCGAAGCCTTTCCGGTGGCGGCATCTGATCGCTCCAGGCACCGCAGCATTTTGCTAACGCATCCACCTGGTCAGGCGGAAGGCCAATCGCCTTGCCGATATCTCTGATAGCGCCCGCAAAATGGTAGGTCGAGGCTACGCAGGTCAGCGCTGCACGCTCCCGTCCGTAGCGATTCCTGATAATTTTTTCTAGCGCTCGACGTCAGGCGCACGCGCCCTTTTTCGAAAATCCGCACTGCCTCAGGTCGACTAGCTGAAGCCAATAGAAAGGCCAGCCTCACCAGGGCCCCGGTATTCCAAAAAATCGTATGGACGGTCGGCGATCAGCAGGCCAGAGCCGGCATTGCATCGAGCATCTGGTTCGAAGGCCTTCGTTCCGGATTACTCCGGCGGTAGTAAGACCAATCGCCACGGGGTCGGGAAAAATTCCCGGCAGCACCGGGAATTTTTCCCTGTCGGCGGTGCGCGGAAGCTCTCGATAATCAGTTCTGGCAGTTTGCCAGCCGACATCGGCCAGCATGGAGAGTCGCCCGCAAACCCGCCCCGGCACGATCCGCCAAACAAGAACAAGGAATGCCCATGCAATATCAGATCTGCCGCAGCTGGACGCCCCGTCGCACGCTGCTTTCGCTCGCCGTTGCCGGCTTGTTGCCTGGTTTCGCCCAGGCTGAGGAGCCACTCGAGCTCAAGAGTGATGAGGTTGTCGCCACGACTCCGCTGCCCGGCATCGATCTGCCGAAGGATCGGGTTCCGGCCAACATTCAAACCCTGGACGACGAGCGCCTGCGCAAGCTGGGAGGGCAGTCTCTGGCAGAAAAACTGCAGCGCGGTCTGCCGAGCGTCAACCTCAACGAGACCCAGGGCAACCCCTATCAGGCAGACCTGAATTACCGGGGCTTCACCGCTTCGCCGCTACTGGGCACGGCCCAAGGCCTATCGGTGTTTCTCGACGGCGTGCGCATCAATGAAGCGTTCGGCGACGTGGTGCACTGGGACCTTATTCCCCAGACCGCCATCGCTGGGGCGGCTCTGGTGCCTGGCTCCAACCCACTGTACGGCCTCAACACACTCGGCGGCGCCCTGGCGCTGGAAACCAAGCGGGGCGACACTCATCCTGGCGGCGCGGCGCAACTCTACGGCGGCTCCTTTGGCCGCTACGGTGGCTCAGTGGAGCATGGCGGCCAACATGAGGAGTTTTCCTGGTACTTGGCGGCCGAAGGGATGGATGAAGACGGCTGGCGCGACCATTCGCCGTCTGAGGTAGGCCAGCTGTTCGGCAAATTCGCCTGGACCACAGACAGCACGGACCTGGCCCTGACGCTGGCTCATGCTGACAACGATCTGATTGGTAACGGACTGATCCCCGAAAGCATGCATGAGCAGGACCGCGACGCGATTTTTACCTATCCCGACCAGACTGAGAACCGTAGCCACCTAATGGCGTTTTCCGGCAGTCACTGGCTGAGCGATAGCGACCGGCTGTCCGGCACCGTCTATTTGCGGCGCACCCGCACAGCGACCCTTAACGGTGACGGAAACGATGAGTACGAAGACGAATATGAAGAGTGGGAAGACGACGGCTTCCTGGCCGGCGAGGGTCCGGAAACCGGCGTGCTGAACCGCACCCGTACTAGCCAGCGCGCCTACGGCCTGGCCCTGCAGTGGTCCCGTCATGCCGGGGCCCACCAGTTCGCCTTTGGCCTGTCCCACGACAACACCCGCGCCAGCTTTCACCAGAGCGAGCAAGGCGGTGAGCTGACCGATAAGCGCGGCATTCTTGCCACCGAGGCCGAAGACCCAGCCAATAGCCTGTTGGGTCGCACCCGCACTTCCAGTCTCTACGCCACCGACACATGGTCGCTAACCGACGCGCTGCAGCTGACCGGCTCGCTACGCTACAACCGCACCCGGGTAGTCAACACCGATCGCATGGGAGATGACCTCAATGGCGATTTCACCTATCGCAAGCTGAACCCGGCGCTGGGGTTCGCCTGGCAGTTACAGCCCGCGGTGACCCTCTACGGAGGTTACTCCCAAGGCAATCGGGCGCCGACGCCGATCGAACTGGGTTGTGCCGATCCGGAAAATCCCTGCAGCCTGCCCAACGCCATGGCCGCCGATCCATTCCTGGAACAGGTCGTCACTCGCACCCTGGAATTTGGCGTGCGCGGCCAGCTGGCCAGCGGCACCGAATGGAACGTCACGGCCTTCCGCAGCCTTAACCACGATGATCTGCTGTTCGTCGGAACCGGTGGTAGCAAGGGTTACTTCACCAACTTCGGCCGCACAAGGCGCCAAGGTATCGAGCTGGGCCTGGCCGGCGAGCAAGGGCCGGTCGATTGGCGGGTGGATTACACCTACTTGCACGCCACGTTACAGTCCTCTGCATGCATCCTGGCCGAGAACAACAGCACCGAGGGCGAGGGCGGCTGCCCGGATGACGAGATTTACATCTCCCGTGGCGACTACCTGCCAGGGTTGCCGAAACACAACCTCAAGCTCGGCTTGGACTGGAATCTGAACGATCGGCTTCGTATCGGTACAACTGTGCTGGCGTATTCCGAGCAGTATGTGCGGGGCAATGAGAACAATCGTCATCAGTCCAACGACGAGGTCGAGGGCAGCGGCACACTGCCGGGTTATGCGGTGGTCAATCTGAGTGCCGATTACCGCTTCGCTCGTGACTGGACTCTGTTCGGTCGGGTCGACAACCTGTTCGACAAGCGCTATGCCACGAGCGGCGCCTTGGCCGAAAACCCTTTCGTAGGCGCTGGCAATGCCTTCGAAACCGACCCGGAGGAGTGGCGCCACGAGCAGTTCATCGCGCCCGGTGCGCCGCGTGCTGGCTGGTTGGGCGTACGTTACGTTTGGGATGCGTTGTAAGCGTAAAAAACGACGGCACAGGGAGGTGCGTGTCGACGATAAAATCATTGGCCGGACCTCTCAGCAGTCGCGGAGAGGTCAGCCAGATCTCGGTTCAAGCTGCAACACAACGTGCGAAAGGACATCCAGCGCCGGATAGACGTTGGGGCAGGGATGGCGAAAGGAACCCGGCAATCCTTCGTTGAGTATGCATTTCAGGCCGGACGGTCCGTCGTCCAGGCCGAGCCTCATATCACTCGATCCAGTAGCAACGCTCGCGACTGCGCATCCAATGCAAGAAATACCATCAGCGCGGCATAGGCATCGTTGGCGGCATAACGCTGCTGCGCTTCGGCCAGATTTTTGTTAGCCCAGTTGGAAGTCGACACGCTGCGTGACTTGCTTATACCGGCACCCAGTACCGCCGCCACCGCACCGCGAAGCCCGACCTGACCCTTCTTGCCGTGATATCTCAGCGCCGAACCAAGATCGACGCTGTGCCGCAATTCGATCCCCAACCGGGTGCGTAGACGGCTGCGATCGGACACCAGACCGAATCCGACTTTCAATACTTGGTCCGTCTCCAGCACCCGCTTAGCGGCCTCGACGCAACCGGGTATTCCGATCTGAAAAAGATAGGCTTTTGTTGGCGTTGCGAACTGAATGAGGTGAGGCCCGCTGGACAGCTCGCCTACTGTGAAGGTGGGTTTGGATTCGGTATCGAACCCGATCTGTGCAAAGGTCAGGATGTCGTCGACGGCCTGGGCGAATTCCTCGGGCGTCGACGGCGTGACGATACGGTCGAGGGCGAGACCGTCGAAGCGGGGCAGGCGCTCGAGGTCGGTCAACTGGGGAATGCGGATATCGATAGGGCCTCCACTTCAAGCCGCTGAATCGTCGCCCTGGGAACGGGCGCGCACCTGCCATTAAAGCGCATGGCGCGCTGGTTCGATGCACCCGTCGTATTACTTCTCCCAGTCCACTGGGCAATCGAAGCAACCGTCCATATTGCTGCCTTGAAAGGTTGCATAGTGTCGGCGTGCGCCAGTCAGGGTCGCGTTGCCGAGATTGGCATCGTTGAGCTTGCCTTCCTGCAAATTAGCGTCGGTCAGATTCGCATGGTCGAGGTCGGCCTTGCTTAGCCAGGTCATTTCCAGGTTGGCGGCGGTGAGGTTGGCACCATGCAACTTCGCACCGCTCAAACGAGCGAATTCGAGATTGGCCGCAGTCAGGTTGGCCCCATTGAATCGCGCGGCCTGCGCGAACAGTCCCCAACCCTGAATGGCCACCAATTGCGCATCGGTGAAGTTCGCCAGACGCAGGTTGGCTTGTTGAAGACTGGCGCGGGTGAGGGTGGCGCCGGTCAAGTTGGCCTTCTCCAGATTGGCCAGGTCGAGATTGGCATGCCTCAGGTTGGCCCCGGTGAGATCGGCGCCGGTCAGATCCATCTTGCGCATGTCCTGGTTGCTCAGGTCGGCGCCGCGAAGATCGGCGTTGGCACATTTGCTTTCTGGCTGGATGACACAGCCATTGATGGTGGGCGGCTGGTCGTCAGCGTGCAGCGGCGCGCTGAGGATCACTGCGATGGGCAGCAGATAGCGGGATATGTTCATGGCGGTTCCCATGTTCGATAGGTGAAGAAAGAGCAGCCGGCTCAGGCGAGGACCGTCAGGCCAGGAGAGCGCCAACTCTGTAGGCCAATCCAGTTCATGTCCCGCCAGCTGTTCCGTGTGCGGCTGTGCTCGCTCATCGAGCACAGCCGGCGTCTTATCGTTTGGCGGTCTGGTTTTCCCAACTAGGGATTCGAAACGCCCAGAACGAGCCGCCTTGAGCAACCGGCTTGGTCAGCACAGCCATGTCGCCGCCCCACAGCGGCACAGCGCCGCCGTAGCCAACGGTCACGCCAATGAACTGCTCGCCGTCCTGTTCCCAGGTGATCGGCGGCGCGATGATTCCGCTACCGGTCTGGAATTTCCAGAGCTCCTCGCCGGTTTTCGCGTTGAAGGCCTTCAGGTAGCCATCACCTGTACCGGTGAACACTAGGTTGCCCTTGGTGGCGAGGACGCCGGCCCAGAGCGGCAGCGGTTCCTTGTGCTCCCAGGCGACCTTGCCGGTGGTGGGGTCCATGGCACGCAGAATCCCGACGTGATCGTCATACATGCGCTTGATGCGGAAGCCTTGGCCGAGGTAAGCGTTGCCTTTCTTGTAGCTGACCTCCTCGGTCCAGTAGTCCTCTTTCCAATGGTTGGCGGGAACGTAGAACAGGCCAGTATCCTGGCTGTAAGCCATGGGGTTCCAGTTCTTGCCGCCGAGGAAGGGCGGTGAGACTTCCACTGATTTGCCGTGCGCCTCGCCGGGCTCAGGCTTCGGCGGGCGCTGGCCCTCGTTCTCCACCGGCCGCCCGGTCTTCAGGTCGATGTGGCTGGCCCAGGTGATGTTGTCGACGAAGGGGAAGGCGTTCTGCAGTTTGCCGTCCTCGCGGTTGACCACATAGAAAAAGCCGTTGCGGTCGGCGTGGGCCGTGGCTTTGACGGTCTTGCCATCTTTGTTCTTGTAATCGAACAGGACCAGCTCATTGTTGCCGGAGAAGTCCCAGGCATCGTTCGGTGTGTGCTGGTAGAACCACTTCACTTCGCCAGTGGTGGCGTCGACGCCAACCTGCCCAGAGGTATAGAGGCTGTCGTAATCCTTCGGATCTCCGCCATCGGCGGTGCGTGCCCAGCCGTTCCAGGGCGCCGGATTGCCCGCGCCGACGATGATGGTATTGGTTTCGGCGTCGAAGCTCGCGCTCTGCCACGGAGCGCCGCCGCCCTGGCTCCAGGCTTCCTTCTTGCCGGTGGGTGAGTTCGGGTCATCCGGCCAGGAGGGCGCCTTGATGTCGCCGGTCGGCGTGCTCTCCTTGCCGTTCAGTCGGCCAACGTGACCTTCGACGAAGGGCCGCATCCAGACTTCTTCACCCGTGTCCGGATCGCGTGCGAACAACTTGCCGACAACGCCGAATTCATCGCCGGAGCTGCCGTGGATTAGCAAAACCTTCCCGCTCTTCTGATCCTTGATCAGGGTGGGCGCGCCGGTCATCGTGTAACCCGCGCCGTGCTCGCCGAATTTCTTCTTCCAGACGACCTTGCCGGTGTCCTTGTTCAGCGCCACCACCTGAGCGTCGAGGGTGCCGAAGTAAATCTTGTCGCCGTAGATAGCAGCGCCGCGGTTGACCACGTCGCAGCAAGGGCGTTCTGCTTTATCCCGAAGGCATGATCAAGCTCAACGAAAGTGCCGCGGCGGTACTGGCTGAAGTTGATGGGGCTCGCACCGTCGGCGCCATCGTCGCCGATCTGCAGGCGCGCTTCCCGGATGCAGAAGGGATTGAGGAAGATATCGTCGCGTTTCTGGAGGTGGCCGTTGAACGGTTCTGGATCGAGCTTCGCTAAGCCCGGCTTTGAGCCCGGTCCGCCGCTGTGGCTGCTGGCGGAGCTGACTTATCGTTGCCCGCTGCAATGCCCGTACTGCTCGAACCCGCTGGATTTCGCCCGCAGCAAGGACGAGCTGAGCACTGCCGAGTGGATCGAGGTGTTCCGACAGGCCCGCGAGATGGGCGCGGCGCAACTGGGCTTTTCCGGCGGTGAGCCGCTGGTCCGGCAAGATCTGGCCGAGCTGATCAAAGCGGCGCGAGACCTCGGCTATTACACCAATCTGATCACCTCGGGCATCGGCCTGACCGAAGAGAAGATCGCTTCGTTCGCCGACGCCGGGCTCGACCACATCCAGATCAGCTTTCAGGCCGCCGATGAGGAGGTGAACAACCTGCTCGCCGGCTCGAAGAAGGCTTTCGCGCAGAAGCTCGCCATGGCACGAGCGGTAAAAGCGCATGGCTATCCGATGGTGCTGAACTTCGTTACCCACCGGCACAACATCGACAACATCGAGCGCATCATCCAGCTGTGTCTGGAATTGGAAGCCGACTTCGTGGAGCTCGCCATCTGTCAGTTCTATGGCTGGGCCGAACTCAATCGCGCCGGGCTGCTACCAAGCAAGGATCAGTTGGTGCGTGCCGAGCGCATCACCAACCAGTGGCGCGACAAACTCGCCGCCGAAAACCATCCCTGCAAGCTGATCTTCGTCACGCCCGATTATTACGAAGAGCGTCCCAAGGGCTGCATGAACGGCTGGGGCAACCTGTTTCTCGACATCACACCGGACGGCACAGCGCTACCTTGTCACAGCGCGCGTCAACTGCCGATCAGCTTCCCTAACGTTCGCGAGCAGAGCATCGAGCAGATCTGGAAGCATTCTTTTGGCTTCAACAAGTTTCGCGGTTTCGATTGGATGCCCGAGCCTTGCCAATCCTGCGGCGAGAAGGAAAAGGACTTCGGCGGCTGCCGCTGCCAGGCTTTCATGCTCACTGGCGATGCGGCCAATGCCGATCCGGTGTGCAGCAAGTCTGCGCACCACGACAAGATTCTTGCCGCCCGCACCGAGGCCGAAGAAGCGCCACGCGGGCTTGATGAGCTGACCTTTCGTAACGAGAAGGCATCGAAGCTGATCCTCAGGGTATAAGGTCATCGATCGACGCCTAACCGACTGGAACCGTTTGGATGACCAAGACCGCAATCCCCTATGGCTTCTGGCCCAGCGACTGGACTGCCGAAGATGCCGCCTCTGCAAGTTGTGACTTTGCCGAGCTTCGCGCTGGCCATGGGGGCGTGTTCTGGGTTCAGTACGATCCGGCCGATGTGCGTTCCACGTTGTGGTATTGGCACGCTCGCGGCTTGCGTAGCCTCACGCCGCCCGGGTTCTCGCTTCGCAGCCGTGTATACGAATACGGCGGCGGTGCCTTCTGCCTGACCGACGCCGGGGTTGCGTTCGTCAACGAGCAGGATCAGCAAATCTACCTGCAGGGCCTATCTACGGACGCAGCGACGCCGCCCATCGCGCTGACCGATGACGACGCTTGCCGGTACGGTGATCTGCAGTTCGACACGCGCCAGCGGGCCATTCTCGCCGTGGAAGAAACCGCCGAAGAAGCTCGCTCAGAGCATCGTCTGGTCAGCGTTTCGCTGGTTGATGGCAGCCGAAGCGTACTTATCGAGGGGAGCGACTTTTACTCGTCACCGACCTTGGATGCGACAGGCCAACGTCTTGCCTGGATCGAGTGGCAACGCCCCGAACAACCTTGGACGTCCACCAGCCTCTGGATTGCCGAACGTACCGAAAATGATCGCTGGGGAGCGCCGCGGTGCCTGGCCGGCGCAGCGGGAAATGAGTCGCTGCAACAGCCGCGCTTCGCTCCGGATGGCGCCTTGTATTGCCTGACTGACCGCGAAGGCTGGTGGCAGCCTTGGAGAATGCAGGACGACAGCCTTGTTCCGGTAACCGGCGCGGCTGCGGCTGGGTGTGATCATGCCCCGGCGCCCTGGCAGCTGGGAACGGTGAGCTATCTACCCTCGGCGGACGGCGCTTTGCTGTTGACACGCATAATGGATGGCTACGGACTGTTGTTCGAACAAGACAGCCAAGGTAATGAACGCCAGCTGGCGATGGAATTCAGCCGTTGCCGCCAACTTGCTGCCGGCGAGCGACACTTTTACTGCATAGCAGGCTCGTCGGGCCTGACGCCTGCCGTGTTAGCAATCGACAGGGTTACCAGCTGCATCGAAATGCTCGCCGGAGGCGAACAGCCTTTGGCGGCCGATCAGTTGTCGTGCCCCCAGGCGTTCAGTTTCGCTACCGGGCAAGGCGAGGTGGCGCACGCATTTTTCTACCCGCCGAGCAATGCACAGTGCCAAGGTCCTTCACAAGAACAGCCATCGCTCGTGGTGTTCATGCATGGCGGGCCTACGTCCGCCAGCTACCCGGTCTTCGATCCGCGCATCCAATATTGGACTCAGCGCGGTTTCGCCGTGGCTGATATCAACTACCGCGGCAGCAGCGGTTTCGGGCGTGCTTATCGTCAGCAGTTGCGAGGCGAATGGGGTGTGATCGAAGTGGAAGACGCCTGCGCCGCGGTACAGGCGCTCGCCACGAACGGCCAGATCGATCCGACGCGAACGTTCATCCGGGGTTCGAGCGCGGGCGGTTACAGCGCGCTCTGCGCACTGGCTGCTAATGCTGATTTTAGCGGCGGTGCCAGCCTCTACGGCGTCAGTGATCCGTTGGCGTTGCGCCGGGTTACGCACAAGTTTGAAGCCGATTATCTGGATTGGCTGATAGGCGATCCAGAGCTCTACGCCGAGCGCTACCGGCAGCGGACGCCGTTACTCAATGCGGGGCTGATTCGGGTGCCGGTGGTCTTCTTTCAAGGCGGGCAAGACGCGGTGGTGCTACCCGAGCAGACCGAGTCCATGGTTGCCGCTCTGCGCGAACGAGGCGTGACAGTCGAATATTGTTTTTATCCAGAAGAGCGCCACGGCTTCCGGCAGGCGACCAACCTGGCCGATGCGCTGGAGCGGGAATGTCGCTTCTATCCGGAGCTTCTTCGCTGAGCCGGCTGGCTGGCATTCATGGCCGTATGCACCGTTGTGGATTGCTTTGATCGTAGAAAACAGTAGGCTTGGCGAACGTAACAAAATAATAACTATAGGCCGTTGTATGAGCCCCAATCTTAGTCTGCAGCGCAAATTCGTTTCCCCCGAGATCGTGTTTGGTGCGGGTTGTCGGCACAGTGCTGGCAACTACGCGAAGAACTTTGGCGCACGCAAGGTGCTGCTGGTTTCCGACCCAGGTGTGGTTGCCGCAGGGTGGATCGGCGACGTCCAGGCAAGCCTGACCCGCCAGGACATTGACTACCATCTGTTTACCCAGGTCTCGGCCAATCCTCGTTCCGAGGAAGTGATGCTGGGCGCTGAGGTCTATCGCAACGAAGGCTGCAACGTCATCGTCGCGGTAGGCGGTGGCAGCCCGATGGACTGCGCCAAGGGCATCGGTATTGCGGTCGCACATGGTCGCAACATCATTGAATTCGAAGGCGTCGACACGCTGCGCGTGCCGAGCCCGCCGCTGATTCTGATCCCAACCACGGCCGGCACCTCCGCAGATGTTTCGCAGTTCGTGATCATCTCCAACCAGACCGAGCGGATGAAGTTTTCCATCGTCAGCAAGGGCGCCGTACCCGATGTGTCGCTGATCGATCCGGAAACGACCCTCAGCATGGATCCGTTCCTCTCGGCCTGTACCGGCATTGATGCGCTGGTGCATGCCATCGAAGCCTTCGTCTCGACCGGCAACGGGCCGCTGACCGACCCGCACGCATTGGAAGCGATGCGCCTCATCAATGGTCATCTAGTGCAGATGATCGCCAATCCGGCAGATATCGAGCTGCGCGAGAAAATCATGCTCGGCAGCATGCAGGCCGGGCTGGCGTTTTCCAATGCGATTCTCGGTGCAGTGCATGCGATGTCCCATAGCCTTGGCGGCTATCTCGACCTCCCGCATGGCTTGTGCAACGCAGTGTTGGTCGAGCATGTAGTGGCGTTCAATTACAGCGCTGCGCCCGAGCGTTTCAAAATTGTGGCGCAAACATTCGGCATCGATACGCGCGGCATGACCCATGCGCAGATTCGCGATGGTCTGGTCGCTCATCTGGTTCAGCTCAAGCAAGCCATTGGTTTCAACGAAACGCTGGGGTTGCATGGCGTGAATCTTTCGGACATCCCTTTCCTGTCGCGGCACGCTATGCAGGACCCCTGCATCCTGACCAATCCTCGCTCGTCGACCCAGCGCGACGTCGAAGTGGTATATGCCGAAGCACTCTGAGCAGGACGACGCTCTCGCTGGCCTGCTTGGGCTTGGCACGCATTCGGCTCGTAAAAGTCACTATCCAGAACTGGTTGCGCGCCTCGAAGAGCTGGAAGCCGAGCGCAATCGCTACAAATGGCTGTTCGAACATGCAGTGCATGGCATCTTTCAAGCCAGCCTGCAGGAAGGCATCCGCGCGGCCAATCCCGCATTGGCAGGTATGCTCGGCTACGACAGCCCCTCGGACGCGCTCTGGGGGCTAACCGATCTATCGCATCATCTATTCGTCGGCGGTGAGGAAGAGCTGAACCGCATCCGCCGCATTCTTAGTGATCAACGGGGCCTGTTTGGCTATGAGACCCGCTTGCGTCGCAAGGACGGTAGCGCGATCGACGTAATAATGAACTTGCTGCTCAAACCGGATGAAGATGGTTTGGTCGAGGGTTTCGTTGCCGATATCACCGAGCGCAAATTGGCTCAGCTGCGGTTGCTGCAGCTCAACGAGCAGTTGGAACAGCGCGTCGCCGAACGAACTGTCGAACTGCGCAAGGCCCGTGATTCTTTACAGAAACGGTGAGGAACCTTGGGCATCGGAAAGAGGCATCAGCCAGTTCCAGATATTAAAAAGCAATCTGCGTCACCTCAGCGCAAGCGGCGAGCTACCTGATCCCTATGGCCTTGATTTTCAAGAGTCTCCACTTTAAAAGACAGATTTCCAGTCTTTTAAAGTCACCCACACTCAAGATTTCAGGCAGAGACGATAGCACAACACGAATCCATAGTTCGCATAATCTATATTATGTTAAATGAAGTATTAGGTAATCAGATTACTGTAGAGCTGCTCATTCGACTTTCCTGAAATCCATTTCCCATCACCGACTGGTTCATGGGCACCACGGACCTGCGCCGCGGCCTGCTCGGCCATCTGCTCAACGGCTACAGCGAAAAGCACGTCGGGAAAAAGCTGAAACCGGTCATCGCGAAATTCCGCAACGGCGAGAAGCATGTGACGCTCGATGGCCCGGAGCTGAGCGATACCGACATGGGCGCGATGACTACGCGCTAAGCAAGGATGAAGCGCAGGATGGAAGCAACCTCCTCCATCCTGCGCCGCATCTGATATAGGTTATGTTCTCAGCTAGAGAACTCGACCGTCCTTGTCGCCATACCCTGAGCTCGCGAGGCTTTGCATGTCCCGTCACGACCGTTTCGATCCTGCCACCCGTTATCAGCCATATACCGGCGCAGCCGGTGGCTGGGGGGCGCTGCGCAGCGTTACCGGGCATTGGCTCGGTAGCGACAACGCATTGAAAAATATTCGTGCCCTGCTCAAGACCAACCAGCACGGCGGCTTCGATTGCCCCGGCTGCGCCTGGGGCGAATCCGCCGAAGCAGGCCCAATCAAGTTCTGCGAAAACGGGGCCAAGGCGGTGAATTGGGAAGCTACCAAGCGCCGTGTCGATGCCTCCTTTTTTGCACGCTATAGCGTCAGCCAACTGCGCGAACAAAGTGATTACTGGCTCGAATATCAAGGGCGCCTGACCGAGCCAATGCGCTACGACCGCGTGAGCGACCGCTACCTTCCGATCAGTTGGGATGAGGCCTTTGCGCTGATCGGCGATCACCTCAAGCGTCTGGATTCCCCCGATCAGGCAGAGTTCTATACCTCCGGGCGTGCCAGTAATGAGGCGGCCTATCTCTATCAGCTGTTCGTTCGAGCGTTTGGCACCAACAACTTTCCTGACTGCTCGAACCTGTGCCACGAAGCCAGCGGTGTGGCCATGAGTCAGAGCATCGGAGTCGGCAAAGGCACCGTCAGCTTCGAGGATTTCGAACATGCTGACGCGATTTTCGTGCTCGGCCAGAACCCTGGCACCAATCATCCAAGAATGCTTGAACCATTACGCGCGGCGGTTCAGCGCGGCGCCCGAGTGGTGGTATTCAACCCGTTGCTGGAGCGCGGCCTGGAGCGTTTCCAGAATCCGCAGAATGCCCTCGAAATGCTATCCAACCGGAATCGCGCCACCAGCACTGCGTATTTCCGACCGAACCTCGGTGGCGACATGGCACTCGTTCGGGGCATGGTCAAATACCTCTGGCAATGGGAGCGCGATGCCCAGGCCAGGCAACAGCCGGGGCTGTTCGATCACGCCTTCATTACCGAACATACCCATGGGCTCGACGCCTACTTGGGCCTGGTCGACGCTACTTCCTGGGAACAGATCGAATCCCAGTCAGGACTTGCACGCAGCGAGATCGAGCAGGCAGCACGTTTATATGCCGACGCCGAACGCGTGATCATCTGCTGGGCCATGGGCATCACCCAACACCAGCACTCGGTAACCACCATCCAGGAGATCACCAACCTCGCCCTTTTGCGCGGCAACATTGGCAGGGCTGGCGCGGGTCTTTGCCCCGTGCGCGGTCACAGCAATGTGCAAGGCGACCGCACCATGGGCATCAATGAACGGCCAACGCAGGCCTTTCTCGATGCGCTGGAGCGCCATTTCAGCTTTCCCGTACCACGCCTCCCGGGACACAACGCGGTCGCCGCGATCAACGCCATGCTTACCGGCCAGGCACGCATATTCATCGGCCTGGGCGGCAATTTCGCCCAGGCCACGCCTGACTCGGCGCGTACTCATCAGGCGCTGCAGAATTGTGAACTTACCGTCCAGATCAGCACCAAGCTCAACCGCAGCCATCTGACATGCGGCCGCGAGGCGCTGATTCTGCCCTGCCTGGGCCGAACGGATATCGACCGGCAGGCTTGCGGCCCGCAGGCGGTGACCGTCGAGGATTCATTCAGCATGGTGCATGCCTCGCACGGCCAGTTGGAACCGCTGTCACCCTTGATGCGCTCGGAGCCGGCGATCATTGCTGGGATCGCCGCGGCGACGCTTGGCGCCAACCCGGTCGATTGGACTTGGCTGGTCGAGGATTACGCGCGCATTCGTCAGCTGATTGCCGCGACCATTCCCGGTTTCTCCGACTTTGAAACCAGACTCAAGCACAAGGGTGGCTTCTACCTGGGCAACGCTGCCTCTCGGCGGCAATGGAAAACCCCTGAAGGAAAGGCCGCATTCAGCGTTCATGTGTTGCCCGATGAGCTGCTGCCACAACAGGTCCGCAGTCTGGGCGTAACCCCCGACCTGATCCTGCAAAGCCTGCGCTCCCATGACCAGTACAACACCACCATATATGGCTTGGAAGATCGCTACCGGGGCGTCAAAGGCATGCGCAACGTGGTGTTCGTCAACGCTCAGGACATAAGCCGGCTAGGCTACGAGCCGGGAGAGAAAGTCGATCTGATTTCCCTCTGGGATGACGGTATCGAGCGTCGCGTAACCGGCATGACCCTGCTGCCCTACGACACGCCGCTGGGCCAGGCGGCCGCCTACTACCCGGAAACCAATCCTCTGGTGCCCTTGGAAAGCTATGGTGAGGGAAGCCATACGCCAACCTCCAAATTCATCGCTATCCGCCTGGAGAGAAGCGATAACAGCGATCTGGCGCTGCGCACTGCCTCAAACGCGCCGGAAATCAACCACCCGGAGGGATCGATATGAACACGCCATTACGTCTGGACCGGCTGCGCCGCTTCGTCATCGACCTTACCGCCCTGCTGGAACGCCAGCCGGACGAGCCGGTAATTCTCGACAATGGCCAGGGGCTGTTGAAACAGCTAGTTGAACATGATGACTGGCTACCAGAGCAGTTCGCGGAGCCACATCCTGATCATTATCTGCAGTACCTGTTATACGTCGATCCGCAGCAACGGTTCTCCGTTGTCAGCTTCGTCTGGGGCCCAGGGCAGCGAACTCCAGTACACGACCACCGAGTCTGGGGAATGATCGGCATGTTGCGTGGCGCCGAGTTAGGCCAGCGCTTCGAGCGCCAACCCGATGGCACCCTCCTCCCCCAAGGCGAACCGCTGCGGCTTGAGCGCGGCGATGTTGAATGCGTGTCACCGCGAATCGGCGATATCCACCAGGTCAGCAACGCCTTTACCGATCGTGTCTCGATCAGCATTCATGTCTACGGCGGCGACATTGGCGCCGTGAAGCGTGCTGTCTACCAGGCCGATGGTAGCGAGAAGTCGTTTATCTCCGGCTATAGCAACGCCTCGCCACCCGATATCTGGAGCTGACCAGCAAAGCCTAGCCAAGCCGGCGGAATGTCGGCTTGGCTGTCTCCGGCACTACGTCTTCATGGAGTGAATTCAACATACTGACGCAATACAAACAGCCCCTGGCTGGCCGATGTGGTTGCCGAGAAAATCGCCAGGAAGAACCGCGCCTGATTCGAGCAACCATGCGGCTGGAAGGATGGGTCTAGCTGCGCCATTGGTCGTCGTTTGGTTAACGCCTTGCAACCCGATCCGCTTACGACATGAATATCGGGTAATGCGGATAAAACCTGAGCTGATCAGGGCTGACTAAGATTTATAAGTTCTACGAGCGACGGCACGGGCGATCCATCCCTTGCTCCTGTTGACTTTGCACAGACAGGCAGGCTGTATTCGCCGCACCACTGATCAGGAAAGGCGTCGATCATGCGCAAAGGTGAAGCCAGGCATCTCAACACCATCAGCCTGGAGCGACTGCAACGCTTTCTAAGCTGGGCTGCCGAGCGGCACCCCGAATTTGTGCCAAAGAAAAAGCATCCCGATGCCTGGTACACCACCTATATCGGCCACCAGCCGCCGGAGCTTGGTCGAGCTGCTCGCCTGTTCTGGCTGGGTCTGGATGAAGCGGCCGTCGAATCGGTTTTGCAAACGCCCGATCCGACCAACCTGATTGGTCGCCTGCTCAATCGTGATCTGAACGATTTCAGCTGCAGCATCGATATCCACGGCATCGAAAAAACCTTCGACTGCGGCCCGGTACAGAACCTGCTAGAGCCCGATATCGCCCTGCGCATCGAGCCCAGCGGCTCCAGCGATGAATTCGACCTGCATGTACGCGACGCCATTCAGGCCCTGGTACTGAGCCGCTTGCGTGTACTGGAAAAACCCTTCGCCAGCATGAGCGAAGAACAGAAGCAGCAGAGCCTGGAACGCCTACAACCCAAGCTCTCGCGTCTCGACGAATTTGCCAACAAGGCCGTGGATATCCTCAACGACGTCCTGCACGAGTTGCGCTACGTGGTCGAACTGCGTCACGGCGCCGTCGCGCTGGATATGCAGCGCCGCATTCCCGCAGGCCAGGGCCATGTACTCAGTGCGCGCGAAGTGGCCGAGCGCAAACAGGAAGATCGCCAGGAACTGGTGGCCAAGTTCGAGATGATGATCGAGGAAGCTGGCGACTTCGATCTGCAGGTGCTGGGCGAAAAGCGCCTGACCGAAGTGTTCATGATGGAGCCCAAGAAGCTGCGCCGCACCATCCGCTTCGCCCGCCAGGACCATAAGGAAAAGATGGCCTTCGCGATGTTGCTGGAAAGCGACCCGCGCTTTATGCACTACCACAACCTCTATCCGGCACGGCGCCTGACGCGCACCTGGACCGCCCTCCTCGGTCCGACCAACAGCGGCAAAACGCACCGCGCCATCGAGGCGATGACGGCAGTCACCCATGCCATCTACCTGTCGCCTCTGCGCCTGATGGCGCTGGAAAATCAGGAACGCATCGAATCCATGGGCGTGCCCTGCTCGCTCGTCACCGGTGAAGAGGAAATCATCCGCGAGGGCGCCACGCACTTCTGCTGCACCGTCGAGGAGTTCGCGCGCTTTCGCAGCCAGCACTGGGATGTGGTGGTCATCGATGAAGTACAGATGATGGCCGACTCGCAGCGTGGCTGGGCCTGGGTCGATGCGCTGGTCAGCGCCTATACGCCAGAGCTGATCATGACCGGGCCCATGCTGATCCAGCCCTCGCTAAAGACGTTGTGCGATCTCTGTGAAGACCATCTGGTGGTCAAGCGCACCAAACGCCTGTCGCCCGTGGAAGTCGCCCGTCGCGCTACCACGCTCAAGCAACTGGACGAAGGCTCGATGCTGGTGGCCTTCAGCCGCAAGACCGTGCTGGAACTCAAGGGGTTGCTGGAGATGACCGGCAAGAGCGTCTCGGTGGTCTACGGCGCGCTATCGCCGGAAGTGCGCCGCGAGCAGGCCCGGCGTTTCCGCGAGGGCGAGGCCGACCTGATGGTGGCCACCGATGCAGTGGGTATGGGCCTCAACCTGCCGGCGCATACGCTGTGCTTCTACACCGATGAAAAGTACGACGGCATCCAGAACCGTCAGCTACGGGTTCAGGAGGTCAAGCAGATCGGCGGTCGCGCCGGGCGCTTTGGCCACCACGACAGCGGCACCATCACCGCCCTGGACGGCCAGACGCTGCAAGCGATCCGCCAGCTGTTCTACAGCGCCGACCAGCCGGTGGACCTTACGCAGTTCCAGGTGCGGCCCTCCATCGAACACCTGCGCGCCATCGCCGAACTGATGGAAGATTCCAGCCTGCTGCGTGCCTGGCTGACCTTCAACCGCAATATCAACTATGGCGAGGAATTTATCTCCATCCTGCCGGACGAACTGGCCGAATGGATCAAGCTGATCGATGACCAGAAGATCGACCTGTCGCTGCGCTGGATCTTCGCCTGCACCCCGATTCGCGGCGGCCTCGACAGCCCCGCCGCCACCCATGCCCAGCAGTGGCTAAAGAAGGTCGCTCAGGACAAGCAGGTCGAAATGCCGCGCCTGTTTATCGAAGCCGACCTGGCCACGCTGGAAAGCACCCTGCACATCATCGAAACCTACCTGCACTTGGCCCGCACCCTACCCGCCCACTTCCCCGCCCTGGAACAGGCCGAAGGCCACCGCAGCCTGCTTAACGAAGCCATCACCCGCGAGCTGTCGCGACGACGCAAACCCCGTAGTTCTGACCGCCGACGCGTATCAGGTGCAGCCAGCAACTGCCAGAAATGCGGCAAGGCGATGCCGGTGCTGAGTCGGCAGTTTCGGCTTTGTCAGAGCTGTTTTCGGAATCAGCGGCAATAGGGATTGGCGTATCGCGCCAGCTGCGACAAAAGGCCCGGCCTGAGCAAATCAAGCAGGGCCTTTTTGTGGATAGACAATGCTGAGCGATAAATAGTAGCGTCATGCCATTACTGGTTGTGCCCTGCTTGGGTTAGATAGCGTTCGATCTAACCAGCATCCACCCTCGTAGGTCATTGATTTTAAAAGACAGGCTTTCAGATTGTGACTGTTAAATTCCGTGCTTATATAGCGGTCGGCTTAAGCGCATTACTGAAGAGCTCTGTCTAATCACTGTTAAGAGGCCATAGAAAATTATGCGTATCACCAAAACAGGGATGGTTCTCTGCTCTCTTTACCTGATTGCTTCACTTGGCTGTGTGGTTTGGGCGCAATTCATCAGCGATCCAAAAGGAAAACATATTATTTTGCAAATGCCGGTTGTGCTGCAGCATGGGCTGCTCTTGGCGTTCGATGCAACTCACATACTTAGGAATATGAGTTGGGCAGGGATGTATCTCGTTCTTGGCGTTCCCATGCTGGGTTCTCTGATCTTGGTGGGAAGCCTCGCCGAGTCCAGCGTCTCTAGAATACGTTCAGGTGCTTCGGCTCTTAACAAGTCGCTGTAGTACGCGGCCGATGGCCGCCGGACGCCCTTTTCATTGCGGCTTCGCCTCCATTACAAGGGCGCCGCTAAGCTTCGCGTTAGCGTTTTGAAGGATGAGCAATGAGTTTAGAAGATAAGCTATCTGGTTGGACTGGTCCTTCTAGTGATACAGAAAAAGACAAGCAGGATAGAACTGAGCGAATGATTCGTGAAGCGATAAATTCGCACACACCATTCGATGATTGTTCGTTAAAGGTTTTTGCAAAAGGCTCTTATGCAAATAATACAAACGTGCGTTCAGATAGTGATGTTGATATAGCTGTGGAGTGCACTGAGGTTCTATATTGGGAAGAATCAGAGAAAGGCAATCATCCACCAGGAGAGTCCTACGAAGGTATTTGGACTCCAGCAAAATTACGGGCCGAACTTATCGCCGCATTGACTGCTAAGTTTTCAGGTCAAGTAGATGCTTCGGGGTCCACTGCAATACAGATAAACTCAAGCTCGGCGCGCGTCGATGCTGACGTGGTTCCATGTTTTAGCTTTCGTTATTACATGAAGTACGGTACGAGGGATGGAACCAAAATATTTAAAAAGGATGGTAGTAGCATCGTTAACTACCCCATCCAGCAAATTGAAAATGGAACCGCCAAAAATAACGCAACTAATTATGCGTATAAAAAGGGGGCTCGACTACTAAAGCGAATTGAAAATGAAATGGCAGCTGATGGCACATTCCGAGAACTTCCTTCTTATTTCATGGAGTGCTTAGCCTACAATTGCCCCAATCATGTGTTTTCACATTCAACATGGACTGAGTGCCTACGAGCTATGCTTTTTCATATTTGGGATAATCTACAAGGTGACGAGCCTACCGAAGGCCGTTGGCTCGAAGTAAATGAATGCTTTTACTTATTTCATTCAAGCCAAAAATGGACTCGCGCGGATGGTCGTGAATTTGCTAAAGCGGCCTGGAACTACTTTGGGTTCAAATGATGCGTAACGTAACTATTAAAAGTTCGCTTTATTTGCTGGTTGGCATATCAGCGTTAGCTTGGGTTTCTCTCGCGTACTTTAGCGGTGTGGATTTGTCAAAGATCAAGGACTTCTTTGGACTTGTACCAAAAGTCGTAAGTATTGATTTGCTAATAATTGCAGTTTTCGTCAAATGGGGATGGAAGCTGAAGATTTTTAGAGGATGGCTTGTGCCTTTCCCCAATTTAAACGGGAGCTGGTTAGGTTATATCTACTCGGATTGGAAAAATCCAGATACTGGAGAAAAACCACCTCCAATTCCAGTAATGCTCACTGTAAATCAATCATTCTTCCACATTAGCTGCATGATGTGCACGGGAGAAATGGAAAGCTCTTCGTATTCTGAAGGATTCCTTATTGATCCCGACCGTCAAATTAAAAACATAGCATACTCATATACCAGCAAGCCAAGGTTAAGCTTGAGTGAAAGAAGCATTCCCCACGATGGAACGGCAGTATTTAAAATAGTTGAAAAGCCAAAGCAAAAACTTGTAGGAAGATATTGGACTGAAAGATTAACAAAAGGTGAAATAATTCTTGAGTATCACTCGAAAGAACTGCTCGAAGAACTTCCAGATGATTTTGGCGATCACCCAGTGACTGAAGAAGAAAATAGACGCTAACAAGGCGCTGCTGTCAGACAAATTTTCCGCTGCGCTCCAAATTTGCCGCAGAGCGCGGCGTTAGACGCCCCTTATTAGATGCCGGTGATAAGCAAATCAAGAGCAGCAATTATTTCATTACGCTGCGCTGAGAGGTCAGCAACTTGAGCGCCGAGTTGTCTCTTAGCGATACCGGCCAGCTGCGGAGTCACCATCACGTACTGTTTGTCATCAATTTCTAACGTTGGCGTGAGGGTTCTGAGCGTCTTTCCTTTCATGGCAGTAGCCGTGTAGAGAGGCACGACAACCCTCGTGCCGAGCTCGGCAATCAGGTCGCTTTGCACGTCAAGCAGAAAGGGCACGGCAGCCTTGGTGGCAGCGTTGGTGTTCTTGTGTACTGCGAACTGAGGCATCAGAAACTCCGCAGGTCGTCGCTGAACACGCCGTGAGCTTCCACATGTTCGTTGTAGGCATCGATGGCCTTCCGATTCTCTGCCAGCCATTGCTCGCGCTGTTTCTTCTTCAGGATCTCAGCCAGAGCCTGCTCCAATGTCGCGGAGAGGTTGATATCCAGTTCCTTGGCTTTTTTGAGCAAGTCACCGTTAACGCTGAGGTTGGCAGCTCGTTTGGGAGCGTTGGGGTTATAGGCGGCAAGCATGGGTATTCCTTCCTGGGGTCTCATGCGCACATGCTATGCGCACTCAAGTAGGGGGTCAAAGGCGCGTTTAGCCACTGGATCAAGCCGCTCGCCCCGCTCCCGACGATGATTAACCTTGCGCAAACGCGAATCCGCTGCTGGTCGGCGAATCATTCAGGCCGCTGCTGTTCCTAGGGAAATATCCCGGCGTTCCCGATGGAGGCCTTATGCCCGACAACCATGATCTGCAGCGCTTCGTCGAAGCCCAGCATTCACACTATGAAGATGCGCTGGCGGAGCTGCGCGCCGGATACAAGCAGAGTCACTGGATGTGGTTCGTCTTTCCGCAGATTGCGGGGCTTGGTCGTAGCGCCATGGCGGAGCGGTATGCCATTGCTGACCTCGATGAGGCGGTCGCCTATTTGCAACATCCCGTTTTGGGGCGGCGGCTGGAGGAATGTGCCCAGGCACTGCTGCAACACTCTGGCCGCACGGCACGGCAGATACTCGGCTCGCCTGACGACCTCAAGCTGCGTTCGAGCATGACGCTGTTCGCCGCCGCTGCCCCTGAAAACGCGCTGTTCCAGCAGATATTGGATGTTTTTTATAACGGCAAGGCGGACCAGAAAACTTTGAAAAGGCTGCCGGGCTGACGCGACTTCATACTTCCAACGGCAAAGCCGGTTACGGTATCGGCTACCGAGTGTCTATTGCTCGAATGGCACGAAGGAATCGTCAGCATGAACAGCAAACCCTTTATCGTCGCCCTGGATCAGGGCACCACCAGTTCCCGCGCCCTTGTGCTGGATCGCGACGCCAATGTGGTCAGCACCGCCCAGCGTGAATTCACTCAGATCTATCCGCAGCCGGGCTGGGTCGAGCACGATCCCATGGAAATCTGGGCAACCCAGAGCGCGGTGTTCGTCGAGGCGCTGGCCCAGGCCGGTATCAGCAACGAGCAAGTGGCGGCCATTGGCATCACCAACCAGCGGGAAACCACCATCGTCTGGGACAAGGTCAGCGGTCGACCGATCCATAACGCCATTGTCTGGCAGAGCCGTCAGAGTACGGCGATCTGCGAGCAACTCGAACGCGACGGCATGCACGACCATATCCGTAAAACCACGGGGCTGGTCGTCGATCCCTATTTCTCCGGGACCAAGCTCAAGTGGATTCTCGATCACGTTGAGGGCAGCCGTGAGCGTGCGCGGCGTGGTGAACTGCTGTTCGGCACCGTGGATAGCTGGCTGGTCTGGAAGATGACCCAGGGCAAGGCCCATGTCACCGATTACACCAACGCCTCGCGCACCCTGCTCTACGACATCCATAAGCTGGACTGGGACCCGGTGATGCTGGAGGTGCTGGATATACCGCGCGCGATGCTGCCGCAGGTGCGCTCGTCCTCTGAGATCTACGGGCATGCACACCTTGGCTCCGGCCAGAGCACGGGCATTCCCATCGCCGGGATCGCTGGCGATCAGCAGGCCGCGCTGTTCGGGCAGATGTGCGTCGAGCCGGGCCAGGCCAAGAACACCTATGGCACCGGCTGCTTTCTGCTGATGAACACCGGCACCCGCGCCGTGCAATCCGAGCATGGGCTGCTCACCACCCTCGCCTGCGGCCCGGGTGACGAAGTCAGCTATGCGCTTGAAGGCGCGATTTTTAATGGCGGCTCCACTGTGCAATGGCTGCGCGACGAGTTGAAGGTGATTAACGACTCGCTGGATTCCGAATACTTCGCGACCAAGGTTCAGGACAGTAACGGCGTTTATCTGGTGCCCGCATTCACCGGGCTTGGTGCACCCTATTGGGACCCACGTGCCCGTGGCGCGCTGTTCGGCCTGACGCGCGGGGTGAAGATGGACCACATCATTCGTGCTGCACTGGAGTCCATCGCCTTCCAGACCCGTGATGTGCTCGATGCCATGCAGCAGGATGCCGGCGAGCCGCTGCGCTCGTTGCGGGTGGATGGCGGTGCGGTCGCCAACAACTTCCTGATGCAATTCCAGGCGGACCTGCTCGGCACCCCGGTCGAGCGCCCCGAAATGAAAGAAACCACTGCCCTCGGCGCCGCCTATCTGGCGGGGTTGGCAACGGGCTTCTGGTCCGATCTGGACGAGCTGCGCAGCAAGGCCAGGGTCGAGCGCGTATTCGAGCCAGCCTTGGACGAGGCTCGGCGTGAAGCGCTGTACAGCGGCTGGAAGAAGGCAGTCAGCCGCACCCGTGACTGGGAGGATGGCTGATACGATGCCTGCCTGTTCACTTGAGACGAGCGCATCGTGACCGACCCTACCCGTACCCTCTCCGAGCCATACGATATCGCCGTGATCGGCGGAGGCATCAACGGTGTGGGTATCGCGGCCGATGCGGCGGGACGCGGACTTTCAGTGGTGCTGTGCGAGCGCGACGATCTCGCCAGCCATACCTCGTCGGCAAGCAGCAAGCTGATCCACGGCGGTCTGCGTTATCTCGAACACTACGAATTTCGCCTGGTGCGCGAATCCCTCGCCGAGCGCGAAGTGCTGCTCGCCAAGGCACCGCATATCATCTGGCCGCTGCGCTTTATCTTGCCGCATCAGCCCCATTTGCGCCCCGCCTGGATGATTCGCCTGGGCCTGTTTCTCTACGACCACCTGGGCAAGCGCAAACGGCTTTCGGCCTCACGCAGTCTGAGGTTCGGTGATGACAGCCCGCTCAAGCCGAACATCCGCCGTGGCTTCGAATATTCCGACTGCCAGGTCGACGACGCCCGCCTGGTGTTGCTCAACGCCATGGCTGCACGGGAAAAAGGCGCGCATATCCATACTCGAACCCGTTGTCTCGGCGCCAGGCGGAGCGACGGCATTTGGCATATCGAGCTACAGAAGGCAGACGGGAGCCGTTTCTCACTGCAGGCCAAGGCTCTGGTAAATGCCACCGGCCCATGGGTAGCGCAGTTTCTCGCGGAAAACCTGCAGCAAACATCGCCCTATCGTCTGCGACTGGTACAGGGCAGCCACATCATCGTGCCCAGGCTGCACGGCGGCGAGCAGGCCTACATTCTGCAGAACGAGGACCAGCGCATCGTCTTCGCCCTTCCCTATCTGGACCGCTACACCCTGATCGGCACCACGGATCATGAGATTTCGGGCGACCCGGCCCAGGCAGCCATCAGCGAAGACGAGATCCGCTATCTGCTTGAGGTATGCAACGCGCACTTTCGTCGCCAGCTTTCGAAAAAGGACATCCTGCACAGCTTCGCCGGTGTTCGCGCGTTACGCGACGACGAGTCCCAGGATCCTGCGGTGGTCACGCGGGACTACAGCCTGTCGTTGAAAACGGAGCAAGGGGCTCCGCTACTTTCGATATTCGGCGGCAAGTTGACCACCTATCGCCGGCTCGCCGAGGCAGCGCTGGCAGAGCTGAAACCATACTTTCCAGATATGGGCGCACCTTGGACTGCCCATGAATGCCTTCCCGGTGGCGAAGACATGACGACACCGCAGGAGTTGTTAGCCGAGGTGCTAGCGAAAGTTCGGGGCATTGACGAGGCATTGGCACGGCGCTGGGTGAATCTATATGGCAGCCGCGTTTGGACCATGCTTGGCGAGGCGCGCAGCAGGGAAGAATTGGGCGAATGCATCGGCCAGAATTTGTACGCAAAGGAAGTGGATTATCTGTGTCGTGAAGAATGGGCTACTCAGGCTGAAGACATTCTCTGGCGCCGGACCAAGCTTGGGCTGAGCTTTACGGATGCGGAGCGGGAGCGGTTGGAGCGGTATTTCAATAGCTTTTGAAGAATCCTCTGTAACTAGTTGAAAACCCTGAAGTTGAAAAGCGAAAGCTTCGCGCCGAGGGCGGCGCTCCAACGGATTGAGTCGGTTTTGAGGGGTATTCTGTGGAGCCGGGGCATTGGCATTGATAGCTGGTGAGCTATTGAGGAGTTGCGTGTAATCCACTGAAAACACAGATAATTCTTCAACGAAAAGTTTGGATTCAGAGCGGCTACCTCTTGATGGCGGCTCGTTTTGCGGGGATATCTCCAAAAAGGCGGGAATACAGGTGATGTTATGAAACCTAATTTCTATTATTTCCCTGTAAGTCATTGAAATTAATCATATTCTGATACCACGGGCTTCGCGGCGAGGGCGTCGCTCCCACGGGAAGACGAGCTTTTTGTGAGAGGCGCGCCCTCGCGGCGAATGCAAGCTAAAGGACGGCACGAACCTACATGCCGACGATGTGACTGCTGGCCGTCGATGCGCTGATTCGCTGCTGCAGCGATGGCGAAGCCACCCTTATAAAAGCCATTTGAAACAGCCAGCAACTGCGTTAGTCTCAGCCACTTCTCAAAAACGGAGTATCACCCCATGGCCCGAGCCACTGCCCGCCACATCCTTGTGCCCACCGAAGACAAGTGCAACGAACTGAAAACTGCCATCGAGGGCGGTGCCGACTTCGCTCAAGTTGCCAAGGACAACTCCACCTGCCCGTCCGGTCGTCAGGGCGGCGACTTGGGTTCGTTTGGCCCCGGCCAGATGGTCAAAGAGTTCGATACCGTAGTCTTCAGCGCGCCGCTTAATGTTGTGCAAGGGCCGGTCAAGACCCAGTTCGGCTATCACCTGCTGGAAGTGACCAGCCGCCAGGACTGATCCCTCAAGCTCCCTGTGCCCCGTGTGCAGGGAGTTTCTCCGCATACCTTCTCTCTCGCCTCCCTCTATCCCTCCCAGCTAGCCGCCAATCTGCGCCATACGCGCTATCGTAAATAGAACAGCGCCACGCTGTTCATGACAGTTACGAGAGGGCATTCCCATGTTCCATGTAACCCGTATTGGCGATTCACGCATCGACGTGGACTTTTCCGGCAAGCTCGACAGTAGCGAAATGCGCTTCGCCCTCGATGAGCTGATGAAGAAGTCAGAAGGCATCGAGCACGGCCAGATGCTCTGCCGCATCGGCGATTTCGACTGGCCGACACTGGGCGCGGTAGCCGTTGAGCTGTCGCGCATTCCCGAAGTATTTCGCTTTATCCGCCGTTTCGACCGCTGCGCAGTGGTTTGCGCCCGTGAGTGGGTGCGCAAGGCCAGCGTCTTGGAAGGCACGCTGATACCGGGCCTAACGGTCAAGGCATTCGACACCCATCAACTGACGCAGGCGCATTACTGGCTTGAAGACATGCCGTAACACCGAGCGCTGGAACGATCAACGGTGCGATCAGTCCGAATAAATGAACCCACTGCAACAGGAGTCATCCTCATGCTGAAGTTTCTGGGCAGCACTATCGGCATTATTTTTCTGATCGGTCTGTTGGTTGTTATCGGCCTGTTTATGCTGATCTTCTGAGAAAACAGCCACGAACGAGACCACAATGCTTCGCCGTCCCTTTCGTGATCAATGAGTCAAACGAGGAAATTTCCATGAGCCTGTTCGACAAAATCAAAGAGAAGCTGGGATTTGGCGTAAGCAATGAGGCGCACAAATCGACCGCTCCAAACTCTGGTATCGGCCAGCATCCCACCGATACGGTGGTCGATTCGGAACGGCCGAATACTGTCAGCAATGCCACTACCACGCCTCCCACGGCGTCAGCTCCTACTGCCTCAGCCGTTGACGTACCGGCCAAGCTCGACGGCATGGCTGCCAGCCACTCTGAACAATTGAACTGGCGCACATCCATTGTCGACTTGCTCAAGCTACTCGGCTTGGACAGCAGCCTTCAGGCACGCAGGGAGCTGGCAAGCGAGCTGGGTTGCCCTGCGGAAAAAATGGCCGATACGGCGCAGATGAATACTTGGCTGCATCGCGCGGTGATGCATAAGCTGGCCGAACATGGCGGTAACGTGCCGCCCGAGCTACGTACCTAACTTTGAGCAGTCACTTAGTTATCTAAGAACCCACTTGTGGTAGCGGCTTTAATTGCGGAGTTCGCGAATAAAGCCGCTCCTACAAGACCTACCAAAGCAGGATGTTTCCTACCAAACCCCAACGCCGTAACGGTTACCCATCCAGCGATGGTCCAATCATCTCGGCAAGCTGCCGGTAAACTCCGGGACAGGCCACCAGATAGGGATTACCGCGAATCAGTCCGTCATTACGGAAGAAATCGTTTACCTGCCCTCCCGCCTCCTTCAACAGAACCAGTCCAGCCAGACAATCCCAGCTCTTGAGTTCGGTTTCGTAATAGCCGAGCAGGCGCCCTGCCGCCACATAAGCGGTCATCAGAGCCCCGGAACCATTGCGAAAAAACATTCCGCCTTCAGCCAGCAGTTTTTCCAGGAACGGGATGAAGTGTTCCTTGCCGCGAGGATGAAAAGTCCCCGTGCCGGTCAGGCCTTGCTTCACGTGCGTAGCTGCGCTGACTTGCAGAGGCGTGTCGTTGACGAACGCGCCCTGCCCCAGGCAACCATGAAAGAGCTCATCGTGATTGGGGTCAGCAATCGCTCCCAGATGCGGCTCGCCGTCGATCAGCAAGCCGATGGACACGCACCAGTTGTGCAGACCATTGACGAAGCAGGCGGTCCCGTCGATAGGATCGATAACCCAGACGCAACGAGCTGCCAGATCAGAGCTGCCGCTTTCCTCTCCAAGAAAGCCATCCTCCGGAAAGCGTTCCGCTAGCCGCGCGCGGATGAAGTCTTCTATCTGCCTGTCGGCGATGCTGACGACATCCTGCAGGTCGTTGCCCTTGTGCTCGACAAGCAGTGTGTTGCGCTGCCGGTAATGACTCATGCCCAGTTGCGCCGCCTCCAGCGCAAGCTCTCGGGCACAGGTATAACGCGCCTCGATATCGAGGTTCGATTGTGCAGAATTCATGCTTTCCCTTGTGATGCGGCGCGCTGCATAAGCGCTGATGTGCGGATTCTAGCAGCCGGGCCACCGGCCCGACTTCGGGTGTGACAGTAGCGTGTTGTTCAGGAGTGCAGGTCGTCACTGTCCTGCTCATGCAGGCGCGCGTTGAGTTCATCGACCACAGGCGCCCATTCAGCATCATCCATCAGTTGCTCCTTTAGGAAGGAGCCTTGGGCTTCGCTCCAGAAGGGAGCTTCGGAAACTTTCATATGATTGGGTAGCGGTCGATGCTGGGCAATGAAGTCATCGATGCTAGCCGGGTCGGCAGGCAGGCCGAGTTGCTCGAACAGCATGCCAAGGTCTTTATTGGGCAATTCCATGGTGCAGACTCCAGAATTATCAGGACGATCAAGTCAAGTCATTCTGTAGAGAGAAGCCGTCGCGGACAGTTCAACCGCAAGCGAATCGAGATGATGACAGGGCGTTGCGAGTGGCAGGCATCGTCTGGCGATGCCTGCCTGTTGCGACCAGCGCGCTGGCTGGTGTGAGGGATCAAGTGCAGGTATCAGGACGAGCGCAGTTGCTCATCGGCAAGAAAATCTTCCTGTAGCAGCGCGTCCCGATCTTCGACTTCAAGGGTCTCGCCTTCCAGCGGTACCGGTGCCGATGCACGCTTGCTGCGCAGCTTGCCGAATTGATGTTGCAACGCGCTGTGCAGCTTGGCAATGGCCCCATCAACCGCCATTTCCACAGATTCGGCCTTGTGCGTAACAGAGATGGGTTGCAGCCCCTTGGGCCTTGCCTCCATCTGGCAGCGCTTGTCCTGCGCGCCGGCCTTGACTCCGTTTTCATCGTTCAGATGGACCACTACCCGAGTGACTTCATCGTCGAAGCGTTCCAGCTTGTCGGCAACGCTGGCACTGACCCACTCAGCAAGGCGGGCACTTCCGTCGATGTGGTTATCGCTGTGAACCTGGATCTGCATACGCTCTTCCTTCTAAACGCTCTAGGTACCACCGCTCAGCCTCGAACGGCCTGACCTAGAAATGCCACTGTTGGCGGCATTAAGCAAGGGCAACGGGGAAACATAGGTGGCTAGAACGTTGCAACTTGCTCACCGTCAATAGATCGCTCCGCGTCAGCTATCGGGCTGCAGCTTCTTTTTGGGATAGATGTCATAGCGACTGGATTTGCCTTCAAGACTGTAGCCCGGCTTGGCTCCTTCGATAGCTGGAGCCTTGCGCGGTCGCTTGACCACCACGCGATGGCTGGCTAACTCCAGCGCCTGGGCCAGTAGCGAAGCTGCATCCAGGTCGTCACCGACGAAGGGCCGAAACAGCCGCATTTCCTTTTTCACCAGGGCGCTTTTTTCCCGATGAGGGAACATCGGATCCAAGTAGATAACCTGTGGTGGCTCGTCCTCCCAGTTACGCATCAGCTCGATGGCATCGCCCTGCCGCAATTGCATGCGAGCGATGATGGACGCGACTTCAGCATCCTGGCGCGCACGCACTAAACCGTCTTCCAGCAGCGCAGCGATCAGCGGTTGCCGCTCACACAGGCTTATCTCGCAGCCCAGGGTAGCCAGCACGAAAGCATCGCGGCCCAGACCCGCCGTGGCATCCAGAACGCGGGGACGAATACCTGGTTGAATGCCCACGGCCTTGGCGATCATCTGCCCGCTACCGCCACCAAATTGGCGCCTGTGTGCCGCGCCACCCTCGACGAAATCAACCCGGACCGGTCCCGGAGCCTGATCGCCGAGCTGTTGAAGTTGCAGGCCGCTGTCACCAAACTGCAGCGCGAACTCGGCTTCCTGCGCTTGCAGGGGAAGGTTCAGACGCCTAGCCCAGGCTCGGGCCTGTTCGTCGAATGCCGGCGACAGCGCCTCTACTCGCACCAGCGGAAATGAAGCAGACATAAGCGACCTACTGCAGGGAAATGCGCCATTTTGCCAGAGCCTGCACGACAGGCCGCTAAAAACTCGATTCAGCCCGCTATGGCTTTCAGCGGCACATACCGAAACCGCCCATATCCACATGAAAGTGATCATGATGCGCAGCGTTATATTCAGGGCTCAGGGTTATCCGAAAGACATCACAGGCGGCTGCCTTTACGTCTCGCAGGAAACGCGCCTTGTCGTCATCCCCTTCCCAGTCACGGGCAACGGTGATGCGCGTGCCGTCCTCAAGGTGAAAACCGGCCAGGTCCAGCGCGTTGGCCGATGCATGCTGGCTGCGCCGATTGCTGCGGGCAATGTTGCGGCAGGCGAAGCTGCCGAAGTGGTCGACTCTTACCACCGACTGGCCGAACACCTGCTGCGCTGCTGGCTGTAGGCCGTGACGTTCAAACAGCGCATAAGCTGCCGCCAGTGGGCAGGTCGCTAGAAAGGCACCGTTGAAGCGAACCTCGGAGCGGTTGATTCGCACGGCATTCTCCACTGGGCACCCCGCCTGTGGAGTACTGTCGGGGACCGCCACATAAGTCAGGCTCGAGCTTGCCAGCGCCTGCTCGCATAGCGAACGGTCTTCTTGCAGGCGACGTAGTTTGAGCGGCGTCAGCAGGTTTGGTGTGGCCTGGATATCGAGCGGTGCCCAGGGATTCCATTGTGGCGGCACATCGATATGACCACGCCACACGCCGAAGGCGAAGCCTGCCAGCAATACGAGTACCAGTAGAAAGAATCGTCCAAAGGTCATGCTTTATAGGCAGCGCAACGGGACGGAAGTTGGTTGGAATATTCGGGCTATTACAACGCTATGTTTCGTGGGGCAATCCGGTTTTTTGGGAACGGCTTTGTCCCGAGCACACCGCGAAACTTGCGGCCGAAGCTGCCGTGCAAATACTGAATCTGATACTGATATCGCCGCGCAAAAGCTTCGCATCGAGCTGCCTTCCCACGGATCGCGCTGCTTTCATGGAAGGCGCCCCGCGGCGAATGGTGGCCAAAGCCTTGGTGAAAGCCCTTTGCACCTCAAGCACCTGTAATTGCCTTTATAAAGCTCGTCAGTCGTCCAGCAGGGACAGCTGCGGCGCTTGATAAAGGGACGGCAGCGGCGGCAACCCTGGCAGGCGTTCAGTCAGCTGGGCATGGAAGCGCTGCGCCAGTTCTGGCGCTCGGTGGTTGTCCGGCGTATGTAGATAGACATGGGGCGACTTGCCGGCTTCGATCCAGCTCGCCACTTTATCCAGCCAGGGCGCCATAAAGCTGTCATTCGCCTCCAGCTGCGGATGGCCGATGAAGCGCAGTTGCGGGGATTGGCTGAACGCTGTTGGGCGCACTGGAACACGGGGCTTCTTGCTCTGCGCGTGCAGCACGCCAGGGTCTGGGGAACGACAACTGAACAGTGCGCGAGAATCCAGGCAGATGCGCTCGACACCATGGTTGAGCAAAAGGCGGTTCAACGCACGCTCTTCCTCGCCGCGCGCAAAGAACGCCGAGTGCCGGACCTCCACCGCTAACGGCGCACTGAAGTCGTCGATCAGCCTCGCAAGTTCATTGAGACGATTGGGGCCGAAGCTCGCCGGCAATTGCAGCCAGAACGGCGTTACCCGTGCAGCCAGCGGTGCCAGTAACTGCCGAAAAGCCAGCGCCAGATCCAGCACTTCATGCAGATTGTCCGCCTGGCTGACTTCGCGTGGCAGCTTGGCACTGAAGCGAAAACCCTCGGGCATCACGCTGGCCCAACGCTCTACCTTCGCTTCAGAGGGCCAGGCGTAAAGCGTAGTGTTGCCCTCTACGCTATTGAACGTCGCGCAGTAGCGGGCAAGAAATTCAGAGGTGGGCGTAGCCGTCGGGTACAGCGAGCCCAACCAGGCGCTTTCGTTCCAGGAGGGGCAACCAAGAAAATAAGGAAGGTTCAACGCAACCGTTCACTCAGGCGTAGAGATCCAGCCCGAGCACTTCATGGGCATCCAGATCGACAGTAAAGCTGGCTGTAGTGCTATAGCTTTGCAGGGCCTGGGCGGCGCGGCTGGTCAGTGGCCGCTCCATCATGGCTTCGAAACGGGCCGGCATGAAATCGCCCGGTACCTTGGTAGTCTGCTCGACAGGCTCAATTGGCTGAGGGCGCCCCAGATGCTCGTATGTGGAACTGGTCGCATTGGCCGGGACAACGGCGAATTCGTTCGCCTGCTCCGTCGCCCTTTCGCTTTCTCGATAAGGCACCGGCGCGCCGCCACGTGGAGCGGAACGATCAAGAGGATAGACAGAGGGGGCGAGACCGTTGAGGCGCATTATTTACCTAATCTGGTGCGCACCTGTTCAAGTGTGCACAAACTCTAGCGGGCCGCCTAGCGCTTGGCAATGGCGCCGTTCAAGAAGCGGATTTAGGTGTAGCAACGTTGTCGCGCAGATAGACGGGCTGGGCTTGGTCGGCCACGACTGCCTCACCCCGCTGCCACGCATGGCTGGCCAGCAGCAGCAGGTCTTCGGCATGGGGTAGCAAGGTCGCATCGATAGCTGCCGGTTTGAGCAGCAAACGCTCGCCATAACCCCAGCCGGTGCCTGCACCAAACCACTGTCCGGCGCTGTCACGTGGAAGGCTGACCTGTTCCGGCGGCAACACCGCCTCGAGACCCGCGAGCCGCATTTCACCCTGCTCCAGGCGATAGCAACCCCAGTAAACCTCATCCATGCGCGCATCGATGGCTACCGCCACCTGGTCCACTCCATGCTCACGATGGGCGCGCTGGGCAATGGTCGCCAGGGTCGAGACCGGCAGAACCGGACGATCGAGCGCAAAAGCCAGCCCTTGCACCACGCCAACGGCAATCCGCACACCGGTAAAAGCGCCGGGGCCGCGGCCAAAGGCCAGCGCATCGACCGCAGACAAGGCGATGCCCGCCTCCGCCAGCAACGTCTGGACCATAGGCAGCAGCCGTTGCGCGTGCAGGCGTGGAATCACCTCGTAATGACTCAGCACCCGGCCGTCATGCAGCAGCGCAACGGAGCAGGCTTCGGTGGCGGTATCCAGGGCCAGCAGGGTGGTCATTGCATCGTCCAGGAGAAAAAGGGACGGCATTATAAGCGTGTCCGCAGGTGCGGACACGGGAATTACCGAACCATAGAAACGACAACGACCCGCGAGCGGGCCGTAGCAGGGAGCCGGGAGTCAATCAGCTCAGGGCAGCGAATACCTTGGCAGTGATCTCGTCCACCGAGCCTACACCCGGAACCAGGCTGTATTTCGGTGTGCCTTCAGCTGCAGAAAGCTGCTGGTAGAAATTCACCAGTGGCTTGGTCTGCGAGTGGTAGACGGACAGACGATGACGCACGGTTTCTTCCTTGTCGTCTTCGCGCTGAACCAGCTCTTCACCGGTCTCGTTATCCTTGCCAGCCACTTTCGGCGGGTTGTACTCGACGTGGTAGGTGCGGCCGGAAGCCTGGTGGAAACGGCGACCCGCGATGCGCTTGACGATCTCTTCGTCTTCCACTGCGATTTCCACGACGTGGTCAATGGTTACGCCTGCGGCTTTCAGAGCTTCTGCCTGGGGAATGGTGCGTGGGAAGCCGTCGAACAGGAAACCGTTGGCGCAATCGGACTGGGTGATGCGCTCCTTGATCAGGTCGATGATGATTTCATCGGAAACCAGACCGCCGCTAGCCATCACATCCTTGACCTTCAGACCCAACGGGCTGCCGGCCCTGACTGCTGCACGCAACATGTCGCCAGTGGAAATTTGCGGGATACCGAACTTCTCGGTAATGACGGCTGCCTGTGTGCCTTTTCCGGCACCGGGTGCTCCCAGCAGAATTACGCGCATGGATAGTCCTCAAGTTTTAGCAAGGAGAGACCGCCAGGAACGATTGCTGCAATCCCAACTCTGGCGATCAAATAATTTGGTTTGCCGCCATGCGACAAAAGGTGGAACACGATACACAGCACATGAAATCCCGACAAGCAGCATGCGCAAGATCACAACATGGGCTGGAAGGTCAGCCGGCACGACCGAGAAAGGAAGCTGAAAGGCTGCGTACCAATGAATGCGACCGCCGAGCCGGGCGGTCGCAGACCATCCTGAAAAAGCCTAGCCGGTGTTGCGTAGGCCGGCGGCGATACCCGCGACGCTCACCAGCAGCGCCTGTTCCAGCGGGCTTTCTGCCGGGTTTTGCTGATGCCGGGAGCGAGCCAGTAGCTCGATCTGCATCAGATGCAGAGGGTCGAGGTAGGTGTTGCGCAAGCTGAACGCCTCAAGGGTTTCGGGGCTGTGTGCAAGCAGTTCCGACTGTTCGGTCAGCCCTAACACAGCGACCACTGCCTGCGACAATCGGTCACGCAAATCGTCGCCTAGTGATTTCAGCTCAGTGCTGACCAGTCGCTCATCGTAGCGTCCGGCGATTTCTGCATCGGTCTTGGCCAGAACCATTTCCAGCATGTCGATGCGTGTACTGAAGAACGGCCAGTGCTGACGCATGGTTTTCAGTTGCTCGCCTTCGCCGCGCTCCAGAGCAATCTGCAGTGCCTGCTCCCAACCGAGCCAGGCTGGCAGCATGAGGCGGGTCTGGGTCCAGGCGAAGATCCAAGGAATCGCGCGCAAGCTCTCGACGCCACCCTCTCGTCGCTTGGACGGGCGACTGCCCAATGGCAGGCGACCAAGCTCCTGCTCGGGCGTAGCCTGACGAAAATATTCGACGAAGCCTGGGTGGTCGCGCACCACACTGCGATAGGCATCGACGCCCGCACTGGCCAGTTGCTCCATCAGCTCGCGCCAGCCCGGCTCGGGCATCGGTGGAGGCAGCAGCGTAGCTTCAAGTACAGCGGCCAGGTAGAGGTTGAGATTCTGCTCGGCGATGTCCGGCAGGCCGAACTTGAAGCGGATCATTTCCCCCTGTTCTGTGGTGCGGAAGCGCCCCGCCACCGACCCGGGCGGCTGTGACAGGATCGCCGCATGGGCAGGTCCACCGCCGCGCCCTACCGTGCCGCCGCGACCATGGAACAGCAGCAGTTCGACTTGATGGGCGCGGCAGATCTTGACCAGGCTTTCCTGGGCACGATACTGTGCCCAGGCCGCGGCTGTGGTACCAGCATCCTTGGCGGAATCGGAATAGCCGATCATGACCTCTTGCGGGCCGTCTAGGCGCTGCTGGTAGCCCGGCAGGCTCAGCAGCCGTTCGATACTTGGCCCCGCATTGTTCAGGTCCTCAAGCGTCTCGAACAGCGGCACCACACGCATCGAACGCTGTAGACCGGCCTCCTTGAGCAGCAACTGAACTGCCAGCACATCGGATGCCTGACGAGCCATGGAGATGACGTAGGAGCCCAGCGACTCCGCCCCCGCTTGGGCCGCCACGCGGCAGGTGGCCAGTACCTCGGCAGTCTCGCCCGAAGGCTGGAAATGCGGCGGCAGCAAGGGTCGGCGGTTGTCGAGCTCGCGTTGAAGGAAGTCCAGGCGCTGCCCTTCGTCCCACTGATCGTAGCGACCAAGGCCAAGATACTCAGTGATCTCACCCAGGGCAGCGCTGTGCCGGGCTGAATCCTGGCGGATGTCGAGTCGCACCAGGAACAGCCCGAACGCTGTGGCACGCCGTAGTGTATCGAGCAGAGCGCCATCGGCGATCACGCCCATGCCGCAGGCGTGCAGCGAGCGGTAGCAAAGCTCCAGCGGCTGACGCAGCTCGCTGTTGTCCCTCAGCACCGCTGCGGGCTCGGGGCTGCCATGTTCGCGCGGGCTGCTTGCCCAGTCTCGCGTGGCCTGCAGACGCTCGCGCAAGCCTTTGAGCAGTTCGCGATAGGGCTCGGCGGATTCGCCAGTCTGCTGTAGCAGCTCATCGCTGGCGGTCTGCATCGACAACGCCGTGATCAGGCTTTCGATGTCGCGCAGAAACAGGTCCGCAGCCATCCCGCGTGCCAATAGCAGCACTTCGTGGGTCACTGCCGCAGTTACATTGGGGTTGCCGTCGCGGTCACCGCCCATCCAGGAGGCGAAACGGATCGGTGCAGCGTCGATCGGCAGATGCAGACCAGTGCTACGTGAGAGCACCTTGTCGGTATGCCGCAACACATTCGGCAGCGCCTGCCAGAGTGAATTCTCGATGACGGCGAAGCCCCACTTGGCCTCCTCCACCGGCGTAGGACGAATGCGGCGGATTTCCTCAGTATGCCAAGCCTCAGCGATCAGGCGTTGCAGTTGCAGCTCTATCTCGGCTAATTCCTCTGCGCTGAGGTCGCTATGGTCACGTGCGGCGAGCTGAGCGGAAATGGCGTCGTATTTCTGGATCAGAGTACGCCGCGACACCTCGGTCGGGTGCGCAGTCAGTACCAGTTCGATCTCCAGCTGGGCAACATTGCGGGCGACGAGCGCCTGATCGAAACCCTCCGCCTTGAGCCGTTCGAGCAGCCTATGCAGCACGCCGTCCTCGAAGGGTGGCGACTCTTCGGGGCGACGGCGCCGCACGCGATGCTGCTGCTCGGCAATATTGGCCAGATTGAGAAAGTGATTGAAGGCGCGGGTCATTGGCAACAGCTCGTCGTCGCTCAACCCGCCAAGGGTTTCCTCCAGCTGCCTGGCCCCTTCAGCCGAACCGAGCCGCGCGGCCTTGGCTCCCTTGCGAATCAGCTCGATCTTCTCGAAGAAGACGTCGCCATGCTGCGCGCGGATGGTATCGCCCAGCAACTCGCCGAGAAGATGAACATTCTCGCGCAGTCGCGCATCGATTTTCGCCATTACCCTTCCCCACTATCCGCATCGTTGAACACTGGCAAACGCTCTGCAATGCGTGCGAGCGGAGCCTGGAAGAAACATTCAAACAGAGTGCCCAGCGCACCCGACGAAGACAAGTTCTGACTACTCCTTTGGCCATTCATCGGAACGATTGCCCGTCTGCGGCCTCACAAAAGCATACCCACTCTGCTTCTTGCTCCCAGATTAGGGATCGGGCAGAGGCTGCGGGCTACACGCAAATCCTCAGGTAAACATGTACGGAGACTAGCCATGAACTCAAACACCCTCGAACGATTCCAGCTACCCAAACTGGCGGCTGTTGCACTGGGAGGGCTATTGCTGGCTGGCTGTGCCGGCAACCCACCCACCGAACAGTTTGCCGTGACCGAATCGGCCGTGCGCAGCGCAGTAAGCGCCGGTGGCACCGAGTATGCCGCGGTGGAAATGCGCACCGCGCAGGAAAAGTGGAAGCAGGCCGAGATGGCCATGCAGCAGGAGAACTATGAGGAAGCCCGCTTGCTGGCCGAGCAGGCCGAATGGGACGCTCGTGTCGCCGAGCGCAAGGCTCAGGCAGCCAAGGCGCAGAAAGCAGTTGAAGACGCCAAACAGGGCATCGACGAGCTGCGCGAAGAAAGCATGCGTAGCGTCGTTCAGTAACCAGCCCGCCCGCCTCTCAAGCCTGCAAAAAGGATGATTTCACATGAATAAATTACTGACACTGCCTACTGTTCTGGCCATGGCTATTGGCTTGGCAGCATGCTCATCGCAACCCAACCAGAACCTCGAACAGGCGCGCGGCCAGTTCACCCAGCTACAGAGCGATGCACGCTCCAGTCAGCTTGCCGCGCTGGAAACCGAAGATGCCGCAAAAATGCTGGAACGAGCCGAGAAGGCCTATCTCAACGATGCCGACGAGGAAAAGGTTGACCAGCTGGCTTATCTGACCAAGCGTCGGGTTGAGCTCGCCGAACAGACCATTGCCCTGCGCACTGCCGAACAGGACATCGAGAAGGCTTCGGCCAAACGTGCCGAAGCGCGCCTGGAATCACGCGAAGAACAGCTCAAGCGTCAGCAGGATGAAATACGCCGTCTCCAGCAGGACCTGCAGGCCAAACAGACTGAACGCGGCACCCTGGTGACGTTCGGTGATGTTCTGTTTGACTACGATAAGTCCGATCTTAAACCCGCCGGCATGCGTGACATCCAGAAGTTGGCTGAATTTCTCAAGGAAAACCCTGATCGCAAGCTGGTGGTAGAAGGCTATACCGACAGCACGGGTTCTGATGCCTACAACCAGCAACTGTCCGAACGCCGTGCCGAGTCCGTTCGCCGTGCCCTGACCCGCGCCGGGGTCGAGATGCAGCGGATCCAGACTGTCGGCTACGGCAAGCAATATCCGGTTGCGAGCAACGACTCCAACTCCGGCCGTGCCATGAACCGTCGTGTGGAAGTAACGATCTCCAACGACGATCAGCGTGTAGCTCCGCGTTCTTCCATGCGCTGATTTGCAGCTGCAACCCTCCAGGGACGGAGGGTCGTTTGATCCAGCCAAAATAGCCGAATAATTTCGGCCCTAATCTCGCAAACTTCTTAGCGGCATTATTCAGTCATTGCCTTAAAGCCCTTGCTCCGTGCAGCGCACGGCACGCTTCTTGTTATCCACAAGCACGCCCGTCAGGCCTTTTTGCTGCGTATCGAACAACACCAGCACGCCATCGATGCAGTGCGCGACTTGGGGCGCTGGCTTCAGAGACACTCGGTAATCTTCTCCAGGCACGGTCTTGAGCATTGTGTAGTCCGCCAACAGCAGCGCATCCTGCGGCTTGGCGATATGCAGATAGCCGTAGTACCAGAGCACCCCGACGGTAGCGGCAACGGCGCCCATGGCGGTGAGAATCAACGGGATGGCATTGCGTTCAGACATGTCTTGAGGACTCAAAGAATATTGGCGTAGTCGGCCTCGATGCGATCGAGACTCAGGTGATTGAGGAAGTTGGAAAAGCACATCCAGGCCGAAAGCGCGTTGAGGTCCTGAAACTGCTGCGGCAGGTATCGCGGAGGCGCGACCATACCCTCATCGACCAACTGGCGCAGAGTGCGCATGTCTTCCAGGGTGGTCTTACCGCAGAACAGCAGCGGAATGTGCTCCAGTTTGCCCTGACGCACCGCAAGCTGGATGTAGTTGTAGACCATGATGAAACCCTTCAGATAGGACAGATCCTTGGTGAAGGGCAAGCCATCGGGTAACGAGCCACGAAATACCCGATTGGCGTTGCTGTAGCACTCTTCCTCGTCGTAATCCTGCTCGCGGAAGAAGGCGAACACATCGAGGAAGTCAGCGCCCTCCTCGGCCATGTGAATGGCGCGGGTGCGGTTGGTCAGTTTGCGTAGGCGGGTCGGATAGGAGGCAAAGGCGATCACTTCCATCAGGATCGCCAAGCCTTCCTGGGTGACCGTCGAGGACGGCGGCCCCTTGGCCAGGAAGGTGCAGATGGGCTGATTCTGGCCATTAAGCGTGGTGCCGACATGCACCAGACCTTCATGTACTTCCAGCGCCCGCACGTCGCGTTCATTGAACATGGCATCGCTGCGGATCTTGATATAGTCCGCGCCTGCTGCCGCATCAGCGAGGATGCCGTCAGACTCGAATACCCGAATCACGCCCTCACCTTCACCAAACACCAGATCCAGCCGGTGCTGCAGCAGGTCCACCGCCTGCTGGGCGTTGAGCGTCTTGACTTCATCCTTGAGGTCGCCACGGTCAGCGATGTTGTTGAGGTAGTCCGACAGCATCAGACCGAGGTCGGAAAGTGTTGGGTCGCCGGCATGGAAGGCGTCCGAAGCGGCGCCGTAGAGCTCCTGGGAAATCAGCCCGAAGTCAGCAGTACCGCGCGCTTCGAGCATGCGGATCACCATGCGGTACTCGCGACACATACGCCGCATGATCTGCCCCACTGGGTTGAACTGGCCCAGTTGCCGGGTGATATCGCGCTCGATGTTCTGGAACTCTTCCTTCTTGGCGCTGGAATCGAAGGCCAGAGGACGGCCCTCGTACCAGTTGCGATCAACCTTGGGCAGCTCGCGACAGCCAGAGGCAAAGAAGCCCTGGCGGATGCTGTCATCCCATTTCACCGCATCCAGTATCCGCACCGGGGCCTGCGCCTCGACGATACGGTCGGACAGCGCGCGCACTGTGAGCTGATAATCGTCCAGCGTGTTGGAAGTGTTCATCGCTACCTCTCTGGAACGCAGTGAAGCCGTGCCGGGCAGCAAAAGTGCTCCCGGCACAGGCTCCTTCAGACCTCGGGGCGCATGTGCGGAAAGAGGATCACATCGCGAATCGACGGTGAGTTGGTCAGCAGCATCACCAGGCGGTCGATACCAATGCCTTCGCCTGCAGTCGGTGGCATGCCGTATTCCAGCGCACGAACGAAGTCGGCATCGAAATGCATGGCTTCGTCGTCACCGGCGTCCTTCTCAGCCACCTGCGCGTGGAAGCGTTCAGCCTGGTCCTCGGCGTCGTTGAGCTCGGAATAGGCGTTGGCGATTTCACGACCACCGATAAACAGCTCGAAGCGGTCGGTGACGTTCGGGTTCTCGTCATTGCGGCGCGCCAGCGGCGAGACTTCGAACGGATACTGGGTGATGAAGTGCGGCTGCTCCAGCTTGTGCTCGACCAGCTCTTCAAAAATCATCACCTGCAATTTGCCCAGCCCTTCGTGGCCAAACAGTTTGGCGCCGGCCTTCTTGGCAATGGCGCGGGCCTTTTCCAGATCGTTGAGATCGTCCGCGCTGATCTCCGGGTTGTACTTGAGAATCGAGTCGAACACCGACAGCCGCGCGAAAGGCTCACCAAAGTGGAACACCTTGTCGCCGTAAGGTACGTCGGTGCTGCCGAGAACGGCCTGGGCCAGCTCGCGGAACAGCTCCTCGGTGAGGTCCATGTTGTCTTCGTAGTCGGCGTAGGCCTGGTAGAACTCGAGCATGGTGAACTCGGGATTGTGCCGGGTCGAAACGCCTTCGTTACGGAAGTTGCGGTTGATCTCGAACACCCGCTCGAAACCGCCTACAACCAAGCGCTTGAGATACAGCTCAGGCGCGATACGCAGGAACATCGGCAGGTCCAGCGCATTGTGGTGCGTCTCGAACGGCTTGGCCGCCGCGCCACCGGGGATGGTCTGCAGCATCGGCGTTTCGACTTCAAGGAAGTCGCGCTCGGCAAGGAACTTGCGGATATGCGCGATGACCTGGGAGCGCACACGGAAGGTGTGGCGGGTTTCATCGTTGACGATCAGATCGACGTAGCGCTGGCGGTAGCGTTGCTCGGTGTCGGTCAGGCCATGGTGCTTGTCCGGCAGCGGGCGCAGGGATTTGGTCAGCAGGCGCACGTCGGTCATGTTGACGTAAAGGTCGCCCTTACCGGAGCGCGCCAGCGTGCCTTCGGCGGCAACGATGTCGCCCAGGTCCCAGGTCTTGATCGCTTCCAGGGTTTCGGCTGGCAGGCCCTTGCGGTCGACGTAAACCTGCAGGCGACCGGTCATGTCTTGGAGCACCATAAAGGCGCCGCGGTTGAGCATGATGCGACCGCCGATCTTTACCTTGATCGCCGCCGCTTCCAGCTCTTCCTTGGTCTTGTCGGCGTATTTCAGCTGCAGGTCGTTGCAGTAGCTGTCGCGACGGAAGTCATTGGGGAAGGCATTGCCCTTGGCGCGCTCGGCGGCCAGTTTTTCCTTGCGCAGAAGGATCAGGCTGTTCTCTTCCTCTTGGATGGCGTGCTGGTTCAGCGGTTGTTCGCTCATGGTCAGTTTTATTTCCGGTCGCGCGGGTCGTCTCGACCCGTGAAGTGGCTAGCTAATGTTGATGGCTGTGCAGTCTGTAAGCATAGAGCGCAGTTCGGGCGGGACATCGCCGTCTAGGCAAAGCTAAACGGCGAGGACGCAGAACTCACGGGTGGTAAATCTGCGTCCGAGCCGCTTTTCAATGCAGCATGAATACGCGCAATAGCTTACAGGCCTTGTTTGAGGCTGGCTTCGAGGTACTCGTCGATATCCCCGTCCAGCACCTTGTCGCAATCGCTGCGCTCGATGCCGGTGCGAAGATCCTTGATGCGCGAAGCATCAAGCACGTAGGAGCGAATCTGGTGGCCCCAGCCAATATCCGACTTGGTATCTTCCAGAGCCTGCGAGGCTGCGCTGCGTTTCTGCATCTCCAGTTCATACAACTTGGCCCGCAGCATTTTCATGGCGGTGTCCTTGTTGGCGTGCTGGGAGCGTTCGTTCTGGCACGCTACGACGGTGTTGGTCGGCACGTGAGTGATACGCACCGCCGAGTCAGTGGTGTTGACGTGCTGACCGCCCGCGCCCGAGGAGCGGTAGGTGTCGATACGCAGATCGGCCGGGTTGATCTCGATCTCGATGTTGTCGTCGATTTCCGGCGAGACGAATACCGCAGTGAACGACGTGTGCCTGCGGTTACCGGAATCGTAGGGGCTCTTGCGCACCAGACGATGCACACCGCTTTCGGTGCGCAGCCAGCCAAAGGCGTATTCGCCCTTGATATGTAAAGTCGCACCCTTGATGCCGGCGACCTCACCTTCGGATAGCTCGATGATGGTAGCGTCGAAGCCGTGCTTGTCGGCCCAGCGCAGGTACATGCGCAGCAGCATGTTGGCCCAATCCTGAGCCTCGGTGCCGCCGGAACCGGCCTGGATGTCGAGGTAGGCGTTGTTGGCGTCCATCTCGCCGCTGAACATACGACGGAATTCCAGCCCCTCGAGAATCTCGCGCAGGCGGTTCAGCTCGACGGCTACATCGTCCACTGCACCCTGGTCATCCTCTTCAACGGCCATGTCCAGCAGATCGCGGGAATCAGCCAGGCCGCCGTCGAGTTCGTCGAGAGTCTCGACAATCTGCGCCAGCGTGGCACGCTCGCGGCCCAGGTTCTGGGCGTACTCGGGGTTGTTCCAGACGTTGGGGTCTTCGAGTTCGCGGTTTACTTCGACGAGACGATCATGCTTGTTATCGTAGTCAAAGATACCCCCGAATCGACAGGGTGCGCTCGGACAGGTCCTTGATGCTGTTGACGATCGGGTTGATTTCCATAGGTAGGCAGCTCTCAAACGGACGTTTCGAAAAGCCGAAGATTATAAACCCAGCGGGCCATCACTGACAGCCCACTGGATCGATGGCGAATGGGAGACTGACTGAACCCGCAGCTTCAGGCTGATATGTCGCGCACCTGCGCCTCAAGTTCGGCCTTGAGTGCTGCGTCGAGCTTGAGCTGACGCGCCAACTCGTCCAGATACGCGCGCTCCATGAAATGCTCTTCGTCCACCATCAGCACGCTCGCCAGGTACATCTCCGCAGCCATTTCGGGCGACGTCGCCTCCGCCGCCACGACGGTCGGATCAAGCGGCTTGTTCAGCTCAGCATCGAGCCATCGCTGCAACTCGGGGTCGCTGGTCATTTTGCCCAGCTCCACCTCGATCAGTTGTCGCTCGCGTTCGTCGACATGACCATCGGCCTTGGCCGCGGCGATCAGTGCCATGAGAATGCCGCGACTGTGCTCTTCGGCTTGCGCAGGCGGTAAGCGGTCAATAGTCATGGGCGCAGACTGCGCCGTGGCATTGCCCTGCTGCTGCTGCGCCTGCCAGTTACCGTAGGCCTTGTAAGCCAACACGCCCAGCGCAGTCAGGCCGCCGTAGGTGATGACCTTGCCGCCCAGCTTGCGCACATTCCGATTACCCAACAGCAAGCCCATGGCACCTGCAGCCAGCGCGCCTCCGCCAGCACCGGAGAGCAAATTGCCCAGTCCGCCGCTACTCCCGCCACGCCCTGCGAGCAGATCACCCAGCCCACCGGCCCCGGAAGCCGTATTCGATGACTGCCTGTTTTTCAGTAGGTCCTGGCCGGACTTAAGAAGCTGATCGAGTAAACCACTGGTTTTCATGCAAGACCTCATGGGATTAGCAATAAATGGACAGCTGTTAGTCGGGAATACCTGAAGCTGAGCGTACCGGCGTATCGCGGTGCGCAGCTCGCACATACTGCGGCGGCCAGGCGCAAGATGCCTCGCGCAGATCTTCGGCTGCATGCAGTGGCCAATAAGGGTCGCGCAACAACTCACGCGCCAGCAGGATCAAGTCAGCCTGGCCTGTGCGCAGAATATGCTCGGCCTGAACCGCCTCGGTGATCATGCCTACCGTGCCAGTGGCAATGTCCGCCTCGCGGCGTACCCGCTCGGCGAATTGTGTCTGGTAGCCCGGCCCTACGGGAATTTCCGCATTTGCAGCGGTGCCGCCAGAGGACACATCAATCAGATCGACCCCGAGTGCTTTCAGACGCCGAGCCAGCTCGACGGTTTCATCGGAGTTCCAGCCGTCCTCGACCCAGTCGGTCGCCGATAGGCGCACAAACAGCGGCAGATCGTCAGGCCATACGCCTCGCACCGCCTCAGTCACTTCCAGCAATAGACGGATACGGTTCTCGAACGAGCCGCCATAGGCGTCCTGGCGCTGATTGGATATCGGCGAGAGAAACTGGTGCAGCAGATAGCCATGTGCAGCGTGCACCTCGGCCACCTTGAACCCTGCAGCCAGCGCCCGCTCAGCTGCACGCACGAAGGCCTCCAGCACGAGGGCAATACCGGATTCGTCCAGCATCTCGGGAATGGCATGTTGCGGATCGAAGGCAATGCTCGACGGGCCCACCGGGGTCCAGCCACCTTCGGCCACGGGCACGCTGCCATGCTTGCCGAGCCATGGCTGCCAGGTACTGGCTTTGCGCCCGGCATGAGCCAACTGGATGCCAGCGACCGAACCCTGGGCTTCGATAAAGCGGGTAACACGACGCAGCGGCTCGATCTGTTCATCGTTCCAGAGGCCCAGGTCCTCTGGCGAAATCCGCCCTTTGGCGGTTACTGCTGTAGCTTCGATGATGACCAGCCCGGCGCCGCCAACCGCGCGGCTACCCAGATGGACCAGATGCCAGTCATTGGCCATGCCCTCGCGCGCCGAATACTGGCACATGGGCGAAACGGCAATACGGTTGGCCAAGGTGAGCTGGCGCAGGGTCAGTGGTGAGAACAGTTGGGTCATGGTCGGCCTCTTCTACTGCAACGAATGCGATATGCACACCTTGAAGTAAAGACCACTCCGTGACCAGCAGGCCCGATGCTTCTCGACCGGAGGTCACCGCTCAGCGGGCTTCGATATGTGCAACCAGCAACTGCACGCTCTCGCGACCACGAAATTCGTTGACGTCCAGTTTGTAGGCCAGATCGGCCCAGCGCACGCTGGGGTTGGGCCAGACTCCCCGGTCGATGTTGAACGCGATGCCATCCAACGTGAGCGAGCCGCACTCGCTGCGAACCACCATCTTCAGATGTCTTTCACCAACCAGACGCTGTTCCACCAGCTGGAAAACCCCATGGAACATGGGCTCGGGGAAATGCTGCCCCCAAGGTCCGGCGTTACGCAGCGACTTGGCCAGCTCGAGATGAAACTCTTCGATGCTGAGCTGGCCGTCGGTCAGCAATCGGCCGGTGAGATCGTCCTCACACAGCTGGCGACGCACCTCGGTATCGAAGGCGGCGGAAAACGCGCCGAAGTTCTCCTGCGGCAACGACAGCCCCGCCGCCATGGCGTGACCGCCGAACTTGCTGATCAACCCGGGATGACGGGCCGCAACAGCATCCAGGGCATCACGGATATGGAAGCCTGGCACCGAGCGTGCCGAACCTTTCAGCAACCCGTCACCAGCGTCAGCAAAGGCGATGGTGGGCCGGTGATAGCGTTCCTTCAGGCGCGAAGCGAGGATGCCGATAACGCCCTGGTGCCAGTCTGGCTCGAACAGGCAGAGGCCAAATGGCATGTCGTCCAGCGGCAGGTCTTTGAGCTGCGCCAGTGCCTCGCGCTGCATGCCCTGCTCAATGCTCTTGCGGTCCTGGTTGAGCTGATCGAGCTGCACCGCCATATCACGCGCCAGCGCTTCGTCTTCGCAAAGCAGGCATTCGATACCCAGCGCCATGTCGTCCAGGCGCCCCGCGGCGTTCAGCCGTGGCCCGAGGATAAAACCAAGATCGGTGGAGGTGATGCGCTTGTGGTCGCGTCCAGCCACTTCGAGGATCGCGCGCAGGCCCGGTCGTGCCCGGCCCGCGCGGATCCGTGCCAGCCCCTGATGCACCAAGATGCGGTTGTTGGCATCCAGCGGCACCACATCGGCAACGCTACCCAACGCCACCAGATCCAGCAATTCGGCCAGGTTCGGTTCGCTCCAACCATTGCGAGCAAACCAGCCCGCCTCACGGAGGCGTGCCCGCAACGCCAGCAGCACATAGAAGATCACCCCGACACCGGCGATGCATTTGCTCGGGAAGGCACAGTCGGGCTGGTTGGGATTGACGATGGCATCGGCTGCCGGCAGCTCATGACCGGGCAAGTGGTGGTCGGTGACCAGTACCTTCAACCCGGCAGTCTTGGCCGCAGCGACTCCGTCGACACTGGAAATGCCGTTATCCACCGTAACCAGCAGGTCGGGCTGGCGTTCGAGCGCCACGGCGACGATCTCGGGCGTCAGCCCATAGCCGTACTCGAAACGGTTGGGCACCAGATAATCCACATGGGCGGCACCAAGCTGGCGCAGCCCCAGCACGCCGACCGCGCTGGCGGTGGCACCATCGGCATCAAAATCACCGACAAAAAGAATGCGCTGGCGCTTTTCCAGCGCCTCCACCAGCAACTCGACTGCCGATTCAATGCCCCTGAGTTGCCCGTAGGGAATCAGCCGTGCCAGCCCTTTATCCAGCTCCTGCGCAGACTGCACACCACGCGCGGCATAGAGGCGCGTCAGCAGCGGCGGCAGGTCGCCCAAGTCAGGCAGCTGTGCGGGAAGTGGTCGGGGTTCAATACGCATGGATCGGGAGTCTCGGGTTGCTTCGCTTAAAAAATAAGAGGTCGGAATCAATAGCTAGCGCTTGTGGCACTACTAGCGCTCGCCCATCAGCCAGCTCAGTGAAACCTCAAACTGGCCGCGCTCGTCAGTGATAAACAGCGTGCCATCACTGATCATCACGCCCCACTGAATGCTGCGGGGCAAATCTTTGACCAGATCGGCCAGGCTCTCCGACTCAATGGCCGCAATGGACAGATTCTTCAATCCTTTCACCGCATCCACCACCTTGCTTTGCCAGACCCGCAGGTTGCCGTAGGCCACCAGGCTCATGCGTTCAGCACGCCGTGAACACCAGGTCAGACGCTCGGCATCCGGCTGGCCGACCTCTATCCAGTGCAATACGCGGCCATCCAGACTCTTCTCCCACAGCGCTGGCTCATCCACATCCGACAATCCACGACCAAATGCCAGCTGCTCGCTGTACCACAGGGCATAGGCGATCAGACGAATGCCCAGGCGCTCTTCAGTTTCCGACGGATGCCGTGCCACCGTGAAGCGCAGATTTTCATAAACGCCGCGATCAAGGTCGGTGAGATTGAGTTCGACCTTATAGGGAGTCGCTTGCAGGGCCATGGGCATCACCTGAAAAAAGGGGCGCAGTCTAACAAACCGTAACAGCGGGCTGTTAACTCACTACCCGTACGCCGTTGCGGCCTGCTGTCCTCAGACAAGCAGGCCACTCGGAAACATGCCCGACCAGATGCTTTGACAATCATTCTCATTCTGTTTAGCATCGCCAACATCAAACAACCTCAACGGGTAGTTCAATATGTACGTCTGTCTTTGCCAAGGTGTTACCGACGGTCATATTCGTGAAGCGATTTATGAAGGTTGCTGCAGCTACGGAGAAGTGCGCGCCGCAACCGGCGTCGGCACCCAGTGCGGTAAATGTGCCTGTTTTGCCAAGCAGGTCGTACGTGAGACCTTGGGTGATCTTCAGTCGGCCCAGGCCAATCTCGCCTACCCCGCCGCTTACGCCAGCGCCTGAGCGCCAGCAGAGTTTCCAAAACCGGGCGTCGCCCGGTTTTTTATGCCCACAAATCAATGCTTTGGGCACAACCGTAGAGCGGAAGCATTCTTATTGCGTTTTGCCTTTTGCATTCAATGACTTAGGTTTGACAGGCCTGCAGTTCATGGCCAGACTTTCCTATCATCTTTGACAGTTAAAAGGACGCAGACATGAAAGGCGACAGGCTGGTCATTCAGCATCTCAATAAGATCCTTGGCAACGAGCTGGTCGCCATCAACCAGTACTTTCTGCACGCACGCATGTACGAAGATTGGGGTCTGGGCAAGCTCGGCAAGCACGAGTACGAGGAGTCCATCGACGAGATGAAGCATGCGGATGAGCTGATCAAGCGCATCCTCTTCCTCGAAGGCCTGCCCAACCTGCAGGATCTTGGCAAGCTGCAGATCGGCGAAAACACCCGTGAAATGCTTGAGTGCGACCTCCGCCTGGAGCATAGCGGTGTGCAAGATCTCAAGGTCGCCATTGCCTACTGCGAAAGCGTCGGCGACTACGGTACCCGCGAGTTGCTAGAAGATATCCTCGAAGCTGAGGAAGAGCACATCGACTGGCTGGAAACCCAGCTGGGCCTGATCGACAAAATTGGGCTGGAGAATTATCTGCAGTCACAAATGGACGAATAACCTCTTCCGCAACGCAATAAAAAACGCCATGTCCCTTTCGGGGCATGGCGTTTTTTATTGCTCAGTGAGCGGCGATGCATTGCTCGCCGCTCATGGCAGGGTTCAGGCCTCAGCCTTGCCGACCGCCGACTTGATCAGTGTTTGCAGCTCACCCTTTTCGAACATTTCCAGGATGATGTCGCTGCCGCCGACCAGTTCACCGCCAACCCACAGCTGGGGGAATGTCGGCCAGTTAGCGTACTTCGGCAGCTCAGAACGAATTTCCGGATTTTGCAGGATGTCGACGTAGGCGAATTTTTCGCCACAACCCATCACGGCCTGACTGGCGCGAGAAGAGAACCCGCACTGTGGCGCGTTCGGCGAGCCTTTCATGTACAGCAGCACCGGGTTCTTTTCGATCTGCTCTTTAATGGTTTCGATAATTTCCACGGGGCACCTCGGCTAGTCACGATGAGGCTCATTGTACAGAACGACGCCATAAAAGCCGAGTCACGGAGTCGGCTTTTGTCGGGGCGCGTCAGTCCGTCCATATGCTGGAGCACGGTTACAGGCATATTGAGGTTGATTTGCGCCTTTGAAGCCTTTCTGGATAAGATCGCGCCTTTCCCGTTTCGTCGCTTTTCGTGCGACCCCCTGTCGTAAGGCCCCTTTTTTTCCTGCAAAACCTCCGGCCTGCGACTGCGGCAACACAAGGTAGTTGATATGAGCGCAAGGCATTTTCTTTCCCTGATGGACTGCACGCCCCTAGAGCTCAACAGCCTGGTTCGTCGCGGCATCGAGCTGAAGGACCTGCGCAAGCGCGGCATTCTGTTCGAGCCGCTGAAAAATCGCGTACTGGGGATGATCTTCGAGAAGGCCTCGACCCGTACCCGCCTGTCTTTTGAGGCAGGGATGATTCAGCTTGGTGGTCAGGCGATCTTCCTCTCTCCCCGCGACACCCAGCTGGGACGCGGCGAGCCTATCGGTGATGCGGCCATTGTCATGTCGCGCATGCTCGATGCCGTGATGATCCGCACCTTCGCTCACGCCAACCTCACCGAATTTGCCGCGCACTCTTCGGTGCCGGTGATCAACGGTCTGTCCGACGACCTGCATCCTTGCCAGCTACTGGCCGACATGCAGACGTTCCACGAGCATCGCGGCAGCATCGCCGGCAAGACGGTCGCCTGGATCGGTGACGGCAACAATATGTGCAATACCTATATGGAAGCCGCCGTCCAGTTCGATTTCCAATTGCGCATTGCCTGCCCCGAAGGTTACGAGCCCAACGCAGAACTGACGGCCAAGGCCGGTGATCGCGTACAGATTTTCCGTGACCCGCGTGAAGCTGTGGCTGGGGTCCACCTGATCAGCACCGACGTATGGGCTTCCATGGGTCAGGAAGATGAGGCGACGGCACGCGCGGCACTGTTCCGTCCTTATCAGGTTGATCGCGCGCTGCTCGATACCGCAGCTGACGATGTGCTGTTCATGCACTGCCTGCCCGCACACCGTGGTGAGGAAATCAGCATGGACCTGCTCGACGACCCGCGCGCGGTAGCCTGGGACCAGTCGGAGAACCGCCTGCATGCGCAGAAGGCCTTGCTGGAATTTCTGATTGAGCCGGCGTTCAGCCGCGCATGAGTGATCAGCCTCTGCTGAACCTGCGTAGCCTGGATTGTGGCTATGGAAATCAGCGCATTGTGCAGAACCTCAGCCTGCATCTGAATCGCGGCGATATAGGCTGCCTGCTGGGTCCTTCTGGTTGTGGAAAAACCACCACCCTGCGCGCCATCGCCGGCTTCGAGCATCTCAGTGCCGGCGAGATCCAGCTTGGCGATACCGTGCTGTCCCGCGCCGGTTTTACTCTAGCCCCAGAAAAGCGCCGCATCGGTATGGTGTTTCAGGATTACGCCCTGTTCCCACACTTGACCGTGGCAGACAACATCGCCTTCGGCATCCGTAAACATCCCGAGATGTCGCGCATTGTCGGCGAGATGCTGGAGCTGGTGAATCTGTCGTCGCTTGGTAAGCGCTATCCCCATGAGCTGTCCGGCGGCCAGCAGCAGCGCGTCGCCCTCGCCCGCGCGCTCGCGCCGGAGCCAGAACTTCTTCTGCTTGACGAGCCCTTCTCCAACCTCGACGTCGACCTGCGTCGGCGGCTAAGCCACGAAGTGCGCGAAATTCTTAAGGCTCGCGGCACCAGCGCCATTCTGGTTACCCATGATCAGGAGGAAGCCTTTGCCGTCAGCGATCAGATCGGCGTCTTGAAAGATGGCTGTCTGGAGCAATGGGACATTCCCTTCAACCTCTATCACGAGCCCCTGACGCCCTTCGTCGCCAGCTTCATCGGCCAGGGCTACTTCATCCGTGGCCAGCTGATCGATCGTGAAACGGTGCAGACGGAGTTAGGGGTTATTCATGGAGATCGCGCCTACATCATGCCCGAAGGTAGCTCGGTAGATGTGTTGCTGCGCCCTGACGACATCGTTTATGCGCCGCAGAGTGATCTCAAGGCTCTGATCGTCGGCAAGACCTTCCTCGGAGCTTCGACGCTCTATCGCCTGCAATTGCCCACCGGCAACCAGCTGGAAGGCATCTTCCCCAGCCACACCGACTACCCGACCGGACAGCGGATCGGCATTGCTATCGCAGCCGATCACCTGGTGGTCTTCCCGGCTCTGGGTAGCGTCGCCGCGCATGAAACCCTGCCGAAGGCCGGTGTGCGCCGCTACAGCGGCGGTTATTGATCGCCGCTTTCAGGATTGCTCCGGCTCGCGCGCGGCCTGCTGACGTCGCTGGCGAAAGAAATCGCTCAGCACCGCGCCACACTCTTCCCCCAACACCCCACCTTCGACCAGTACGCGGTGGTTGAGAAAGTCCTGAGCAAAGAACTGCCCGCGACTGAGCGCTACCCCGGCCTTGGGCTCGGTAGCGCCATATACCACGCGCTGGATGCGTGAGTGCACGATCAGCCCAGCACACATGCTGCAAGGCTCCAGCGTCACATACAGAGTGCTGCCGGGCAGACGATAGTTTTCCATCTGCAACGCGGCATCGCGGATCGCCACCATTTCCGCGTGCGCGCTCGGGTCATGTCGTGAAATCGGGCAGTTGAAGCCACGCCCGATGATGCGCCCATCCTGTACCAGCACGGCACCGACGGGCACTTCACCCAGCGCTGCCCCGTCGCCGGCCAGCGCCAGCGCTTCACGCATAAAGTGCTCGTCGTTACTGCGGTCGATAATTTGCGGTTTTTTCATGCTTCAGATTCGCCTATACCACTTCGATTGCTGCCATCAGGCCCGTTTCCATATGGTCGATGACATGGCAATGGAGCATCCAGACACCTGGATTATCGGCCACCAGGGCGATGCGGGCGGTTTCGTTTTTGCCCAGTAGGTAGGTGTCGGTAAACCAGGGCTCGATTTTGCGGCGGTTGGATGAGATTACCTTGAACGTCATGCCGTGAAGATGAATAGGGTGCTGATACTGGCTGAGATTGCGCAGCTCCAGGATGTAATGGCCATCCTTTTTAAGGGTCGCAATGGGCCTGTCTGCACAGGTCTTGTCGTTGATGTCCCAAGCCTGGCCGTTGATCTGCCAGAACGTATGGGTACCGGTCTGTTCAAAGTTCGCCGACACCGTCCCCGCCCATTCGAAATTGAAGCGCAGCACCTCGGCGCGTTGCAGGTCAGGTTCAGCGACGGGATTGGCTGGCAGTTTTGCCGGCCAGTCGGTTTCAGCCGCGCCCGTATCCACCGACAACAGCGTTGCCAGCCGCAACGGGCCGTTGCGTAACGATATCTCTTCACCGGCCCCAGGGACCTTGAGACCCAGCTCGATGCGCATACCCGGCCCCAGCCAGTACTCCTTGCCCAGCGCTCGCGGCTCGACCGGATTTCCGTCCAGAGCGTAGATGCGAGCTTCGCCAGCGGACAGATTGAGGCGATAGGTCAGCGTATTGTCCAGATTGAGAATTCGCAGGCGCACAATCTGCCCGGCCGGCAATTCCAGGGTCGGCGCATGCGTACCATTGACGGTGGGCAGTACACCCGGCGTACCGCCGCGAGCGGCCTCGCGTGGCACGCTGAACTCGGTAAAAGCGCCCTGCTTGTCCACATGCCAGCTTTTCAGACTCAAGGTGCGCTCATGGACAAAGCCTGTGGGCTCGCGTTCCTCGACGATCAGAGGCCCAACCAAGCCGCGACCGAGCTGCTCGGCGCTGGCTGTGTGCGGGTGATACCAGAAGCTGCCGGCATCCGGGCAGATGAAATCGTAATCAAAATACTCGCCGGGCTTCACCGGCAGTTGAGAAACATAGGGCACGCCGTCCATTTCCAGCGGCAGGCGGATGCCGTGCCAATGGATGGTGGTATCCACCTCCAGCTGGTTGATAAAGCGCACACGCAGGCGTTCCCCCTGCCGACAACGCAATTCGACCCCTGGCACCTGGCCGCCGTAGGCCCAGGCGGGTGTCTGGTGGCCAGCGACCAACTCGACATCGAGCGGCGCGGCTATCAGCTCGTAGTCATGGCTGGTCACGTCCTGTGGTCGTCCCAGCCAGTAGCGCGCGCCACCGACGCATACCACGCCGAGGCCTGCTAGCCCGGCAAGGATCTGTCTACGGGTGAAGGTCATAAGTTACCTGTTCGCCGGACCAAAAAAGATGAGAGATTTTCTCACTTGCGGGCAGTTTCCGCGAGACGGCTTTCGCCCTGATAGAAAGTTGACTTGCGACATAACGTCTCGCCGGATGCCTTATCGCGGCGGTTCCACCCAGCAGAGGCCCGCCAGGTCCAGGCCCAGCAGGTGCTGCAGGAGGCCATCGAGAGGCTTGCGCACATGAACACCCTGATGACCGTAACGCGAGCTGCGCAAACGCTTCGGTGACACCAACGTCATCTAGGACGTCGATCTCGACATCCACGAAGGCGAAGTGGTGGTCACCCATGAGATGGGCTTTGCCCGCCAGGTCGCCGACCGCGTGAAGTTCATTGATGCCGGCGCGATCGTCGAAAGCGCCGCGCTCGCGCATTTCTTCGCCTACGCGCGTAGCGAACCGCCCGGCAGTTCCAGTCGAAGATCATTCACTGAGGTCTGCATCGCCGCGAGGGCTTCCTACAAGGTTCGGCGGATGCTCTTGTGGGAGGCCGCGCCCGCTCCCGACGGGCCTGCGGCATTCACCACATCCCTGTGGATTGCCCGCCCTTGGGACGATGCTTTTTAAGCTTCAAGCGTAGGGTGGAAGTCGCTTTTTACACCCACTTTGACTCCCGTCGGTGGATCGATGAAACGCGATCCACCCTACGCCCCCCTGCAGCCCGCATCGCTGCGGGGAGCCCCCCACACGTAACGGCCCAGCGCGAATTCGGCTCCCAAAGCCGGTCGAGCCACAACCCGATCAGACTCAACGGCAAATGTTCGGACTCGATGGCCTGAACGAATAGCCGCGGGCAAGGCGATGGGCCGGGTGATTGCCGAGAATCGGTTGCAATCGCTTCGCGCACAAGAACAAGAGCTTGCCCATGAAGATGCATCAAAGCACCGCCGAACCCGCGACCGGCCATATCGGGCGCAGCCAGGCCCGCGTCGAGGACGCCGCCCTGCTGCGCGGACTCGGCCGCTATGCCGACGACGTGGCTACGCCACCCGGCACCCTGCATGCTGCCATCGTCCGCTCACCCCATGCGCACGCCCGTGTCATCTCTGTCGACGCGTCCGCCGCCCTGACCATGCCGGGCGTACACGGCGTGCTCACCGGCGAGGATGTCAGGCGCTGGGCCAATCCGTTCCCGGTCGGCGTGCGTGCGCCGATGGAGCACTGGTGCCTGGCGGTGGACAAGGTCCGCTACGTCGGCGAGCCGGTCTGCGTGGTGATCGCGGACGACCGTTACCTGGCCGAAGACGCGCTGGACGCGGTGCAAGTCGAGTACGAACCGCTACCCGCGATCATCGACCCGGAGGCGGCAACCGCCGAAGACGCGCCGGTGCTGCACGAGGCAGTCGGCAGCAACGTGGTGAATGAGCGACACTTTCGCTACGGCGAGCCCGAGCAGGCCTTTGCCAACGCTGCGCGGCGGGTGTCGGTCAAGGTCCATTACCCGCGTAATTCCTGCACGCCGATCGAGTGCTATGTGGTGCTCGGCCAGTATCAGGCCGCGACCGGCACCTACGACGTGCTCTCCAACTTCCAGGGACCGTACGCACTGCACTCGGTGATGTCCCGGGCGCTGAACGTGCCCGGCAATCGCCTGCGTTTGCGTACCCCGCCGGATTCGGGCGGTAGCTTCGGCATCAAGCAGGGTGTGTTCCCTTACATCGTTTTAATGGGCCTTGCTGCAAGAAAGGTCGGCGCACCCGTGAAGTGGGTCGAGGACCGCCTCGAGCATTTGCAGGCGTCCTCCAGCGCGACTAACCGCGTCTGCGAAATCGAAGCCGCCGTTGCAGCGGACGGTCGTGTAATGGCGTTGAAATACGACCAGATCGACGACTGCGGCGGTTACTTGCGAGCCCCCGAACCTGCCACCTTTTACCGCATGCACGGCAACCTGACCGGCGCGTATGCGATCCGCAATCTGCAGGTGCGCAACCGCGTGGTACTCACCAACAAGGTGCCCAGCGGCCTGAATCGCGGCTTCGGTGGTGGCCAGGTGTACTTCGCGCTGGAGCGGCTGATGCATCAGGTCGCCGTGGAGCTGGGCCTCGACCCGCTGGAGGTGATTCGCCGCAATCTGGTGCCGACCGGTGCCTTCCCCTATCGCGCCGCCGCTGGCGCCCTGCTCGATTCGGGTGACTACCCAGCAACGCTCGATCTCGCCGTGCGCGAGGGCGGCCTCGACGAACTGCTGCGTCGGCGCGAGCAGGCGCGCGCCGAGGGACGGATCTACGGCATTGGCTACACCGCCGTGGTCGAGCCGTCGATCTCCAACATGGGATACATCACTGTCGCGATGACGCCCGAAGAGCGGCACAAGGCTGGGCCAAAGAACGGCGCGGTAAGCACCGCGACGGTCAGCGTCGATCCGCTCGGCGGCGTCTCGGCGCACGTCTCATCGACTCCGCAGGGGCAGGGCCATCAGACCGTCGTGGCGCAGATCGTTGCCGAAGTGCTGGGCGTGGCGCTCGAAGGTATTAGCGTCAATGTCGAGCTGGACACCGGCAAGGACGCCTGGTCGATCGCCTCGGGCAATTATTCCAGCCGCTTCGCCGGTGCTGTCGCCGGGTCCGTCTATAACGCATCGATGCGCATCCGCGAGCGCATGGCTGGGATCGCCGCGGCCATGTGGAGCGTGCCGGCCGAAGACGTACGCTTCGGCGGTGGCAAAGTATTCGTCGAAGGCGGGCCGAGCCAGCCGTTCCACCGCATCGCTGGCGCCACCCACTGGTCGCCCGGCCTGCTGCCCGAAGGCGAGCAAGGCGGCCTACGCGAAACCGCGTTCTGGAGCCCGCCGCAGCTGACCGCACCGACCGACGAGGACTGCATCAACAGCTCGCTGTGCTACGGCTTCATCTTCGATATCTGTGCGGTGGAGATCGACCGGGTCACCGGCGAAGTGCACATCGACCGCTACGTCACCTGCCACGACGCCGGGCGCATCCTCAACCCGATGCTGGTCGACGGGCAGATCCGCGGCGGCTTCACCCAGGGTCTGGGCGTAGCGTTGATGGAGGAGTTCGCCTACGCCAGCGACGGCAGCTTCCTTTCCGGCACCTTCGCCGACTATCTGGTGCCGACCGCGCCGGAAGCAGTGGAGCCGGTGATCCTGCACATGGAAACGCCCTCCCCGTTTACGCCGCTCGGCGCCAAGGGTGTCGGCGAAGGCAACAACATGAGTACCCCGGTGTGCATCGCCAATGCCGTGGCCGACGCGCTCGGCCGCTCGGACATTCGCATTCCACTGACGCCTTCGCGGGTGCGCACCATGATCGGCATCGACGAACCGCCAGCGCCTGAGGGCATGGTGCTCGAGGCACCGAAGGTGGCCGGTGGCTCCAGCCTGCAGGCCGAGGATTCGGTGGAGATTCCCGCCTCGCCACAGGAGGTCTACGACGCCCTGCTCGATCCGGAAACGCTGAAGGCGATCATCCCGGGCTGCCACGCGCTGGAGCTGGAAAGCGAAAACCACTACCGAGCCGACGTCACCGTGGGCGTCGGCATGATCCGCGCGCGCTTCGCCGCCCGGGTCGGCATGACAGACCTCGACCCGCCGCACTCGCTAAAGCTGTCCGGCTCGGGCAACAGCCCGATGGGCTCGGCCACTGGCAGTGCAAAGGTACGCTTCGTCGAGCTGGACAACGGCCACACACGCCTCGAATACGTCTATGACGCCGCTGTCAGCGGCAAGGTCGCCGCAGTCGGCGGGCGCATGCTGCAGAGCGCCTCGAAGGTGATCATCGGCCAGATCTTTACCCGCCTGGCGCAGCGCCTGACCGGCGAACCGGTGCAAACGGGCCTGTGGCAACGACTGCTTGGCCTGTTCGGCAAGGGAGGTGCGCAATGAAACCAGCCGCGTTCGATTACGTCCGCGTCGCCAACAAGCGCGAGGCCCTGGAAATTCTCGCCGAGCACGGCGAACAGGCACGCATCATCGCCGGCGGCCAGTCGTTGATGGCGGTGCTGAACATGCGCCTGACGCAGCCGAAGGTGCTGATCGACATCAACCACGCCGACGACCTGCATGGCCTCACCGTCGACAAAAACCGTTTGGTGATCGGCGCCGCCGTGCGCCAGGTTGAGCTAATGGACCGCCCTACGCTCGCCGACGAGGTGCCGCTGCTGGCCCAAGCGCTACCGTGGATCGGCCACTTTCAGACGCGCAACCGCGGCACCGTGTGTGGCTCGGTGGCCCATGCAGACCCCAGCGCCGAGATTCCGCTGTGCCTGGTCACGCTGGGCGGCCAAATCGTACTCGAGTCGCTCAAGGGCAAGCGCCGCGAAGTCCCTGCCGTGGAGTTCTTCCAGGGCGTACTGACCACCGCGCGGCGCCCGGACGAGCTGGTCAGCGAAGTGCACTTTCCGCTGGCCGACCCGGCCGTGCGCTATCGATTCCGCGAAGTGGCCATGCGTCACGGCGACTTCGCCCTGGTGGCGCTGGCCGCCTGCATTCGTGAAGACGGCGTCGAGCTCGGCATTGGCGGTGTCTCTGACCGTCCGGTACTGCGCCGCCTGCCGCGCGGCGAGGGCTTGCCCGACGCGCTCAACGCTTTCGCCTGGTCCCTCGGCGCGCAGGACGACGTACACGCCAGCGCGGCGTACCGCCGTCATCTGGTGCGCGAGCTCGGCCAGCAACTCATCGAGGAACAAGACCATGCGCGTGTCAGCTGACCAACGTTTTCCCGTCCGCCTGCAACTCAACGGGCGTGACCGCCAGGGCCATGCCGAACCGCGCATGCAGCTCTGCGACTTCCTGCGTCACGAGCTGGGCGCCACCGGCGTGCATGTCGGCTGCGAGCATGGCGTTTGCGGCGCCTGCACGGTGCTGGTCGACGGCGTCGCCTCGCGCTCCTGCCTGATGCTCGCAGTGCAGGCCCACGAACGACGCATCGACACCGTCGAGTCGCTGGCCCGCGACGACGTGATGAACGACCTGCAGCAGGCCTTCAGCCGCCATCACGCGTTGCAATGCGGCTTCTGCACCAGCGGAATCCTGATGTCCTGCGTGGAATTCCTCGAACGCGTACCCGAGCCGGACGAGGCCCAGGTGCGCGACATGCTGTCCGGCCATCTGTGCCGCTGCACCGGCTACACCGGCATGGTCCAGGCGGTCCTCGAAGTGGCGCGCCAGCGCGCCCAACAGAAAGCCCTACAACAACAAGAAGCTTTGGAGAACACCCATGTTTGATTTAGGACGCAGCTTTCTCGCCGCGGTCGAACGCCGCCCGGAGGCGGTGGCGATCAGCGACGGTGCGCTGAAGAAGACCTATGAGGACTGGTTCGCAGACATCCAGCGCGCCGCTCATGGGCTCGAACGCCTCGGCCTCGGCAAGGGCGACCACCTGGTGGCGGTGATGCAGAACCGCTGGCAGATGGCGACGCTGCACTGGGCCTGCCAGTTCAGCGGCATCGTCATGACCCCGCTGAACTGGCGCTGCACGGCGGACGACCTGAACTGGTGCCTGGCCGACGCCGACGCCCGCGCGCTGGTGCACGACGACTCCTGCGCCGAGGCGGTGCTCGCCTGCGGAGCCCTACAGATTCCCTGCATCAGCGTCGGCGACTCGATGGTCGAAGGCGCGCTAAGCTTCGAGCAGCTGTGCGACGAGGCGCCCGGAGAGATCATCCTGCGCGCCGGCCCCGAGGACTGGTCGCTGATGCTCTACACCTCCGGAACCACCAGCCGGCCCAAGGGTGTTCCGCGCCGGCATCGTGCCGAACGCGCGGCGGCGGTGGCGCACGTAGCGCAGAACCTCTACGGCCACGAGGAATGCACCCTCGGCGTAATGCCGCTCTACCACACCATGGGCGTGCGCTCGCTGTTGTCGATGACGCTGATCGACGGCCACTTCGTCTGCGTGCCGAAATTCGACGTCGAGGTCACGCTGGACGCCATCGAACGCGAGAAGATCAGCAATCTCTACCTGGTGCCGACGCTCTATCACATGCTTATCGAGCATCCGGCGTTCAGTCCCGAGCGGGTCGCCAGCGTGCGCAAAATCGGCTTCGCCGGCGCGGCCATGAGCGACGGCCTGATGCACCGGGTGGAAGCGGCCTTCCAGCCCGAGCTGTTCGTCAATCATTACGGCAGCTCGGAAATCTACACCTTCACCATCGACCAGAGCGCCGCGCGCAAGCCCGGCTCATCAGGCCGCTGCGCGCTGAACCAGCGCATCCGCGTGGTCGGCCTCGATGCCCAGTCGCCGGCACAGGTCGCCAGGCCCAATGAGGAAGGCCAGATCATCGCCGACCTGGCCAGCGACGAGGCCTTCGAGGGCTACTGGAAGCGCCCGGATGTGGACGCCCAGTCGCTGCGCGAAGGCTGGTACTTCACAGGTGACACCGGCTATTTCGATGAGGATGGCGACCTGTTCGTCACCGGCCGGGTCGACGATCTGATCATCACCGGCGGCGAGAACGTCAGCCCGGCAGAGATCGAGAACGCGCTGTCGCTGCACTCGGCGGTCGAGGAAGTCGCCGTGGTCGGCCTGCCCGACGAGCAGTGGGGCAAGCTTATCGCCGCCTTCATCAAGCTGCGCTACCCGGTCGGCGAAGAAGAGCTCGATGCTCACTGCGTCGCCTCCGGCCTGGCACGCTTCAAGCGCCCGCGCCGCTACGAATTCATCGAACAGATTCCCAAATCCCCCGTCGGCAAGATCCTGCGCCGCGTGCTGGTGGCCCAGTACGGCGAGCTCAAGGCCGCCACCCCCCTATGACAAGAGGAAAGACCATGAACCAAACCACCCCCGAGCAGTTTCTCGACAAAGAATTCGATGGCTTCACCGTCGAGGTGGACACCTCCCGCGAACGCGCCGACATCATCCTCGGTCGCCCACCCTATAACGTCATCGCCATGAGCCAGCGCGAGACTCTGCGCCAGGTGTTCGAGGCGCTCGACGCGCATCCTGACGTGCGGGTGATCGTGCTGCGCGCCCAGGGCGAGCACTTCTCCAGCGGCGGCGACATCAAGGGCTTCCTCGAGGCCTCCCCGGAGCACGTCTCCAAGCTGGCCTGGAACGTCGCCGCTCCGGAGCGCTGCAGTAAGCCGGTGATCGCCGCCAACCGTGGCTACACCTTCGGCGTCGGCTTGGAGCTGTCGCTGGCCTGCGACTTCCGCATCGCCTCGGAAACCGCGCGCTACGCGCTGCCGGAGCAGAATCTCGGGCAGATCCCCGGCTCTGGTGGCTCGGCGCGCCTGCAGAAGATGATCGGCATCGCCCGCACCAAGCACATGGTCATGCGCGCCAAGCGGGTCAGCGGCCAGCAGGCCTACGACTGGGGCTTCGTCACCGAGTGCGTGCCGGACGCCGAGCTGGAACGCACGGTCGACGCGCTGGTCGACGAGCTGCGCCGCTTCTCACCGCTGGCCCAGCGCACCGCGAAGAAGCTGATCAACGACAACGAAGACGCACCGCTGAAGGTGGCCATCGAGATGGAGGGCCACTGCTACAGCCGGCTGCGCAGCTCGGCCGACTTCAGAGAAGGTGTCGAGGCGTTCCACGGTAAGCGGCCGGCGATCTTCCGCGGCGAGTGATGCCGCGCGATAGAACGCCATTTACACGCGTGCCGCCCACCACGGGCGGCACACTGCGAACGACCGGACGCGAACAACAACAAGCAAAGGCGTGCCATGACCCAGAACCTGTTCCATCCAGCAGCCGACACCCCGCCTACCTCCGGCGAACCCAGGCTGCGCCAGGCGTTCAACTCCAGATCCATTAGCGCCGGGGTGGTCGCCGCCCTGTTCGGCTGCACCGGCCCGGCCTTGGTGGTGATCAACGCTGCCGAAGCCGGCCGTCTGAGCAACGCGCAAACAGTGGCCTGGCTGTTCGCCATCTACGTGCTCGGCGGGCTCATCAGCCTGTTCTTGGCGTTGCGCTACCGCCAGCCTATCTGTGGTGCTTATACCATTCCCGGCGCTGCGATTCTTTCTGCGTCGCTCACGGTTATCCCCTTCAGCGATGCGCTCGGCGCCTTCATCATGAGTGGCGTGCTGGTCTTCGTGCTCGGCGTCACTGGACTGATCGGCCGGCTGATGCACTGGCTGCCGATGCCGATCGTGATGGCGATGATCGCTGGCGCGATGATCCGCTTCGCCACCGGCGCGGTCGATGCCGTCGTCAGTGCGCCACTGATGGCCGGCGCCGCGGCGCTGAGCTTCTTCCTGATCCCCCGCTTTTCGCGCTCGGTGCCGCCGGTGCTGGTCGCCGGCGTGGTCGGGCTGGTACTAGCCTATGCGCTTGGGCAATTGCAGCCGGCCGATGTGAACATTGCCTGGGTGATGCCGGTGCTCACCATGCCGACCTTCTCGATCGATGCCTTCCTGGCCATCACCATCCCGCTCACGGCGCTGGTGATCGGCGCGGAGAACGCCCAGGCCACCGGCGTGCTGATGACCGAAGGGTATCGCCCGCCGGTCAACGCGATGACTGTCATCAGCGGCATCGGCGGCGTGCTGGCCGGTCTGCTGGGGGGCCACAACGCCAATATCGCCGGGCCGATGACCGCGATCTGTTCATCCGAGCAGGCCGGAGACGATCCGCGCTTGCGTTATGGCGCGGCGCTGGTAAACGGCGTGCTGTTTGCCCTCTTCGGCCTGTTTGCCGGTCTCGCGGTGCCGTTCATCCTGGCTTTCCCGAAGGCGTTGATCGTGGTGGTGGCCGGTCTGGCCATGATCGGAGTGCTGCTCGGCGCGCTGCAGCAGGCCTTCCAGAAGGGCGGCGACTGCCAGATCGGAGCCTTTGTGGCGCTGGCAGTGGCGATGAGCCAGTTCACCCTGCTGGGCATCAGCTCACCGTTCTGGGCGCTGCTGTTCGGCGTCGCGGTGTCCTGGTTGCTTGGGGAGTTGCGCCGTGAGCGGACCACCTAGAGTCGCGTTGCCGTCGGCCAGTAATGACGAACCGCGCAATTAGATGCTGTGTTCCAAAAGCGTTCCCACTGCCACATGGGGTCTGCAAGAGGCCCGTGGGGGCTTGCATAAAAAATCTAATAAGAAGAGAGCTTACAACAATGACCTTTACTTTAACTCGCCCACACAAACCCACCCATAGCCTGTTCTACACCGTTGTGCTGCTGGGGTTACCGTTCCAGATTTCGGCTGCTGACAACGATTTTTTCAATGACGCCACGGCGACCCTACAAGCGCGCAATTACTACTTCAGCCGGGATTTCTCCGACATTGTCGGGGCGAACCAACAGTCAAAGTCTGAGGAGTGGGCGCATGGCTTCATCCTCAACGTCAAATCCGGCTACACACCGGGCTCGCTCGGTTTCGGCGTCGATGTGCTCGGTCAACTTGGCTTCAAACTCGACAGTAGCAGTAGCCGCGTCAATACCGGCCTGCTGCCGACCGGCAGTGATGGCAAGGCCGCAGACAACTTCGGCCGCATCGGCGCCGCGCTGAAGGCACGGCTATCTAAGACCGAACTGAAGATCGGCGAGCTTACTCCGAATCTGCCGGTACTGACCTTCAGCGACATTCGCCTACTGCCACCGACCTACCAAGGCGCCAGCCTCGTCTCTCAGGAAATCGATGGCCTGACCCTGCAAGCCGGCCAGTTCCATTCCGGCAGCGTGCTCAACGAAGCCGGTGACGGCAAGATGCGAGCGAAGCTTGGGCATGTGGCGCAATTGGGCGGCGATGCGGAAACGGATCGATTCAACTATATCGGTGCCGACTATGCCTTCAACGACAAGCGCACTTCCGCAGGCGTCTGGTACGCGCAGCTGAAGGATATCTATAACCAGCGGTTCTACAGCATCAAACACAGTGAGCCGGTGGGCGACTGGGTGTTCGGCGCCAATCTCGGTTTTTACGATTCGAAGGAGGATGGTGACCGGTTGCTGGGCGACATTGACAACCGGGCGCTGTTTACGATGCTGTCCGCCAAGCGCGGTGGCCACACCGTTTCCGTCGGTTACCAGGCGATGTTCGGCGATGACGCTTTCCCGCGGGTGTTCAACAACGTCAGCCCGCTGGGCAACGAGGTGCCCACCTACGAGTTTGCCGGCGCGGACGAGCGCTCTTGGCAGGTAAGGCATGACTTCGACTTCTCCGCTATTGGCATTCCGGGTCTGGTTTCCACGGTGCGCTATATCCGTGGCAACAATGTCGACACCGGCGGTGGCTTCGAGGGCGAGGAGTGGGAGCGCGACCTGGATCTCGGCTATACCTTCCAAACCGGTGCCCTCAAGGGTTTCGGCGTACGTGTGCGCAACGTCACGGCGCGCTCCAACTACCGCACCGATATCGATGAAAACCGGCTGATCCTCAACTACACGCTGACGTTATTTTGAGCCTTTCCTTATGCCCAGGTGATGGCTTGGCCTACTCTCGCGGCCTTTTCTAATGTTCGTCCGGCAGGGCGCAACTCACTTAGGGAAGGTCTGAAAAAGACTTTCCTCACCTGGTGAAATACGTCGATCCCCGTTGCCCGAGTATCCCGATGAAGCAGATGACCTTCGCCGACACCGGGTACGCCGGCAAGCGCAAGCAGACCCGTAAGGAGTTGTTCCTGATCGAGATGGATCAGGTAGTGCCGTGGAAGGGCTTGGTTGCCCTGATCAAGCCGTACTATCCCAAGGATGAAGGTGGTCGCCCGGCGTATCCGTTGATGGCGATGCTGCGCGTTCATCTAATGCAGAACTGGTTTGGCTACAGCGACCCGGCGATGGAGAGGTGGTCTGGCAGATCGCTGCCCGCCGCAGTACGTATAAGAAGCTGGATAAGCGCAGCGCTCTGTACAAAGCCAAGCGCAAGATCGAGAAGGCCAAGGCGCAGGTACGCGCCAAGGCCGAACACCCGTTCCGGGTGATCAAGGCCAGTTTGGTTACACCAAGGTGCGCTTCCGTGGTCTGGCCAAGAACACCGCGCAACTGGTTACCCTGTTTGCTCTGTCAAAAAACAGTCGGCCAGAAATACAGGACTACTTCAGACCATCCCTAGAGCAGCGCCTGATGGCGTGTATCAAAATTTGTTAATGGCCAGGCGCTTCGACAGGCTCATAAGATGAACCTGACGAATCGCTCCAGTGCCTGTCACCGGAGCCGCTGGACAAACCGAAAAAAACAACAACGGTGAACCATCATGTCTATGTCTAACCACCCTACCCTTGGGTTCGTGCCTCGCCTTGCCTCCAGCGCCCCGCTGATGACGACCGAGCGGCCGCATGCGCCGCCCTTGCACCCCACCGAAGGCATCTGACTGCGTACGCCCGCACGGTCGCCGTGCAGCGCAGCCTTCCCGGCTCCGGCCCCGGTCCTCACCCAATACGGTAGACGATCATGAAAAATCTTGCCAACCCCGCCTCGTTCGTCGCGCTCTGCTGGGCGGCCTTCCAGATCCACATGGTGTATGGCACGCCGCTGGATCTGATAGTCGCGGTACCTATTCACGTCATGTTCGGCGTGGTGCTTACGTTCATCACCCATCCGCTGCGCCAGGGTAGCCAGGGCTCACTATCGCTCGTTCGCGCCTCCGACTACCTGCTGGCAGCGATCGCGACGGCCATCGCCGCGTATTACCTGTTTAACGCGGACCGGCTGATCTCACGCATTGCCATGGTCGATCTGCTGGAAAGATGGGACTTCATTGTCGGCATCGCAACGATCGTCCTGGTGATCGAGGCAGTACGTCGGTCCCTGGGAATGGGCTTGACGGTGGTGATCCTGGTATTCCTCGGCTACCAGTTCATCGGCCCCGCGTTACGCGATCTGCCGATGTTGAGCATCATTGGTCACGGTGGTGAACCGACCATGTTGTTCCTCGAGACCTTCATCGATCTGCAAACCATGCAGAACGAAGGTGTGTTCGGTATTCCGAGCATCGTGTCCTACAACCAGGTGTTCTACTTCCTGTTGTTCGGCGCATTCCTCCAGCTGTTTGGTGGCGGCCAGCTGTTCATGGACATGTCTGTGCTGTTGGTGGGACGTTTCCGTGGCGGCATGGCCAAGGTATCCATTGTCTCTTCGACCCTGTTCGGCGCAGTGAGTGGCAGTGCCACCGCCAACGCGGCGGTGATGGGCATGTTCACCATTCCGGCGATGAAGAAGTCGGGCATGAGTTCCGAAGAGTCCGCTGCGGTCGAGGCCGCATCGTCAACCGGCGGGCAGTTGATGCCACCGGTCATGGGCGCCGCGGCCTTTCTGATCGCGCAATTCATGGGCATTCCTTACGCACAGGTCGCTATCGCCGCGCTAATTCCCGCACTGCTGTTCTATGTTGCGCTGTACTTTGTGGTGGATCTGCTGGCCCGTCGCAAGGGCCTGACGGCGCTCAAGCTGGGTGAGATGGATGCTAGCTGGGCCAGTGTGTTCAAGCGCCTTTACCTGTTCATTCCCGTGGTCATGCTGGTCTACCAGATCATGGCCGGGCGCGCCTTGAGCTCGGCAACGCTGGAAGCCATCTGGGTCACGATAGTCTTCGGCCTGATCACCCGTATCTGGGGTGGTTTCAGCGCCGAGGGGGTGAGGGGCGCGGTCAAGGCCACAACCAACGTGTTCGTCGATTCGCTGAAGGCGCTGGATTCCGGTTCGCGCGGCGCTATTGCCGTGGCCATCCCGTGCGCGGGCGCAGGCATCGTCGTCGGTATCGCGTCGATGACCAACCTGGGCCTGACCTTCGGCTCGTTCGTCACCGCGCTGTCAGGCGGCATGCTCGTCCCGGCCCTGCTGCTGGTGATGCTCATGGTAATCGTCATGGGCATGGGCATGCCGACCACCGCCGCTTACATCATGGGCGCAATCCTGGCCATCCCGGCGCTGGACAAGCTTGGGATCCCGGCATTGTCTTCGCACTTCTTCGTGCTCTACTTTGCCGCCCTGTCGATGGTCACGCCGCCCGTGGCGCTCGCAGCCTTCGTGGCGGGGGGTATCGCCAAGGCCAACATATGGAAGACCGGCTGGATCGCGTTCCGCTATAGCCTGGCGGGCTTCCTGGTGGCCTACGCCTTCGTCTTCAGCCCGGCGCTGCTTTTGCAGGGCGAATGGACCGAAATCGTTCCCGCAGTGATCACCGCGATCATCGGCTGCTATGCCCTGGCAGGCTGCGTGGCGGGCTATCTGCGGGCCAGAAACACACTGCTCGAGTCGTTCCTGCTGTTCGTCGCTGCCGCCGCGCTGATTGCGCCGGTAATCAAGGCATCGCTCGCAGGTCTGGTTCTGTTGGCCCTGGTATGGGCCTGGCAGGTCCGCAAGACCAAGGCCGCCGCCTCCAGTAACGCCCTGATGGAAAGCTCCAGAGCTTGATGCAACGCCGGACAGCTCAACTGTCCGGCAAACGTTTACCCAAAAAGAGAACAAGAAAATGATCAAAGCATTCAAGAAACACGCACTGCCCTTCATCCTCGGCAGCACCCTCGCCTTGTCCGGCACAGCCTTCGCCGCTGACCCGGTAAACGTCAAATTCGCTGCCGGGCCGACCGGCACCACCTGGTACGCCTACGCAGGCTCCCTGCGTACCGAGTTGCTCGAAGGCCTGCCGCAGGGTTCGACTGTCGACATCCTCGGCACACCCATGGCCATCGCAAATACCAAGCTGCTGGCCGCCAAGCGCTCGGACATCGGCTTGATTTTCCCGCCGGTCGCCTCCTGGGCGGTGCAGGGCTTCGGGCCGTTCGACAAGAAGATAGACAACGTGCTCGGCCTGGTCGGCGGCCTCGATCAGTATTACCAGCGCATCACCGTGCAGAAAGACAGCCCCATCACCTCCATCGCAGAGATAAAGGAGAAAAAACTTGCCGTGCGTATCGGTACCGGCCCGCAGGGCAGTCTGAACGAGTACATCAGTAAACTGATACTCGAAGCCAACGGCCTGACCTACGAGGACATCGAGGCCTTTGGTGGCAGCATCAGCAAGTCCAGCCTGAGCATTCTGCAGGACCAGTTCGGCGACAAGCAGATCGACATGATCATCGGCATCACCACGGACGGGCACCCGAACACCGCCCAGCTGTCGATCGCTCCCGGCCAGCGCTTCCTCAGCCTGAGCGACGAGGCCATAGTGAACCTCGAAAAATACGGCTTCGTGCGCACCACCATGCCCGCCAACATGTTTGAAGATCAGACCGAGGCGGTAGAGGGCGTGGGCTTCAGCACGTCGCTGTATGCCAATGCGTCGGTGTCCGAGGAAGATGCCTATCAGATCACCAAGACGCTCATGGAGCGCCGTGAAAATCTCAAGCGCTCGTTCGGCTCGATGAAAGGCTGGACCGCTGAAGGCTCGGCCGCCGCCATCAACCTGGCCACGCCGCTGCACCCGGGCGCAAAGAAATACTATGAGGAAGCAGGGCTGCTTAAGTAAGCCACGCCCACCGCCTTGCAGGAGCGATTGAATGACCGGCAACCCCGTAACCATAACCGGCGGGCAGGCAATAGTTGAATTGCTGCGGCGCAATGGCGTCGACCGCGTATTCACTGTTCCCGGCGAAAGTTTCCTGCCGGTCCTCGACGCCCTGCATGACGCCCCGGATATCGACTTGGTGGTATGCCGCCAGGAAGGCGGCGCCTCAATGATGGCCGAGGCACACGCCAAGATCACCGGACGTCCCGGCGTCTGCTTCGTCACTCGCGGTCCCGGCAGCGCCAATGCGCTGGCCGGGCTGCACGTAGCGTCACAGGATTCGACCCCGCTGCTGGTGTTCGTCGGACAGGTGCCACGCGGCTTCCAGGAGCGGGAAGCCTGGCAGGAAGTCAACGTAAAGGCGCTGTTCGGCTCAGTCGCCAAGTGGGCCTCGGATATTCAGGAGGCTGAACGCCTTCCCGAGTATGTCAGCCGTGCCTTTGCCACCGCCCAATCGGGACGCAAGGGACCAGTGGTGATGGGGCTGCCGGAAGATCTTCTTTATCAAACGCTGGACAACGTCGAGCTTGAACGCTCGCCCGGGGTGCAGAGCTACCCCGCCCCACGCGACATGCTGTCGCTTCTCGCATTGATGACCGAAGCCAGGAGGCCGCTCGCCATATTCGGTGGCTCGGGCTGGACGCCGGAAAGCCGGGAACAGCTGCAACACTTCGCCGAAACCCATGGCCTGCCTGTGGTCACTGCCTTCCGACGGCAGGATCGCTTCGACAATGGCAGCCCGAACTATGCAGGCGACGCCGGCCTGGGCATGAACCCCAAGCTGGCGGAGCTGATAAAGGAAGCCGATTTGCTAATTGCGGTCGGTACCCGGCTGGGTGACATCACCACCCGGCACTATGAGCTGGTCGAGGTTCCACGGCCCCGGCAGCAACTCGTTCATGTCCACCCCGAGGCCGAGGAGCTGGGCCGCGTTCACCAGTCGGACCTGGCGATCTGCGCTGGAATAGAAGCTTTTGCCGACGCTGTCGGCTCCCTGACCAGACCGCTGCTGACGGCGGAACGCGAATCCTGGCTCAGCCGGACTCGCCGGGTTTATCTCGACTGGAGCAAGCCAACGGAGTTACCGGGCCCGCTGCAACTGGGCGAAATCGTCAGTTGGCTTGGCAAACGGCTGCCGTCCAACGCTGCGATCAGTAACGGCGCCGGCAATTACACGCTGTGGGTGCACCGCTTTTACCCTTTCCGCGCGCTGGGCAGCCAGCTTGCGCCCACCTCGGGCTCGATGGGTTACGGCCTGCCAGCGGCAATCGCAGCCAAGCTGGCCAATCCCGAACGCCCGGCGGTGTGTTTTGCCGGCGATGGCTGTTTCCTGATGACTTGCCAGGAGCTGGCTACAGCCGTGCAGTATGGCGCGAACGTCATCATCATCGCGGTCAACAACGGCTCCTACGGCTCCATCCGCATGCACCAGGACAAACAGTATCCCGGGCGCCGCTATGGCACTGATCTGATCAACCCGGACATGATCCAGTTGGCACAGGCATTCGGCGCCGGGGCGGCGCGTGTGGAGCAGACCGGGCAATTCGCCGGTGTGTTTGAGCAGGCGCTGGCCGCTGATCGTCCGTTTCTCATTGAACTGATCATCGACCCGGCAATACTCAGGCCCTGAGCCCGGAATCAACTGGGGAGCCATCGAGTTAATTACAAGCGATCGTCGAAGGGGAGCTGGTGCTAAGCCCCTCCCCCTCACCCCAGCCCTCTCCCTCAGGGAGAGGGGGCCAGTTCGGTGTGAGCTGAAAGCCCGGCAGTCAACTTCAAACGTATGCCGCTACCGATCAAGCCCGCGCCATTTGGAATTTGCCGCCAGGCGTCACGTGCGTGCTATCGGAACAGAACACCGTCGCAGTAATGGCAGGGCCAACGCGCGAGCTGAGATCACACCAATACCTTGGCGCCGGCACGGAACAGTCCCCTCTCCCTCCGGGAGAGGGCTAGGGTGAGGGCCTGCGGAGTCGCGCCGGACGGCGATCTGTCACGACGCGCATGCCAATTGGCGACGGCCATAGGTGCGCTCGCCGCATACTCTTGCGGTGGCGCCCCACACCCTCACCCCAGCCCTCTCCCTCAGGGGGAGGGGGCCAGTTCGGTGTGAGCTGAAAGCCCGGCAGTCGGCTTCAGACGCATGCCGTCACCGGTCAAGCCCATGCCATTCGGAATTTGCCGCCAGGCGTCACGCGCGCTATCCGGAACAGAACACCGTCGCAGCAATGGCAACGCCAACGCCTACGCTGCGATCACAGCCATACCTTGGCGCCGGCACGGAACAGTCCCCTCTCCCTCCGGGAGAGGGCTAGGGTGAGGGCCTGCGCAGTCGCGGCGGACGACAATCCGCCACGGCACGCACGTAGCCCCTTGCCCATGACTTCGTCATAGGCAAGCTGTGATCAATGCATCACCGACCCGCCATCGACCACCACGGTTTCACCGGTCATGAATGCGCTGTCATCCGAAGCCAGGAACAGCAGCGGGCCAATCAGATCTTCAGGCATCTGGTCGCGCTTGATGGCGCGGCTGGCAATTACCGGGGCGGTCAGGCGCTCACGCATCTCTGCGTTGGCCACCACGCCCTCGCTCAACACCAGCCCCGGCGCCAGCGTATTCACGGCAATGCCATGGTCACCCAGTTCACGCGCCAGTGCTCGCGTCAGCGCCAGAATCGCGCCTTTCGAGGTGACGTAATGCAGCATGTTCGGCGTGCCCTTGAACGGCGTACCGGATGAAATATTGATGATGCGCCCGTAGCCGCGATCCTTCATGTATGGCGTCACCGCCTTGGCGCAGACGAAGGGACCACGCACGTTGACCGCCATGACCTTGTCCCATTCGTTGACATCGATCTCATCGAACGACTTCATTTTCAGCGAGGCATAAATCGCCGCGTTGTTCACCAGCACGTCGATCCGGCCGAAGCGCTCCATGGCCGCCGTCGCCATGGCGGCCGCGGACACCTCGTCGGACACATCAGTCATCACCGATATGGCCTGGCCACCCGCGGCCTCGATTTCGTCCACCACGCTGGAGCCGTCGAGCACATCGGCTACAACGATATGCGCACCTTCGGCCGCCATCGCCTTGGCATAGGTAGCGCCGATACCCTGCGCTGCTCCGGTGATGACTACCACCTTGTCTTTCAATCGCGTCATTACGTTCTCCAGTCAGGCCCGGCCCCACGTGGCCGGGGTCAGGCTTTCGACCATGCAGGTCTTGTTAAAGAAATGTCGTCACCAACCCCGGCTGCCAGGCGATGAGAATCATCACCAGCAGCGTGATCAGCAGGAATGGCAGCAATGGCCGCATAATGTCGCCCGGGCGACATCCTGTGACCCGGGAGGCGACGTAGAGCGCCGCGCCAACGGGCGGGGTCAATAAGCCGAGGGTCAGGTTGATGCACATGATGACGCCCAGGTGATAGGCGTTGATGCCATACACCGACTCGGCCACCGGCAGCACGATCGGCACCAGAAGAATCAGCGCGGCGATGCCATCGATCACCATCCCGACCACCAGCAGCAAGGCAATGAGCAGCAGCAGGTAGACGAACGGATCGGAGGTCATGCCCTGCATGATTTCGCCCAGTTGCTGTGGAATCTGCTCGTAAACGATCACCCAGCCGAACACTGCGGCGGCTGCGACCAGCGCCAGCACCACACCGCTGTTGATGCCCACGCGCAGCAACATGTCGCCCATTCTGTCGAGCTTCATCTCGCCATGGGCGAAACGACCGACGATCACCGCCATCGCCCCGCCGACCGCGGCCGCTTCCGTTGGCGTGGCGATGCCGCCGATGATGCTGCCGATCATCACTACCGGCACACTCAGCGACGGCACGCTACCGAGAATGTTCTTTATCTTTTGCGCCCGGCTCAGACGCTCGCTCGGCGGGTACTGATAGAAGAAACCCAGCACAGCGATGACCAGGATGAAGCCGCCCGTCATCAGCAGACCGGGGACGATGCCGGCGATGAACAGGTCGCCGATGGATATCTGCGCCAGCACCCCGAAAATCACGAACAGCATGGACGGCGGAATAACCGGCGCGAGCAAGGCTCCGGCCGCCGTCGTCGCGGTCGCGAAGTTGCGGTCGTACCCCTTGCGCTCCATCTCCGGCACCATCACCTGCGACATCACCGCGACCTGCGCATTGGCAGACCCAACGATCGAGGCCAGCATCATGTTGGCGAGAATATTGATGTACGCCAGACCGCCGCGAACCGAACCGAGGAACACCGAGGCCAGCGCCACCAGGCGTTTGGTGATCCCGCCCTCGTTCATCAGCTCACCAACCAGCATGAACAACGGGATGGCCAGCAAGCCGTAGTTGTCCAGGCCACCGAAGAACTGTTGCGGGTAAGACAGGAACAACACGCTGTTGCCACTGAGCTGGATATAGGCCATCGCGCTTACTGCGAGAACCAGCGCGATCGGCACACCAACGAACAGCAATACGACAAAGATTCCAATGACCATGCTTATTCTCCGGCCCCGGCAACAGAAGCTTCGGTGCGCAGCTCGGACTGCGGCGTTTTCCAGGTGTCCAGCAGATTGGCCAGCGCATGAACGCTGCTGCTCAACGCCACCATCGGCAAGATCAACCAGAACCAGAATTTGGCGATACCGAGCGTCGCGGTCGGCTCCTGATAGACATAATTGAAAGAGTTGGCCGCGAACGCGTCGAAATCGAAGCCACTGCTGATCAGCAGCAGCGGGTCGAACCACAGATAGCAGAGCACCAGCATGGCGACCGCGAACCCCAGCACGACCAGATCGGATGCGCACTTGAGCGCCTTTCGGACAGCATCCGGCACCGCATCGGCCAATAGGGTCACAGACACCGCGTCGCGCGTCTTGAGGGTTACGCTAAGGCCCAGCATCGCCACCCAGACCATAATCAGTACGGCCAGCTCATCGAGCCAGAAGATCGGCGTTCTCAGCGCCCGGCCTCCGACATTGATCAGAATCATGAACGGCAAAACCAGGACCAGCGCCCGCAGCGCTCCCCGTTCAACTCGACCAATGCCGTTACTCAGCGCGTGAATCATGTGCACTTCCCCAAGTGGATAAATATGAGCGCGTCACCCGGAGGCTGCTGCCCCCGGGCGAGGTTGAAATCAGGGCGCAAGGGCCGCCGCTTCCTTGCGCAAATCGGCCAGCACGGGCGTCTTTTTCATCCAGATCTCTTCCCACTGCTGGAGCTTGTCGCCAAAGAACTCGGGGCCTACCTGCACCAACTTGATGCCCGCCTCTTCGATGCTGGCTTGCGTCTGCGCTTCGGATTGCTCGTATTGCGCGGTCAGGCTGTCCAGATGTTTGCGAGTCAGTTCGCGAATCAGCGCGCGGTCTTCTTCGCTGGTCTGCGCCCAAATGCGACCGGACATCAGGCCGATCACCGGGAACATCATGTGATTGCTCTGCAACACCGACTTGGCGCGCTCGTGCAAGCGCAGCTTCCAGATCAGTTCCAGGTCGGCATCCACGCCATCCACCTGGCCGTTGGCCAGGGCGTCGTAGACATCCGTGATCGGCATGGGCGTCGAGGCGGCGCCGAGCAGGCGGTAGAAATCCTGCACCGGCGGGAACGGCGTGATACGGATTTTGCGGCCATTGATCGCCTTGACGTCGTCGGTGGGGAAGGCATTGAGCATCAGCCGCATGCCGGCCACGCCATAACCGAGCCCGACTACACCCGCCTTGGCCGGTAGCTGATCAAGCATCCCCTGGGCGGTCTTGCCATTGAGCAACTGACCGGCCTGCGCCACGTCATGCACAAGATAGGGGGCGAACAAGGCACCGAAGTCCGGCACCCGGTTCGCCACTTCGGCGGTGGTCATAAAGGCCATGTCCAGCGCACCGGTCTGCAACTGCTGCAGCATGCGCGCCTCACTGCCGAGCTGGCCGGCGGGAAAGACCACCACATCGTATTTGCCGCCGGAGCGTTCCTTGAGCTCCTCGCCCATGGCCTGTGCCGCCTGCGACCAGGCATGGGTGCCAGGGACGACCAGCCCCAGCCGCAGGTCCTTGGCCATCGCACCGGCACTGAGCAATAAGGCGGCGGCAGAACATAGCGCACAGAACAATTTCGTTGTTTTCTTCATGACTCACCTTTCTTGTTGTTATCGAACAAATGACCGGGCGAAACGGACAGCACCACTGTCACGCACAGGCGTTTTTTCACGCGGCGCCAACTGCGATACGCGAACCACGAATGGCCTTCGTCTGCCACCTCGGTATTTAGCAGAGCATCAAGCGATGCACGGATGACGCTTTATTCACGCAGGGATGTTTATCGCGGGCATACGACTGACGAGCGCGGCCCGGCAGCCGCGACGAGAACGGGCAAAAGCATGCGCGCGGTGACATGAAAGGTTTGCAGGCGTTCGGCGAAGGTTCATACACGGACCTCATTTATTGTTCTTGTGGCCGGCCCGGCAACCTTTGACGACTGGGGGCTCGGCTATCCAATTGCTGGGCATGAACGTAGCGCAAGGCCTCTATCTCAGCCATTAGGGAATATTGATGCAGAGGATCACGGATCGTTATGGGGGCGCGGACGATTTTCGAAATCGATGAAGGCCGGTGCCGACGAATCTTCAAACCAATAGCACGAGGCATCGCCGGTTCTGATGGCTCGCATCAGAAAACCTTAATAGGCAGACCTGCCTGACACTCCTAGCATGGCCAAAACAATAACCACGAGAGAACTTGCCATGCCGTCCATGCCGTCCATGCCGTCCATGCCCTCTTCCTCGGCCGAGCCCGCTAGCGCTGCTCTGCCTGTCGGTGCCACCCTGCGCGGCTGGCTGGATCATCTGCAGAACACTCAGCGACTGAGCGTGATCCGCCCAGGCACGGCGCTGCGCTTCGGCGTTGCAGCCATCGCCAACCGCCTGGACGGCCACAGCGCCTCGCTGTTCCTACAGCCGGGCGGCCACCCGGTCCCGGTGATCTCCGGTCTGCTCTCGGACCGCCAGTGGATGGCCGAGGCCATGGGCGTCGAGTCGAGCCAGGTACTGGCGCGCTTCGAGCAGGCCAGCCTCAACCCCCTGCCCTGGCAGGAAATCGCCGACGCGCCCTGCCAGCAGGTGGTGCACCGCGACGTCGACCTGCTCGCCCAGCTGCCCATCCCCACCCACAACGAGCACGACAGCGGCCCCTACATCACCGCAGGCCTGCTGATCACCCGCAACCCGCGCACCGGCGTGCAGAATGTCTCCATCCACCGCCTGCAGGTCAGCGGTCGCAACCGCCTCGGCGCGCTGCTGTTGCCGCGTCACGCGTTGGCCTTCTTCCAGGAGACCGAGCGCGAGAACGAGGACTTGGAAGTTGCGGTGGTGGTCGGTTGCGACCCGCTGACGCTGATGGCCTCGCAGGCGATCGTGCCGATTGACCATGATGAGCTGGAAATCGCTGGTGCGCTCCATGGCCGTCCACTGCCGGTAGCCAAGTGCGTCACCAACCGCATTCGCGTGCCGGCCGATGCCGAGATCGTCGTCGAGGGCCGCCTGCTGGCTAATACGCGCGAAGAGGAAGGACCGTTCGGCGAGTTCCCTCAATACTACGGCGAGCGCGCCGAGCGGCATGTGATCGAGGTCGATGCCGTCACCCATCGCCAGGCGCCGATGTTCCATACCATCGTCGGCGGAGGCCTGGAGCACCTGCTGCTGGGCGGCATTCCGCGGGAGGCGACCATGCTCTCGCACCTGCGTCGCAGTTTCCCTTGCGTGCGTGACGTCCACCTGGCGCGCGGCGGCGTGTGCCGCTACCACTTGTACGTGCAGATCGACAAGCGCTCGGAAGGCGAGGCGAAGAACGTCATCCTCGGCGCGCTCGGGGGCCACTATGACATCAAGCATGTGGTGGTGGTCGACAGCGATGTCGACATCCACAACCCCACCGAAGTCGAGTGGGCAGTGGCGACGCGTTTCCAGGCCGACCGCGATCTGGTGCTTGTCCACGAATCCCAAGGTTCCAAGCTCGACCCGTCGACCCGCGACGGCGTTGGCTCGAAGATGGGCTTCGACGCCACCGTACCGCTGGCCGCACCGCCGATGCGCTTCAAGCGCATCCGCGTGCCGGGGGAGAGTGAGGTCGATCTCGCCGAGGTCAGTCAGCCAGCCGACGCCGACTGGCAGCAACTGTTCGGCCAGCCGCACAACGGCTGACCGGCGGTGGGCGCGCGGCGTATTGGCGCCACGCGCCCACAAACGGAAACCGGCGTCACCGGCCGGCACCCGTATTCTCTCTACGCTCAAGCGATAATGCGGTCCTCGAACTGGCCGGCCCACAAGGCGCCAGTTCGGGACGTCACCCGCCCAGGCCAAGACTGGCCAGGACGCGGCGCCCTCGCCGATGGTTGAAAAACAAACATAAGCAACTTCGCCGGACAGGAGATTCAAATGCAGCAGGCACGACATTTCATCGACGGACAGTGGTGCGACGACGACCGGTGGGCCGACAGCCTCGATCCCGCCAATGGCGAACTAGTCGGCCGCTTCGCTGACGGTGGCGAGGTCCAGGCCCGCGCCGCCGTGGAGGCTGCCGAGCGCGCCTTCGAGAACCCGCAATGGTCGCAGAATCCACGCCTGCGCCAGCAGCTGATGCTGGACTGGGCGGCCGCGCTGAAGAGTCGCCAGGAGGAACTGGCGAGCCTGCTCACCCGCGAGAACGGCAAGGCGCTGGCGCAGTCGCGCGGCGAGATCGGCGGCGCCATCTCGGAAATCCTCTATTACGCCGGGCTGGCGCGCCACAATCCCGGCCACGTGCTGGAAGTCGCGCCCGGCGAATTCTCGACGATGCTACGCGAACCGGCCGGCGTCGCCGCACTGATCATTCCCTGGAACGCTCCGGCGGTGCTGCTGGTGCGCGCGCTGGCCCCGGCACTCGCCGCAGGCTGCACCTGCGTGGTCAAACCGGCGCCGCAAACCGCGCTGTTCAACGCCGCCTTCCTCGCCCCGCTGCTGGATCTGCCGGATCTCGCGCCCGGGGTGGTCAACCTGTTCGCCGAGACCGGCCACACCGGCGCCGCCCACCTGGTCGCCACGCCGAAGGTCGACGTGCTCAGCTTCACCGGCTCCACCGCCACCGGAACGCGGATCATGCAGGACGCCGCGCCGACCATGAAGAAACTGTCGCTTGAGCTGGGTGGGAAATCCTGTTGTGTGGTGCTGGAGGACGCGGACATCGCCGCGGTGGCGCCGAAGCTCGCTGCCGCTGCGACCATCATCTCCGGGCAGCAGTGCACCGCCGCCCGCCGTGTGCTGGTGCATGCCAGCCGCGCAGCGGAAATGAAGCAGGCGCTGGCCGCGGCGCTGGGCGAAGTGCGCCTGGGCCACGGGCTCGAGGTGGCCACACAGATGGGCCCGCTGATCGACTGGCGTTCGCGCGATCTCGTCGAGCAACGCATTCGCGAGTCGATGGACTGCTGCGACGAAGTGTTGCTGGCAGGCGCTCGACCAGGCGATGCGCTGGGCCGCGGCGCTTTCCTCTCGCCAACGCTGATCGCGCATCAGGATAGCGGCGCATTCTTCTGCCAAGAGGAAATCTTCGGCCCTCTGCTGGTGCTGGAAACATTCGAAGATGAGGCAGAGGCTGTGTGCCGGGCCAACCACAGCGAGTTCGGCCTCTCGGCAAGCGTCTGGACCCGCGACGGTGCGCGGGCCATGCGCCTGGCCCGCGCCCTGCGCAACGGCACCGTATGGATCAACGATCACAACAAGCTGTTCGCCGAGGCGGAAACCGGCGGCTACCGCAAGAGCGGGCTGGGCCGCCTGCACGGCTACGATGCGCTACTGGATTTTACGGAGCTCAAGCACATCTATCAGAATGTTGGCTTCTTATAGCCACATCGACGAGGTCGGGAATGGAACTACGCCAGCTGAAGTATTTCACCTGTCTGTACGAGGAGGGGTCGGTGACCAAGGCCGCACAGCGGCTGAATATCGTTCAGCCCGCCCTGTCGATGCAGATCGCCAAGCTGGAAGAGGAACTCGGCCAACCACTGTTCGAGCGCACCCCCAAGGGCATGACGCCCACTGAGGCCGGCGTGCAGGCCTATCGGCTGTTTATGCCGATCCTCGGCGAGCTGCTGGAGGCCCGGCAGACACTGATCGACCGCAGCGGCGAGATCGGCGGGCGGATCAATGCCGGGCTGATCGCCTCGGCGGCCAACCAGGCGCTGACCAGCACCCTGGCCTATTTCGTCGAGCACCATCCGGATGTCGAGTTGCAGGTCAGCTACGGCTACAGCCAGGATCTGATCGATCGCGTGCTGTCCGGCGCGCTGGACTTCGCGGTGATCAACCAGAGCTTCCAGCAGGAGCACTTGCACCGTACCGACATCCTCGACGAGGAACTGCTGGTAGCGACCGGTGCCACGACCCGGCTGCGCCAGCCCACGCCGATTCCGCTCAGCGCATTGGCTGGCCTCAAGCTGGTGCTGCCTTCGCGCCGTCATGGTTTGCGTATGGTCATCGATCAGGCACTTGCCGCGCAGAGCCTGGAGCTGACGCCGCACCTAGAGCTCGACGACCTCACAGTGATCGAGAGCTTTCTGCGCCGCAGCGACTGGATCAGCGTACTGCCGGCCACCGTGCTGCAACGCGGTCTGGAAGAAGGCGCCTTGCGCGCCTATCCACTGGCGCCCCCCGGGATCACGCGGCGCATGGTCTGCGTGCACGACAGCCGTCGCCCGCTGACCCCTGCCGCGACGCTGTTCATCGACATCATCAGCAAGACGCTGGCCACTGCACTCAATGCCATCCACTTCTACAAGGAAGGCGCCATTCAGGAATCCGACCATGATCTCAACTAGCCCCCGTCCGCAGCGACTCGTCATCGGTATCTCCGGCGCGTCCGGCGCAATCTACGGGGTGCGCCTGCTCGAGCTGCTGCGCGACACGCCAATCGAGACCCACCTGGTAGTCTCGAAGTCGGCGCTGATCACGCTGTCCCACGAAACCGGGCTGACCTGGTCGCAGCTCAAGCCTATGGCCACCGTGTACTACTCCAATCAGGACATCGGCGCGGCTATCGCCAGCGGCTCGTTCAAGACCATGGGCATGATCGTCGCGCCCTGCTCGGTGCGTTCGATGTCGGAAATCGCCAGCGGCGTCACCTCCACCTTGCTGACACGCGCCGCCGATGTCGTGCTCAAGGAGCGTCGACGCCTGGTATTGATGGTGCGCGAGACGCCGCTACACCGAAATCATCTGCGCACCATGACCGAACTGGCCGAGCTCGGCGCCATCATCGCTCCGCCGGTTCCTGCGTTTTATGCCAAGCCGGCCTCGCTGGCAGAGATGGTCGATCACACGCTGGGGCGAGTACTCGACCTGTTCGACATCGAGCTCGGCGTGGTCAAGCGCTGGCGCGAGACGCCGGAAGAGCTGCCCACCCTCGACGAGGTGGTCGAGGGGATGGACGAGCGCTGATCGTCATGCTCTCGCCCATTGTCCGCCGCCACTCAGCCGGGCAGCGCCGCCAGGAACTCCGCGATCAGCGCCAGCACCCGCGGGCGTGCCTGGTTCTGCGGAAAGTGCCGACAATGTTCGAGCAGCACCGTGCGACAGGGGCCGGCAACCTCACGCGCGATGATCTCCAACTGCGCCGGGCTGGCGAACTCGTCCTCCTGCCCCTGAATCGCCAGCAACGGCACACGAATGCGCGGCAGTTCCGGGTACAGGTTCCAGGCGGCAAAGGCCGGGTTCAACCAGGTCTCGCTCCAGCCGCGGAAGGCACCCTCGAGGTTGTCGCCATGGTAGGCGTGCAGGCGTTCGCGCAAGTCGCCACGGGCATATGCCTTGACCGTGCGTTGGACGCCCTCGACGCAGACCTGCTCGACGTCCACGTGCGGCGCCAGCGCCACCACGCCGAGCAAACGCGGGTCCTGTCGGGCCGCGTAAGCGAGCGCGATGGAGGCGCCGTCGCTGTGGCCGACCAGCACCACCTGTTCGAGCCCCAGGCCGTCGAGCACCCGGCCGAGCTCGTCCGGGCCATCCACGCCGAGGTGATCCAGAGGACGCGGCAGCGGCACCGGGCTGGAGCGGCCATAACCCTGTCGGCTATAGATCAGCACCGGCGCGTTGCAGGCCTCGGCCAGCTGCACCGGAAAGTCCCTCCACAGTTCGAGGCTGCCAAGCCCCTCATGCAACAAGACGAGCATCGGACCGGTCGACGCCTCGGGTTGCACAGATTGATATTCCAGCTTGGCGTTGGCGGTTTCGAGAAATTGTCGCTGCGTCATCACATGGGAACCCGTCTGACTGAGGGCTCGAATGCTAACCTATCTGCGCGGCGCATCCGGCGACCGCATTCGTCAAGGGGATTCTGACATGCGCCAACTCGACCTTCATGTAGTGGAAACCGCCCTGCAGTGGGTCCGCGAAGGCCACGCCGTCTGGCTGTGCAGCGTGCTCGCCACCTACGGCTCGGCGCCACGTGCGCCCGGCGCGATGTTGGTGGCGCGGGCCGATGGCCGCTACGTCGGCTCACTCTCCGGCGGCTGCGTCGAAGAAGCCTTCCTTGAAAGCCTGGCGCGTGGTGAGCTACGCGCGCCGACGCAGATCGTCCGCTACGGCGAGAGTGACGACGAGCGCCAGCGCCTACGCCTGCCGTGTGGTGGCATCCTCCAGATACTGGTCGAACATCGCGCGCCGGACGAAGCCTGGGCCGACCATCTGCAAGGTATATACGACGCTCTGCTCGGCCAGCGCCGGCAGGTACGCGAGCTCGACCTGAGTTCAGGCTCTTTCACGCTCGCCGCCGACGACCACGGCGGTGTGATTGCACAGGTCGAGAACGAACGCGTACGCCTGCGCATCGGCCCGGCGTTGCGGTTGATCCTCGCCGGGCTGTCGCCGGTGGCTGAATACTGCGCTAGCTTCGCCCGCGCCATCGGCTGCGAGGTGATCGCCTGCGACCCGCGGGAGGAGATGCAGCAGCGCCCGCTCGACGGTGTGCGCCTGTACCCGCTGCTGCCCTCGGAATTCATCGCCGCCGGGAACTGCCACGAGGCCACCGCTGTGGTCGCCCTCACCCACGACCCACGCATCGACGACTTGGCGCTGATGGAAGCGGTACGCACGCCGGCCTTCTACATCGGCGCCATGGGCTCGCTGCAGACCTCTGCGCGCCGTGCCGAGCGCCTGGCCCGCATCGGCGGCCTGTCGGAAGATCAGATCGCCCGAATCCACATGCCCATCGGGCTCGACCTCGGCAGCAAGACGCCGGCCGAGATCGCTCTGTCAGTGGTTGCCGACGTGCTGCGCGTCTATCACGGTAAAGCCCGCGATGAGCTCTGAAAGGAAAGTGGCGGGCTTGATGCCGGCCGCCGGACGCGCCAGCCGCTTCGGCGCCGACAAGCGATGCGCGCGCCTGCCCGGCGACCGCACGCAGCTGGAGGCAAGCCTGGAGAACGCCGCGGCGGCCTTCGACGACCTGTTGCCGGTGCTGCGCGACGGAGATACCGTCGACGACCTGCGCCTGCCCCACCGCGACGGTCGGCCCGGGCATCCTGTGCTGTTCGGGCCCGCCTTCTGGCCAGCCCTATGCGAGCTCGACTTAGACAAGAGTGCACGCAGTCTGATTCGCCGCGATACCGTTCATTACCGGCCAGTGCCGGTCGAGTATTCCGGTATCCTGCTGGACGTCGGTCACCCCACCGACCTCGATGGACGCCCGACGCATGCCGCCCTCTCCACCGACCAACCCGCAAGGAGCTAGCAATGTCCACTGCACAACGTGTCTTTCACGGCAAGTTCGGGCGGGTCGCCCTGCTCGACATGGACCGCCCCTTGGTCACCCATTCGCATCAAGAGTGCCATGTGTTGGTGAAAGCTTCCGGGGCGGACACCTTCTTCAACGTCAACGGCCGCCAAGTACCGCTGACCGATCGCTGCGCGGTACTGGTCAACGCCTGGCAGCCGCACTACTACGACTTCCAGCCCGGCGCCGAGCAGACGCAGATCCTCGCCCTCTACATCGAGCCGGCCTGGCTGGCCGAAGCCCAGCAATCGCTGGCGCTGAGCGCGCATCCGGGCTTTTTCTCGCAGCCGTGCATCGAACTCAGCAGCAAGAACCGGACGATGGCCGACCAACTGATCGCCGAAGCCTGTAGCGTCGGGCTGGTGCCGCGTGAGCGCATCGAGTTCATGCTGTTCGACTTCCTCATCGAGCTGATCGAGGACTACTCACAGTGGAAGCAGTTGCGCCGCCTCGGCACGCAGGTCCGCCAAGGCTTTTGCGATGCGCGCATCCGCCGCGCCTGCAACTATCTGCAGTCCCACCTGGACGATCCAGACTGCATCGGCAACGCTGCGCAGGCAGCCGGGCTGTCGCGCGCGCACTTCTTCGCCCTGTTCCGCCAGGACACCGGCATGACCCCAACACTCATGCTCAATAACGCACGCATGCGCCGCGCCTTTCTCTGGCTGGAGCGCGAACGCAGCGGCACCCTCGGCCAGCTCGCCGATCACCTCGGCTTCTCCGAGCAGGGCCACTTTACCCGCTTCTTCCGCCAGCATATCGGCGCATCGCCAAGCCAGTATCGACGTGTGATCGATAGCTACAGCACGAGCAGTATGAATGACGGCACCCCGTAGGCCCCGCGGGGTTTTTCCCGCAGCGAAGTGGCCTGTGATGAAACCTCAGCAACTCTTGGCCCAACGCATCCTTCGTTCCATGCCATTGTCACCAGAATCCGAGGCAACTCATGCTGTCTGCTCTGCATGCGACCGACACCATCGTTCTCGTCTACATCTTCTGGGTCTTTGTCCTGGGTGGGCTGATCAAGGGGGTCTCCGGATTCGGCATGCCACTGGTTACCGTACCGCTCATTGCCCTAGTCGAACCGGTGCCAACGGCTGTCGCCCTGTCGTTGCTGCCGATCATCGTGTCCAACATCATCCAGGGCTATGAGTGCCGCCGTCACTATCGTGTGCTCGGCCAGATCTGGCCGCTATTGATCAGTCTGGCGGTCTCGCTGGGGCTGTCGGTGCAACTGCTCGGCCATTTCCGCCCGGAGGTGCTGGCCCTCGTCATCGGTGTGATGATCCAAGTCTTTGTGATTTCTCAACTGACACCCAATCCGCCGGTCATTCCCCGACATTGGCGCTCTGGAACCTTGGTTGGGGCCGGCCTGAGCAGCGGTCTATTCGGCGGCCTGACGTCCTTCTACGGCTTCCCCGCGCTGCAGGCGCTGATGGCCCTGGAGCTGGGCCGCAACGAGTTCATCCTGGCGTCCAGCCTGTTCTTTCTGGTCGGCTCGGCGATCCTCAGCATAGGACTGCTGGCGCAAAACATTGCCACGCCCACGCACCTGCTGCTCTCGCTCGCCTGCGTGGTGCCGACCCAATTGGGTATGTATCTGGGAGAACTTGTTCGCTCGCGTCTGTCGCAGGTCATGTTTCGCGGCATCACGCTGTCAGTGCTATCCGCCACTGGCCTGGCGATGATCGCACGCGCGATCACGGTTTGACGTATCTCTGAGCGTGAGAGTCATCGTAATAAAGCCGGGAAAACCCACAAAGACGAAAGCACGCATAAGCGGGCTTTCGTCTTTGTGGCTAACGGGGACAATTGACGCAGCTATTTAATCACTCCCACTCGATCATCAACAAGCTACCTAACCCATTGTTTCTAAAAAGGTTAGTTGCGACAAATGATGACTGCTAACGTCATTTTTACCGTCTCTTACGCAACGCTTTCGCTGGCGCGGAAGAGAGAGCAATTTGCCGGGCATCAACGATCGCAGCGTCATCATCAATCGCTAACCATCATACCGCCCGCCCGCCAGGCCTAGTCAATTACTGGTCCACGCTGGGAAGGGTTTTTCACGAGCCTGCTGATTGGCTTGATGCACGAGCGTGTGAGCGGCCTTCCTGTGCAGCCTGTCACTCGTTTAAAAAAGATAGGCCAAACCTTGGCGGTACCGCCTGCCACGGCACCCGCAGCCGATGACCTACTCGGCCACATTCTCTTTCACCTGGGCCTATTTGCATGAAACCAAGGATTCGTGGCTGAGCCCTACCGGCTCCTCCTTCCTCCTGCCCCAGTGAATCCAATCGAGCTGGCCTCCATCCTCAAGTAACACCGGGATAGCTGCTTTCGAATTGGGGAAACAGAAACCTCGGCTCCGTTTGTCAGCGCCTCGCTGCATCGAACCGAACCCTCGTATCAATTGCGCCTCTACCGGATAACGAAACCACGTGGAGTAAAGCAATGGACAACTATCACGTTTCCGCGACCGACAAAGGCTGGGAGCTTCGCAAGGAAGGCGGCAGCAGGGCCTCCAAGCAAGCCTCCACCAAGGTCGAGCTGCTTCGCGATACGGCCACGTTCCTGGAAGGCAAGACTGCCTCGGTGAAGATCCTCAAGCGGGACGGCAGCATTCAGGAGGAGCGCACCTATCCTCGGAAGGCCGACCCTCGCAAGAGCAAGGGTTGAACGCTCCCTTGCGCACACCCCTGAACAACCGCATGCCCGTATGACGAATGCCTGGGCCCTTTCCGAGGCTTAACTCGAGACGCAGGCACTGTGGCACGGGCAGCGGCCAAGTCGCCTCCTCTCTGTTCAGCCTTTCCCGTATGCCGCCAGCTTCGTCTGGCCAGACGGAAGGGGTTGGGCAGATCTCGGTGAAGCGGCCTCGGCGCTGCTTACGCTGTTTTGGCTGATGTTCGGCGGCAGTTTGCTCTGCGGGCACTCGCCTCTTTACTGAGTCCTCGGCGCGCTCTCGCCTGCAGGAAATCTTACCCGCACACGCAGACCGCCCAGTGCGCCCTGGTCAAGCTCGATGCTGGCGCGATGGACTCGGCTGACTTCACCGACGATAGCCAGGCCGATGCCGGCGCCGTGACGCTGATGCTGCATGCGGTAGAAGCGCGTAAAGACGTTCTTGCGCTCCTCAGGCGGGATTCCTGGGCCATCGTCCTCGACTTCGAGTACTGCATTGCCCATTACCCGCAGCACCACGTTGCCGCCACGCGGCGTGTGGGCCAGCGCATTGTCCAACAGGTTGCTGATCAGCTCGCTGAGCAGCGTCGACTCGCCCTCGACCCATACCGGCCCTTCGGCTTCCAGGGCCAATGAAATCCCCCGCTGATGCGCCAGCGCCGCCATGGCCAGACCGACTTCTCGGGCAAGCTCGTTCAAGTCCAACCGCTGGGCGCCGCCCTCGGCAATCGACTGCGCCCCGCTTTCGATTCGCGCCAGTGACAGCAGCTGGTTGGCCAGATGGATGAGGCGATCGGTATGCTCCTGGGCTTCCTCCAGCGTCTGGCGCCAGCGCTGCGGCTGCTCCTCGCGCAGGCCCAACTCGATGCGTGCCTTGAGCGCCGCCAGCGGCGTGCGCAGCTCATGGGAGGCATCGGCGATGAAGCGCGCCTGCCGTTCGAACTGCCCGCGCAGGCGCTCGGTGAAATGGTTGAGCGACGCCACCAGCGGCATCAGCTCGCGCTGCACGCCCAGCGGCGGCAGAAGACGCAGGTCGTCGGGCTGGCGTTGTTCGACCGCCTCACTGAGCTTGCCCAGCGGACGCAACGCCACACTGATTGCCAGCCACACCAGCAGCAGTGCCGCCAGCGCGAGCGAGCCGATACGCCAGAGCGTACCGATGAGCAGGTCGCGCGCCATGCGCTCGCGCGCACCCTGCGTCTCGGCGACACGAATCTCGGCCATACCATTGTGCCCCGGCTCGGTAACCGGTTGCAGCAGGCTGACCAGGCGCACGCCCTGCCCTTCGTATTCGCCGTCATAGAAACGCGCGAGCGCCGGATAGTCATCGGTACGGGGCGTTCCCGGAGGCGGCTCCGGCAGGCTCTCGTAACCCGAGACCAGCCGCCCGCGGATATCCAGTACCTGGTAATAGATACGCCCGGCGCTGTCGTAGGCGAAAGTGTCCAGCGCAACGTAGGGCACGTTGGCCCGCAGTTGGCCGTCACTGGCCACCAACCCGGCGGCGATGGCCCGGGCCGAAGCCAGCAGCGTCCGATCGTAGGCGGTGTCGGCAGCGGCGCGCCCGTTCCAGTAGGCACTGATGCCCGAGACAAGCATCAGCAGCGCGAGCACGATCGTCAGGCGACGCAGCAGCCCGGCACGCAGGCTGCCCAGCTTCGGCGTGATCGGTTCCACTTCAGTCATCCACGGCTTCCAGTAGATAGCCTAGGCCGCGGAAGGTGACGATGCGCACCTCGCCACCATCGAGTTTCTTGCGCAGCCTATGGATGTAGATCTCGATGGCATCGGCGCTGGCGTCCTGGTCCAGACCGAACACCTGAGCAGCCAGCTGATCCTTGCTCATGACCCGCCCGGGACGAGTGATCAGCGCCTCGAGCACGGCCTGCTCGCGCGAGGTCAGGCTCAGCGGCTGCTGCGCCAGGCTGAAGCGGCGAGCGTCCAGGTCGTAGACCAGCTCTCCGCAGCGCTGCTGACGTTCGCCGCCGGCCACGCTGCGGCGCAACAACGCCTTCACCCGCGCTTCCAGTTCGGCCACCTCGAAGGGCTTTGCCAGATAGTCGTCCGCGCCCAGATTCAGGCCGTGAACCCGATCGCTCACCTCACTGCGCGCCGTGAGCATCAGTACCGGCAAGGTCTTGCCGCGCCCACGCAGGCTCGCCAGCACTTGAAAACCATCCAGTCGAGGCAGGCCGACATCGAGGATCGCCAGGGCGTAGTCCTCGCTGGCGAGGGCGAGATCAGCGGCGACGCCATCGTGCAGCACATCGACCGTCCAGCCCGCCGCACGCAAGGCCTGGGCCACGCTTTCCGCGAGCTGTAGATGATCTTCCACCAGGAGAATTCGCATTGGCGCTCTCTGCCCTTCACCGAATCGGCGGCCAGTGTAACGGCAAGACCATCGATGCTTACAACCGTTGAAAGCCTGGCGAAAGCTTGGGCGCCTAGCATCGTCCACAGGTGGCTCGAACCACCGAGTGCGGCACAGCGCCGCAAACTAACAAGAACAATGATGGAGACACCCGATGCTGAAGATCAGCGGATCCACGCAAGCCCGTCTTGCCCTGGCCGTTACGACCGCCACCCTGGCACCACTGGCCCAGGCCGGTTTCATCGAAGACAGCAGCGCCACCCTGCATACCCATAACATCTACCTCAACCGGGACTTCCGCGAAGGCGACGGCCAGGCCAAGCGTGAGGAATGGACGCAAGGCTTTCTGCTCGACATAAGGTCCGGCTATACCGAAGGCGATGTCGGCTTCGGGCTCGACGCGCTGGGCATGCTCGGCATCAAGCTCGATTCGGGCCGCGGCCGCAGCGGCACCGACCTGCTGCCGGTGAGCGAGGACGGCAGCACCCCGGACGAGTTCAGCCGCCTGGGACTGACCGCCAAGGTCAAGTTCTCCGAGACCGAACTTCGCTACGGCTCGCACATTCCCGAGTTGCCGGTGGTCAAGGCCAGTACCAGCCGCACCCTGCCGCAGGTCTACGAAGGCGGCCTGCTGACCTCCGAGGAACTGCAGGGCCTGTCCTTCACCGGCGGGCGGCTGGACAAGGTCATCGACCGGTCCTCGACCAATTCCGAAGACCTCACGCTGAACAACAAGAACAGCCGCTTCGCCCGTAGCGCCCAGGCCGATCACCTGGATCTGGCCGGTATCGACTACAGGTTCAGCGACAAGGTCACCGGCCGCTATTACTTCGCCGACCTCGACGATATATACCGCCAGCACTTCTTCGGCCTGCTCGCCGAACAGCCCGTAGGGCCCGGTAAACTGAGCGCCGACCTGCGCGTGAGCCTGAGCAAGGACAGCGGTGCGGCCAACGCCGGCAAGATCGACAACCAGGCCTGGAACGGCATGCTCGGCTACAGCCTGAACGGCCACAAGGTCAGCCTCGCCTACCAGCAGATGCGTGGCGATACCGGCTTTGCCTATGTCGACGGCAGCGACCCCTTCCTGGTCAACTTCGTGCAGATCAACGACTTCGCCAATGCCGACGAGCGCTCCTGGCAGGCACGCTACGACTACAACTTCGCCGCCATCGGCGTACCCGGCCTGACCTTCCTGACCCGCTACATTTCCGGCGACCATGCCGAGATTTCCGGCAGCAGCGCCACCGGCAGCGAGTGGGAGCGCGATATCGAGCTCAAGTACGTGGTCCAGAGCGGGCCGCTGAAAGATGTCTCCATCCGTTTGCGCAACGCCATGTTCCGTTCCGATTTCGCCCGTGACGCCGATGAGAACCGCTTGATCGTCAGCTACGCCCTGCCGATCTGGTAACACACAAAACAAAACTCCAATGGAGACCCGCTCGATGAAAATGCCCCTCTTCGCTACCCTGCTGGCCGCCACCTGCCTGTCCCTCGCCGGCCCCGTCGCCGCCGATGAACCGCGCCGTCCCGAATGCATCGCCCCGGCTGCGCCCGGTGGCGGTTTCGACCTGACCTGCAAGCTGGCACAGAGCGCGCTAGTGCAAAGCAAACTGCTGAAAGCGCCGATGCGCGTGACCTACATGCCTGGCGGAATCGGCGCGGTGGCCTACAACGCTGTAGTTGCCCAGCGGCCGTCCGAAGCTGGCACCATCACCGCCTTCTCCAGTGGATCACTGCTCAACCTGGCCCAAGGCAAGTTCGGCCGCTTCGATGAAAACGCCGTTAAATGGCTGGCCGGGGTCGGTACCAGCTACGGCGCCATCGCCGTACGCGCGGACTCACCCTACCAATCGCTGGACGACCTGGTGACGGCAATCAAGGCCGATCCCGGCAAGGTCGTGATCGGCTCCGGCGGCACTGTTGGCAGCCAGGATTGGATGCAGACAGCGTTGGTTGCTCGGGCTGCAGGCATTGATCCGCGAAAGCTGCGTTATGTGGCCATGGAAGGCGGTGGCGAACTGGCGACCGCACTGCTCGGTGGTCATATCCAGGTAGCCAGCACTGACATCGCCGACTCCGTGCCGCATATCGAAAGCGGCGACATGCGAATTCTCGCCGTACTTTCCGAAGAGCGCCTCCCCGGTGACTCAGTAGCCAACATTCCCACCGCCGTTGAACAGAACTACGACGTGGTTTGGCCGGTGATCCGCGGCTTCTACCTCGGCCCGAAGGTCAGCGACGAAGCCTATGCCTGGTGGAAAGACGCCTTTGACCAGCTGCTCGCCTCGGAAGATTTTGCCCAGCTGCGCACCGACCGCCAGCTCTACCCCTTCTCCATGACCGGCGATGAACTGGATACCTACGTCAAGCGGCAGGTCGCCCAGTACAAGCAGCTGGCAACGGAGTTCGGCCTGATTCAGTAATCCGCGCGCCCGCAGCGCTGGCACACGGCTGCGGGCATCCCGGGAGTCGCCCCCGCTGCCCTAGGCACAGGTAAGGCTCATCGCGCTTGCCTGCTGGCGGCCACCTTAAAACTTCGAGGTTTTCCTCATGTACCAACGTCTATTCGGCCTGGTTCTGCTCGTGGCCAGCGTGGCGCTGAGCGTCACCGCCTGGGACTACCAGGCGCCTTTTTCCTACGAGCCGGTCGGCCCGCGGGCCTACCCTTTATTACTGTTGGCGCTGATAGGCCTTGGCGCCATCTACCTGCTGCTCAAGCCCGCCACTGCCGGCACGCATTCGACCGAGCCGCCCATGGACCGCCACGTGCTGCGCAAGGTTGCAGGTTGCGTGCTGATACTAGTGGTTTACGCCGCGCTGTTCGAGCCGCTGGGTTTCGTCCCGGCCAGCATCCTGTTCGGCATCGCCATGGCACGCCTCTACGACGGCAGTTGGCGCACCAGCCTGATCACCGGCACGGTCGCCGCGATCGGTCTCTACCTGCTGTTCGACAAGATCCTTGATGTCCCGCTGCCGCTCGGCATCCTTTCCAGCCTGGAGGTCTGATCCATGGATACTTTTAGCTACCTGGGCCAGGGCTTCGGCGTCGCCCTGAGCCCCTACAACCTGTTCACCGCCCTATGCGGCACCTTGATTGGCACCGTCGTCGGCCTTCTGCCGGGGCTCGGTCCGATCAACGGTGTGGCGCTGCTAATCCCCATCGCCTTCGCCCTCGGCCTGCCACCGGAGACCGCGCTGATCCTGCTCGCGGCCGTGTACCTGGGCTGCGAATACGGCGGACGGATTTCCTCGATCCTGCTGAACATCCCGGGCGAGGCCTCGGCGGTGATGACCACCCTCGACGGCTACCCGTTGGCGCGCCAGGGCAAGGCCGGCGTGGCCCTGTCGATTTCCGCCTGGAGCTCCTTCGTCGGTGGCCTGATGGCGACCTGCGGTGTAGTGATCTTCGCCCCGCTGCTGGCTAAGTGGGCAGTCGCCTTCGGCCCGGCGGAATACTTCGTGCTGATGGTGTTTGCCATCGTCTGCCTCGCTGGCATGGCCGGCAACAAACCGATGAAGACTGCAATTGCCGCCTGTATCGGCTTGTTCCTGTCCTGTGTTGGCATTGACTCCAACAGCGGTGTGTACCGCTTCACCTTCGGCAGTCTGGGCCTGGCCGACGGTATTCAGTTCGTGGTGCTGGTGCTGGGGCTGTTCTCGGTCAGTGAAATTCTGGTGCTGCTCGAGCGCACCCACCACGGGCAGAAGGCACTCGATACCAGCGGCCGCATGCTGTTCAACGCCAAGGAAGGGTTCTCGGTCCTGGCCACCAACCTGCGCAGCGGCGCAGTCGGCTTCTTCCTTGGCATTCTGCCGGGCGCCGGTGCGACCCTGGCCAGCGCCGTAGCCTACATGAGCGAAAAGCGCCTGGCAGTGAAGGACAACAAATTTGGTGAAGGCGACCTGCGCGGCCTGGCCGCTCCGGAAACCGCCAACAGCGCTTCGGCCTGCGGCTCCATGGTGCCGATGCTGACCCTCGGCGTGCCTGGCTCCGGCACTACCGCGGTGATGCTCGGCGCCCTGACGCTGTACAACATCACCCCGGGCCCACTGCTGTTCCGCGACCAGCCGGACATCGTCTGGGGTCTGATCGCATCACTGTTCGTCGCCAACATCATGCTGATCGTGATGAACGTACCGATGATCAAGATCTTCACCAAGATCCTCGCCGTGCCGTACTGGGCACTGGTGCCGGCCATCGCCATCATCACATCGATTGGCGTCTATGCCATTCATGCCACTGCCTTCGATTTGTACCTGATGATCGGTATTGGGGTCGCCGGCTACATCCTGCGCAAGATGGACTTCCCGCTGTCGGCGATTTTGCTGGGCTTCATCCTCGGCGGTTTGATGGAGCAGAACCTGCGACGCGCACTGTCGATCTCTAACGGCGACCTGAGCATCCTGTTCTCCAGCCCTATCACCTGGGGCGTATGGAGTCTGGTGGCGCTAATGATCGTTCTGCCGATCTGGCGCACCTGGCGCAAACGCGCCCAGCAAAAGGGTCAACTGGCGAATGCTTGAAGCAGACAGTGCTCTGAGAAAAGCCATCCGCAAGCTGCCGGACTGGTGGCTGACGCCCCTGTTCGGCGCTGGTGGTGGCTACCTGGCGAGCCTGATCGGCTGGCCTCTGCCCTGGATCATCGGTTCGCTGCTGGCAGTAATCGCGGTACGTTGCGGCGGCTACATGCTTCGGGAGGTTCCGCACGGCCGGGCGACTGGGCAATGGTTGATCGCCAGCGCCATCGGCCTGCATTTCACCCATGAGGTCATGCAGCAGGTATTGCAGCATCTGGGCGTGGTACTGGCCGGCGCCCTCGGCACCCTGCTGCTGAGCCTGATCGGCATCTTCGTCCTGCTGCGCAGTGGCACCGACCGCGCCACGGCGTTCTTCGCCAGCCTGCCGGGCGGCGCCAGCGAGATGGTCAACCTGGCGAGCCGCCATGCTGCACACCCGGCCAAGGTCGCCGCAGCGCACAGTACACGCCTGCTGCTGGTGGTGCTGATCGTGCCCGCGCTGTTCACCTGGAGCCTGCCGGCCGTCGAGGCGCCTCCGGCGGCGCCCGTGAGCTGGCCATGGCTTGCCGTGCTGCTGCCTGGCGGCGCCGTACTGGCCGTGCTATGGAAAAGACTCCGGCAACCGAATCCCTGGATGCTCGGACCGCTGACCGTCTGCGCGGTCGCCAGCGTCGTCTTCGACCTGCATATCGGCCTGCCCGAAGGTCTGGGTCAGCTGGGCCAGTGGTTGATCGGCTGCTCGCTGGGTTGTCATTTCGATCGGCAGTTCTTCCGCAGCGCACCGGCTTTCCTGCTGCGCATCCTGTTGATCACCCTGTTAGCGATGCTCGCCGCCACAACGCTGGCCGCTGCGCTGAGCTGGGTGACCACGCTCGACGGTACCTCGCTGATGCTGGGCATGATGCCCGGCGGCATCACCGAACTCTGCCTGACCGCCGAGGCGTTGCAGCTTTCGGTGGCCCTGGTGACGGCACTCCAGGTGCTGCGCCTGTTCCTGGTGATGTTCCTCGCCGAACCGCTGTTCTGGCTCTGGCAGAAGAGAGCGGCATAAAAAAGCGGCTCACACAACCCCCTCCCCAAAATGCTCTTCAGCCCAAACCGTTGATTTTAATGGAAAAGAAAACCACTGGTTGATATTCAACCAGTCGTCACCAGGCCCCGGTTTCTCTGCCTTCAACGGACCCTCAGGGATGATATCCACCTGCTTATCCACAGATTTTGTGGGTAAGCAGGCGCGGCTCGGTTTACTGCCCCCCGCAAGAGCGACAGAAGACGATTCCTATCTATGGCAGGCCATATGAAGTCGGATCTTGGACTTACTGCGCCTGAGCTGTCCGCAGCGGGTTGAGCCATACACGGCTGGCGTACCACCCTATGCCGAACGACGTCCCTCTATGTCCGGCACAGGTTTGCTCTCCCGGAAGACTGCCGATGAACAGGCGCTATAGATCCTGCGTGCTGCCTGGAAGCGAGGATGGCGTTCCGAGTCAGCCTTACTCCCTGTTCGGTCGGTCCGCCCTGCGTCCTTGCCTCGTCGTGAATCCTTGCGGGATCGGGCTGGGGGCTGCAACCGCTGCACGGAACAATATCCCCGCCGGCCAGCGGCTTCCTCGCGCAGCACATTCTTCCGTGCCAGCGGTCCTGCTCTGCGTTTCGTCTGCATGGCAGTGCAGCCCGCCCGTTCCCGCCATCCGGTTCACAACAAGGACGCGATGGGCGCGACCTTGAATCCGAAAGGAGATACACCATGGCCAACATCGGCTCGTTTACCACCCTCAAAGATGGCTTCACCGGCACACTGCGGACCCTGACGCTTCAAACCAAGGTCGCTATCGTCCCGAACGACAAGAGCAGCGCCAATGCGCCGGACTACCGCATCCTCGCCGCTGGCGGATATGAGATCGGTGCTGCGTGGAAGAAACTCAGCCAGTCCGATCGTCCCTACCTCTCGGTTAGCCTCGATGACCCGGCCTTTCCGGCAACGGTCTACGCCAGCCTGCTAGAGCAAGAAGACGGCACGCATACCCTGCTCTGGAGCCGCAGCAAGGCCGAATGACGGCCAACGGTGCCCCGGCTTACACGGGGCACCCGCCTTTTATGTGAGGCCGTCGAGCCGGCGCTGTCCGATGCATCCCCCCACCGTAGCGATAACAGAGCCCGGGCCTTGGGCTCTGTTCGAATTGACGATGGTCAATGTCCTGATGCTTTATTGGCGATAACTTCACTACATGTTGTGTTTTTCAGTCGTGTACGCACTATATGTAGGAGCATATCAATGCCGGAAACAGTAATCAGACGCGACGGCTCCCAGGCTGCGTTCGATCTCGGTCAGGTCTGTCAGGCCCTGGCTGCAGCCGGGCGCGCGAGCGGGGAGTTCGAAGAGGATGAAACAGCGACCCTGGCGCAGTCGCTCGCTGCACGGCTGCCGAGCAGTGGCCTGGTGGGGCTCGAAGACATCCAGGACCTTGCGGAGCGGGTGCTGATGGAGGCCGGTTTCTTCGACACCGCGCGCGCCTACATCATCCATCGCGAGCGCCATGCCCGCCTTCGTCGCGACAAGAAAGCCGTTGTGGACGTCGCCGCCTCGATGAATGAATACCTGTCCCGCGAGGATTGGCGCGTGCGTGCCAACGCCAACCAGGGTTATTCGCTGGGCGGACTGATCCTTAACGTCTCCGGCAAGGTGACCGCCAACTATTGGCTCGACGAGGTTTATAGCCCGGAAATAGGCCTAGCTCACCGCGAGGGCGACCTGCATATTCACGACCTGGACATGCTGGCGGGTTATTGCGCGGGCTGGTCGCTACGAACGTTGCTCACCGAGGGGTTCAATGGTGTTCCAGGCCGGGTTGAATCCGGTCCACCCAGGCACTTGTCCAGTGCCCTGGGGCAGATGGTCAACTTCCTCGGCACCCTGCAGAACGAATGGGCCGGCGCCCAGGCATTCAGCAGCTTCGATACCTATCTCGCCCCCTTCGTGCGCAAGGACGAGATGGGCTACGAACAGGTTCGCCAGGCCATTCAGGAGTTTGTTTATAACCTCAACGTGCCGTCGCGCTGGGGCACCCAGACGCCCTTTACCAACCTCACCTTCGACTGGGTTTGCCCCGAGGACCTGTGCGAGCAGATCCCCTACATTGGCGGCGAAGAAATGCCCTTTGCCTACGGCGAATTGCAGGCCGAGATGGAGTTGATCAATCGCGCCTACATTGAGGTGATGATGGCCGGCGACGGGCTGGGGCGCGTGTTTACCTTTCCCATCCCGACTTACAACATCACCCATGATTTTCCGTGGGACAGCGACAACGCCACGCGGCTCTTCGAGATGACCGCGCGCTACGGCCTGCCCTACTTCCAGAACTTCCTGAACTCGGACATGAAGCCCAACCAGGTGCGTTCGATGTGCTGCCGGCTGCAACTAGATGTGCGCGAATTGCTCAAGCGCGGCGGCGGGCTGTTCGGATCAGCCGAGCAGACCGGCTCGCTCGGTGTCGTGACGATCAACTGCGCACGATTGGGTTACCTGCACGCGGGCGACTGGAATGCCTTGCTGGAGCACTTCGATCATCTGCTGGAGCTGGCGCGCGAGAGCCTTGAGGTCAAGCGCAAGGTCATCCAGCAGCACATGGATGCGGGCCTCTATCCTTATACCAAGCGTTACTTGGGCACGCTGCGCAATCACTTCTCCACCATCGGCGTGAACGGCCTGCACGAGATGTTGCGCAATTTCAGCGACGACTACGACGGGCTCCACACCGAGGCTGGCAGGCGTCTGGCCTTGGAGCTGCTGGACCACGCCCGAGCGCGGCTGGTGCAGTTTCAGGAACAGACCGGTCACCTGTACAACCTGGAGGCCACGCCGGCCGAGGGCACTACCTACCGGTTCGCCAAGGAGGACCGCAAGCGCTTTGCCGACATCCTCCAGGCGGGCACGCCCGAGGCGCCCTACTACACCAACTCATCACAGCTACCGGCAGGGTTCACCGAAGACCCCTTCGAGGCACTGCTGCTGCAGGACGAGCTGCAGTGCAAATATACCGGCGGCACCGTGTTGCACCTGTACATGGCCGAGCAGATTTCCTCGGCGCAGGCCTGCAAGCAACTGGTGCGCACCGCGCTCGGACGCTTCCGGCTGCCCTATCTCACCGTCACGCCGACCTTCTCCATCTGTCCCGTGCACGGCTATCTCGCTGGCGAACATCCGTTCTGCCCGAAATGCGATGCGGCACTGCTGGCCCAGCAGCAGGCTGGCGCCGAGGGCAAGACCCTGGCCGAGACGTGATGACGACACGCCAACCACATCACCGCTTTGTTAACCACCCGAAAAGGAGCGACACCATGATCCAAGCGCATCAACTACCCGAAGCACAACGCCAACGCTGCGAAGTCTGGACGCGTGTAATGGGCTATCACCGGCCGGTGGCGGCCTTCAATCCGGGCAAGCAATCGGAGCATCACGAACGACAGCACTTCACCGAGCGGGCAGCGGCCAGGTCCTTTGGATGAGCCGAACGCTCAGGGTCGGGGGCATTACGCCCCTGACCACCCTCGATTACCCGGGGATGCTGGCCTGCGTGCTGTTCTGCCAAGGGTGCGCCTGGCGCTGCCGGTATTGCCACAACCCCCACCTGATCCCGTCGCGCGGCGACGGCCAGATGGCTTGGGCTGATGTGGTCGGGTTTCTTCAGTCACGGCGTGGCCTGCTGCAGGCGGTGGTCTTCAGCGGTGGCGAGCCGACGCAGCAACCGGCGCTGGTCGAAGCCGTCGCCTGCGTGCGCGAAATGGGGTTCAAGGTCGGTCTGCACAGCGCCGGCATCAAACCTCAGCGGTTCGCACGTGCACTGCAACACCTGGACTGGGTAGGGTTCGATATCAAGGCACCTCCTGGGCATGCCTCGCACATAACCGGCACCGCCCACGCTGACAGGGTCAATTGGCAAAGCCTCGACCTGCTGCTGGCCAGCGGCGTTGCCCATGAGGTCCGCACAACCGTTCACTGGCAGTTGCTCGATACCGATGCGCTGGAACTCCTTGCACGAAGCCTGCACGAGCGCGGGGTGCAACGCTTCGTCGTACAACTGGTGCGCAGCGGACACATGCTCGACCCCTCACTCGGCCCAAGCCTCGCGCCGCAGGGCTGGCCGCAGCTGCAGGAACAGCTGGGCACGCTGTTTGAGCATTTCGAGGTGCGCAGCGCGTCCTGATTCGTTCGCCTTAAGGTGCCGCATGGTCAGACATGGTCTTCATGGGACCGGTCGTCTCTTGCCGTTCAAGAAATTCCAGAGGGTGTCGATAACGCGGCTTCGCCACGCCTTGCCCCCCGGCAGGCCGTCAAAAGGTTGGACTCATGTTTTCGTTGCGCACCATCAAAGCCCGCTATACAGCCGCGTTCATCGGCTTCGTTTTACTGATCATGCTGCTCACCATGCTAGGCATCAAACGTTTTGTCGCTCCGCAGCTCATGGCGGCTGGCGAAACGATCGTGATGTCTCAGGTCACCGAAATTGGTGAACACATTGCGCTGGAACTGGCCCGCGTAGAAGCGCAGGCGCGCAGCATCACGCAAGTCGTCCCCATGCTGGAAAGCGAGGATATCGACCGGCTTCTCCCCGGCCTCGTCGACCAGTACGGTGACGTGAAAGTATTCGGCGGCGGAATCTGGCCCAAGCCTGGCGTACGTACTTCAGGACGCGATAAGCACAGCACCTTCTACCATCGGGACCCATCCGGGAAGCTGGTCGTCAACACCCACTGGAACTCTGCCGAATCGCTGAACTATTTCGAGCAGCCCTGGCATCGCGGTGGGTTGCAGGCACCTCGGGGACAATGCGTCTGGGCCGCCGCCTACGAGGACGATGCGAGCGCCGAACCACGCACCAACTGCGCAATGACCATCTACAAGGACGGTTCGGCCTGGGGCGTCTCGACGATTGACCTCACCCTTGGCTTTTTCAATCGTCTGGTTGCCGAAAAGCAGGAAGAGATCGATGGCGAAATCATGATCGTCGAAGCCGACGGCAAGATCCTCAGCAATCAGCCGCAACTTGGCGGCAACATGGTGCTGCGAAACGTGTCTGAACTGGCCGGTCGCTCGGCGTTTATTGCCACCGTACAGAAGGCCCTGGCCAGCCAATCTCAGCTCCTGCGCAGGGATACCTATAAAAGCCAGGGCGGTGAAGACTTCAGTTTCTTTCTAACACCCATTGAGGGAACCCCGTGGTTGCTGGCCGCTGCCCTGCCTACCGCCCAGCTTGAAGCACGCAGCGACGCCACGCTGAAGACGCTTGCCTCATTGCAGATACCCATGGTGCTCATCCTGATGGCACTGATGATCGTTGCCCTTAATCAGTTGATGAAGCGACTCGGCGTGCTGAGGTCGAACATTGATGCGCTGTCAGCAGGTGATGCCGACCTGACCAAGCGCATCGAGATCAGAGGCGATGACGAAGTCGACCATGTGGGCCGGTCGGTCAATGGCTTCATCGTCTACCTGCAAAAGATGATGATTGATGTCAGCGATGCCACGGCCCATATCCACACCGAAATTGGCCAACTCAAGCAACTGTCTCGCTCAACCAACGAGGCATTGGCACGACACGCGCTGGAGACCGATCAAGCGGTCACCGCCATCCATGAAATGAGTTCCACGGCCGAGTCGGTGGCCCAGAGCGCCAGCGATACCGCCACATTTACGCAAACCGCCAACCAGAACGCTGTGTCTTCGAAACTCGTCGTCAACGATGCCTCGAGTAGCGTTCGGGCCCTGGTCAGCGAAGTTGAAACTGCGACTTCCCGGGTGCAGGCGATGGCGGTGGATGCGCAGCGCATCAACGACGTGCTGGCCGTCATTGGCGAAATCGCCGGACAAACCAACCTGCTTGCGCTGAATGCGGCCATCGAAGCGGCACGCGCAGGCGAGCAAGGGCGTGGATTCGCCGTGGTCGCCGATGAGGTCAGAGCCCTGGCTGCGCGCACCCAGCAGAGCACATCAGAGATCAACGAAACCCTCCAGCGCCTGCAACAGGCGGTGGGTTCTGCCGTGCAGGCCATGGAACAGACCAAGGCCAGCTGTCAGACCACCGCGGACAAAACTGAGCAGGTGGCCGTCGGGTTGGATGACATGGCCAGTTCGGTGGTGCATATCAACGACCTGAGCATCCAGATCGCTACCGCCGCCGAAGAGCAAAGCGCAGTGACCGAAGAGATCAACCGAAACATGGTTGCGGTGCGGCAGGTCGTCGACGAACTGGTGCAAAGCGGGGCGAGCGTGGATCTGAGCACCGAGTCGCTGCTCAGTACGAATGGACGCCTCACGGCCGTCGTCAGCAGGTTCAAGGTGCGCTGATCCAGGCGTGCTAGAGAAGGCCCCTTCGCTGGGGCCTTTCATCAACCAGACATGCATGGTTAACGCGTGAAGCAAGCATCTCGCCTCTATGAGCGTTCGCCAGCCGTGGTGCAAAGTGCTTCGAGGAGCTGCAACAAGGCGGAATGGTCCCGGCGTCATCAGCATGTGCACCGGCTTTTCGGTACAACATTGATAGACACGCTCTCACAGCCACAAAACGCTAAGCGCCAATTACGCCGCCGTCGTTGCGGGTAACCAGCACGGTCGAGGACCGCGGTCGCGTCTTGCCGTCGCTGGCTGGAAAGCTCAGTTCGGGATGCTGCACATTGATCCACATGGCGGTGTAATCCGGACTCCAGGTGATGCCGGTGATCTCGCAGCCGCGCGGCCCCACCAGGAAGCGGCGCACCTCGCGCGTGCCAGGGTCGGCGCAGAGCAGCTGGTTGGTGCCCATGGCTTGCATGGCCGGCTCGTCATCGCCGTAGTCGGTCTGGATCCACAATCGGCCATCACCGTCGAACGCCAAGCCATCCGGTGAGGAAAAATGGTCGCCGTTGATGGTGCCGGTCAGGTGCGCCGGCAATGGTTTGCCATCGTTGCCGCGCGTGCCTTCTGGCTCGCCGGCGAGCAGGAAGACTTCCCATTCGAAGCGAGTCGCCGCGGGGTCACCGCCCTCCTCGTTCCAGCGCAGGATCTGCCCGTGCAGGTTCTGCGGACGCGGGTTGGCCTTGTCCACCGGTATCTTGTCGCCTCTCTCGTGGTTGTTGGTCAGGGTGACGTAGACCTCGCGAGTGCGCGGATGCACGGCCACCCATTCGGGCCGATCCATGGGCGTTGCTCCAAGCCGATCGGCCGCCACGCGCGCATTGACCAGTACCTCAGCCTGGCTGGGGAAGCCGTTCTCGGCAGTAAGGCCGTTCTGCCCGTGGACCAGCGCCAGCCACTGGCCGCTACCGTCGGTATCGAAGCGCGCCACGTAAAGCGTGCCTTCATCGAGCAGCTGGCGGTTCTGCTGATCCGCACCCAGCACGTAGCGGCCGTTGGGCACGAACTTGTAGACGTATTCCCCGCGCGAATCGTCGCCGGAGTAGAACGCCATGCGCCCATCCTCGCCCAGCGACAGCACCGAGCATTCACGACAGTAGCGGCCGAGCGCAGTGCGCTTGACCGGCTGCGATTGCGGGTCGAAGGGATCGATTTCCACCACCCAGCCGAAGCGGTTCGGCTCGTTGACGTGTCCCCCGTGGGGAAGGTCCGCATTGGGCGTGGCATCGAAACGCTCATCCGCGCTCTCCCAGCCATAGAGCTTGCTGCGCTCGCCGCCCGAGACGCCATAGCGGGCATGTGACGCTCGTGAAGCCAGGTCTTCGGCATCACGATTGAGGAAGTAGTTGTGCCAGTTTTCCTCACACGCGAGGTAAGTGCCCCAGGGCGTGACGCCGCTGGAGCAGTTGTTCAGGGTGCCGATGATGCGCGTTCCGCTCGGGTCAGAGGCGGTCTTGAGCAGATCGTGGCCAACCAGTGGGCCGGCCACCGCCATCGGCGTCAGTGCGCTGATGCGGCGGCAGTATGGGGACGGATGGACCCGCTGCCACTGGCCGGCGGCGTCCTTGCGCACCTCGATGACGCTGACGCCATGGGCGGCCTGTTCCTTGCGCACCTCTGCCAGCGGCCGGCGGCCATCCACGAGGCTCATGCCTTGCGGGTGCAGCGGCGGGTTGACGTACTCGTGGTTGATCACCAGCAGGCCGCGCTCGGTGGGCGCATCGGAGAAAGGGAAGAAATGCATGCCGTCGTGGTTGTCACCGGCCTGCAGCAGCTGCGCCTGCCAGTCGTCGCTGGCGTCGGGCTGCCACTGTGGTGCGTCGTTTTCCACCGGATCGCCCCAGGAAAAGAACACCCGGGCGCGATAGCCGGGCGGCACCAGGACGCTGTCGAATGCCGGGTCAAGCTGGGTGGGAACCGACTCAAAACCCATCAGCGCGCTGCGTGCAGCTACCGCACCGCAGGCGGACAGCCCACCGCCGAGAAAGGCGACGCCGGCCACGCCCAATCCGCCCTTGAGTAGCCCACGCCGGCTGCGGTCGACCACTTCGACCAGGCTCGGCTGGCGACTCGGATTGATCGATCGGTCGTCAAGCGCGGCGAGGGAGGCGTGGAAATCGCGAAAATCCTGCTTCATGTTGAGTCGATTCCTGAACGCATCATTCGATGCGGTAATGAAAGGTGTTCTGCACGTTGCGCACCGTCACGGCCTGGCCGTCGACGATGCGCGGACGATAGCGAAAGCGCTTGGCGGCGTTCAGCGAGGGGCGGATGAACAGCGGATGGCACTGCCCCGCCACCTGCGGCGACACCACACGGCCACTTGGATCGACGTCGTAGCTGACTGTGCACTCGCCCTGCACGCCCGAATCGAGCGCGCGTTGTGGGTACACCGGCGGCGTCTTGGCGATGGGCAGGTATTGTCGGTCCGCAGCCGCCGCCTCGCGCCGCGCCTGTTCTGCGGCGACAGCACGCGCCCGTTCGGCCTCAAGCCTGCGCTGTGCTTCGGCCGCACGTTCGGCTTCCTGCACCAAACGAAGCTGCTCGGTCTCGCGGGCCTGACGCTCGGCGGTCTCGCGTTGCTGGCGCAGTTTCTGTTGGCGAACCTCTTCGGCAACCCGCTCCTTCTCGGCCCGCTTGAATGCCAGTTCGGCTTCGACCGGTGGCGCAGGCTCGGGTTGGACTACCGGCTCCGGAGCAGCCGATTCAGGCGGCGTAAGCTGCGGCTCGACCAGCGCCTCGGGCTGGACTTGCGGCTCGACCGGCACCGGCAGGCTCACCAGTTGGGTACGCAGGACCTGCAGGCTGCTCTGCGGTTCGAGCGCCGGTGTCCAGCTGGTCAGCAACACCGCACCCACAGCGACATGCAGCCCGATCGCAGTCAGCAACGCTAGCCCCTGTGAGGCGCGGGATGGCGATGCGGGTTCGCGCAGCGTCATCCCATCCATCAACGCCGCGTTCATGGCCGCCCTTCTCCCGCCGCCACGGGCTCCGGCGCTTCGGTGATCAGCCCCAGGTTGACCACTCCGCCACGCTGCAGCTCGGCGATGGCCGCCACCACGCGTCCATAATCGGCGGCGGCGTCGGCGCGCACGTAAACCTGGGCGTCACCGTGCTCAGCGATGAGCGACTCGACCTTTTCGCGCATCTCGGCCAGATCCACCGCGGAGTCGGTCTCCTGCTCGATGTCGATCTCGCTGCCCAGGTTCCAGTAGAAGCCGCCGTCGGCCTTGACCGACAAGGTAAGCAGCTTTCGCTCGCTCTCCGTTGGCAGCGACTCGGCGGCGACCTTGGGCAGTTCGATATTCACGCCCTGCACCAGCATCGGCGCGGTGACCATGAAGATCACCAGCAGCACCAGCATGACGTCGATGTAGGGCACCACGTTCATTTCCGCCTTGGGTCCGTGCTTGCGCTGGGGCCTGACTAACATGGCGTTCTCCTCAAGCGGCAGCGATGGCGATGCTGGGCGCGCCGGCATGCAAGCGCGGTAACAGGCGTGCCTGCAACTCATTGGCAAAGGCGTAGTAACGGCTGGCCAGGGTCTGCCCGCGCGCCGCGAAGCGGTTGTAGGCGATCACTGCCGGAGTCGCCGCGAACAAGCCGATGGCCGTGGCGATCAGCGCTTCGGCAATGCCTGGCGCCACGGTGGCAAGAGTGACCTGCTGCACCTGGGACAGACCGAGGAAGGCGTTCATGATGCCCCAGACGGTGCCGAACAGACCGATGTACGGGCTGACCGAGCCGATGGTAGCGAGCGCTTGCAGTCCGGTTTCCAGCCGTGCCTCCTGCTCGGCCACTGCCACATAGAGGTTGCGGTCCACAGCCTCACTCAACGTTTGCGGAGCGAGGCCCGGCTGGCGCTGCAACTGGCTGAACGCCTGGAAGCCTTCACCGAAGATGCGCTGCAGCGCTGCTTCCTGCGGCTTGGTCTGGCGCTCGGCATCGCGGTGGAGCTGGGCCAGATCGGCGCTCTGGCGAAACTGCTGCAGGAAGTCCCGCAGCAAGCGCTCGCTGCGTCCCAGCACCACACTGCGCTGGATGATCAGGTACCAGCTGGCCACCGAGGCCAGCACCAGTATCGCCATGACCGCCTGCACCACCACGCTGGCCTCGGCCACCAGGCCCCATACCGACATGTGTTCGATTGAATCGTGCATCGCTGTTTCCTCCTGCCCGCTTGAGATAGCTGCTATTGAATGACCACGGCGTTACCGGACGATGACTACTCAAGCCCGAGGGCATCGGCCACGGCTGTCCAGGACAGATACTTGTAATTCTGGGTGCCCTCGGGCATCCGCTTGCGCCCGTCCTGCACCACCAGCAGGCCCCGACCCCAGGGGCCGCCGAGGTTGGCCGAGGTGACTTCCAGGCCATCGGTCTCCGAGGCGCCGTCGATTCCACGTGCGGCGTTCAAGCCGATGCGAAAGGCGCCGCGCACCGCATAGGGCGCTGTGGCATCCAACACCACGTAGCTGTCGTTGCCCTGGCTGGAAATCACCAGGTAGTCGGCACGTTCGCCGTGATACAGCGCCAGCCCCTCGATATCGTCATGCACCGGCCCCCCGACGCCGATGACCTTTTCCAGCCGAGTCGGCGCATCGGCGGCAGCGCCCAGTGTCCATACCGCGACATCCTCCTCGCCGATGAACAAGCGTTCGCGGCGGTCGTCGGCGACGCAGCCTTCCGGCTGGGTGCCTACGTTGAAGCGCCGCACCAGCTCACCCTGCGGCGCGCCGTTGCGGCCATCGAGGCGGTACTGCAGGAAGGTGCCGTCCTTGTCGTTGGCGATGGCGTGAATGGCGCCCTGGCGATCCTTGAACAGGCAGAGCCCGTAGATATCGGTGAGCGGCGTGGCGATCTGGCCGATGTCGTCGAGCCTGCCGTTGGCCGGATCGATGGCGAACAAGTGCAGGCTGTTGTGGTCGCGGTTGCTCGCCACCGCCAGGTCGACCTGACGTGGGCCGAGGCGGAAGCCGTCGCGCACGTCCACGTTGTTCAGCCGGCCCGCCCGCAGGTCCTGAACCTGGGCGCCCTGCAGGTCATACACCACCAGTCCGCCCTTCTTGTCGGTGCCCAGCACGCGGCTTTGAGCAGGGTCGCGCCGGTTGACCCAGATCGCCGGGTCGTCTGCCGCGTCGCCCAGGCTCGGCACAGGCCCGCTCTCGGCCTCGGCCGGCAGCAACGGCAGCGGTTTCTTGCGCTCAATCGGCACTGGCGCCCACTGCAGCGCGGCCTGGTGACTTCCGGCGTCATCCACCAGCAGCAGTTCGAGCCCTTGGGCCGTGGGCCGTGCGCTGATCTGCTCGGGCTCGTCGAAACCCTCTAGCGCCAGTGTTTCCTTCGTTTGCCAGCCGTCCGCCTGCTCCTGATAAAGGTGCAGCGCCGGCGCCTCGGCGTCCAGCAACAACACGCCACCGGGCACCAGCGCCATGCCCGCCGCGCTTTCAACAAGACCGCCAAAGGGTGCGCGCAGGTCCACCGGCATGCGCTCCAGCGGCGCCTCGGCATTGGCCGGATAAGCCCAAAGGCCGACCGTTTCTTCATTAACAAAGAGTCGCCCAGCCTCATCATCCACTTGGCAATGGTTGCTGCCCGGCGGCAGGCTCAGGCCGCGCACGCGGCGGGCCTCACCCAGCAGTTGGCCAGCGGCACCCACCAGCCACTGCTCACCCACGCCCTCCTCGCCAAGCAGAAACACGAAGTCGTTACGGCCTGCATCGCGGAACAGGCACAGCCCTTCGATGGCGAATTGGGTCTTGGGCAGGAACAGCGGCGTAGTCCATTGCCCATCGGCGGCCAGGCCAACCAGCATGGCTTGCTGACGTTTGCGCTCGACGGTCGCGAGCAGCAGGCCGGCCTTGTCTTCCCGGTGATCAAGGCCCTCGAAGCGTCCGGCAAGCTGAGCCAGCACCCGACCGTTCTTATCGAGCAACTGCAAGCCGCGATCGCCGGTGAGAACGATGCGGTCTGCGCCACGCTGGAAGGCGTCTGCGTTAAGAAGGCGCGCGTTCTCGACCGCGACGGGCGCAGCGTTATCGACCGATAGAACGAGCGGCTCGTGCGTCGCCGCACGGTCGGTAGCACTTTGGCAGGCAGCCAGTGCAATGCAGGTAGCCAGCAGGAGTTTTCGTTGCAAGTGTGCGTACATATGGGGTTCCAGTCAGGCAGTCGCCAGTACCCGTCCGAAGGTAAACGGAGAGGTACCGGGGTGGCATCGGGTCAGAAATGGGTGAGCGTCAGGCCAAGCTTGTAGGTCGGGCCGTACTCTTCGTACTGGGCGTTGTAGCGCTGGCGTCCGGTGTAGACGAAGTAGGATTCGTCGGTCAGGTTCAGCGCCTCGAAGGTCAGCTGCAGATTGGGCGTCAGGAAGTAGCCGGCCTTGAAATCGACGAACAGCTGCTCGTCTGCATACAGGTCGTGGGATGCATCCTCGACGCCGGATACTTCGGCCAGGTATTCAGACTTGTAGTTGGCGGCCAAACGCAGGTTGAAGCGGTCGTTTTCCCAGCCGACCATGAGGTTGCCGACTGTATCGGAATGGTTCGGCAGGTCGATGCCACGCTTGGCGCCCTGCCCTTCGATGTCTGCATCGGAGCGGCTGAAGGTGGCGTTGGCGCCCAGCAACAGGCCGTTCCAGGGTGCGGGTAGCCAGTCGAGCTTCTGCGAATACGCCAGCTCGATGCCGTAGAGCTTGGCGTTGCTGCCGTTCTCGTAGCTGAGCGCCTCGGCATAGGCGGCCCAGGGCCCGCTGCCGGCGAGGTCAGTGTTGTAGATGAAGTTGTCGATGTCCTTGTAGAACAGAAACGCCGAGACAGCGCCGGCCCGCCCCATGTAATGCTCGATGCCCAGGTCGTAGTTCACCGACTCCAGCGGCTTGAGGTCCGGGTTGCCGAACGCCGCCTCATCGTCGCTGGTTATTTCAAAGCCGGGCGCCAGCTGGCCAAACGTCGGCCGCACCACGCTGTTGGTCCAGGCCGCGCGTAATTGGGTATTGGGGCTGAGTTGGTAACGCGCATGCAGACCGGGCAACCAGTGGTCGTAGCGCCGGCTACTGGAGGTCGACTCAAAAACCCCGTCGCGCACGCCCGTGCCCTTGGCGCTGAAGTCGGTGCCCTCGTAGCGCATGCCGAAGATGAAGCGCCAGCGGTCGAGATCCAGAGTGTTCATCAGGTAGGCGGCATCAATGTCTTCGCGCATGCGGAAGTCATTGATGCGCGATTGTTCTTCGTCGTAAAACTCGGCGGAATCGAGGCCTCCGATCAGCCCCTTGATACCTGACGCGCTGATTCCCGGTCCGAAGCGGCCCAGCCCGTAATCGACACGCCCTGCCTGGAAGTCGCTCAGCGTCAGGTCGTCGAAGTCGTCATAGACCCAGACTTCGCTGTCGTTGGACTTGTCGCGGCGACTGACCTTGCCGCCGAACTTTAGCTGGGCCGCGTAGCCCTGGACGTCGTAGTCGCGGGCCAGATCCAGGCGAATGTTCTTCTCCCGGTCGCGGGCGTCGCTCTTTTCCCATTCCACTTCGTCGAGTTCGAAGCGGGACGGATCGTAGAAGCCCGACTCGACCGCCAGCGTCGGCTTGCGGGTGCTGCCAAAGCCCGCATCGCTGAAATCACCCTCGAACAAGGCACCGGCGATGCCGCCCGGGTTGCGCTCGCGCGATTCGCTGTAGCCGGCCTGGCCGCTCAGGGTCCAGAGGCCCAGCAGGCGCTCGCCACCGAAGACGTAGGACTGGATGGTTTGGGTATCCTCGCGCGACTTCAGCTCGCGCCAGCCCTCGGCATCGCCGCGTTCGCCCGCCTGCTGGGCATCATCGAACTCGACGCCGGCCGCGTTGCGCGTTTCGGTGTCCTTGAAGCGGCTGTAGAGCGTGCGCAGATAAAGGCTGCTGTAATCGTCGGGCTTGTAATCAAAGTTGAGACCGAACCCAGTGCGCTCGCGGGTGATCTCGTAGTCGCGCTGCTCCAGTTCCTCCAGTCGCGCGCCGTCGTCGAAATCCCACTTGCCTCCGGTTTCGACGTTGTCCGAGCCGAAATCGCGTTCCTGCCAGCTCAGCGCCGCGGCAACACCGAAGTTGTCGATGCCGTCGCCGAGACTGAAGCGATTGCTGAAAGCACCTGAGAACTTTGGACTCTGCTTGCCGACATTCTCGTCATGGCTGCCCTCGGCGCTCAGGCTGTAGAACAGACCGTCATGGTCGAAGGCCGACAGGCTTTCCACTTCGATGGTGCCGCCGAGCGAGTTGGCGTCCATGTCCGGCGTGAGCGTCTTGACCACCGATAGCGACTGCACCAGCTCGGAGGGCAGCACATCCAGCGCCACGGCGCGGCGGTCGCCTTCCGGTGAAGGCACCAGGGTGCCGTTGATGGTCACGCTGTTCAGGTCCGGCGCAATGCCGCGCACGCTGACGAAGCGGCCCTCGCCCTGGTCGCGCTCGACCGACAGGCCCGGTATGCGCTGCAGCGCCTCGGCCGCGTTATCGTCCGGCAGCTGACCGATGCCATCGGCATGCACCACGCTTTTTACGCTGTCGGAACCGCGCTGCTCCTTGAGCGCCTTGTCGATACTCACCGCCTGGCCGACCACCTCGACGTGCTCGACGCCTGGCTCCTGCGCCAGTACCGCCGAGCTTGCCGCAACGGCCATGGCCAGCACGCTGATCCTGAATCCCTGCGTTCGGTTCTGATGCCAGTTAACGCTCATCCACCCTCTCCCGGAAACCATCCGGGCCGATCCCGGAACTGCAGCGGACGGTAGGCCGGCGCCGTGGCAGTTCTGTGACAGTGCAACGGCGTTAACCGCAAATATCGGTGTTCCCGACGGTTTTGAGTACCTTTTGAGCTAAATCGACCCCGCCCAGGCGCCCATGGAGGTTCAGCGCAGCAGCACCGGCTCAATCACGACAGGGCTCTGAAGCTTCCGGTTCGCGTTCGCCCTGCCAAATGCTCCTGTAAGCATGCAACTGCCCTGATCCGAAAAGACCCCTTGGCGCGTAATCCGCCTGTCATATCGATCTGTTTAGGTGCCGATTTCAAACGCCGCAAAGCGGCTACAGGGCTCCCTATGAAATCATTCCTCCGGTTGCACACCCTGCTTCTTGCCGGCCTCGCCGTGGCGGCCAATCTGGGCCTGCAACTCTACCTCGCCACCGGCGAGCTGAAAGGCTGGGCGGAAATCGACTGGATGGACGTTGCCGGAGAAGGCGGCTCGGCCGTCCTGGCACTGGTCTGGTTGATCCTGCTGCTGCGAAGTCGGCCGGCGGGCCGGGTGACCCGATTGCTGGCGCTTGGGCTCTGCTTCATCTTCTTCTCCTGGTGGATGGATACGCTGGATGAGTTCATTCAGATGTCCCCGTTGGCGGTCTGGGACAACTGGCTGGAGACGGCGCCGATGCCGATCGGGTTGCTGCTGCTCACCTTCGGCATCTACCACCTGAACCTGGAGCAGCGCGCCATCAGCCAGCAGATGAGCAAACGCGAGAAGCGGTTTCGCGAACATCGCCTGTTCGACAAGCTGACGCCTCTGGGCGCCGCCGAGTACCTGCGCCAACAGATCCAACACGCATTGGTGGAAGCCTGTGAGACCGAGCAGCCGCTCTCGCTCGTCGCGGTTGACCTGGACGACTTCAATGCGGTCAATCTGCGCTACGGTCTGGACGAAGGCGATGCGGTGCTGCAAGCCGTCGCTCAGTTGCTGATGCTCAACCTGCGCAGCCAGGACCTGCTGTGCCGCCTGGCTGGTGACCGCTTTGTCGCGGTTCTGCCTAGTACTGGCGAGGCCCAGGCGCGGATGATCGCCGAAGAGTTGCAGCATGCAGTCGCCAGCCTTGCGCACCGCACGGCACGACACGGCGAGCGCGTCTTCCTGCACGCCAGCACCGCAGCGGTCATGGCGTTGGAGGATGATCCCGAGCAGTTGCTCAAGCGCCTCAATCTGGGGTTGGCCAAGGCCAAACAGCAACTGCCGCGCTGCGCCTGAGGAATCAACAATGACAATCGGCTACGAGTGCGACACCCGCTTCATCGCCGCGCACCATCAGCCGGCATTGCTGATCGACCTTGCTATGTCACGCGGTATCGACAGCCACCAGTTGCTGCGAGGAACAGGCGTATTCTACGAGGATGTAACGGCCGGCCGGGCGCGCCTCAGCCCAGCCCAATTCCTCACGCTGATCAGCAACGCCAGCCGCTTGCTGGATGCGGACGACAGCAGCTTCCTGTTCGGCCAACGGCTACTGCCGGGTCACTATGGCGAAGCCAGCCACGCGCTTAACCACGCCTGCACCCTCTCCCAGGCCCTGGAGCGTTTGCAGCGTTTGCGCGCCTTACTCAGTCCCTTGCTGACGCCGCGTGTGCTGCTGGACGACAAACGGGCCTATCTCTATTGGGCTGACAGCTGTGGCGCTGTCGGTCAGCAGCGTTTCCTGGCCGAAGCCAGCATGACCGCCGTAGTTGCCATGTGCAGGCAACTGTCGGGGGAACGCTTGCCCTGGCGCTTTCATTTCAGCCATGGGAAACCGCGGTATGTCGAGCAGTACTGGGTCCACCTGAGCGAAGACCTCACCTTCGATAGCCAACTGACCCTGATGAGCGTGCCCCGTGAGTACCTACATCGGCCGTGGCCCAGCGCCTCAACAACCGCCGGACAGGTTGCCGAACAAGCCAGTCTGGCCCAACTGGCGAGCCATACCTGGCACTGCAGCTTTCTCGACCAGCTATATGAGTATTTGCGAGCAAACATTCGGGAGCCGTTGAATCTCGAGCGGGTCGCCCAGGCCTTCGGCATGAGCCCAGCATCATTCAAACGCAAGCTCCAGAAGCATGGAACGCACTTCCAGGAACAGCTCGACCTCGCGCGCAAGCACGTCGCCCTGTACCTCTACCAGATTAAGGGCTACGGCAACGAAGAGGTAGCCGCTTACCTGCGCTTCAATGACACCACCAACTTTCGCCGGTCCTTCAAGCGATGGACCGGAATCGTGCCCAGCGGGCTACGGCAGCTATTCGGATAGATCTGCTGGCTCCACGTAGAAGGCAAATCGCATTGCGCGCCAAGAGTTCGAGCGCTAAGTTAACGGGCACTTAATGCCGGCCAAACCTGAAAATGACCAAACCACGCTCCTGCCCCGCCCTACTACTGGACAATCAACTCTGCTTCGCCCTGCATTCCATATTGCGCAAGGAAAGATCCCGCTAGGCGATCCATACATTCACAGTTTTAACTTTTACCCTCCCATCATGCTGCGGGCCGGCAAGGAAGTTGATCTGATAGGCCGCATCAATGGCTTCTTCCAGCGCACGATGAACGGTAAGCCAGTACCTTGCGACTCCGAGAAAATGGAGGCGATGATTGCCTATATGGAGTGGCTGGCGCAGAACGCGCCCAAGGATCAGCTGGTTGATATCCGCAATGCCGGCGTCATCGACGATGAGCCTCGCGCCCGACCGGCAGCGCGGCGAAGAGATATATTATGCCCAGTGCGCCACCTGTCACGGTGACAATGGCGAGGGCATTAAGGACAGTCGCGGCGATATCGTCTTTCCGCCTCTGTGGGGCGACGAATCCTTCAATATCGGTGCCGGCATGGCGCGTACCTACAAGGCAGCCGCCTTTGTTAAATACAACATACCCATAGGCATTTAGACCCCAGGCATGTGGGGACACGGCAACGTCCAAAACGCAGGTGACGACGCAGAAAGCCAACATTCAGCTGCGGTTGTGCCCGGTCTGCCAGGCTGTAGACGGAGGCTCCTCACATTCGGCTTGACCTATGTCCTCGTGGTCGCTCGAACCCGGCCGCAGGCCTGACCAAGCGCGAGAAGGATGTCCGGCGGCACATCGCGCGGGGCCAGGCCAATAAGATGATTGCACGCAAGCTGGCCATTAGCGAAGGCACGGTCAAGGTCACCTGAAGAACTTGCTGCCACAAACTCGGGCTACGCTCGAGCTCCGAGGCCGCTACCTGGCTGAACGGCGTACTGCGGCGTTTGAGCAGGATGTAGTCGGTGATTGAGCTTCGCCCGAATAGCTTATCTGGGCCGCAGCTGGCATGTATCGTCGAGCATCAGTTGGCTCCCCATCAACGAGTGCTTGTCCTGATCGCGTGTTGTAAAGCAGCGACTTCAGAGTAGCGCCCGGCAGATGGAATTACCGAGGAGCAGACCGACACCGAAGACCGTCATCAGCCAGACGATCACTGATTTAGATCGACAGCTTCATGCGCGCCGCTTCAAAAGCAGAATGAAGAACAATCCGCCCAGTGCCGCCGTGGCGATCCCGATAGGCAGATCTTCAGGGGCGATCATGGTGCGCGCCACCACGTCCACCCAGACCAGGAACAGCCCGCCAAGCAATGCGCTGATTGGGATCAGCCGGCGGTGCTCGGCACCGACCAGCGCACGGGCCATGTGCGGCACCATCAGACCGACGAAGCCGATGGCGCCGGACAGCGACACCAATACACCGGTCAGCAACGAGGTGCAGACGAATACCTGCAAGCGCAGCCATTTGCCGTTGAAACCAAGGCTCACCGCCGTCTGTTCGCCACTCATCAACGCGTTCAATCCGCGTGCCATCGTCAGCAATGCGCTGAACCCGAGCAGTACACAGATGGCCGGCAGCCAAATAACGTCCCAACGTGCCGAGCCCAGCCCGCCAAGCATCCAGAACACCACCGACGCAGCCGCATGGTGATCGCCGGTGTACAGCAGCAGGTTGACCAGCGCCATCAGCACGAACGACACCGCGACACCGGCCAGGAGCAACCGGTCACTGTCCAGGCGACCACCGCGTCGGGCGACGGCAAGCACCAACAGCATGCTACCGGCTGCACCGATGAAAGCTGCCAATGGCAGGCTGAACACACCGAGAAACTCTCCCAGATAAAGCACCACTAGCACGGCGCCCAGCGCTGCGCCCGAGCTGACACCCAACAGATGCGGGTCGGCCAGCGGATTACGGGTCACCGCCTGCAGTGCCGTGCCGACCAGGGCAAGCCCTCCGCCAACCAATACACCAAGCAATATACGCGGCGCACGGATGAGCCAGACGATATGTTCCTGGCTCCTGCTCCACTCCCCCTCCAGTTCGAAGCCCAGTTGCATGCCCAGAATCCTCCAGACATTGTCCAATGGCACAGCAGCGGGGCCGAAGCCCAGGGCGATCACGCAAGACAACAACAAGGCGATAAGCAAGCCGATGATCAGAAGACGATAGCCGGCTGCACTGCGTATCGGCATTAGCGAAATACCCCGTTGAACAGTTGTGGATACAGGCCGGCGGCGACTTTTTCGACGGCCAGCGCATTCTCCACAGACGGTGTGACTTCCATGTAGGTGAGTACGATGAAGCGTTGATCGCGGATCGCCCGAACAGACTGCAAGGCCGGATGGCGCATCAGGAAATCACGCTTCTGTTGCCAGGTGCGCGGGCCGTAATCGACGATTACGATCACATCGGGATCTCGTTCGACCACGCTCTCCCAGTTCACCTGCGTCCAGCTGGCGGACACATCGCCCATCACATTGTCCCCGCCAGCAGCCTCGATGAGCGCCTGAGGCATCCCTAACCGCCCGGACGTAGTGGGCCTGTCTTCGCCGCTGTCGTAGAGGAATACCTGAGGTATATCGCTGGCGTGTTGCACGGCAGTACGTACGGCATCGATGCGCTCACGCAACTCTCCTACCAGCGCTTCAGCTCGACTCTCAACGGAAAAGATCTTCCCCAGGTTGAGCAGGTCACCGTACAAATCATCCAGGCTAGCCCGGGGCTGGCTCATGATCCGCGAACAGGACTCGGTGAGTTCGTAGACCGGGATGCCAAACGGAGACAGAGTCGTTGGCGTAACAGGGCCGCCAACCCGCATGCCATAGCTCCAGCCAGCGAAGAACAGGTCAGCATCGGCCTCCAACAACGTTTCGATGGATGGATAACGACTGGCCAGTTGCGGCACATCGGCCATTGCTTCATCTATCCATGAATCACGATGCTTGACACTGTCGAAGCCGGTGTAGCCGACCATGCGCTCGCGCAGGCCAAGCCTGACCAGCATGCCCGTCATGTTGACGTCGTGGACGACCACTCGCTGGGGCGCCCTGTCGAAGGTCACCTCGCGGTCACAGCTGCGCAGGGTCAGTGGATAGTCGCTTGCCATGACCGGCAGTATGCAGAGGATTGGCAGCAGACCGAGTAGACAGCGAATGTTCATGATTGAGTGATCCAGGTTATGCGCGGATAGCCATGCAGAGGATGCTCATCGACCAGCGCCGGTACGCCGAAGACCCACTGCAACAGCTCGGCGGTAAGCACTTCGACGGGCGTACCGCTGGTCACAATGGCTCCTTCTCTGATGACATACAGACGGTCACAGAAGGCAGCCGCCAGGTTCAGGTCATGGAAGCTCGCCAGGGTACTCAGGCCGAGGCTGCGCAAGTGCTGCAACAGCTCGAGCTGGTACCGCGGGTCGAGGTGGTTGGTGGGTTCGTCAAGAATCAGCAGCCCCGGCTGCTGCACCAGCGCACGGGCCAACAACACCCGCTGCTTCTCACCACCGGACAAGTTGGCAAAGGTAAGCTGCGCATAGGCACTCATCCCGACCTGTTCCAGCGCCTCGGCGATCAGCAGTCGATCCTCGCGGCTGTTGCTATCGAACAAACCCTGATGCGGCGTACGGCCCATGGCGACCACGTCGCTCACGCAGAGGCCGAACTCCTGCGGAAACTCTTGCAGTACCACAGCGATACGCCGCGCACTCCAGCGCGGCGTTTGCCGCCATAGATCCTCACCATCGAGCAGCAGCCGACCGCTTGCCGGCTCGCTCGAACGATAGGCGCAACGCAACAGGCTGGTTTTACCGCTGCCGTTGGGACCGATAAGCCCAACGAACTCGCCATCGCTTACGTGCAGGTCGATGTCCTGCAATAGCAAACGTGGCTCACTACGCCGGGTATCGATGGCCCAAGCCAATGACTCGATGTTCAAACTCGACATACTCGCCTCTTCTTGAGCGCACCGGCGCATCAGCCGCTGCGCTGGTGCTTAGAAGCTGTAATCAGCCGTAACGAAAAAGGAACGTGGCTCGCCGAGATACCACTGGCCGCCATCGCTGCTGGCGGTCGTTGCGTACTGACGGTCGAACAGGTTGTTCAGCTCCAGCCCCAGGCGCACTTCCGGCAGTACCTGCCAGTCGATGTTGGCATCGACCAGCGTATAACTCGGAACCTCCACGGTGTTGGCCGTATTGGCGTAGCGGCTGTCGACATAGCGAGCACCAATACCAGCCTCGACTTGCTGGCTCAGTACTTTGCTCAACCACAGGTTGGCGACTCGACGTGGCACGTTAGTCGGACGGTTGCCACTGCGATCACCGCCGGCCTCGACAAAATCATCGTACTCGGCACGCACGATCGCGGCATTGGCCGAGACCTGCCAACCCGCCCCCAGTGCCAATTCCAGTGTCGCTTCCAGGCCATCGGAAGACTGCTGGCCGATCTGTTCGGTTGGCGCTGCAGGTGTAGAACGGCTTAGCAGCTTCTCCTTGACGATGTGATAGGCCGCCAACGTCCACTCGCCGCGCCCGTCCAGAAACGCGTGCTTGATACCGAACTCGGTCTGTCTGGCCTCGCTCAGCTCGAACTGCTGCTGAGTCGGACTCAAGGTCAGCAGGTTGTTTACGCCTTCGGTGCTGGTGGCGTACTGGCCATACAGCGACAGCTCGGGCGTCAGCTCGAAGACCAGACCGGCGCGCCAGTTGTCACCACTCAGACTGCGGTCGACGCTGATATCCGTGGCCAAGTCGTCACGCTGGATATGCACCTGATCACGTCGAACACCGGTGACCAGCGACAAGCGCTCGGTGAGCTGCGTGCGGTTCTCGGCAAACAGCGAAAACTGCCAGGCCAGATTGCGCTCGCGCGGCCCGTAGCCCAGCGGATCGTTGCTCTGATACTGACCACCACCGGATCCGCCTAGCGGGACGGTGTCGCTGAAGCTGCTACCGAAATCATGCTGGCGGGCGAAACGAATACGGTTGTAATCCACGCCCACCACAGTACGGCTATCCAGGCCGAACAGCGGGTGTTCCAGAGTAAAGGCCTGGCGGACACCGACCTGCTCCTGGGTGTGCTTGATCTCGTAAAAGCTGCTGCGGTCGATCAGATCGCCGGGCTGCCAGTCATAGGACTCAGCATTGCGCCAGTAGCGCTGAGTCTTGATGTAGTAGAGCTGATTGCTTGCCGTGAGCACGTCGCTGACATGCCAGTCGGTCACCAGCCGGGTGATCTGGTCGTTGTAGCGAATCTCGGCGTTGTCGACGTTGTAATTGTGCTCGCGCAGGCTCTCGCGATACTTGCCATCAACCAGCGGCGTACCGAAGTAGCGCGTAGGATCCTGATCGCCATTGTCGTGGGACAGGGTGAAGCTAAGGTCATCGCTAACGTCCCAGCGCAGCGCCGCACTGATCGCCAGGCTCTTGGAGTCGCCACGGTCGACCCAGCCGTTGCTGGCCTGCTGGTTCAGAGTCAGCCGATAGCTCAGCGTGTCGCTCAGCGAGCCGCCGCTATCCAGCGCGGTCTGGCGGCGGACGTCGCTGCCATAGCCGAGGCGCACGTGATTGCGGATCTGGCCATTGAAAGGTTTCTTCGGCACTACGTTGATCACGGCTCCGGTAGCACCCTCTCCATAGAGAACCGACGCAGGCCCACGCAGCACATCGAGACGATCCACTGACCAGGTATCGACAGGAAACGTCACGGTGCCTGCTCCGATGTACTGCCGGGTTCCGTCATATAGCTGCATCGTCGACGCATGACCAGCGAAGCCACGGGCCGACAGCGCTGTGCCACCATCCCCCGGCGTACCCATGGTGGTAATGCCCGGTGTGCGGGTTACCGCATCCTGCACCGTACGGTTGTTGCGGCCTCGCACCTGCTCACCACTGAGACTGGTCGTGCTCGCCGGTGTCTGCAGCGCACTCAGTCCCAGGCGAGAACCGGAGGTTGTCGGCGTATGCAGGTCAGGTTGAGGCGAATTCTCGGCAACACCGACAATGGCCTCGGACGGCAGCGCCAAAACATGATCGTTATCAGCATGCACGGACGCAGTCAGTAGCACGCAAGGCGCCAGACATACGCGTAGAATTTTGCCAGGCAGGGCATCGAACAGGGAATTGCGGGCCATATCGTTCCACTCAAGCAGGAATGTATGAATCCCGGAGGGAACAACGCATGGGAGTCGCAGGCGAAAGCCCACGGAAACCGGCCTGCGCCCGCCCACCGCGGGTTTTGCCAAACGAGGGCTTCAGGCCGGTCTCCGGGCTCACGAGGTTCATGAAGTACTCACCTTCCCATGCCATGGCACAGTGGTGTATCGAGTACTTCTCTCGCATACCGTTGCGGGGGCAGCGCCGGATTGATCACGTTCCGTGACGAACCGGCTTCCCGTTTCACCCCATGCGCAGTGGCATGGGACACCTGAAACTGGCGCGCATCTGAACATCGAAGGGCTAACTAGTCAATGGCACCCAAACCTGGCCGGGGAACGCAGCCAGCTGGAGGGAGTCGTCAACGCGCGCTCCACCGTCTCGAACGGGCCGGCGGCACGATTATCTGTACGCATTAGAATTGGCCCAGTAGCTCTGCTGCGCGTATGTGCTCGGCATCCCAATGACGCGCCAGGCGCTCGCCCCGGCCGATTGGCAGCGGTCCGCTCTCAAAATCCACCACCACACAAAAGTCGACATGCCCAGGGCGAGCCGGCAATTGGCTGAAGCGTCCGTCACTGATGAGCCATAGGCCGATCTTGAGACCAGGCACGCGTCGCCGGGCTTGACCCAGAACCTGCTCAGCGAGCGCCACACCGGCAGGTAGCGGCGTGCCCCCACCACCGCGAATAGCGCCGATCCAGGCCTCGTTGAACGCCACCGCCTTGTGCGGCGCTTGTAGCAGCCGCGCCTGGCCACCAGCGAAACCAATCACCGCCAGCTCGCCGCGCTGACGGTAGATCTGGCGGGTCCAGTGCAGCAGCAAACCTTTGGCCAACGCCAGGTTGCGGCGCTTGAGCATCGAGCCGGAGCAGTCCAGCAATAAGCAATGCAGTACCCCGCTCTGATCGGCGCGCGGCTGGAATTGCAGATGCTCAGGCCGCAGCGCGGCGCCAGCCTTGCTCAACAGCGTGCGCGGCCAGTGGATGGTGCTGCCCGGTATATGACCTGCGGCCCGACTGCGCCCCTGCCGGCCACCGCGGTGTGCGTGCGGGCCGAGCGAGGCGCCTGGGCTCAGGGCTTTTTTTTCGGCAGCGGCCTCGCTCCGCTCAACGCTTGTGTCGGCACTGTCTGCGGCGGTAACGCTCCCCAGTCATCCGTTGAATCCCGCGGCGATTGCTGCTGCGCCTGTTGCTGCCCCCGCTGAGCGCCGCGTTCGGGCTCGGCAGGCGGCGTCTTGCGCCGGTGCGCCAGAACAAGCTCGGCTACTGCCTCGATGTCGCCAGCGCTGATCTGATCCTGCCCCAGCCAGGCGGCATGTGCAGCGGCGGCACGCAGCAGCACTAGGTCGGCGCGTACGCCTTCCACCCCTGCGGCATGGCACAGGCTACTGACCTGCCGGTGCAGAGCGTCGCTGAAATCCAGTCTGCCGACGCGTGCGCGAGCCTGCTCCAGGCGGCCGATCAGCAACTGCTGAGCTTCCCGCTGGCGCTCGACGAAACCGTGCGGATCGCGGTCGAAGGCCAGGCGACTGCGCACGATGGCCTCGCGACTGGCAGGGTCGATCTGCGCACCGAGGCGCACGAACAAGCCGAAGCGGTCGAGTAGCTGCGGGCGCAGTTCACCCTCTTCAGGGTTCATGGTGCCGACCAGAGCGATACGTGCCTCGTGCTGGTGGGAGATGCCGTCACGCTCAATACGGTTGACCCCGCTGGCGCAGACATCGAGCAGCAAGTCCACCAGTGGGTCAGCCAGAAGGTTGACTTCGTCAACGTACAGCACGCCGCCGTCGGCGCGCGCCAACAGACCGGGCTTGAAAGCCACCTCGGCGTTCTGCAGCGCGGCCTGAATATCCAGCGAGCCGACCAGCTGCTCCTCGCTGGCACCCAAAGGGAGATCGACGAAGCGCCGCCCCGGCAACAACTCGGCCAACGCGCGGGCGCTGGTGGACTTGGCGGTGCCGCGTGGCCCTTCGATCAGCACACCGCCGATATGGGGGTCGATGGCGGCCAACAGTAGCGCCAGTTGCAGTTGCGGCTGACCATGCAAGGCACTGAACGGGTATTGCGGACGTGGGCTCATGATCCTTCTTCCAGTTGCTGCTCGGCAGCCAGCAGATGTTCTTCGATCTGTTCACGGTAGTCGCCAGGCTCCGCCCATAAGCCACGCTGGATGGCTTCCAACAGCCGCTCACCGATCTCCAGCAGAGCGTCGGGGTTGTGCTGGCGGAGAAATTCGCAGGTCGCCGGATCGTTGAGATAGGCGTCGGTGAGGCTGGCGTACTGGTCGTCGCGCACCACCCCAGTGGTGGCGTCATAGGCGAACAGATAGTCGACGGTAGCAGCCATCTCGAAGGCGCCCTTGTAGCCATGACGCTTGACCCCGTCGATCCACTTCGGGTTGGTCACCCGCGCGCGCATTACCCGACTGACTTCCTCGTCCAGAGTGCGGATGCGTGGTGCCAGTGGATCGCTATGGTCGCCGAACAGGATTGCCGGCTGAACACCACTCAGATGGCGTACGGCCGCCGTCATGCCGCCCTGGAATTGGTAGTAGTCGTCGGAATCAAGCAGATCGTGCTCGCGGTTATCCTGGTTCTGCACTACCGCTTGCAGTTCGCCGAGACGCTGGGCGAAACGCTCGCGCTGCGCCTCACCGTAGACCTGCTGTCCATAGGCAAAGCCGCCCCAGTTCAGGTAGGCGTGCGCCAAGTCGGCGTCGCCCTGCCAGTCGCGCGAGTCGATCAGGCCCTGCAAGCCGGCGCCGTAGGCGCCGGGCTTGGCGCCGAAGACACGGAAGCCGGCCTGCCGCCGCGCGTTCTCGACCGAAAGCCCTTGAGCCTCTAGTTCGGCGGCCTCGCGTAGGATGCGTGCGCGGATCGGGTTGAGCTCCTCCGGCTCGTCCAGTTCGGCGACCTTCTGCACCGCAGCATCGAACATCTGCATGATGTTAGCGAAGGCGTCGCGGAAGAAGCCGGAAACGCGCAGGGTCACGTCTACTCGCGGACGGTCCATGCGCCTGGCTGGCAGCACCTCGAAATCGGTGACCCTCCAGCTGCCTTCTGCCCACTGCGGGCGCACGCCGATCAGCGCGAAGGCCTGGGCGATATCGTCACCGCCCGTGCGCATGGTCGCCGTGCCCCACACTGACAGGCCAAGGCTGCGCGGGTAGTCGCCATTGTCTTGAACGAAACGCTCGATGAGCAATGCCGCAGACTTCTCGCCAAGCGCCCAGGCGGTCGGTGTAGGGATCATCCGTGTGTCGACTGAAAAGAAATTCCGTCCAGTTGGCAGCACGTCCGGACGCCCGCGTGACGGCGCGCCACTTGGCCCCGGCGGGACGAAACGCCCGGCCAGGCCACGGCACAATTGGTACAGCTCCTGCTCGCCGCACGCCAGCAGGCGCGGGCGCAGATCGTCCTCGACGCGTTGGAGTACAGCGCGGGTGTGCGTCCATCCCCCGCCGGCTGCTGAAGCAAATTCGTTGGTGTTTAGATCGCCGGACGCATCCAAGTCCTCCTCGACACAAACACATTCGTTCTTGCCTATCCCAGTCGAGAGCTCGGGGTTGGGCACCTCCAGCAGCTGCAGGGCAAGCAATTCGATGCGCTCTCGGGTGTCGCCGTGGGTACGCCAAGGCTGATCGCTGACCGCCAGTAGCGCTGCTGGCCGGTCGCCCTGCCAGGGCTGGCTCCAGTCCCCTACGAGCGGGTCGAAAGCGGCTTCCGGCAACAGGTCGCGCGCCAGTGCGCGCACCAGGCTGGCGTTGCGCCCCTGACCGTCGCCGATCCCATGTCGGGCCAGCGCTAGCAAGGTGTCGCGCAGCAGACGATCCTGTGGAGACTGACCGAAGATATGCAGGCCGTCGCGGATCTGGCTTTCTTTCAGCTCGCACAAGTAGTTATCGGTGCGGTTGAGCAACAGTTGCTCTTCTTCTTCGCTGCGCGGCGCTGTCAGGCCGAGATCAGAGTGGAGATTGTGTTCGACGATCAGGGCCAACACCTGCTTGCGCAGCAGTGCGGCGCGGCGCGGATCAAGGGTCAGCGCCTCGTAAAATTCGTCGATCAGCCGCTCCAGGTCCCGGGTCGGCCCGTAGCTTTCGGCACGGGTCAGCGGCGGCATCAGGTGATCGATGATCACAGCCTGGGCGCGGCGCTTGGCTTGGCTGCCTTCGCCTGGATCGTTGACGATGAACGGATAGAGATGCGGCAGCGGACCGAAGATCAGCTCTGGCCAGCACTCTTCACTTAACGCCACGCTCTTGCCCGGCAACCATTCGAGATTGCCATGCTTGCCCACATGCACGATGGCGTCGCTAGCCCAACACTGGCGCAGCCATAGATAAAAGGCCAGATAGTGATGGGGCGGGACCAGGTCAGGATCGTGATAGTTGGCCATCGCATCGAGCTGGTAGCCGCGTGCCGGCTGGATACCGACAAACACTTGGCCGAGGCGCAGACCGGCAATCATGAAGCGGCCCTGGCGCAGCATTGGATCGGCCTCCGGCGCCCCCCAGCGGGCAACGATGGCAGCGCGGTTGGCCTCCGGTAGACCGGCGAAGAACGCCTGGTAATCGGCCAGCGCCAAACTCTGCCGTGCTGGACGCAAAGCCCACTGTTCAGGGTCGTTGGTCACGCCCTGCTTGAGAATCTGCATCAGCGCGTCGCCATCGGCAGGAATGTCCGCGACGGCGTAGCCCTCGTCACGCAAGCGTTGGAGGATAGCGATCACCGAAGCTGGTGTGTCGAGACCAACGCCGTTGCCCAGGCGGCCCTCACGCGTCGGGTAGTTAGCGAGAATCAGCGCTACGCGCTTTTTAGCGTTAGCCAGACTGCGCAACCGGCACCAGCGCTGCGCCAGCTCGCAGACGAAGGCGATGCGATCCGGCAACCCCTGATATTCCACCACATCGCTCTGGGTCAACACGCTACGCTGCCCGAAGCCCTTGAAGCTGATCGCGCGGCTGATGATGCGCCCGTCCACCTCCGGCAGCGCCACCAGCATGGCCATGTCGCGCGGCTGCAAGCCGTGCGGATCGGCACGCCAGCCGGCCTCGTTACCGCCGGAGAGCATCACCTGCAGCACCGGGATATCGCCGGCCAGCGCGTGGTCGCCCGGATCATCCATCGAGGACTGGGCGAACGCCGTGGTGTTGAGAATTAGCGCCACCTGCTGCTCAGCGCAGAGCGTGCGAAGGGTCGTCAGACACAAGCCGTCCTTCAGCGACAGCAAGGCGATCGGTAGCGGGTTGATGCCCCGCTCCAGCAGCCCCTCACACAACTCGGCGAACACACGGGTGTTGCCCGCCTGCAGATGCGCACGATAGAACAGCAACACCACGCACGGCGCGCCTGGCGTCCAGCGCGGCTGCCAGCTATCGACCGACGCGTTGTCACATTGCGGGTGAAATACTGCCACCGGCGGCAGCGCACGCGGAGGCTGGACGTCCAGGTCGAGGTCGAAAAACCGTACACCGAGGTAGCGGTACAGCTGCCGCGCATTGGCCGCTCCGCCTTCGCGCAGGTAACGCCACAGCTGATGGCAGTCATCCGGTGCAACAGTACTCAGCGCGGTGAGGTTGTGGTCCTCACTCATGTCGCCGGAGAACATCGCCAAGGCGATATTCTTGCGTCGACACAAGGCAACCAGTTGCTCGGTCCCGTAGGGCCAATAGCTTTCGCCGCCCAGATGGTCGACGACAATCAGTCGCGCGTGCTGCAGCACCTCATCGACGTACAAGTCGATGGACGCCGGCTGGCGCAGGTGCAGCAGGTTCGCCAGCCTCACGCTGGGATAGTGATCCTGCGGGCAGGCCGCCGCCAGCAGCGCCAGCGTCGTATCGGCAGCGCTGAGGATGACGATCTCCGCCGGGTCCTGCTCGAGACGAGTGATGGTTGCGCCGCTCTCGTCGACGTAGCCGCCCGGCAGCGCCGAGAGCATATGCATGGCTTACACCTCCGCGCCGAGCAGGGCAGCGCGCAGCACCTCGGCGTCCAGCGCCTGGCCGATCAGCACCAGGTACGTGCTCGGCGTCTCACCTTCACCCCAGCGGCGATCGAAATAGGCATCGAAGCGCTGGCCGACTCCCTGCACCACCAGGCGCATCGGCTTGTTTGCCAAGGCAACGAAACCCTTCACACGGAAAATGCCGTGATGTTCAACCAATGCCTGTAGCGCTGCGAGCAAGCGCTCACGATCGACCACCGACAGCTTGATCACCACCGAGTCGAATTGATCGTGGTCATGCTCGTGTTCGTCATCACCGTGGTCGTGATGGCTTTCGCGCAGGTGAATGGATTCCTCCGAGGCGCTGCCCAGGCCGAGCAGAACGTCCAGGGCCAAACGCCCGCGGTCGCTGGCGACCACCTTGACCTGCGCCGGTAGTTCCTCGCGCACCAGGGCCTCGACGGCAGCCAGGGCCGCCGCATCGACCAGTTCGGCCTTGTTCAGCACCACCAGGTCGGCGGCCAGAAGCTGATCCTCGAAGAGTTCGTGCAGGGGCGATTCGTGATCCAGATTAGGGTCGGCGCGGCGCTGTTCATCGACAGCCTGCGGATTGGCAGCGAACTGGCCGGCAGCGGTAGCCGGGACGTCAACCAGGGTCACCACTGCATCGACGGTGCAGGCGTTCTTGATCTCCGGCCAGTGGAAGGCCTGCACGAGTGGCTTGGGCAGGGCAAGGCCGCTGGTTTCGATGAGAATGTGGTCGAGTTCGCCGCGGCGCTCGATCAGCTCGCGCATCACCGGGTAGAACTCTTCCTGTACGGTGCAGCACAGGCAGCCGTTGGACAGCTCGTAGAGCTGTCCGGCCTGCTCAGCGCCCTCCTCGTCGCAGCCGATGCCGCAACCACGGAGGATTTCGCCATCGATGCCCAGCTCGCCGAACTCGTTGACGATCACCGCGATGCGCCGGCCATTGGCGTTCTCGAGGATATGACGCAGCAGCGTGGTCTTGCCGCTGCCGAGGAAGCCGGTGACGATGGTGACGGGGATCTTGGCGGTCATTTGGAACTCCAGGGTTTTCAGTCGTCGAGAACGGGAATGCGGGCGATGAACTTGCCCTTGATGCCAACCGGCCAATCACGAAAAGGCACCTGGCCGGTGTCGGAAAGCTGGTAATTGCGGGCATAGTCGAGCAGGGCTTCCGCCGATTCGCTATTGGGGCGAAAGCCCCCGAGCACGTAGGCAATCTTGCCGGGCGCGCGGAGCAGAGCCGTGCAGTGTCGTTGGCAAGCCATCAGGCAGCGGGTACGGCGGATCGCCAAGTCGTCGTCGGCCTTAAGCAACGCCTCCACTTCGCTGGCGAAGCGATCGCCCAGGCGCATCGCGTCGGGCTCTGCAGCATCGTAGCCGCAGGTTTCACAGAGCATCAGAGTGGTGGTCATGGATGTTCCTCCGGGTGCCGGCAAGCCCAAGGCAATACGAAGGGCTCTTGCTGGTACTCGCCGAGCATCGCCTGCACGCGATAGACCTGCTGTAGGTGTTTGGGAGTAAGAACCTGGCGCGCGCTGCCACAGGCCACGAGGCGGCCCTGGTCGAGGAGCAACAGACGGTCGCAGAAACGACTGGCCAGGGTCAGATCATGGAGTACCACCAGCGCGCTACGACCCTCGGCGCACTGTTCACGCAGCAACTGCATGACGTTGAGCTGATGGTACGGATCGAGCGCGGCCACAGGCTCGTCGGCCAGCAGTAGCGGGCTGCCGACCGCCAAGGCACGGGCCAGACGGGCACGGGCGCGTTCGCCGCCGGACAACTGGTCGAAGCGCCGCGCAGCCAAACCTTCCAGGCGCATGCGCGCGATGGCGGCCTCGACGGCAGGCTCGTCCGCCGCACTGCGTCGATACGGCAGCCGGCCGAGAGCCACGTAATCACGCAGGCGTAACGGCCATCCGCTTGTGTCACCCTGCCCCAGATAGGCCAGCCGCCGTGCCCGTTCACGCGGCGCCAGACGGGCCAGCGAAAGAGCACCGAGGCGTATTTCGCCCTGATACGGCAACAGGTGAGCGATGGCCTTGAGCAAAGTGCTCTTGCCAGCACCGTTAGGGCCGATCAGGCCGAGCATTTCGCCTGGCTGCAGGCTCAGGGCAATATCATCAAGCAATAGCCGGCCGTGCAATTGGACGCCAAGCCCTTGGAGTTCCAATACATTCATGCGAAGGCCCTTCGCTGACGCAGCACCAAGGCAAGGAAGAACGGCGCGCCGATCAAGGCAGTGACCACGCCCAGCATCAATTCCTGTGCACCGCTGACCAGGCGCAGGACGATGTCGGCAGCAAGCAGCAGAGCCGCACCGCCCAGGGCGCTACTCCCCAGCAGGCGAGCTGGGTGATAGTCGACCCAGCGGCGCAGCAGATGCGGCACCACCAGGCCGATGAAACCGATGGCGCCGGTAACCGCCACGCTGGCGCCGACGCATAGCGCAGTACCCACGACAATTTGCAGGCGCAAGCGGGCAAGATTGACGCCGAGGCTGGCGGCTTCGTCTTCGCCAAGGGTCAGCGCATCAAGCGCGCGGCCGCTGGTGAGTAGTAGCACGAGGCCGATGAGGATGAACGGCAGGCACAGGCGCACGTCGGCAAAACTGCGGTCGCTCAGCGAGCCCATCAGCCACAGCACAATATCCTGCATGTCGGTGGGGTTGGGGGCGAGATTGATGGCCAGCGAAGTGAGCGCAGCCGCCAGCGACGACAGCGCGATGCCGGCCAGAATCAGCGTCAAATTGCTGGCCCGCCGCCGAGTGATGGCATACAGCGTCAGGGTCGCAAGCGCCGCGCAACCCATCGCTGCGGCCGGCAGCAGCCAGGGAGTCAACGTCGCAAAGCCATAGTAGAGGCACAGGACCGCACCGAGACTGGCGCTCGAACTGACACCGAGCAGCCCCGGTTCGGCCAGTGGATTACGCAGCAAACCCTGCAGTGCGGCGCCCGCAGTTCCTAGCGAGGCGCCTACCAGAATCGCCAAAAGCACACGCGGCAGGCGAATCTCATTAACGATGATTCGCTGTTGCACCACGGGGTCGCTGAGCTCGACTCCGCCGGCTGCCGGCTGCGAAAGCGCTACGATGACCTCATCGAGGCTAAGCGGCACTGCGCCGATACTCAGAGAGAACAGCACCAGAGCCAGCAGGATCAGCACCAACAGAGCGTTCAAGCGACTCATGGGCGTCCCTGTTCGGCCAGAGCGAGGCCGTCGACCTGCGCGGCCAGCTGTTCGGCGCTGTCGATCAACTGCCAGTCGCTGCAGCCCCATCGATTGCCCGCCACCTGTAGTACTGGGCGCGTGGCGATCAACTGTTGCACTCGGGGATGACGGGCATAGGCGGACTTGGCATAGCCTTGGCCGATCGGCATATCGGCACTGACGAACAGGTCCGGAGGGCTGACTACCAGCGTTTCGAGATCGAAACGACCCCAGCCGACACGGCCCAACTCCGCCTGGTGGTTAGTCAAGCCAACTGACTGGAAGACGGTATCGACATAGGTGTTACGTCCGGCGCTGCCACCGTTGGGACGCAGATACAGCGCGCGCAACGGTCGCGGATGGGCCTTGAGGCGACTCAGGCGGGCCTGTACGTCGGCAAGCAGAGCCTCGCCTTCTGCCTCGCGGCCGAGACTCGCGGCGACCAACCGAGTACTGGCGAAGATCTCCGCCCAGCTTGTCGGAAACGGCACCACCAGCACCTCGATACCGTGCCTGCGCAGCAACTCGTCGCGGTTGTGCGCCAACCAGCGCCGCGAAGCGAGGACCAGGTCCGGGTGCAGGGCGATGATTTCCTCGGCGCTGGCATGGTTGGCCGGGTAGCGCCTGGCCAACCCGGACATCGACGACAAACGCGCATCCTGACTCTGCGCCGACACCGAAAGCAGCTGCGTCGGCGCGGCTAGGCGCAGAGCGAGCTGGTCCGCACACACATTGGTTGAGACCACCCGAGGCAGATCGGTGGCCGCCGCAGGCAAGCTTGCCAGCAGGGCAAGAAATAGAGCGCGGCGCATTAAAAGTCGAGGCCGGCCTGGGCTTTCACGCCGACGTTGAAGACGTGCTTGACGTCACGGACCTCGCTGACTGTGTCAGCCAGCTCAATCAGTTCCGGCTTGGCCGCACGCCCCGTGACGATCAAGTGCTGGTGGCTCGGCCGCGCGCGGATGGCTTCGAGCACGCCGGATGTGTCGAGGTAGTTGTACTTGAGCATGTAGGTCAGCTCGTCGAGAACCACCAGGTTCAGGTTAGGGTCCTGGAGCATTCGTTCGGCCTGCGCCCAGGCTTGGTCGGCGGCGGCCTTGTCATCATCCCAGTTCTGGGTGTTCCAGGTGAAACCTGTGGCCATGGCGTGGTATTCGACCAGCGGTGCGTGTTGGCGCAGGAAGGTGACCTCGCCGGAGGCCTGGGTGCCCTTGATGAACTGCACCACACCGGCGCGATGACCGTAACCAAGTGCGCGATAAAGAGTGCCGAACGCCGAGGTGCTCTTGCCCTTGCCGTTGCCTGTGATCAGCACGAACACACCGCGCTCGATCTGCGCCCGCTCAATGCCGGCGTCCACCACTGCTTTTTTGCGTTGCATACGCTCGTTGTGGTTTTGCTTCTTCTGCTCGTCAATCACCGGCCCACACTCCCTCAGTCGCTGCGAACGGTACGCGTACGCGCACCACATGACAGGCGGTAACCAGAGGGGACTGGGGTTCGATGCGCAACACATCAAACTCAAAAATGACGGCACTGGGGAACGGAACGCGTCTAGCGCGAACCACAGCGACGGCAGCCACCCCCCACCGGGGTACGCACCTTCTCGCCGATCAGGCCGGTCTTCTGGCTGGCCATCATCCGAAGCCCGCACCTTCCCAGGCTTAGGCCCAGTGGTATATCGCGGCTTCGTCAGGCTCTACAGCAGCGGGGGCTGCGCCGGACTCTGGCGTGGAAACTTCCACCGCCGTACCGGACTTCCCGTTTCAGCCCATCCAGCGAATGCGGATGGGACACCTAATCGAATGGGTCGCAGGGTAGCGGTTCGTGGCCTCTATCGCAATCAACCAAACATCGCACCGACTGGCCTCACGAATTCCGCATCACAGGCAAAGGCAGATGCTGCAGCGTTGGGTTTCCAGATGCATTGCTATCTGGACAGCATGGATGGTGCAGAGGGACAAGCCCAAGCTGATCATGATGCTGGCTCGGCTTCGCACTATACCTGCGATATATCGATGATCCTGAAGCCTGTGCGCTGGCTTATCTGGCGGTGCAGTCTAGCCATCGCCGACTGGGCATCGGCGCGCATGGTCGAGGAGATGGTGTCACGTTATCCGTAGGCTGCGCCCTGGGGAAGGTTACGCCGTAATTCACGTAACAGACGTGAGCCGTTTCGGTAGCGTCATCGAACTTCTGAAAGAAGTCATCGGATGGCACGCCAAGTACTACCGGCCCCTCATCCTTGTAACGCTGACAGAGCGTTTCACTCCTCGAACCGTGGTGCGAGACCACAGAAGCTCGCTATTAACCACAACCAGTGCCTGCCCTGAAACTGTTGGCGCAGATCGAGGTTTTTTTGGAGCGAAGCTTCGGCAGCTCGTGCTGCAGCAGCGTCGGGCAGGACTCTGCAAACACCGGACCCGAAAGCAGCATCAAAGCAAGGGATATAGCAAGCAAGCGCTTATCATGGCGACGACTCCGATCAAGATTGCGGTTTACGCTACTCCCGAGACCATAGGGCGACAACACATTCCAGCAGGCCGCCGAAATCGCCTGTTGGCCAAGGCTGTATTCATTCAAATGGGCTCAGCTTTGAGCACCATCGGCAAACCCGCCACGACAAAGGTCACACGCTGACAGCGCTCGGCCAGGGCCTGGTGCAACCAGCCGGCCTCATCCACATAGCGTCGGCTCAGCTCACCCAGCGGCACCACGCCAAGGCCGGTTTCATTGCTCACCAGCAGCACGTACCCCGGCAGTGTCGCCAGGCAGTCAAGAAAGGCCTCGCGCTCTTCGACCAGGTGCGCCGGATCGTCCTGCATCAGCAGATTGGTCAACCACAGCGTCAGGCAATCGACCAGGAGGCAGTGATCGACCCGCGCGTGTTCACGCAGCACCCGCGCCAGCGTCAGGGGTTCTTCCACCAGCGCCCAATCGACGGGCCGGCGGGCGCGGTGATGGGCGATGCGTTCGGCCATTTCAGCGTCCAGCGGCTGGCTCGTGGCGATATAGGTTACGGGCAACCCGCTTTCCATTGCGAGGCGTTCGGCCAGGCGGCTCTTGCCTGAGCGCGCGCCGCCGAGAATCAGCTCAAGCATGTTGATCTCCAGGATCCTGGAGCGAGCCATGCTCGCGAACCATGGCGCCCGGTGCCGTAGCGGTTTCGCGGGCACGCCCCCTATGAATGGTGCGAACAAGGCTAGACACCACACAGCTCCCGCAGCAGGCGGGTATCCAGATGCGTCTCGACCAGGTCTGCTAGGCGTTCGATATCGCGCTCGCGCAGGGCGTGGTAATCGACCGCTTCGACGTCATCGAGCCCGGCCCAACGCAACAGTGCCTCACAGGCGGCGGGTGACTCGAACAGGCCGTGCAGGTAAGTCCCCAGCACCTGATTGTCCTCGCTGATGGCGCCATCGCAGCGGCCATCGTCGAGGCATACAGCGGCTTGCCCGAGCGCCGGCCCCTGACTGATCCCGGCATGAATCTCATAGCCACTGACGTACGCATCATCAATCATCAGGCGGCCACAGACGTTGCGCAGCTGCTTTTCGCGTTCCAGTCGCGTTGACAGCGCCAGCAGACCGAGCCCATCGCTATGGCCAGCCGCGCCTTCCAGCCCGTGGGGGTCGTCAATACCTTCACCCAGCATCTGCAGTCCGCCGCAGATGCCCAGCACCTTGCCGCCATAGCGCAGATGACGCTGGATGGCCCTCTCCCAGCCCTGCTCGCGCAGCCATGCAAGGTCGGCGCGGACGCTTTTCGAGCCAGGCAGAATGATCAGATCGGCGCTCGGGATGGGCTGTCCGGGGCCGACGAAACGCAGATCGACCTGCGGATGCAGGCGCAGCGGGTCAAAGTCGGTGTGGTTGCTGATGCGCGGCAAAACCGGCACCACGACTTTCAGCGCTCGCTCGCCCTTGGCCGACTGGCGCGCATCGACGGCATCCTCAGCTTCCAGATGAAAATCCATCAGATACGGCAACACGCCGAGCACCGGCTTGCCGGTGCGTTGCTCCAGCCAGTCCAGCCCCGGTTGCAGCAGCGCGATATCGCCGCGAAAGCGGTTGATCACAAAGCCCCGCACCCGCGCCTGCTCGCTGTCCGAAAGCAGAGCCAGGGTGCCGACCAGATGGGCGAAAACGCCGCCCTTGTCGATATCGGCGATCAGAATGACTGGGCAATCCACCGTTTCGGCAAAGCCCATATTGGCAATGTCATTGGCGCGCAGATTGATCTCGGCGGGCGAGCCAGCGCCCTCGACCATCACCACCGAATACGCCGCGCTCAAGCGCCGATGGGACTCCAGTACCGCATTCATCGCCACACGCTTGTAATCGTGATAAGCGGCGGCATCCATCTGGGTGACAGCCCGCCCATGAATGATCACCTGCGCACCGATATCGCTGTTGGGCTTGAGCAACACCGGATTCATATCAGTGTGCGGCGCAAGCCTGGCGGCCTGGGCCTGCACGGCCTGCGCCCGTCCGATCTCGCCGCCGTCAGCGGTGACCGCACTGTTGAGCGCCATGTTTTGTGGCTTGAACGGCGCCACCGCAACGTTCTGGCGCGCCAGCCAGCGGCACAGCGCGGTCACCAGGGTGCTCTTGCCCGCATCGGAGGTGGTGCCCTGGACCATCAAGGTACTCATGAAACCCTTTTCCTGTAATGCACCAGCGCGCTTGCCAGCCGGCTCCAGTCTCGCTCGTCTGCCGGCAGGCCGAAACGCAGGCTCGGCGGAGCATGAAAACGGCGTACGAGAATGCCCTGACTGGCGAGAAACTCGTACAACGGGTCGACCTCTTCGCTCAAGACCCATTGAAACAGAGCGCAGCCACCGGCAGACGGCAAGCCATGAGCGGTCAACAGGTCCGCCAGTCGCTGGCCGTCGGCCAGGAGACGTTCACGCTGACGGGCCTGTCCTGCACGGTCAGCGAGCAAAGCCGTGCCGATGAACCTTGACGGCCCGGCGATGGGCCAGGGCCCCATGGCATCGCCCAAAGCCCGTAACAGCTCGCCTTCAGCCAGCACAAAGCCCAGCCGGGCACCGGCCATGGCGAAAAACTTGCCGAACGAACGCAGCACGATCAACCCCGGCAGGTGGGTGTATGGCGCCAGGCTGTATTCAGGCGTTGGATCGATAAAGGCTTCATCAACCACCAGCCAGCCGCCCCGCTCCGCCAGTCGTGCATGCCAGTCGAGCAACTGTGCGGGCGGCAGCAGGCGCCCTGTGGGGTTGTTCGGATTGACCACCACCAGCACGTCGACTTGATCGAGCGCACGCCGCACGCTGCCCTCACCGAACGCACTTGTGCGATGCCCTTCGCGGCGCCAGGCCTCGGCATGCTCGGCGTAACAAGGCGAGACGATGCCGACCTGCAACCGCCGTCGCAGCCTGGGCAGCATCTGGATCGCCGCTTGCGAGCCGGCAACCGGTAGCAGTGAAGAGACACCGTAATAACCGCGGGCGACGGCCTCCAGCTCATCTTCGGCTTCCGGCAATCGACTCCAGGCGTTCAACGGAATTACTGGCAGGTCGAATCCATAAGGCGCGATACCGGTGGACAGATCGAGCCAATCCGTCAACGGGATGCCGAAGTCATGCGCCGCCGCGCGCAAGCGTCCGCCATGTTCAAGCATACAATCCGCTCCCCAGCAGCATCAGCAGCAACCAGAGGCCGACGCCAGCCCAGACCAGATCCAGCGCCCGCTCGATATCACGCGCTTGTGGCGCTTCGCCCTCGCCCAGCGATGGCCGCTCGTGCCGCTCGCCGTGGTAGATCGCCGACCCACCAAGTGCCACGCCCAGCGCTCCGGCCCCGGCAGCCATTACCGGCCCCGCATTGGGGCTATCCCAGAGTGGCGCCTGCAGGCGCCAGCAACGCCAGGCCTTGCGTGTCTGGCCGAGCACGGCGTAGGTCAGCGCCACCAGCCGGGCAGGGATGAAGTTGAGCACGTCATCGATGCGCGCAGCGGCCCAGCCGAAACGCTCGAAGCGCTCATTGCGATAGCCCCACATGGCATCGAGGGTGTTGCTCAGGCGATAGAGCACTACGCCCGGCGCACCGGCAATCGCGAACCAGAACAGCGCGGCGAACACCGCATCGCTGCCGTTTTCCAGCGCCGATTCGGTGGCGGCGCGGGCCACGCCCGCTTCGTCCAGCCCGGAGGTATCGCGGCTTACGATAAAATCGACGCGCCGGCGCGCCTCGGGCAGATTTCCGCTACGCAAGGCGCTCACGACCGGCAGCAGATGCTCGCCGAGGCTACGCAGTCCCAGGGCGCAATACAGTAAGGCGATCTCCACCAGCCAGCCGATACCCGGCAACAGGCTGAGCAGCCAGGCCATCACTGTCAGCGGCAGCACGGCAATGCACCAGGCGGTAACGCCGTGGCTGCGCCAGCCACGCCCATCCGGGCCGTTGAAATGCCGCTCCAGACGATCCGCCAGCCGCCCGAAGGCCACCAGCGGATGACCGCGTCGCAGCTCACCCAGCCATGCATCCAGGCCGACTCCGGCCAGGCAAGACAGTGCCAGGCTCACTCGTGATGCCCCCAGCGATCAATGAACAGCAACTCTTCCAACGGCCGTGGCTGGGTCCAGCCTTCCAGCGCCAGCATCGGAGCCGGATAGAATTCGTCGACCGGGCCGAGGCAGATCACCGCCACGGGCGTGGCGCCCATTGGCATCTGCAAGAGTCCAGCCAGCGCCAGGGGGTCGAACAACGATACCCAGCCCAGGCCCAGCCCTTCGCCACGCGCAGCCAGCCAGAGATTCTGGATCGCACAGGCCGCCGAGGCGAGATCCATCTCCGGCAACGTGCGCCGACCGAATACGTGCGTTTCACGACCCTCCATCAGCGCCACCACCAGCAGCTCGGCGCAGTCCTGGATACCTTCGATCTTCAGCTGCATGAACTCGCTGCCGCGCTCGCCCAGTGCTTCGGCGGTCAGCAGGCGCTCCTGCTCGACCAGCTCGGCAATAGCCGTGCGCAACTCACTGCGGGTAATACGGATAAAGCGCCAGGGCTGCATCAGGCCGACGCTGGGCGCCTGGTGCGCGGCTTCCAGCAGGCGCGCCAGCAGTTCAGGCGCCACTTCGCCGCCGCTGAAATGACGCATGTCGCGACGTTCGGCAATGGCGCGATAGATGCCGGCACGCTCCTCTGGACCGAACGCATGTTCGCTCATGGTCGTAACAACTCCGCGGCTGCCGTCGGATCAGACGGCAAGTAGAAATGGATATAGGACGCCGTCAGGCGCCCCTGGCGATAGACCGCCTCGGCGGTGCGCCGGTAGTTCGGGCATTCGCCCCGCGTCAGCGGCGTCAGCGGTGTTTCCAGCGCCGAGTGGTGGAAGGTATGCCCACGCAGCCGCCCTTCCGGCAGCGCCACTTCCTGCAACGCCAGCGCCGTCAGACGCGGTTGCAGGCGCGCTTCGCCGGGCAGCAGGCCGAGCATGGTGCCATATGTTCCGGCCTTGTCGGTAAGGCCTTCGAGCAGATAGAGCATACCGCCGCATTCGGCGAGGATCGGCTTGCCGGCGGCATGATGGGTGCGGATCGCTTCGGCCATCCCCTGGTTGTCGGCCAGCGCGCACAGATGCAACTCGGGATAACCGCCGGGCAGGTAGAGGCTGTCCACCAGCGGCAAGGCCGTGTCGGCGAGCGGCGAGAAGAACAGCAGCTCGGCACCCAGCTGGCGCAGCAGGTCGAGGTTGGCCTGATAGTGAAAGGCAAAGGCGGCATCGCACGCCACGCCAATGCGCACGCCCTGCAGCAGCGGTTCGAGCGTACGCGACAACGGCGCGGCAAAGCTCACCGCTGGCGGCAGCGCCACATCGGCGCTGGCCGCCAGGGCATTAGCAGCGGCATCCAGGCGTGCGTCCAGATCGGCCAGTTCGCCGGCCTGCACCAGCCCCAGATGCCGGCTCGGCAGTTCAATATTGGCGCTGCGCGGCAACGCGCCGTACCAGCGGATCGCCTCCGGCAGGCTGTCGCGCAGGATCTCGCCATGCCGCACGCTGCCGGCCCGGTTGGCCAGCACGCCGGAGAACGGCAGGTCCGGCTGGAAGCTGGCCAGACCATGGGCCAGGGCGCCGAAGGTCTGCGCCATGGCCGAGCCATCGATCACCGCCAGCACCGGCACGCCGAAACGCCGCGCCAGATCGGCGGCGCTGGGATTACCATCGAACAGCCCCATCACCCCTTCGATCAGGATCAAGTCGGCCTCGCCAGCGGCTTGCCAGAGCAACCGGCGCGACTCTTCCTCACCGACCATCCACAGGTCAAGCTGATAGACCGGCTGGCCGCTGGCGCGGGCGAGGATCATCGGGTCGAGAAAATCCGGGCCGCACTTGAACACCCGCACGCGCTTGCCCTGGCGAGCATGCAGCCGCGCCAGGGCGGCGGTGACGGTGGTCTTGCCCTGCCCTGAAGCCGGCGCGGCGATCAGCAACGCCGGGCAATTTCTGCTATTCATCGCGGCCTCTCGTCAGCCAATACGTTGTATGCGCATCTTATGTCGCTCGTCGCGCCCGTCCATCAGTGCACCTCCCGCGCGCGCATCAGGCGCAGCGCCGAGACGATACCGACATGCAGCACCACGGCTGTACCGACGTAGAACGCCAGATTGCCCAGGTGACGCGGGACGTACTGGGCGATGCGCACCAGGAAGCCGGCCAGCGTCGGTTCGGGGTAGCGGCCCGAGAAGAAGTAGAAGCCCCCGCCGGAGAACAGGTAGGCCACGAAAGCCGCACCCACCAGTGTCATTGCCAGCACGGCCAGGCTGCGCAGGTCGTCGCGCTGCCAGCCGGCGAACAGCCGTCCCGCCAGCCACAGGCTGCCGTAGGCCGGCACCAGCGCCCAGTAGGCCGGCGACACGCACCAGTCGCTGATGCTGCCACTGGCCAGGGAGCCGAAGTCCAGCACCGATGCCAGAGCGAACAACAGCGCGAATACCCAGCGCGGACGCAGGTAGAAGCCGGCCAGGAAGAAGATCGACCAGCTGGCGCTGGGCAGATTCTCGACGCTGGCGAAATGCTGACCACGGGTCATGGCCATCAGCAGGATCAGCGCGGTGCCTATTGCCAGCTGGGCGCGCGTGGACAGGACGTGCATGGTGTTCTCCTCCGGATTGCCGGTTTACAGGGCCTGATAGCGCACGGTGAAATACACCGCGCGACCGGGTTGTTCGTAGGTCTGTGCGGTTTCGTAGTCACGGTCGAACAGGTTCGCCAGCTTGACCTGCAAGCGCCAAGCCTCGTCGAAACGGTACTCGCTGCGCAGATCTACCAGGGCGTAGCCAGGCATGCGGGTGCTTTCCAGATTGCTAGCCTTGTCGAAGCGCTCGCTGGCTGCGTATAGCGAGGCGCCCAGGCCGATGGCGCCGAACTGGCGATCCAGGTCCAGGTTGAACTGGCGCTTGGCGCGGCGTTGTAGCAGATGACCATGGTTAGCCTTGCTGCGGTCCTGCGGATCCATAAAGGTCAGGTTGGCAGCCACATCCCAGCCGGCCAGCACGGTGGCGACGCTGGTCTCGATGCCACGGATGCGCGCCACGTCGACATTCTCCGGACGCATGGGACGGCTGCCCGCCCAGACGATCAGATCTTCAATCTGGTTCTCATAGGCATTGACGCTCCACTCGCCCCAGCCATGGCTGCCGCGGATACCCAGCTCGTAGCTTTCCGATTCTTCCGGCTGGATATCCGGGTTGCCCTCCATGCCGTTTGTAAGAGGGTAATAAAGATCGTTGAAGGTCGGCGCGCGATAGGCAGTGCCGTAGGCGGCGGTTAGCGTCAACGCGTCGCTTAGGTCGAAGCTGTAGCCCAAGCTGCCGGTGTCGTGCGCGCCGAAGAATTCATCATCGTCGCGGCGCAGGCCGGCCTGCACGCCGTGACGGCCAAACGCGGCCTGGTACTGGACGAAGTAGCCCTTGTTATAGCGGCCGTCCTCAGCATAGGCGTCGCTACTGTCGACACGGTCCTTTTTGTAATCCACGCCGAGGCTCAGCACCTGGGCCTCGCCGAAATTGAAGTCGTTCTGCCAGCTCAGACTGTCGCGGCGGGTATCGAAACGCGAATAGAAGCGGCCGTCCTGAAAGTTGTCGCTCAGGTCCTCGCTGTGCCCCGCCTGCAGGATGACATCCCAGAAAGCAAGCGGCGAGAAGCGCGCACGGCCGCTGAGCGCCTGTAGGGAGCCGTCGCCGTAGGCATTGCGGCCAGTGACACCACTCTTCGAACGACTATCGACGTCGCTGTGATTTTCGCTCTGCAACCAGCCGCCGTCGAGCTCTAAACCGTTGTCGAAGCGATAGCCGGCACGCAGCTGGGCGGACAGTTCGCGGTAGCCGTCTGCATCCGGTTCGAAGGCATTGGGCTCAGTGCTGCGGTAGGCGCGGGCATTGATGCCGTCGGTGGACTCGCTGGCCACCCCGAAGTTGAACCAGCCGTTGCCGTGGTTTCCAGCCACGCCAGCCGATCCGCTGTAGCTTGAACGCGAACCAGCGCCCACTGAGAAGTAAGGTTTGAAGCCATCGGCGGCGCCGCGGCGGGGGAAGATCTGGATCACCCCGCCCATCGCCTCCGAGCCGTACAGGCTGGAACGCGGCCCACGGACGACCTCGATACGCTCAATTTGTTCGATTGGAATGTTCTGCAGTGCGGCGCTGCCAGAGGTGGCCGAACCGATCCTGACGCCATCGATCAGCACCAGTACGTGCTTGTCGCTGGTGCCGCGGATGGACACCGAGGTGTTCTTGCCGCGCCCGCCGTTGCTGGTGATGCTCACCCCGGCCAGGCGCTGCAGCAGCTCCGGCACGCTGCCGGCCTGCTGGCGTTCGATCTCATCACGGGTGATGAGGCTGCTGGAAGCGATGGACACCGGCGAATGGCCGGTCCGGCTGGCGGTAACCACCTGCTGGCCCAGCAGCAAGGCTTCGCCATGATTGGCCAGGACACACGAAGGAGCGCCCAGTAGCACCACGGCCAAGGAAAGGGAATTACGCATTGATCAAGGTTCTCCGTCGTACCCACCCGCACGACAAAAGGTCGGTGGAGACAGACGGAAGAACTCGGAAGGAGGGAGTACCGCAAAGGTACGCACCCACCCAGCGCCCGCCGCACTGTCAGTGAAATGCGACAGGCCGGTCTCCGGGCTTGCGAGCGGAGCCTTGCGGCATCCAGAAATCGCGCCTTCCCGTGCGCGAAGCACAGTGGCCGTTGCGGTTTCTTGACTCGCCTACCGTTGCGGGGGCAGCGCCGGAATCTTCGTGAGAATGGACCGGCTTCCCTGTTTCACCCCTCTGACACTAGGCCAGGGGGGTACCTGAGGCGCCGCGGAGATTAGTCCAAGACCCGACGCAGTGCAACTCGGAGCTGGCGAACCCGCATCCGCTGGGCCAGCCAGCTTTTGGCGGTGGAGATTCGGATGATGCGTCGCCGTTACATGCCGGCCGCGACCGAGCAGTTACTCGAAGCAGTACGTTAGGCTGCAGCCGAGAAAGACTGGCGGGCTGTATCAGAGCAATAGGTAGTGTTGGCCGCAATAGCCGACATCTCTCCGGACAGATCGCGTCGCTCCTTTTTCAGCGCCCGCATGGGTTGTGTTGCCGGTAATAGCCGCGTGCTCGAATAGCGAACACCTCTGGAAAGAAACAGCAAGCGCCAGCTCAGTTTGCCCGCCCTTCACGATCACGGATCACGGTACCTTTGCAATTGCTAAGCCAGTAAGTACGCCATTTCTTGAATACACTTTGGATCGGTGCGCTTGATTTCATCCAGCGGCAACACGATGTCGTTACGGCTGGCGGCCTCGATCTCCAGCCGCCCCTGGTCACGTACCATGGCGCATCGAATGTGCCGGGGTCGCCTGTCCTGTGGCAGCCGCTTCCATATCCAAGCGCCGAGCGGAGCTGCTCGAACAATTGCGGGTGCTCAGTGTTGGGGTATTGTCCGCCGACATCATTAAGGACCCGGTTGAAGAACTGGCCGGGCATTTCCGTCGATTCGACACGGTCATCAGCTGCGTAGGTTTCGTGGCAGGTGCGGGCGCGCAACTCAAGATCACCCGAGCCGTGCTCAATGCGGGCGTTAAACGCTACGTGCCCTGGCAGTTCGGGGTCGACTACAACGCGATCGGCAAAGGCAGCGCGCAGGATCTGTTCGACGAACAGCTCGACGTTCGGGCATTACTGTGCGCCCAGGAACGGACCGAGTGGCTGGTCATCTCGACGGGCATGTTCACAAGCTTCCTGTTCGAGCCCGCGTTCGGTGTGGTCGACCTGGCACGCAACACCGTTCATGCGCTGGGCAGCTGGGATACGCAAGTCACCGTGACAACGCCGAAGGACATAGGGCTGCTGACGGCGAGGATACTGTTCACTCGCCCCCGCCTGGCAAACCAGGTGGTGTTCGTTGCCGGAGACACCCTGAGTTACGGTCAGTTGGCAGACCAAGTCGATGCTGCTCTGGATCGCAAGGTGCATCGAATCGAGTGGACCGTGAAGAAGCTGAACGACGATTTGGCCGCCGCCCCCACGATCAGATGCGCAAGTATTGGGCGGTCTTTGCGCAGGGCAAGGGCGTCGCCTGGGATAAGCAACACACCTTGAACGCCGCCCATGGCATTGAGATGACGAAGACGGCCGACTGGATCAACGAGAACCTGAAGGGTCGTTTGCCACCTGCCTAAAGCCTGTGAGGGCCCCGACGCCGCGACGGCCATTACATACGGGGTTACGGCCTGCACCTCGTCCATAGGGCTGAAGACCGACACTCTTGGGCGCCTGCCCCGGACCGTCATTGAGTTTTAGCGGTAGCTAAACTAGACTAACCGCATTAGCTAACCTGGAATGACACGATGAAAGCTGACAGCACTTCCGGCTCGGGGCACAAGACGGTCAACATTCACGACGCGAAGACGAACCTGTCGCAGCTGATTCTGGAAGCGACCCAGGGCAGCCCGTTCGTCATCGCCAAGGCCGGCAAGCCAATGGTCAAGGTCGTGGCGATAGATCACGAAACCAGGCCGCGCCTGGGAATGCTCGCGGGCATGTTCGAGGTACCTGACGATATCGACACGCCGTTCCAGAACGAAATCGAGGCCATGTTCGGCGCATGAAGCTGCTGCTCGATACTCATATCCTGCTGTGGGCCTGTGCGGCACCGTCGTCTCTTCCGGCCGAAGCGGTTGCACTGATCGAGGATCGCGGCAACGACCTGCTGTTCAGCGCCGCCAGCATCTGGGAAGTGGGCATCAAGAATGCCATGGGCAAGCCCGGCTTTCGCTTCGATCCGGCGGTGCTCCGGCGCACCCTGCTCGATGCCAATTACCAGGAGCTCCCGATGACCGGCCAGCACGGCATCGTGGCTGCCGGACTGCCGCCCATCCACAACGACCCCTTTGACCGCATGCTTGTCGGCCAGGCGATGACGGAAGGCTTTGTACTTGTGACGAGTGACCGGGCAGTGGCCAAGTACACCGGTCCCATCCGATACGTTCGCTGATGCCCGCTCAACGCCCCGGTGACCGGTGTAATGCGGTCCTCCGAGGTGCTGCCAGCCTGATATCCAGATAATCCTGCGGCGCGCACCGACACCCAACCGTGCACAGCTGGTCGATCCGGGTCGTGAAGCTCTGGCTCGGTGCCTGGCCGCCATAGGCCCAAGCGGGTGTCCGGTAGCCGGCAATCAACTGAACGTCGAGCGGCGCGGCAATCAGCTCGTAATCATGACTGGTCACATCGTGTGGCCGCCCCAGCCAGTAACGAATGCCGCTCGCGCCGAGACCGGCAATACCAAGGCCTGCCAAGCCGGCAAGAATCTGTCTGCGGGTAAACGACATGAAATAACCGTTCGAAAGTCGGAAAGATGAGAGATTTTCTCACTTGGTGACCGACTCTGCGAGCCGACTTTACCCCCAGCGCGAAATTGGCTTGCGGCAAAAGGTCTCGCCAGCACAACTGGCACCAGTATTGATCGCCACCCTCAACCTCAAGTACATCACCTCAGTTGGATTCTCTAAGGGCCCCGCGAAGTGGCCGGATATCGGCTGGATGCCGAGGTTACCGAAAATGCAGCTGGCCCTTTCAGCGAGCAGAACAAACAGGGCGCAGTTTCGCTTGCCGATAGTGTGGGGGAAGATTCGCATGGCTACAGAATGTAGAGTCGTCTGTGACACTCAAGTACTTAGTTTCGGGAGACAACATGAGCCTCGATGATATCGATTTTGCTGAGCGCTACCGCCAGCAGATGCGCCGCACCGGTCGCAGACCCAAGCCCCCTAGTGCCTGGGACAAACGGGCTGCCGAGATGGCCGACAAGCCGCTCGGCGGCGGCGCCTATGCCGAAGCGTTCATCCAACGGATGGATCTCACTGGCGCGCAAAGTCTGCTGGATATCGGTTGTGGCCCCGGCACCCTGTGCTTGCCTCTGGCAACGCAGTTCGAGCAGGTCTACGCACTGGATTACAGTCCCGGCATGCTGGCGTGCCTTCAAGCCGGGGCGGACGAGCTCGGTTTGAACAACGTTCATCCGCTGCTGTGTGGCTGGGAAGATGATTGGAGCGAAGTCCCTATCTGCGACATTCTGATCGCCTCGCGCTCGGGTGTGGTCGATGACCTTGACGCCATTTTAGAGAAGATTCATCGGCATACACGCCTCAGGGTCTACATGACCCAGCTGGCCGGCGGGCACTTTATTGACCCAGCTATAACCCGCCTGCTCGAACGCGAGCAACCAGCCCTGCCGGACCATATCTACACGCTGAATCTGCTGCACCAACGCGGCATCTACGCTCGCCTCGACTATATAGAGGTACCCGGCAGACTGGCCGGTAGCACGACATTCGAGGAGTTCGCTGACAAGGTCAGCTTTGCGCTTGGTCCGCTAAATGAAACTGAGTTGAGCGCCCTCGCTGATTGGTATCGAGCTGATCCGGAACGCGCACGACGAGGCGGTGCACCGATGCGCTGGGCATTGGTGAGTTGGACGGTACCGAACGGGCCTCGGGTCTAGAGCCTATCCTGATGAGCATAAGGCGTTGGCTGTTCTCATCTTTCCAAGCGAGCGCCCATCAAGCGGCACTTAGCCGTGTTAGCAGCGCACTTACCCTGTTCGATCCAAGTTATTGATTACACGTCTAAAAGTGAACTCCTGGTTGTTATTCAACCAGTCGACACGATGCCCCGGTTCCGCTGGCCTCGACGAGCCTTCAGGGATGATATCCACCTGCTTATCCACAGTTTTTGTGGATTAAGCGCAGCGGCACATAACGGAACGCGAGCCGAGTCGCAGGTGGAAACCGGGCCGGGATTTGAGTTTGCCCGCTCATTCGTGCGTCGGTATGCCACCCAGCCAGCGGTGATATCGCTCGAAATACTTTTAGGGAATGAGTAGCTCAGATTGGGCTGGCTGTCGGATATCAATAATCTACTCGCAACTGGTGACGCGGCTCGAGTCCGCATTGACGGTGGCCTATCGTACGCTCGCTGGTCATCAGGACGGGTGTTCACTGCTGAACGGTGCGGGGCCCCTTACACACACTCCTCCCAGCGTGGCAGGACCAAGGCAATCCGAATCGACTACGTCGAGATGTTCGGGAGTCCGGTGACTGCCCTCGGCGTACCAGGCAATCATTGAACCAACCTACCGAGCTTCAACCCTAACGTCACATCCATAACTGAATGATAGGCCGCCATTTATGCCCGATATCACCGTTTACACCATAGGGCATTCAACGAGGCCCATTGAGCAGTTCGTGGAGCTCATACGAGGCTTCGATGTGGATACTGTGGTGGACATCAGAACGGTCCCGCGGTCCCGAACCAACCCTCAATACAATCTCGACTCGCTGCCGGAAAGTCTCGCTGAGTTCGGTATCAGGCATTACCGGATTTCGGAACTGGGGGGCTTGCGCAAGAAGTCGAGCACTGTTCCTGCCGAAACCAACGCGTTCTGGGTGAACCGCAGTTTCCACAATTATGCCGATTATGCGATTTCAGAGGAATTTGAAACTGGCTTGAACCAGCTTCTTGAACTCAGCGAATCTCGAACGTGCGCCATCATGTGCGCAGAGGCGGTCTGGTGGCGATGCCACCGAAGGATAGTTACAGACTACCTATTGGTGCGAAACGCCAAGGTCTTCCACATCATGGGTGAGGGAAAAGCGAACGAGGCAACGCTCAACCCAGCTGCAAGTATCCACGGGCTAAAGGTGTTTTACCCTGCCACGGAGTGATCCGGCTTTTGGCCTGCTGCTAGTTTCCGAGAAGTACAGCTTGTATGGCGTACTAGAACCATAAACGGCAGGTGCATAAACAGTTGATAGCCTTGGCATGTCCCCTGTTGCACATCTCGAATCGGCTTAGACGGCACCGCGATCTGAACTGACTCTGCGAGGTCGTATGCAGTACTCCGGCCGACTTGCGAGCCGCGACGACTTACTGCCCGAGAGGTGCCTATGTTCGAAGCTCCGCTGTTGGAAATCCTGGCCCGGGGCAGCGCTGTCTACCTGCTGATCGTGGTAGCAATACGCCTGCTACCCAAGCGGCAAATGGGCAGCATCGCCCCTAACGATATGATCGCTCTGATCATCGTCGGCAGCCTAGCGGCGGATGCAATCATGGGCGACGTCAAGGCACCGGCTGACATCCTGCTGTTGATCCTGGTGATACTGTCCTGGGACTACCTATCCAACCTCGCCGAGTACCACTTTCCGCGCTTTCGAGGCGTTGCTCAGGATTCACCCACGCTGCTTATCTACCAAGGCGTGCTGCTTCGCAAGAACCTGCGCAGAGAGAAACTCACTGAGCAGGAGCTGGCGGCCAGTCTGCGCATGCAAGGCATTGACGAGATTGCCCAAGTGCAGCAGGCGATTCTGGAGGTGGACGGCCAGATCAGCGTCGTGACGAAGCAGCAGGACACACGATAGCCACTCGGCAGCCTCCATCAAATCGTCTGTGGCAGCTGGCTGTTCGTGCTCCCAATACAAGCGCCTTAGCTTCGCTCCAATACCGGCGCATGCTCAGCCATCAACTCCATTATCCAGTCGATAAATACGCGTAGCTTGGCGCTGACATGGCGATTCGGAGGGAATGCCAGGTACATCGGCATCGGCGCCATCTGCCAGTCTTCGAATAGCGCTACCAGCTCGCCGCTAGCCAGGTGCGGCTTGGCCATGTACTGCGGTAGCCAGAGTATGCCCAGACCCGCCAGACCTGCGGCGAGGTAGGCATTGCCGTCGTCTACCGTCAGCAGCGGGCGGCCCTGGGCCTCAATGCTTTCCGCGCCCCGCTGCAGTGCATAGGGTAAGGTCTTTCCTGTACGCGACCAGAGAAAGCCAACGGTACTGTGCCTGTCATCCTCAAGCTCATGAGGGTGTGCCGGCGTCCCGAGTCGCTGCAGGTAGCTTGGCGCCGCATAGATGCCGAGTTTCAAGTCGCCCACGTGCCGCGCCACCAGCGATTGATCGACGATCTCGCCGCCACGTATCACGCAGTCAACGTTCTCGCCAATGATGTCGACTATGCGGTCGCTCACGCCCATGATCAGCTGGATTTCCGGGTAGCGGGCGTAGAACGCCGGTAAGGCCGGGATCAATAACATACGCGCCAGTGGGCTGGGCACATCCACCCGCAGTCGCCCACGCGGTGTCATCGACGCGCTGGACAAGCTGGTTTCGGCATCTTCCATATCGGCTAGCAGACGAATGACGCGCTCGTCGGTGTGACATGGCTGGCCGGCTTCGACTTTGAAATCAAAGTGATCGCCAAGCTGGCGCAATAGCTCTGACTACGGGCCTCGCGCTCGTAGAACACAATTGCTTTGCTTACCACATGAGCACCGGATCTATCAGGGCCAAAAAACCGGGAGGCAGGAAGACGAAAGCCCGCATAAGCGGGCTTTCGTGTGCTGCGGTTAAGGGTGGCGAGGTGTTCCGCTCACTCCCACTCGATCGTCGCTGGCGGCTTGCTCGACACATCGTAGGTGACGCGAGAAATGCCTTCGATTTCATTGATGATGCGGTTGGAAACCTTCTCCAGCAGCGCATAGGGCAGATGAGCCCAGCGGGCAGTCATGAAGTCGATGGTTTCCACCGCACGCAGGGCGACGACCCAAGCGTAGCGACGGCCATCGCCGACTACACCCACTGACTTAACCGGCTGGAACACCACGAAGGCCTGGCTGGTCTTGTGGTACCAGTCGAAGTTGCGCAGTTCCTCGATGAAGATGTGATCGGCGCGACGCAGCAGGTCGGCGTATTCCTTCTTCACTTCGCCAAGGATTCGCACGCCGAGGCCTGGGCCAGGGAAAGGATGACGGTAGACCATGTCGTACGGCAGGCCGAGTTCAAGGCCGATCTTGCGCACTTCGTCCTTGAACAGCTCACGCAGCGGCTCGACTAGCTTGAGGTTCATTTCCTCCGGCAGGCCGCCCACGTTGTGGTGCGACTTGATCACGTGAGCCTTGCCGCTCTTAGCGCCAGCGGACTCGATCACGTCTGGATAGATGGTGCCTTGGGCAAGGAACTGGATGTTGTCGAGCTTGCTGGCCTGGGCGTCGAACACGTCGATAAAGGTACGGCCAATGATCTTGCGCTTCTTCTCCGGGTCGGCTTCGCCGGCAAGGTTGTCAAGGAACTGCGCTTCGGCGTCGGCGCGGATGACCTTGACGCCCATGTTCTCGGCGAACATGGCCATCACCTGGTCACCTTCGTGCAGGCGCAGCAAGCCATTATCGACGAAGACGCAGGTCAGCTGATCACCGATGGCCTTGTGCAGCAGCGCCGCGACCACCGAGGAATCGACACCGCCTGACAGGCCCAGCAGCACGTTGGCATTGCCTACCTGAGCGCGGACCTGTTCGATCAGGTCATCGACGATGTTGGACGGCGTCCACAGCGCTTCACAACCGCAGATATCCAGCAGGAAACGCGAGAGGATACGGCCCCCCTGACGGGTGTGGGTCACTTCAGGATGGAATTGCACGCCGTAGTAGCCGCGCGTGTCGTCGCCCATGGCCGCGATCGGGCAGCTCGGGGTGCTGGCCAGGATGTTGAAGCCTTCCGGGAGATCGGTGACTTTGTCGCCGTGGCTCATCCAGACATCGAGGGCGAACATGCCGTCGTCGCCCATATGATCCTCGATGCCTTCGAACAGCTTCGACTTGCCAACCAGATCGACACGGGCGTAGCCAAATTCGCGCTCATCGGAACTCTGCACCCTGCCGCCCAGCTGTTCGGACATGGTCTGCATGCCGTAGCAAATGCCGAACAGCGGCACGTTTAAGTCAAACACCGCCTGAGGCGCCCGAGGACTGCCTTCGGCATGCACGGACTCCGGGCCGCCAGCGAGGATGATCCCGCGCGGATTGAATTCGCGGATGTCCTCATCACTCATGTCGAAGGGATGCAGTTCGCAATAAACGCCAAGCTCACGCACGCGACGGGCGATCAGCTGGGTGTATTGGGAGCCGAAATCGAGGATGAGAACGCGATGGGCGTGAATGTCGGGGTGAGACATGGGCTTTCCTTCGGAAAAAGCTTGAAGCTGAAAGCCAGAAGCTGGAAGCAGAGGCCCGAAGTCGCGACTCCAGCCTCCAGCTTCCAGCTTCCAGCGCCTGTTAATCGAGGCTGGATCAACCGACCCGGTAGTTCGGCGCCTCTTTAGTGATCTGCACGTCATGCACGTGCGATTCGGCCATGCCGGCGCCGGTGATGCGCACGAACTGTGGCCGCGAACGCATCTCTTCGACGGTGGCGCAGCCGGTATAACCCATGGAAGCGCGGAGGCCACCCATCAGCTGGTGGATGATAGCTGCCAGCGCGCCCTTATACGGTACGCGGCCTTCGATACCTTCGGGCACCAGTTTTTCGGCACCGGCGGAAGAGTCCTGGAAATAACGATCCGAGGAGCCCTGGGCCTGCGCCATGGCGCCGAGCGAGCCCATGCCGCGGTAAGCCTTATAGGAGCGACCCTGGAACAGCTCGATCTCGCCTGGAGCCTCTTCGGTGCCAGCGAACATCGAGCCCATCATCACCGCGTTAGCGCCGGCCACGATGGCCTTGGACAGATCGCCGGAAAAACGGATGCCGCCGTCAGCGATCATCGGCACGCCGGTACCTTCAAGGGCAGCGGACACATTGGCAATGGCGGAAATTTGCGGCACGCCAACACCCGCGACGATGCGCGTGGTGCAGATCGAGCCAGGACCGATACCAACTTTGACGCCATCAGCACCGGCTTCAACCAGTGCCAGCGCGGCTTCGCCGGTGGCGATGTTGCCGCCGATCACCTGCACCTGCGGGAAGTTCTGCTTCACCCAGCGCACGCGCTCTATCACTCCCTTGGAGTGGCCGTGGGCAGTATCCACCACCACCACATCGACACCGGCTGCTGCCAGTGCTTCGACACGCTCAGCGGTGTCTGCACCGGTACCTACGGCCGCGCCGACGCGCAGACGCCCCTGCTCATCCTTGGACGCCAGCGGGTAGGTCTTGGCTTTCTCGATATCGCGGAAGGTCACTAGGCCGCGCAAATGGAATTTGTCGTCGACCACCAGCATCTTCTCGATGCGATGCTCGTAAAGCTTGGTTTTGATCTCTTCCAGGCCGGTGCCTTCCTTGACGGTGACCAGCTTGTCCTTGGGCGTCATGATCGCTGCAACGGAATCGCCGGCGTTGGGCGTGAAGCGCAGGTCACGACCGGTGACGATACCGACCAGCTCCTTGCCGGAAATTACCGGAAAGCCGGAAAAGCCCAGGTCATGAGCCTTGCGCAGAAGCTCGCTGATCTTGGTTTCCGGGGTGACAGTAACCGGATCATGAACAATGGCCGTTTCATGGCGCTTGACCTTGCGCACTTCGATGGCCTGTTGCTCGATGCTCATGTTCTTGTGAATGATGCCGATGCCGCCTTCCTGCGCCATGGCGATGGCCAGGCGAGCTTCAGTGACGGTATCCATGGCCGCGGAAACCAGGGGGATATTCAGCTCAATGCCACGGGTCAGACGGGTTTTTAGGCTGACATCCTTCGGCAGAACCTCGGAATATCCGGGGATCAGGAGAACATCATCGAATGTCAGGGCTTCTTGGCTGATACGCAGCATGGCGGGGGCTCCCAGGCGGGAAAAAGGAAGCGCGGCATTATACCTGCCAGAGCGCCCGTACTCAACGCGCATCGCCGGTTTAGCGATCCACCCTGACCTGTACGCAGGCGAAGCCCATTCGTTCGGCGAACGCTTCGACGAAGGCCTCGCTTAACCCAGCCTCGGCCCAGCCGTTAAAAATGAATCCCAGATTGGAAAAGGCGCAAGGCTGCAGGAATAGAAAACCATTGATGTCATCTTCAAAGCCACATTCGGGACAGGTGAATACATCGGTTTCTCCTGGCCACCACGTCTCCAGGCTGTCGAACAGCGGCACGCCGATCTCTTGCCGACAGTGGGGACAGCCCGCCTCCCCTAGAAACCCGTGCGTGGGCATGTAGATGCAGCGACGAGTGACAATTTCCAGCCCGTTATGTGGTCGGCCGTACGGCAGCTGTTCCGGATGCTGTGCGATACGCCTGGCTCCCGGTCCGATGGCATAGGCCATGCCATCGCCACTCAGGCCGCAAGTTGTCGGCAGCTCCTCGACGATCTCGCTCTTGACTAGCCAACGTAACAGGGCCCGAGCTTTTGCTTCATGGGCAGGCAGGCTGGATATCCGAGGGACGAGGATCAGTTGCGCGGTCATAACGATGCTTGCTACGGCAAATGGAGGGCGGGCAGCTTAGGGTTTGTTGACGTTTCGTCGCAAGCCGCGTTGCGGCGGCAATATCGCCAAGTAAGGCGCGGGACGTAGGTAATGGTCGGCCCTTACCAAGTCACGCAACGCGCATGGCGCTATTTGACGCAGCACCCAAAAAGGGCCATGCGCGGCTGCATACGAAACGTCAACAGACCCTTGTGCTACGAGCAAATCAAGTCATATCGCTCAGAGCGTTTGCGAAGCCGATCGGCTTCTACGCTGCTCTACCCAACGTGCCCGTAGCACGTCGTAGGTCCAATTGAAGGCAACTGTGTAAGGCAGAAAAAACAGAATCAGGCCGATATCCAACAGCAGTGCTTCTAGCAAAGTGATCGACAGCCACCACGCGGCCAATGGAACGAGCGCGACGATCAGACCCGCCTCGAAGAGCGTTGCATGAATCAGACGTACCCGTAGGCTCCGCTGAAACCTCAGGCGACTCTGCGCTCGGTCGAACAAGTAGTTGAACAGCATGTTCCAGAGCATCGCCACAGTGGAAAACATCAGAGTCAGCGCTCCCAGATGCAGCAACGGCTTGTCCATCAGCAACGCCAATGCCGGCGCACAGATGGCTACGGCGATAAGCTCGAACGCAAGCGCGTGACCGATGCGCTCGCGCATAGAACGCTGCGGTGGCTGGTTCATGAAGACACCTTTCGAGTGGAAAACTGGCGCTATCATCATCGGCAAAGTGGTTACCAGCAAGTCAGCTGCCATCGGGAAAGCGATATTAACCACGCCTCCAGAGTCACTTCAGGCCTTCGTTCATGCCGCTAGCTGCGGCCCGCTAAGTGCCGCAGCTCGGCGGTTGGGCAAGAGCCAAGTTGACTTTCAGCGAAGCAGTTGCACGCCTGGAGCTCGACTTAGGCGTCCAACTGTTCGAACGCTGCCCTCGCCAGCTGCTATTGAGCGAAGCCGGTGCCAACCTGTTGATTTATGCCACGGAGGTGCTAGCTGCCAGCAACTGTCTGATGCGCCACGCCGCACGCTGCTGGAAATGGCAGGGCTTGGCTTCGGTTAGGCAGCTCTGCCGCGCAACTGTTAACAAGTTACAACGCAAGGCAGTTGCAAGAGCTGCAACTGCCCGGTTGGCCCAAGCACGTCCCGGTCGGCTTGGCCTGGTCACGTCAACACGAACTGCGGCCTTGCTGCTCGACCGCCTGCTCGAAAGGGCCTGAGCGGCCGCCGAGGCAGCGCCAGCTTGGTGCGCCCATGGATGATGCAGGGCGCTCGACAGCCAGTTAGAGCAGTTCTTCGCGCAGCTGCTCAGCGGATTTGATCGACAGCAGTCCCGGCGCCACGTCGAATGCCGTTTTCGCCCCGAACTGGCCCTGCTCATTCAGCCGGTAAGCCGCGCGTGCATAAGCCACCAGTACGCTAGCAGTGAATTCGGGGTTGCTTTCCAGCTGCAGCGAGTACTCAACAACCTGGGTGTGCGCTTCGCTGGTGTTGCCACTGCGGATCACGAAACCGCCGTGGGGCATGCGCTGGTGATCGCGACGCAATTGCTCTTCGCTGATGAAATTAACCGTGGTGTCGTAGTCGGCGAAGTAGTTGGGCATGGTCACGATGGCCTGCTCCACAGCTGTCGCATCAGCACCTTCGGCCAGCACTACATAACATTCGCGTGTGTGCTTTTCGCGGGTGCTTAATTCGGGACGTGTGCCGCTGCGTACGCGATCGATGGCGACCGGCGAAGGCAGCGTGTACTGCACACCGGCCTTGACGCCCGGCACTCGGCGTACGGCATCGGAATGGCCTTGGCTCAGTCCCTTGCCCCAGAAGGTATAGGTCACGCCATCGGGCAACAGCGCTTCGCCGTAAAGACGGTTGATGGAGAACATCCCAGGGTCCCAGCCAATGGAGATCAGGGCCGTCTTGCCATTGGTTCGAGCCGGCTCATCTACCGAGGCGAAGTATTCGGGAATGCGGGCGTGGGTATCGAAGCTGTCCACGGTATTGAACATCGCTGCCAACTGCGGCCCCTGCTTGGGCAAGTCGTCCTTGGAGCCGCCGCAGAGGATCAGCACGTCGATGGCCTCGCGATGCTCGGGCAGCGTATCTATGGCATAGACCGGTGTGCCAGCCTCCAGCGGAGTCAGGTCGGCAGGCGCGCGGCGGGTGAAGATACCTACCAGCGTCATGTCCGGGTTCTTGCCGATGGCGGCTTCGACGCCTCGCCCGAGGTTGCCGTAACCGGCGATACCAATACGAATCTGCTTGCTCATGAACACAGCTCCTTGGTGAATCGTGACCGTTTGCGGCGGCAGGCCGCATTTAAGAAAGGGGCGAATGGTACGGGTCTGAGCCAATTACTGCAGCCCGAGTAAGCCAAAAGAGATTTCCACCCTGCTCGCGTGCAAGGCTTTATCATGGCGCCCATGCTCAAAGATCCCTTCCAGCGCCTCAATCTCGACCGCGAGGTCCTCAGCGTCAGCCAGCTCAACGGACGGGCTCGACTGCTGCTCGAAGACGTGTTCGCTCAGGTCTGGGTCGAAGGCGAGATATCCAATCTCGCCCGCCCCGCTTCCGGCCACGTCTATTTCACCCTCAAGGACAAGAACGCCCAGGTACGCTGTGCGCTGTTCAGGCAGAACGCCCTGCGTGTGCGCCAGGCGCTGCGCGACGGGCTGGCGGTCAAGGTGCGCGGCAAGGTTTCGCTGTTCGAAGGTCGCGGCGATTATCAGCTCATTCTCGACTTGCTGGAGCCGGCCGGTGATGGTGCGCTGCGTCTAGCCTTCGAGGCACTGAAGGAAAAGCTCGACGCCGAGGGCCTGTTCGACGCCGCCAGCAAACGCGCCCTGCCCGCTCACCCACAGCGCATCGGTATCGTCAGCTCGCCGACTGGAGCGGTGATACGCGACATCATCTCGGTCTTTGCCCGGCGCGCGCCCCATGTGGCACTGACACTGGTGCCCACCGCCGTTCAGGGGCGCGAAGCAACGGCGCAGATCGTTCGTGCCCTGGAGCTGGCCGACCGCGGTGGTTTCGATGCATTGATCCTCGCCCGCGGCGGCGGCTCTCTTGAAGACCTATGGTGTTTCAACGAAGAAGCTGTCGCCCGCGCGGTCGCTGCCTGCCAGACGCCGATCATCAGCGCCGTAGGCCACGAGACTGACGTTTCCATTGCCGATTTCGTCGCCGATGTGCGTGCGCCAACGCCCTCCGCCGCTGCTGAACTACTGGCACCCAGCAGCGCGGATATCCGTCAGCGTCTGGACGGCTTGCGTCAGCGTCTGCTCTTGCGCATGCGCGAGCGGCTGCAGCGTGAGCGCGCTCACCTCGACGGTCTGACCCGACGTCTGCGCCACCCCGGGGAGCGCTTGCAGCAACAGGCTCAACGCATCGATGATCTGGAGCAACGTCTGCTGCGCGCTATCGATCGCCGCCTCTGTGCGGGACAGGAGCGCCTGGCCAGGCTCGATACCCGGCTCGGCGCGCAACATCCCGGGCGCGCACTGGCCATGTTGCGCCAGCGCCTGGAGCATCTGTCCGCGCGCATGCCGCGCGCTATGCAGGAGCGCTTGAATAGCCGTCGCCAGCAACTGCTGGGGCTGGCGCAGACGCTGAATGTCGTTAGCCCGCTGGCAACCCTGTCACGGGGTTACAGCATCCTGATTGATGAGCGTGGACAGGCAATTCGCGCGGCCAGTCAGACGCAACCCGGTCAGCGCCTCAAAGCACGCCTGGGCGACGGCGAACTGCTGGTACGCGTCGAGGACAACCACCTGGAACCGGTCACACTCCCTCTGCTTTAACAAACGCCATGTTTACCGTTGTGCAATCAGACGCGCTTTTGAAGGAACAGGCTCGCCGCGGGCTTTTCCAAAGGCTTTGTGCAAGCGGGAAAGCAAGGCCCGACAGGAATACCTGTCGGGCCTCGTTCAGAGCTGAAGTCTGCTGCGTTACGACGGCTGATCGATCCGTTTGAGCATAAGTCCCGTGACCCGCCGGTCCCTGACCTCGGTGACAAGTAGGTGCCAGTCGGCGTGCTCGACCTGATCGCCCGTCACTGGCAGGCGATCGAGCAGGCTCATCACCAGCCCGGCCAGAGTCTGGTAATCGTCGGTTGCCACCGCGCGAAAACCGAGGCGCTCGCGCAGTACCGCAAGGTTAACCGCACCATTGACACGATAACGGCCTTCCACCTGTTCGATATACGGGCCCTCCACCTCATAAGCATCAGGCAACTCACCGGCAATGGCTTCGAGGATGTCGGTCAGCGTTAGCAGGCCTTCGAAACCGCCGAACTCGTTGACCACGAAAGCGATATGGGTCGAAGCCTGGCGCATCTGCTCCAACGCGCTAAGCACCGTGCTGCTGTCGGGCAGGTTGATCGGCGCACGCACCAGGGACTCGATATCCGGCGTTTGCCCATTGAGCAGCGCTCTGAGCAATTCATTCTTGTGCACATAGCCCAGCGGTTCGTCCGGCAGGTCAGCGCGCGCCACCACCAAACGTGAATGCGGCGAATTGAGCAGTGCGGCCTGCACGTTCTCAGCCTCATCGCCAAGGGTAATGCGGTCCACTTCCATACGGTCGGTCATCACCTTGCGGATGGACTGCTCGGCCAGGTTGAGCACGCTGCTGATCATCACCCGCTCCCGGCGGTTAAACAGCGAACCGCTATCGGCCTGATTGCCAGTCGCCACCATGTCGGCGATCTCGTCATCCAACTCGTCGGCCTCCATCTTGCCGCCTAACAGACGCAGCACCGCATGGGCGGTGCGCTCACGCAGCGGGCGGGTGCCTTGCAGGCTGCGTTTGCGACGCGAGCGGGCCAGCTGGTTGAAAAACTCGATGGTGATGGAGAAACCAATGGCCGCGTACAGGTAGCCTTTCGGGATGTGATAGCCCAGACCTTCAGCGGTGAGGCTGAAGCCGATCATCATCAAAAAGCCCAGGCAGAGCATGATTACCGTAGGCCGAGCGTTGACGAAGGCCGTCAGTGGCTTGCTCGCCAGCAGCATCAGGGTCATGGAGATGATCACCGCGATCATCATCACCTGCAGGTGTTCCACCATACCCACTGCAGTGATCACCGCATCGAGCGAGAACACCGCATCCAGCACGATGATCTGCGCCACTACCGGCCAGAAACGTGCATAGGCCTTGCTGCCGCTTTGCTGGTGCATGCGCCCTTCGAGACGCTCGTGCAGCTCCATGGTGGCTTTGAACAGCAGGAACAGACCGCCGCCAAGCATGATCAGGTCGCGCCCGGAGAAGCTCTTGCCGAAGAGTTCGATCAACGGATTGGTTAGCGTCACCAGCCAGGCGATGCTCGCCAGCAAGCCCAGGCGCATCACCAACGCAAGGCTCAGGCCGATTACTCGCGCACGGTCACGCTGCTCGGGCGGTAGCTTGTCCGCGAGAATGGCGATGAAGACCAGGTTGTCGATGCCCAGGACGATTTCGAGAATGATCAGGGTGAGAAGGCCTAGCCAGGCCGTGGGATCAGCAATCCATTCCATATTTGCGGCCTCCGCTAGGCAGCTTATATGGCGTAGCGCAAAGCGTGCGCAGTGGGAAGATGGAGAATGGAATGCCTGCAGAGCAGTAGCTGAAAAGTGCCGCGCTTGTCAGGACCGACGAGCGCGGCTGGGTACAGGGGATGTTCATGAAACCCTTGCTAGTGGAATAGGGACGCAGAGATTAATAGTGATTACCGGGCGAGTCACCACGGATTCTTTACCAGTGTTTTCCAATACGCCCAACGGGCCATGCCCCTTTCCTCCTCCTGCGGTTTACGCGAGGATGAGCCGTCCTGTTCAAGCGGAACCGCTCATGCCACGCGTCATTGTTTTCCTGCTTTCACTCGCAATCAGCCTTCCCGTCCATGCCGAGGGTTTTATCACTCGCCTGCTGAACAAGCCCGTACCCGGCGGTGTGGCCGTGGTCGAGCTGGGCAACGGCGCCACGCCACCGCAGGTGCGCTATCAGGACAAACCGGCGCTGGTGATCCGCGAAGACGGCCAGCGCTGGATAGCAATCCTCGGTATTCCGCTTACGGTCAAACCCGGCCAGCAGCAGGTGTATGTCGACGGCAGCCCGCGCCGCTTTCAGGTCCAGCCGCGCGAATACCGCGCCCAGCACATCACCCTGAAGAACCAGCGCCAGGTCAACCCGAACCCCGACGATCTCAAACGCATCGAGCGCGAACTGTCCGAGCAGACGTCTGCCTATCGCCAGTTCAGCCCCAACCAGCCCAGCAACCTGCTGTTCGACAAACCTGTTGATGGCCCGCTCTCGTCCCCATTCGGACTGCGCCGCTTCTTCAATGGCGAGGAGCGCAACCCTCATTCCGGGCTGGATTTCGCCGCCAAAGCCGGCACACCGATCAAGTCACCGGCGGCAGGACGGGTGATTCTTACCGGCGACTATTTCTTCAACGGCAAGACGGTTTTCCTCGACCACGGCCAGGGGCTGATCAGCATGTTTTGCCACCTGTCGGCCATCGACGTAAAAGTCGGCGATCAGCTGGGGCGTGGCGACATCCTTGGCAAGGTAGGTGCAACCGGCCGCGCCACGGGACCGCACCTGCACTGGAACGTGAGCCTCAACGATGCCCGCATCGACCCATCGATATTCATCGGCGCGTTCAAGCACTGATTCAGTCTTAAGATAACAACAAGGAAAATACCCATGCGCATCAAAGCCACCCAATCCACGCTGCTTATCGTCGACATTCAGGAGCGGCTGCTACCGGCGATTCTCGACGGCGAAAGCATGATTGAGAACACCTCCTGGCTGCAGCAGATCGCCCGACGGATGAACGTACCGACCCTGATTACCGAGCAGTACAGCAAGGGCCTGGGCGCGACGGTGCCGGTCCTTCGCGAGGGCGTCGAAGCCGATGCGATCCTGGAAAAGATGGATTTTTCAGCCGCCGCAGATGGCGAACTTTTCAAGCGCCCCGGCGGCGAGCGACAGCAGTTCGTGGTGTGCGGCTGCGAAACCCACGTCTGCGTGATGCAGACCGTGCTCGATCTGCTGGAGCGCGGCAATCAGGTATTCGTCGTTGAGGAAGCGGTCAGCTCCCGCCGCGCCTCGGACAAAGCTCTGGCCCTGGCCCGCATGCGCCAGGCGGGTGCCAAGATCGTATCGCGAGAAATGGTCGCGTTTGAATGGATGGAGCGCGCAGGTACGGACCTGTTCAGAAGCATCAGCCGCGAATTCATTCGCTGAGCCTGAATTTTTTCGCTGCTCCGTTTGGGACTGTCTGGTGGATTTGTTAAGGTCCGCCACCTTGCGGCACGTTCTGCCACATCGAGAACCGAACGGAGTAACAAATGACTGACGAGTTTGCCGGCTGGCTGGAGTGGCTAAGAGCCCACCCTGAACTGCAGACACTGGTCGCCTGTACGGCGCTGATCTTTGCTGCCTGGCTGTCCAACTGGGTAGTCAAACGCATCTTGGTGCGTGGCCTTTACAGCCTGCTACGCCATGCACGTGATGCGCAGCTGCAGGACTTCGGAGTCATCAAGCGGTTGTCCAATATCGTCCCAGCGCTAGTGCTGTCGATTGGCGTCAACGCGGTTCCAGGGCTGCCGGAAGCGGCCGTGACGGTGGTGAAGAACGTCTGCGGTGGCTTTATCGTCCTGACCATTGCACTCGCCCTGGCTGCAGTGCTGGACATCATCAATCTGCTCTATCAGCGGCGTGCCGACGCCCACCTGCACCCTATCAAGGGCTATCTGCAGGTGGTAAAGATCGTGCTCTACGCCATAGCCACCATCCTCATCATTGCGACCCTTATCGATCGGTCGCCGCTGATTCTGCTATCCGGCCTCGGCGCCATGGCCGCAGTGTTGATGTTGATCTTCCAGGACACTCTGCTGTCGCTGGTAGCCAGCGTCCAAATCTCTTCCAACGACCTGATCCGCGTCGGCGACTGGGTAGAGATGCCGCAGCTCAATGCAGATGGCGACGTGATCGACATTGCTCTGCACACGGTCAAGATCCAGAACTGGGACAAGACGATCACCAGCATTCCCACCAAGCGCTTCATCACCGATTCGTTCAAGAACTGGCGCGGCATGCAGGAAAGCGGCGGTCGACGGATCAAGCGAGCGATTTACCTGGATCAACAGAGCGTGCATTTCCTTGATGCTGAGGAGCGCAAGCATCTGTACCGCTTCAACCTGCTGGAGGAATACCTAACGGAGAAGCGCAAGGAAATCGATGCCTGGAACGAGAAGCTCGCCGAGCGTGGCCAGGAACCGGTCAACACCCGTCGGGTCACCAACATCGGCACCTTCAGGGCCTATGTCGAGCGCTACCTGCGCAGCCATCCGGGCATCCACCAGAACATGACCTTCATCGTGCGCCAGCTGGCCCCCACCGCAGACGGTCTGCCTCTGGAAATCTACTGTTTCACCAACACCGTGGCTTGGGTGCAATACGAGGCGATCCAGTCGGACGTCTTCGATCACCTGCTGGCGATCTTGCCTGAGTTTGGGTTGCGCGTATTCCAACACCCCAGCGGGGCCGATATGCGCTCCTGGTGCGAAGGCCTTGAAACGCGTGGCGAACCCTCGCTGCCTCGCCTGGAATCTGAGCAGGCGCCGGTCTGAGGATCGGGCCAGTTCCAATCGTAGGTTGGCGCTGAGGCACGAAGCACACAGGGCGGCCTCTGACTCTGCCCATTGCTTCATCCTTGATGCCAGCGTCGCGGGCTTCCACGTACCCGCGCTTCAGCGCCAACTTACGTCCGGAGCGGGAATTGCTCCCGCTTCCTTACCATCATCGAATCAGAAGCTCATATCGACACGGGCCCAGTAAGTGCGGCCCGGTTCGTTGACCCGCGTGGTGGGGTCAAGCCCGTAATCTGCAAAGCCGGCACTACCCGCCAGATTGAGGTGCTCGCTGTAGTTTTTGTTCGTCAGATTGTCGATACCTGCACTGAGCTTGAAGTGCTTGTTCAGGCGATACGCGCCATTGACCGCCAGTACGCCAAAGCCGGCACTCTCGTCAAAGTCCTTGCCGACCACGGTCCCCTGATTCTCGGCCACTCGCCCCTGAGACGCGGCTACCCGCCACAGCCCACTGGCGCTCCAGTTGTCGCGCTCGTAGGTCAGGCCAAGGCGCCCTTCCAGAGGCGGAATCTGCGGCATGGCGCGATCGTCGCTGCGGTTCTTGCCCCAGGCGTAGGCCAGGCTCGCCTCGGTCTTCCAGTTGCCAGCGAAACGGTAGCTTGCGCCCGCTTCAGCACCGGCAATGGTCGCATCGATGTTGCTGACCTCGGCCCGGAGCATGCCCGGCATCACCCCAGGCACATAGCTGAACAGGATGTAATCTTCGACCAGGCCGGCATAGGCTGAAACCCAGGCTTCCAAGGGCCCCCTGGCATACTGCAGACCGACATCCAGCTGGGTGGTCTTCTCCGGTCTCACCGAGTCGAATGGCTGCACCGTGCCGACCGGTCCCGGATTGGAAACGAACAGTTCCCAGTAGTCCGGAAAGCGCTCGGCATGACCAAGACCGGCGTACCAGGTGGCCGGCAGGCTGATGAGTTCTTCCTCGTAACGCACGAAGCCGCTGTAGAGCATGTCGCGACGGGTTTCACCGGCGGTTGGGTTGTCCCAATCCTGACTGATCGGCATGCCCATGGGATTCGTCAGCGTCGTGTGGTGGCTGTTGAAGAACTCGCGCTCGTCAGTCGCTTCGTGAAGATCAAGGCGCAGCCCGCCGAGGATTTTCTCGCGCTCGCCAAGCTGCCAGGTCAGCTCACCAAATACCCCGTAGCTGTGCATCATGGCGTCCGGTACCCAGGGCAAGGCATCGCTGCCAGCTGCGGCGACCATCTGGTTGACGTGCAGGGACGGGTTCATGACCTTGCGATGCTCGCTGCGCTGCGCATCGACCCCGGCCTTCAGTTCCAGGTCGGTCCACTGCCAGGTACCGATCAAACGCCCACCCAATGTGCGTCGATCAACGCGAGAGAGCATCGGCTGCATCATCATCCCGCTCGGGACGAAGTCACGCAGGCTGTAGTTGTCCATGATGTGGTCGGCGTAGTTGTAGTAAACCTGCGCCTCGACTCCATAGAAGGTGTCGCCAATATTGGTTTTCTCGAAGCGCAAGCCCAGGCTTTCACGCTGGAACTGGCTACCGTCCATGCCACGCCCGGCGTAGCGGGCGTAACCGTCACCACGCCCTGCGGTCAGTTCGACCAGCGTGTCCGCGTCCGGTGTCCAGCCCAGCGCCACATCGGTGTTCCACTTATCGTAGCGAGAAGGCAGGGTATCGCCGTTGCCATCTTCATAGTCGTCAGCCTGAGAGCTATTGGCCATCAGCCGGGCGTAGCCCTGTTCACTGCCGGCTGCAGCGTCCAGGTTGCGATCGAAGCGACCGTTGGAGCCCGTCAGCAGACTGGCGTTGAGGCGGTAGTCGGGCTCGCTGAACTGTTCTGGCTCGCGCTCGAACAAGACGGTCGCAGCCGAAGCGCCGGCGCCCCACAGCACGCTTTGCGGCCCTTTGATGACCGTCAGCTTGTCGTAGGTATCCGGACTGATGTATGAACTCGGCGAATCCATGCGATTCGGGCAGGCGCCGAGCATTTCACCGCCGTTGCTCAGCAACTTCAGGCGCGACCCGAACATGCCTCGGAACACCGGGTCGCCGTTCACCCCGCCGTTACGCACAGCCGAAAAGCCGGGAATGGTTTTCAGATAATCCCCAGCATCGCTGGCAGGAACGGGCTGGCGCGGTATTTTCGGATCGGTGATCACCGTCAACGGCGACTGCTGTGCAACACCAGTGATGACCATAGGCGCCAGCTGCACAGATTCATGCTCGACATAGTGGTGATGAGCAGCTTGCTCGGCTGCGATTACACCGCTGGCGAGCATGCCCAACAGGGCCGCATGAGCGAATTGCCAGCGCAGCCGCGAAGGTTGAATCGAAAAGGTATCGGATAGGCGCGCGCGCGCCTGAGGGCCACGAATAGTACGGGACATAAGCAATTTCCACTTTCCAATGGTGTTGAGTGCCGTGAGGACACGGCTCCAGACATCAGCAGTTGAGAGGTGGAGGTGCTCGCGCATAGCCACTACTGCGTCGCAGCGTGCGGGACAGCGGCGTAGCGGGCAGCGGCTGAAAATGCTCCGGCTCATGCCTCGGCAAAGCCAGATCGAGGGAAAGGGTCAGTGGCGGGTTGAGGGTTAGCAGCTCGCAGTAGCCGCACATCTCCAGTGCGGTAAGCCAGGTCGGCTGCTGGTGATGACCGTGGGCTGACGTAGAGTGCTCATCATGACCTGCATGATGCTCATGCCCGTTCATCGACGTCGCGGTGGCTTGCGTCGCCTGCATTGCCGAGTACAACGGACCGACATGAATCATCAGCATGGCAAACAGGCCAAGCCAGATACTCAATGTCGAAAGCCGTCTTTTCTGCACCGGCAAATCCTTGCTAAACGATGATCGGGCCCATGCAGCGCCAGCGGTTTTGATAATCGCATGAGCAGTTGAGGCAAGTGACTGCGACATGTGGACGCAAAGCCAGAGCAAGCAGGACGACCTAAAAAACAGTTATTCAGCGAATAAATCCAACAACAATTAAAATTAAGACGATTAATTCCAATTTCTTAGTACCTCTTGCACAAAAGACCTTTCAGGCTCTAAGTTCGCACCATAACTGGCCACCTGAACTGGCCCTGATTGCCGTCGCCACAAGCGAACTCCAAGGAAACACCATGACCATGCTCAAAGATCCGTCGAAAAAATATCGTGCTTTCACCCCGATCGATATCCCTGACCGCACCTGGCCGTCGAAGACCATCACCCAGGCGCCGATTTGGCTCAGCTCCGATCTGCGCGATGGCAATCAGTCGCTGATCGAGCCGATGGATGCGGCTAAAAAGATGCGCTTCTTCAAGACGCTGGTCGCGGTGGGCATCAAGGAAATCGAAGTGGGCTTCCCGTCTGCCTCACAAACCGATTTCGATTTCGTGCGCGAATTGATCGAAGGCGGACACATCCCCGATGACGTGACCATCCAGGTGCTGACTCAGGCCCGTCAGGACCTGATCGAGCGCACCTTCGAATCGCTCAAGGGCGCGAAGAAGGCCATCGTCCACTACTACAACGCGACCGCACCCAGCTTCCGCCGCATCGTCTTCAATCAGGACAAGGCCGGCGTGGTGAAAATCGCCGTGAAGGCAGCGCAGATCATCAAAAATCTGGCCGCTGCCGCACCGGAAACCGACTGGCGCTTCGAGTACTCGCCCGAAGTGTTCAGCTCCACCGAAACCGACTTCGCCGTCGAGGTGTGTAATGCCGTTATCGAGGTATTCCAGCCAACGCCTGCGAAGAAACTGATTCTCAATCTGCCGGCTACCATCGAGGCTGCAACCCCGAACATCTATGCCGATCAGATCGAATACTTCGGTCGCCATATCAACAAGCGCGATAGCGTACTGATCAGCCTGCACACCCATAACGACCGTGGTACCGGCGTAGCCGCTACCGAGCTGGGCCTGATGGCCGGCGCCGACCGCGTGGAAGGCTGCCTGTTCGGCAATGGCGAGCGCACCGGCAACGTCGACCTGGTGACCGTGGCGCTGAACATGTACACCCAAGGCGTCGATCCTCAGCTGGACTTCTCCGACATCGACGCCGTGCGCAAGGTGGTCGAGGAATGCAACCAGCTGCCGGTACATCCGCGCCATCCGTATGTCGGCGACCTGGTGCATACCGCATTCTCCGGTTCGCACCAGGACGCCATCCGCAAGGGCTTCACGCAGCAAGACGAGAATGGCATCTGGGAAGTGCCCTACCTGCCTATCGACCCGGCCGACATCGGTCGCAGCTACGAGGCGGTGATTCGCGTCAACAGCCAGTCCGGCAAGGGTGGCATCACTTTCCTGCTGGAGCAGGAGTACGGCATCAGCCTGCCACGGCGCATGCAGATCGAGTTCAGCCAGGTGGTCCAGAAAGAAACCGATCGCCTTGGCCTGGAAATGACCGCCGCACAGATTTACAGCCTGCTGGAAGCCGAGTACCTGCAGGCGGTCACGCCTTACGCGCTCAAGAGCCATCGCCTGCAGGAAGAAAACGGCACCACTGCGCTGGAAGTGGATGTCATTCACGAAGACAACAGCCTGCAGCTGCGCGGCATCGGCAAAGGCCCATTGGAAGCTCTGGTTTCGTCCTTGCCGGTCAAGCTGGAAATCATGGACTACTACGAACATGCCATCGGCTCAGGCAGCAACGCCAAGGCAGCGGCCTATATCGAAGTACGTCTGGACGGCGAACGTTCTCTGCACGGCATCGGGATCGACGAGAACATCACCACCGCCAGCATCCGTGCCCTGTTTAGCGCTCTGAACCGTGCCATGCGCGAGGCTGAAGCCAAAGCGGCTTGATTTCCGCGCAGGGTAAAAAGGGGATGCCAAGGCATCCCCTTTTTTGTTGGTTTTATAGCGTCAGCTGCAGCCCTAGAGCACGCTCTGCATGACTCCGCCAATCAATAACAGGACACAACACCGCGACTCGGAATACTCGGACTGTCTTGCGCATAACGTTCACGCCGCTCAGGACCCGATCACACCGCCGTCGTTCCGCGTAATCAGCACGGTCGACGACCGTGGCCGCGAATGGCCGTCACTGGCCGGAAAGCTCAGCTCGGGATGCTGCACATTGATCCACATGGCGCGGTAGTCTGGCGACCAGGTGATGCCGGTAATCTCACAGCCACGGGGGCCGACCAGAAAGCGGCGCTCCTCACGAGTGATGGGGTCGGCGCAGAGCAGCTGGTTGGTGCCCATGGCCTGCATCGCCGGCTCGCCGTCACCGAAGTCGGTCTGGATCCACAGCCTGCCCTCGCCATCGAAGGCCAGGCCGTCTGGCGAGGAAAAACGGTCGCCGTTGGTGGTGCCAGTCAGGTGCGCCGGTACCGACTTGCCGTGGGCATCGCGCGCACCTTCAGGTTCGCCGGCCAGCAGAAAGACTCCCATTCGAAGCGTGTTGCCGTGGGGTCACCGCCCTCCTCGTTCCAGCGCAGGATATGCCCGTGCAGGTTGTTCGGACGCGGATTGGCCTTGTCCAGCGGGACCTTGTTGCCGCGCTGATCGTTGTGACCAACTGTACGAGAACGAACTGAAGACCGACTTCGACAAGACAAGGGCCTACCAGCAGAAGTTTTACTACAACGGCAGCTGGAAGCCCGAGTACGAACGTTGGGTAAGGATGTTGGCCGGAATGTATATCGGCGAAGGTCGAGAAGCAGTGGCGTGGAACCAGGCGCAGACCTCCGACATGGTCTTCACCCAGCCCGTCATCCATGACTTTCCCCGTTTCAGCATGCCTGTCGCGCTGCTGATCGGCGGCAAGGACCGCACCGCGCCAGGCGCCAACCGCGCTCCGAAGGACGTGGCGCAGCGGCTTGGCAACTACCCAGAGCTCGGTCGGCAGGCCGCGTCGATGATCCCACGCGCGACCCTGGTTCCTTCCCCGAACTGGGTCACTCGCCTCAGGTCGAAGCGCCGCAGGTGTTCCGCAAGGCACTGCTGCATGTGCTCAACGAAGCCCGCTGACTGCTGTACTGCCTGGAGCCGGTACGGACAATTGCGCACCAAGAGTTAGAGCGCTAAGTTATCCGTACGCCAGCCGACCAAGCCGCCATGACCAAATCACGCTCCTGCCCCGCCCTGCAACTAGACAACCAGCTCTGCTTCGCCCTGCACTCCACCTCATTGTTGATGACCAGAGTCTACAAGCCGATGCTGCAAGAGATTGGCCTGACCTACCCACAGTACCTGGCCATGCTGGTGCTCTGGGAGGGTGACTGTATCACCGTCAGCGAAATCAGTGCCCGCCTGCTGACCGACCCGGGTTCAGTAACACCGCTGCTCAAGCGCCTGGAAGCCGAAGGGCTGATCACTCGTACTCGCCGCAGCGACGACGAACGTGTCGTCGAACTGCGCCTAACCGACAGGGGCCGCGCACTCCAGACGAAAGCCGAGTGCTTCCCCGCCAATATCCTTAGCGCCAGCCACCAATCGCCTGAACAGATCGCCGCGCTAAAGGATCAGATCGTTGCCTTGCGCGAAGCGCTACAGAAGCTAGTCTGAGACTCCTTTATTTCCGCGGCATCAGGATCAAGTCGAAATCGATCTAATATTTATCTTGCGCGCTAAATAAACGACTACTAGTCTTTCGCTCGTAACATTACTTAGCGCGCAAAATATTTACTAGATGAGAGAATCCTTATGCAAAGCATCAAGCCACTCTACACCGCCAGCGTAACCACCACAGGAGGCCGTGACGGCCACGCCGTTTCGTCCGATGGCGTGCTCGATGTAAAGCTGACCACGCCCCGCGAACTCGGCGGCCAGGGCGGTGAGGCGACTAACCCGGAGCAATTGTTCGCGGCCGGTTACTCCGCCTGCTTTATCGGCGCCCTGAAGTTCGTTGCCAGCCAGCAGAAGCAGACGCTCCCTGCCGAAACCTCGATCACCGCACAGATCGGCATTGGCCAGATTCCTGGCGGTTTCGGTCTGGAGGCGGAGCTGCAGATCAGCCTGCCCGGGCTGGATCGCGAACTGGCGCAGCAGCTGGTCGATGCCGCTCACCAGGTCTGCCCTTACTCCAATGCCACCCGCGGCAATATCGACGTTCGCCTGGTGCTGATCTGATACAGACAAGGACGCTCGGGACCTCGAGCGTCCTTGTTAATTCATCCGCCACTGCTTCAGATGGCAATGGTCTGCGCCTCGCAACTTATGCACCGGTACGACATGAATACTGCTGCGTAGTCACGTGCTGTCCCTCGCTACCTTAGTTTGCGACACGCTGAAGGCTGTCCCTGATGGGACTAGCTGGAGACCTAGAAATCGGCCCGCTTACGTTGGGCTCTAAGATATCGTCACGTATCTCACGCAGTTTATCCGCGTCCTGATGAAGACGGTGAATGACATTAAGCAGCTGCTGTCTTAGCACGTCATGCACTTCAAGCTGTTCCGCCGCACGCATCACCACGAGTGTTGCCGTCTCGTTGTTTTCGGCCGCTGTATCGAGGGTCTTCCGAATACTTCTTGCTGATCTAGCCATAAGCGCCTCGATAAAAATCGTTTGCGGATGGTACGACCAACATTTTTCCTTTTAATTTCAACCGCTTCGCTTATCTTCGTTCTACAAGCTCGGAATCGATGCGTTTAGACGCACCCGACTGCGGTTATTAGTAATCTGAGTTCGCTTTCCACAAAACTAGGCAGCCGTGGGGGGGCGGAGTATGGGAACAAGCACTACATCTGCCCACACAAAACCATCATTATGCTTCGCCAGTAGAGCGTGCCAGCATGTCTATCAGGCCTGCCGTATAGATTCCGCATGCAGAACTCCTATCGAGTCGCAGCGATAATTGTCGCTCTGCCTTCCTCACCCTATCCCAACCAGCGCCCCCACCAAACGCCACACCCCTTCTGCGATCTGGATCAGCGTCAGAAGCAGATCAGCTATTTCGTTTAATCGTTTCATCCGTCGCACTCCTCTAAAGCGATGGATGAATGGTGCTGTCACGACCTAGCGAGTGTCTTGCGGTTGCACCTGTAGCGACACACGCTACAGCTTTATGAGCCTATGGAGGCTGAAACAGCTTTTGTTCAAGCTGGCCGGTGAGGCAAGCATTCTGAGCAAACGACTCAGGCTCGGCGCCATACACTGGCAAGCCAAGGCTGCTGCTCAAGTGGCATCCCTTCGGGTCGATAGTAGTGCTCAACTTCGTCAAAACCGGCCGCCTCGACGTGCGCTTTCCACACCGGCCAGTCATACCAGGCACCATAGCGACCGCCGGACCAACCCTCCTGGTTATTGCCTCGTGGATTGGAGCTGAACAGCACCCCGCCGGGTTTCAGCGCTGAGTGCAGCTGGCCTAGCACACGCGATAACTCTCGACTGGGCACATGGAAAAGCACGGCATTGGCGAAGACACCGTCGAAATACTGCAAAGGTAGCTGCAGCTGTAGCAGATCCTGATGCCAAACCTGGCAACCGGTCTCCCTCGCCATGGCAACGAAGGGCTCGGCGCCATCGAGTCCTATCGCCTGATGGCCCAGCTTAGTGAAGGTTTGCAAATCGCGCCCGGGGCCGCAGCCAACATCGAGGATTCGAAAAGGTGGCTCAACTTGGATGTGGCGCAGTAGCGCATCGATGTTCTGCGACACGTCATGATCGGCCGTTCCTTCACGAAAGGCCTCGGCGCGCTGACGATAATGGTCGAGCGTGCCCTCGATGATGAACTGTAAGTCGTCGTCGGCGTGGGTCATGGTGCAAGCTCCCGCTAATGCGAACACCGAGCCTATCCGCGCGCATGGGAAAACGCTAATCGAGGCCATCATTTCAGGCCTCAGGCCGTGGTGACGCCAATCCCGAAGGTATTCATCGGCGCGAGTACGATAATCGCGAAAACAAAAAAAGCCCCTATTACGGGGCTTTCAGGGATTTCCGATGGGTCAGCCAAATCGCGACCTATCCCGCCTGGGTGGGGGTTTCTACGCTCGCTTGCAAATTCGTGGAACACGCTGGGAACAAACTCATGCTCTTTAGGCTTGCTCCAGAAACGCGAAAGCCCCGAAATTCGGGGCTTTCAGCGTTTTACATGGTGCGGACAGAGAGACTCGAACTCTCACACCTTGCGGCGCCAGAACCTAAATCTGGTGTGTCTACCAATTCCACCACGTCCGCAAACGCTTTAAACGAAAACGCCAGGCGCTGCCTGGCGTTTCGGAATATGGGGTGGACGATGGGGTTCGAACCCACGACCGCAGGAGCCACAATCCTGTGCTCTACCAACTGAGCTACGCCCACCATATTGCATTGCTTGTGCCAGAGACCAAGTTAATGGCGCACCCGGCAGGATTCGAACCTGCGACCATCCGCTTAGAAGGCGGATGCTCTATCCAACTGAGCTACGGGCGCTTTTATCTGCATTCTAGGAGCGCAGACTTCAAGCTCCGACTACCGAAGATAACCTTCTTAAGTCGTCTTACCCAGCAGCAGGCTGTGCTCGACAAGCGGGGCGAATCTTAAGGGGCTACTGGCAGTCCGTCAACAGCAAAATTAAAAAAAGTTCATTGAGGTAAAGGAGTTACGCGCACTCGTTGATGCAGCGTCTTTGCCAGATCGCACCGTCGTGCGAGAATGCGCGTACTTTTTCAGTCCTCTCCGATGGTTAACCAAGCGTCATGACCGCAAAATTGATCGACGGTAAAACGATCGCTGCCAACATCCGCCAGCAGATCGCCAGCAAAGTTGCCGAGCGCACCAGGCAAGGTCTCAGGATTCCGGGGTTGGCCGTGATTCTCGTAGGCACGGACCCGGCCTCTCAGGTCTACGTTGCACATAAGCGCAGGGACTGCGAGGAAGTCGGCTTCAAGTCCACTGCTCATGACCTGCCAGCTGAGACCCAGCAGGACGAGCTGTTAGCGCTGATCGACCAGCTCAATGAAGACCCGCTTGTTGATGGCATCCTCGTGCAATTGCCACTCCCACGGCATCTGGATGCTTCACAGCTGCTCGAACGCATCCGTCCGGATAAGGACGTGGATGGCTTCCATCCTTACAACATTGGCCGACTTGCCCAGCGCATGCCTCTGCTGCGGCCGTGCACGCCGAAAGGCATCATGGCGCTGCTGGAAAGCACCGGCGTCGATCTGCACGGCCTTAATGCGGTCGTTGTTGGCGCTTCGAATATCGTTGGCCGCCCCATGGCGCTGGAATTGCTGCTGGCTGGCTGCACCACGACCGTGACCCATCGTTTCACCCATGATCTGAGCGAACACGTCAAACGTGCCGATCTGATCGTCGTGGCGACAGGCATTACCGGCCTCGTTAAAGGCGAATGGATCAAGGAAGGCGCCATCGTCATCGACGTAGGCATCAATCGGCAGGCCGATGGCAAGCTGGTCGGGGATGTCGAGTTCGATGTCGCCGCGCAGCGCGCAGGATGGATCACACCTGTACCCGGCGGAGTTGGCCCAATGACGCGTGCCTGCCTGCTAGAGAACACCTTGCATGCGGCTGAGCATCTGCACAAATAGAATATTGGCATGGATCAGCAATACGGCACCCGAGGGTGCCGTATTGCTATCTGTTCTATGCGAGCCTGGGTTGAAACCTGATCGCCACAACTAAAAAGGCACCCGCCGCGACCACCACGAGAGCCTTGCTCTGACCTTCTGGAGCACTCAATCTTCGCTGCGAACCGCCAGTACGAAGCGCCCGCCACCATCCCCTACCGCACCTACTTTCAGCTGATACTCGCCGACTTCAAGGTACTGACTGATACGCGCATTGGTGCCGCCAGCACTGTCGTCATCCTGCAGCTCAACACCCCTTCCCGCCAGCTCAAGCAGAGCATCGAAGTCGGGCGACGTCAGGTCGATCACATACTCGCCCGCAGCTTTCACCAGCACTGTGGCCGCACTGGGCCGGCCAGCCGAAAGGCGCCCTTGGGCGAACTGGCCAGCTTCCAGTTGGGCCAGACTGCCCTGCTGTATGGGCTCCTGTGAGTAGCTCAGCTCAAACAAGCCCGCCTGGCCGTTCACGCTCTGTGCCCTGACCTGATAGCGGCCCGGTAGCAGAACCTGACTCAACCTGGCGTCATGATTGTCGCCACTGTCATCATCGGTCACGCTCAGCGAGTTGCCAGTCAATTCCAGCAACGAGTCGACGTCGGCGGAGCGCATCTCCAGTTGCACGAATGTCGTCTGTTTGAGGTCCAGTTCGTAGTGCGCAGGCATCATGCTGGCTACGCCATTGATTGTTTGCCCCTCTTCCAGCCCACCGCTGTTACGCACCTGCATACTGGCTGGCAACACCCGCTGGGTCAGGCCCAGGCTGAAGGTGCCGCGCGTAGCCACACCAACAGCAGCAGCCTGAATAACGTACTGACCAGGCTGGAGAAAGCCCTGGATCTGCGAATTCGTGCTTTCACCAAAGTCATCATTTTCCAGACGAATGCCACTACCCTGCAGCGACAGGCTCGTATCGAAGTCGGTCGACTCCATGCTCAGGGTGTAGATGGCAGGCTCCAGTACCTCAACCTGGTATTCGTTGCCTGCACTTGCTAGTTGGCCGACAACGTTATCACCCGCAGCCAGCGCGCCACTGTTGCGCAGACTCTGGCGCTTCAAAGCCAGGCGAAATGGCCCGTAAGTCGACGCATCGTCACCGCTCACACTCAAGGTGTACGTGCCGTCGCTGCTTGGCGCCAGAACCAGCGCACCAACGCCAGGGCCGGAGATCAGCCGCCCCTGAGCATCGAACAGAGTCAGCAAGGTATCGATACTCTCCGATTGACGTACATCAACCGCCTCGCCACCGCGCAGACGCAGAGGGAAGCTCTGATAACGCGAACCGTTGTTGGCATTGACCTTACTCTGCGTGCTCAGCTCGCCCGTCAGGCTGGCTTGCTCACCCACTCCTGTTGCGGTTAGCGATGGGGTACCAGCGCACCCTGCCAGAGCCAAGCCGGATAGAAGAAGGACACGGGAAGAAAATGCGAAGGTAGATCTCATGCTAAGCCCTAAAGAAGAAAAAGATTGCCCGCTTTTGGAGCGTCGAACTGTCCAGCAAAAGTCTCGTCCTGTAGTTGACTGAAAGTATTCCAACCGCTATGCCGCTCAGAGTGATGGCGGTAGCGATAGCCAGAATAAGGTTACGCACCCAAACTCACTACGGAGAGGTTAGCCATCACAAAGGCGCCAGAGCGGGTACAAAAAAGCCGCTTTTTGGAGCGGCTTTTTTGTCATCAGCAGGGTTTAGTCTGCCAAGCGCCAGGTTGTGCCACCCTTGCCATCCTCCAGCACCACACCCATCGCGGTGAGCTGGTCGCGAATACGGTCGGATTCGGCCCAGTTCTTCTCGCTGCGCGCTTGCAGGCGCGCAGCGATCAGGGCATCCACTTCGGCCACGTCGACCTTGCCGGCGGCGCCGACCTGCAGAAACGCCTCAGGCTCGAGTTGCAGCACGCCGAGTACAGATGCCAGCTCTTTCAGGCGCGCAGCCAACGCGGCAGCAGATTGCACATCCGCGTCCCGCAGGCGGTTGACCTCACGGATCATCTCGAACAGCACCGAACAGGCTTCCGGTGAGTTGAAGTCGTCGTCCATGGCCGCAGCAAAGCGCTCGACGAATGCTTCGCCGCCGGCCGGTGCCGCTTCAGGCAAGCCTTTCAGTCCGTTATAAAAACGCTCCAGGGCGCCCTTGGCTTCCTTGAGGCTGTCTTCGGAGTAGTTGATCGGGCTGCGGTAGTGGCTGGCCACCAGCAGGTAGCGCACTACTTCCGGGTGGTACTTCTCCAGCACTTCGCGGATGGTGAAAAAGTTGCCCAGGGATTTGGACATCTTCTCGCCGTCCACGCGCACCGCGCCGGCGTGCATCCAGGCATTAGCGTACGGCTTGCCGGTGGCCGCCTCGCTCTGCGCGATTTCGTTTTCATGGTGCGGGAACACCAGGTCCGGGCCACCGCCATGAATGTCGAAGGTTTCACCCAGGCAACAGGTGGACATCACCGAACACTCGATGTGCCAGCCGGGACGACCGGCGCCCCAGGGCGACTGCCAGCTCGGTTCGCCGGGCTTGACGCCCTTCCACAGCACGAAGTCCAGCGGGTCTTCCTTGGCCTCATCGACCTCGATGCGCGCCCCGATCTTCAGATCTTCGATCTTCTTGCGCGACAGCTTGCCGTAGCCGGCGAACTTGCCGACCCGGTAATACACGTCGCCATTACCCGGGGCGTAGGCGTAGCCCTTGTCGATCAAGGTCTGGATCATCGCGAACATGCCGTCGATGTGCTGCGTGGCACGCGGCTCGATGTCAGGGCGCAGCACGCTGAGGCGCGCCTCGTCCTCGTGCATGGCGGCAATCATGCGCTCGACCAGTGCCTCGAACGGCTCGCCGTTCTCCTGGGCGCGGCGGATGATCTTGTCGTCGATGTCGGTGATATTGCGCACATAGGTGACGTCGTAGCCGCGATGACGCAGCCAGCGCGTCACCACGTCGAACGCCACCATTACCCGCGCATGGCCGATGTGGCAGTAGTCATAGACGGTCATGCCGCACACGTACATGCGCACCTGGTTGGCGACCAAGGGCGCGAAAACGTCCTTGGTCTTGCTCAGGGTGTTGTAGATCGACAACGCCATGGATCAGGCTCCCCAGGAGTCGCGCAGCGTGACGGTACGGTTGAACACCAGCGCACCCGGTGCCGAATCCTGACTGTCGACGCAGAAGTAACCTTCGCGCTCGAACTGGAAGCGCTCTTCGGCCTCTGCATTGGCCAACGAGGGCTCGGCGCGGCAGCCCTTGAGCACGATCAGGGAATTTGGATTGATGTCATCGAGGAAGCTACCACCACCCTCTTCGCTCTTTTCCGGGTTCGGCGAGCGGAACAGGCGATCGTACAGGCGCACTTCGCACTCGACGCTTTCGGCGGCCGGCACCCAGTGGATCACACCCTTGACCTTGCGACCTTCCGGGTTCTTGCCCAGGGTGTTTTCGTCGTAGGAGCAGCGCAGCTCGACGATGTTACCCTCGGCATCCTTGATCGCCTCGTCGGCGCGGATCACGTAGCTGCCGCGCAGGCGCACTTCGCCGCCAGGAATCAGCCGCTTGAAGCCCGCCGGCGGGACTTCTTCGAAGTCGCTGGCATCGATGTAGATTTCGCGGGAGAAAGGCAGCACGCGCACGCCCATGTCCTGCTTGGGATGTCGCGGCAGCTCGAGGTTTTCCACCTGCCCTTCTGGGTAGTTAGTGATCACCACCTTGAGCGGCTTGAGCACGCACATGGCGCGTCCGGCGTTGGCGTCCAGGTCTTCGCGAATGGCGAATTCAAGCATGCCTATATCCACCAGGCCGCCCGCACGGTTGACGCCGATCATGTCGCAGAAATTGCGGATCGAAGCCGGTGTGTAGCCACGGCGACGGAAGCCGGACAGCGTGGACATGCGCGGGTCATTCCAGCCGCTAACGTGCTGCTCGTCCACCAACTGCTTAAGCTTGCGCTTACTGGTGATGGTGTAGTTCAGGTTGAGGCGCGCGAACTCATACTGGCGCGGCTTGGCTGGTACCGGCAGATGCTCTAGGAACCATTCGTAAAGCGGGCGGTGATCCTCGAACTCCAGCGTACAGATCGAGTGGGTGATACCCTCGATGGCATCCGACTGACCGTGGGTAAAGTCGTAGCTCGGGTAGATGCACCATTTGTCACCGGTCTGGTGATGATGGGCGTGACGAATGCGATAGAGGATCGGGTCGCGCAGGTTCATGTTCGGCGCGGCCATGTCGATCTTCGCCCGAAGCGCGCGTGCGCCATCGGGAAACTCGCCGGCTTTCATGCGCGCAAACAGGTCCAGGTTCTCTTCAACGCTGCGCTCGCGGAACGGGCTGTTCTTACCGGGCTCGGTCAGGCTTCCGCGATACTCGCGCGCCTCGTCCGACGACAGATCGCAGACATAAGCCTTACCTGTCTTGATCAGATGCACGGCCCAGTCATACAGCTGGTCGAAGTAATCGGACGCGTAATGTTCTTCGCCGGCCCACTGGAAACCCAGCCACTGCACATCGGCTTTGATCGCGTCGATGTATTCCTGGTCTTCCTTGGCCGGGTTGGTATCGTCAAAACGCAGATTGCAAACGCCGCCGAATTCTTGTGCCAGACCGAAGTTCAGGCAGATCGACTTGGCGTGGCCAATGTGCAGGTAACCGTTAGGCTCCGGCGGGAAGCGCGTAACGATGCTGGCGTGCTTACCGGAATCCAGGTCAGCCTGGACGATCGGGCGGAGAAAATTGGTTGCTGCGGTAGTCTCAGGCTTGCTCATGGTGTCCTTAGCGATCTGCGAGTATGCGGCTCAGAGAGGTTTACAAAAGTAGCGAGCGACGATCAAGCAATGCGAGATCAGCCAAACATAGCGTTGTGTACGAGCAGTACATGAGCATTCTGAGGCTGATTTCAGCGCAGCATGGTCGAGCGCAGTACTTTGCACGGCCTCTCTCAGGGTAGGCCGGTCAAACCAAAGGGCTTATCATAGCGGACCCGTCAATCCCCTGACAGAGCCAGGCACCCGCCCTCTTCAGCTAACGACATCCTCTTTTCGATACAAGGAAGCCTGCAATGATCCTGCTCCATACCAATCATGGCGTCATCACCGTCAAGCTGTTCGAAGACAAGGCTCCCGAGACCACGGCCAACTTCAAGGAATATGTCAGCAGCGGTCACTACGACGGCACTATTTTTCACCGCGTGATCGGTAACTTTATGATCCAAGGCGGCGGCTTTGAGCCCGGCATGAAGCAGAAAACCGTCCGCGCCTCAATCAAGAACGAAGCCAACAACGGGCTTTCCAACAAGAACGGCACTTTGGCCATGGCACGTACCATGGAGCCACACTCGGCCTCTGCGCAGTTTTTCATCAACGTCAAGGACAACGATTTTCTCGACCACACCGCGCCAACCGTTCAGGGCTGGGGCTACGCCGTGTTCGGTGAAGTGGTCGATGGCATGGATGTGGTCGAAAAGATCAAGTCTGTTTCCACCACAATGAAGGCGGGTCACCAAGACGTTCCGGTTGACGACGTGATCATCGAAAAGGCCGAAATCGTCGAGTAAGCCTCGTTGATTCTGCTGATTTCAGATCTGCACCTCGAAGAGCAACGCCCGGATATCAGCCGGGCGTTTCTTCGTTTCCTCGAGACTCGCGCTGCGCAGGCCGAGGCGCTCTATATTCTTGGCGACTTCTTCGAGGTCTGGGTCGGCGACGATGGCATGACGCCCTTCCAGCACGAAATCGCCAGCGCGCTGCGCACCTTGAGCAAAAGTGGCACACGCATCTACCTGATGCACGGTAACCGTGACTTCATGATTGGCCAGGCATTCTGCAAGGAAGCCGGCTGCACGCTGCTGTCCGACCCACATATCGCCATGTTTGGCGGTGAGCGGGTACTGCTGATGCACGGCGACAGTCTGTGTACCCAGGACGAAGGCTATATGCGCATGCGTCGCCTGCTGCGCAACCCGATAAGCTTGTTCATTCTGCACAGCCTGTCTCTCGCTAGACGACAAAAGATCGCGTCGAAACTGCGTTCGACCAGCAAGAAAGAAACTCGGATGAAGGCCAGTGACATTGTTGACGTGACCCCTGAAGAGGTAGTCAGAGCGATGCGCAAGCACAAGGTCCGCACTTTGATCCACGGTCACACGCATCGCCCGGCAACCCATCCGCTGCAAATCGACGGTCAAGCCGCGCAGCGTATCGTCTTGGGTGATTGGGATCAGCAGGGCTGGGCGCTGCAGATTGACGCTTCCGGCTTTCAGCAGGCACCGTTCGAGCTCGCCTGATCAAGCCGCCAGGGGCACGCCGCTGTGGAAGCGGAACTCTGTATCAGGACCCTCGATCAACTCGCGCTCACGCTCTCGCACCCGGATGATTGTCGCATCGATATCGGCGGCATCACCGTATAGATAGGCGAGCTTCAGGTAGTCCTGAAAATGCCTCGCCTCAGACTTGAGCAAGCCGTGATAGAACTTGCCGAGCTCCTCATCCAGATGCGGAACCAGCATGGCGAAACGCTCGCAGGAGCGCGCTTCGATAAAAGCGCCTGTTACCAGCGTATCGGTGAGTCGGTAAGGCTCATGGTTGCGAACCAGCTCGCGCAAGCCAGCTGCATAACGCGATGAGCCTACATTGCGCAGCTCGATGCCACGCTTGCGAATGATCGACAGCACCTGCTCGAAATGCCGCAACTCTTCTCGCGCCAGTCGCGACATCTTGTTTTGCAGGTCGGGTTTGTCGACATAGCGGAACATTAACTGAAAGGCGGCACCCGCAGCCTTCTTCTCGCAGTTACCGTGATCGATGAGCATCACATCTTGATTTTGCAAAGCAACATCTACCCAGGCCGCTGGTGTTGCGCAGCCTAGAAATTCATTCAGTTCAGAAAGCATGACGAGCGTCTTGATAATGTCGATGGGACCAGTATACGAGGCATCCTGTGCACGACCAACGCTGATTGATCTGCATCACCGATCAACGCCTGCAGCTTGTTATAGTGCCGTGACATGAACAGGAAACGGAGCCGATCATGCAAGCCATTCGCTGTGTTCTCGTAGTAATTGACCCCAAACTGCCAGAAAATCTCGCATTGAAACGCGCCTGCTTGATCGCTAGCGTCAGTCAGTCGCGGTTGCACCTGCTCATCTGTGATGGCAAGCAAGATCACAGCGAATACCTAAATCGCCTACGCGAGGAGCTCGAAACCCAGGGCCACACAGCCAGCACCGGGCAGGCGTGGCGCGATAACATCTATCAGACCATTATCAGCGTGCAGCAAGCCGAGGGCTGTGGTCTGGTGATCAAGCAACATGTTCCTGATAGCCCGCTCAAACGCGCGCTGCTGACTCCGGATGACTGGAAACTGCTGCGTTACTGCCCCTGCCCAGTGCTTATGGTCAAGACCGATACCCCGTGGACCGGCGGCAACGTACTGGCTGCTGTGGATGTCGGCAACGCCGATATCGAGCATCGAACCCTGCATGCCAGCATCGTCAATTATGGCTACGAAATCGCTTCTCTGGCCGCCGGCAGCCTGCACGTCATCAGCGCTCATCCTTCAGCCATGCTCTCTGCAGCAGACCCGGCGTTTCAACTGAAGGAGACCATCCAAGCGCGCTATCGCGATGCCTGCAAGCAGTTCCAGTCAGACTTTGATATTCCCGAGAGCCAACTTCATATCAAGGAAGGCCCGGCTGACGCGCTGATTCCGCATGTCTGTAAGCAACTGCAGGCCGTGGTAACCATCATCGGCACAGTCGCCCGTACCGGCCTCTCCGGTGCATTGATGGGCAATACTGCCGAAGTGGTGCTGGACGCGCTGGAAAGCGATGTGCTCGTGTTAAAGCCTGACGATATCATTGAGCATCTGGAGGGGCTGGTAGCCCAGCGATAATCTCAAGAGCATGCCCAGACCGGGATGCGCTCGCATCCCGGTAATCAATCAGCGCAGCCCCTCGACAATGAAGCCTGGAACGATATAGCGCTCGTAGTGGGCCTGTGAGAGCAAAAAGAACTCTTGATCGATCGCGTCGCGCAAATCGGCCAATGACCAGTTTCGAAACTCCGGTAGCAACACGACGCCATAAGCCTCGAGCTGCTGGATAAACCGTGCACCGCGAGCGATCAACTGATAGGCCCAGGCATAGGGCGACTGCCCTTCAACAAAACGGATCTGTCGATTCAACAGCTGCTCTCGCAGCAGGCCTGCATCAAAAACCTGCACTTTCGCGGTCATTACCTGCGCCAGCAGCTGCTCCAGGCGCACCCACACAGCGCGCTTTTCTTCGTCGTTATAAGCGTTCCACCCCACGATCTCATGACTGAAGCGCTTGCAACCGCGACAGACAAGATCGCCGTATATGGTCGAGCAACGACCAACACAGGGTGTTTTGATGTGCTGATTTGACATGACGAGCTGGAATTGCCGGACAGCCATGCATCTTAGACTTTTGTCCTAGCTGGGTCACGATTGAATCACCCGGGATGGCCCAAGGCCGCGCCAGACGTGGCCTAGGAGTACTTTCAGCACATTCGGAATACGGCTGAAACCCTCCGTCTCCGCAGCCCCTCACTTAACTTTTCGGCCCCGTTCCAGTAGTATTGGCCCGCCGTTTTCGGCGCCACGATCCGTACGAAGCTGTTTTCAAAGCGTCACGAGCACAGTTGAACCGGCCATTTTGCTGGATGCGCAGATCCCTCTAACCAGCGCATCCAGCACTTCAAGCCACGTAAAACTTTGAAAACAGCTTCCGGATGCGCGTCCCGAAACTCCCAAGGGACCAATGATGAGGGTAATAAACTGTGCTTGAAGCCTACCGCAAACATGTAGCAGAGCGTGCCGCTCAGGGTATCGTGCCCCAGCCGCTGAACGCCGAACAAACCGCAGGCCTGATCGAGCTGCTGAAGAACCCGCCAGCCGGCGAAGAAGTCTTTCTGGTTGACCTGATCACCAACCGCGTCCCCGCAGGCGTTGACGAAGCTGCCTATGTTAAGGCTGGCTTCCTGTCCGCCATCGCCAAGGGCGAAGCCACCTCCCCGTTGATCAACAAGCAACGCGCCGTTGAACTGCTGGGCACCATGCAGGGCGGCTACAACATCGCCACCATGGTCGAGCTGCTGGACGATGCCGAGTTGTCCCCCGTAGCCGCCGAGCAACTCAAGCACACCCTGCTGATGTTCGACGCCTTCCACGATGTCGCTGAGAAAGCCAAGGCTGGCAATGCCAACGCCAAGGCTGTGCTGCAGTCCTGGGCCGACGGCGAGTGGTTCCAGAAGCGCCCGGCGCTAGCTGAAAAGATCACTCTTTCGGTCTTCAAGGTCACCGGCGAAACCAACACCGACGACCTGTCCCCGGCTCCGGATGCCTGGTCGCGCCCGGACATCCCGCTGCACGCCCTGGCCATGCTGAAAATGGCTCGTGACGGCATCAACCCCGACGCTCCCGGTTCGGTCGGCCCCATCAAGCAGATGGAAGAATTGAAGGCCAAGGGCTTCCCGGTTGCATACGTCGGTGACGTGGTCGGTACTGGTTCTTCTCGTAAGTCCGCCACCAACTCGGTGCTGTGGTTCTTCGGTGACGACATCCCGAACGTACCAAACAAGCGTGCTGGCGGCTTCTGCTTCGGCACCAAGATCGCCCCGATCTTCTACAACACCATGGAAGACGCCGGCGCTCTGCCGATCGAATTCGACTGTTCCAACCTGGCCATGGGCGACGTCATCGACGTGTACCCATATAAGGGTGAAGTACGCCGCCACGGCAGCGACGAGCTGGTTACCACCTTCGAACTAAAAACCGACGTGCTGCTGGACGAAGTCCGTGCTGGCGGTCGTATCCCGCTGATCATCGGTCGCGGTCTGACCGACAAGGCACGGGCCGAACTGGGCCTCGGCCCGGCCAACTTGTTCAAGCTGCCGGTCGCCCCAGCTGACAGCGGCAAGGGTTTCACCCTGGCGCAAAAGATGGTCGGTCGCGCCTGCGGTCTGCCGGAAGGCAAGGGCGTACGTCCTGGCACCTACTGCGAACCGAAGATGACCACCGTCGGCTCCCAGGACACCACGGGCCCAATGACCCGCGACGAGCTGAAAGACCTCGCGTGCCTGGGTTTCTCCGCTGACCTGGTGATGCAGTCCTTCTGCCACACCGCCGCCTACCCTAAGCCGATCGACGTCAACACCCACCACACCCTGCCGGACTTCATCCAGAACCGCGGCGGCGTATCCCTGCGTCCGGGTGACGGCATCATCCACAGCTGGTTGAACCGCATGCTGCTGCCCGATACTGTCGGCACTGGCGGCGACTCCCACACCCGCTTCCCGATGGGCATCTCCTTCCCGGCTGGTTCCGGCCTGGTAGCCTTCGCTGCCGCTACCGGCGTCATGCCGCTGGACATGCCGGAATCCGTACTGGTGCGCTTCAAAGGCGAAATGCAGCCAGGCATCACGCTGCGTGACCTGGTCCATGCCATCCCCTACTACGCCATTCAGAACGGCATGCTGACGGTCGAGAAGAAGGGCAAGAAAAACATCTTCTCCGGTCGCATCCTGGAAATCGAAGGCCTGAACAACCTGACCGTTGAACAAGCCTTCGAGCTGTCCGATGCCTCTGCCGAGCGCTCGGCTGCAGGCTGCACTATCAAGCTGCCGGAAGAGGCGATTGCCGAGTACCTGACCTCCAACATCACCCTGATGCGCTGGATGATCAGCGAAGGCTACGGCGATGCACGCACCCTGGAGCGTCGCGCTCAGGCGATGGAAGCGTGGCTGGCTAAGCCAAGTCTGCTGGCCGCCGACGAGGACGCCGAGTACGCCGCCGTGATCGAAATCGATCTGGCCGACGTGAAAGAGCCGGTCCTCTGCGCACCGAACGACCCGGATGATGCGCGCCTGCTCTCCACCGTTGCTGGCGAGAAGATCGATGAAGTATTTATCGGCTCGTGCATGACCAACATCGGCCACTTCCGCGCGGCCGGTAAGCTGCTGGACAAGGTCAAGGGCGGTATTCCAACTCGTCTATGGCTGGCCCCGCCGACCAAGATGGACGCTCACCAGCTGACCGAAGAAGGCTACTACGGTATCTACGGCAAGGCCGGTGCACGCATGGAAATGCCAGGCTGCTCGCTGTGCATGGGTAACCAGGCTCGCGTCCAGACCGGTTCGACCGTAGTGTCCACCTCGACCCGTAACTTCCCGAACCGCCTGGGTGACGCGACTAACGTGTACCTGGCCTCCGCCGAACTGGCGGCAGTCGCCTCGATTACCGGCAAGCTGCCGACCGTCGAGGAATACATGGAGTACGCGAAAGAGATCGACACCATGGCTAGCGATGTCTATCGCTACCTGAGCTTCGACCAGATCGCCGAATTCCGTGACTCTGCGGAAAAGGCCAAGATCCAAGTGGTTGAGGTCTGAGGCTTAGCGTCGGAAAAAAGAGCTGCCTGAACCGGTAGCTCTGACAGCGTTGGAAAGCCCGTATCGAAAGATGCGGGCTTTTTTTTGCTTGAGTGACAGGGCAGCGACCAACCCGGCCATCACCGTTTGGCAGGCAATAAAAAACCCGGTCTGCAGTTATGCAAGACCGGGTTTTTAAGCAGCTAAGCCAGGTATCAGCGAACCTGAGTTTCTACTTCAGCTTCAACGCGACGGTTGATCTGACGACCTTCCTCGGTGTTGTTATCAGCAACCGGACGGGACTCGCCGTAGCCGACCGAATCAACGCGCTGGCTTTCTACGCCGTACTGGTTGACCAGAACTTCGCGAACAGCCTGAGCACGACGCTCGGACAGACGCTGGTTGTACTGGTCGGTACCTACGGAGTCAGTATGACCCTCGACAACGGTGCTGGTCTGCGGGTACTGCTGCATGAAGTCAGCCAGGTTCTTGATGTCGCTGTAGCTTTCTTCGCGAACCTGAGCCCGGTCGAAGTCGAACTTCACGTCCAGCTCAACACGGACCAGTTCCGGCTCCGGCTCTGGCTCGGTATCAACGATAGGAGCCGGTGCCGGCTCTGGAGTCGGCTCGACCTGAGCAACCTGGCGAGTGGTGCCGCCGAAGTTCAGACCTACACCCAGACCAGCCATCCACTCGGCTTCGTCTGCATCGATGTTGTACATGCCATCAACGCTGGCCTTGGCGAAGAAGTTCTCGGTGAAGTAATACTTCACGCCGGTACCAACGTTCGCGAAGGTGCTGCTATCACGACCACCACGAGCAGCCTGTCCGATGCTCTGATGAGCAGCGCCTGCGGAAACGTAGGGACGCAGGCCCACACCCGGCTGACCGAAGTGGTAGGTAGCATCAAGCGAAGTCAGGCTGCCCTTGATGTTCTTGTGACCATCGGCGCCCAGCGGATCCTGAGAAGTCAGGTCATGGTATTCACCATAGGACAGGCCAAGCGACACGTCTTCAGTCAGGAAGTAGCTGATGCCAGCGCCATAGAGCTCACCATCACGCTGCACGTCACGCGAGCTGTCGGTGAAATAGTGCTTGCCGAATGCTTCCACCTCAACGGCGCCTTGGCCCTGAGCCAGCGCGCTGAAAGAAGTGGCGGCAATCAGGGAGCCAATCGCAACGCCCAAGGTGTTTTTAAGCTTCATCCGTAAATCCCCATCTGGTGGTTAGTATCAGAACAATCTAAGGAACCCCGGCTAACTGAAAACCCAGGCTGTTCGCTGTCAATGAGACAACTTCAAGCCGTTAAGTTTCAGTCAATCCGGAAAATTTTTCCCGTAGTTTATCAAGCGCTCGTTTGTAACGCATCTTCGTTGCGCTTAGCCCCATGTGCATGATGTCTGCAATTTCCTGGAACTCCAGCTCTGCAACAAAGCGCAAAACTAATATTTCACGGTCGATCTGATTCACATGTATCAGCCACTGCTCTAGCCCGGTCTTTTCCGTAACTACCGGTGCGCTTTCCTCAGTGGCCTCTTCGATCGGATCCAGACTTAGCGCATCAAGCAGACGCCTCTTGCGGCGCTCTTTGCGGTACTGCGTGATACATTCATTATAAGTGATGCTATACAGCCATGTTTTGAACTTTGACTTTCCTTCGAAGTTCTTCAGGCCATACAAGACCTTCAGCATTACCTCTTGACATACGTCATCAGCGTCTCGTTCGTTTCCAAGATAACGAGCACACACATTGAAAAGAGTGCGCTGATATCGCCGCATCAACTCTTCATATGCACGGGTTATATGAAACAACTCTGCATGGGCACGCTGCACCAACTCTTCGTCGGAAAGCTCGCGTGGGTCATAGCTCATTGTAGGCGGGAGGGCTGTAGTCAAGACGCTTCGAACCGGCAGTCAAAGTCATGGCCAGCATTCATTGAAGACCAACAGAATTAGCAGCGTACTTTAACAGATTATCGGCCCGGGCGGCTGTCCACACGCTGTTCCAGCAACACTCTGTTGGCAATCGATACCCGCTCGCCATCATCCGTTAGCAGATGGGTCTTGGCGGTACCAATTTCTTCGATCTCGCCTTCCAGATCCAATCCTTCTATACGCACGCGCTGGCCTACTCCGTACAGCTCCCGCACGTAGATACCCGCAAGAATCTGGCTGACCAGTTCACGGCTACCCATGCCCAACGCCAGCGCAACAGCAAGGCCAACAGAAATCAGGGCAATGGCGATGACATAGTTAAGCAGCTCGGTTTTCACCTCAAGCTGACCGATAGCGACCGAAATGCTGATGATGATCACCAGTCCCTGGGCGATTCGTCCCAGGCCACCGGCATATTCAAGTCCGACACCTTCCGCTGCGCCGCGTACCAGTCCGCTAACAAGCTGAGCCAGCAGCACACCAGCAAGCAGAATCAGCCCAGCACCGAACACCTTTGGTACATACAGCGCCAGCATATCGAGGGTGGCCGACACACGCGCCAGCCCCAGCGACTCGGCCGCCGACACGAGAAAGATCAGCAGAACGAACCAGTAGACGACTTTTCCGATCAAGGTAGAGATCGGGGCACGAATACCGGCACGTCCAAGCAGCTTGGTTGTACCCGTACCTGTGACCAACCGATCAAGGCCAATCTTCGCCAGCCCTTTGGACAACAGAGCGTCAAGCACTTTGGCGACAACAAAGCCGATTGCGACAACCAGCAGCGCGCCAAACAGACGGGGAATAAAGGCTGCAATGGGCGCCCAGAGCGCACTCATTGCCGCCAACAGACTCTGGCTCCACTCCATGATCAATCAGCCTTGTCGAATGAAGAAGTTGAATGGTCGGTGTTGCTCGCGGGGGTGGCCGTAGAACGAGCTGCACCACTGCTGAGCACGACCATCAGCGTTGGTAACCAATGCCCCATCAGGCCAAACAGATCACCCGCACCCACTTGGCGGTTAGCCGTTTTCAGTACTCGGTCCAGACAGGCATCATCGTCATGCCCGGACTGTGTCTTGAGCATATCGCGCAGGGATTCTTCAAACGGATCGCCCATGCTCACCTCGTTAAACTCCGACTCGGGAAGTGTCATTTCATCGACAGTCGAAAAAATGCTTCAGACCCTAGACGGCACCGGCATAAAAAAGTCACATTCACACCCACTTCAGGCGGCGGAATATCCACCACTGGAAAAGCGCTACGGCAGCGATTAGCGTGCATGCCAGCGCAAAACCGTAGGGGTTTTCCGAGCCAGGTATGCCTCCGACATTAATGCCCAGCAGGCCGGTGAGAAAACTCATCGGCAGAAAGAAGCCGGTGATGATGCCCAGCAGATACATGGTCCGGTTCATCCTCTCGCGCATGCGCCGCTCTTCCGCTTCCAACACCAGGTTGACCCGCTCTCGGACCAGCTCTAGCTCTTCGAGGTAGCGAATCAGACGGTTGCTCAGCTCATTCCAGTAGTCGGTATCGTCATCGACGAACCAGGGGAGCCGCTTACGCGCGAGCTGTGCGTAAATCTCACTCTGCGGCAACAGGAAGCGACGCAGGCTTGCTGCCCGCCGGCGTAACGTAAGCAAGTTGTCCTGCTGTGGCGTATAGCGCGGATCGGTTTCGAGACGGTCCTCTTCGTCATCCACCTTCTCGGCGAGCAACGTGATTAGATCCTCTACGTGCTCGGTCATAGCCTCGGCAAGACTGATCAAGACCTCAGAGGCGGTTTTCGGGCCGTGGCCTGCGGCCAGTTGCCGGATTAACACTTCAGTGGAGCGCAGTGGACGCAAACGTAGCGAGATCACCCTGCGCGCATCGGCAAATACCCGCAGTGAGACCATGTCTTCGGGGGCGGCATCCGGATTGAGGTTTATCCCACGCAGAAACAGTAAAAGCTCATCAGCCGGCAACGGCAGCAGCCGCGGCCGCGTGTTTTCCTCAAGTAGCACGTCACAGGCAAAACTGTTCAAGCCACTCTGCTCACGCAACCAGCTTTGAGCCTGGGGCTGGCTGCGATCCCAGTGCAGCCACAGGCTTTCGCCTTCAGCCAGGGTAAGCGAAGCTATGTCCGCATACGCGAGCTGTCGGGCGCCGCCGCGCCCATCCAGCACCAGGGCGTGCAACAGGCCCGTTTCCTCATCAGTCGGCATGATTTCCCCCGCTCAGACCGCAAAAAGCCCGGCGTAACCGGGCTTATGTAAGCAAACATGCAACTCAGCCAGGCATTTTCAGAGCTTCTGGCGAAACCACGATTCCGTTGTTGTCTGCGTACAGGTATTCGCCTGGACGGAAAGTTACCCCGCAGAAGGTGACCGGGATGTTCAGCTCTCCGACACCACGCTTGTTGCTCTTGAGCGGATGGCTAGCGAGTGCCTGAACGCCAAGATCGGTCTGCGCGACGATATCCACGTCACGAATGCATCCATAAACGACTAGCCCCTGCCAGCCATTGCGTGCAGCTTTATCGGCGAGCATGTCGCCCAGCAGAGCGCAGCGCAACGAGCCGCCACCGTCGACGACCATCACCTTGCCGGTGCCGTCGAGCTCGACTTGCTCCTTGACTACCGAGTTATCCTCGAAGCACTTGACCGTGACGATCTGACCACCAAAGGAATCGCGGCCACCGAAATTGCTGAAGATAGGCTCCACCACCTGTACTAACTCAGGATAGGCATCGCACAGATCTGGCGTGACGTATTGCATGAGAATTCTCCTGTTTAACTGTTGCAAAAAAAGGGCGAAATCGTCCTCTTTTTGCCTGCCTGCGATCAGTTGATCTCAGCGTCCGCCAGGAAGAACCAGGTATCAAGTACCGAGTCCGGGTTTAGCGAAACGCTTTCAATGCCCTGCTCCATCAGCCACTTGGCCAGATCCGGATGATCGGATGGTCCCTGGCCGCAGATCCCAATGTACTTACCAGCCTTGTTGCACGCCTCGATAGCGCTGGCCAGTAGCTTCTTGACAGCAGGATTACGCTCGTCGAACAGGTGCGCGATGATCCCCGAGTCACGGTCCAGGCCCAACGCCAACTGCGTCATGTCATTGGAGCCGATGGAGAAACCATCGAAGAACTCCAGGAACTCGTCCGCCAGCAGCGCATTGGAGGGCAACTCACACATCATGATGATGCGCAGACCGTTCTCGCCACGTTTTAGGCCAAACTGCGCGAGGATATCGATGACCTGGGAAGCTTCGCCGAGGGTACGCACGAAAGGCACCATCAGCTCGACGTTGGTCAGACCCATCTCATCGCGCACCTTGCGCATGGCACGGCATTCCAGCTCGAAGCAGTCGCGGAAAGATTCGCTGATATAACGCGAAGCACCACGGAAGCCGAGCATCGGGTTTTCTTCTTCCGGCTCGTAGAGCTTGCCACCGATCAGGTTGGCATATTCGTTGGACTTGAAATCCGACAAACGCACGATGACCTTCTTCGGCCAGAAAGCGGCGGCCAGGGTACTGACGCCCTCGACCAGCTTCTCGACATAGAAATCTACCGGATCACCGTAGCCGGCGATGCGCTTCTCGACGCTGTTTTTCACATCAGGCGGCAGGCCGTCGAAATTCAACAATGCCTTGGGGTGCACGCCGATCATACGGTTGATGATGAATTCCAGGCGAGCCAGGCCAACGCCTTCGTTAGGCAGCTGAGCGAAATCGAATGCGCGGTCCGGGTTGCCAACGTTCATCATGATCTTGAACGGCAGGTCAGGCATGGCGTCGATGGAGTTCTGGCGGATGTCGAAGCCCAGCTCACCTTCGAAGATCAGGCCGGTATCGCCTTCGGCACAGGTTACGGTGACCCGCTGGCCGTCTTTCAGCAGATCGGTAGCGTTGCCACAACCGACAACCGCTGGGATACCCAGCTCGCGAGCGATGATTGCCGCGTGGCAGGTACGCCCGCCGCGGTTGGTGACGATGGCGCTGGCGCGCTTCATCACCGGCTCCCAGTCCGGATCGGTCATATCCGATACCAGTACATCGCCCGGCTGGACCTTGTCCATCTCCGAGACATCACGAATGATCTTCACCGGGCCGGAACCGATGCGCTGACCAATGGCACGACCTTCGACCAGAACGGTGCCTTTTTCCTTCAGCAGGTAGCGCTCCATGACATTGGCGCTGCTGCGGCTTTTGACCGTTTCCGGACGCGCCTGAACGATGTACAGCTGACCGTCGTCACCATCCTTGGCCCACTCGATGTCCATCGGGCGGCCGTAGTGCTTCTCGATGATCATCGCCTGGCGAGCCAGATTGCTGACCTCCTCGTCGGAGAGGCAGAAGCGCATGCGCTCGGCCTGGTCAACATCGACCGTCTTGACCGACTTGCCAGCGCTGGCTTCTTCGCCGTAAATCATCTTGATTGCCTTGCTGCCCAGGTTGCGGCGCAGGATCGCTGGACGACCGGCTTCAAGGGTGTGCTTGTGGACGTAGAACTCGTCGGGGTTGACCGCGCCTTGCACGACCGTTTCGCCCAGGCCGTAGGCGCCGGTAATGAACACCACGTCACGGAAGCCGGACTCGGTGTCCAGGGTAAACATTACACCGGCTGTGCCGGTTTCCGAACGAACCATGCGCTGTACGCCCGCGGACAGAGCGACCAGCTTGTGATCGAAACCCTGGTGCACGCGGTAGGCGATGGCGCGGTCGTTGAACAGGGAGGCGAAAACCTCCTTGGCTGCGCGGATCACGTTGTCCACGCCACGAATATTAAGGAAGGTCTCCTGCTGACCGGCGAAGGAAGCGTCCGGCAGATCTTCAGCAGTTGCCGAAGAGCGTACTGCTACCGCCAGGTTGTCGTTACCGGCGGACATCTCGGCAAAAGCTGTACGGATATCGGCGTCCAATTGCGCCGGGAACTCGGCGGCCATGATCCAGCCTCGGATCTGCGCACCGGCCTTGGCCAGGGCGTTGACGTCATCCACATCCAGCGCGTCGAGCATTGCATGGATCTGCTCGTTAAGGCCGCTGAGCTCCATGAAGTCGCGATAAGCCTGCGCAGTAGTGGCGAAACCACCAGGTACTGAAACGCCCGCACCTGCGAGGTTGCTAATCATCTCGCCCAGGGAGGCGTTCTTGCCCCCTACACGCTCAACATCATGGTTGCCGAGCTTATCGAGGGAAACTACGTACTCTACCAAGGTGATCACTCCACGTTGTATTGGAAACTCGGTTCGCGCCATGTGGCACGGTGGCCCGGCTCTGCAAAATAAGTGACAATGCCAGCCCAATCGAGGCTCTTCAAAGGGCCTTACTATAGCTGAGAAGCGTTCTCGACTTAAGGCTCCAGGGCAATGAAACGAACTGCTTTTTTCATCTCAGACGGTACCGGGATCACGGCCGAAACACTCGGCCAGAGCCTATTGGCACAGTTCGAAACCATCAACTTCACCAAGCTGACCCGGCCGTACATTGATACGACCGAAAAAGCGCGAGCAATGGTACAGCAAATCAATAAAGCGGCGGAAAGCGATGGTGTCCGCCCGATCATATTCGATACCTTGGTCAACCAGGGTATTCGCGACATTCTCGCCGAATCCAACGGCTTCATGATCGATATCTTTTCCTCGTTTCTTTCGCCACTGGAACATGAGCTGAACTCCCGCTCTTCGTATTCCGTGGGCAAATCCCACTCTATCGGCCACAGCAGCAACTACATGGAACGCATCGAGGCCGTGAACTTCGCTCTCGACAACGACGACGGTGCCCGCACCCGCCATTACGACAAGGCCGATCTGATCCTTGTCGGCGTATCACGCTGCGGCAAAACGCCCACCTGTCTCTACATGGCGATGCAGTATGGCATTCGCGCGGCTAACTACCCGCTGACCGAAGACGATATGGAGCGCCTGCAGCTACCCAGCTCTCTCAAGACCTACAAAGACAAGCTGTTCGGCCTGACTATCGACCCCGAGCGGCTGGCTGCCATCCGCAACGAGCGCAAGCCCAACAGCCGCTACGCCAGCTTCGCCCAGTGCGAATTTGAGGTGCGCGAGGTCGAAAGCCTGTTCCGTCGCGAGAACATCAACTACATCAACTCGACGCATTTCTCCGTCGAGGAAATCTCGGCCAAAATCCTAGTGGAAAAAGGCGTCGAACGGCGATTCAAATAACGCCGCTTCGCTAGACAACAAAAAGTCCGCCAGGTGCGGACTTTTTTGTTATTACTGCCCAACTCGCCGTCAGAACGAATCCTCGGGCACGCGCACCCAGCCTTCCATCAGAATGCGCGCACTGCGACTCATGATGGCCTTAGTCACTGTCCACTGACCGTTAATCTGCTTCGCCTCGGCGCCGACGCGCAAGGTGCCGGACGGATGCCCAAAGCGCACCGCCTCACGCTCACTGCCACCGGCCGCCAGATTGACCAGCGTGCCCGGTACTGCCGCCGCCGTGCCGATGGCTACCGCGCAGGTGCCCATCATGGCGTGGTGCAACTTGCCCATGGACAGCGCGCGGACCAGTAGGTCCACTTCGCCAGCCGCGATGGTCTTACCGCTGGAGGCCGCGTAGGTCTTCGGTCCAGAAACGAAAGCAACTTTCGGCGTGTGCTGCCGAGTCAGTGCCTCTTCGGCCGTCTTAATCAGCCCCATGCGCAACGCGCCGGCAATACGAATGGCCTCTAGACGCGCAAGTGCCTCGGAATTGCCGTTGATATCCTCGCGCAGTTCGGTGCCCTGGTAGCCGATGTCCGCGGCATTGACGAACACGGTGGGGATACCGGCGCTGATCATGGTCGCCTTGAGCGTACCGATGCCAGGAACGTCGAGATCGTCAACCAGGTTGCCAGTGGGAAACATCGAACCGCCCTCTTCGCCATCATCGGACGGGTCGAGGAATTCCAGCACGATTTCTGCCGCCGGGAAGGTCACGCCGTCCAGTTCGAAGTCGCCAGTTTCCTGCACCTGGCCATTGCTGACCGGTACATGGGCGATGATGGTTTTCTGGATATTGGCCTGCCAGATACGCACCACGCAGGTGCCGTTCTGGGGAATCCGCGCGGGATCGACCAGTCCAGCGTGAATGGCGAAGGCGCCTGCACCGGTGGAAAGGTTGCCGCAGTTGCCGCTCCAGTCGACGAAAGCCTTGTCGATAGAGACCTGACCATAAAGGTAGTCCACGTCATGACCGGGTTGGCTGCTCTTCGACAGGATCACGCACTTGCTGGTGCTGGAGGTAGCACCGCCCATGCCGTCGATATGGGCAGCATAGGGGTCGGGGCCGCCAATCACGCGCATGAACAGTTTGTCACGGGCTTCGCCTGGCACCTGGCAGCGCTCGGGCAGGTCCTGCAGACGGAAAAATACGCCCTTGCTGGTGCCGCCACGTAGATAGGTAGCGGGGATTTTGATCTGAGGTGCATGAGCCATAAACACGGGTCCTCATGAAGCGTTGCCACCAGAAGGCGGCAACGGGAATGAAATGCAGGCGTAGGGTGGATCACGCTTTATCGATCCACCGGGTGGCGGACCACCGAGCAGTGGCGCGGTGGATGTAAGAAGCGACATCCACCCTACGGTGTGTTCAGGCCTGGCCGAGGAAATCTTTGGCGAAGCGCTGCAGCACACCGCCCGCATCGTAGACAGAGACTTCGTCGGCGGTATCTAGGCGGCAGATCACCGGCACCTCGACGGTTTCGCCGTTCTGGCGGCGGATGACCAGCGTCAACTCAGCACGCGGTGTGCGTGCGCCGATCACGTCGAAGGTCTCGGTGCCGTCGATGCCAAGGGTCTTGCGATCGGTGCCCGGCTTGAACTCCAGCGGCAGCACGCCCATGCCCACAAGGTTGGTGCGGTGGATACGCTCGAAGCCTTCGGCAACGATCGCCTCCACACCCGCCAGTCGCACACCCTTGGCTGCCCAGTCACGGGACGAGCCCTGACCGTAGTCGGCGCCAGCGATGATGATCAGCGGCTGCTTGCGGTTCATGTAGGTCTCAATGGCTTCCCACATGCGCATGACGGTGCCTTCCGGCTCGACACGCGCCAGCGAACCCTTCTTCACCTGGCCATCGACCACGGCCATTTCGTTGACCAGCTGCGGGTTGGCGAAGGTTGCACGTTGCGCCGTCAAGTGATCGCCACGGTGGGTGGCGTAGGAGTTGAAGTCCTCTTCCGGCAAGCCCATTTTGTGCAGATATTCACCAGCAGCGCTGTCCAGCAGGATGGCGTTGGACGGCGACAAGTGGTCAGTAGTGATGTTGTCTGGCAGGACTGCCAGCGGGCGCATTCCCTTGAGGCTACGCTCCCCCGCCAGTGCGCCTTCCCAGTATGGCGGACGACGGATGTAGGTGGACATCGGGCGCCAATCGTACAGCGGGCTTTCAGCCTCTTCCACGGTCCCGAGGTCGAACATGGGGATGTAGATCTGGCGGAACTGCTCGGGCTTAACCGAGGCGGCGACGATGGTGTCGATTTCCTCGTCGCTCGGCCACAGATCCTTCAGGGTCACAGGATTGCCTTGGAGGTCATGGCCCAGCACGTCCTGCTCGATATCGAAGCGCACGGTGCCGGCGATGGCATAGGCGACCACCAGCGGCGGTGAGGCAAGAAATGCCTGCTTGGCATAGGGGTGAATACGACCGTCGAAGTTGCGGTTCCCGGACAGAACGGCGGTGGCGTACAGGTCACGGTCGATGATTTCCTGCTGGATCGCCGGATCAAGCGCGCCGGACATGCCGTTGCAGGTGGTGCAGGCGTAGCCAACGATGCCGAAACCGAGCTTTTCCAGTTCCGGCAGCAGGCCGGAATCTTCCAGGTAGAGCTTGGCGACCTTGGATCCCGGGGCGAAGGACGTCTTGACCCATGGTTTGCGCAGCAGACCCAATTCGTTAGCCTTCTTCGCCACCAGACCGGCAGCGACCACGTTGCGCGGGTTGGAGGTGTTGGTGCAGCTGGTGATGGCGGCGATGATCACTGCGCCATCTGGCATCAGGCCTTCGCTCTCCTCAACCTTGCCGGCTGCCAGCTTGGCCTCATCGGCGATGCCACGCTCGTTCAGTGCCGAGGTCGGCAGGCGACGGTGTGGATTGCTCGGGCCGGCCATGTTGCGCACGACGCTGGACAGATCGAACGACAGCACGCGCTCGTACTCTGCGGTTTTCAGGGCATCGGCCCACAGGCCAGTGGTGCGGGCGTAATTCTCGACCAGCGCGACCTGCTCCGGCTCGCGACCGGTCAGCTTGAGGTACTCGATGGTTTGCTGATCGATGTAAAACATCGCCGCCGTCGCACCGTACTCGGGACACATGTTGGAAATGGTGGCGCGGTCGCCGATGGACAGGCTGTCAGCACCTTCGCCAAAGAACTCGACCCAGGCACCGACTACTCGTTCCTGACGCAGAAACTCGGTCAGAGCCAGGACGATATCAGTAGCGGTAATGCCGGGCTGACGCTTGCCGGTCAGCTTGACGCCGACGATATCCGGCAGACGCATCATGGACGGGCGGCCGAGCATGACGGTCTCTGCTTCCAGGCCGCCTACACCGATGGCGATCACACCCAGTGCATCTACGTGTGGAGTGTGCGAGTCAGTGCCGACGCAGGTATCGGGGAAGGCCACGCCACCGCGCGCCTGGATCACCGGGCTCATTTTTTCCAGGTTGATCTGGTGCATGATCCCGTTACCGGCAGGGATCACGTCAACATTTTTGAATGCAGTCTTGGTCCACTCGATGAAGTGGAAGCGGTCTTCGTTGCGACGTTCTTCCACAGCGCGGTTCTTCTCGAACGCGTCCGGGTCGAAGCCGGCATGCTCCACGGCAAGCGAGTGGTCGACAATCAGCTGCGTCGGCACAACTGGATTGACCTTGGATGGGTCGCCACCCTGCTCGGCGATGGCATCGCGCAGACCTGCCAGGTCCACCAGCGCGGTCTGGCCGAGAATGTCATGGCACACCACACGGGCCGGATACCAGGGGAAATCCAGGTCCTGCCGGCGTTCGATGAGCTGCTTTAGCGAGTCGGTCAACATGGCCGGATCGCAACGACGCACCAGCTGTTCGGCTAGTACGCGAGAGGTGTAGGGCAGTTTTTCGTAGGCGCCGGGCTGGATGGCTTCGACCGCCGCACGGGTATCGAAATAGTCCAGCTGGGTGCCCGGCAGGGATTTACGGTATTGGGTGTTCATGCCATGGACTCGATGATGATGTTTCGTAAAGCGGGATGAGCGGACCGGTTACCCCGGCCCGCTCCTGACGAATCAGCGCTGGGCGATCGGGACCACCTTGCGCTGCTCCGGGCCGGTGTACTCGGCGCTTGGACGGATAATGCGGTTATTGGCGCGCTGCTCGAACACGTGGCTGCACCAGCCGACCATCCGCGAGCAGACGAAAATCGGCGTGAACAGCGGGGTCGGAATGCCCATGAAGTGGTACGCCGAGGCGTGGTAGAAATCGGCGTTGGGGAACAGCTTCTTTTGCTCCCACATGGTCTCGTCGATCGCCACGGATATCGGGTAGAGCGTGGTGTCGCCCACCGTATCCGCAAGCGTTTTCGCCCACTGCTTGATCACTTCGTTGCGCGGGTCGCTTTCCTTGTAGATCGCGTGACCGAAGCCCATGATCTTTTCCTTGCGTTCAAGCATACCCAGCAGGCCTTCGCGGGCCTCTTCGGGTGTCTTAAAGCTCTGGATCAGCTCCATAGCCGCCTCGTTGGCACCACCGTGCAGCGGGCCACGTAGCGAGCCGACGGCACCAGTCACGCAAGAATAAATGTCGGACAGGGTCGAGGCACATACCCGTGCGGTGAAGGTCGATGCGTTGAACTCGTGTTCTGCATAGAGAATCAACGAAACGTTCATGACCTTGACTTCAAGCTCGCTCGGCTTGCGTCCGTGCAGCAGGGCCAGGAAGTGCCCACCGAGGGTTTCCTCGTCGCTGTTGCAGTTGATACGCACGCCGCCGTGGCTGAAGCGATACCAGTAGGCCATTACCGAAGGCCCCATCGCTACCAGACGGTCAGCCTTGTCCTGCTGCTGCGAGAAGTCCTGCTCAGGCTCGAGCATCCCCATCACTGAGCAGGCGGTACGGATGACATCCATCGGGTGCGCATTGGATGGCGCGCGCTCCAGCACTTCCTTCAGCACGTCAGGCAGGTCACGCCATTGGTGCAGACGCGCCTGATAGGCCGTGAGCTGCTGTGCATTCGGCAGTTCGCCGTGGAACAGCAGATAGGCCACCTCTTCAAAGCAGCAATGCTCAGCCAGATCACGTACGTCATAGCCGCGATAAGTCAGACCCGCGCCTTCCTTGCCTACGGTGCACAGCGCAGTCTGTCCGGCGACCTGTCCGCGCAGCCCTGCTCCGCTCAATACCTTTGCTTCAGCCATTAGTTATCTCCTTATTGGATTTATTCTGGATGTTGCTTAATCACATCGGTGGAAGGCTCCTACGTCGGAGCCGGCTTGATCAGTTTTTCTTCTGCGCGAACAACGCATCGAGGCTCTGCTCGAACGCGTGGTAGTTGATGCGGTCGTAAAGCTCCATACGGGTCTGCATGGTGTCGACCACGTTCTTCTGAGTGCCGTCGCGACGCAGTGCGCTGTAGACATTTTCGGCCGCCTTGTTCATCGCGCGGAACGCCGACAGCGGATAGAGCACCAGCGACACATCGACCGCAGCCAGCTCTTCGGTGGTGTACAAAGGTGTAGCACCGAATTCTGTGATGTTGGCCAGGATCGGCGCCTTCACCCGGTCGGCAAAGGTTTTGTACATGGCAAGTTCGGTGATGGCTTCCGGGAAGACCATATCGGCGCCGGCCTCGACACAGGCAGCGGCACGATCCAACGCAGCGTTCAGCCCTTCGACAGCCAGTGCATCGGTACGCGCCATGATCACGAAGCTGTCATCAGTACGCGCATCGACGGCAGCCTTGATGCGGTCGACCATCTCCTGCTGGGAGACGATTTCCTTGTTCGGGCGATGGCCGCAGCGCTTGGCGCCTACCTGGTCCTCAATGTGAACCGCCGCCGCGCCGAACTTGATCATCGACTTGACGGTACGTGCCACGTTAAATGCCGAGCTGCCAAAGCCAGTGTCCACATCCACCAGCAGTGGCAGGTCGCAGACATCGGTGATGCGGCGCACATCGGTCAGCACGTCGTCCAGGCTGGTAATGCCCAGGTCAGGCAGACCTAGCGAGCCGGCCGCAACACCGCCGCCGGACAGGTAAATGGCCTTGAAGCCGGCACGCTTGGCCAGCAGCGCATGGTTGGCGTTGATTGCGCCGACGACCTGTAGCGGATGTTCACTGGCTACAGCGTCACGGAAACGCTGACCGGCAGAAGGAAGAGTCATGCATTACCCCTTTTAGATGGTGTGTGTTCGAGAACGCCCTTGAAGTGGCGCTCCACATTGCGTTTGGACGCTGCGATATGGCGGCGCATCAGCAGCTCCGCCAGTTCACCATCGCGTTCAGCGATAGCGTCAAGAATACGGTGATGCTCAGCGAAGGCCTGGTGTGGCCGGTTCGGCGTGGTGGAGAACTGGATGCGATACATGCGCACCAGCTGGTAGAGCTCGTCGCACAGCAACTTGGCCAGGGTGCGGTTGCCACTGCCTTTGATAATCCGGTAATGGAAGTCGAAATCGCCTTCCTGCTGGTAATAGCCGACGCCCGCCTGGAAGGCTTCGTCGCGCTCGTGAGTACCCAGCACCCGGCGCAGCTCATCGATCTCGGTATCACTCATGCGCTCAGCAGCCAGTCGGCAGGCCATGCCTTCCAATGACTCGCGGATCTCATAAAGCTCGATCAGTTCGGCATGGCTAAGGGAAACCACACGGGCTCCCACATGGGGAATGCGCACCAACAGCTTCTGCCCTTCGAGGCGGTGAATGGCCTCGCGCAGCGGCCCGCGGCTGATGCCGTAAGTGCGTGCCAATTCCGGCTCGGAAATCTTGCTGCCCGGCGCAATCTCGCCGCGGACGATGGCCGCCTGGATCAAGCGAAACACGTGCTCGGATAACGTACCGCTGTCCGCGTGCTGTATTGCTGCAGGAATTTCCAGTGTATCGAGCATAATTGTCAACACTTGGCCGTTTCAATGAGCGCAAATTACGCCGAGATCTGCGGGCAGTCAAATCAGTGCGCCCGATATTGTCGACAATATGACTAAAGTCGGAGAGCCCGACGTTAACGGGACAGACGTTGTCAAGTCCGTCCGCCCCGCTTGTCGCGACCCTGAAATCTGCGTGCTAGAATGCCGGCCTCCGCAGTGTCGGCGCCCGCCTGCTGCAATAGAAAGACAAAGCATGGGCCGGTTCCGGCCGTTCCGTTCCCAATCCTCGAAGACAACAGGTCCCATGAGAGTTAAAGCCTACTCCCTGCTGTTCTGCGCATGTTTCTTGCCCGCGATTGGCTTGGCCTCCGACAAGACCATATATGGCCTCAACGAGCATGTGGCACTGCTGGACTTCGATCTGAAGGTGCCCGCCAAGCTCGATACCGGGGCCCAGACGGCCTCGCTCAGCGCCAGCGACATCACTCGCTTCAAGCGGGACGGTGAATCCTGGGTACGCTTCTACCTGGCCATCGACAGCGCACACAGCCACCCCATCGAACGCCCACTGGCCCGTATCAGCAAGATCAAGCGGCGTGCCGGAGACTTCGATCCGGAAGAAGACAAGACCTACACCGCACGCCCTGTCATAGAGCTTGACGTGTGTATGGGCAAGGCAAAGCGCACCATCGAAGTGAACCTCACGGACCGTACCGCTTTCCAATACCCACTTCTGATTGGTTCCGATGCGCTGAGCCGCTTCGGTGCACTGGTCGATCCAAGCCTTACCTATGTCGCCGGCAAGCCCGGCTGCATCACCGAATCCGACGCTGACGAGTAACCCCATGCGCGCGCTAACTCTGCATCTTAAAGTTCTGATATTCCTGCTTGTTACGCTGGGCATTGCAATAACTGCCTACCAGATTTTCATCCTCGGCATCCCTATGACCGAAGACGAGACTGATGACCTGTGGAATATCGATGCCAAGGTCGAATTCCAGGCCAACCCGCGCGAGCCGGTCAAACTGCAGATGTTCGTGCCGCCGCTGAATCAGGAATTCGTCAGCCTCAACGAAAGCTTCATTTCCAACAACTACGGCGTCAGCATCAACCGCGCCGATGGCAACCGTCGTGTCACATGGTCGGCGCGCCGCGTAACGGGCAAGCAGACTCTCTACTATCGCTTGGTGCTGACCAAGCGCTATAGCGGCGAGCAGACCAAAGCCACCGGGCCGATCTTCCGTGACAGCATTCCGGTCGAAGGCGCCGAGAAGATTGCCGCTGAAGCTCTGCTCTCTCCGATTCGCCAGCACTCGGCAGACGTCGAAACCTTCATCAGTGAAGCGATCAAGCGCGTCAACAATGCCAATGATGACAACGTAAAGCTGTTGCTCGGCGGTGATTCGGCCACGGCTAATAAGGCGCGCGTGGTCGACTTGCTGCTGTCCATTGCCCATGTCCCCATGGAGCGCGTGCATACCGTGCGCCTGCTATCCGACGTGGCGCAAACACCGGAGCTCTGGCTGCGCAGCTTCAATGGCGACCGCTGGCTGTACTTCAACCCAGAAACCGGGGAACAGGGCCTGCCAAACGACCGGCTGGTCTGGTGGACAGGCGACGAACCGCTGGTCAGCCTTGAAGGCGGACGCAACCCGCAAGTGACCTTTACCCTCAACAGCAGCGAGATGAACGCCATCCGCCTGGCCAAGCTGACTGACGAGAACACCGACGCGGACTTCCTCGAATACTCGCTCTATGGTTTGCCGCTGCAGACCCAGCAGACCTACCAGATCATGATCATGATCCCCATCGGCGTGCTGGTGATCCTGATCCTGCGCAACCTCGGCGGTCTGCAGACCCTCGGCACCTTTACCCCGGTACTGATCGCCCTGGCCTTCCGTGAAACCCAGATTGGCTTCGGCATCATTCTCTTTACCGTGATTACGGCGCTGGGCCTGTCGCTACGCTCTTATCTGGAGCACCTCAAACTGCAGATGCTGCCGCGCCTATCAGTGGTGCTGACCTTCGTGGTGGTGCTCATCGCGGTGATCAGCCTGTTCAGCCACAAGCTCGGCCTGGAGCGCGGCCTCTCGGTTTCGCTGTTCCCGATGGTGATCCTGACCATGACCATCGAACGTCTGTCGATCACCTGGGAAGAACGTGGTGGCGGCCATGCCTTCAAGGTGGCCATTGGCACTCTGATCGCAGCCAGCCTGTCGTTCATGCTGATGAACGTCCCTGAGCTGACTTACTTCATCTTCACCTTCCCGGCGGTGTTGCTGATTATGGTGGGCTTCATGCTGGCGATGGGTCGCTACCGCGGCTACCGCCTGACCGAGCTGTTCCGTTTCAAAGCCTTTCTGAAGGATTGAGCCCATGTTCGGTCTGATCAAAACGTGGAAGGCGCTGGAAGCCAAAGGGATCATGGGCATCAACCGCCGCAATGCGGACTACGTGCTCAAATACAACAAGCGCAATCTGTATCCGATCGTCGATGACAAGATCATCACCAAGGAACGCGCTATCGCAGCCGGCATCGACGTGCCGGAGATGTACGGGGTTATCGAAACCGAAAAGGACATCGAGAAACTCAGGGACATCGTCAAGGATCACGAGGACTTCGTCGTCAAGCCGGCCCAGGGCGCTGGCGGCGATGGCATCCTGGTGATCGCGGACCGTTTCGAGGGCCGCTATCGCACGGTCTCCGGCAAGATCATCACCCACGACGAGATCGAGCATCAGATCTCCAACATCCTCACCGGCCTCTATTCGCTGGGTGGCCACCGGGATCGTGCATTGATCGAGTACCGCGTGACCCCCGACCCGATCTTCAAGAGCATCAGTTATGAGGGCGTGCCGGACATCCGCATCATCGTACTGATGGGCTATCCGGTGATGGCCATGCTGCGCCTGCCGACCCGCCAGTCCGGCGGCAAGGCCAACCTACACCAGGGTGCAATCGGCGTCGGCGTGGACCTGGCAACAGGTGTGACCTTGCGCGGCACATGGCTGAACAACAAGATCAGCAAGCACCCGGACACAACCAACGCAGTGGACGGCGTTCAACTGCCCAACTGGGACGGCTTCATGAAGCTCGCTGCCGGCTGCTACGAGCTGTGTGGTTTGGGCTACATCGGTGTCGACATGGTGCTTGATGTGGACAAGGGCCCGTTGATTCTTGAACTCAACGCCCGCCCCGGCCTGAATATCCAGATCGCTAACGATTGCGGCCTGACCCATCGCGCGCACGCTGTGGAAACCCGTCTGGATGAGCTCAAGGAAAAAGGCCTCTCGGAAACACCCGAGGAGCGCGTAAGATTCGCCCAAGAGCTGTTCGGACATGTTCCGCCCCACGCCTGAATGATTAACAGCGGGCTGCTCGCGCCATGACGGCCAGCCCCACGTCGACCCAGCCCATGCCCACCTGCGCGCTGCACCCACTGCCCTATCAAGCCGACCCTGCACACTGGTTCGAGCGCATTCGCCACGCTCCCGGCGCAGTGCTGCTGGACTCCGGGCGCCCCTTGGCCAAACGCGGACGTTACGATCTGCTGAGCGCCTGGCCACTGCAGATTCTCCAGCCTGATGCAGAAGAAACCGCGACAAGCTTTTTCCAGCGTCTACGCCAGGCATTGCAGCAACTTGGCACAGCCGTCGCACCCGAGGGCTGCGAACTGCCCTTCATAGGCGGCTTGATCGGCTTGCTCAGCTACGATTTCGGCAGGCTGTTGGAAACAATCCCAGAGCAAGCTAGGGCCGACATCGATTTCCCGCTCGCACGCTTCGGCCTTTACCCTTGGGCACTGATCACCGATCACCAGCTGTGCAGTAGCAAACTGGTTTTTCATCCCGCATTGGCTGCTGGCGAGCGGCAGCGCCTGATCAACCTCTTCGACTCACCCACCTCCGGCACCGGCGCTCCTGCTCCCTTTACCCTGCACGCCCCTTTTGCCGCCGACTTACAGAAGGCCGACTACCGCCAGGCAATCGAGCGCATCCAGCAATACATTCAGGCCGGCGACTGCTACCAGGTGAACTTCGCCCAGCGCTTTCGCACAGCCTACGAGGGTGATCCCTGGATCGCTTACCAGGCAGTGCGAGCGGCCTGCCCCACGCCCTATGCAGGCTTTATCGCACTGGAGCATGGCGCCGTACTCAGTCAATCACCTGAACGTTTTCTGCGTCTGAGCCACGGAGAAGTTGAAACACGCCCGATCAAGGGCACCCGCCCTCGCGGGCATGACGCTAAAAGTGACGCCGAACAGGCGCAAGCGTTGCTCGATAGCAAAAAAGATCGCGCTGAAAACCTGATGATCGTCGACCTGCTACGCAACGACCTGGGCCGCAGCTGCCGGACCGGCAGCGTGCGAGTGCCGGAGCTGTTCGCGCTGGAAAGCTACCCCAACGTGCACCATCTGGTCAGTTGCGTCAGCGGGCAGCTGGCCGAAGACAAGGATGCCTTCGACCTGCTGGCCGGCAGCTTTCCTGGCGGCTCGATCACCGGCGCACCGAAAATTCGCGCCATGCAGATCATCGACGAACTGGAGCCTATCCGCCGCACCATTTACTGCGGCTCGCTGCTATACATTGATGTGCGCGGGGAGATGGACAGCTCCATTGCCATCCGCACTCTGCTCGCTCAGGGCGGGCAGATCAGTTGCTGGGGCGGCGGCGGTATCGTCGCCGACTCCGAATGGCAGGCCGAATATCAGGAATCGATCGACAAGGTAAAGGTGCTGCTGGGAACGCTGGAGGAGCTGAAGCCGTAGGGTGGATGTCGCTTTTCACATCCACCGAGACGTCGCAAGGTGGATGGCCACCCCGTGGATCGGTGAAGCGTGATCCACCCTACGCTGCAGCCGTTTTAAAGCGCTAGCTTGCGATTCGAAGCCTTGATGAACTCCTGCTTCAGCTCCTCGAACGTATGCACCGCCGGGAATTGCGGGAATTCGGCGATGACATTGTCCGGTGCGTGGAACAAGATGCCGGCATTGGCTTCGCTGAGCATGGTGGTGTCGTTGTACGAATCACCGGCCGCGATCACGCGGTAGTAAAGGCTCTTGAAGGCGAGAACCGACTGGCGCTTGGGGTCCTTCTGGCGCAACTGATAGTCCACCACTCGATCCGAGTCGTCGGTGATCAGGCGATGGCACAGCAGCGTGGGGAAGCCCAGCTGGCGCATCAACGGCTGGGAGAACTCGTAGAAGGTGTCCGAGAGGATCACCACCTGGAAGCGCTCACGCAGCCAGTCGACGAACTCCACCGCACCGTCCAGCGGCTTCAGAGTGGCGATGACCTTCTGGATGTCTGCCAGTTTCAAACCATGCTCATCCAGAATGCGCAGGCGCTGCTTCATCAGCACGTCGTAGTCAGGAATATCCCGCGTGGTCGCCCGCAGCGATTCGATTCCGGTGGCTTCGGCAAAGGCAATCCAGATTTCCGGAACCAGCACACCTTCCAGGTCGAGACAGGCTATTTCCACGGGCCACTCCTAAATGCATGAATTTGAAGGCGGCACTCTAACGGCCCGACACGGGCAAGGCAATCCGGCGCTTATACTCGAAATGACGAATCTGAGTGCCGAAAGGTTATTTAGCGGCATAAATCCGTTTTGATACCATCCGCGACCTCAGAGCGCCGAAGCGCGCACGCCGTATATTAGGAAACCGTCCGATGAGCCCATCCATTGACGTCACCGCGTTGGCCGAAGCCTACGCTGGCAAATCCCCGCAAGACATCCTCAAGCTGGCTTTCGACCTATTTGGCGATGACCTGTGGATTTCCTTCAGTGGCGCCGAAGACGTGGTACTGCTGGACATGGCCTGGAAGCTGAACAAGAACGTCCGCGTTTTTACCCTTGATACCGGCCGTCTTCATAGCGAAACCTACCGATTCATCGAGCAGGTGCGCGATTACTACAATATTGCGATCCAGATCATGACTCCTGACTCGACGCTACTGGAGCCTCTGGTCAACGAAAAAGGTCTGTTCAGCTTCTATCGTGATGGCCATAGCGAGTGCTGTGGCATCCGCAAGATCGAACCGCTGCGTCGCAAGCTGGCCACCGTCCGCGCGTGGGCCACCGGTCAGCGCCGCGACCAGAGCCCTGGCACGCGCAGTCAGGTTGCGGTGCTGGAGATCGACAGCGCGTTCTCCACATCGACCAACACCCTGTACAAGTTCAACCCGCTGGCTCAGATGAGCAGCGAAGAAGTCTGGGCCTACATCCGCATGCTGGAAATTCCTTTCAACAGCCTGCATGAGCGCGGCTTTATCAGCATCGGTTGCGAACCCTGCACGCGGCCGGTACTCCCCAACCAGCACGAACGCGAGGGTCGCTGGTGGTGGGAAGAAGCTACGCAGAAGGAATGCGGGCTACATGCCGGAAACCTGATCGCCAAAGAATAGGAAGTTGGACACGGCGGCAAGACGCTCTGGGTCTGCCGCCTCATACGCATCAATAAGTGGGCAGTTCTACGTCTTTGAACAGCTCTTCCAGTTCGAGCTTGTTACGACACTTCACGGCCTTGTCGAGCACTTCCCGATCCAGGTGCGGTGCGAACGCCTCGATGAAATCGCACATAAAGCCGCGCAGGAAGGTGCCGCGCCGGAAGCCGATTCGGGTAATGCTGGATTCGAACAGTTCGCTGGCATCGAGCACTACCAGATCGGGGTCGAGCACAGGGTCCACCGCCATCTGCGCCACGATGCCAACACCCAGGCCAAGCCGCACATAGGTCTTGATGACGTCGGCATCTGCCGCCGTAAATACCACCTTGGGTGACAGACCTTGGTGACTGAAAGCCTCATCGAGTTTGGAGCGCCCGGTAAAGCCGAATACATAGGTGACGATAGGATGTTCGGCGAGCGCTTCTAGGGTCAGCTTTTCCAGTTTCGCCAGCGGATGCCCCTGAGGCACCACCACGCAACGATTCCAGCGGTAGCACGGCATCATCACCAGATCACCGAACAGCTCCAGGCCCTCAGTGGCGATGGCGAAGTCCACGGTTCCGTCGGCCGCCATCTCGGCGATCTGCAGCGGCGTACCCTGATGCATGTGCAGGGAAACATCGGGGTACTGGTTGATGAACCGGCTGATGACCTTCGGCAATGCATAACGAGCCTGGGTGTGGGTAGTGGCGATGCTCAGTGTGCCCTTCTTCTCGTTGGAGAACTCCTGAGCTATCTGCTTGATGCTTTCACATTTGCGAAGGATTTCACCTGCAGTGGTGATGATTCGCTCCCCAGCGGGCGTGACACGCGTCAGATGTTTACCGCTACGGGCGAATACCTCGACCCCCAACTCATCTTCAAGCAGGCGAATCTGCTTGCTGATACCCGGCTGTGAGGTGAACAGGCTTTGCGCGGTGGCTGAGACATTGAGGTCATGGTGCGCCACCTCCCAGATGTAACGCAGTTGCTGAAGCTTCATAGAAATCCCTCGAAAAAGCGGTGACATCCCATAGTTTGTTACTTATAACTCTTAAGCATATAAAGGATGCGATTCTAGATCATTTCCTTAAGCGCTGCCTGTCCGCCGCAAATCAGCTATCGATGGCTCCGCTTGAGCTTAGCAGCCCGCCAAAAAAGTGCCGGTGTCAAGTCTTTCGCGCAAATCACGCAGGGCTTGAAACCGTATATGGGACAGTAGGTTAGCTCTTTTCGGGGCCGCTTTGCAGAACCGCGGCTTCGTCGGCTAGGAGCCACATAAGAGCGTCGGGAGAGAAAGCCGCATCGCACCGTGTCGTGCTGGATTGCCGAGGAACGGCGGGCCTGTCGCGTCATCATAGCCCAAGAGGCTTGGCGGCATCCAGAATGAAGAACGCGCAGCCGGTGGCTGCGCGTTCGATGGATGCCGTTGGTATGTGACGCCATCATGTCGGCTTCGATGGCGCGCTCCGGGTCGCCGTGCCCTTCCTGAATCCCCGATCCCCCGCCATGAACGCCTCCAGCATGTGCGGGATCAATTTCTCTGCATCGACCGCCTCGCCATACGCCTGCGCGTGCAGCGAGGCGTAGCGGTCGAGGTCGGCTTTCAGGCTTGCCGGGCAGGCGAAGGTCAGCTTGACACTCTCGGTCTTGGGCAGAGGCCCGAGCCGCAGCTTCTTGGTCGTGGTCATTGCGAAGCTCCCCGGTTAAAGAACAGGGGCTGGTACGGCCGCAGCACCAGATCCCGGTTGACGATGATCCGCACCGGCAACCCTGGCCGCGCCGTCAGTGTCGGCTGGATGTTCATGTTGCGGCGGGTGATCTCCTGGCCGACCTGGTTGATGCTGTCTTGCGCGCTATCGCGCCCGGCGATCACGATGCGGTTGCCATCCTGGCGATTCTCCGGCGCGGCCAGCTCGGCGCCTACGCCCAGCAGCGTCGTCAGCACCGCGCCCGAGACGATGCGCTTCCAATGCCAGTCCACGTCGTCCTCCAGGCCGGCGTAGCCCGCTGAATCGGTGCCCACAAGGTTGTCGAGCGTCAGCGATGAGGTATCCGGCAGGATGACCCGGTTCCACACTATCTGCACGCGGCTCTGCCCATAGCTGACCTGGCTGTTGTACTTGCCCAGGATGCGCGAGCCCTGCGGGATCAGCAGGAACTTGCCCGTGGCCGTGTCATAGACCGGCTCCGTGACAGTGGCGATCACGTCGCCCGGCAAGTCCGACTTCATGCCAGTCACCAGCGCGCCCGCGATCACGGTTCCGGCCATCACCTGATAGGGCGACGCCGGCAGCGCCAGATTGCCGGAATTGCGGGTTTCCGTAGAGCCGGCTTTCAGGAACGCCTCTTTCTGGTCTTGCCGGTTCTGTACGGCGGTCGGGTCGGCAGGCTGCGTCGCCACCGATGCCGGCCCGGCCGCGAGTGGGTCGAAGGCCGCGAGCGCGCTTGCACCACCAGGCGCACCCGGTGTCGCCTGCGCCACGGTCGCGGCGGCTTGGCCTTGGCCGCCCGAGCGGAAGAACACCGACGAAGCCGCAGCGGCTTCCGCCTCTTTGCGCAAGGCATCGTTGGGGTCGTGGCCGGGGGCCGCGTAAGCGGCCACGGCCGGCTGCTGCGAGTTCACGATGGCAGGGCCGAGGTCGCCCGGCAGCGGCGGCCCCAGCTCGGGCACCTTCGGCGGCAGCTTCGAGTAGTCGGCCGGCAGACCGTCCAGCCCTTCGGACTTCGAGACGCGATCGACGTTGTATAGCTCGGTCTGTTCGCCTGCGCTGCGCCGCTGCGGTTGCAGCGACCAGATCGTGGCCCCGAGCACGGCGACCGACAGGCCGCCGACAAGGACGGCCAGCGTGCGCCGGTTCAGGCGCGTGACCGGACGCGGCTGGGCGCGCAGCGTCACCGACTCGGGCGCGACCTTGCCCGCCTGTGGCGTGTCGAGGTCGGGGGTGTCGTCCTGGCTCATGGTCAGTCCCTCCGCGCCACGCCGTCCGTGCGCTCGATTCGCACCACGTCGCCCTTGTCACCGCCCAAGCGCAGTTCGGCCGCGCCGAACAGCCGATCCACGATGTAGTACGGCGAGCGGAAGCGGTAGTTCACCAGTTGCCCATCGCCCTGCGCACCGATGACAAAAAGCGGCGGCAGCTCGCCTTGCGCGATGCCGGCGGGGAACTGGATATAGACCTTCTGCCCGTCGTCGAAGGCGCGCAACGGCTTCCACGGCGGATTGCTGCCGCTGATCGCGTAGCGGAAGCGCAGGTTCTCCAGCGACAAGCCGGAGTCCACCGGCGCAGCGGCGCTAGCGGCCTGTGCCTGGCGCTGCAAGGCCAGCATCCGGTCGCGCGGGTACTCCCAGGACACCGATGCCATCCACGTCTTTTCCGTCGAAGCCAGCTCCAGCAGGTACGTCCTGCGGCTGGTGGTGATGACGAGATTGGTCTTGAGGCCCGAGCGAATCGGCTTGACCAGCACGTTCACGCGCAGATCGGCACCGCTGCCGCTGGACGTGTCGCCCACGATCCAGCGCACGGTATCGCCGGCGGCCACCGTCACCAGTTCCTCGCCCGGCTGGAGCGAAACGACGGTCACGCGGCCCACGGCCGCATAGACCTGATACAGCGCGCCATCGGTGAAGGGCCACACCTGAATCGCGTTGACGTAGCCCTCGCGCGTGGGCGCGACGCGGGCCTCGGCATTGGCGCGCGAGACGCGCACCGTCTCGTCGGCCGGCTCCGGCGTGGGCTTGGCGTCCTCGGCTTCGGGCAATGGCTTCAACTGCGCCGGCATCGGCAGCACCTCGGGCACGGCCACCACCTCCACCGGCGCGGGCGGTTCGGGCAGCGGCTGGGCCTGCACCGGCTCATCGAGCGAGATGCTCGGCGGTGGCTTGCCCTGCGTGGCGCAGCCCGCCAGGGCAAGCAAGATCACCGGCAAGGCGGATTTACGGAAAAGATCATTCATGGCTTGGCTCCTTCGGAAGAATCCAGTTCGCGGCTCCACGACAGGCCGTTGACGTAGATGCCCAGGGGGTTCTTGCGCAGGCGTTCTTCGGTGCGCGGCGGCTGGAGCACGATGGACACCACGGCCGTCCACCGCTCCAAGCCCGCCGCGGCGCCGTTGACGTAGCGGCGTTCCGTCCAGCGCACGTTGAAAGACGTGTCGCTGGCGCGCACGACGCTGGTGATCTGCACCGTCACCGACTCCTTGCCGATGCGCGCGAACGGGTCGTTGACCCGTGCGTAGTCGTTGAGCACGGCCGCGCCCTTGTCGGTCGTGTAGTCGTAGGCGTCCAGCCAGTTCTGGCGGACGACG
>DDVX01000015.1:214172-214357 GCA_002345575.1 Stutzerimonas stutzeri
GCCGCCGCCATCGCCACCGCGCAGCGCGTGGGCGGTGGTGGTCGCGGCGTGGGTGAGTTGCTGGCGGCGATGCAGGCGCTTGGCCCAAGCGGGCTGTTCCTGTGTCTGCGCCGTAGCGGCGCCGGATGCGGCCTCGCCTGCGGCACCCTGACCGGATGCCGCACCCGCGCCGCCATCGGCAGCAG
>DDVX01000018.1 GCA_002345575.1 Stutzerimonas stutzeri
GCTAAAGGCCTGCGCCGGAGAAGGTGCGCATTATAGGCACCCCAGATCTCACGTCAACCGCTATTTGAGGTTTTATTCGGCGAGCACATTGAGGTCAACGCAGCGCCTACTGACAAACGCAGGACCACCTCATGACAGCCGTTCCATGTGCATTGCGCTAAGCTCGGCATATGAACTATCTAGCGCACCTTCATCTAGGCGGTCCTCAGCCTAGCGATATGCTCGGCAGCCTTTATGGCGACTTCGTCAAGGGACCGCTGAATGGCCAATGGCCCACCAATATCGAAGCCGGCATTCGGCTACATCGACAGATCGATGCCTACACCGACAGTCATCCGCTGGTATTGCAGGCCAAGCAGCGCTTTCCTAGTGAGCGCCGTCGCTATGCGGGAATATTGATCGACCTGTTCTTCGATCACTGCCTAGCGATGCACTGGAATGAATATGCCGACGAACCCCTGAGTATTTTTACTGCGCGAGCCTATCAGGCACTACAAGACGAGGAGACAAAGCTGCCTGGCAAGCTCGCATTGATCGCGCCGCGCATGGCCGCCCAAGACTGGCTCGGCAGCTACCGAAACTTCTCTGTGATGGAGCAGGTTGTAACGGCGATGAGCCGCAGATTGTCACGTCCCGAAGGCCTTGCCGGTGGAGCCCTAGAGCTAGAGCGGCTGTATGAACCCCTCCAGCGGGATTTCCACGATTTTTATCCATTGCTGCAGGTCTTCGCCAAACAAAACAGCACTGCCCACCTTGAGTGATACTTAAAAACTTGCCCGAGCACTATTTATAGAGAGAGTCCGCTCAGCTTCGTAGCGCCGCAGCGAAGCTGTCTAGCCAGGGTTCGGCATCGCTTTCAGGGGTCACCGTCTCACTTGCATCGAGGCGTAGCATTTCCACTACCTCGCGCACACCAAGCTCGGCAAACAGCTCGCGAACCAACTCCCCTCCACCACAGAAAGTAGCTCCGTAACTGGCGTCACCCAAAGCAATAACGCCGCCCGGCAAGCCTCCCCACGCCGGAAACTCATCGCGAATCGCCAAGTACAGTGGCATGAAGCTGTCTGGTAGTTCCCCCATACCCGTAGTTGCCATCACCACCAGCAGCGCTTGCGGAGCGAACTCAACTATCTGCGAAAGCTGTGCACGCGGGTCATGCCAAGCCTCGAAACCAGCGGCCTGCAGTCTAATGGCAGCATGCCTGGCGACATCTTCGGCCGTGCCGTAGACCGTACCGGAAAGAATGGCCACTCTCATAATCGACTCCATTGCTAATTGAAGTCGGTCATTATGCCGCATTCGCGCATCACCTCTGCGTACCCGTTGACGATGCAAAGCCAGGGAACCGGGCTATATAGACGATGTCGTATGGGCATCCTGATAATGGCTCACCCCCTTCGACTCGGCTGGCCAGGATGGAAAGGATCAGCCAACCGCCTCGAAAAGGACTGAAAGATGGCGGACAAAATAGCCCTCACCCGCACTGAGCTTGCCTATATCAACAAGCTTCTCAGTGAATCACCAGAATCTGAGCCCGGTGAAATTCAGTCCGGCTTCCATGTCGACGGCGGCGAGCATGCCAATGGTCTGTTGCTGCAGCTGGCGGCAAAGGCAAGCCTTACGCTCGAAGCGCAGCTGGAGCGTTATTGCATGAGTTTTCCGCTACGCCTGAGTGAAGACGAACTTCACGGCGTACATTTGCAACTGGCGCCACCGACCATCTACGAGCGCGGCCCTATCCTCAGAGCCTGGCGACTGCATTTGGACGAACCTCTTGCACTGCTTTCGGACGACGGTCGCAAAACCGCATTGAGCGTACATGAGCTGTCACCCCACGGACTGCTGGTGGACACCGGCCCGAAGAAAGCTCCCAAACGACTTCACCTGCAGCTGCCATTGCCTGGCGAAAACCCCGTCAAATTTGACGCTCAGCAGGTCCGTAATACCGCAGGCGGGCTGACAGTCTACGAAGTCGAGTATCAAAACAAGGATGCCGAGCGCATCCGCTCCTATCTGTATGAGCAACATCAGCGCCTGCACCCCGAGCTGCAGCAGGAGTTGCCCGTCGAAAGCCCTAACTGACAAACCTTGGCGCCGCCTGGTGTAAGCTGCTCGACATTCGCGCCGCCGCAGCGAGCGCCCTGACCACCCGCTCATTCGTGAAACATGAACCAGCCACAGCCCCCAATACTGATTACCGGAGCCAGCCAGCGTATCGGCCTGTACTGTGCCGAACGTCTGCTCGCCGAAGGCCAGCCAGTTATTGTCAGTTATCGCACCCACCGCGCCAGCCTCGACCGGCTACGTGATCGCGGGGCAATAACACTCCAGGCGGACTTTTCCGGCGCTGACTCAACTCATGCATTTATCGCCACGCTGAAACAACAGACTTCTTCCTTGCGCGCGATCGTCCACAACGCATCGGACTGGCACATCGAAACACCCGGCCGAGAAGCCGAAGTATTTCAGCGAATGTTCGAAGTTCATATGCTCGCGCCTTACCTGATTAACTTGCATTGCGCCGAGCTACTGCAGCATGGTGGTCCAGCCGACATCATCCATATCGGTGACGATGTCACACGCCGCGGCAGCAAAAAGCACATTGCCTACGCCGCTAGCAAAGCCGGACTGGACAACCTCACCCTATCCTTCGCCAGTAGCCTGGCGCCTGCTATAAAGGTCAACGCAATAGCGCCGGCGCTGATACAGTTCAACTCGGACGATGACGAGGAATATCGGCGCAAGGCACTAGCTAAATCCGCGCTGCGTATTGAACCCGGCGCGGATGTGATCTATCAGAGCCTGCGTTACCTGCTGGACAACCCTTACGTCACCGGCACGATATTAAGCGTCAACGGTGGACGCCATCTGATCTGACTCTCAAAGGGAAAACCATGCCCCGACTGGAACCTTCGATGGCGCGTATACGCGTCAAGGACCTGAGACTTCGCACCTTCATTGGTATAAAGGAGGAGGAAATAATCAACAAGCAGGACGTGTTGATTAACCTGACGATGCTCTATCCGGCTGCCGATGCGGTTCGCGACAACGACATTGAACATGCCCTGAACTACCGCACCATCACCAAGGCCGTCATCCAGCACGTCGAGGACAACCGCTTTGCCCTGCTCGAACGGCTCACCCAGGAAATCCTTGACCTGATCATGCAGCACCAGGAGGTGCGCTATGCCGAAGTTGAAGTCGACAAGCCTCATGCCTTGCGCTTCGCTGAATCGGTATCGATAACCCTGGCGGCCCATCGCGACTGACGATGGCCACGACTCAAGTTTCCGAACTCACCCGCAACACCGAGACCCAAGCCATGAATGAACAACAACGCATCGAACTTGAAGCCGCCGCTTTCCGCCGCCTGGTCCAGCACCTGCGCAGCCGCCCGGATGCGCAGAACATAGAGCTGATGAACCTGGCTGGCTTCTGCCGCAACTGTCTGTCGAAATGGTACAAGGCAGCCGCAGACGACCTGGACATCGAGGTCAGCATGGATCAGGCGCGTGAAGAGATCTATGGAATGCCCTACGCCGAATGGAAGCAGCGCTACCAGAAGGAAGCGACTCCCGAGCAGCAGGCGGCCTTCGAAAAATCCCAGAAACCATGAGTGACCTTGGTGTATTTTGCGCCAGCCTCGGCAGGCCCGATCACACCTTCAGTGAAACACTAGCTTTCATCGCTGGCGCTTACGACTATCAGCCCTGCCGTTTCTCCAATGGCAACTTGGAAAACGAAGCCGGCGAGAATGAAGGCTCTTGTAAGATTCTAGGGCTTGCGATATTGGAAGGGCTCACTAGTGAGCAAGCCTTGCTGGCATTCGGCGAACATTACCGTACGGTACTGGCCAAGCCTGAGGGAACGGATCACCGCAACATTCGCGCACTGATGCAGGCGGGTTTGTCAGGCGTGCGCTTCGATCGGCAGCCGCTGAGGCGCAAGGCAGAATAAAAAGGGCCATCCAGCACTTGGGGAAGGCCTGGAAGCGAATGGCCCTGGAAACTTGCAAGCAACTGTGCTCGTTAGGCGCCCCCAACGCCAGTTAGTAATCGCCATGGGCGGCATAGTCAGAATCTATGGGCGTCCGGCTTCGCTCTCCTGACTTACGACGGCAGCCTTCCATCTCATTCGGAGCCCTAATGCCAACCCCTCTCCTATCCGGCCCGCAGTATCTGCATGACGGTCTGAAACTAATTCTCAGTCCAGGTCTGCGTCAGTTCGTGATCCTGCCACTAACGGTGAACCTGCTCGTATTCATCGGCCTGATCTACCTGGCCGTGCGTCAGTTCGGCAGCTGGGTAGACGCGTTCATGCCCAACCTGCCCGAGTGGCTGATGTTTCTCGAATACATTCTGTGGCCGTTGTTCGTGGCGCTGGTCGTACTGATGGTGTTCTTCACGTTCACCCTGCTGGCCAACATTATCGCGGCTCCATTCAACGGTTTTCTCGCAGAGAAAGTCGAACTGGTCGCGCGCGGGCAGGATAATTCGCCACCCTTCAGCTGGGCCGAACTACTGGCTATGCTGCCACGTACCATCGGGCGCGAGGCGCGCAAGCTAGCTTACTTCGCCCCCAGGGCCCTGGCTTTGCTGGCTCTATCCTTCATCCCGCTGGCCAACATAGCTGCTGCGCCACTGTGGCTACTATTCGGCGTCTGGATGATGGCAGTGCAATACATCGACTACCCGGCAGATAACAATAAAATGAGCTGGAGCGAGATGATGACCTGGCTGCGTGGCCGACGCTGGAAAAGCCTGAGCTTCGGCGCGGCAACCTACGCCGCCCTGCTAGTGCCGGTGCTCAATCTGCTGATCATGCCGGCAGCCGTTGCCGGGGCGACGCTGTTCTGGGTACGCGAAGGCGGCAAGGGCCAACCTATCACGCACCCCTGAACGGCCTGGAGCGGTGATCTTGAAAGCACGATCAGCCCCCAAGCGCGCTTTCGATGGCCTGGATCAGTTGAGGATCCTCTGGTGCAGTACGTGGTGAGAAACGGGCCAGTACACGGCCGTCCCTATCGACGAGAAACTTCTCGAAGTTCCAGCTGATATCACCAGGATAATCTGCGCCCTCGCCCGCCAGCAGACGATACAACGGGTGGCGTTGCGGACCATTGACCTCTAGCTTGCCACTCAAGGGAAAGCTGATGCCGTAGTTCTCGGAGCAGAATTGCAAAATCGCTGCATCACTGCCCGGTTCCTGCGCGCCAAACTGATTGCAGGGGATACCAAGCACACCGAAACCACGCTCCTGATAGCGCTGATGCAGCTCCTGCAGCCCCGCGTATTGCGGAGTCAGTCCGCATTCGGAGGCTACGTTGACCACCAAGGTCAGCTGCTCTTTCAGCGGGGCAAGCGGGAGCTCTCGACCGTCGAGGCCGGGCAGAACCAGTTCGTGGAACGCGCTCATTTTTCTCTACTCCAGAAGATACAAAAGCGCTCCGACAAAACCGAAGCGCTTCCAGGGTCCGGTCGAACTCAGCAGAGCTTCGACCGCTCACCTCGCTGGGGGTGAATCAGTGCTGATGGCCACCTTCACCGTGGACGTGGCCGTGGGCGACTTCTTCTTCGCTGGCGTCACGTACGCTGACAATCTTGACGTCGAAGTTGAGACGCTGGCCAGCGAGCGGATGGTTGCCATCGACAATCACGTCATCACCTTCCACATCGCGGATAGTGACAATTTGCATACCGCCGTCCGGACCGGAAGCATGGAACTGCATTCCCACTTCCAATTCATCGACACCCTCGAACATGGCGCGGTTAAGTGTCGCAACCAGCTCCGGGCTGTACTCGCCGTAGGCGTCCTGCGGCTCGATGGCGACTTTGACCTCGTCCCCGCCCTGCTTGCCTTCTAGGGCTTTTTCAAGGCCAGCGATAATGTTGCCTGCACCGTGCAGGTAGACCAGCGGGGCGCCGCCGGCCGAGCTGTCGATCACCTCACCAGCATCATTAGTGAGGGTATAGTCGATTGACACAGCCTTGTTAGCGGCAATCTGCATGAGGCGAAACCTTTTACTGGGAAATGTGGGGAGAAAGTTTAACCGGGGGCGCTGATGATTGCGAATCAGGGTCGGATAAACGGAGCAACCCAGGCACCTGCTGGAGATATGTAGTCCTGCCTCGGTTGGGGCTACATACAACCTTTGGAGAGCATCCATTCCCACAATAGCTGTGCAAGAATCATTGGCAGAAATGATAGACGACTCTACTCAACAATTACTGACTATAAATAAGGAGCACCGATGTCGGCTCGTAACATCCTTGTGATCAACTGCGGCAGCTCGTCGATGAAGTTCGCGCTGGTGAACGAAGAGCAGGCCACATTCCCTCTGCAAGGCCTGGCCGAACGCCTCGGCAGTCCCGAAGCGGTGCTTCACTGGCAATTTGGCGACAACAAGCAGAGCCTTGAAATTCCGGGCGCTGATCATCATGCAGCGCTGCAGCACGTCCTGCCGATGGCACAGGAAGCCTCAGGTGGCCAACTCGCCGCTATCGGCCACCGTGTAGTGCATGGTGGTGAGCACTTCACGGGTTCCTGCCTGATCAATGAAGAAGTCTTGCAGGCCATTCGCGACAACGCGCAACTGGCTCCGCTACACAACCCGGCTAACTTGGTCGGCATCAACGCCACCCTCGATCTGTTCTCCGATCTGCCGCAAGTGGCCGTTTTCGACACAGCTTTCCATCAGAGCATGCCCGAGCATGCTTACCGCTACGCGGTGCCTGAGTTCCTCTACAAGGAACACAGCGTGCGTCGTTACGGTTTTCACGGCACCAGCCACAACTACGTCAGCAAGCGCGCCGCTGAAATGGCTGATTTGCCGGTCGAAGACAGCTGCTGGCTGACCGCCCACTTGGGCAACGGTTGTTCGACATGCGCCGTGGTCAATGGCGAAAGCCTTGACACCAGCATGGGGCTTACACCGCTTGAAGGCCTGGTAATGGGTACGCGCAGCGGTGATGTCGATCCGAACCTGCACAGCTACCTGAACCGCACTCTGGGCTGGAGCCTAGAGCAGATCGACCGCGTACTTAACCACGACAGCGGCATCAAGGGCCTGTCCGGGCTTTCCAACGATATGCGCACTCTCTACGAAGCGCGCGTGGCCGGTCACGCGGGCGCAAACCTGGCGTTCGAGGTGTTCTGCTACCGCCTGGCCAAGTCCCTGGCGGGTATGGCCTGCGCACTGCCGAAGCTCGACGGCCTGATCTTCACCGGTGGTATCGGCGAAAACTCGGTCGCTGTGCGCGAACGCACTCTGGAACACCTCAAACTGTTCAACTTTAAGCTCGACAAAGCCGCTAACGAGCGTTGCACCCGCGGTGTCGCTGGCGAAATCCAGGCAGAAGGCAGCCCTCGTGTGCTGGTGGTGCCGACCAACGAGGAGCGCCAGATCGCTCTGGAGTCGCTCGAACTGCTCGACGCCTGAAGCTGACGTCTGAAGAACCGCGCAGGCACGCGTGGCACAACAAACCCGAGGCCCCTTCAGCGCGTCGGGTTTGTTTTGTTCACCCATGCATTGCCCGACCCTCTGTTTGACAGGAGATTCCCATGCATACGCTCTTCCTCGCCCCCTGCGGTTTCGGCGGCGGCCTGAATTCCATCAGCCTCGGTTTGATTCGCGCGCTGGAGCGCGCCGGGCTTAAAGTCGGCTTCTTCAAGCCGATTGCCCAACCTTTTCCTACCGACCAGGGGCGCGAACGTTCCTGCCTGCTGGTCGAAAGCACTCTGAGCATCACCTCCCCCGAGCCCGTACCGCTGGCGCAGCTGGAGCGCCAGCTGGCCAATGGCGAGCTTGATCTGCTGCTTGAAGACGTAGTCAGCCGCTATCAGCAAGTCGCCGCTGGTAAGGACGTGGTGATCGTCGAGGGCATGGTGCCGACCCGCGACAGCGACTACACCGCTCGCATCAACGCCCAGCTGGCCAAGAGCCTGGACGCCGAAGTGATCCTCGTCGCCGCACAGGGCGGCGATGAGCTCAAGCAACTGGCCGAGCGCATCGAGATCCAGGCACAGATGTTTGGTGGCGCCAAGGACCCCAAGGTACTCGGCACCATCCTCAATAAGGTCAAAAGCGAAGACGGCGTGCCGGCGTTCGTCGAGCGCATCAAGGCTCAACTGCCCCTGCTCGGCAGCGAGATTTTCCAGCTGATCGGCGCCGTACCCTTCAACGCCGAACTCAACGCCCTGCGCACCTGCGATATCGCCGCCGCGCTCGGCGCGCGCGTACTGAGCGCTGGTGAGGCTGATCAGCGCCGCGTACAGAAGATCATCCTGGCCGCCCGCACCGTACCGAACATGGCTCACCTGCTGCAGCCTGGCGTGCTGGTGGTGACACCCGGCGACCGCGACGACGTCATCCTCGCCGTCTGCCTGGCGTCACTCAACGGCGTCAAGCTAGGCGGCCTGCTGCTGACTGGCGACTTCGGCCCCGATCAGCGCATTCTTGATCTCTGCAAGGCCGCGCTGGATAGCGGCCTGCCGGTGATGACCGTACAGACCGGCTCCTACGAGACCGCGACGAACCTGAACGGCCTGAACCGTGAAACCCCCGCCGATGATGTCGAGCGCGCGACAAAGGTCACCGACTTTATTGCCTCGCACTTGCAACCCGAACTGCTCCACCCTCGCCTCAGCGTGCCGCGTAGTGAGCTGCGCCTGTCACCGCCGGCGTTCCGCTACCAATTGGTCAAACGCGCTCAGGATGCTAACAAACGCATCGTCCTGCCTGAAGGCAACGAACCGCGCACCATCCGCGCAGCAGCCATCTGCCAGGAACGTGGCATCGCACGCTGCGTGCTGCTGGCCAAGCCGGAGGAAGTACAGGCAGTGGCCCGTGAGCAAGGCATCGTGCTGCCCGCGGGCCTGGAGATTCTCGATCCGGAAGTAATTACCGAGCAGTATGTCCAACCCATGTGCGAGATGCGCAAGGCCAAGGGCCTTACCCCGGACGATGCCCGCGAGCAACTCAAGGACACCGTGGTTCTCGGCACCATGATGCTCGCCCTGGATGAAGTTGACGGCCTGGTTTCCGGCGCCGTGCACACCACCGCGAACACCATTCGCCCGGCCTTGCAGCTGATCAAGACCGCACCGGGTTACAGTCTGGTGTCCTCGGTGTTTTTTATGCTGCTGCCCGACCAAGTACTGGTCTACGGCGACTGTGCGGTCAATCCGAACCCAAGCGCTTCCGAGCTGGCGGAAATTGCCCTGCAGAGCGCCGAGTCCGCTGTCGCACTGGGCGTCAACCCGCGGGTGGCGATGATCAGCTATTCCACCGGCAGCTCCGGCGCAGGTGCAGAAGTGGAGAAAGTCACCGAGGCAACGCGCATCGCTCAAGAGCGCGCCCCTGACCTGCCGATCGACGGCCCTCTGCAGTACGACGCCGCCTCGGTGCTCAGCGTCGGCAAGCAGAAGGCTCCGAACAGCAAGGTTGCTGGCCAAGCTACGGTGTTCATTTTCCCCGATCTGAACACCGGCAACACCACCTACAAGGCCGTCCAGCGCAACGCCAACTGCCTCAGCGTCGGCCCGATGCTGCAAGGCCTGGCCAAGCCGGTCAACGACCTCTCCCGTGGCGCCCTGGTGGACGACATCGTCTTCACCATCGCCCTCACTGCATTGCAGGCCGCCAACCAGAACGCCTGATCCCACTGCACAGGCTTCCGGTCGTCCTGACCGGAAGCCTGTGGCATATCCCACCTGATTCCCGCTTGCAGTTCATCCACCAATCGTTACCCTTGCCGCCATTATTTTCCTGGCGAGTAGATTGATGCTGAGTTTTCTTCCTGCCCCACTCCGCGGCGTTCTGGCCGGTTTACTGCTGGCGCTTAACACGTTGTTCTGGTGCTGGCCGCTGTTCGCACTTGCATTGCTCAAATTGCTACTGCCGTTCCCCGGCATCCAGCGCGCCTTGCGTACCGGCATGCACTGGATTGCAGAATCCTGGATGGCGGTAAACGCTTTCTGGATGGACCTGGTCCGGCGCACACAATGGCATGCGCAGGGTCTGGACAAGGTTGACATGCACCATTCCTGGCTGGTCACCAGCAACCACCAGAGCTGGGCGGACATCCTGATGCTGCAATACCAGCTCAACCGACGCATGCCGATTCTCAAGTTCTTCCTCAAGCAGGAGCTAATCTGGGTGCCGGTGATCGGCCTGTGTTGGTGGGCGCTGGAGTTTCCCTTCATGAAACGTTTCAGCAAGGAGTATTTGGCAAGACATCCAGAGAAACGCGGCGAGGATCTAGCCACCACACGCAAGGCGTGCGAGCGCTACCGGACCAATCCGGTGTCTGTGTTCAACTTCCTCGAAGGCACGCGCTTTACCGCGGGCAAGCACGCCGAGCAGGCTTCACCCTACCGCCATCTGCTCAGGCCCAAGGCAGGCGGTATCGCCTTCGTTATCGATGCAATGGGCGAGCAACTCACTGCGCTAGTAGACATCACCATCCATTACCCCAACGGCAATCCAAGCTTCTGGGACTTGCTATGCGGAAAGATTGATCAGGTGGTCATGAGCATCGATACACGCCCCATACCGGACGAGTTTCTTGGACGAAGCTACGACCAAGACGAAGGCTATCGCATGAGTTTCCAGCTGTGGGTCAACCAACTCTGGAGCGAGAAAGATACGCAGCTAGACCAGCTGCACCAGCAGTTTCCACCGCGCTAACTGCTGCCCACTTCCTCGTCTAGCTGCAGCCAATCCACATGATTTGGAAAGGTATGGGTCTGTTCAATGGTCAGCCCCGGGGCCACTAGAAAGCCCTGCATCACTTGGCAACCATGCGCGACCAGCCAGTCGCGCTGGGCCAGGGTTTCGACGCCCTCGGCGATCACTTCAAGTTCCAGATTGCGCCCCAGATCGATGATGGTGCTGACCACCGCAGCATCGCGTGGCGAGTCAAGCATATTGGCAATGAACAGCCGATCAATCTTCAGCGTATCCAGTTCGAAATGTCGCAGGTAGGCCAGGGACGAATAGCCTGTACCGAAATCGTCCACCGCCACCCGCACCCCAAGCTCTCTCAACTTGCGGAGCTTGTCGCAGCTCTGTTGCAGGTCCTGCATCAGAGCGCCCTCAGTGACTTCCAACTCAAGCTGACGTGGATCGAGCTGGTATTCATCCAGCAGGCGACGCAAGTCGTCAAGCAGCCCGGCACGACCGAACTGCACCGGGCTGACGTTGAAACTGAGTACCAAGTCCTTCCCAAAAATGTCACGCCACTCATGGCATTGAGCCATGCCTTCGCGCATCGCCCACTGGCCGACACGATCGATCAGCCGGGTTTCCTCCAGCAGCGGTATGAACACGTTCGGCTCAACTTCCCCGCGCCCGGCGAAATCCCAGCGCAGCAGGGCCTCGAAGCCACGCAACTCACCGGTCTCGAGCATGATCTGCGGCTGATAGGCCAGCTCGAAACCGTTGCGCTCGATGGTGCTACGCAAGTTTTCCTCCATCGTCAGGCGTGCATGGGCACGTCCGTTCATCTCCTTGGAAAAGAACCGGTACTGCTGCCGCCCAGCACGTTTGGCTTCGTACATGGCCATATCTGCCGAACGCAGCAGCTCTTCCACGCTCTGCCCACAGTCGGGAAAGTGGGCGATGCCGATGCTCGCGCCGAGAGTGACCTCTGTCCCGTCGATGGTGTGCCGAACAGAAATGAGCTCGATGAGTTTTTCCGCCACCCTGGCTGCATCCTCCGGGTGGTCGAGTGAATCCAGCAATGCGGTGAATTCATCGCCGCCCATGCGCGCAATGATGTCGTAGGGGCGCATGCAGGTTTCCAGCAGTCGCGCTACACGGCAGAGGATTTCATCGCCGGCGTCGTGTCCCAAGGAATCGTTAATGCGTTTGAAGCCATCCAGATCGATATAGAGGATGGCCATACGCTTGCCATTTCGGTCGACCCGCGCCAGCGCAGAATCCAAGGCCTGATGAAAACCGCGGCGGTTGAGCAGGCCGGTCAGCGAATCGGTCACGGCCTGGGTTTCCAGCTGCACATGCAGGTTGCGCACTACCGACATGTCTAGGGCGATCACCACCATCGAGCGCTGCTGGCGTGGCAGGGGCGAGGCTGAAAGAGCCACCGGCAGAGTGCCACCACGCGCCGTGTACAACTGAGCCTCGTGCAGGCGATAGGTTTCGCCATTGCGCCAATGCTTGTAGAAATCACTGTCGCGCCAGGCATCAGGCATTTGCGGACTGGCAAGGTGATCCGCCAGCGCGGTGCCCTGCAAACGTTCAACATCGGTGCGCAGCATCTGTGCAATGGCCGGATTGGCAAAATTGATGTAGCCGTCCTCACCGACCACGAGAATGCCTTCGGCGGCATTATTCAGCACAGATGCGTTGAACGCCCTGGCGCTGTCGAGCTGTTGGCTGAGCAGTTGCAAATTGCGCCGATTGTGTTCGTGGCTGAGCAGCGTATTGATCTTTAGCTTGAGCACCTGGGGGTCGAAGGGCTTGAGTACGAAGTCCACCGCACCGGTCGCGTAGCCAAGCAGGACCGATTCACGGGTATGCGCGATAGCCGAAACGAAAATAATCGGCGTGTAGCGCGTATGCGGGTTGCCGCGCATCAACCGTGCCACCTCAAAACCGTCCATGCCCGGCATTTGCACGTCGAGCAGCACCAGCTCAACATCCAGATCGAGTAGTGCCTGCAGCGCAGCCTCACCGGAGTTGACTGTGTGTACGGTCCAGTCTTCATCTCCCAGCAGCGCTTCCATCGCGACCAAGTTCGCCTCGCGATCATCCACCACTAGCAGTGTGCGGGCTGATTGGTCCTTGGCTTTCGCCCAAGGCATCAGTCGCGCTCCCGGCACGGCATGCCTCCGCCACTGGCTTGAGCGACGGCGGCAACTACACCGCTTGAACATGTAGGATGCATCGCACGCTTCTCCTTATTATGAGCCAGCCTTTTATTGTGGGCCCGACGAGGCTGTAGCAGTTCCCAGACAGCGCTGTAGCAACATGGCCAACGCGACACTATCGACCGGCTTGCTCAGCCAGTCGTCAGCGCCTGCGGCAAGACCCGGCTCGCGCTCTTCGGGCGCAGCGGTGGCCGTCAACACTACGATGGGCACCTGGCAGCCATAGTCGTTTCTCAACTGCCGAATTAGTGCGGCACCGCCTTCATTGGGCAACTGCATATCCACCAGCGCGAGGTCGAAAGCATCTTCATCGAAGCGTTTGAGCGCCTCGGGCGTCGTCGTGGCTGGCACCACCTGCAAGCCCTGCCCATCGAGCAGCGCACTGATGGTATAGATGGAGCGTACTTCGGGCGCCACCAGCAATACCCGCTGGCCCAGCATCGGTTGCTCCCGTTCGTTAATCGTCAGTGCCGCTGAGATGGCTACAGCAGGTTTCAATGCATCATCCATGAGCTCAAGTCCTTCTGTTTTCGGCAACGCGACCGATGAGTAGCGCTGGAGACGTTGGAGGTTTTTTTGTGAAAGAGGTTCATTACTGGTCAACACCACCCGCACTTGATCCAGCGGGCGCAAACGATCGAGCGCCTCAAGCAGATCCAGCCCATTTTCATCGGGCAGATCGAAATCGATGATCAGGACAACAAAGGCATGCTCAGCATAGGCCTGGCGTGCCTCCTCGCTGCGCCGGCATTCGATGACGCGATAACCCAAGTCCTCGAAGTGATTACGCAGTAGTCGGCGCCGCTGGCCATCGGTCTCGACCAACAGCAACCGCGCCGGATTGACCTCCTGCAGCGCCAGCTCGAGGAACAGCCGTTCCAGTTCTGCCTGTGCCACGGGCTTTAGCAGCCAGCGTGAATCGGCATCGTTCCAGTCCGGTGGCTGCGCCACGGAGGACATGAGATAGACGGGCATACCCTGATGACGACCGTTGGCACGCAGCATGCGGTGAACCTGCCAGCCACTGATATCCGGCAACAGGATGTCAAGGATGACCGCCACGAAACGGTTGCGCTCGAGTGCCGCCAGACCGTCCTTGCCTGTCATGCAGCTCAGGCTGGAGAAGCCGTGAGCCAGCCCTACCTCACGGATGTCTGAGGTTAGCTCAACGTCCTCTGCGATGATCAATACGCTGGCGCCTCCACCGCGAACGGGCGCTGAGGTAATTGTTCGTGAGTCGCTAGCCGGCACCTGCCCTACCGGCAAATCGACGATAAAACAGGCCCCGCAGCCCTGGCTGCTTTCAAGCCTGATCTCGCCCCCAAGCACCTCCGTCAGCTGGCGTGCTATGGCCAGTCCCAAGCCCGTTCCGCCGTATTGACGACTGGTGGAACCGTCAATCTGCTGGAACGCCATGAAGATTCGTTCATGCTGGTCCTCGGCAATGCCGATGCCCGTATCACGCACCTGCAAGCGCAGAACCTCACCAGCGGTGGTCACCTTGTAGCTGGCGTGAACCACGACCGACCCCTTCTGGGTGAACTTCAGTGCATTGGTGATCAGGTTATGCAGAATCTGCTGCAGGCGCTGACGATCACTAATCACCAAGGCTGGGACATCAGCATCGATTTGCGTACTCAGGATCAGGTTCTTCTGCTCCGCCATGGGTGCAAGCACGCCCGTCAGCTCCGCCAGCAGATCGGCCAGGTCCAGCGGTTCCTGTCTGATCTGCATATGCCCGCTCTCGATCCTGGCCAGGTCGAGTACGTCATTGATCAGCTGCAATAGATCCTGCCCGGACCGAAAAATGATGTCGGCATGCCGGACCTGCTTTTCCGTAAGGTTCTTTGCAGCGTTCTGCCGGAGCTGGTCGCCAAGGATCAGGATGCTGTTGAGCGGCGTGCGCAGCTCATGGGACATGTTGGCGAGAAATTCGGACTTGTAACGGTTGGCCACCATGAGTTCATCGGCCTGATCACGCAAACGGCGCTCGGCCGTCTTGCGGTGAGTTATATCGGTCACCACCGCCTGCACCAGCAACTCTTCACCACTGAGCAGTGGCGACAGGCCCACCTCCACCGGGACCAGATGACCATCGCGATGGCAGCCAAACAGCTCGCGATTATCCCCCAGCCGGAGTGATTCAGGTTCCTGCATGAAGCGATGGCGCACCTGCAGGTAAGCTTTGTGCATCGATTCGGGAATCAGGATCTCGACCGGCTGCCCAACCAGCTCCTGCCGGTCATAACCGAACAAAAGTTCGGTCTGACGGTTGATCATGACGATCCTGCCTTTGTGATCGAGCAGCAGAAAGGCGTTAGGCGATGCTTCGACCACATTGCGAAAGCGTTCCTCGTCACGCTTGCGCGGCTGCAGATCGACCAGATTGAGCAGATGATAGATGCCATCGTCCCGATTGAAGCTGGTAAGGCTAAGGGAAACCGGGATCACCCGACCGTCTTCACGCAGCGCAGAAGTTTCCTGCTGGTTGTCCACCGGCTGCTGTTCACGTGAAGGATCCTCCACTGCGCCCGGCACATAACGGTTGAGTCGCTCGCCGGCAAGCAAACCTGCCGCACTGCCCAGAAGCGTAGCGGCGCTCTGATTGGCCAGTTCGATACGCCCCTGAGAATTGCACAGTAGGGTCGCCACCGGCAGCTGCTCGATGAGATGACGAAAGCGCGCCTCGCGCTCCTGCAATCGCGCCCCAAGCTGCTGGCTACTGTGCAGAGCACGCTCCCGCAAAAAGAGATAGCCACCCACCAGCAGCGAAAATAGCAGCGCTGCCGTCAGTGCCGTCGCCAGATTGAAGGCCCGTCCGACACGGGCGAGAATCGCCTCGTATTCAGGGGTGCTGGCAACCTCCAGCTGCCAGCTACGACCGTAGACATAGAGATTGCGAACGCGGTGGTACATGGCATCGGTACTGACTGGCGCACGCCCCACCAGCAAGGGCGCCTCGGGGTCGGCGGCATCGAACAGCTGCAGTTGGAACAGTCGGCTGCGCGAGCCCAGCACACCTTCCATCAGATCGGTGAGCCTGAAGGCTCCGTGCAAGGTGCCGGCGAAGGCGCTCTGGCGCTCTTCAAGCGTAGTGACCGGCTCACCCGGCCGATACAGCGGCAGATAGAGAAGCACGCCCGTTTGTGCGTTCTCCTCGGTTTCCTGCTTCAAGCGCAGAGGCCCGGTCAGCATAGGCATGCCCATATTACGCGCAGCCAGGATCGCATCCCGCCGCACCGCCTCGCTGAGCATGTCAAAGCCCTGCACCCGACGATTGCGCCAGCCAAAGGGATGGATAAAGTCAGTGATCAGGTAGTCGTCGCGCTCTCCGGATGGATACACGCGAAAGTCATGGCGACCGCTGGCAACGATTCGCTCAAGCAAGCCAGGCACTTCGTCCGCCTGAACATAACGCGACAGCGCAACGGCCTGGATGCCAGGGTAAAGATCCTGCACCTGCAGCTGGTCCGCAGCCTGGGTCCACTCGGCGAGGGATACATCATCGCCGGCAACAAAAAGGCCCGCCAACCCACGCAGCACCATCTCATAGGCCCGCATGCGTTCGCGTAGAGTGCTTTCGACATCGTTGACGGCCAGGTTGAATCGCTGTGCCTGTTCAGCACGTACGCGCGCCTCCTGGACATGCCATTGCCAGCCAATCCACCCACTCAGCCCGGCCATCAACACAGACGCCACCAACAGAGGCTGCCAGGGTTTGCGAGGATGGAGAGCGGACCGACTATCCATTCGACCTCCTCAGTGCCATGGCTCGCTGTCACCAGCGTGAGAGTCACTGAATGTCGATAGGTTCAATGCAGGAGGATGAAGTTAAAAAGCTGACGCCACTTCCTCGACGCAGGCGGACCCATTGCGGGCCACACCTGCTATCACGGCCTTAGAGCGGACGCAGATTGATCTCGACGCGACGGTTCTGCGCGCGACCTGCGGCAGTATCGTTGCTGGCGATCGGTTGGCTCGGGCCAGCGCCATAAGACGAAATGCGTGAAGGCGTTACACCGTTGCCTTCAAGGTAGGCGGCGACGCTGCGTGCACGGCGGTTCGACAGGTCCTGGTTGAGCTGCAGCGAACCGGTACTGTCGGTATGACCTACGATATCGATGCCGTTTTTGTTGAACTCTTTGAACACCAGCACCAGCGAATTCAGCGTTTGGTAAAAGCTGCTGGAGATATCCGCCGAGCTACTGGCGAAGGTGATGTTGCCCGGCATGATCAGGGTCAGGTTGTCGCCCTGGCGCTGAACCTGGACACCGGTGCCCTGCAGCGTCTGGCGCAGCTTGGCCTCCTGAGTATCGACGTAATAACCGTAGCCACCCGCGGCTGCACCGCCGACTGCCGCTCCGATCAAGGCGCCCTTGGCGCGATCTTTCTTGCTCGACGTGGCTGCGCCGATCACAGCACCGCTGACTGCACCTACACCACCGTAAATGCCGGCTTTGCCCGCTTCGCGCTCGCCTGTATAGGGGTTGTTCGTACAGCCAGCCAATAGCGCAAGGGAGGCGGCGAACGCGGTCAACTTCAGCGTTTTCATGGGAGTACTTCCTTCATCTCGTCTATTACCCGAAGGACCGCTACCTGTCTGGTAGCAGCCCCGAACAGGCGGTAGGGTAGCATCGACCAGCTGTAAAAACGGGAACGAATAGAGCAAAAGCCATCCCATCCGTTCGATGGCTTCGTGAAAGAGGAATGGTCAACATGAAGGCATTTAGCCTCAGGACATCTCGCTGACCACCAGGCGCACACCAAGACCAATCAGCACAACACCGGTCAACCAGTCAAACCAGTGTCCCATGCGAGCGAAGCCGGCCCGCACCTGCGAGCGGCTGAACAGCCAGGCCAACAGGCAGAACCATGCACCGGTCGCAAGCACCAGGTACAAACCGTAGCCGGCCTGAACCGCCAGCGGTGTATGAGGGTCGATTACTACCGTGAACAGGGAAAGGAAGAACAGCGTTGCCTTGGGATTCAGGCCGTTGGTGACGAAGCCGACGGTGAAGGCACGCCCGCGTGACCGTGGATCATCCGCGACGCTGGCTGAAATATCACCGACCGCAGCCGGTCGCGCGCGCAATGCCTGGAACCCCAGGTAAAACAGATAGCCCGCGGCTAACCACTTGAAGAGGTTGAACAGCAGGATCGACTGCGAGACGATCAGGCCAATGCCGAGCAACGAGTAACCGACGTGCAAGCCGATACCGCAGCCGATGCCCAGCGCCGTCCAGCTACCGCTGCGCTGGCCGCGAGTCACGCTTTCGCGCACTACCACTGCAAAATCTGGCCCGGGGCTGGCCACCGCCAGCAGATGCACCAGAGCCACAGTTAGAAATTCCATCCAATACATTCGTCGATTCCGCCTTATCAATCATCCGCTGCCGATCACTTCAGGTAAGACCCCATGAGCAACCGCCGCGCCGTATTTCTCGACCTCGCCCCTCTCGATCAGGCCGATCTCGATCTGACTCCACTGCAATCGGTTTTCAATGAGCTGATTTGCCATACCCAGACCACCGAGGCCCAGATCATCGAGCGCCTTCAGGGCGCACAGATCGCCATCGTCAACAAGCTCACACTGGGCGATGAGGTTTTCAGCGCATGCCCGGATCTGAAGCTGATCCTGGTGGCAGCCACCGGCCTCAACAATATCGACCTCGCTGCCGCCCGACAGCGCGGCATCAGTGTCTGCAACTGCCAAGGCTACGGCACCGCTACTGTCGCCCAGCACACCCTGATGCTGTTGCTGGCGCTGGCCACACGCCTACCTGACTACCAAGGCGCGGTCGCCCGAGGTCGCTGGCAAGAAAGTGGACAATTTTGCCTGCTGGACTTCCCTATAGTCGAGCTCGCTGGCAAGACGATCGGCATCCTCGGCCATGGCGAGTTAGGCAGCGCGGTGGCCAAACTGGCCGAAGCCTTCGGCATGCGCGTGCTAACCGGGAACCTGCCTGGCCGCCCGCCTCGCCCCGAGCGCCTAGATATGGACGATCTGCTACCCCAGGTCGATGCACTGACCTTGCATTGCCCGCTGACTGAGCAGACGCACAATCTGATCGGCGCGCGTGAGCTGCAGCTGATGAAACCTTCGGCCTACATCATCAACACCGCACGCGGCGGCTTGATCGACGAACAGGCGCTGGCCGATGCCCTGCGCCAGGGCCACTTGGGCGGTGCAGCCACCGACGTGCTGACCAGCGAACCACCGAGCAATGACAATCCGCTGCTGGCCCCGGACGTACCGCGCCTGATCGTCACGCCGCACAGCGCCTGGGGCAGCCGGGAAGCTCGCCAGCGCATCGTTGGCCAGATGAGCGAGAACGCCGAGGCGTTCTTTGCCGGTACGCCCAAACGCCTGGTCAACTGACGCCGCTTACGCTTATCAGGCCGCAACAAGCTTGCTAAGCTCGCCGGTTTTCCCGGAGGCATCATGGATCCCCGAAGCGAAGTACTGCTGCGCCAGGCCGAACTTTTCACTGGCGACCTGTTGCTTGCCGGTCTGCCGGCGGACGACCTACTCGGCCGGCTCTCGGGGGCCAGTGGCTGGAGCTGGCACGCCGGTGATCATCAGGCGCTGCAGGCTCGCTTCGCCGGACGGTGTTCATTCGGCGTTCAGCCGCCGGCAGCCAGCTTCGATACGGCTGTGCTGTTTCTGCCCAAATCCCGTGAGCTGACCGATTACCTTCTCAACGCGCTAGCCTCCAGGCTCGCCGGCCGCCTACTGTATCTGGTGGGCGAGAAACGCGCCGGTATTGAGCGCGCGGCGAAGCAGCTAGCGCCATTCGGCGAGGCGCGCAAACTCGACAGCGCACGGCACTGCCAGCTCTGGCAGGTGCGCGTGGAGCACAGCCCTCAACCACCGGTTCTCTCGGCGCTTGCCCAGCATTTCAGCTTGGAACTGCCGGACGGCCCGCTGCAGATCGTCAGCCTGCCCGGCGTATTCAGCCATGGCCGGCTCGACCGGGGCACGCAGCTGCTGCTAGAGCAGCTCGACAACCTGCCGAGCGGCCGCCTGCTAGATTTCGGCTGCGGTGCTGGCGTCATCGGCGCCTCGCTGAAACGCCGCTATCCCGACAGCGACGTACACCTGCTGGACGTCGATGCATTCGCCGCAGAAAGCAGCCGCATGACCCTTGCCGTCAACGGTTTGCAAGCTGAAGTCATCAGCGGTGACGGGATTGATGCTGCCCCCCGCGAGTGCGCTGCGATCATCAGTAACCCACCCTTCCATCAGGGCGTACACACCCATTACGCCGCCAGCGAGAACCTGTTGCAGCGTGCCGCCAGTCATCTGCGCCCTGGCGGCGAATTGCGCCTGGTAGCCAACGCATTTCTCAAATACCCGCCGTTGATCGAAGCACACCTGGGACGCTGTGAAACTCTGGCCCACGCCGACGGCTTTCGCATCTATCGCGCCCAGCGCGGCGGCTGACCCGACTTGCACAACCCGTCGCGCTTGGGCAAACTCGCGTCCGTCCTGGGGGAGTAGTCTCCGGCGAGCGCCCTGCTCGCCAGGCATGCGTCAACATACTTGGTCCACAGACCATGGTGCATGCGACCTGTGTGGCCTGCTTAAGCAGTCTACGCCCGGTTTGACAAGACCCATGACACCAACCTCTTACCCTGGGCGGGCGGATGTTGCGTGTCATGGTGAACGAGTCGACCCGCCCTTCAAGGAACCCTCTTGGAATCGCTCTACATCTCCACACTGATCGTCGCGCTGGCTGAAATAGGCGACAAGACTCAACTGCTCGCCCTGTTACTGGCGGCGCGCTACAGACGTCCGGTACCGATCATCTGGGGCATTCTCGTTGCCACGCTGATCAATCATGCATTGGCTGGGGCCTTGGGCAACCTGGTTTCCACAGTGGTTTCACCGGCCATCCTCAGCTGGATCCTTGCCGTTTCCTTCGCCGCCGTCGCTCTGTGGACGCTGGTGCCGGACAAGCTGGAGGCCGACGAAGCCGCACGTGGTCGCTACTTCGGCCCCTTCATGGCCACGCTGGTCGCGTTCTTCCTCGCAGAGATGGGTGACAAAACCCAAGTGGCGACCGTCATGCTCGCGGCACAGTACGCGGATCTCCTGATGGTCATCGTTGGTACCACGCTGGGCATGCTGATCGCCAACGTACCAGTGGTACTGGTCGGCAACTTCGCTGCCGACCGCCTGCCGCTCACGCTGATCCGCCGGGTCGCCGCCATCGGCTTCGCCGCCATGGCTGTATATGCCACCTATCAGGCGCTGAGCCTGAACGGCATGCTTCCAGTCTGATACACAGCGCAACCTGCCAATTTTCCACTACTGCTAGAGTGCCGTCATACCGCGTTCTGGCAGCAACCCAGGGGAGCAGGCTGCATGTCACCAGAAGAACAAAAACGTCGGGTTCTCAAGCACGTCGAACTGAGCTGGGGCAAGGGTCGCCTGGCACTCGCCGAGCAGCTGCAGAGCCGCTACTTCACCTATAAGAGTTCGTTCATTACCCAGCCGGTTAACGGTGCAGGGTTTGGCCTGATCGTGCGGGAAATCCGCTTGGCCATGGAAGATCTGGAAGTGGTCGTAGACGAATGCCTAAGTGAAGGCAACCGCGTGGTCACCTCCAGCACACTGTTCGGCACCCTGACCAAGCCTGCGTTCGGGCATGCCCCGACCGGCAAGATACTCACCGTGGCGGTCATGTCCTTTTGGACTCTGAACCCCAGTGGTGATATCGAGGAAATCAACAGCCTGTTCGACCTGGAAAGCGCCCGACAGCAGCTGAGTATGGACACCCCCTTTCCGATTATCCTGCCACCGACCTGAAATGAACGGCGGCAGGCCGTTCTTCAGCGATTCTTGCGGCGCTGTTCGTACAGCGGCATCACTTTAGGAATATTGCTCTGCAAGGCCTGCGTGCGGCTGCTTGAAGAAGGGTGCGTGCTGAGGAATTCCGGCGGCGCCGAACCAGCTGCCGCCCCCATCTTTTCCCACAGGCTGACCGCAGCACCCGGGTTGTAGCCGGCGCGTGCGGCCAACTCCAATCCGATCAAATCGGCTTCGTTCTCGTTGCTGCGGCTGTTGGGCAGCGTCATCAGGTATTCGACGCCCATATTGGCCAGTTGCAGGCTGCCGTCACCAACGCCGAAGGCCGAGCCCAGTTGTGTCGCCATTTGCACGCCATAAGCCTTGGACATCGCCTCACGCCCGTGTTCGCGCAACGCATGGGCGATCTCATGGCCCATCACCGCCGCGATCTCGTCATCGGTCAACTTCAGCTTCTCAATCAGGCCGCTGTAGAAAATGATCTTGCCACCCGGCCCGCAGTTGGCGTTCAGCTCGGGACTGTCGATCACATTGACTTCCCAGGCCCACTGGGCAGCGTCAGGGCGAAACGCTGGCACTTCGGCGATCAATCGCTGGGCAATGCCGTTGACGCGCTTGCTGAGCGTGCTGTTCTTTGCGAGCACGCCCTTCTGCGACGCTTCGCTCAGAGTCTCTTGGTAGGACTGCGCGTACATCTGGTTGACCTGTTCAGTGGACAACATGCTGAACATGTACTGCTTGCGCTCAACGCCTACAGCACCGCCGCTGGTGGTATTGACGGCCTGACAGCCGACTAGCAGAGAGGCGGCTAGGCCCAGGGTAAAAAAATGCGGCTTCGACATGTCGCGTCTCCAGTGAGTTCTGCGCCGTATGCTAGAGCGAGCCTCCCTGTCGGGCAACAACCATAACGTTCGTCGGAGCAGACTCCAGCCTTGTCGTGCGTGGCCAAACAGCAGCGCCGGCCGATCAAGCAGCTCAGGGTCTGGTTTGCCTGCTAGTTCGCCGGAGTCAGACACTCCGGCGCATCCAGCTTGGGGTCATTGATGAATGTCGCCAGTGGCCGCTCGCGCAGTACTGGCTGTGACGCGGCGAGCAGAGCCTGCAGCACCTCGAGGGGCGTTTGGGGATCGAGCCAGGCGCGCATGCCTATTTCGTCCAGGACCAAAGGGCGGCGCTGATTCGCCGCGGGTAAGGTCACCACCGCCGCGCTGAGGTAAGTGTGTCCTTCGACCGGATAAGCTTCCCAAATCGCCGCAAAATACATCAGCGAGGCTTCGCCAGTCATCCAGTACGGTCGTTTGCGCGCCGTGCCTCGCCATTCGTAGAAGCCATTAGCGGGCAGTACGCCTCGGCGCTGGCGAAAGGCATCACGAAACATTGGCTGCTCGGCCAGGGTTTCCGCCCGCGCTTGGGCGGGCGTGCGGGTAAAATCGCTCAACCACGACGGCGTCAGCCCCCAGCGCACACGGCTTAGCTCAACATCGTCTCCTTCACCCCGGCGCAACAGCAGCACCGAAGCGCCCGGCGCGATGCTCCAGTGCGGAGGCTGGTCGGCGGGAAAGCCGGGCAGCGCAGCAAAGGCCGGACTCCAGCGAAACAGGGCATAGCGGCCACACATGGACAGGAACTCAGCAAGGGGAAGCGAAAGCGATCAGCAAATGAGTTCGCCCGGATAACTGAACGCATCATCAGGTCCATCGTCGGGCAAAGGCTCGGCGCAATTGTACTCGGCGATCAACTGTCGTGCGCGCTCGGCCTGGTCATCGTCGACCATCAGCGCGAGCAGCCCCGCTGCCGGTAATTCACCCACGGCACCAATCAGATGGCGCCCAGTGAGGAATGTCTCGATCCCTTCGCCAGCCAGCATGCCAATCAGCATCTCAGCTTCCAGCAGGTCTCGCGCTTCATATATACGTTGCATTGCTGCTCCCTTCGGGCCGACGGCGACATCCATACTCTGAGCACAGACCAGATGATTGTGGCCCAATTTCACTATCAGCGTCTCACGCGTGACTTGTCGTTATAATCGCCGTTCAGCCACGACCCTTAAACAATTGGGTTATTCAATGGTTTCCCTTACAGAGAGCATGATGGACGAGTTCGAAACCATCCGACCCTATGCCGACGCCGAAGTCCCTGCCGTGATGGCGCGGCTGTTTACCGATCGAGAGTTCCTCGACATTCTGGCGCGTTTCCGCTTCCCTCGGCTGGCCGGCACCTTCGGCTGGCTGCTCAAGCCGCTGATTGCCCAACGCCTGCGTAGCGAGTTTGCCAGCATTCATTCGGTCGATACGTTGCAAGCCCGGATCGAAATGTACCTGGACCGCACCATCGAACGCGCCACCGATGGCATCACCTATTCCGGTCTGGAAAAATTGCAGCCAGGCTGTGCCTACCTGCTCATGGCCAACCACCGCGACATCGTGATGGACCCTGCCTTCGTCAACTACGCGATATTCCAGGCCAAGTTGCGCACTCCACGCATCGCCATCGGCGACAACCTCCTGCAGCGGCCTTTTGTCAGCGACCTGATGCGGCTGAACAAGAGCTTTATCGTGCGCCGCTCGATCACCGGTCGGCGCGAGAAGCTCGCGGCCTACCAACAACTGTCGGCCTACATCAACCACTCGATTCGCAACGATGGCGAATCGATCTGGATCGCCCAGGCCGAGGGCCGGGCCAAGGACGGCGACGACCGCACCGATACCGCCATCCTGAAAATGCTGCACATGAGTCGCAAGGGCGAGCCATTTGCCGAGGCCCTGTCGGCGCTGCGCCCCACGCCGGTGTCGATCAGCTACGAGTACGACCCCTGCGATCTGGCCAAGGCCCGCGAGCTTTACGTTCGCGACACCACGGGCAGCTACACCAAGGCCCCCGGCGAGGACGACGCCAGCATCGCCCTGGGTATCACCGGCTACAAAGGCCGTGTACATATCGGTTTTGGCACGCCGATCAATGACGTTCCGGAAGACGCCAGACAGCTGGCTGCCGAGATCGATCGACAGATTCTCTGCGATTACCGCCTGTTCCCGGTGCATTACCTGGCCTATGCAATGTGGGACAAGCGCGACCCCGAACTGGCGATCCCCAGCCTCGGCGAGCTATTCAGCGTCGAGGAAATTGCCCGTGCCGAGGCCGAGTGGGGCCGCCGCTTGAGCTCCTGCCAGAGCGAGCACCGACCCTATCTGGTGCAGCAGTACGCCACGCCGGTGCGCAATCAGTACCGTCTGAAGGCTGGCCTGCCGCTATAGCCATCCCCTGATGAACCGGCAACTCGGCGCCCGTTAGCCACACGGGCGCTGCTGCCTGTTTAGCTGCTCGAAAACAGCAATCTACCGGCTAAATATGCCAATCATGCCGACAGACCTTGGCTTCTCCTTGACTCAAACGGCCGTTCGGCTTAACCCTCGTTTCGCTCCAAACGACTGGGCTAGAGCATCCGCCTGAAAAATGGAGCAATCAGGCGAACGGCCGCCACAAGTAATAACGACAGCGTGCCAGCGCTCGCAGGATTCAGCGACTCAGCATCAACAGGACCTCATAATGAATAAGAACAGAGCAAGGACGGGGGCACTTACACTCAGCCTGCTGGCGAGCGCCACGCTAGCCGGTGGGGCGATGGCCGCCGTATCGGAAACGGAAGCGGCCAAGCTGGGCTACAGCCTCACTCCCATTGGTGCCGAGATGGACGGCAATGCTGGCGGCACCATTCCCGCCTGGAGCGGCGGCCTGCCAATCGATGCCGCACCGATCAGCGCGGACGGCTTCGTAAGCGATCCTTTTCCCAGTGACACAGTCAAGTTCACCATCACCGCGCAAAACCACGAGCAGTATCAGGACAACCTGACGCCCGGCCAGATCGCCATGCTCAAGCGCTATCCTGATACCTATCGCTTGCCGGTCTTCGAAACACGGCGCAGCGCGGCCATGCCGCAGCACATCTATGACGCCGCTCAGCGTAACGCTACCCAGACCAATCTGGTACGCGGCGGCAATGGCCTGGAAAACCTCGACACGGCCATCGCCTTCCCCATTCCGCAGAATGGTCTCGAGGCAATCTGGAACCACATCACCCGCTACCGTGGGAGCTCGGCTCGCCGCGTCGTGGCGCAGGCGACTCCTCAGATAAACGGCAACTATAGCTTGGTCAAGTTCGTCGACGAGGTCGTCTACACCGACACCCTGAGTGACTACAACCCCGACAAGCACGGCAACGTCCTGTTTTACTTCAAGCAGCAGGTTACCGAACCCTCTCGCCTGGCGGGCAACGTGCTGCTGGTGCATGAAACCCTGGACCAGGTCCAAGAACCGCGCATGGCGTGGATCTACAACGCCGGCCAGCGCCGCGTGCGCCGTGCTCCCCAGGTCGCTTACGACGGCCCAGGCACTGCCGCCGACGGTCTGCGCACCTCCGACAACCTGGACATGTTCAACGGCGCGCCGGATCGCTACGAGTGGAAACTGGTCGGCAAGAAGGAGCTGTACATCCCCTACAACTCCTACCGCCTGGACTCCCCGCAGCTCAAATACAGTGACATCGTCAAAGCCGGCCATATCAACCAAGACCTGACACGCTACGAACTGCACCGCGTATGGGAAGTTGAGGCAACGCTGAAGAGCGGTGATCGGCATATCTACGCCAAGCGCAACTTTTTCATCGACGAGGACACCTGGCAGGCTGCGATCATCGATCACTACGATGGTCGCAATTCGCTGTGGCGGGTAGCCGAGGCCCATAACGCCTACTACTACCATGAGCAGGTGCCCTTGTACGCCATGGAAACCCTGTACGACCTGATTTCAGGTCGCTATCTGGTCATGGGCATGAAGAACGAAGAGAAGAACCCCTACCGCTACAACTACCAGACCAGCTCCCACCAATACACGCCAGCGGCATTGCGCAATTCTGGGGTGCGCTGAAGCGCGTCTGCACTGGCGGTCTGTAGCTATATAAAAAGAAACCCGCATCGAGTGCGGGTTTCTTTTTTCTGGTTACCAGTACGTGCGTTACTGGGAGAGCAGCTGCCCGATATTCTGGTCCTTGAATACTCTTGTCAGGGCATCACTCAGTACGTCACTGACCAGCTTGGTATTGGTCTGCTCGTTGGGCGCCATGCCGAAACGCTGGTTGAGCGTCGCACCATAACGGCCGTTGTAACGCCGTCCGCCGTTCTGAACCTCGATGCGGAACGTCGCACCGATAGTCGCCTCAGTCACGTAGAGTCCCTCCTTAGGTGACTGGTACTTCAGCTCGGACAGGGTCAAGGTCAGCTGCGGCGCGTTGTAGGCGTTGGGCGACGGGGTGAATCCAAGCAGACGCACAGCAGCCTCGGCTTCGGCCTGGAGCTTGGGCAGAATTTTTTCCTTGGGCACGCTGACAGCGCTGGTTTCCGGGTACAGCCCTCCCCGTGTGCCGAGGGTCGGCGATTCGCGACCATCGACGATGCGCACAGCTACCGGCTGGCCCTGCCCAACCGGTTGGATAGTGCCGGTGAGCTTCGGGGTCGGATTAAGCTGTTGCGGGCTATGTGCACAGCCGGCGAGCGCCAGCGCGGACACAGTGACAAGGCTGAACAACAGGCGTTGCAGCATGCCGTTTTCTCCAGGTTGGGGTGGGCGATGCCATGCAGTATAACCAGCGCCGACGCCCTTCGACAGTGATCTCCACAGCGCCCTGAAAAGGCCGTAACGCTTCGTTCATGAGGTTGTAATCCTGAGTTGCGATAACACCGCCAAGCCCACTCGGAACGCACCCTCCATGCCCTTCTCAATCGCACTGCTGCTGCATCAACCCAAGCGCCGTCACTACGCACTCCTGGATGAGCAGCGCCACTGCCGTATGCTGCTTACTGCACAAGAGCGGCCACACGGCGAGCACTGGATGGAAGTGCCCGAGATCCGTCCCGAATGGATTGGCAAGCCGGTCCCGCAAAGCGATATATCTTGAGGCTGTATTAGCCTAAAAGATCAAATGCAGAGAGCCGACCGCTAGGCCTGAGTATCACCCAAACAAAAAAGCCGCCCTGCTCATGACAAGCAGGGCGGCTTCTTCGGACCAAGCATGAAGGGCGTTTAGTCAGCCAGCCCCAGACGCTTGTCGATCACGGCGACCACTTCCCGATAGGTAACAGCATCAGTCTCCAGAACCTTTTCACGGGCCGGGAATATCTCGTCGAGCTTGGAAGTCCAGCTCTCGCTGACGGCCTGCTCGGGGAAGCATCGCTGAATCAGGTCCAGCATGATGGATACAGTTACCGAAGCGCCCGGCGAAGCGCCAAGCAGGGCTGCGATGGTGCCGTCTTTCGCGGACACCAGTTCGGTTCCGAACTGCAGGATGCCACCCTTTTTCGGGTCTTTCTTGATGATCTGCACACGTTGGCCGGCCACTTCCAGGCGCCAGTCTTCGGGCTTGAGGTCGGGGTAGAAGCCACGCAGTGTGTTCAGACGGTCTTCCATGGACTGCCGTACTTCCTTAATCAGGTAGCGGGTCAGGTCCATGTTGTCACGCGCAACGGCCAGCATCGGCTTGAGGTTGCCCGGGCGGATCGACATCGGCAGGTCAAGTGGCGAGCCGTATTTCAGGAACTTGGTGGTGAAGCCTGCATAAGGCCCGAATAGCAGGGATTTCTTGCCGTCAACCACACGCGTATCCAGGTGCGGCACGGACATCGGTGGCGCGCCCACGGCTGCCAGACTGTAGACCTTGGCTTGGTGCTGGCTGACGATTTCGGGGTTATCGCAACGCAGCCACTGGCCGCTGACCGGGAAGCCGCCGTAGCCGTTGCCTTCCTCGATTCCAGACATCTGCAACAGCGGCAGTGCTGCACCGCCCGCGCCCAGGAAGACGAATCCGGCATCAATTTCACGGATACTGCCGTCCTGGAGATCCTTGACCTCGACAAGCCAGCCCTTGCCGTTGCGAGAAAGCCCAGTGACCTTCTGGCGGTAAGACATCTTCACGCCTGGGAGGGTAGCCAGGTAGTCCAGCATCTGGCGGGTCAGCTTGCCGAAGTTGACGTCGGTGCCGTTCATGGCGCGGGTCGCAGCGATGTGCTCATCAGCCGGGCGGCCGGGCATCATCAGTGGCATCCACTCTTGCATGATGGCACGGTCTTCGGTGTAGACCATGTTCTCGAACGCATGGTGCTGCTTCAGCGCGTCGAAGCGGCGCCTGAGGTAATCGACGTTCTTTTCGCCGCGGACGAAGCTCAGGTGCGGCACCACATTGAGAAAGTCCTTGGGGCTGCCGAAGCCTTCACGATCGCTCAGGTAGGCCCAGAACTGCTTTGAGACCTCATACTGGGTATTGATGGTGACGGCTTTCTTTATATCGATCGAACCATCCTTGCTGTCCGGCGTGTAGTTCAACTCACACAGACCCGCATGGCCGGTACCGGCGTTGTTCCAAGGGTTGGAACTCTCGGCGGCTCCCGACTCCTGCAACTCGACGATTTCAAGACGGATGGTGGGATCGAGTTCCTTGAGCAGTACTGCCAGAGTGGCACTCATGATACCGGCCCCCACCAGCACCATATCTACCGCTTCGCTATCGTGTTGCGCCATTAACGCGTTCTCCAGAAACACAGCATTAAACTGTCACGACCGCAGTACGCGATCGCGTGAATCCACTAGCCAGGCGGCTGAAAACGGAGTTGGTCTTCATGCCACTGTCCGGGCTTGTGCCCGAAAACAACCTTCTTCAACGAAGGCTGCCCGCTGTCAGGAGAACGGCTTTTGGCCTACTCCCTCCCACCCCAGGCATCCCGGAGCAAGGCCACTGGCCTGGGCTCTACGGGAAGCGCGCGACGGGAAAATCTTGTGACGACTATCACTAGCCGTGCGCTTACATGGGCCGCTACGCCGGTAACCGGGCTGCTCAGCCGCGAGCGGCCCGGATAGCCTCTATATAAGGTGCAGCCTGACGCTGATCACCAATCAGGTCGACGATATCCCGACCCTCCGCATCCTTTGCTTGCAGGTCATAGCCCGCTTCGGTGAAAAAGCCAATGAACCGCTCGAAATCATCGGCGCGCAAACCGCGATAGGCCTTGATCAGCTTGTGCAGCGAAGGCGGCGTATCGTCTGCTGGCTCGGGCTCGAGAAACAGCTTGATCGACTCGTCAGAAATCTCCTCACCAACCACCTTCTGCTTATCTTTGCGCATCTTCACTCCAATCGACGAGCCTTACGGGGGCGGAAGTTTACTCCTGCAGGCCAACTCTCTCAACGAACCAGCGTTTGTTGCGACCAAGGTCGTACAGGACCACTCAGGTATTTGCAGGTCGTCTTTGCTCTGGGCATATACTCGGTCTTTGCGCACATGGAGTGTCCGGATGAGTTTTCCGCCCTTGTTCGCCGCTTGGCGCCAAGCCTTGCGCTCGGGCTATGACCGTCACGCCCTGCGTGGTGACATCAGCGCTGGGCTGACGGTCGGCATCATCGCCATACCTCTGGCCATGGCGCTGGCTATCGCGGTAGGCGCGCCACCGCAACACGGCCTTTACACCGTACTGGTTGCCGCTCCGCTGATCGCCATAACCGGCGGTTCTCGCTTTAACGTATCAGGCCCGACAGCCGCTTTCGTGGTTATCCTGCTGCCCATCACCCAGCAATTTGGCTTGGGCGGCCTGCTCCTATGCACCATGCTCGCCGGCCTGATCCTGATCACCATGGGCCTGCTGCGCGCCGGCAGGCTGATCTCTTTCGTGCCTTATCCGGTGATTCTGGGGTTTACCGCGGGTATCGGCATTGTCATCGCCACCCTGCAGTTCAAGGACGTGTTCGGCCTGAACATCAGCGAGCAGCCGCAGAATTACATCGAGCAGATCGGCCTGTTGATCAGCGCATTCCCCGGCGTGCAGTTGGGCGACACGCTGATCACAACACTCTGTCTGGCAGTCCTGATTTTATGGCCCCGCTGGGTGCCCAAGGTGCCTGGCCATCTGGTCGCGCTCACTCTCGGCGCCTTGGCCGGACTTGCGCTGGAAGCCTGGGGGCTGCCGATAGCCACGTTGGGCGAGCGTTTCAGCTATAGCGTCGATGGCGTGAGCTACCCCGGTATCCCGCCATTTCTGCCGGATTTCGCCTGGCCTTGGGCACTGCCCGGGCCCAACGGACAACCGCTGGCGATCAACTTTGAGTTGTTTCATCAACTGCTGGCACCAGCCTTCGCGATTGCCATGCTCGGCGCCATCGAGTCGCTGCTGTGCGCGGTGGTTGCCGATGGCATGACTGGCAGCAGCCACGACCCAAATGCCGAACTGCTCGGCCAGGGCATCGGCAACCTGGTGGCGCCATTGTTCGGCGGCATCACCGCCACCGCCGCCATCGCACGCAGCGCAGCCAACGTGCGCGCAGGGGCGTTTTCGCCGCTGGCAGCCGTTATCCATGCCGGCGTGGTGCTGGTGGCAATTCTTTGGTTAGCACCCCTGTTCAGTCATCTGCCGATGGCGGCCCTGGCGGCGTTGCTGCTGATGGTCGCCTGGAATATGAGCGAAGCCCCGCATGTGCTGAAAACCTTGCGCATCGCTCCTCGCAGCGATGTCCTGGTGCTGCTCACCTGCCTGATCCTGACCGTATTGTTCGACATGGTCCTGGCCGTGGGCGTAGGGCTGTTGCTGGCAGCGGGCCTGTTCATCAAGCGCATGAGCGAGCTGACCGGCACCACCAGCCTGCGCCAGAGCCAGAAGCGGCTGTTTGCCGATCTACCTGAGCACGTTGCGGCATACAGCATTCGCGGGCCGCTGTTCTTTGGTGCGGCCGAGAAGGCGCTGAGCACGCTGCGGCGCTTCAACCCCGAAGTGAAAGTAGTGATCGTCGACATCAGCGGCGTGCCGATGCTGGACATGACAGCCCTCGCGGCCCTGGAAAACGTGCTGCTGGATTACCGCAAGCAGGACATTGCCTTGATCATCGTCGGCTGCAGCCCGAACGTACGCCTAAAGCTGCGCCACGCTGGCATCCGCAGCCTTCCGGGCCGCCTGCATTACGTGCGCGACCTGCCCCAGGCCAAGCTGACGGCCCAGCGTCTTGTTCCCGGCAAAACCGAGCAGGAGCACGCAACCTGAACCAGCACAATACCAGCACTGTTTCACCCCCGCGCCCGCACCAGCCACCGTCGCTGGGCGGCGCTGGCCCGCACGGGGTTTAATTAGCGCTCCCCTTACTTCGCGACCGTGCAGGCTGGTGTCAGCGGTACTTCTGCAGGTTGGCCATCATGTCTTGCAGCGCCTGCATGTTGTCGGCGGGATGCGTAGCGTTGTCGAAGTTGCAGATATCAGCCCAACGGTCGGCGACATCTTCGGCCTCAAAACCCGCGGCCGGATCGAAGCCGGCGCCGCGGCTGCGCTCCCAGCGCACTTTGCCCATCCAACCGCCGCCTACCTCGAACAAGCCGGCAGTTTCCTGGCAGCGCTCGCTGGCCAGATAAACCACTAGTGGGCTAACCAGCTCAGGCTTGAGCTGCTCGAAGATCTGCGGTGGGATCAACCCTTCGGTCATTCGCGTGGCCCCGGTCGGGGCAATGGCGTTGACCAGAATATTGCTCTTGCGACCCTCCAGCGCCAGGGTGCGGGTCAGGCCGTAGAGACCAAGCTTGGCCATACCGTAGTTGGACTGACCAAAGTTTCCGTAAATGCCAGACGTGGACGAGGTAAAGATCACCCGCCCATAGCCCTGCTCTCGCATGTATGGCCAGGCGGCGCGGGTAACCTTGTAGGCGCCTTCGACATGCACCCGGTAGACCGAGTCCCAGTCGGCGTCGTCCATTTTATGGAACGACTTGTCCCGCAGGATTCCGGCATTATTGATCACGACATCCAGGCGCCCGAAGCCGTCCAGCGCCTGCTGCACGATCTTTTCGCCATCGGTGACCGAGTCGTGATTGGCGACTGCAGTCCCGCCAGCCTGGCGGATTTCCTCCACCACCTGATCGGCGGCCGAACGGCTGTCGCCTTCGCCCTGAGCGCTGCCGCCAAGATCATTGACCACGACGCGGGCGCCATGGCGGGCGAACAGCAGTGCATGGGCACGACCAAGGCCGCCACCGGCACCTGTGACTATCACCACCTTGTCGTCGAAGCGGATTGTTTCGCTCATCTGGCCCTCCATGAATATCAGTGGAATATGTATTAACGGCAGTCTCTAACGCGCCCCTTCGACTGGCAACAACGCACGCTTGATGAATGCCCGGGCATAAGGCAGCGCGATAGCGCCCCAAAAATGTCTGAATATCAACGATTACATTGATTGATCAATAAAGCATCAGCAGCCACCAAGCCACGGCCGGCGGGCCTTGGGCGAGCCTGCAAAGAGGTTATCCACAAGGCAGTACACAAGGACCGTGGATAACCTGAACGGTAAGGCTATTGCCTCCATTGGTTTAAGCAAAGAGCGGCTCCCCTTCAGCGCCTCTATGCTATTACCCACAGCGATGAATGGAGATTCGCATGCCCAGCTTTCACTTTTTAGAAACCCTGTTTGCTGACTATGCCCTGGCCGCAGGCGGTGCTTCTCTTGGTGGCGGCTGCTGACTGCAGCTACCTCAAATCAGACCGAGCAGCAAAGTAGGCCGGCAAATAGAGTAAAAAACGTACAGATGGGCTCAGCCCAGCAACTACTTGGCTTGTAGAAGACTCACCCGAGGTTATCCACAAGCCCCTCCACAGCTATAGTGGATAACTGCTCAAACATCTTCTGCCCTCCCAAATTCCCTTGTAAATCAAGGATAAAAGGCTTGTCACCATTACGCTCATGTGTATTGAAGCGAACTAAAACTCCTTTGGATAAAAACTGTACAAGTCTCTGAAACGCAAGGCCTGGCTGGGCTATAACGGTTAGCCCCAAGGTTATCCACAGAACGCCTCACAGATAAGCGGGATAACTCTAATGACAGCCAAAGCACGAACTTCCCCACTCAGGCTCGCTCCAACTCTCAATGTCCATTGCAGGGAATCTTTCATGCCCGCACTGCGCTACTCAGGCCGAACAGCAGGCCAAAAGCCCTCCCGCTTGATCTCGGGGAGCCAACAGGCAGCTGTTCAATGACGGCTTTTCTGGGGTTGGTGCTGGTCGCCTTTATCTGCTTTGCTCTGGTGTTCTATATCAAGCAGCGGCAATACCGCCACCCAGCGCTGCGTATGCCTTATCAGCTCAGGCGACCGGTTCTGCAAGCCGAGGAGCGCGAGTTTCTGGCGCTGCTGCAACAGGCCGTGGCCAATGACCACCTGATCCTGTGCAAGATACGTATCGCCGAGGTCGTTGAGGTGACGGCCATCCCTCGTCGGTCTCACTGGTATCAGGCGACCAACAGAATTTCAGCGGGCTGTTTCGACTTTCTCCTGTGCGATCCGCAGACGCTTGACCCCATCTGCGCCATCGAAATGGAACCGGCGAGCGAAGACAATGCTTTCCTCGATGAGCTGTGCGAAACCATTGCGCTGCCACTGCTGCGCCTGAAGCCGGAAACAGCACGCTCCTATAGCGAGGTGCGCACTGCTATCGAGCGAGCGACAACTACCTGAATTCGCTGGTGCTGGCCGCTTCTTATTGACGGCCAGCCGCGCATACTGGCGTCCTCAATCAGAACCACCTTCCAGGTCGTCCGGCATGACGCTGAAATACAGGCTCACCGCCCTCTTCAACTGGGTCTCGCATCTGATCAGTCGTTACCCCGGCAGCATTGCGCTGCTTGGCTTCTGTTCAGGCATCGCCAGTTTCGTGCTGGTGGAGCGCCAGGCTGGCCTTGCCAAGGTCATCGCTGCCGTAATGCTGTTCAGCTGGCTCTGGCTGATGCTGGAAAACACTTTGCGCCTCAGCCTGGAGCGCTGGTTCGGCTGGAAGGTCCCACCGCCGCTGCTGCGCTACGTCACCCAGATGGTGCATCAGGAGAGCCTGTTTTTCATCATCCCGTTCTTCTTTGTCACCACTACCTGGAACAGTGGCCAGTCGGTGTTCACGGTGATCCTGGGGACGGCGGCACTGATATCGCTAGTCGATCCGCTGTACTACAAATGGCTGGCGCCGCGGCGCTGGCTCTACCTGGCATTCCATGCGCTGACACTGTTTGCGGTCCTCCTCACGGCGCTGCCGATCATCTTCCATCTCTCGACGCCGCAGAGTTATCTCTGGGCACTGGGTATCGCCGTTCTGCTGGCCCTGCCAAGCCTGCGCGGGCTGTTTCCAGAATGGAACTGGAAGAGCTTGATCGCGATTCCGCTCCTGGCCATCGTCGTAGCAATGGGCGGTTGGCTCGGGCGCACCTGGGTGCCGCCTGCCACCCTTTGGATGACTGATGTCGCTGTGACCCAAAGCCTGGACAACGCTTCACGCAAGCCCGGCAACCGCCTCAAGCAAGTGAGCCTGGCCGAGCTACATGCAGAGGGGCTATTCGCCTTCACCGCAATCAATGCGCCACGCGGCTTGAAGGAGCGGATATATCACGAGTGGGTGCACAACGGCCGAAGGGTCGATCGCATCCCGCTAGACATCAACGGCGGGCGCAAGGCCGGTTATCGCGCCTGGACCCATAAGCGCAACTTCCCCACCAACGCAGTTGGCAAGTGGCGCGTCCAGGTCATGACCGAAGCGGGACAGATGATCGGCATGCTGCGCTTCGAGGTCACTCAGTGAACCGCGCACAGGTCACGGACTCGAACAGCAGTAGAGCCGCTGTCATACGGTCAAAAGGGGAATCGCATGGAATGGTGGGAAGTGGTGAGCCGCACCGTTGCGTCGGAGTTTTCAGATCTCCCCGATCTCGAACACGCCACCCGCGTCTCGGTACGGTTGCTGCTAGCCACAGCGCTCGGCGGCGTGCTCGGCTACGAACGCGAGCACAAGGGCAAGGCGGCAGGGCTGCGCACCCACATGCTGGTGGCCGTGGGAGCCGCGCTGTTCGTACTGGTGCCGCTGCAAGCCGGTATGCCGCTCGAAGATGCCTCGCGGGTTATCCAGGGCATCATCGCCGGTATTGGCTTTCTGGGCGCTGGAACCATACTCAAAGGCAACTCGGCCCAGGATGTAAAGGGCCTGACCACGGCGGCAGGCATCTGGTTGACCGCGGCTATCGGCGTGGCCTGCGGACTGGGGCATGAGGCCACGGCAGTCCTTACTACCGGCCTTGCGCTGATGATCTTCGTTCTGATGCCGCGCCTGGAGCAGCACGCGGCCAATACGGAAGATTGCAACCAGCAGGGCCGCGACAGCGAGCAGAATCCCTGATCCATTCCGATGCAGGAACACACCATGCGCAACCGTCACGCCTTGCTGGCAACAGCACTCATGCTCAGCCTTGGCGGCTGCGGCGAAACCGCAAAATTACCCGTGGGTTCCGGTTACGGGCCACACCCGACCTTGCCCGAACCCAATAAAACGCTGATTCCCACCGTCAATATCGCCAAGGCGACCGGCTGGCCAGAAGGTGTAAAGCCACAAGCAGCACCCGGTCTGCGCGTCGAAGCATTCGCCGGCAATCTCGATCATCCGCGCTGGCTGTATGTCCTGCCCAATGGCGACGTACTGGTCGCAGAAAGCGACACGCCGCCAAAACCGGAAGGTAACCAAGGCCTGCGCGGCTGGGTCATGAAGAAGGCCATGGCACGGGCCGGTTCCGGCGGCGAAAGCGCCAATCGCATCACCCTGCTACGCGACAGCGATGGCGACGGAGTGCCAGAAGAGCGCACGGTATTGCTTGAAGGTCTGAACTCGCCCTTCGGCATGGCGCTGGTCGGCGACTGGCTCTACGTCGCCAACACCGACGCCCTGCTGCGCTTCCCTTACGAGGAAGGCGTCACGCGAATCGACGATCCGGGCGAGAAGGTGGTCGCCCTGCCGGGCGGCCCGATCAACCACCACTGGACCAAGAACGTGATCGCCAGCCGTGACGGCTCGCGGCTGTACGTCACCAGTGGTTCCAATAGCAACATCGGCGAAAACGGCATGGCGGCGGAGGAAAACCGCGCCGCTATCCTTGAAGTTGATCCGCAGAACAAGACCTTGCGCCTGTTCGCCTCGGGCCTGCGCAATCCCAACGGGCTGGCCTGGCAACCGGACAGCGGCGAGCTGTGGACCACCGTCAACGAGCGCGATGAAATCGGCAGCGACCTGGTGCCCGACTACATGACCTCTGTACAGGACGGCGGCTTCTATGGTTGGCCCTACAGTTACTTCGGTCAGCACCTCGACAAGCGCGCAGAGCCTCCACGACCGGACCTGGTCGCCAAAGCCATCGTTCCCGATTACGCCTTGGGTGCGCATACCTCGTCGATGGGGCTGGCCTTCTACGAAGGGGTATTGTTACCGGAGCGTTACCGCGACGGCGCATTCATCGGCCAGCACGGTTCGTGGAATCGCAAGCCACGCAGTGGCTACAAAGTGGTTTTCGTGCCGTTCAAGAGTGGCAAACCGAACGGTGCACCCGAGGACATCCTTACCGGCTTCGTCAGCGCCGATGAGAAAGCCCTGGGTCGCCCGGTAGGCGTCGCCGTCGACAAGACCGGCGCCCTGCTAGTAGCCGACGATGTCGGTAACATCATCTGGCGCGTGACGCCGGACGCGGACTGAGACACCTCAAAGAATCACTGGCAACCTGTGGGTCAGACGGATTTCCTCTGGCGATATCTCCACGCCATAAGCCAGCACCTCGACACCCGCCGCCACCGCATCACGCAAGGCGGCGGTATACAGCGGGTCGATCTCGGTTGCCGGGCGTACCGCCTCGATACCGGTCAGGTTCACGCAGTACAGCTGCACAGCACGCACGCCGTCCCGCGCCAAAGTTGCCAGTTCACGCAGATGGCGCGCGCCACGGGTGGTGACCGCATCGGGGAAGGCTGCGACTGCCGTGTCACTGAAGCCTAAGGTGACGCTCTTGACCTCTACGAAAGCCGAACCCGCCGGATAATCCAGACGAAAATCCACCCTGCTGTTCTCCGTGCCGTAGGCGACTTCACGCTTGAGCGCGGTAAAGCCTGTGAGCTCTTTGATCACCCCGGCCAGCAGTGCTTCCTCCACCAGGCGATTGGCACGTGCGGTGTTCACGCAGGCCAGCCGTCCCTGCGGCGTTTCCACCAGCTCCCAGGTGCCAGGCAGCTTGCGCTTGGGGTCGCTGTTGCGCTGGAACCAGACGCGCGCACCCTCGCCCATACAGTTGAGCATCGAGCCGGTATTGGGGCAGTGGATGCACAGTTGCTCGCCGTCATCGGTGACGATATCGGCTAGAAAGCGCTTGTAGCGCCGCACCAGTCGGCCCGCTTCCAACGGGCTGGAAAAGCGCATCAGCCTTGCCAGCTCTGCAAACCGCGGGCGATACGCTCGACCGCCGCTTCGAGCTGAGGCAGATCCTGGGTATAGGCGAAGCGCACATGGTGCCCGGCCTGATGGCGGCCAAAATCCAGACCCGGCGTGATGGCCACGAACTGGGTTTCCAACATGTGCTGGCAGAAGGCAAAAGCATCACCACCAAAGACGCTGATATCGGCATACAAATAGAAGGCACCTTCGGGCTCCACCGCGATGCCGAAGCCCAGCTCACGAAGGGCCGGTAGCAGGAAGTCTCGGCGGCGAGCAAACTCGGCTCGGCGTGCCTCAAGGATCTCCAGTGTAGCCGGCTCGAAGCAGGCCAGTGCCGCATGCTGGGCCATGGTCGGCGCACTGATATAAAGATTCTGCGCCAGCTTTTCCAGCTCGGGCACGGCCATTTGCGGCGCGATCATCCAGCCCAGACGCCAGCCGGTCATGCCGAAATACTTGGAGAAACTGTTGAGCACGAAGGCGTCATCGTTCACCTCCAGCACGCTGGCCGCATCGGTGCCATAAGTCAGCCCGTGATAGATCTCATCAACCACCAGGTGCCCGCCCCGCGCTTTAAGCTCGGTGGACAACCCCGCCAGCTCTTCACGCTTCAACAATGTTCCGGTCGGGTTAGCTGGCGAGGCAACCAGAGCGCCAACGCTGTCTGCGTCCCAATGTCGAGCGATCAGCTCAGGTGTCAGCTGATAACGCACCTCCGGCCCCACCGGCACCAGTTGCGCAGCCCCTTCGATCAGCCGCAGGAAATGCCGATTGCAGGGATAACCGGGGTCTGCCAATAGCCAATGCTTGCCCGGATCGACCAGCAAACTGCTGGTAAGCAACAAAGCACCGGAACCGCCGGGAGTAATCAGCACGCGTTCGGGGTCAATAGACAGCTGATAACGCTGTGCATAGAACCCGGCGATGGCTTCACGCAGCTGCGGCAGCCCCCGGGCAGCCGTGTAGCGTGTGTGGCCAGCGGCGAGCGCGGCTTGACCCGCCGCGACTATGGGCGCGGCGGTGGTGAAGTCAGGTTCACCGATTTCCAGATGGATGACATCGCGCCCTAGCGCCTGTAATTCATTGGCACGCGCAAGCAGCGCCATGACATGAAAGGGCTCTATTGCGCGGCTGCGTGCACTGTAAGACGAGGTCATCGTGACCTTCCTGATCAAAGAAAAAATCGATTCTACCCAAGGTCTCCCTGACGCCGCAGCCACCGTGATACTCGGGAGTAGCGCACCCCGGTACGATCTGGTAAGTTCGCCCGCTTGTAGCCGCAGGGCCGGCACGGGCCGGCAGAGGGATCCATCATCCTGCGCAATGGACATAGCGAGAGGCGTTCATCCATGCCCATTACCAAAACGAAAAAAAGCACCCAACTGATTCGCGCCTTCGAGCCTTACAAAGAGTCCAAAGGTGAGGAGTACATGAGCGACAAGATGCGCGCTCACTTCACCGGTATTCTTAACAAGTGGAAGCAGGAGCTGATGGAGGAAGTCGACCGCACCGTGCATCATATGCAGGACGAAGCGGCCAACTTCCCTGATCCGGCCGACCGCGCCAGCCAGGAAGAAGAGTTCAGCCTGGAACTGCGCGCCCGTGACCGCGAGCGCAAGCTGATCAAGAAGATCGACGAAACCCTGCAGCTGATCGAAGAAAACGAATACGGCTGGTGCGATTCCTGTGGCGTCGAGATCGGCATTCGCCGCCTTGAAGCCCGCCCCACCGCTACGCTCTGCATCGATTGCAAGACGCTGGCGGAAATCAAGGAAAAGCAGATCGGTTCCTGATCTGCGAAACGGGGCGCTACGGCGCCCCGCTTCATTTATGCACTCCTTCCGCCTCGTCGATCAGCAACCGAGCCGGTCATGTCTTCATCTTCCGCACTGAATACCGCCTACATCGGCCGCTTCGCGCCGACTCCCAGCGGCTACCTGCACTTCGGCTCACTGGTCGCAGCCCTCGCCTCCTACCTTGATGCCCGCGCCGTCGGCGGCCGCTGGCTGCTGCGCATGGAAGACCTCGATCCGCCAAGGGAAATGCCCGGAGCGCAGGCCGCCATTGTCGAAAGCTTGCAGCGCTACGGCTTCGAATGGGATGGCGAGATGCAGCGCCAAAGTGAACGCCATGACGCCTACGAGCAGGTCATCGAGCGCTTGCTGCGCGAAGGCCTAGCCTACCCCTGCCAATGCTCGCGCAAACAGCTTGAAGCCTGGCCTGGCGCTTACCCGGGCTTCTGCCGCGACGCCAACCAACCGCTGGAAAACGCCGCAATCCGCCTGCGCGTGCCACACCTCGAATACCGTTTCACTGATCGCGTGCAAGGCAAGTACGGCCAGCACCTGGGCCGCGACGTCGGCGATTTCGTCATCCGCCGCCGCGATGGCCTGTTCGCCTACCAACTGGCCGTGGTGCTGGATGATGCCTGGCAGGGCGTGACCGACGTGGTACGCGGCGCCGACCTGCTCGACTCCACCCCACGCCAGCTATATCTGCAGGAACTGCTCGGCCTACCGCAGCCGCGTTACCTGCACGTGCCGCTGATCATCCAGCCGGACGGGCACAAACTGGGCAAGAGCTATCGTTCCCCACCACTACGCCCGGACGAAGCCGTACCGCTGCTGCTGCGAGCCTTGCGTGCCCTCGGCCAACCCACCGCCCCGGAGCTGAACGACGCCCTGCCCGGCGAACTCCTGGCCTGGGCCATCCCTCGCTGGAATCCCGGACGCATCCCGCGCACCCTGACGCTGGCCGAGGCGCAGTTGCGCTGAAGCTGCGGCTCAACCCTGCGCTTTTCCTTGAAGCCTGTGGCTTGCCGCTTGCCGCTGCTCTACCATCGTCCTACTTTCGACACGAGACCCGGCATGTACATCTACCGACTGGTGCTGCTCCTGGTGGTGGGGATCTATCTGTTCTCCCCTGCGATCATGGATTGGTGGATCGATCCCAACGGCGCCTGGTACCGGCCTTATCTGTTGTGGCTGATCCTTATCGTGGTGACTTTCATTCTTCAGAGCCAGCGCGATGCAGACGAGCTTTAGCCTCAGCCAGCTGATCCTGATCAGCGTTGCCTACCTGCTGCTGCTGTTCGGGGTGGCGTGGGTCAGCGAACGCGGGTTGATTCCGCGCTGGATCATTCGCCATCCGCTGACCTACACCCTGTCGTTGGGCGTCTATGCCAGTGCCTGGGCCTTCTACGGCACCGTCGGTCTGGCCTATCAGTACGGCTACGGTTTTCTCGCCACCTACCTTGGGGTTTGCGGTGCCTTTCTGCTCGCGCCGGTGCTGCTCTATCCGATCCTGCGTGTCACCCGCACTTATCAGCTGGCATCCCTGGCCGACCTGTTCGCCTTTCGCTTTCGCAGCACCTGGGCCGGTGCGCTGACGACTATCGTCATGCTGGTCGGCATGCTGCCGCTGCTGGCTTTGCAGATTCAGGCAGTGGCCGATGCAATCGGCATTCTCACCCTGGAACCCCTGCAGGAACGAGTGGCACTGGGTTACTGCGTGATGATCATGCTCTTCACCATTCTCTTCGGCGCCCGGCATATCGCCACCCGCGAGAAGCATGAGGGGTTGGTCTTCGCGATTGCCTTCGAATCGCTGGTCAAGCTGCTGACTTTTGGCGCCATCGGCCTGTATGCCCTCTTTGTGGTATTCGGCGGTCCACACCAGCTGGAAATCTGGCTGCTGCAGAACCAGTCCGCGCTCCAGGCGCTGCACACGCCGCTGCAGGAAGGGCCGTGGCGCACGCTGTTGCTGGTGTTCTTCGCCTCAGCCATCGTCATGCCGCACATGTACCACATGACCTTCACCGAGAATCTCAACCCGCGCGCGCTGGTCAGCGCAAGCTGGGGGTTACCGCTGTACCTGCTGCTGATGAGCCTGGCTGTGCCACTGATTCTCTGGGCCGGGCTCAAGCTTGGCGTGAGCACCAACCCCGAGTATTTCACCCTGGGCCTGGGCATCACAGCGCAAAGCGAAGCCCTAACGTTGCTGGCGTTCGTCGGTGGCCTGTCAGCGTCCAGCGGGCTGATCATCGTCTGCACCCTGGCCCTATCGGGCATGGCGCTCAACCATCTGGTGCTGCCGCTTTATCAGCCGCCCACCGAGGGCAACATCTACCGCTGGCTGAAATGGACCCGCCGCAGCCTGATCCTGACCATCATCATGGCCGGCTACGGCTTTTACCTGATGCTGGGCGCCGAGCAGGACCTGTCCAATCTCGGCATCGTTGCCTTTGTCGCCACCTTGCAATTCCTGCCAGGCGTACTGTCGGTTCTTTATTGGCCTACCGCCAATCGCCGTGGCTACATTGTCGGCCTGCTTGCCGGGATCAGCGTCTGGGTGGTCACTATGCTGTTACCACTGGTAGGCAACCTGAACGGCTTTTATATACCACTGCTCAACCTCGTCTATGTCCTCGACGACACCAGCTGGCACCTGGCGGCAATCGCCTCGTTGGCGGTCAACGTCCTCGCCTTCTCGCTGTTCTCGTTGTTTACCGAAACCAGCCCTGAGGAACAGAGCGCTGCCGAAGCTTGTGCGGTGGAAAACATCCGCCGCCCGCAACGCCGGGAGCTGACGGCCAACTCGCCGCAGGAATTCGCCGTGCAGTTAGCCAAACCGCTGGGCGGCAAAACCGCACAACGTGAAGTTGAGCAGGCGCTGCGCGACCTGCAGCTGCCCTTCGACGAACACCGCCCTTATGCCCTGCGCCGCCTGCGCGACCGCATCGAGGCGAACCTCTCAGGCCTGATGGGTCCGAGCGTGGCGCAGGATATCGTCGAGAACTTCCTGCCCTACAAAGACGGCGCCGAGGGTTACGTCACAGAAGATATCCACTTCATCGAGAATCGTCTTGAGGAGTATCACTCGCGCCTGACCGGCCTCGCGGCAGAGCTCGATGCTCTGCGTCGCTATCACCGGCAGACGCTGCAGGACCTGCCCATGGGGGTCTGCTCGTTGGCCAAGGATCAGGAAGTGCTGATGTGGAACCGTGCGCTGGAAGAGCTCACTGAAATCCCGGCGCTGCAGGTGGTCGGCTCGCGTCTGAGCACCATCAGTGAACCCTGGCGAAGCATGCTGACCGACTTCATTGGCCAGCCAGATGAACACCTGCACAAGCAGCGCCTTTCTCTAGACGGTGACCCCCGCTGGCTAAACCTGCACAAGGCCGCTATCGACGAGCCGCTGGCACCGGGTAACAGCGGATTGGTCCTGCTGATTGAAGATCTGACCGAAACCCAGGTGCTGGAAGACCGGCTAGTGCATTCCGAACGTCTGGCCAGCATCGGCCGTCTCGCCGCTGGCGTCGCCCACGAGATCGGCAACCCCATCACCGGTATCGCCTGCCTGGCACAGAACCTGCGCGAAGAGCGCGAAGAAGATGGCGAGATCACCGAAATCAGCAGCCAGATCATCGAGCAGACTAAGCGCGTATCAGCCATCGTCCAATCGCTGATGAGTTTCGCCCACGCTGGCGGACGCCAGCACAACCTGTATCCGGTGTCCCTCGCTGCGATCACCCGGGACGCCATCGGCCTACTGTCACTCAACCGCGACGCCACCGAAGTGCAGTACTTCAACCTATGCGACCCCAAGCATCTAGCCGAAGGCGACCCCCAGCGCCTCGGCCAAGTGCTGATCAACCTGCTTTCCAACGCCCGCGACGCATCCGAACCGGGCGGTACCATCCGCATCCACAGCGAAGTATCCGAGCAGACCGTTTATCTGCTCATCGAGGACGAAGGCAGCGGTATTCCCAAACTTGTTCAGGACCGGTTGTTCGAGCCGTTCTACACCACCAAAGACCCCGGCGAAGGGACTGGTCTGGGCCTTGCGCTGGTCTATTCGATCGTGGAAGAGCATTATGGACAGATCAATATTGACAGCCCAACTGATCTTGAAACCCAACGCGGCACCCGTTTCCGGATCACTTTGCCCAGGTTTACCGAAGCAACAGAGGCTGTAAGTTGAAGAGGCGATCACAGAAATCTGCCCATAGCAGGCCGTCGTATAACGACGGGCCATAGCAGGCTTTTGAAAAACGTAGCCGAGGCAGGTAGGTCGAGGCAAAACAGCCGAAGAAGCGAAGTTTACGTGGTGTAAATGAGCATTCTGAAGCTGTTTAACGACGTATTGCCCAGCAGGTAGTTTTTCGAGGGCCTGCAAGCCGCCTCCAGACCGTCGAGAGAGTACTGATGTCACATATTCTGATCGTCGAAGACGAAACCATCATCCGTTCCGCCTTGCGCCGGTTGCTCGAACGCAACCAATACGAAGTGAGCGAAGCAGGGTCCGTACAGGAAGCCCAAGAGCGCTATGACATACGTGGCTTCGACCTCATCATTAGCGACCTGCGCCTGCCCGGTGCACCCGGCACCGAGCTGATCAAGCTCGCCGGAGGCGTACCAGTGCTGATCATGACCAGCTACGCCAGCCTCCGCTCTGCTGTCGACTCAATGAAAATGGGCGCCGTCGATTACATCGCCAAGCCCTTTGACCACGATGAAATGCTGCAAACCGCTGCGCGCATTCTTGGCGATCGCGAGCAGGCTCGCAGCACTCCGCAAGCACAGAACAGCAGTGCACAGCCCGCGGCCGGGCAAAATGCCAACAGCGAAATCGGCATTATCGGCCACTGCGCACCGATGCAAGACCTGTTCATCAAGATCCGCAAGGTCGCCCCTACCGACTCCAACGTACTGATCCAGGGTGAATCCGGAACCGGCAAGGAACTGGTTGCCCGCGCCCTGCACAACCTGTCGCAACGCGCCAAAGCTCCGATGATCTCCGTCAACTGCGCGGCGATTCCAGAAACACTGATCGAGTCCGAACTCTTCGGCCACGAGAAAGGTGCCTTTACCGGCGCCAATGCCGGGCGCGCCGGCCTAGTTGAAGCCGCCGATGGCGGCACGCTGTTTCTCGACGAGATCGGCGAATTGCCTCTGGAAGCCCAGGCACGGTTGCTGCGGGTACTGCAGGAAGGTGAGATCCGTCGCGTCGGCTCGACCCAGTCGCAAAAGGTCAATGTACGTCTCGTGGCTGCGACGCACCGCGACCTGAAAAACCTGGCCAAGCTCGGCGAGTTCCGAGAAGACCTCTATTACCGCCTGCACGTCATTGCTCTCAAGCTGCCCCCGCTACGTGAACGTGGCAGCGATATCCTAGAGATCGCCAAGGCGTTCCTCGCTCGCCAGAGCTCACGCATGGGCGGAGTTGAGATGCACTTCTCACACGAAGCCGAGCAAGCCATCCGTCACTATTCCTGGCCTGGCAACGTGCGCGAGCTGGAAAACGCCATCGAACGGGCCGCCATTCTCAGTGAGAGCCCGGAAATCAGCGCCGAGCTACTGGGTATCGATATCGAGCTCGATGGCCTTGACGACGATTACGATGAACACTGCGTCTCACTAGGCGGCGGCACCAGCGCCTCCAGCAATGAGCCGACTGAGGACCTGTCGCTCGAGGACTACTTCCAGCACTTCGTGCTCGAACATCAGGACCACATGACTGAAACCGAGCTGGCGCGCAAACTCGGTATTAGTCGCAAGTGCCTGTGGGAGCGACGCCAGCGGCTGGGCATCCCACGGCGAAAATCCAGCACAGCGGCGGGGTAGCGTGTTACCAACCACCCCTCGCGTAACAACGAACCGGGTTTATCGGTAACGAAACCCAGCCTAACGATTCCACGCACCAGCCAACAAACAGTATAAGCCTTTGATTTATAAGCACTTTTGAAAGCTGGCACGGCAACTGCTTTATATCTGGCACAACAACAATAACAAGCAGACCCACAATAAGAATAAAACGTACCGGCTCCAGCAAAACAACGATAAGAAGGCGGAGGCGTAGCTAACTGATTCTTTTGGAGAGGACTTGCCACATGGGGCTCAACCCCACTACCAGGCCGAGAACAACAAGAACTGCTTGAAGCAGTACCTGTACTGGTTGGATCAAAAGATCAATGGCAAATCAGCGACCAAAGCAATCCGTTTGCTCTTAGCTCCCAACGTAGGAGCGATTCCCTAAAGCGATGGCCAAAGGGAACGGGCGATCAAACAAAAACAACACGCCTGAAATACCAATAACAACAAAGCACGCAACATCTTTAAAAGGGAGCTTCGGCTCCCTTTGTGCTTTGCGATCCCGGTCGAGTTTTGACACCTCCCGACGCTTCGTTCACCATCCCCGATTCCGGTGCTAGAATTCACGCAAGTTCGTGCAATTTCTACGTCACCCGCCCTTTCGCCACACAGTGCCTCCCATGCTGAAAAAGCTGTTCCAGTCTTTTCGTTCTCCCCTGCGCCGCTTTCCGCGCCCTCGACACACACCCGAAATTTTGTCCGGCAGACAACATTCGCTGCACAGCGAGGACATCAACCGTCACGCCGTCAGCGTAGTCGAGCGGCTCCAGCAGGCCGGGTATCAGGCTTACGTGGTGGGCGGCTGCGTGCGCGATCTGCTGTTGCAACTGTCCCCCAAGGACTATGACGTGGCCACCAGCGCCACCCCCGAGCAGGTTCGCGCTGAGTTTCGCAATGCACGCATCATCGGACGCCGTTTCAAGTTGGTTCATGTGCACTACGGTCGCGAAATCATTGAGGTCGCCACCTTTCGCGCCAATCACCCCGACGCCGATGATGAGGAAGATGCCAGCCATCTGGCCTCACGCAACGAAAGCGGTCGTATCCTGCGCGACAACATTTACGGGACACTGGAAGACGATGCCCAGCGTCGCGATTTCACCATTAACGCGCTGTATTACGACCCAACCAGCGAACATATTCTCGACCACACCCGTGGTGTCCACGATATCCGCAACCGTTTGATCCGCCTGATCGGTGACCCGGAACAGCGCTACCTGGAAGACCCAGTACGCATGCTGCGGGCCGTGCGTTTCGCCGCCAAGCTGGATTTCGAGATAGAGAAGCACAGTGCCGAGCCCATCGCCGACCTGGCCTATCTGCTCCGTGACGTGCCCTCGGCGCGGCTGTTCGATGAAATTCTCAAGCTATTCCTGGGTGGCAGGGCTCTGCGTACCTTCGAACTGCTGTTGCAATATGATCTTTTCGCCCCGCTGTTCCCGGCGAGCGCCGAAGCGCTTGAAGACAACCCGGAATATGCCGGCACGCTGATTCGTAATGCCCTCGCCAATACCGACCAGCGTATCGCCCAGAGCAAGCCAGTCACCCCTGCGTTCCTGTTTGCCGCACTGCTCTGGCCAGCCTTACCGGCACGTGTGCAGGAAGCGCAGGATCGCGGCCTGCCTCCGATCCCGGCGATGCAGGAAGCCGCACACGAACTAGTCTGGGAGCAGTGCCAGCGCACCGCCATTCCCAAGCGTTTCACCTTGCCAATGCGCGAAATCTGGGACATGCAGGAACGCCTGCCACGTCGCCAGGGACGCCGCGCCGATCAGCTGCTAGACAACCCACGCTTCCGCGCCGGCTATGACTTTCTGCTGCTGCGCGAGAGCGCCGGCGAGCAGACCAATGGCCTGGGCGAATGGTGGACCGAGTACCAGGAAGTCAACGACAGCGAGCGCCGCAACATGATTCGCGACCTCAACAAGCGGGACGAAGAGAGCGGCGCACCACGCAAACGCCGACGCAGCGGCGGGCGCCGCAAACGCGGGCCGACCGAGGGTGCTCCGACAGCGAGCGAATGATGGAGCGCGTCTATATAGGTCTTGGCAGCAACCTTGCCGAGCCGCAGCAGCAGTTGCGCGGCGCGCTCATGGCGCTCGATGCCCTCCCCGACAGCCGTCTCGTTGCCGTTTCTTCTCTGTACGCCAGTGATCCGCTCGGCCCTGCTGATCAACCTCGCTATAACAATGCCGTCGCGGCGCTGGATACCAGCCTATCGCCTCTGCAAATGCTCGACGCGCTGCAAGCCATCGAGCAGGCACAGGGCCGCGAGCGCAAAGCCGAACGCTGGGGACCGCGCACGCTGGATCTGGATATCCTGTTGTTTGGCGAACGCCTACTCGACGAGCCCAGGCTGACCATCCCGCATTATCACCTGCATGCCAGAGCCTTCGTACTCTACCCACTGGCCGAAATTGCCCCGGCAGAGCTGCAGCTGCCCGACGGTCGTAAGCTTGCCGCGCTGCTGGCGGCCTGCCCCTTCGAGGGAATAGAGCGGCTGGATGCCATCAGGTAACAGGCGTAACGCCTGCGGTAACACTCACATTGACTTGGCCCGCCGCCATCGAGACTATAAGCGCCCTCTGCCGGCAACTGATCATTTGACGCAGCAAAGCGGCTCGCGCAAAACCTAGGAGGACGGCATTCATGGCCGACGTAACCCTTACCACCCTGCAAGGGCTCAAACAGAAAGGCGAAAAGATCGTCATGCTCACCTGCTATGACGCCACCTTCGCCAAGACCGCCAGTGAGGCTGGGGTCGAGATGCTGCTGATCGGCGATTCCCTGGGTATGGTCCTGCAAGGGCATGACAGCACACTGCCTGTCTCTGTCGAGGAAATGGCGTACCACACCGCATGCGTGAAGCGCGGCAACCGTGGCGCCATGATCGTCGCCGACTTGCCGTTCATGGCCAACGCCACCACCGAGCAGACGCTGAATAACTCAGCAGCGCTGATGAAAGCCGGTGCGCACATGATCAAGGTTGAAGGCACAGCCTGGCTGGCTGAATCCATCCGCTTGCTAGCCGAGCGCGGGATTCCCGTCTGCGCCCACATGGGGCTCACACCACAGGCTGTAAATATCTTCGGCGGTTACAAGGTCCAGGGTCGACAAGAGGCACAGGCGCAGCAGATGGTCGAAGACGCCAAGGCACTGGAAGCCGCTGGCGCAGCCCTGCTGCTGCTCGAATGCGTGCCCAGCGAACTGGCCGCACGCATCACTCGCGCCGTTTCGGTCCCGGTGATCGGCATCGGCGCCGGCAGCGACACTGACGGTCAGGTATTGGTCCTGCATGACATGCTGGGCCTGTCGCTCAGCGGTCGCACGCCGAAGTTCGTGAAGAACTTCATGGCCGAGCATGGCGACATCGCCAAGGCTATCGCCGCCTATGTCGCCGCCGTCAAGGCTGTGGAGTTCCCTGCTGCCGAACACGGATTCTCCGCATGAACTTAGTCAGAACGGTTGCCGATCTGCGTGCTGCGATAAAGCGTGCACGCGGCGATGGCAAACGTATCGGTTTCGTGCCGACCATGGGCAACCTGCACGACGGCCACATCGCGCTGGTCCGCAAGGCAGGGCAGCGAGCCGATTTCGTCGTCGCCAGCATTTTCGTCAACCCGCTGCAGTTCGGCCCGAACGAAGACCTGGCCAGTTATCCGCGCACCCTTGCCGCCGATCAGGACAAGCTGTTCGAAGCCGGTTGCCACCTGCTGTTCGCGCCCAACGTGGAAGAAATGTACCCCAATGGCCAGGGCCTACAGACCATCGTCAGCGTCCCCGGCGTATCCGAAGGGCTCTGCGGCGGCAGCCGCCCAGGCCACTTCGATGGCGTCTCGACGGTCGTCAGCAAGCTGTTCAACATGGTGCAGCCGGATCTTGCGGTCTTCGGCGAAAAAGATTTCCAGCAACTGGCAGTGATCCGCACCATGGTGCGCGATCTGAATATGCCGGTGCAGATCATCGGCGAGCCCATCGTGCGTGCCACAGACGGTCTCGCACTGTCCTCGCGCAACGGCTACCTCAGCCCTGCAGAGCGCGAAAGCGCACCGGCGCTGTACCGCACGCTGAAGCAAATGGCCGAGGCGCTGCGCAACGGCGAACAGGACTACGCAGCGCTGCTGCGCCAGGGCCGCGAAGCGCTGGAGGCCGCCGGCATGCGTCCCGACTACCTGGAAATCCGCAGCGCCAGCGACCTGCAACCGGCCGCCTCCGAGACCCGCGAGCGGGTCATCCTGGCCGCCGCGTTCCTTGGCAAGACCCGCCTGATCGACAACCTGCTAGTCGATACCGGCCCGTCCCACTCGTAAACCACTGATATCCCGCAAGCCCTTGGCCTTGAACGCGCCAAGGGGTTCGGGCACACTCTGCGCCGCTTGCGCACCCGGAGGACCCCGTCATGCACGCCATCATGCTCAAGGCCAAACTGCACCGCGCCCAGGTGACCCACGCGGTACTGGACTACGAAGGCTCCTGCGCCATTGACGGCGACTGGCTGGATCTAGCCGGCATTCGCGAATATGAACAGATCCAGATCTACAACGTCGACAATGGCGAGCGCTTCACTACCTACGCCATCCGTGGTGAGGAAGGTTCGAAGATCATCTCTGTCAACGGCGCAGCAGCGCACAAGGCTGGCGTAGGTCATCGCCTGATCATCTGTGCCTACGCCCATTACAGCGAGGCTGAACTGGCCAGCTTCAAGCCGCACGTCCTTTATATGGCCGAAGATGGCGAACTCAGCCACACCAGCAACGCCATTCCGGTGCAGGTTGCCTGAACGACCGCACGACAATTCGAAAGCCCGCAACGCCCAAAGCGTCGCGGGCTTTTTACTATTCAGGGGTTTTACTCAGCGGGTGAATCTGCAATGGTTTCGCTGCTGCACCCGGCGGTAGCGAAGCGGCAAAACAGCTTCGGAACGCAGCACGTTTTTTCCAGTCAGACCAGTCTGCAACACGGTATGTATCGTCGCCGCTTCGAATACTGCGCAGCGGCCCGCAGCTACAAAGATTCTGGAAGAATGCGCGCCAGCATGATCGGATGACCCCAGGGGTCGGGCAGGCAATACCAGCGCATGCAACCGCTACAGCAACCGTGCAGACAGTCCGCCACGCAAAGGAAGCCGCACCCCATGAGCTACTATCAGCACCCTCTCGACGCCACTGCCTTACCTTCTTGGAAAGCGCTGGAAGAACATCGGCTAGCCATGCAGAACTTCAGCATGCGCGAGGCATTCAAGTCCGACCCGACACGCTTCGAGGATCTCTCGGCTTCCTGCTGCGGCCTGTTTCTCGATTACTCGAAGAATTTGATCACGCCCGAGACCCGCTCCCTGCTAGTCAATCTCGCACGCGAAGCCGGAGTCGAGCAGGCCGCACGAGCCATGTTCGAAGGCGAACGGATCAACGCATCGGAGGGGCGCCCGGTTTTGCATACCGCGCTGCGCCGTCCGATGGGTGACAGCGTGATGGTCAATGGCAAAAACATCGTGCGCGAAGTACATACCGCCCTTGCGCAGATGACCGATTTCGTCACCCGCATCCACAACAACCTCTGGCGCGGTTATAGCGACAGGACCATCACCGACGTGGTGAATATCGGTATCGGCGGCTCGTTCCTCGGACCGCAGTTGGTTTCCGAGGCACTGTTGCCGTTCACCCAGCACGGCGTGCGCAACCATTACCTGGCCAATATCGACGGCAGCGAGTTCCGCGAGGTGACCGCCAAGCTGAACGCCGAGACCACCCTCTTCATCATTTCCAGTAAGACCTTCGGCACCCTGGAAACCCTGAAGAACGCCCAGGCCGCACGCAACTGGTATCTGGGCAAGGGCGGCACTGAGGAAAAGCTCTACCGCCATTTTGTTGCGGTAACCAGCAACCGCCAGGCTGCCATCGATTTCGGCATTCGCGAGAAGAATATTTTCCCCATGTGGGACTGGGTCGGCGGACGTTATTCGCTGTGGTCGGCCATCGGCCTGCCCATCGCGCTGGCCATTGGCATGTCCAATTTCAAGGATCTGCTCTCCGGCGCCTACAGCATGGATCAGCACTTCCTCAGCGAGCCGTTCGAAAGCAACATCCCAGTGCTGCTGGCCATGCTCGGCATCTGGTATCAGAACTTCTGGGGTGCGCAGAGCTACGCCTTTCTGCCCTACGACCATTACCTGCGCAACTTCGTCCAGCACCTGCAGCAGCTTGATATGGAGTCCAACGGCAAGAGCGTGCGCCAGGACGGCTCACCGGTTGCATGCAACACCGGGCCGGTGATCTGGGGTGGCGTCGGTGCCAATGGCCAGCACGCCTATCACCAGCTGCTGCATCAGGGCACGCCGCTTATTCCTGCGGACTTCATCGTCCCGGTAGTCAGTCACAACCCGGTGGCCGATCACCATGAATGGCTCTACGCCAACTGCCTGTCGCAGAGTCAAGCGCTGATGCTCGGTAAAACCCGCGAAGAAGCCGAAGCCGAGTTGCGTGCCAAGGGGCTTCCTGAAGCCGAAGTGCAGCGTCTGGCTCCGCACAAGGTCATTCCCGGCAACCGGCCAAGCAACACGGTGGTGATGGAAACCATCAGCCCCGGCCGCCTCGGCGCACTGATCGCGCTCTACGAGCATAAGGTGTTCGTGCAAGGCGTGATCTGGGGGATCAACTCGTTCGATCAGTGGGGCGTCGAGCTTGGCAAGGATCTGGGCAAGGTCGTCTATGGCCAAATGACCAGCTTCGATGCGGCGCCAGCCGAGGATGCCTCGACCCAAGGCTTGATCGACTTCTTCCGCAGCCGTCATCGCGGCTGAACTGCGCCTGCAACCGGATGGCGAGATGCTCGCCTTCCGGGTACCTCTTCTACGGTAGACCAGGGGATCGGGTACCATTCGCCCTCTTCCGCCATTGCCGTCGCCCGTCATGGAATTTTTTCGTCGCCATATAGAAGCCCAAGTACAGAGCCTAACCGGCCTGGCCATCGGTGGTGTGGACTATGAAAACCCGCCGGGCGATGCGGGGCTGTTCGGCCCGGATTCGGTGTGCTGGAAAGTGCATGGCGATTTCACCTCAATGCTTATCGGCGGTATCTCGGCCTTGCTGCTACAGGCTTTGCACCCGCTGGCCTTGGCCGGAGTCTGGGACCACTCGAATTTTCGTGAGGACCTGTTGGGACGACTGCGCCGTACCGGACAGTTCATCTCGGCCACCACCTTCGGCAGCCATGCCGATGCCCAGCGGCTGATCGATCGGGTCCGCACAATACATCTGAACGTCACCGGGCATGCGCCGGACGGTCGTCCGTATGCGGCCAGCGACCCCGACCTGCTGACCTGGGTTCACGTGGCCGAAGTCAGCAGCTTTCTCAAGGCGCACCTGCGCTATCTCAATCCGTCACTGCCCGGTAGTGAGCAGGATCGCTACTACGCCGAAGTTGCACGGATCGCTGAAGCACTCGGCGCCCGCGACGTCCCCCGCAGCCGCGACGAAGTGGCGAATTATCTTCAGGCACTACGCCCACAATTGCAGTGCGACGAGCGCTCGCGGGAAATTCTGCGCATTCTGCTCAACGCACCTGCGCCCAGCGTACTGGCCAAGCCCTTCGGCGCATTGATGATGCAGGCTGGCATAGAGCTGTTACCAAATTGGGCCGGCGAGCAATTCGAACTCCAGCAAGGTCCCCGTCAGCGCCAGCTGATACGGCTCGGGGTCCGATGCACCGCGCCACTGTTGCGCTGGGCGGTACGCAATGGCTCGGTGCACCGTGCCAGACGCCGTATGGGCCTCCCGACGCGCTAGTCGCGCAGAGCTATTGCTGGCGGGCGCGCACACCTGAACCCGAGACCCATGCCATACTCCAAGGCAGTCAATCGTCTGGAATCCACGTCGCATGCCAACCGGAATAAAGCGCGCGCTCATCGGCCTGATGACCGCTTTGACCTGCTATTGCCTGATCGGCTTTCTGATCCTGCCGGGCGTCGCCCAGCGCATCATCAACCAGCAACTGGTTCAGTACGCCACCGTTCCGGCGCGCCTGGAGCGGATCGAATTCAATCCGTTCACGCTCAAATTGACCCTATTCAACCTGCGCCTGGGCGAAGAGGATCAGCAGCAGCTTGGCTTCGAACGCCTCTTCCTGGATCTCGAATGGAGCAGTCTCTGGCGCCGCGAGCTGCAGATCGCCGATCTCGAACTGGTGCGACTGCAGACCCAAGTGCTGTTCGACAAACAGGGTGAGCTTAATCTGAGCCAACTGTTCAACTTTCCGCAAAGCAGCGAAGAGCAAGCTGACGAGGCAGACGCAGAACCCTTTGCCCTGAGCATCGGACGGCTGCAATTGATAGAAGGCTCACTTCGATTCGCCGACCAGCGCCCTGCCGAACCCATCGACTTTCTGCTCGACTCCCTAAACTTCGAACTCCTCAACTTCGCTACCCGCTCGGATAACTCGGCCGCTGCGAACCTGGTCGCCACCGGCCCCAGCGGCGCACGCGTGGACTGGACAGGGCAGTTCGGCCTGGCGCCCATAGCTTCATCCGGCCAGCTGAAGATCAGCAACCTGCAGCTGAAGGATTTCTGGGCCTACGCTCAGGACGCCTTGCCTTTGCAGCTCGTCGAGGGCCGAGCCAGTTTCGCCAGCGATTACCGTCTCGACCTTAGCCAAGGTACCGAGCTGCAGCTGAGCGATCTGAGCCTGCAGCTCTCCCCCCTCAAGCTCGACAGCGCGGACGGCCAACCACTGGTGCGGTTGGAACGGCTTCAGATCAGCCAGAGTTCGCTGGACTTGGCCAAACAACAGGTCGTCATCGGCACGCTGAGCAGCCAGAAGCTCGAAACCTGGGCTACCCGCGAGCGCGACGGTGAGCTGAACTGGCAGAAACTACTCGCCGGCTCCAAGGGCGAAGAGCTGGCAGCCGAGCCCCCTGAGGCAACGGACGATGCTGAGCCGGCACAGGCATGGCAGGTTCTTTTGCAAAACGCGCAGCTTCGCGATTATCAGCTGCACTTGAGCGATCGTGTTCCGGAGCAGGAAGTGGCTTTGGAGGTTGGGCCGCTGAACCTCGACCTGTCCGATTTCGACAGCCGCGGCACCTCACCTTTCGAGCTGAAACTCGATACCGGCATCGGCAATCGGGGCTCATTGCAGACGCAGGGTAAGCTGCAGCTGACGCCATTGACGGGTACGTTGGCAATCGACAGCCAGGATATCGACCTGCGTATCGCCCAGGCCTACCTGACGCCTTTCGTGCATCTGGAGTTGCGCAGCGGCTTTCTCGCCAGCCAATTGAAGCTCGAACTGACCGAAGCCGAACCGCTGGCGTTCAATCTGACCGGGGACTTCGAGGTCACCCAACTGCATACGCTGGACACCATCAAAAATCGCGACTTTCTCAAATGGCAACGCCTACAGCTCAAAGGGCTGGACTACCGTCACTCAAAGCAATTGCAGATGGCGAGTATCGATCTGACCCAGCCCTACACCCGTTTCATCATCAACCCCGACCTCACCACCAACATCAACGATCTGCTGGTAGACAAGCCCGCAACGCCTGTGGATGACACCACCGAGGCAACGTCGCAGGAAGCCCCTCTGCCCATCCGCATCGGCGGAATCAATATCGTAGATGGCTCGGCCAACTTCTCAGACCTCAGCCTGCGTCCGCCCTTCATCACTGCCGTGCAGGAACTCAATGGTGCGGTCGGCACACTGGACAATCGTCAGCAAAAGCCAGCCTCAGTGAACATCGCCGGCAAGGTCGACCGCTACGCGCCGGTCACCATCAAAGGCAGCCTGACGCCCTTCGATCCGTTGGAAAGTCTGGACATCGCAACCAGCTTCAAACAAGTAGAACTAACCACGTTATCGCCCTACTCCGGCAAGTTTGCTGGCTATCGCATCCAGAAAGGCCGAATGGATCTGGACCTTCACTACCGCATCCAGCAGGGCCAGCTCAACGCTGAAAACAAGGTTGTGCTGCAACAATTACAGCTCGGCGAACAGGTCGATAGCCCCGAGGCCGTAGACCTGCCGGTACGCCTGGCGGTGGCGCTACTCAAGGACAGCAAAGGCACCATTTCCCTCGAGCTGCCGGTACAGGGCGACCTCAACAACCCTCAATTCGATGTAATGCCCATCGTTTGGCAGACCCTGCGCAACCTGATCGCCCGTGCCGCTCAGGCGCCTTTCAAGTTTCTTGCAGGACTGGTGGGTGGCGATCAGATAGATCTCAGCCAGGTGCTGTTCGCCCCTGGCAGCAGCGAGCTCGACCCGCAAGCCCGCAGCAATCTCGACACCCTGGCCAAGGCACTGAATGAACGCCCTGTGCTGCGCCTGGAAATAGAGGGCCAAAGCTCGGCACAGGCGGACGGCCCGCTACTCGCCGAGCAGTGGTTACAGCGCGAGTATCAACAGACGCTGTATAGAATGCTGCAACGGCGCGGCGACAAGGTGCCAGCCGACCCTAAGCAACTGGAAGTCAGCGAAGAAGACAAATCAGTTCTGCTCGAAGGCATCTACCGTAGCCGCCTGAAACAGCAGCCTCCCATGGAATGGAAAGAACTCGAAGATGCGCAGCGCTTGCGGAACATGCATGACGCCGTAATCAACAGCCGTGCGGATAGCACCGCGTTACTGCGTGCACTGAGCCGCGAGCGAGCCAGTTCGATCAAGGATTACCTGGTCGATCAGACCGGCCTCGATGCTTCACGTGCCTATCTGCTGGATACCAGCACCAGCGAAGCGGCAGCGAACGGCCAAGTCCCCACTGCCCTACACTTGGGAAGTGAATGAGGTGCGCAGGCCTATTCATGTTTTGCTGTTCGGCGTGATATTTGGCAGCCCTGCCATCCAGGCCGATACCTTGCGTTGCGGCACTCAGCTGGTCAGTACTGGCGACCGGACATTTGAAGTGGAGCGCAAGTGCGGTGCGCCCAGCCAGCGTGATTTTGTCGGCTATACCCTAGGACCGGATGTCAGGCAGGAAATGGTCGTAGAGGAATGGCTCTATGGCCCTACCAACGGCAAGCTCAGCATTCTTACCTTTCAAGGCAATCGCCTGATACGGATAGAGTTTCGCCGCGCGCGCTAAAAGGACTGAGCGAATATGCCCAACTTGCTACTTGCTACCGCACTGCTGCTGACCGTAGCCAGCAACGTCCAAGCCTCCTCGACCTATCGTTGCGGCAGTGCCTTGGTCAGTCTGGATGCCTCCACGGCTGAAGTCCGGGCCAAATGCGGCGAGCCCTCCAGCGCAGCGCTGGTAGGCTTCAAAGAGATTGTGGATGGCTATGGATTTCGCCAGGAGGTACATGTCGAAGAATGGACGTATGGGCCCAACCACGGTATGTACCATTTCCTGCGTTTCGAGGGTAACCGCCTGCGTCGGATCGACAGCGAGCGGGGTCGCTAAGGCGCGGGACTCACTGTTGACGAGGCATCCATGCCTAGCATCAACAGGAGCTATCAGCGTTTCAACGTAGTGGATCAGTCAGCGGCTTTCAGGCCATCTGCCGCGACATCACGTACACCCTCAATGCCCTTGGCCTTGTTGATGGCCATTTCACGCTCGGCTTCGGTGGCTACGGTGCCAGACAGTGAAACAACACCGTCTTTGGTTTCAACTTCGATATCCATGCCGGGGGTAGCATCCTCGGCCAGCAAGGTTGATTTCACCTTGGTGGTAATCCAGGTATCGGAAACGGCATCACCGGCTTTTTCAACACGGTCGTTGGTAGCCAGCATAAGCGCATCGGTCTTCTGCACCGCCGCGTTGACATCAGCAAATGCAACACCCGCCATAGGCAGGCTCAGGGCGGCAGCAATAGCGGTAGCAGTAAGAGACTTCTGGATTGTATTCATAATGGCACTCCTGTTTTTTAATGACTGCGGTATCACTCCGACCGCAGGTCCACAGGTAATATCGCAAGCGGCATGCCAGTTTTTGCCTATTTAAAAAGCCTTTAAAATCATATACTTGATAAATAGTGATAGCTTAAAGCCACTAGCACACTGCATGTTTCCCCTCGCCAGGGCGTGCAAGTTGCAACAGCCCTCCGCCGCTTAAAACAAAACGCCCCGACAAGTCGGGGCGTTTTTTTAAGCTGCAAGCCTGATTACTTCAGAGCCTGCAGGTGGCCTTGTCAGGCCAATCAGGCTTCGGAAGCTTTAGCTGCCGCTACGTCCTTGATCGAAAGCTTGATACGACCGCGGTTGTCCACGTCCAGCACCAGCACTTCGACTTCCTGACCTTCCTTCAGAATGTCGGTGACTTTCTCGACACGCTGATCGCTCAGCATCGAGATGTGCACCAGACCATCCTTGCCCGGCAGGATGTTGACGAAGGCGCCGAAGTCGACAATGCGCTCGACCTTGCCGACGTAGATCTTGCCGATCTCGGCTTCCGCAGTAATACCCAGCACGCGCTGGCGTGCAGCCTCGGCCGCTTCCTTGGTTTCGCCGAAGATCTTGATCGAACCGTCATCTTCGATATCGATCGAAGCCTTGGTTTCTTCGCAGATGCCGCGGATGGTGGCGCCACCCTTGCCGATGACGTCGCGAATCTTGTCCTGGTCGATCTTCATCGCAATCATGGTCGGTGCGTTGGCCGACAGCTCGCTGCGCGACTGGGCAATGACCTGATTCATCTGGCCGAGGATGTTCAGACGGGCTTCGAGGGCCTGTTCCAGCGCCTGCTCCATGATTTCTTCGGTGATGCCCTGGATCTTGATGTCCATCTGCAGCGCGGTGACGCCCTTGGCGGTACCGGCGACCTTGAAGTCCATGTCGCCCAGGTGATCTTCGTCACCGAGGATGTCGGTCAGAACGGCAAACTTCTCGCCTTCCTTGACCAGGCCCATAGCGATGCCGGCAACCGGCGCCTTCATCGGCACACCAGCATCCATCAGTGCCAGGGACGCACCGCAGACCGAAGCCATGGAGCTGGAACCGTTGGATTCGGTGATTTCCGATACCACACGAATGGTGTACGGGAACTCGTCAGCGCTTGGCAGCATGGCAGCAACGGAACGACGTGCCAGACGACCGTGACCGATCTCACGACGGCCAGTAGCGCCCATGCGACCACACTCGCCCACCGAATACGGAGGGAAGTTGTAGTGCAGCATGAAGGGATCTTTCTTCTCGCCTTCCAGGGTATCGAGCAGCTGCGCGTCGCGCGCGGTACCGAGGGTAGCGACAACCAGAGCCTGGGTTTCGCCACGGGTGAACAGGGCTGAACCGTGGGTCTTGTCGAGCACGCCGACTTCGATATTCAGACCACGCACGGTGCGGGTGTCACGGCCATCGATACGCGGCTTGCCATTGACGATGTTCTCGCGAACAGTGCGGTACTCAATTTCGCCAAAGGCTTCTTTGACTTCACCAGCGGACGGCTGGCCTTCTTCGCCGGAGAACTTAGCGACGATCTGGTCCTTCAACTCACCCAGGCGCGCGTAGCGATCCTGTTTGATGGTGATGGTGTAGGCCTGGGAAATGGCTTCGCCGAACTCGCTGCGAATGGCCGACAGCAGTGCGGTGTTTTCAGCCTTCGGCTGCCAGTCCCAGGTCGGTTTGGCAGCTTCGGCAGCCAGCTCGGTGATGGCCTGGATAACAACCTGGAATTCGTCATGTGCAAACAGCACCGCGCCCAGCATCTGGTCTTCGGTCAGCTCTTTGGCTTCGGATTCGACCATCAGCACGGCGTCTTTGGTACCGGCTACAACCATGTCCAGGCTAGAGGCCTTGAGCTGCTCGTAGGTCGGGTTCAGCAGGTAGCCGGTTTCCGGATGGAAGGCCACGCGCGCGGCACCGATCGGGCCGTTGAACGGAATACCGGAAACTGCCAGGGCAGCCGAAGTACCGATCATCGCAGCGATGTCCGGATCGGTTTTCTTGCTGGTGGAGACCACGGTGCAGATAACCTGCACTTCGTTCTGGAAGCCTTCGGGAAACAGCGGACGGATCGGACGGTCGATCAGTCGCGAAGTCAGGGTTTCCTTCTCGGAGGGACGAGCCTCGCGCTTGAAGAAACCGCCGGGGATCTTGCCGGCAGCATAGGTTTTTTCCTGATAGTGCACGGACAGCGGGAAAAAGCCCTTGCTCGGGTCAGCGGTCTTGGCGCCGGTCACGGCGACCAGAACTGCAACGTCGTCGTCAACGGTGACCAGCACGGCGCCGGAGGCTTGACGGGCGATACGGCCAGTCTCGAGGGTTACGGTCGACTGACCAAACTGAAATTTCTTGATTACCGGGTTCACGGTGTTTTCCTTCTCTCTGTTGCCTTTGGGGGAAATTGGCGGGAGGGGCGGGAATCGGACCCGGTCTCTCCTGCAGAAGCCAAAAAGCTGGAAGCTCGAAGTCGCAAACGGAGGATTGTTCCGTCTTTCAACTTCAAGCTTCCAGCTCCAGGTTTCCAGCTTGCTACGTCTTAACGACGCAGACCCAGACGACCGATCAGGGTGCTGTAACGAGTAGTGTCCTTGCCCTTCAGGTAATCCAGCAGCTTACGACGCTGGTTGACCATACGGATCAGACCACGACGAGAGTGGTGGTCCTTGCCGTTGGCCTTGAAGTGACCTTGCAGCTTGTTGATGTTGGCGGTCAGCAGGGCAACCTGCACTTCCGGGCTACCGGTATCGCCTTCAGCTTGCTTGTACTCGTTAACGATCTGGGCTTTTTCTTCAACGCTAAGTGCCATGATGGGCTCCTTACAGTGAACAGGCCGGGAAATCCCGTGTTTTAAAAGAGGGCTGACCGTGCCTGCCAACAGCCATCCTCATGACGCAATGCCTCTGAAGAAGCATTGCGTATCGGTCATTCCGACCGAATCAATCGACGCGGCGCAATGCGCCCGTCATCACTCACTTCACCGATACCGATGAAGCGACCGTTGTGATCTTGCACACGCATCATGCCGAATTGCGGCGCCTGCGGTGCACGTACAGGCTGCCCATGCAGCCAGTAAAAGGCGCTGTGCTCTGAAAGCTGCAGCAGAGGCCAATGCTCCAAACCGCTGTCGACCGGAAGGAGAAAGGCGTCAAGCGCCTCTGACCCGCCCTCAGCGTGAGCCTGTTCCAGTGACTCGAGCGTGACCGTCTGGCTCAGACCGAAGGGGCCTGCCTGAGTTCGCCGCAGCTCAGCCACGTGCGCACCACAGCCCAGTTCCCGTCCGATATCCTCAACCAGCGTGCGAATATAGGTGCCTTTGCTGCACGACACCGCAAATCTTGCTCGCTCAGCCTCCAACGACAGCAGGTCCAAGCGCGCAATGGTAACAGAACGTGGCTCTCGCTCCACCACTTCTCCTGCACGAGCCAGCTTGTAAAGTGGCTGCCCGTCACGCTTGAGGGCCGAATACATCGGCGGAATCTGCTGGAGGTCACCGCGAAACTGCGGCAAAAGTGCTTCGAGCTGGGCCTCGCTGATATTCACCGGCTTGCGCTCGATAACCTCGCCCTCGGCATCTGCCGTGGTGGTGGTTACGCCGAGCTGGGCGACAGTCTCGTAGGCTTTGTCGGCATCGAGCAGATACTGGGAAAACTTGGTGGCCTCACCGAAGCAAAGCGGCAGCACACCGGTCGCCAGCGGATCGAGGCTGCCGGTGTGTCCGGCTTTCTCGGCATTTAATAGCCAGCGAACCTTCTGCAGCGCAGCGTTGGAAGTAAAACCGCGCGGTTTATCGAGAAGAATGATGCCGTTGACTGCGCGGCGAATGCGTTTTACCTGAGCCACGCCTTATTCTCCGTCGCTGTTCTTGCGGTCTTCTGCTACCGCTCGCTCGATCAGCGAGGCCAGCTCGACACCACGACGAACACTGGCGTCATAGCTGAAATGCAATTGCGGCACCGTACGCAGTTTCATCGCCTTGCCCAATTGCATACGCAAGAAGCCGACCGCATCGTTGAGTATCCGCAGGTTGCCCTTGACCGCATCTTCGTCATCGTCCTTGCCCATGATGGTGATGAACACCTTGGCATGGGAAAGGTCACGACTGACCTCAACTGCGGTGATAGTTACCAGAGCAAGACGCGGGTCTTTGATTTCACGCTGGATGAGAGAAGCCAGTTCGCGCTGCATCTGGTCGCCGATACGCTGGGTACGGCTGTAATCTTTTGCCATGACTCTAACCTTCTTAAAAGCCAAAAGCTGGAAGCCCGAAGCCGGAAACCACATGGGTGGCTTCCGGCTTCCGAGTTCCAGCTTCCAGTTTGCGTTTGATTACAGCGAACGCGCCACTTCGACTTTTTCGAAGACTTCGATTTTGTCGCCAGCCTTCACATCGTTGTAGCTCTTCACCGCGATACCACACTCCGTGCCAGCGCGTACTTCGGCAACGTCATCCTTGAAGCGGCGCAGCGATTCCAGTTCACCTTCGAAGATGACCACATCGTCACGCAGCACACGGATCGGACGGTTGCGATGCACCATGCCTTCGAGAACCATACAGCCCGCAACGGCACCGAACTTCGGAGAACGGAATACGTCACGCACTTCTGCGATACCGAGGATGTTCTCGCGAACATCGCTACCGAGCATGCCGGTCAGCGCTTTCTTGACGTCTTCGATGATGTCGTAGATCACGTTGTAGTAACGCAGATCCAGACCTTCCTGCTCAACGATCTTGCGCGCGCCTGCATCGGCCCGCACGTTGAAGCCGAACAGCACTGCATTGGAGGCCAGCGCCAGGTTGGCATCGCTCTCGGTGATACCACCGACACCGCCACCGATAACGCGCACCTGCACTTCATCGTTACCCAGGCCACTGAGCGAGCCTTGCAGCGCTTCGAGGGAACCACGGACATCGGATTTGAGGACGATATTGAGCGTCTTCTTCTCTTCCTGCCCCATGTTCTCGAAGATGTTTTCCAGCTTGCCGGCATGGGCGCGAGCCAATTTGACTTCGCGGAACTTGCCCTGACGGAAGAGCGCCACTTCACGCGCTTTCTTCTCGTCACTCAGTACGCTGAGTTCGTCACCGGCTTCAGGCGTACCATCCAGACCAAGAATCTCCACCGGAATCGATGGACCTGCTTCCTTGATGCTTTTGCCGTTCTCGTCGAGCATCGCGCGGATGCGGCCAAAGGTCGATCCGACAAGCGCCATATCGCCTTGACGCAGCGTGCCTTCCTGAACCAGGACGGTCGCCACCGGGCCACGCCCCTTGTCCAGACGCGACTCGACTACCACACCACGGCCAGGCGCCGAAGGCGTGGCAGTAAGTTCAAGCAGTTCAGCCTGTAGCAGTACGGCTTCAAGCAATTCGTCGACACCGGTACCCATTTTCGCCGATACCGACACAAACGGAGTATCGCCGCCCCACTCTTCGGGGATCACGTCGAGCGCGGCCAGGCCGTTCTTGATGTTGTCCGGATTGGCGTCCGGCTTGTCGATCTTGTTCACCGCAACCACGATCGGAACGCCAGCAGCTTTCGCATGCTGAACGGCTTCCTGGGTCTGCGGCATCACGCCATCGTCGGCAGCAACCACCAGAATGACGATATCGGTCGCCTTGGCACCACGGGCACGCATGGCAGTAAAGGCCGCGTGACCAGGGGTGTCGAGGAAGGTAACCATGCCGCGCTCGGTTTCCACATGGTAGGCACCGATATGCTGGGTGATACCGCCAGCCTCACCAGTGGCAACCTTGGCGCGACGGATGTAGTCGAGCAGCGAGGTCTTGCCGTGGTCAACGTGACCCATGACGGTAACGACCGGAGCGCGGGTAATGGCCTCGCCTTCGTACTTGAGCAATTCTGCCAGCTGCTCTTCCAGGGCGTTGTCGCTGACCAGCTTGACCTTGTGGCCCAGCTCTTCGGCGATCAGCTGGGCAGTTTCCTGGTCCAGCACCTGATTGATGGTCACCGGGGTACCCATCTTGAACATGAACTTGATGACTTCAGCGGCCTTGACCGACATCTGCTGCGCCAGATCGGCAACAGAAATGGTCTCGCCGATAGCCACTTCGCGAACGATTGGGCCGCTCGGGCTCTGGAAGCCATGCGCATTGCGCTTCTTCAACTTGGACTTGCCGCGCCCGCCACGACGGAAGCTGTCGGCGTCGTCATCACCGCTGCGCACCGCACGCGACAAAGGCGCCTTGGCTTTGGCCGCAGGACGCTGCTGAGCCTGCTTGCGATCACGACGCTCATCGTCATCGCTGCGCGCCTTCTCGGTGCGACGCGGCTCTTCCTTCTTGCGCTCGTCGACGGGAGCAGCGGCTGCAACCGGAGCTTCCTGCGCAGGGACCGGAGCGACAACAGGTGATCCGACCCGCGCCTCCAGCTCAGCCTGCGCCTTGCTACGCGCTTCAGCCTCAGCCTGCTGGCGAGCAGCCTCTTCGCTCTTCTGACGCGCAGCCTCTTCGGCGGCGCGCTGTGCTTCCAGCTCGCGTTGCTTCTCGGCCTCAATTTCCTCCGGGCTACGCTTGACGAAGGTTTTCTTCTTACGAACCTCGACGCTGATAGTCTTGCTACCAGCCACCTTCAGCTTGGTGGTCGTCTTGCGCTGCAAGGTAATCTTGCGCGGCTCATCCACCTTGGCGCCGTGGCTGCCTTTCAGGTGCGCCAACAGGGCGTGCTTTTCATTATCGGTCACTACTTGCTCGGCGCTGGTGTGCGGCAGTCCTGCCTCACGCATCTGCTGCAGCAGTCGCTCGACCGGTGTGTCGACCACCTGGGCCAGTTCTTTCACCGTGACTTGCGTCATGCATCTCTCTCCTCAGGCCGCTAATTACTTACTCGAACCAATGGGCTCGGGCGGCCATGATCAGCTTGCCGGCACGTTCTTCATCGATGCCGTCTATGTCGAGCAGGTCGTCAATCGACTGCTCGGCCAGGTCTTCGCGGGTGATAACACCCCGCACTGCCAACTCGACCGCCAGTTCTTTGTCCATGCCTTCCAGCGCGAGCAAATCCTCGGCCGGCTGAGCATCTGCCAGTTTTTCTTCCGTCGCGATAGCCTTGGTCAGCAGGCGATCCTTGGCACGGGTACGTAGCTCATTGACGATGTCATCGTCGAAGCCATCAATGCCGAGCATTTCCTCCAGAGGGACGTAGGCAATTTCTTCGAGGGAAGTGAAACCTTCCTCGACCAGTATTTGTGCCAGTTCTTCATCGACATCCAGCTCTTCAATGAAATTGCGCAGGATGTCGCCCGTTTCCTCCTGCTGCTTGGCCTGGATGTCGTCCTCGGTCATCACGTTCAGCGTCCAGCCAGTCAGTTGACTGGCCAGTCGCACGTTCTGGCCGCCACGGCCGATGGCCTGGGCCAGATTGTCTTCGCCAACGGCGATGTCCATGGCATGGGCGTCCTCATCGACGATGATGGCAGCCACCTCAGCGGGTGCCATGGCGTTGATGACGAACTGCGCCGGGTTCTCGTCCCAGAGGACAATATCGACACGCTCGCCACCAATCTCACCCGAAACCGCCTGCACACGCGAACCACGCATACCGATACAGGCGCCTTGCGGGTCGATGCGCTTGTCCTTGGAGCGAACCGCGATCTTGGCCCGCGAGCCAGGGTCACGCGATGCGCCCATCACCTCGATCAACTCTTCGGCGATCTCCGGCACTTCGATGCGGAACAGCTCGATAAGCATCTGCGGCGCTGTACGCGACAGGATCAATTGCGGACCACGATTCTCGGTGCGAATGTCCTTGAGCAGCGCACGCACGCGGGCACCGACGCGGAAGGTTTCGCGAGCGATGATGTCCTCGCGCGCCAGTAGCGCCTCGGCATTGTTGCCTAGGTCGACGATCACGCTGTCGCGGGTGACCTTCTTGACCGTACCGGAAATGATCTCGCCCAGACGATCGCGATAGGCCTCGACGACCTGAGCGCGCTCGGCCTCGCGCACTTTCTGCACGATGACCTGCTTGGCAGTCTGGGCAGCGATACGACCGAACTCGATGGAGTCGACCTTGACTTCAAGTACGTCGCCAACTTTGGCGTCGGCTTCGCGAGCCTGTTCCATATCGACCGTTAACTGATGTGCCGGATCATCGAAGTGTTCTTCTTCGACCACAGTCCAGCGACGGAACGTCTCGTAACTGCCGTTCTGTCGGTTGATTTCTACACGCAGGTCAACTTCGTCTTCGAAACGCTTCTTGGTAGCCGTGGCCAAAGCCAGCTCCAGAGCCTCGAAGATCACACCGGCCGGTACGCCTTTTTCATTGGATACCGACTCTACAACCAGCAGTACTTCTTTACTCATCGTACGCCTCGCCTTTCGCAATCCATTGGGGTCCGCGGGAACCGCGTTTCACTCAAAACGGGGAACAATATTTGCCTTGTCGATCATATCGACCGGCAACAGATACTCGTGATCATCAACCAGCACCACCACATCCTGCTCTTCCACCCCGCGGAGAAGACCCTGGAAATTTCGCCGGCCTTCAAAAGGCGAGCGCAGTTTTATCTTGACCTGTTCGCCCACGCTCGCAGCGTACTGCTCAAGCGTGAACAGCGGCCGATCCAGCCCAGGCGAAGAAACCTCAAGGGTGTAATCGCTGCTGATGGGATCTTCAACGTCGAGAACACCGCTGAGCTGGCGACTGACCTTTTCACAGTCATCGACAAGAATTCCGCTGGAATGATCGATATACACCCTCAGCAAGGAATGCTTACCCTGTGAAAGGAATTCGATCCCCCAGCATTGATAGCCCAGCGCTTCAACCACTGGGGCCAGCAAGGCGTGCAACTGTTCTAGCTTGCTCGACATCGAAGTCCCTCGCGCATGCTGTACAAATGAAAAATGGGCGAAACGCCCATCCCTATTGATCGCCTGTAAATGCCGGCGACCTGGCTAGAAGCTAATAAAAAGCCCCTCTATAGGGGCCTTTATCAACTGGTTGCGGGGGCTGGATTTGAACCAACGACCTTCGGGTTATGAGCCCGACGAGCTACCAGACTGCTCCACCCCGCGACAAACTGGGCACGAATTATACAATCGCACCACACACAGGTCAATCAAAACGCTGAAACAAGAAAGCCCGCTATTGCGGGCCTGCTTGTATGGTACCGAGGAGGGGACTCGAACCCCTACAGCCTATGGCCACTACCACCTCAAGGTAGCGTGTCTACCAATTCCACCACCTCGGCAAAACTCTTGCTTACTGCCCCTTTTCAACCTGAGGAATGTCACCTGCAGAGCCCGCGGACGGAGCAGACTCCAGAACAGGCACATCCTCAACAGCTGTCTTGCTGACCGGGATCTCAAGAACCGCCGGATCAGGCAAACCTGCATTGGACAGCATTCCTGCCTGCTGGGTGGCGAAGTAAGCCAAACCCAAGCTGGTCACGAAAAAAACGCCAGCCAGTATAGCAGTAAAACGACTAAGAAAGGTAGTAGAACCCTGACTTCCGAATACGGTTGCCGAAGCACCCGAACCGAAGGAAGCGCCCGCATCTGCGCCTTTACCCTGCTGCAGCAGAACCAGCACAACCAGAGCAAGGGCAACCAGCAGATGCACCACAATCACAACAGTCTGCAACATCTGATCAGTTCCCTGCGGCGCGACAAATCGCACCGAAATCATTCGCTTTCAGAGAGGCGCCACCGATAAGCCCCCCATCGATATCCGCCATTGCAAAAAGCTCGGCAGCATTCTCCGCCTTTACACTGCCACCGTACAGAATACGCACGCCATCAGCGATACGCTCATCTTCACGCGACAGCTGCTCACGAATGGCAGCATGTATTTCCTGCGCTTGCTGTGGCGTTGCGGTCAATCCGGAGCCGATAGCCCAGACCGGCTCATATGCCACAACCGCCTTCTCGAAAGAGGCTATTCCGGCAACCGCCAGCACGCTGGCCAACTGACGCCCAACCACCTCAAGCGTTTGCCCTGCCTGACGCTGCTCCAGCGTTTCGCCAAGGCACAGCACCGGCATCATTCCGCACGCCAATGCCGCTTTGAACTTGCGACCTGTCATCTCGTCGCTCTCACCCAGAGTCAGGCGTCGCTCGGAATGACCAATCAATACCCACTCACATCCAGCATCAGCCAACTGGGAAGCAGACACTTCACCAGTCAGCGCAGCGAAACCAGACTCTGCTGCGCAGTCCTGAGCACCAACGGCGATTCGAGTATCCGCCAGCCCACTCACAACCTGCCCAACATGTACGCACGACGGGAAAACCACTGCCTCTACTGATGCAGGAAGCTCCTGCTGGCCGAGCGCCTTGATCAGCTCTGCGACGCTGGCGCGGGTACCGTTCATCTTCCAGTTACCAGCTACCAAGGGGCGACGCATGCTTTACCTCGTCGATCAAAGTGGGCGCAGATGGTACTCAAGGAAAACCAACCTGGCAAGCGAGAATCACGCACAAACTTCAGTAACCACTGCTGTCAGTTCTTCGGCATAGCTGCGCACCTGACTCTCATCGTCACCTTCGACCATAACCCGCACCAGCGGCTCGGTTCCCGACTTGCGCAGCAGCACCCGACCACGGCCAGCCATACGCTCGGTGACACTGTCACAGGCGGCCTGAACCTGCGGATCGGCAATCGGATCACGGTCACCAGCAAAGCGCACATTGATCAATACCTGGGGGAATTTCTTCCAGGCCAGACGCTCCTGCGCCAGGCTTTGCCCGCGGCGCTTGAGCGCCAGCAGAACCTGCAGCGCAGCAATGATTGCGTCACCCGTGGTCACATGTTGCGAGCAAACAATGTGCCCAGAGTTCTCGCCACCCAGCACCCAGTTTCGCTCCAGCATCTCGGCCATCACGTAGCGGTCACCCACCTTGGCGCGGACGAACGGAATCTCTCGTTCTTTGAGTGCTAGCTCTAGCCCGAGGTTGCTCATTAAGGTACCGACAACGCCACCATCGAGACGACCTCGCTCCTGCAGATCAGTCGCGATTACATAGAGCAGCTCGTCACCGTCGACCAGAGCCCCGGTGTGATCGACCATTACCACGCGGTCGCCATCGCCATCAAAGGCGATGCCGAGATCAGCACCGTGGTCGAGCACTGCCTTCTGTAGCAGTCCGGCGTGAGTTGAGCCGACGTCCGCGTTGATATTAAGGCCATCAGGGTGGGCGCCGATAATCACCACTTCGGCACCCAACTCACGGAATACGCTGGGCGCCACCTTGTAGGTCGCGCCATGGGCGCAATCGATCACCAGCTTGAGGCCGGAAAAATCGGTACTGGTCGGCACGCTGCTCTTGCAAAACTCGATATAGCGCCCCGCCGCGTCGTTAATCCGCGAGGCCTTGCCCAACTGGGCAGATTCGACCACCGTCATCGGCGTATCGATCAGCTCCTCAATCATCAGCTCGACTTCATCGGGGAGCTTGGTGCCGCGCCCGGAAAAGAACTTGATGCCATTGTCATGATGCGGATTGTGCGAGGCACTGATGACGATCCCCGCTTCGGCGTGGAAGGTGCGAGTCAGGTAGGCCACCGCAGGAGTCGGCATAGGGCCGAGCAGCGCAACGTCGGCGCCCGCAGCGGAAAGCCCAGCCTGCAACGCAGACTCGAACATATAGCCGGAGATGCGTGTGTCCTTACCGACTAGGATGCGGCACTTGCCCTGCTTACGAAAAGCCATCCCCGCTGCCCAGCCGAGCTTGAGCATGAAGTCAGGAGTAATTGGAAACTGCCCCACCTGTCCGCGGATGCCATCGGTTCCAAAGTATTTTTTGCTCATGGGATTCCCTATTCTGCGGCCTGTACCGCAGCAATCATTCGGACTACATCAACCGTTTCAGCTACATCGTGCACCCGCACGATATGCGCGCCCTTGGCGACGGCCAGTGCCGCCAGCCCCAGGCCGCCATACAGGCGCTGCGCGACATCACGCCCCAGCGCCTGCCCGATCATACTTTTCCGTGAAACACCGACCAGCAACGGACGCCCCAGGGCGTGCAGGCGTTCCATGTGCTTGAACAGACTGAGGTTGTGCGAAAGGTTCTTGGCAAAGCCGAAGCCCGGATCGAGCACGATACGTTCTTGCGCAATGCCCGCAGCGACACACACCGCAATGCGCTCGGCAAGAAAGTCGTAAACCGTTTCCGTAACATCGTCGTAGCGTGGGTCATCCTGCATGTCACCCGGCTCGCCGCGCATATGCATCAGGCATACCGGCAGCCCGCTATCAGCCACTGCGTCCAGCGCACCATCACGCGTAAGTGAGCGGACATCGTTGATCAACCCGGCACCCAGCCGCGCGGACTCGCGCATAACCGCGGGTGTCGAGGTATCTACGGAAATGATTACATCGAGCTCACGCGCGATCGCATCTACCACAGGGGCGACACGCTCCAGCTCCTCGGTAGGCGAAACAGCACGCGCGCCCGGACGCGTCGACTCGCCACCGACATCTATCAGAGTCGCGCCAGCCTCTACCATCGCAGCAGCATGGCGCAACGCAGCGTCGATGCCGTCATGCCTGCCACCGTCGGAGAACGAGTCTGGCGTTACGTTGAGAATGCCCATGACATGCGGGCGCGACAAATCAAGAACCCGACTGCCGCAGGGCAGTCGGGTTGGGTGCATCGTTTCAGTCATTTTTAAGCCTGGGCTCAGTGTTCGCCTGCCGGACCACCGATTGGCGCCTGCGGCAGATCACCCTCCGACTGCACGGGCGTACCTGCGGAACCGGAACCATCCTGCCAGTCACGCGGCTCGCGCGGAGTACGACCAGCCATGATGTCGTCGATCTGCTCGGCATCGATAGTTTCGTACTTCATCAAAGTCTCAGCCATCACATCAAGCTTGTTACGGTTATCGGCGAGAATCTGCTTAGCCGTGTCGTAGCACTGATCGATGATGCTGCGCACTTCGAGGTCGATTAACTTGGCCGTGTCGCCAGAGACGTTGGTGTGCTGGCTGCCCATACTGCGACCAAGGAATACTTCGCCCTCCTCTTCCGCATACATCAGCGGGCCGAGTTTCTCGGACAAGCCCCACTTGGTCACCATGTTTCGAGCCAACTGAGTGGCCCGCATGATGTCGTTGGATGCGCCGGTAGTAACGCCGTCGAAGCCCAGAGTCATTTCTTCGGCGATACGACCACCGAACAGAGAGCAGATCTGGCTGATCAGAGCGCGCTTGGAAAGGCTGTAGCGATCTTCCTCGGGAAGGAACATGGTCACCCCAAGCGCCCTGCCACGCGGAATGATGGACACCTTGTAGACCGGATCATGCTCAGGCACGAGACGACCGACGATGGCATGGCCCGCTTCGTGATAGGCAGTATTCAGACGCTCCTTCTCGGACATGACCATGGATTTGCGCTCGGCGCCCATCATGATCTTGTCCTTGGCAAGCTCGAACTCCTTCATTTCCACCACACGCTTGCCAGCGCGAGCGGCGAAAAGCGATGCCTCGTTCACTAGGTTGGCCAGGTCTGCACCGGAGAAGCCGGGCGTGCCACGCGCGATCAGCGCAGGTTCGACGCTGTCACCCAGCGGCACCTTGCGCATATGTACCTTGAGGATCTGCTCACGACCGCGGATATCCGGCAGGCCAACAACTACCTGGCGGTCGAAACGGCCCGGACGCAGCAGCGCCGGGTCGAGCACATCGGGACGGTTGGTGGCCGCGATGACGATGATGCCGTCGTTCATTTCGAAGCCATCCATCTCAACCAGCAACTGGTTGAGAGTCTGCTCGCGCTCATCATGCCCGCCACCCATACCAGCGCCACGATGGCGACCGACGGCGTCGATCTCATCGATGAAGATGATGCAGGGGGCGTGCTTCTTGGCCTGCTCAAACATGTCGCGCACTCGGCTGGCACCGACGCCGACGAACATTTCGACAAAGTCCGAACCGGAAATGGTGAAGAACGGCACCTTGGCTTCACCCGCAACGGCCTTGGCCAGCAAGGTCTTACCGGTACCCGGCGAGCCCACCATCAGCACACCACGTGGGATACGTCCACCAAGACGCTGAAACTTGCCTGGGTCGCGGAGAAACTCGACCAGCTCACTGACCTCTTCCTTCGCCTCGTCGCAGCCGGCGACGTCAGCAAAGGTTGTCTTGACCTGGTCTTCGGAGAGCAATCGCGCCTTGCTCTTGCCAAAGCTCATCGGCCCACCCTTGCCACCAGCACCACCCTGCATCTGGCGCATGAAGAACATGAACACCGCGATGATCACCAGGATCGGGAAGCTGGCCACCAGTAGCTGGGTCCAGATGCTCTGCTGCTCGGGCTGTTTGCCCTCAATCAGAACATTGTTGTTGAGAAGATCACCAATCAGACCGTTGTCTTGGATCGCCGGACGGATCGTCTTGAAGCTTTCGCCATCGCTACGCTTGCCGATGATCACGTAACCATCGACGGTCACGCGCTCGACGCGGCCTTCCTTGACCTGCTCAAGGAACTGCGAATAGTTAAGCGTCTGCGGCTCGCTCGGGCTGGAAAAATTGTTCATCACGGTCACCAGGACGGCGGCGATGATCAACCACAGAATCAGGTTTTTTGCCATGTCATTCAAATTCATTACCCTCTGGAACGACCTGCTGTCGTTGGCCCGCTTGACGGCCCTGTTGGCTGCTCTGGCTAACTTACTACATAACCCTGCAGAACACGCAGGGCGGTCTGTAACGCCGTATTAAACATTTTAGTCCGACTGTGCAGGACCGCCGCAAAAAACCTTGCGAGCCTAATCGGCCACCTTCACCTAACCCATATTGGGGTCATGTCGGAAACTACAAGGTCTTTTTATAGACCCCCAGCAATTTGGAACTACCGCAGGGACGCAACTACGGTCAGTCTCCAGCATTTTTCACATGAAGGCTCATCGAAAACGCTTTTCAGTACGAGCTGATCCTGGAGCGCTTCAAGCGGTTACCTCCTGTGCGGCCCGACACCTCTCAGTTACACTAGCCACCGTTTTCAGGTTCTGACGCAAGGGTCGAATTATGCCGCTCACTAACGAGCAGAAGAAACACTACAAATCCATCGGCCATCATCTGAAGCCGGTGCTGATCGTATCCGAAAACGGCCTGACAGATGGCGTGCAGGCCGAACTGGAGCGCGCGCTGGTCGATCATGAGCTGATCAAGGTACAGCTACGCATCACCGAACGCGATGATCGCCGCGCACTGATCGACGAACTGTGCCGCCTTGGACAGTGCGAGCTGGTGCAATCCATCGGCAAGATGGCCCTGGTCTACCGCAAGAATCCCAAGGTCAACAAGCAACTGTCTAACGTGCATCGCTACCAGGCATGATTCCACAGCCTGGGCAATCGACTCAGGCTGCCGGAATCTCAGCGGAGTCCGCCGCGCGCGGTGGCTCCTGCAGCACCAGCATCAATCCACACAGCCCGATCATCAGAAAGCTGAACAGCATCCAGCGAGCCGATTCGAGCCAGGGTGCGGCGGCGAAGAAGAAGCTGGCAGCGAGCAAAACAACTGCCAACAACAATTGACCGCGCACATCCCGCCAAAGACTGCGAAACCCCGCCGCCTGTATCAGCACGACTATCTGCAGCACAGCGCAGAAAGCAGCGAAGCCCACCATCAGCGGTCTCAGAGCGCCAGCGATTTCTGCCACCAGTAATGGCGCCAGGCCAATTTTATCCAGCGCCGGCAACATCACGAACTGCAGCAGCCAGAGCCCGCCGACCCAGAAAGTCTGGGCCAGCTGCCAGCTGATGATTCCTGCGCGCATGGGCCGCGACTCAGAGATGACGAACCTCGACGATCTCGAACTCGACCAATCCGCCAGGCGTCTTGACCACGGCGATATCGCCTTCCTGCTTGCCGATCAGCGCGCGCGCAATAGGGGAGCTCACCGAAATCTTGCTCAGCTTGATCTCCGCCTCGTCCTCACCAACGATCTGGTAGGTGACGCGCTCGTCGGTCTCCACATTAGCAATCTCGACCGTCGTGCCGAAGATCACCTTGCCCGAGTGCGGAATCGCCGTGACATCGATGATCTGCGCATTTTGAAGACGGCCCTCGATATCACGAATCCGCGCTTCAACCATGCCCTGCTGCTCGCGAGCCGCATGGTACTCGGCGTTCTCCTTGAGATCACCGAGTTCACGTGCTACGCCGATGTCGTGGCTTAGCTTGGGGCGCACCACCTTGGTCAGATGCTGATGCTCTTCTTCCAGGGCGCGAGCGCCCTGGACAGTCATTGGATACTTGGTCATGTCTCGATTCCTGCATGAAGGTCCTGCAGGCGGCGCACGGTCTTCTCGGGACCGAACTTGAGCGCCTCACATACTGCCTGGCCACCCGCGATGGTGGTCGTGATGCAGATCTTGTGCTGCAGAGCGTTACGACGAATGGAGTAAGAGTCCGCGATGGACTGACGCCCTTCGGTGGTGTTGATGACCAGAGTGACTTCGTCGTTCTTGATCATATCAACCACGTGCGGGCGACCCTCGGTCACCTTGTTCACGCGGCGCACCGGCAAACCAGCAGCCTCGATGATACGTGCCGTGCCGGCGGTGGCCACCACTTCGAAGCCGAGGTCGATCAGATCACGAGCGACCTGTTCAACGAAGGGCTTGTCGTCCTCGCGCACGCTGATAAAGGCGCAGCCAGAGGTCGGGAGGATCTCGCTAGCGCCCAACTGGGCCTTGGCAAAAGCCTCGGCGAAGCTGTCACCGACCCCCATCACCTCACCAGTGGACTTCATTTCCGGGCCAAGAATGGTGTCGACGCCAGGGAACTTGGCGAAGGGGAATACCGCCTCCTTGACGCTGAAGAATGGCGGAATGATTTCCTTGGTGAAGCCGATTTCGGTGAGAGTCTTGCCGGCCATGACACGCGCGGCAACCTTGGCCAGCGACTCGCCGATGCACTTGGAAACGAACGGCACGGTACGCGAGGCGCGCGGGTTCACTTCCAGCACGTAGATATCCTCGCCCTGCACAGCCATCTGCACGTTCATCAGACCGATCACGTCGAGCTCGAGCGCCATCTTGCGCACCTGCTCGCGGATCTCGTCTTGAATATGCTGCGGCAGCGAATAGGCCGGTAGCGAACAGGCGGAGTCACCGGAGTGTACGCCGGCCTGCTCGATATGCTGCATGATCGCCCCGATCACCACGATTTCGCCGTCACACACCGCATCAACGTCCACCTCTATGGCGCAGTTGAGGAAGTGGTCCAGCAGCACCGGGCTGTCGTTGGATACCTTCACGGCTTCGCGCATGTAGCGCTTGAGCTCGTCTTCTTCGTAGACGATTTCCATCGCCCGCCCGCCCAATACATACGATGGGCGCACCACCAGCGGATAACCGATGATCTTGGAAGCAGCGATGGCTTCTTCTTCACTGCGCGCGGTGGCGTTTTGCGGCTGACGCAGGCCCAGGCGCTGCACCATCTGCTGGAAACGCTCACGGTCTTCGGCACGGTCAATGGCGTCTGGACTGGTACCGATGATGGGCACACCTGCCTCTTCCAAAGCACGGCAGATCTTCAGTGGCGTCTGGCCGCCGTACTGCACGATCACGCCCTTGGGCTGCTCGACGCGGACAATTTCCAGCACGTCTTCCAGGGTAACCGGCTCGAAGTAAAGGCGATCGGAGGTGTCGTAATCGGTGGAGACGGTTTCAGGGTTGCAATTGACCATGATGGTCTCGTAACCGTCCTCACGCATGGCCAGCGCGGCGTGTACGCAGCAATAGTCGAACTCGATGCCCTGACCGATACGGTTCGGCCCGCCACCAAGGATCATGATCTTGTCGCGGCTCGACGGGTTGGCCTCGCATTCTTCTTCGTAAGTCGAATACATGTACGCGGTGTCGGTGGCGAACTCGGCGGCACAGGTGTCGACACGCTTGTAGACCGGCAGCACTTTGAGCTTGTGGCGATGGCTGCGCAGGTTCTTCTCGGTAACGCCGAGCAGCTTGGCCAGGCGCGCGTCGGAGAACCCCTTGCGCTTGAGGCGGTACATCAGGTCGCGATCGATGCTGGACAGGCCAAGGGTCTGGACCTGCTCTTCTTCCTTGATCAGATCCTCAATCTGCACCAGGAACCAGGGATCGATCTTGGTCAGAGCAAAGATATCCTCGATGCTCTTGCCGGCACGGAATGCATCGCCCACATACCAGATACGGTCGGCACCGGGCACGGTCAGCTCGCGGGTCAGCGTGCTTTCGGCTTCGGCGGACTCCAAATTGAGCTTGGGATCAAAGCCGGTAGCGCCGACTTCCAGGCCGCGTAGAGCTTTCTGGATCGACTCCTGGAAGGTCCGGCCGATGGCCATGACTTCACCCACAGACTTCATCTGGGTGGTCAGGCGGGCGTCAGCCTTGGGGAATTTCTCGAAGGCAAAGCGCGGGATCTTGGTCACGACATAGTCGATGGCCGGCTCGAAGGACGCCGGAGTGCGACCGCCGGTGATGTCGTTGGACAGCTCATCGAGGGTGTAGCCGACCGCCAGCTTGGCGGCAATCTTGGCGATCGGGAAGCCGGTGGCCTTGGAGGCCAGCGCCGAGGAGCGTGACACACGCGGGTTCATCTCGATGACGACCATGCGACCTGTCTTCGGGTCGATGCCGAACTGCACGTTGGAACCGCCAGTTTCCACACCGATCTCACGCAGCACCGCCAGCGAGGCGTTGCGCATGATCTGGTATTCCTTGTCGGTCAGGGTCTGCGCCGGGGCCACGGTGATGGAGTCGCCGGTGTGCACGCCCATCGGGTCGAAGTTCTCGATGGAGCAGACGATGATGCAGTTGTCCTTCTTGTCGCGGACAACCTCCATCTCGTATTCCTTCCAGCCGATCAGCGATTCGTCGATCAGCAGCTCCTTGGTCGGCGACAGGTCCAGACCACGGGTGCAGATTTCCTCGAACTCTTCACGGTTGTAGGCGATGCCGCCACCAGTGCCACCCATGGTGAACGACGGACGGATGATGCAAGGGAAGCCGACCTTGTCGAGCACGCCGTAGGCTTCATCCATGTTATGGGCGATACCCGAAACCGGGCAGGCCAGGCCGATATCCTTCATCGCCTTGTCGAAGCGCGAACGATCTTCGGCCTTGTCGATGGTGTCGGCGTTGGCGCCGATCATCTCAACGCCGAACTTCTCCAGCACGCCGTGCTTTTCCAGGTCCAGCGCGCAGTTCAGCGCGGTCTGGCCGCCCATGGTCGGCAGCAGCGCGTCAGGGCGCTCCTTCTCGATGATCTTGGCAACGGTCTGCCACTTGATCGGCTCGATATAGGTGGCGTCGGCCATGGCCGGGTCGGTCATGATGGTAGCCGGGTTGGAGTTCACCAGAATGACGCGGAAACCTTCCTCGCGCAGAGCCTTGCAGGCCTGGGCGCCGGAATAGTCGAACTCGCACGCCTGGCCGATGACAATGGGACCGGCGCCGAGGATCAGGATGCTTTTGATATCTGTACGTTTTGGCATGAAGTAACTCTCGTATTCCTGATTTCAGCGATCAGCGACGGGCCGCCATGGCGGAGATGAAGCGGTCGAACAACCGCGCAACATCGCACGGGCCCGGACTCGCTTCCGGATGCCCCTGGAAGCCAAAAGCCACTTTGTCGGTACGCTCGATGCCTTGCAGGGTGCCGTCGAACAGCGATTTGTGGGTGGCGCGCAGGTTCGCCGGCAGGCTTGCCTCGTCGGCGCAGAAGCCGTGATTCTGACTGGTGATCATCACCACGCCGGTTTCCAAATCCTGGACCGGATGGTTGGCCCCATGGTGTCCGCTAGGCATCTTCACCGTGGTTGCGCCGGATGCCAGCGCCAGCAGCTGATGGCCGAGGCAGATGCCGAAAACGGGAGTATCGGTTTCCAGGATCTCCTGGATGGCCTTGATCGCGTAATCGCACGGCTCGGGATCGCCGGGGCCGTTGGAGAGAAACACCCCATCGGGATTGAGCGCCAGCGCCTCGCTGGCTGGAGCTTGCGCCGGCAACACAGTGACGCGGCAACCGCGCGCGACTAGCATACGCAGGATGTTGTACTTGACGCCGTAGTCGTAGGCGACCACGTGGTACGGCAATTCGCTGGCTGGAATCTCCGGATGGCTGTCTGTTTCCAGATTCCAGAGACTGGAACGCCATTCGTAGCGCTCCTTGACACTGACCTCTTTGGCCAGATCCATGCCCTTTAAGCCAGGGAAGCTGCGCGCCAGCTCCAGAGCCTTCTCTTCGGTTGCGTTAGCTCCAGCCAGGATGCAACCGTTCTGTGCACCCTTCTCGCGCAGGATGCGGGTCAGACGACGGGTATCGATGCCGGCGATGGCGACAGTGCCATTTTCCTTCAGGTAGGCATCCAGCGGCTGCTTGTTGCGCCAGTTGCTGGCAAGCAGCGGCAGGTCACGGATAACCAGGCCGGCAGCCCATACTTTCCACGACTCGGCGTCTTCCGGCGTGGTGCCGGTGTTGCCGATGTGCGGATAGGTAAGCGTGACAATCTGCTTGGCGTAGGACGGGTCGGTGAGGATTTCCTGATAGCCGGTCATGGCGGTGTTGAACACCACCTCGCCGATTGTCTGGCCGTCGGCGCCGATGGAATCACCGCGAAAGATGCTGCCATCGGCAAGGGCCAGAATGGCTGGCGTAGGAACTGGCTTAGTCAAGAGACCTCCCTAAGATCAAGGCTGGAGCAGGCGCAGATTGTAAAAAAGCGGGATGACGTGTGAAGGTCATCCCGCTTTTTATTAGAGTCATTCTGCGCAACTTTAGTGGACACACTAAAGCGGGAAGCTTACAGAAAAGCCCTTTTCCGGTCCAGCCGTAATCCACCTCAATTGCGCATCGCGGCGACGAGCTCAGCGCAAACCCAGCACGTCCTGCATGTCGTACAGGCCGGCAGGCTTTTCCTCCAGCCAGAGCGCTGCACGCACTGCGCCCTTGGCAAAGGTCATGCGACTGGAAGCCTTGTGGGTAATTTCCACGCGCTCGCCGTCTGCTGCGAACAATACGGTGTGGTCACCGACGACATCCCCGGCACGTACGGTGGCGAAACCGATGGTCTCGCGCTCGCGAACACCGGTCTGTCCTTCGCGCCCGTAGACGGCAACCTTTTGCAGGTCACGCCCTAGCGCCTCAGCGACGACCTCACCCATACGCAGAGCAGTGCCAGACGGCGCGTCGACCTTGTGCCGATGGTGCGCCTCGATGATCTCGATATCCACCTCGTCGCCCAACACCCGTGCGGCGGTGTCCAACAGCTTCAGGCAGAGGTTGACGCCGACACTGTAGTTCGCGGCGAAGACGATGGGGATGTCTTTTGCAGCGACGGCGAGGCGCTCTTTCTCTTCAACCGAGAAGCCCGTGGTGCCGATCACCATCGCCTTACCGGCGCGGCGACAGACCTCGAGATTCTTCAGCGTTACTGATGGATGGGTAAAATCGATAAGCACATCGAACTCGTCGATCGCCTTCGCCACCTCGCCAGTTAGCGGCACACCGAGGCGACCGATGCCAGCCAGCTCACCAGCATCCGCACCTACCAGCGTACTGTCCGGGCGATCCACCGCTGCGGTCAGCCCGGCTGCACCCGCGGTCTGCTGCACCGCCTCGATGAGAATCTTACCCATGCGCCCGGCGGCGCCCATTACTGCTATACGTCGCATAACTCAGAACTCCAAGCTGGAAACTGAAAACCGGAAACGGACCCGACGCACTTCAGACTTCAGGCTTGCTACTCCCAGCTTCCGCTTAAACATCACCAAAAAAGCGCTTTACGCCTTCGAACCAACCGCTGGCCTTGGGCGAATGGGAAGTGTCGCCCTGCAGCGTGCCTCGAAACTCTTCGAGCATCTCGCGCTGACGCTTGCTGAGGTTGACCGGTGTTTCCACCGCCACCCGGCACAGCAGATCGCCAGGTGTACCACCACGAACCGGAGCTACACCCTTGCCACGCAGGCGGAACTGCTTACCGGTCTGGGTGCCCTCGGGAATCTTCAGCTTGACGCGACCATCCAGAGTCGGCACTTCCAGCTCACCGCCCAGCGCCGCATCGGCAAAGCTGATCGGTACTTCGCAATAGAGATGCTTGCCGTCGCGCTGAAAGATCGCGTGCTCGCGCACGTTGACCACCACATAGAGATCGCCGGCCGGACCACCCTGGGTACCCGCCTCGCCCTCACCGGTTAGGCGAATCCGATCACCGGTATCGACACCTGCCGGCACCTTGACCGAGAGCGTCTTCTGCTCTTCCACTCGGCCCTGACCATGGCAGCTACCGCAAGGGTCGGAAATCATCTTGCCGCCGCCGTGGCAGCGCGGACAGGTCTGCTGTACAGAGAAAAAGCCCTGCTGCATGCGCACCTGACCGATGCCACCGCAGGTGGTACAGGTAACAGGACTGGTGCCCTTCTTCGCACCCGAGCCGTCGCAGGTTTTGCATTCAGCCAGCGTCGGCACACGAATGGTCACGGTCGTGCCGCGCACGGCCTCTTCCAGGTCAAGCTCCAACGTGTAGCGCAGATCGCTGCCGCGCTGGGCTCCGCCGCGAGAACTACCGCGAGCACCGGTGAAGAAATCGCTGAACACGTCACCGAAGATATCGGAGAAGTTGGCATTGCCGTAGGCGGCGCCCGCACCTGCGCCCATCTGTGGATCGACGCCGGCATGACCATATTGGTCATAGGCCTGACGCTTGCTCGCGTCAGAAAGCACTTCATAAGCCTCGTTGGCTTCTTTGAAAGCTTCCTCAGACGCCTTGTCATCCGGATTACGATCGGGATGGTGCTTCATCGCGAGGCGGCGGTAAGCCTTTTTCAGCTCCGCTTCGCTGGCGCCGCGCTCGACGCCCAGCACTTCGTAATAATCACGTTTGGCCATAAATTTCCTGAACCTTCAAATTCGTACCCTCCAGACACGCCGACGCGGGAGCAAGCCCCCGCGCAGCGGTCACGCCTGTCGCGAACGTACCGCTACAGGCTGGCAGGAAGGCAACCCGCGCTGGCGGCGACAGGCTGCGCTTCCTTCCATGTGGGTCACAAGCGGCGGATTACTTGTTGTCCTTGACCTCTTCGAACTCCGCATCGACCACATCGTCGCCCGGCTGCGCGCCATCATCAGCCGGTTGGCCTTCGCCACCCTGAGGCTGCTCGGCATACATCTTCTGCGCCAGCGGAGTAGAAGCTTGGGATACCGCAGCGATCTTGGCCTCAATTTCAGCCTTGTCGTCGCCCTTGATAGCGACTTCCAGCTCGCCGATGGCCTTCTCGATAGCGGTCTTGTCTTCTTCGGTGGCCTTGTCGCCCGCCTCTACCAGCATCTTGCGTGTCGCATGCACCAGCTGATCACCCTGGTTACGAGCGCCGGCCAGCTCTTCGAACTTGCGATCTTCCTCAGCATTGGCTTCGGCGTCGCGAACCATCTGCTCGATCTCCTCCTCGGACAGACCGGAGTTGGCCTTAATCACGATGGATTGATGCTTGCCGGTGGCCTTGTCCTTGGCGGACACGTGCAGGATGCCGTTGGCGTCGATGTCGAAGGTGACCTCGATCTGCGGCATGCCGCGCGGCGCTGGCGGAATCTCAGCCAGGTCGAAACGGCCCAGCGACTTGTTGCCACTGGCTTGCTTGCGCTCACCCTGCAGCACGTGAATGGTCACCGCGCTCTGGTTGTCGTCAGCCGTGGAGAACACCTGCGACTTCTTGGTCGGGATAGTGGTGTTCTTCTCGATCAGAGCGGTCATCACGCCGCCCATGGTTTCGATACCCAGGGTCAGCGGGGAAACGTCCAGCAGCAGCACGTCCTTGACGTCACCGGCCAGTACCGCGCCCTGAATCGCAGCACCCATGGCCACAGCTTCATCCGGGTTAACGTCCTTGCGCGCTTCCTTACCAAAGAACTCGGCGACCTTCTGCTGCACCAGCGGCATGCGGGTCTGGCCACCGACCAGGATCACATCGTCGATCTTGGCGGAGTCGATACCAGCATCCTTCAGCGCGATACGGCATGGCTCGAGGGTACGCTGCACCAGGTCTTCGACCAGCGCTTCCAGCTTGGCACGCGAGATTTTCACGTTCAGGTGCTTCGGACCGGTTGCGTCTGCAGTGATGTACGGCAGGTTTACATCGGTCTGCTGGCTGGAGGACAGCTCGATCTTGGCTTTCTCGGCAGCTTCTTTCAGACGCTGCATGGCCAGCGGATCGCCCTTGAGGTTCATGCCGCTTTCTTTCTTGAACTCATCGACCAGGTAGTCGATCAGACGGATGTCGAAGTCCTCGCCGCCCAGGAAGGTGTCACCGTTGGTGGCCAACACTTCAAACTGATGCTCACCGTCAACTTCGGCGATTTCGATCACCGACACGTCGAAGGTACCGCCGCCCAGGTCATAGACGATCACTGTGTGGTCGCCCTTGGCCTTGTCCATGCCATAAGCCAGCGCAGCCGCAGTGGGCTCGTTGATGATGCGCTTGACGTCCAGACCGGCGATGCGGCCGGCATCCTTGGTGGCCTGGCGCTGGCTGTCGTTGAAGTAGGCCGGCACGGTGATGACCGCTTCAGTAACCGGCTCGCCGAGATAGTCTTCGGCGGTCTTCTTCATTTTCTTGAGGATCTCTGCAGAGATCTGCGGTGGCGCCATCTTCTGGCCGTTAACCTCTACCCATGCGTCGGCGTTGTCGGCCTTGACGATTTTGTAGGGGACCATCTGAATGTCTTTTTGCACGACGTCTTCTTCGAAGCGACGGCCGATCAGGCGCTTCACCGCGTAGAGCGTGTTGTGCGGGTTGGTGACCGCCTGACGCTTGGCAGACTGGCCGACCAGGATCTCGCCATCATTGGCGTATGCAATGATCGACGGGGTAGTACGACCGCCTTCGGCGTTCTCGATAACCTTGGCCTTGCCGTTTTCCAGAATGGAAACGCAGGAGTTGGTAGTGCCCAGGTCAATACCGATGATTTTGCCCATTTGTCTATCTCCGAAAATCTTGGATGAGGTCCGCGCCGGTTTACCGGCTGCGGGTAACACAAAAACGCTTGGCTACCAGATGGGGGTCAGCCGTCAGAATTCAAGCCTTCTCATCGATCGAAGGCGGAGTTTGCGCAGGCGCTTTGCTGACCACCACCATCGCGGGGCGCAGCAGACGACCGTTAAGCAGATAACCTTTTTGGAACACTTTGAGCACGCTGCCGGGCTCGGCATGGGTGCTTTCTTCCATCGCCATGGCCTGGTGGTGTTCGGGATTGAAGGGCTCGCCCTGGGGATCGAGCTGCGCCAGCTGATGACGCGCCATAGTGTCGAGTAGCAGCTTGAGCGTCAGCTCCAAACCCTCACGCACCGCCTTCACCGCACCGTCGTCCGGGCTCGACAGTTCAAGGCCCCGCTCCAGGCTATCGGCCACCGCCAGCAGGTCACCCGCGAACTTTTCCAGGGCGAACTTGTGTGCTTTCTCGACATCCTGCTCGGCACGGCGACGGATGTTTTGCAGCTCCGCCGCAACACGCAGGGCCTGATCCTGGGCCGCCGCCAACTGCTCTTCCAGTGACGCTACTCGCGCAGCCAGATCCTCGGGCGCTTCGACTTGGATTTCTTCATTCTCTTCAGGGTTCTGGTTGTCCAGGTTCTGCTCGTCAGCCATGCAATCCTCCTCGTAAATACTTCAGCGGACTGTCGAGCCCGCGCTTGTGCCGCTATATGGGGGCAGCAGATCGAGGTTCAAGGGGGATGTGACAAGCGCACAGACAAAGCTGCGAACCTCCCACTCATCCGATGATGGTGCACGCGTCGATTCACATGTATTTCACTGCTTGTGACGACCACAAAAACTACTGTATAAATAGCCAGCCACAGCTTATCGGAGCCCTGACATGCTGGTTCATCTGTCCGTTCACAATTTCGCCATCGTCGAACACCTTGATCTCGAACTGCAGCGCGGCATGAGCGTGATCAGCGGAGAAACCGGGGCCGGTAAGTCAATCATGCTCGGCGCCCTCGGGCTCGCCTTGGGAGATCGCGCCGACAGCAGCGCGGTCCGTATCGGCGCCGACAAGGCCGACATTCTCGCCAGCTTCGATCTGGACGATATTCCCGATGCCCGCACCTGGCTCGCCGAGCGCGACCTGGATAACGACGGGCCGTGCATCTTGCGCCGCGTCATTACCGCCGAGGGTCGTTCGCGGGGCTATATCAATGGCACTCCATGCCCGCAGAGCGACCTCAAGGCGCTGGGCGAGCTGCTGATCGATATCCATAGCCAGCACGAACACCAGTCCTTGCTCAAAACCGACACCCATCGGCGGCTGCTTGACGAGTACAGCGGCAGCCAGGAGCTCGCCCGACAGGTACATCTGGCCGCCCAGCGCTGGCGCCAGACGCGCCAGACCCTAGAACGCTTGAACAACAGCAGCGATGAACAGCGGGCGCGCCACCAACTGCTCAGCTACCAGCTGGAAGAACTGGAAAACCTTGCCCTCGGCGAGAACGAGCAGGAACAGCTGGAGCACGAACACCGCAACCTGGCCAATGCCGAGCAACTACTCGGCGCCTGCCGCCAGGTCATGGACATGTGCAGCGAGAGCGATGCCGGCAATGTACTTTCGGCCCTGACTGGCAGCCTGCAACGGCTTTCCGCGTTTCAGAACCAGCCCGGCGCACTGGCCGAGGCGGCGAGCCTGCTGGCCAGCGCCCAGATCCAGGTCGAGGAAGCCATGGGCGAGCTGAATCGTTTCGTCGACCACTTCGATGCCGACCCCGAACGCCAGCGGACGCTGGAAGAACGACTGGATGCCATCTACACCCTGGCGCGCAAACATCGCGTGCAGCCTGCCGAGCTGCCAGCGCTGCAGCAGCGCCTACTCGATGAGCTGGAAAGTCTGAATGCTGATGATGAAGCATTGGAGCGCCTGGGCGAAGAACTGGCTGCCTATGGCCGCCACTACGAAGAGAAGGCATCGGAGCTGAGCAGGACTCGCCAGGAAGCCGCCACGACCCTCGCAGCTTCTGTTGAGAGCGAAATACAGCGCCTAGGTATGCCGGGGGGCAAATTCAGCGTGCAGCTCAAGCCTGCCGCAGAAGGCGATTACATGCCCTTCGGCCTGGAGCAGGTGGAGTTTCTCGTCAGTGCCAACCCAGGCCAACCACTACGCCCCTTGGCGAAAGTGGCCTCCGGCGGCGAACTGTCGCGTATCAGCCTCGCGATCCAGGTAATCACCGCACAGACCTCACGTGTACCCACACTGGTATTCGATGAGGTCGATGTAGGTATCGGCGGACCAACCGCCGAGGTGGTCGGCCAGTTGCTGCGGCGCATTGGCGAGCAGGGGCAGGTACTGACCGTCACTCACCTTCCGCAGGTTGCCGCCCAGGGGCACAACCATCTATTCGTACACAAAGCACGCGGACTGGATGAAACCCATACGGCAGTCGCAACGCTGCAGAAGGACGAGCGTATCGAAGAGGTCGCACGAATGCTCGGCGGCGTCGACTTGACCGAGCAGGCGCTGGCGCACGCTCGTCAAATGATCGATTCAGCCCAAGCCTGAGCGAAGCACAGGCAGCAAAAAGGCGACCCTCGGGTCGCCTTTTTATCAGATCGAAGTCATTCCGACTTCTTGCGTACGTAGAGCACAAGATTGTGGTCTACCAGCTCGTAGCCGTGGCGCGTGACGATCTCTTTCTGCAGTTTTTCGATTTCATCATCGAAGAACTCGATGACATCGCCCGTTTCTACACAGACCATATGATCATGATGGCCGCCATCGGCCAGTTCGAATACTGCATGACCTCCATCGAAGTTGTGGCGAACCACCAGTCCTGCGGACTCGAATTGGGTGAGCACCCGATAGACGGTGGCAAGACCCACATCCTCACCGGCCTCCATCAATGCCTTGTAGACATCCTCGGCACTCATGTGACGCTGCTCAGTGGTATCCAGCATCTGCAGGATCTTCACCCGCGGCAGGGTAACCTTGAGGCCAGCTTTGCGTAGTTCGTGATTTTCTACCATGGTTGGCTTTCTCGCTGCTGCTGTTTCGCAGCCTCCTTCAATACAGGTATGATCCGGGCTTTGCCCAGCCAAGATAGTGGAAGTCATCTACCGATGCAAAACACCAAGCTCATGCTGTCCAGCCTCACGCTCGTGGGCCTGCTCGCACTCGCCGGTTGTTCGTTCCCGGGGGTTTACAAGGTGGACATTCAACAGGGCAATGTCGTTACACAGGACATGATAGACCAGTTGCGCCCCGGAATGACCCGATCCCAAGTGCGGTTTATCATGGGTAACCCCCTGATTACCGATACTTTTCATGCCAGTCGCTGGGATTATCTGTACAGCATTCAGCCCGGAGGCAGTCAGCGCCAGCAGGAGCGCGTGAGTCTGGTTTTCAACGCCAACGATCAGCTGGCAGGGCTTGCCGGTGACTTCAAACCGGGCGTCAGCCGTGACGAAGCGATACTTGGCACCAGCCAGCCGGCAGGCCAGGCACCGCACCGCACCGAAGCGCAAGACGAGGCCATCGAACCCGGCTCCCTGCTCGAACAGATTCAGCGCGAGGTCGATGCTGCCGAGTCGGTGCCAGTGCCGACGCCGACACCTATCGATACAAACTAGTTTCACAAGGTCGATTCAATCGGTCGCAAGCCTAGGGAAAGCGAACAGACTCGACCCAGCGAGCCTGTTCGTGACATCGCTTAACCGGCCACCGGCAAGCGTGACGATATATTGCCAAGCATAGCGCTCAACAGTTTTTAGCCCTCTCCCGCCTCGGCCCTGTTCTTCGCAGCCTTGGCGGCGCGCTGCTTGCGCACCTCCTTAGGATCGGCAATCAGCGGGCGGTAGATCTCGACCCGCTCTCCCTCTTCCAGCACACGCTCATCCGGCTTGGGCACAGCCCTGCCGAAGATGCCCAACGGCGCAGCTGCCAAGTCGATCCCCGGAAAGTAGCCATCCATCCCAGAAAGCAGCGCCGCCTGACGCACACTTGTACCCGCCGGCACGGTCAGGCGCAAAAGCTTCTGTTTGTCCGCCAGCGCGTAAACGACTTCGATCGCAATTATGGCTTTATCCATAGAGTTGCTTCGCGCGATCACAAAAGGCATCAACCAGAGTGTTGGCCGCTTGGTTGAACAGTGGCCCGAGAGTTGCCTTGACCAGCGGCCCTGCGTAGTCGAAAGTCAGGTCCAGGCTAATCTTGCAGGCTTTTTCGCCCAGCGCCTTGAATTCCCAGATGCCGTGCAGATGACTGAAGGGCCCTTCCTCCAGCTTCATCTCGATACGCTTGCCCGGCTGCAACTCATTGCTCGTCAGGAAACGCTGGCTCAGCCCCGCCTTGGCAACGGTCATGCTGGCCTTCATCTGCGTCTCGCTGGTGGACAGCACCTCGGTGGCGGAGCACCAGGGCAGGAACTGAGGGTAGCTGGCCACGTCATTGACCATGTCGAACAGCGCGTGCGCCGGATACGGCAGCAAAGCCGAGCGTTGAATATGTGTCGTCATGCAGACCTTCTACTTCGTCAGTCGACAGCCAAAACCGCTACCCAAACACCTAGCGCTGAGAGTGGGAATCGGCCCGTACAGTTTCCTGCACACGCCACAGCCGGCACGCGCGAAAGAAAGATGACGCATTGTCGGGGATAAGACCGCCCCGCCTCAAGTTTCATGCCGCCGCAGCCTGCTGGTTCTCGCCAGCCGCCAGCGGAGCCCTTATAATGCTTGGTTATGGCCAAACAGAAGAAACAGTCCCCCGGGACCATTGCGCTGAACAAAAAAGCGCTACACGACTACTTCATCGAACAGAAATTCGAGGCCGGCCTCGTTCTGGCCGGCTGGGAAGTAAAAAGCCTGCGTGCCGGCAAAGCCCAGCTGGTGGACAGCTATGTGCTGCTGAAGGATGGCGAGGCCTGGTTGATGGGCTGCCATATTTCCCCGCTGACCACCGCCAGCACACATGTCATTGCCGACCCGACCCGCACCCGCAAGCTGCTGCTAAATAAGCGCGAGCTGGGCAAGTTGTTCAGCTCAGTACAGCAGAAGGGCTATGCCTGCGTTGCTCTGGCGCTGTACTGGAAGAAGCACATGATCAAGTGCGAGATTGCGCTGGGCAAGGGCAAGAAGGAATACGACAAGCGCCATACCGAGAAAGAGCGCGACTCGGCACGCGAGATTCAGCGCGTCATGCGCACCAAGGGCAAAGACGAGTAAACCGCAGGCTGCCGCCTCGTCTCTGATTCAAACAGCCCTCTCCTGTACGTCTTTTCCCTTACCACCCTCACGCCGATGCGCCCTGGCCAGGCGCTGCGCTTCCTGCTGCCCCTCGGCGAGAACCTCCTGTACATAATTGATGTGGTGATGGATCACGTCACGGGCGTCAGTCGCTCGACGCTCGATGATGGCATCATAGAGCTCCTGGTGCTGCTTCATCAGCATGGTGCGTGTCTCGTTGCGCAGTGCATACATGCCACCAATGTTGGTCACCACGTTACGCTTGAGCATGTCGAACAGGCCACGGACTGTGTGCAGCAAGACCGCGTTGTGACTGGCCTCCGCAATGGCCAGATGAAAGCGCGCATCAGCGGCGCCCTCTTCGGTGCGACTGACATTGCCTTCGCGAGAATAACAGTCCTGCAGCGCAGCAAAAGCTTCGCCGAGACGCCGCTGATCGACCTCCGTAGCCCGCAACGCCGCGTAATAGGCGCAACTGCCTTCCAGCGTGTGACGAAATTCCAGCAGGTCACGCTGGGCGTCCGTGTTGTTTTCTAGCAGGTGCAGCAAGGGATCACTAAAGGTCGAACCCAAGGATTCGACCACGAAATTCCCACCGCCATGGCGACTAATCAGCAAGCCCTTTGCCGCCAGCTTCTGAATGGCCTCGCGCAACGACGGGCGCGACACTCCGAACTGCTCGGCCAGGACTCGTTCAGCCGGCAGCCGTTCGCCCGGCCTGAGCGTTCCCTCAAGAATCATGGTTTCGAGCTGCTCTACGATCTTGTCGGCCAGCCTCCGCTGACGAACCATTCCGACTTCCATGAGACCTCTCGACTGGTTAGACCACTAACATGCTCAGCGTAACCACGCAACACCAGGCCCGCAAGACTCACCTTTGCGACGAAAGTATATAGCCGCCTAATTGACGTATCCGCCGGACAACTCTTACGCTGGCCGCACGGTGTTGCTAACTGGTAAGACCAAATTACAAAACAGGGTTTACCAAGTAAGAGGTCTTCTCATGCGGTCTCCAGAAAACTGCTTGCAAACGGTCCATTCGGGCCCCCACCCGCACTTCATAACTACGGGAGCCTGAACATGTCCACCGGACTGCTTGCCCTATTTGCGTTTACCCCGATCTTGCTCGCAGCCTTTCTGCTGCTCGGCCTGCGCTGGTCCGCCAGCCGCTCCATGCCCCTGGTCTTTCTGTTCACCGCCGCTATCGGTCTGTTCGTCTGGGACATGAGCGTCACCCGGATCATCGCCTCGACCCTGCAGGGTCTGGTCATCACCATCGGCCTGTTGTGGATTATCTTCGGCGCCATCTTGCTGCTCAACACCCTGAAGCACTCCGGCGGCATCACTGCTATCCGCGCTGGCTTTACCACCATCAGCCCTGACCGCCGCATCCAGGCCATCATCATCGCTTGGCTGTTCGGCTGCTTTATCGAAGGCGCCTCGGGCTTTGGTACACCAGCCGCCATTGCCGCACCGTTACTGGTCGCCGTCGGCTTCCCGGCCATGGCCGCCGTACTGATGGGCATGCTGGTGCAAAGCACACCTGTTTCATTCGGCGCTGTTGGCACCCCGATCGTGGTAGGAGTTGATAGCGGCCTGGATACCGCCACCATTGGCGCTCAGCTGACTGCCCAGGGTTCCAGCTGGGAACTCTATCTGCAGCAGATCACCAGCAGCGTGGCGATCACACACGCCATCATCGGCACCGTTATGCCGCTGATCATGGTGATCATGCTGACACGCTTCTTCGGCAAGGAGAAAAGCTGGAAAGCCGGCTTCGAAGTCCTGCCCTTCGCGATCTTCGCAGGCTTGGCCTTTACCCTGCCCTATGCCGCTACCGGCATCTTCCTTGGCCCGGAATTCCCTTCTTTACTGGGCGGCCTGCTCGGCTTGGCCATCGTCACCACCGCGGCACGCTTCAACTTCCTGACGCCGAAGAAGACCTGGGATTTCGCTGACCCCAAAGAGTGGCCTGCCGAGTGGGTCGGTACCATCGAGATGAAGCTTGACGAGTTGGCGGCACGTCCGATGAGCGCCTTCCGCGCCTGGCTGCCCTATGTGCTGGTAGGCGCGCTCTTGGTCATCAGCCGTGTATTCCCCGAAGTCAGCAATGCGCTGAAGTCGGTATCCATCGCCTTCGGCAATATTCTCGGCGAGACCGGCATCAGCGCCAGTGTTGAGCCCTTATTTCTGCCCGGCGGCATTCTCGTTGCAGTGGTGTTGATGACATTCTTCCTGCATGGCATGCGCGCCTCGGAGTTCAAGGCCGCGGTGAAAGAGTCCAGCGGCGTCCTGCTCAGCGCCGGCTTTGTATTGCTGTTTACCGTGCCCATGGTGCGCATTCTGATCAACTCAGGCATCAACGGCGCTGATCTGGCAAGCATGCCGATTGTCATGGCCCGCTACGTGGCCGACAGCGTAGGCGGCATTTATCCGTTGTTCGCGCCAACCGTTGGTGCGCTAGGTGCGTTTCTTGCCGGCTCCAATACGGTCAGCAATATGATGTTCAGTCAGTTCCAATTTGGCGTTGCACAGTCACTGGGGGTTTCCGGTGCGATGGTGGTTGCCGCCCAGGCCGTAGGTGCCGCCGCCGGCAATATGGTTGCTATCCACAACGTGGTAGCGGCATCCGCCACCGTGGGCTTGCTAGGGCGGGAAGGCTCGACGCTGCGCAAGACCGTGTGGCCTACTCTCTATTACGTGCTCTTCGCCGGGGTGATCAGCCTGATTGCCATCTACGTGATGGGCATCTCGGACCCGCTGGTCGGCGTCTGATGTAAAGCACGTCCTTGCCCTGCAGCACATGGGCAAGGACGTTTGGTATCCAGCCTGAACCAGCATTTACCTTAACGTCGGATCAGGGCAGCGCCCGCTCGGAACACAGCCTCAGTCGAAGACGAGGCATCACAAGCCTTATTCGCTTCAAACCGGTGAGAACACACGATGATTATCTCTGCCTCTACGGATTACCGCGTTGCCGCAAAACGTAAGCTCCCGCCTTTCCTGTTCCACTACGTCGATGGCGGCGCCTACGCTGAATACACGCTGCGTCGCAACGTCGACGATCTGGCCAGCCTTGCCCTGCGCCAGCGCGTGCTGCGCAACATGTCGGAACTCAGCCTGGAAACCCAACTGTTCGGCGAAACCCTGTCAATGCCGGTTGCCCTGGCGCCCGTCGGCCTGACCGGCATGCTCGCCCGCCGCGGCGAAGTTCAGGCTGCTCGCGCAGCAGACAAGAAGGGCATCCCCTTCACCCTGTCGACCGTATCGGTTTGCCCCATCGAGGAAGTCGCACCGGCGATCAAGCGGCCCATGTGGTTCCAGCTTTACGTGCTCAAAGACCGCGGCTTTATGAAAAACGCGCTGGAGCGCGCCAAGGCGGCCGGCGTTACCACTCTGGTGTTCACTGTGGACATGCCCACCCCTGGCGCCCGCTACCGTGACGCCCATTCCGGCATGAGCGGCCCGAATGCCAGCATGCGTCGCATGTTGCAAGCCATGACCCACCCGCTTTGGGCCTGGGATGTGGGCCTGCTCGGCAAACCGCATGATCTAGGCAATATCTCCACCTATCGTGGAAACCCAACCGGGCTGGAGGACTACATTGGCTGGCTGGCAGCCAACTTCGACCCGTCGATCTCTTGGAAAGACCTGGAGTGGATCCGCGAGTTCTGGGACGGCCCCATGGTAATCAAGGGCATCCTCGATGCCGAAGATGCCCGCGACGCTGTGACCTTCGGCGCGGATGGCATCGTCGTTTCCAACCACGGCGGCCGTCAGCTCGATGGCGTGCTTTCCAGCGCTCGCGCCATGCCGGCGATCGCCGATGCGGTCAAAGGCGACCTGAAGATTCTGGCTGATTCCGGCATTCGAAGCGGTCTGGACGTGGTTCGCATGATCGCCCTTGGCGCCGACACCGTCATGCTCGGTCGGGCATTCGCTTATGCCTTGGCAGCAGATGGCGAGGCTGGCGTGACCAATTTGCTCAACCTGATCGACAAGGAAATGCGCGTGGCGATGGTGCTGACTGGCGCAAAATCCATCAGTGAAATCAGCGAAGATTCCCTGGTTCGCGAATTGGCCCAATACCAGACCACCAAACACGTCGAATAAGCGTCACGAGGCCGCGTATTCAACGCGGCCGCTTCATTCCCGGAGCTCCTTATGAACGCGCCTACCGTACTGCCGAACGGCTTTCTCGCGGCCGTCGAACGGCTGATCCCGGCCGAGCGTCGCTTCGATGATCCGCTCTCGACCCTGGCTTTCGGCACCGATGCCAGTTTCTACCGGTTGATTCCGAAGCTGGTGGTGCGCGTCGAATCCGAGGCTGAGGTGGTTCAGTTGCTCAAGCTGGCCCATGCCGAAAACGTCCCCGTCACCTTCCGCGCGGCGGGCACCAGCCTTTCCGGCCAGGCGATTTCCGACTCGGTGCTGATCGTGCTGGGTGACAACTGGAACGGCCGCGAGATTCGTAACGGTGGCGAGCAGATCCGCTTGCAGCCCGGCGTCATTGGCGCCAACGCCAACGCGGTACTGGCACCGTTTCAGCGCAAGATCGGCCCAGACCCGGCCTCGATCAACGCGGCGAAGATCGGCGGCATCGTCGCCAACAACTCCAGCGGCATGTGCTGCGGCACCGCGCAGAACAGCTATAAAACCCTCGCCGGCCTGCGAATCGTTCTCGCCGACGGCACTGTCGTCGACAGCGAAGACCCCACCAGCGTCGCAGCTTTCAGCCAGAGCCACGCGACATTACTCGACGAGCTGGCCGAACTTGGCCGCCAGACCCGCGCCAGCACCGAGCTGGCCGCCAAGATCCGCCACAAGTACCGGCTGAAGAACACCACCGGCTTCTCGCTCAATGCGCTGGTCGACTTTGACCAACCGCTGGATATCCTCAGCCACCTGATGGTCGGTTCCGAGGGCACCCTGGGCTTCATCAGCGCGGTGACCTACGACACCGTGCCGGACCACGCGCACAAGGCCAGTGCGCTGATCGTATTCCCCGACGTGGAAACCTGCTGTTTTGCCGTACCGCTGCTCAAGCAACAACCGGTGTCAGCGGTGGAACTGCTGGACCGGCGCAGCATGCGCTCGGTGGAGAACATGAAAGGACTGCCAGAGTGGGTCAAGGACCTGTCGCCCACGGCATGCGCGCTGCTGATCGAGTCCCGCGCAGCGACCCAGTCGCTGCTGTACGAGCAGATCAACCTGATTATGGGCTCCATTGCCCATTTCCCCGTGGAGAAACAGGTCGACTTCAGCGAAGACCCGGTCGTCTACAACCAGCTCTGGCGCATCCGCAAGGACACCTTCCCGGCAGTTGGCGCAGTACGTGAGACTGGCACCACGGTGATCATCGAGGATGTTACCTTTCCCATCGAACGCCTGGCCGAAGGCGTCAACCGACTAATACAGCTGTTCGAAAAGCACGCCTACAACGAAGCGATCCTGTTCGGCCATGCGCTGGAAGGCAACCTGCATTTCGTCTTCACCCAGGGCTTCGACGACCCAGCCCAAGTCGCCCGTTACGAAGCCTTCATGCACGACGTCACTCAGCTGGTGGCGGTGGAATTCGGCGGCGCGCTGAAAGCCGAGCATGGTACCGGTCGCAACATGGCGCCCTTCGTCGAACTGGAGTGGGGCGCCGAAGCCTACGCCCTGATGTGGAAGATCAAGCGCCTGCTCGACCCCACCGGAATTCTCAACCCGGACGTGGTGCTCTCTGAAGACCCACAGATCCACTTGAAGAACCTCAAGCCGATGCCCGCCGCCGACGAGATCGTCGACAAGTGTATCGAGTGCGGCTTCTGCGAACCGGTCTGCCCATCCAATGGGCTGACCCTGACGCCACGCCAGCGCATCGTCATCTGGCGCGACATCCAGGCGAAGAAACGCGCCGGCATCGACACCACAGAATTGGAGCAGCTCTACCACTACCATGGGGTCGAGACCTGCGCCGCCACAGGCCTGTGCGCGCAACGCTGCCCGGTGGGCATCAATACTGGCGACCTGGTGCGCAAGCTGCGCGGCAAGGAAGCCAACAAGACCAGCGCCGCCAACTGGCTGGCCGACCATTTCAGTACCGCTGTGCAGGGCACGCGCTTCATGCTGCATACGGCCAACGGCGCGCACCTGATCCTGGGGACGAAAAACCTGGGCAAAGCCTCTGCAGCGCTCACCAAGCTCAGCAAAAGCCGTGTTCCGCAGTGGACGCCAGCCATGCCGCAGCCTTTGCAGCGCCTGCACCTGCCCAAGCCGGCGGCAGGAGACGAGCGCCCGCGGGTGGTCTATCTGGCCGCCTGCGTCTCGCGTGCCATGGGGCCGGCGGCACGTGATCAGGAGCAGGCACCGTTGCTCGACACCACACGTGCCCTGCTGGAAAAAGCCGGCTACCAGGTGATCTTCCCCGACAACCTGAACGATCTCTGCTGCGGCCAGCCCTTCGCTTCCAAAGGCTACGCCGAACAGGCCGAGCGCAAGCATCAGGAAACCCTCAACGCTCTGCTAAAAGCCAGTCGCGGCGGGCTTGACCCAATCTACTGCGACACCAGCCCCTGCACCCTGCGCATGGTCCAGGGCCTGACCGATCAGCGCCTGGATTTCTACGATCCGGTGCGCTTCATCCGCACCCATCTGCTGGACAAGCTGGACTTCGCGCCGCAGGACGCACCCATCGCCGTGCACGTCACCTGCAGCACCCAGCATCTAGGCGAAGCACAGGCGCTGATTGACATTGCCCGCCGTTGCGCGAAGGAAGTGGTAATTCCCGAAGGCATTCATTGCTGCGGTTTCGCCGGCGACAAGGGCTTCAGCACACCGGAGCTCAACGCCCACGCACTGCGCAGCCTGAAGGATGCGGTACAGGTCTGCAGCGAAGGCATCTCCACCAGCCGCACCTGCGAGATAGGGCTGTCGCGCCACGGTGAGATCGACTATCACGGGCTGGTATATCTAGTGGATCGGACCAGCCGACCGAAGGCGCCCATCCCCGCCTGAAGGCCTGATGGACATGGACGCCCATCACAAAAATGAAACGCTTGAGCGAAGCCGCAGTCGGAAATTTAGAGCCCAGCAGTCCGAGGGCTCCAATTCGCCTCGGCGCTGCCACAAAGTTTTTAAGGCAGGCCAGCCGGGAATATTACCCCTGGAGGACGCTCATGAAACGATTTGCCCTATACGCTGCAGCTGCCATTTTGGCCAGCCCGGCCGCCTTCGCGGCTGACAAGGATCTCTGCGAAATCAACATGCAGGAGATCGACGACAACATGGCCACCACCATGGCCACGCTCGGCGAACCCGCAAAGAGCCAAGTCGAGCAACATCTCGAGCAGGCCCGTCAAGCACAACAGGCCGGCGACACCGAAGCTTGCATTGCCCACTCAACCAAGGCACTGCAGGAACTCAAAGGTCCTGGCAGCTCCGGCAGCGGCGGCACCAGCGGAAGCGGGTCAGGCGCAGGCAACTGATTCAGTCGATACGGGCAGGCCAACCTGCCCGTTTTCACGTCCGCCTCTTGAAACCCGACGGAATGCCCCTATCTATTGATTCGACGCAGCCTCAGCTTTGGCGTAGACTGCACAAACATGAAGCCGCTACTCGCTTCATGGGGCCGATTAGGATTCGACGCCGGTAACGAAACTTTAGGTGCATGCCGAGTTGGTAACAGAACTCGTAAATCCACTGTTGCAACTTCTATAGTTGCCAATGACGAAAACTACGAGGGCTACGCTCTCGCTGCGTAAGCGGCGCGACTAGTCCTTCTGGTAGCTTCGGCTCCAGCGATCACTAGGGGATGCCTGTAAACCCAAAGTGATTGTCAAGCAGAACAGGATCGCCGCGTAGTACGTTGTGGACGAAGTGGCTAAAACTTACACAACTCGCCCAATGCACCCTGCCCGTCGGGCCGCTGAGGGTTAACTTAATAGACACGGCTAAGCATGTAGTACCGACAGCGGAGAACTGGCGGACGGGGGTTCAAATCCCCCCGGCTCCACCAAATACCCTTCCCAGGAAGACCCAGAAAAGCCGTAAAGCCTAGAGAAATCAAAGCTTTACGGCTTTTTTATTGCCCGCGTTGTCCCACCTGATCCCGGGGCATCCCACGGTTGACGGGGGCATATATGGGGGCATAAAACACTCTTCAGCTCGCTCGGAGAGGATGTGCCCCCAATGCCCCTGAAAGACACCAACTGTCGCAACGCCAAGCCTCAGGACAAGCCATACCGCCTGTATGACGAACAGGGCCTGTACCTGGAAGTGCAGCCCAACGGAGGGCGTTATTGGCGCTTGAAGTACCGTTTTCTGGGAAAGGAAAAGCGCCTAGCTCTTGGCGTTTACCCCGAGGTCGGCTTGCAGGAAGCCCGACGAAAACGCGATGACGCTCGTGCCCAGCTTGCCCGCGGTCAAGACCCTTCACTGCAAAGGCGTATGGCCAAGGTGATCAGCCAGCTCGACCACCAACACACCTTTGAATCGGTCGCGACGCAATGGCTTACCATCCGCGAGTCGTCTTGGAATCCGGAATACACCCGCACTGTGCGGCAGCGCCTTGAGCTAAATGCCTACCCTTGGCTAGGAAAACTCCCGATCAGCAGCATCAGCACCCCGATGCTGGTCGAAAACCTGCAGCGCATCATCAAGCGCGGCGCTAGCGAGACGGCCCGCCGTGTCGCCCAGATCTACAAGCAGGTTTTCGAGTTCGCTGAAGCTGCCGGCATTACCCCACCCAATCAGATTGGCAATCTATCGCGCACGCTCCCAGCCAAGAGGGTGAAACACTTTGCGGCCGTAACCGATCCTGAAAAGCTGGGTACGCTGCTCAAAGCAATGGATTGCTACACCGGAACACTGCCTGTTTGTTGTGCGTTAAGGTTGGCCCCCCTTCTGTTCTGTAGGCCAGGAGACCTAAGACATATGGAATGGTCTGAGGTTGATTTGGACGCAGGCGAGTGGCTGATCCCTGGCCACAAAATGAAAGGCCTTACGGTCACTAAGGAAGATCGACCAGATCACCTGGTTCCGCTCAGCCGTCAAGCAGTTTCCGTTCTCCGCGAGCTTAAACCGCTGACCGGAAAGCATCGCTTCGTGTTCCCATCAGCCCGAGGCGGTGACCGACCCATGTCCAACAACGCAGTGCTCAGTGCTCTTCGCCGCTTGGATATCACCAGCGATGAAATGACTGGCCACGGCTTTCGTGCAACAGCTCGAACAGTCGGTGCTGAGGTGCTTGGATTCCGTCCAGATCTTTTGGAGCATCAACTTGCACACACAGTTAAAAATCCTCTGGGCAGAGCCTATGACCGAACCACGTTTCTGCCTGAGCGCCGTGAGATGATGCAGAGTTGGGCCGACTACCTTGACTCCATCAAGGGCCAGTTGTCGACGTGATCCGTGAGGGGAGTTTTTAGGTGGACGGGTGCTTATCGTCCGCATAGGCAACTCGCAGTACCACATAAGCCAGATGATCCACAGCATGATCATCTGGCTCAACCTGCACATTGGGCGATCCTAGACCGACTTGCACGCACGCTGCCACGATGCTATAAAATCTTCATCTGGCGCTCTTGAGGCGCCTAGGGATCCCACCGCAACTGGGTTAATCGCTAGATTTTTGCCAGCCGCAGCAATCTCAGCAGCAGATCTTGGGCATCATCCGCTCAACATCTGGAATCGCAGGAATTATTTCCGCATCGCATAGCACCTCTGTGGCTGTGCGCCAAAATTATCTGCCAGCACTTTTATATGCTGTTTGGATAAACCCTCCTAGACTGTTCCCCATAAATATTTCGTGTAGAGATTTTTTGAATTGCGGCAGGGGAAACCGCACCTAAAATTTATTAGCCCGCATATCGCAGCCGTGAGGAGGCCGGCGCGATGCATTGACGGAGCCCTATATGATGTCGTCAGATGATCGCAATAAAAACAACTCAAACGAGCCACACTTCCTGCGCCTGCCTGAGGTCAAAAAGAAAGTCGCCAAAAGCCGCTCGAGCATTTATCGGGATATTCAGCTCGGAAAGTTTCCTTCTCAGTACGAACTAGGCAGCAGCCGCTCAGTTGGCTGGCTTAGCACTGATATTGAGGATTGGATAAAAAGCCGTCAGCGCATTAACTTGCGTCCCCGTTGTGAAGTGGCGGGGGCTGACCATGAATAAAATCCAGACAAAAAGAAATTTAGCCACACAACCTACCTGCCTCAACTGCGCAACTTATAGTTCACAAATAATCCACAACGCCTGTATCGAAACCTCGCGCCCACTGCTTACCGCTCTGATTCAGAGCGGTTCAAGTATTTCGATCGAGCATGGATATATTGTAATTGCCGACCAGAATGGAGTCGGCACGGCAAATCTTAAGAAAGATTGCTCAGAATCACTTATAAAGGAGATTCTTGAACTTCTCCAAATTGATGCATTTGTTTTCCTCAACCACTCAACAGGAGTTTACGAAAAAAAATACCCTGGCGTAACTCTTCAATTCATATCGAAAAATTCTGGAGAAAACTTTTACGCAATTTTCAATTCAGAACTTACTCGCGAGAGAAATACGAAATTCGGGTGTAAGGGCTCGCGTTTGCCAGAAGGACAATTCCGCGTTAGAGAACGTAGTGCTTTTTGTGCTTTTTGGCGCTCAACAAAACTTGCGTTTCCGCCGCGACTATCATCCTTTCATGACTATCTGGGAAACCTGAAAAATATTTTTTTCACTGCCAAGGAGGTTACGGGCCGGGAGAATCGGCTGGACGCACAGAGCCTACGCCCCCTGAGCGTGCCGGCTGAGGTAATTTGCCGGCGCCTTCTGGCGGACAATAGCCGGACACTGTCCGGACAAGCGCCAGACAGCAGGCAGACAAGCATGCCGGACAAGGAACCTGCTGAAAGCCGGGAACTGCAAGCGTTTCAGTGTGGTTCAGCTACATGCGCTAATAGCCGCGAAGAAGCGGTAATTAGGGTGCGCGAGTATAAGAGACCTCTCGGCACTCCATGCCAGCACAAGCGCCCTCAGGACCAAACGGAGGAGGAGTGGCTCGCAGACCTATCACGCCCCAGCGCTGAAAGCTGGTAAGGGCATACCTCTCTTGGTGTCGGGTCAGTTAATGGCTCGGGCATCAGGCGAGGCTGGCCTGGAATCTAAGGCTTTTTCGCAGTGAAGCTTCCCGTTCCTCTATCATCACCGGCATCGTGAAGTGATGAATTCCACGATCGTTGACTCAAAGCGCTCGGCTGCTGAATCAAATTGCATTCGGCAGAAACCGATGCGGCTGAGCAGAGCTGAGCCGCCGATGCAGGCGGCCAGTCCACAGAACGGCAGGTAGCAAGCGGAATGCAGCCATCGCTAAATTTAGCGGCTAAAAATCGCCGGCTTCGCGCAATAGCATCTGGATAGTGGTAAATCATGAATGCAGTAGAAATTGAGTCCGCCATATCGGACTTGGCCCTAGAGCCATTTGACGCGGCGGAGTTTGCGTTCACCTTCCTTGCCGCATTCGGCAACAAGGAAACCGCGCTCAAGCGCCTGCGCGCTGGCAACAACAACGCCTCGGACGTACCTGGCGGCGTACTACTGCGCAGCAACATTCATATCGCCGCATGCGAACCTGGCACCGTGGGCGAAACGCTCAAGGCCTTGCGCGTCAGCCCGGCCACCACAAAAGCCAAAGCCAAGTTTATCCTTGCCACCGACGGGCAAACGCTGGAGGCCGAAGAGCTGATCACAGGTGAAACCATCACCTGCGACTATCCGGACTTCCCCAATCATTTTGGCTTCCTGCTGCCGTTGGCCGGCATCTCCACCATCAAGGAGATCAAGGACAACCCCATCGACGTGCGTGCCACCAGCCGCCTGAATAAGCTGTACGTCGCGCTGCTGGATGAGAACCCCGAGTGGGCCAAGGAAGCGCGCCGCGCCGACATGAACCACTTTATGGCGCGCCTAGTGTTCTGCTTCTTTGCCGAAGACACCGACATCTTCACTGGCGATGGTCTGTTTACCAAAACAATAGAGCAGTTCAGCGAGCGCGACGGCTCGAATACCGATCAGGTGCTGTCGGAAATTTTCCGAGCCATGAACATCAAGCTGGCCGAGCGTGCCAGTGCAGAACCGCGCCTGCCTAACTGGGCCAACAAATTCCCGTATGTGAATGGCGGTTTGTTCTCAGGTAGCACCGAGGTGCCGCGCTTTACGCGCATGGCACGCACTTACCTGCTGCACGCCGGCAACCTGAACTGGCAGAAAATTAACCCAGACATCTTCGGCAGCATGATCCAGGCAGTGGCCGATGATGAAGAGCGCGGCGCACTGGGCATGCACTACACCAGCGTGCCGAATATCCTCAAGGTGCTGAACCCGCTGTTTCTGGATGATTTACGGGCTCAACTGGATGCGGCTGGCGACAACAGAACCAAACTGCTCAACCTGCGCAAACGCATGGCGCATATCCGCGTATTCGATCCGGCCTGCGGCTCCGGTAATTTCCTGGTCATCGCCTATAAGCAGATGCGCGAGATTGAGGCGGAGATCAACCGTCGCCGGGGAGAGGCTCACAATAAGTCCGAGATACCGCTGACCAATTTCCGTGGCATTGAGCTGCGAGACTTTCCGGCAGAGATTGCCCGCCTTGCGCTGATCATTGCCGAATTTCAGTGCGACGTGCTGTATCGAGGGCAGCAGGATGCACTGGCCGAATTTCTGCCGCTGGATGCGCAGAACTGGATTGTTTGCGGGAATGCGCTGCGCTTGGACTGGTTGAGCATCTGTCCTCCAACAGGGACGGGAGTCAAAGTACTTGCCGATGACTTATTCGGAACGCCGCTCAATCAAGCAGAAATAGACTTCGTGAATGAAGGCGGCGAGACCTACATTTGTGGCAATCCGCCATACCTAGGAAGCAAGCGGCAAACCGAAGAACAGAAATCAGATATTGAGGCCGTCTTCGGACATCTCACTCCAAACTGGAGATCTTTAGATTATGTTGCAGGATGGTTTCTAAAAGCATCCGACTTTCGATCTCAGGCAAGTTCCTCAGCGGGATTTGTAGCAACCAACTCTATTTGTCAGGGGCAACAGGCGTCCATCTTATGGCCCCTTGTATTTGCCGCTGGGTATGAGATCAATTTTGCTCACGCCTCATTTAACTGGCGAAACCTGGCTAGTCATAATGCTGGAGTTACCGTTGTTATCGTTGGGATCTCATTGTGCAAACCTGGCATAAAAAAGCTCTACCACTCTGACGCACAAGAAAAATCTGTTTTACGAGAAGTACCCAACATCAATGCCTACCTAATTCCGGGTTCCAATATAATAATTGATGCCACCAGAAAGCAAATTGCAGGACTGCCCGAGTTTGAGCGCGGAAACTCCCCTACGGACGGCGGTCATCTTCTTCTGGACAGAACCGACTTGAAAGAAATGGGGCTTAATGAAAGTCAAGCCAAACAATTCATTCGACCCTTTGTTGGATCATTGGAGCTGATTCGGGGAGCGAGTAGGTTTTGCATCTGGATTGAAGATGAAGATATTGACAAGGCGATGTCAATTAACTCAATCGCTGATCGAGTTTCTAAAGTCCGTTCGTTCCGTTTGCTTAGTACTAAAGTAGCAACAAGAAAAGCGGCAAATTGGGCATATAGATTCGATGAACGTAAGTCGCTGCCAAGCGTACCGTCGATCTGCGTTCCTGTAACAAGCTCTGAGAACCGAGCATATCTACCTGCCGATCTACTGCCTGCAGAAGTTGCAATCTCAAATCTCGCCTTCGGAATGCCGTGTGCGGAAATTTGGGTACTAAGCATCGTGGTTTCTCGCATGATGCTTTCTTGGGTATCCGCCGTCTGTGCACGGATGAGAACGGATTATAGATTTACAAATACACTCTGCTGGAACACCTTTCCCGCCCCACTGCTTACCGTGCAGAACAAGGCCGATCTTACCCGGTGCGCCGAGGACATCCTGCTGGCCCGGGAAGCCCACTTCCCTGCGACTATCGCCGACCTGTACGACCCGGAGAATATGCCGGACAACCTGCGCCACGCTCACGAGCGTAACGATGAAGTGCTGGAGCGCATCTACATTGGCCGTCGTTTCAAGAACGACACCGAGCGCCTGGAAAAGCTGTTTGACCTCTACACCAAGATGACAGCGGGCACCGCGAAGGTCGCGCCGAAAAAGCCCCGGGGAAAAATGGCATGAGTCGATCTATGGAAAATGGCCCTGCCAGCCTGACCACACCACCCGAAGGCTACGGCGAGTGGTTGGTCGACCTCAAAGGCCGCATCCACAACGCCCAGCAGCGCGCCACACTGGCGGTAAACCGCGAACTGGTGCAGCTCTACTGGCAGATCGGCAACGACATCTTGAACCGCCAGGCACAACAGGGCTGGGGGGCCAAGGTGATCGAGCGACTGGCACATGACCTGCGCACCGCCTTCCCTGACATGAAGGGATTTTCCCGAGCCAACCTGATGTATATGCGCGCCTTTGCCGAGGCCTGGCCGGATTCCGCAATTGTCCAACAGGCTGTTGGACAATTGCCTTGGGGGCACAACCTGGTACTGCTGACCCGCCTGAAAGATCCACAACAGCGCCTGGCCTATGCCCAGAGCGCCATTGCGCACGGCTGGTCGCGCAATGTGCTGAACATCCATATCGAAACCCGCCTGCTGGAGCGCAGTGGCACGGCGGTCACTAACTTCGATGTCAGCTTGCCCAAGGCGCAGTCCGACCTGGCCCGCGAGTCGTTGAAAGATCCGTATCGCTTCGATTTCCTCGGCCTGCACGACGAGGCGCAGGAGCGCGAGATCGAACATGCCCTAGTGAAGCACGTCACCGAGTTTCTGTTGGAACTGGGCGCAGGCTTTGCGTTTGTCGGGCGGCAGGTGCTGCTGGATGTAGGCGGCGATGAGTTCTTTATCGACCTGCTGTTCTACCACCTCAAGTTGCGCTGCTATGTGGTGATAGAGCTCAAAGCCGGCAAGTTCAAGCCCGAGCACCTGGGCCAGCTTGGGTTTTATATGACCGCGGTGGATCGCCAGGTCAAAGGTGAGCACGACAACCCCACCATCGGGCTTTTGCTATGCAAGAGCAAAAACAAAGTCGTGGCGGAATATGCGTTGGGCGATAAGACTCAGCCCATGGGCGTTGCCGAGTACAAATTACTCGAGTCCCTGCCTGCCGAATTGCAAACCAGCTTGCCCAGCATTGAACAGATCGAACGTGAACTGGCGGACGACGGCACCTTCATGGAGGACGAATCACAGTGACTAACACCAGCAACCCGACCAATAGCTATAGGGTGCCCTCGGTATCCATTGCTACGGCGCACACCGGGGTATCCAGCAAGGCCAATGAGCTGGGCATGCGCACCATGCAGGCGCGAGCCTATGACAAGCGCGGCGAACAGTACCTGCTGATCAAATCGCCACCGGCTTCGGGTAAGTCCCGCGCGCTGATGTTTATCGCCCTGGACAAGCTGAATAACCAGGGCCTGCAACAAGCCATTGTCGTCGTGCCCGAACGCTCTATTGGCGGCAGTTTTGCTGATGAACCGCTGAGCCAGCACGGCTTCGAATGGGACTGGCAAGTGGCCCCGCAGTGGAACCTGTGCAATGCCCCCGGTATCGATGAGCCGCGCGTGGCCAAGTCCAAGGTGCAAGCGGTGCGCACCTTTCTGGACAGCTCCGACAAGATACTGGTCTGCACCCACGCGACCTTCCGCTTTGCTGTGGAAGAGTTGGGCATTGAGCCGTTCGACAACCGCTTGATCGCTGTTGACGAGTTCCACCACGTTTCCTCCAACCCGGACAACAAGCTTGGTAGCCAGCTGAGCGCGTTCATCAGCCGCGACAAGGTGCATCTGGTGGCCATGACCGGTTCTTACTTCCGTGGCGACAGCGAGGCGGTGCTGGCTCCGGAGGAGGAAAACAAGTTCGAGACGGTGACCTACACCTACTACGAACAACTCAACGGCTATCGCTGGCTCAAGTCGCTGGATATTGGTTACTTCTTCTACACCGGGCGGTACGTGGACGCGGTCGCCAAGGTGCTAGACCCGTCGCTGAAAACCATCGTCCACATTCCAAACGTAAATGCCCGCGAGAGCCTCAAAGACAAGGAGCGCGAGGTCAACGAGATCATGAGCGCGCTTGGCGAGTGGCAGGGTGTTGATCCGGCCACCGGTTTCCACCTGATCAAAGCCAAAGATGGCCGCACGCTGAAAGTGGCCGACCTGGTGGATGACAGCGATGCTGCCAGGCGCTCCAAAGTGCTCGGCGCGCTGAAAGACCCGGCGCAGAAGAACAACCGCGATAACGTGGATGTGATCATCGCGCTGGGCATGGCGAAGGAAGGCTTTGACTGGATCTGGTGCGAGCATGCGCTGACCATCGGCTACCGTTCGAGCCTGACCGAAATCGTGCAGATCATTGGCCGTGCCACCCGAGACGCCGAGGGTAAGGAGCGTTCGCGCTTCACCAACTTGATCGCTGAGCCAATGGCTGACCAAGCTGCTGTAGCCGAAGCAGTAAACGATATGCTCAAAGCCATTTCCGCCAGCCTGCTGATGGAGCAGGTGTTAGCCCCGCGCTATGAGTTCACCCCGAAAGACACCGGCCCGAAAGAGGGTTTCAATTACGGGCCGGAGGGGTATCAAACGGGAGGCACCAACCTGGGCGTAAATGAAACCACGGGCCAGTTCCATGTCGAGATTAACGGCCTGACCACACCGCAAAGCACGGAAGCCACGCGCATCTGCAAAGAAGACTTGAACGAAGTAGTGACCAGCTTCCTGCAAGACAAAACCGTGCTGGAGCGCGGCCTGTTCGACAAGGAAAATACCCTGCCGGAAGAGCTGACCCAGCTGCGTATGGGTAAGATCGTGCGCGAGCGTTACCCGGACTTGAGCGACGTTGACCAGGAAGCTATTCGCCAACACGCCATCGCCGCCATGAACATTACCCAGCAGGCCAAGCTGGCACTGGCGCAAGTCGATGCAAACGGTAGCGACAACGTGCAGGGCAGCACGGCGCTGCTGGATGGCGTGCGCAAGTTCGTTAACGTGCGCGAACTGGATATTGACCTGATCGACCGGATCAACCCCTTCGATGCCGCCTATGCGGTGCTGGCGAAGGCGATGGATGAAAAGTCTCTACGCCAGGTACAGGCCAGCATTGCAGCCAAGAAGGTGAGCATCCCTGAAGATAAGGCGCGTGAGTTGGCCAAGCGTGCCCTGCAGTTCAAGCACGAGCGTGGCCGCCTTCCCGACATCAACTCCGCCGATGCCTGGGAAAAACGCATGGCCGAAGGCGTAGCTGCATTAGCACGCTACCGTGCCCAAGCCAAAGCGGCACAGGGGGAATCCGCCAATGGCTGATATGAACGATGACGACCTGCTAGATGCGCTGGGGGTAGAAGTTCCCACGCTCAAGACAGCCACTCGAACTCCTCGCGAAGAGCGGATCATTGCTGGCTTCGAGGATATTCAGCGCTTCTACCAAACCCACGGGCGCGCCCCACTGCATGGCGAAGACTGCGACATCTTCGAGCGCTTGTATGCCGTGCGCCTGGATCAGCTACGCAAGCTGCCGGAGGCACAAACGCTTCTGGCTGGGATGGATAGCTACGGCTTACTGTCTGGTACTGCAGCAGTATCGGTAGATGTGGATGATATGGATGAAGATGCTTTGCTCGCTGAGCTGGGCATCGGCAGTGAGCCCGTCGACCAGGAGGACATCACCGTGCTACGGCATGTGCGTTCCAGCGCGGCAATCAAGGCGGCAGAAGAAATTGCCGCTCGGAATCCATGTAAAGACTTCGAGAAATTCAAGCCGCTTTTTGATGAAGTGGAAGTAGGCCTCAAGCAAAAACGCTGGGTGACCAAGCCTTTTGGCAAGAATGCCAGTATTGAGGCTGGAGACTTCTTCATTCTGAGCGGGCTCATTGCCTACGTGGCCGAGGTAGGCGACACCTACAAGACGCCGAATGCAGAGACCAATGGGCGTTTGCGCGTCATCTACTCCAATGAGACGGAAAGCGATCTGTTGTTACGATCCCTGCAGCGGGCCCTTTACAAGGACAGTGAGGGGCGTGCCGGATCTCGGCTCATCAAAGTAGATTCCGGCCCACTGTTTAGCGACAGTGCCGAGCCGGACGACATAGAGAGCGGCACTATCTATGTACTGCGCAGCCAGTCCAACCACCCCTTCGTGGTCGCGCACCGCGAGCTGATCCACAAGATCGGAGTAACCGGCGGCCGAGTGGAAACCCGCATCGCAGGCGCAGACAAAGACGCCACCTACCTGCTGGCTGATGTGGAGGTAGTCGCGACTTACAAACTGCACAACCTGAACCGTACCAGGCTGGAAAACATCTTCCACCGCCTTTTCGGCGCAGCACAGCTGGACTTGACCATCGAAGACCGCTTCGGTCACCCGGTTAAACCAAAGGAGTGGTTCTTGGTGCCCCTGCATGTGATCGATGAAGCGGTTGAGCGCATTCGGGATGGGTCGATTACCGATTTTGCATATGACCCGCAATCGGCTCGCCTGCTACATGCCAATTAAATGGTCCGCTGAACGTATCGCCTTTTGAGGCCCCAGGGCTCCGCCAACATCATCTATGCACGACACTCAATAACGCACCTTAAAAGTTGGCGAGTCCTCTGGGCGTGATCCGCGACGATCATAGATTTTTGTCGTGCTGATATCGGCGTGCCCCAGCCACTGCTGCACCTTGGCGATATCGGATTCATGTTCTAGGGCGTTTGTGGCAGCCGTTGCTCTCAATCCATGAACACCGAGTCCAACGACGTTGATCCCTGCTACACGCGCATAGCGCCCTACCAAGGCGTAAATTCCGTCAGCACTCAGGCCTGTGCCGGTACGCTTGCCTCGTAATGGAATGAATAGAGGTGCATCAGGGTGTTCCGTGTGCTGGCTGCTAGCTTCCAGATAGCTATGGATTCGGTCCAAGGTGACAGGGTGCATGGGTAGATATCGTAATTTCCCACCCTTGCCATGGACACGAAGATGCTTGATACCTCGGCGTTCTTGTATGTCTTGAACTGTCAGCCTGGCGACCTCCTCACGACGCAACCCCAGATACAGCAGTACCGATAATACAGCCCGATCCCGCAGACCAATAAGGGTTTGAGGGTCCGGGGCATCAAGTAGGGCTTTAGCCTGATGATCACCGAGCGCAGGGGTCTTCCCTTCGTTGGTTTCTATTTTAGGTCGTTTTACGCCGTGCACCGGGTTGCCACCAGCCACAGCGTTGGCATTGAGCAGGTGATCGAACAGGCTAGACAATGCCGCAAGTTTTCGGCGAATAGTCGCGCCGGATAGGCCACACTGCTCCAGCTGCGAGCGCCAAGCGAGCACGTGCGCGCGGGTGACTGCGCGGAACTGAGCAACCTCATCCATCCCAAGAAAATTGCAGAAATCCTTGAGATCAGCTCTGTATGCACGCCGGGTACGGGGATTGTCCAAATTCGCAAACCACTCAGCAGCCGTCGGAAGCTCAACGAGCTGCTGAAACTCTATAGACGTCAGCCTGCGCTCCGCGCGAGCACCGACCAGCGCGCTTATGGATGAAGTTTTTTTTGTCATGCTGGTCACCAAGCGGCTAAAAAAGGAAAACTGGCATCAAAACGTTGACTGCCAGTCCTCTTTTGCCACATACCCGAGAAAACACTAATTTTGCACGCGGGGAAACGTGTAGCGGATTTGAAGAGCCAGAGAAGCGGTCCGAGGTGCCTTCTCTGGAAGGGAGCTTTTCAGCCGCCGATCATAATTACCGATAACCGGTTTTATCATTAATCATTAGGGACTCAAGCAACAAATCCCGAATTTCATTTAGGAAAACCAAAAAAGGCCTTGACTGCGCGGTATAACAACGCAGAAAAGGCCTTTTGGGATTATTCAGTCAGGAAAAGATTTTCGATAGAGACTTGCGGAAAGGGAGATTCTTTTTCAATTTGGACACTCGTTTCCCAGAGAGAGCAATAGCAGTTTTTTCATGGCAATTATCTTCTGTGGTGATTTTCATCCAGCTGATCATATCCGTGTAATATTTAATGCGCTTACGTTTAATGCTCTCTGGTAATTTCACCCTGTTACAGTCAACCAACGGCACTCGCTTCAGGCTATAGACCTTGAAGCCAAGATACGGCCAGTACCGCCCAGCATCTTCATCAAGAGCAAAGAACCCAACACCATCCGAGCCATTAATAATAGAGCATTTTGAACAGACCCTTAATTTCAGGTGACCATCGTTATAAAAATAATAAAGCAGAAATAGAGCATCCTCACCCTGGCATAAGTTGTACTCCTTCAAAAGCTCACCCGTACTCATCTTCGCTCGAAAAATAAACCGATGATACAAGGGCCGGATCGGCAGTAGCTTAGCGCCAGGCCTAAACAAATTATCAACATCATTGACCATAATGGGAACCCCTATAGGTAAACTTAAGAAATCTAATAAAGTCCGATGATTCAATCATGAGCCATCATGCATTCCGGCTTTGGCGGCTCCCCTGCACGATCCATTAACTGCCAAAGCGTTTTTATCGCATACCAGTAGTCTCGAGCGGTAGAAGGGGCAAATTTTTTCTCATCGAAAAACTTATGAACATGTTTTTTTCCAGTCTGATGTGCGTCGCAGTTGCACCAATCGACAAACTCCAACATACGTCCGGCGGCTCGTTTTCGGCTCGTTTTTCCACCGCGCGATTTATAGAGATGAATTTTATGATTGAGCTCCCGCGTCAGCATTTGCGGCCTCCGAGATACGAGTTTGTTACATCAATCCGACCATGCCCCAGCTCAAGCGCAATTTTTATGCGAGTCATATGGCCCAATGAGGTTTCTTTACCGCCTAAAACTGGAGCGGGTACACCTGAGAGCTGTTCGTATCGCTCACAAGCATAAGCTGCGCGCAATTCGTGCAGGCGGCTGATTCCATACCTCTGCAACGCCTCTCGAGTTTGGCGAATTTGATTTCCCCGAAAGTTTTCCCAATTACTATCACTCGGAATCAAAAGACTTCTCTGACCCTGGATCTTTGTACAGAATTCCAAGGCTTGGATCTGTGAAGGTGATGAAATCGGAACCCTTCTTTTGCGCCCGCCTTTTGTGCCACGCTTGATGTTTACATATCCATTGCTATTAGCCTCTTCAAGGGCTCGTCTACTATCAAGCAATGTTGCTTCTTTGGTTCTAAGCCCGAACTCCCTTGCTAGAACTGCAACAGCCTTTCCCTCAGCGTGCTCATCAGCCAATGCACTCAGCGCGTGATAGAACGCTACGCGACACAGTCCGTCAGGCGGCGACGTTCGAATGTGTGAGCGATCCGGGATACCGCAATCTTTTGTAGGGCTTACAGGAGCCCAATCTCCAAGGGTTGCCATAGTCATAACGCTATTAACAGCACTTACGAGATTTTGAGCATAAGAAACAGATATTTCTTCATCACTAACTCGCTCAGAAAGTAGTACTCCATATGCAATTAAATCCTCGCGGGACAAATCTTTTAGATCTTTAATGTCGCGCTCACCCAGATACCTAGCGAAAAGTTTCCAGCGATCAGCAATTGTCGCTGCTGAGCTGAACGAAAGGTGCCCTTTCCCAAGCGCAAATTTTCCAACCTTACTTATATCTCTGGAACCCAAACCTAAATTTCTTGCGGCCATAAAAACTCCGAACTAAATGGTTAATAACAAATGGGCCCGCGCCCTAAAGTGCGTTCAGTTTTTCGCGAGAGGGGCTCTCGCCGACCGTGCGGGCAGCACCGCAGGAGGTGCGTACGAGGATGCTTTTTCCGTAGGAGATGTCTGGGAGCTATGGCGGGGCATCGCAACCCACTGCAGTTTTCGCTGCAGCAGTCCGGCGTCGGCCACACCTGGGCCTACCCACCTCCTCAATCGGCGGGTCCCATTTCCTATGCTCTACGGGAGAATCGTCCGGTTTCGTCTGCGCAGAGCACGACTGAAACCCACGCAGCACTAGGCGTTTGTCCTTTTTTGGGAGAACCGTCTCTGTGTGCGAAATTGGAGCTGACCGCATGAACGCATATGGAGGCGCAAGGCGAAAAGAGCCGATGGATGTTGCGCGCGCGTTGGCTTGTCAGTTCGGAATTGTGCTCAGTGGGCCTAGCTAGAAGGGCTGCTGAGCGGTGATCTTAGAGATCGATTCGGTGGGCGCACCTGTAGTGTGCACACCGCGGCGTTCGCCTTGATGCAGGCGCAAGGCCCGATTCTGATTGGGTGCACCGCAGATTAGCAGTCACACCTTTGCGTTAGCTACATCGCCTGTAGGGTAATGTAGCGACGACACTACGCTCACTGGGAACTATGCGTCGTATTTGCGCCATTGGCGGCGGAGCGATAGGCTCGCCCTAGGCCTTTGTGAGTGCTGAGACTAACTCGGCGCTGACAGCCTGTCCACCCGGGAAGTTGAGAAATTTCATAATCGACATTTAAGCTGGAAACTTCGTTGGCTAGGCGGTTTGGGCAGAAGTCGGACTGGCTTTGGGTGGCCGCTATCGGCCCAGAGTGTGTAAAAACACTTTCTTATCTTGCGTGCTTCAGCCCATTGCTCCTATGCGTGGCGATTTCCCGATTATTTACCACGATCAGCGCCGGTAACGCTTCAGAGCGCGTATGAAGCGCTTTGGCACCTCTTGGGGCAGTAAAAGCTGGGCTTTTACGCCGCCATCGCCTTCAACAAGCCTTCGGTGCCGATGATTTTCATCACCCGCTTCAAGTTGTAGGCGAGCACATTCAAGCTCATTTCTGCGCTCACCCCATTCAGTTTTCGAGTCAGGAAGTGCGTTGCTCCCATCCATTGTTTGAGCGTCCCGAAGGGATGCTCAACAGTCCGCTTCCGAACCCGCATCATCTCCGGTGCTTGGTTCAGCCGGTGTTGCATTTCCTCCAGCACCGCTTCATGTTCCCAGCGCCTTACTCGACGATTTGTGCTTGGCGTGCACTGGGTTTTCAGCGCGCAACTCTGGCACTTTGAACTCCAGTAACAGTGCATATTCATGCCTTTCTCAACGCTGGAGAATCGCCAAATCAGTGCCTCTCCAGCCGGGCATGTATATTCGTTTTTCGTCGCGTCATAAACGAAGGCATCTTTGTTGAACCGGCCATCAGCCTTGGCGCTTGAAGTCATCGGCTTTGGCACATAAGCGGTGATGTTTGCATCGTGACAGGCGAGGATTTCTTCACCCTTGAAGTAGCCTCGGTCGGCGACTACCGACAATGTTTCTGCGCCAATGGCTTCCCTAGCTTGCTTGGCCATCGAGCTGAGTTGGTCGCGGTCAGAACCTCTGTTGGTGACCTCATGAGCAACAATCAAATGGTGCTGCGTATCGACCGCCGTCTGCACGTTGTAGCCGACGATACCGCTGCCGCGCGTCATCATCGAACGGGCATCCGGGTCGGTCAGCGAAACCTGTTTGTCAGGGGAATCGTTGAGCTGAGTTTCGATCCCTTGAAGCTCTTTCATCTGCGATTTGAGCTTGGCGATTTTATCTTCCAGGCTGGCAATGTCTGGCGCGGAGGCGCTAGGAATCTGTCGATCAGCCGCATCGAGCGCAGCCAAATAACGGCCGATGCTCGCCTCGATTTCTTCCATGCGCCGCTTCAGTTTGGCGCTGGTGAAATTGCGGTCACGGTTGTTCACTGCCTTGAATTTGCTGCCGTCGATGGCAACCAGGTTTTCGTCAAACAACCCCAACTGCTGGCAGAGCAAAACGAACTGGCGGCAGACGCCGCGAATGGCCTTGCTGTTGTCTTTTCGGAAGTTGGCGATGGTCTTGAAATCGGGCATCAAACGCCCGGTTAGCCACATGAGTTCGACGTTGCGCTGGGCTTCTCGCTCCAGACGTCGGCTCGATTGAATTCGGTTTAGGTAACCGTAGATGTAGATCTTCAGCAGGATCGCCGGGTGGTAGGCAGGTCTGCCGGTTTCGGCTGGAATGACGCCATCAAAACCTAGATTGGCCAAATCGAGTTCATCGACGAAAACGTCAACCACCCGAACCGGATTGGTATCGCTGACGTAGTCGTCGAGGCTTTCGGGAAGTAAGGTGCTTTGACCTCGATGTTCACCCTGGATAAACCGTTTCATGGGCGTCCCTTGCGATGAGATTCTCGGAAATCATAGCAAGGGTTTACCGGGATGTTTTTACACACTCTGGGCCAGAAGCGGACGTTAAACATTCCTTAACTCAGCTTCACAGGCATTCGTCCGAGCAACCCAAAAACCAAAAGCGCCAGCATTCCCAATAGCGCTGCGCAAGTACTTAGCAGCACCGAATTGGTCACCGAGAAGGCGGTTTTCGCCGCCTCGACCAGGGCATCGGCCTGACCCGCGGGTAGAGCGTTTGCAACCTGATAGCTATCGCCGATCGAGGTTGAGGCGCGGGTGGCAAGCGCGGGGTCGATGCCGCTGGGCAGTGCGAGCGAGCGGCTGAAGACGCTCGCCATGAACACGCCGAAAAAGGTGATACCCAATCCCGACCCAAGCTCGTAGGCCGTCGCTTCGAGCGAGCCGGCGGCGGCGCCCTTGCTGGCATCCACCGCGCCCATGATCGCGATGGACGAGGCGGTGAGACCGATGCTCAGCGCCAGGCCCAACACCGCCAGCAGCGCCGGGACGATCAGGTGCGCATCCAGCCCCACGACAGGCAGCAGCGCCAGCGAGCCGGCGGACACCGCAAGCGACAAGCTCGCCACCAGCCGCAAGCCGAAGCGATTGGACAGGTAGCCGGCCACCGGCCCGCCCAGGGCAGCGGCCAGCATGATGGGAATCATGAAGATGCCGGCTTGCAGCGGCGTCTTGTCGAGCACGTACTGCAACTCCATCGCCAGTGTCAGTTCAACGCCGGCTAGCGCGCCGGTAACGAACAGGGCCATGACAATCCCGGCAAGAATCGCCGGATGCGAGAACAGCGCCAGGTCGAGCATGGGTGCGGAGGCGTGCAACTGCTTATGCGCGAACGCTGCGAGCAGCAGCAGGCCCAGCAGCAGGGTCACGGCGATGATCGCCAGCGGCGCCGTCGCGCCGACCCCGGCCTTGATGCTGTACACCACAGCGATGATGCCGGTGAGAAGCATCACGGCCTGGCCAACCTGCCATTTTCCGGGGCTGGTCGTTTCTATACGTGGCAAGAGCACGATGGCGACCGGGATCACCAGAGCCATTAGTGGCACGTTGATCAGAAACACCGAGCCCCACCAGAAATGCTCCAGCAAGGCCCCGCCTACCAAGGGCCCCACTGCAGCGCCCGCCGCGCTGACCGTGCCCCAGATGCCGAGCGCCATGGCCCGCTCGCGGTCGTCCTCGAAGGTTCGGCGAACGATGCCCAGCACGCAGGGCATGATCATCGAGCCCCCGAGCGCAAGCAGCATGCGCGCACCGATCAACATCGCCGGCGTCTGGGAATACGCCGCTAGCAGCGATGCGGTACCGAATACGCTCAGGCCGATCAGCAGCACGCGGCGGTTGCCCAGGCGGTCGGCCAGGGTGCCCATCGGCACCAGCAGCCCGGCCATGAGCAGCGGGTAGACGTCGATGATCCATAGCACTTCGGTGCTGCTCGCCTCGAGCGCAAGCGTCAGCGACGGCACGGCGATGTGCAGGATGGTCATGTCGATCACCACCGGCAGGAACGCCAGCATCACAGCGGTGAGGATCAGCCAGCGTTTGTGCGCCGGGTTGGTCATGGTGCGGCTCCGGTGCTCAACGTGCGGTCCCGAGGTCGCCTGCCCAACCGCCACCGAGGCTGCGGAACAAGCTGACCAGCGCAATCTGCCGCTGGGTGGCGGTTTCGATAACGGCAAGCTCGTTGACGAAGTTGCTGCGCTGCGCGTCGAGGTAGCGCAAGTGATCGTCCACCCCGCCCTCGTAGCGTGCGCGTGCCAGCCTCAGCGCTTCCGTGCTGGTAGCGGCGAAGGCGCGCCGGGCGCTTTCCTCGCGCAGCAGGGTGTCGCTGGCGGCCAATGCGTCGGCCACCTCGCGGAACGCGGTCTGGATGCTGCCTTCGTACTCGGCGACGGCCGAATTCCGGCGCACCTCGGCCAGGTCGAGGTTGGCCCTGTTGCGGCCAGCGTCGAAGATCGGCAGCGACAGTGTCGGCAAGAAGCTCCAGGTACGCGAACCGCCCTGGAACAGCCCGGACAGCTCTTCGCTGGAGCTGCCATACGTTCCGGTCAGGCTGATGCGCGGAAAGAAGGCCGCGCGTGCCGCACCGATGTCAGCATGCCGCGCCTTCAGACGGTGCTCGGCCGCAATGATATCGGGGCGATGCTCCAGCAGCGCGGACGGCGCGCCGGGCGCGATCTCCTGCAGCAGCCGCAGCTGCTCCCGAGGCTCGGCCGGAATGGCCGATGCGGCATCTGGCGTGCCAAGCAGCAACACCAGCGCATTGAAAGCCTGTTTGCGCTCGCGCAAGGTGACCTCAAGCTCAGCGCGTGACTGTTCGACCAGCCCGAGCGCCTCCTGATAATCCAGCGCGGTGGCTGTGCCGGCCAGGCGCCGCCGAGAAGTCAGACTGAGCGACTGTTCGCGACTGGTGAGGGTGCTCTGGACCAGTTCCAACCGCTGCTGTGCGCCGGCATAGGTCAGGTAGGCCTGGCTGACTTCGGCGACCATCGCAACCTGCGCCGCTCGCGCGGCGGCCTCGGTGGCCAGGTATTGCTCAAGCGCGGCATCGCTCAAACTCTTGATCCGCCCGAACAGATCCAGTTCGTACTCCGGCAGCGTCAGGCCCACCTGATAGCTGCTGAGCTGAGTCGAGGTGCCGTTCGAGAGGTCGGCAGGCACCCGCTGGCGCGTGCCCGTGGCAGTGCCAGCCAGACCGGGCACGCGGTCGGCGCGCTGGATGCGGTACTGCGCACGCGCCTGTTCGATGTCCAATAGGGACTGGCGAAGCGAGCGGTTGTTGGCCAGCGCGATGTCGACCAGGCGGCGCACTTCCGGATCGAGAATGAACGCCTGCCAATCCAGCTTTTGTGCGGAAGTTGCCCGAAGGTTGCTGTCCGCGTCCCACTGCCGGGCTATCGGCGCCTCGGGACGCTGATAGCTGGGCGCCAGCGAGCAGCCACCGAGAGCAAGCGTCAGCAGAAGGACCGGTGTGAATGAAAGGGTCTTCGGCATGACGGTCACTCCGCGGCCACGTTGGGTTGATTGGCGCGCTGGGGTTGGCGTTGCAGCAGCGAAAGCACCCAGACGAAGAAGACAGGGACGAATATCGCACCGAGCACCGTCGCACTGATCATCCCACCCAACACACCCGTACCGACCGCTCGTTGACTGGCCGCACCGGCTCCGCTGGCAATCACAAGCGGGAGTACGCCGAGCATGAAGGTCACTGAGGTCATGACAATCGGGCGAAAACGGAGCCGCGCCGCCTCGATCGCCGCTTCTCTCAGGGAGCGGCCCTGCTCCCTGAGCTCCCTGGCAAACTCGACGATCAGGATCGCGTTCTTTGCCGACAGCCCGATGATGGTGATAAGCCCAACCTTGAAGTAGACGTCGTTGGTCAGGCCCGCAAAGGTCACAGCCAGCACCGCGCCAAATGCCCCGATTGGTACGATCAGCATGACCGCCAGCGGAATGGACCAGCTTTCATAGAGGGCGACAAGCACGAGGAACACCACGGCAATGGCAAGGGAGAACAGCGCCACCGCCTGGCCACTGGCAACGCGCTCCTGATACGAAAGCCCCGTCCACTCGTGCCCGATGCCTGCCGGCAGCTCGCCAATCAGGCGCTCCATCTCGGCCATCGCCTCGCCGCTACTCACTCCCCACATGGCGTCCCCGGTGATGCGGATCGACGGATAACCGTTATAGCGTGTCAACTGCACCGGCCCCTGCTCCCACCGGGTCGTAACGAAGGCACTCAGCGGCACGAGCTCACCTTGTTCATTCGCCACTCGAAGCTCCAGTGCGCTCGCCGGCGTCATGCGCGCACTTGGGTCAGCCTGGACCACGACACGCTGCTGGCGGCCTGCATTCGAGTAGTCATTGAGTACTGTCGAGCCAAACGCGGTGGACAGCGCATTGCTGATTGACTCGAAGCTGACACCCATTGCTCGGGCCTGCTCCCGATCGATTACCAAGCGCAACTGGGGGGCGTCCGCGAGTCCTTCCGTCATCGCGTAGAGGAAATGTGGATCGCCGTTGACCTTGGCCAGCAGCTCGTCACGTGCGGCAAGCAAAGCGTCGCGACCCAGGCTGCCCCGATCCTGCAAGCGCAGGGCGAAGCCACCGGAATTGCCCAGGCCTTCAACCGGAGGCGGCGGCACGGCCATGATGGTGCCATCGTCGAGATTGGCGAACCGTTCGTTGACAGCTGCCGTCTCGGCATCCGCTGACTGATCAGCATCCCGTTCGGACCAATCCTTGAGTACCGGGAATGCCAGCGCGGCATTTTCGTTCATGCCGGAAAAGCTGAAACCCATTACCAGGAAGCTGGTGTCCACCGCCTCGCGAGACATGAGGAAGTCTTCCAACTGCGCGCCAGCTGCGGAGGTCCGCTCGCGCGTTGCATTCGGCGGCAATTGCACATCGACGATCATGTAGCCCTGATCCTCAGCAGGGACAAAGGATTCCGGTAGATAGAGATAGAAGAACCCCATAACCACAACGATGGCCGCGTAGGCGAACATGAATCGTCCGGCACGCGGTACCAGCCGACCGTTCAGACTCGTGTAGCCGTTCGTCAAACTGCCAAATGCGCGATTGAAAGCGCCAAAGAAACCACGCTTTTCGTGCTGCCCCTTGGGAATGGGCTTGAGCAGGGTTGCACACAGCGCGGGTGTGAAGGTCAGCGCCAGGAAGGTCGAGATCAGGATCGACGCGACCAGCGATATGGAAAACTGCTGGTAGATGACGCCCACCGAGCCGGCCATGAAGGCCAGCGGCAGGTATACCGCCGTCAGTGCCAGCGTGGTTCCGATAATCGCACCGGAGACTTGTCCCATCGCCTTGATGGTTGCCTCGACCGGAGACAGCCCCTCCTCCACCATGATCCGCTCGACGTTCTCGACCACCACGATGGCGTCATCGACCAGCGTGCCGATCGCCAGCACCATGCCGAACATGGTCATCATGTTGACCGAGAAACCGAGTGCGTACATCACGCTCAAGGTGCCGGCCAGACATATCGGCACCACGAGACAAGGTATCAGGGTGTAGCGCACGTTCTGCAGGAACAGAAACATGACGAGGAACACCAGCGCCACCGCTTCGAACAGGGTGCTGACGACCTGAGAAATGGCAACGTCCACGAACTTCGAGGTGTCGTATGGCACCTTGATTTCCACGCCATCCGGCAGCTGTGCCGAAAGCTCATCCAGGCGCGTACGGACCGCCTCGGCGGTGCGAATGGCGTTGGCGCCTGGCGATAGCTGGACAGCTGCGGCCACTGACGGTCGGCCGTCCTGACGTGAGCTGAAGTTGTAATCCTGGCGGCCGACCTCCAGGCGTGCGACCTGACTGAGCAGCACATTCGACCCGTCTTGTCCGGCGCGCAGCACGATGCGGCCGAATTCCTCGGGCGTGTCCAGCGTTCCCTTGACCGCCAGCGTCGCGGTCAGCTCCTGCTCGCGCGAGGCCGGCGAACTGCCGAAGGCGCCGGCGGGCACCTGCACGTTCTGCCCGCGAATCGCGTTGCTGACGTCATCGATCGACAGTCCGAAGCCCACGAGCTTTTGAGGATCGACCCATACGCGCATCGCTGCTTCGGAATCGAAGAACTGCAGCTTTCCGACTCCAGGTAGACGTCGAACTTCCGGATTGATGTTGCGCACGGTGTAGTCGGCAAGCATCGTGGTGTCTTCGCGGTCGACGCCCGCCTTGTAGCGCAGCGCGTAGATCAGCAAGAAGCCCGATGAAGCCTGCTCGGTCTGGACGCCCAGGTTCAGTACCGCCTGGGGCAACCGTGCCTCGGCCTTCTTCAACCGATTCTGCACATCGACCTGGGCCAGCTCGGGATCGGTACCGGGCGCGAAGGTCACGGTGACTTCGGCGACGCCATTGCTGTTGCTGCTGGACTCGAAGTACAGCAGGTTCTTCGCACCGTTGAGCTCTTCCTCGATAACACTGGTCACCGAGTCCGCCAAGACCTGCGCCGAGGCGCCAGGATAGCTCGCGGTAATACTGATCTGCGGCGGCGCCACGTTGGGGTACTGCGACACGGGCAGCAGCGGAATGACGAGCAAGCCGGCCATTGAGATGAACAGCGCGATCACCCAGGCGAAGTTGGGCCGCCGGATAAAAAACAGGGACATGACGGTTCTCCGGCTTACTGCGCCTGCGCTTGGGCTTTACTAGCAGCGGTATCAGGCGCCTGCGCGGCCTGGCGTGGGACGACGGTCGCGCCTGCCTGAATGGCGATCAGCGAGCTGACGATAAGCGGATCACCTTCTTGCAGCCCCTCCTTGATCTGCCAGCGCGAGCCTTGCATGACGCCAGTAACGACAGGCCGCGACTCAACCACGTTATTCGGGCCCAGCAGCATCACGCTCGCCTGCCCGATCGGGTCGCGCTGCACGGCGCGTTGCGGGACAAGAATGGCGTCGCCATGGGCCTGCGGCGCATGGACCCGAACGTACATGCCCGGCAGTAGTTCGCCGTTGGGGTTGTCGAAGCGGCCGCGCAGGGTGACCTCCCCGGTGCCTCTGTCCACCGCGATATCGGCAAACTGCAGCGTGCCACGGCTCTGGACCGGCTCGCCGTCGAAGCTCAAGGTCAGCGATCTGGAAGGCTCGGCATTCTGGGCGTCGCTGAAGGTCCTACGCAGGCGCAGGGCGTCGGCCACGGGCTGCTTGAAGTCCACATAGACCGGGTCGAGTTGTTGAATCCGCGCCAGCAACGTCGCTTCGCCCTGGCCAACCAGGGCGCCCTCGGTCACCTCGGCACGCCCGATACGGCCGGCAATGGGTGCGCGCACGGTCGAGTAGCCCAGCTCGAGTCGCGCCGTTTGCACATCGGCCTGCGACGAGCGCTTGAGCGCCTGTGCGCTTTGCAGCGCGGCCTTGGCCGCATCGAAATCTTGCTGGCTTACCGCCTCGATTTTCACCAATGGCTCGTAACGGCGCACCGTGGCCTGCGCCTGAACGAGCTGAGCCTCGGCCTGCGCCAGCTGCCCCTCGGCGCGAGCCAGGGCTACCTCGAACGGCGCCGGATCAATCTGGAACAGCACCTGCCCAGCCTTCACATCGGCACCCTCTTCAAAGGTGCTTTTAAGCACGATGCCGGCCACACGCGCGCGCACTTCAGCCACGCGCACCGGCTCGACGCGCCCGGGCAGTTCGGCGACCAGGGTGAAGGGCTCACGCTTCACAGACATTACATCGACTTCCCTTGGTGGTGGGGTCTCCATCTCCCACCCTGACTGGTCGCACCCAACCAACACCAACGCGACCAGCACACCGACTGCCGACCCCTTCAACCACACACGCACGTCATGCATATCGCACCCAAGACATGAAGCCAAGTCGGCAAAGGTGCGTATGATTCTACTAATCCTCTATTGAGTCAATAATGTCTCATTTGAATTCTATATTCTCAGAGCGGCATGCGTTGAGTAAGCTCGACGAATGTGCACAATGCCCGTCGAACCGTACCAATGAGGTCGCTAATGGTTGCTCCTGCCGCCGATGAAAAACTGCTGAAAGCCCTGGCCGTCGCCCTCGTCGACCACCCGAGAGGCACGTTCAAGGAGATCGCCGAAGCCGCGGGCATCAGCAAGGCCACGCTGAACCGTTTCTGCGGCACACGTGACAAGCTCATCGAAATGCTGATGGAGCATGGCTCCGTAATAATGAATCAGCTGATCGAAAACGCTGGCCTGAGCGAGCGTCCGATCCCCGAAGCTCTGCACCGCCTGATCAGCGATCATCTGCTCCATCGTGAACTGCTGGCCTTTCTCGCGTTTCAGTGGCGCCCGGACTCGCTCGACGAGGATGCCGGGGGAACACGCTGGCTGCCTTACGGGGATGCACTGGATGCCTTCTTCCTACGCGGCCAGAAAGAAGGCGTTTTTCGCATCGATATTGGCGCACCGGAGCTGACCGAGATGTTCATCTCCGTGGTGTTCGGCTTGGTCGACGCAGAACGCCGTGGCCGTGTCGCGCGCGCCGGCATGGCATCCGTCATCGAGCAATTTTTCATGAAGGGAGCGGCTGGCTGACTTACTGAAGGAGCGGCTTTCCGAGGATTTTAACTTCACCCAGCCTTTGACGATGCAAGCATATTGGCGAGTGGATAGATGGTGTGAGGTATCAGCCGGCTCGGAAAAAGGCAGTCCTCGCTGCTAGCTGGGCTTGATGTATCCATGCCAATAGAGCTGACCGTTTGCCCTGTGATTCGAACGGCACTGGCCGCTGCGTTTTCTGCTGCATCACCTTGGCTCGTGATGAAGCGTGCTCGCCATGAGCAATGCCGCGCACACAGAGCTCGGTTATGTCGCAGGCTCGACGCTTGCTGTAGATGGACAGATCAAAGAGATGGCTCAGATATCTCTGAGTCTGAGTGGGGTTTTCTGCCCGACCTGTTTCCCTTTGCTCCAAGGCTGACGGCCGCAGGTAGCGATGATGTATAGCAAGTCCTCCACGCGTGGAAGAACAAGGATGACTATTGGCCGGAAGCGGACGCCACCAACGGCAGCAATTGGCCGATCTCGGCCAGAGGCGACAGGCAGAAATCGGCCAAAAGCGGACACGCAGCCAATTTTAATATGTCCTCAAACAAAGAGTGGTAGCACGTAATCCGCCAGCTCTTGGGCACTGTCTTTCACTGAGCGGTGAGACACCCTCTTGCTCAAAAGCAAATACGACACGCCCTGGTCGCGCTGCCGCTGCCAAAGCTGACAAGTGCATTTCACCCCCCCCCAGTAATGGCTCCCGGCCACTAAATTTCACTTCCGACCCGCTTTCTCCCGTGATAAAAGCCATCGCACCCACAGAGTGCACGGACTGCCTTGCGCCATCCGGGACAGGCTTTTCACTAGGACGGAGAAGCAAGATGCATTTGAAGCGGATCAGGGCGTCAAATTTTCGGGCGTTTGGGGACGGTACGGTTGCCCCCTCACTTGATTGGGAGCTTGCCCCCGGACTGAACATCCTTGTCGGGGAAAACGACTCAGGCAAAACCTCTGTAATCGACGCGATTCGCTACGTGCTGTGGACAACCAGCTACGAGTTCATTCGCCTCTTCGAAACTGACTTTCACATCACGGGCACAACACGAGCCCGCTCCCTGTTCATTGAAGCCACTCTTGTGGACCTAGACCCCGCGCAAGAGGCCTCAGTTCTCGAATGGATGACCCACGAAGCAGACGGGTCTCATAGCTTGATCGTCTATCTGCAGGCGCGTTGGATACCACCTAAGGCCAACAAGCGTGGACGGGTCGAGGCAATCACCTGCTCGGGCCCGAACGGCACGGGGCCAGAGATCGGCACGGCGGTTCGAGAGCTCATCCGAGCCACCTACTTACGCCCCCTCCGAGATGCCGAAGCAGAGCTACGCCCTGGTCGCCAGTCTCGGCTGTCCCAAATATTGGGCGCTCATAAACGCATTGATGGGCAGGAGCAAAATGACTTCGACCTAGCGGCTCCAGCTACTGTCCCCAGCAACTTGGTCGGGCTGATGGCGTTTGCTCAGCACCACCTGGGCGGGCATCAAGTTATCAGAGATGTCCAGGACGACATCAATGACAATTACCTGAACAAGTTCGCTTTTGCCGGCGATGCCCTATCCTCACGTATCCAGATCGCTCCGGAACTGGGCCTGCAACCCATTCTGGAGCGCTTCGAATTGGCGCTGTTGCCATCCTCCACCATCGACCCAGGTGAGCGGTGCATTCGCGGACTCGGCTATAACAACGCTCTGTTCATGGCGACCGAACTGGTTCTGCTTCGGGACGGTGATGAACTCGGATTGCTGCTGATCGAGGAACCCGAGGCACATCTCCATCCGCAGATGCAGGAACGCGTTCAGCAGCTTCTCGAACGCGCCTCTAACGCGGCTGAGCCAGATAGCCGGCCTGTTCAGATCGTCATGACTACCCACAGCCCTTCGCTGGCGGCGGGTGCGGACATCGCGAGCCTGACTTTGGTAAACCGTGCTCAGCTATTCAGCTTGGCCCACGGGAAAACCAAGTTACTGAAAAGCGATTACGAGTTTTTGAGGCGCTTTATCGATGCCACCAAAGCGAATCTGTTCTTCGCTCGCGGCGTTGCGATCGTGGAAGGGCCAGCAGAAGCGCTGCTGCTGCCCGCTCTGGCTGCAGCTTCAGGATACTCGTTCAACGAACACGGCATTTCTTGCGTTAATGTTGGCGGAGTTGGGCTTTATCACTACGCACGAATCTTGCAGCCGATTGATGGCTCGGCGATTCCCATTCCTGTCGCCTGCATCACGGATCGTGACATCGTTCCCAATGAGGCCACCTACATATCTCCTCCCAAGAACAACCGTAAACGATTCGAAAAAGACTACACGCCAGAGGAAGTCGAGGCACTGGTCAAAACGAAGGTTGACCGCGCCCAGGGTGGTAGCACAATCGTCTGCGTCTCCAACAACTGGACGCTGGAGTTTGATCTCGCCCTTCATGGATGTGCCCAGTTGATGCATGACGCAATTCACATGGCGAAGAAGGCAGACTCGAGGGGAGAACGGCTGACGGAGGACGATGAGAAGAAGACAATCATCGAGGCAGGCGAGCGCTGGAAAGAACTCTCGAACGCCGGACACTCGCCAGTGGAACTGGCGTCACTCATCTACCAGCCGCTCGTTGAAAAAGAGGCATCAAAAGCGATCACCGCCCAATACGCTGCTCACCTGATTTCAACAGGCGACTATGGGAAAGGCGATGAGCTGTTTAACAAGCTGCCGCCTTACCTACAGCAGGCGTTACGGCATCTGACTGGCAGGGCTGAGCCATGTCGGTCCCTCTGATCAATGCTGCCGATCTTGCGGTACTACGCGAACTGACACCCGACTTGAACTTCGATGATCAAGAGCGGCGTGCCGTATTACTGGAAAACCAGTCTCGTGACATCAACGCCGCGCCAGGCAGTGGCAAGACCACGGTACTAGCTGCGAAGCTCCTGATGCTGAGCCGCAGATGGACCTCAAGCCGCGCAGGCGTTTGTGTGCTCAGTCATACCAATGTCGCCCGGAATGAGATTCAACACCGGTTAAGTACAAGCCATGACGGGAGTCGCCTGCTCTCGCATCCCCACTTCATCGGGACGATTCACGCCATGGTGAATCAGTTTCTGGCTCTGCCCTACCTGCGAAGCAATGGGATGGTTGTCGACGTGATCGACAACGATATCTTTGCTCGCCGAGCATTGGCGTTAGCCCAAGCTAACTTTGGCTTGAAGCTTTATATGCAAAAGAATGCGAGCGTCGCGCCCATGCTAGAGGGGCTGGTGTACAAAGGTGCCTCTCTAGACCTCGCTAGCGAGTTTGGCTCGCTTCCTAAGCCAGGCGCGAAAACCCTTCCGACAATTGTCGGTATCAAAGAGAAACTCGCTGCTGAAGGGGTTTTCCGACACGCGGACATGTTCGCGTACGCAGAACGTTTGCTGGCGCTTTTCCCTAGGGTTCGCACCCAGCTATCCCGAAGATTCCCTATCGTCTTTATCGACGAAATGCAGGACACGTCTTGGGAGCAAGAGCGTTTGTTGCAACTGATGTTCGATGAGACCGTCACCGTTCAGCGCTTCGGCGACATCAACCAACGAATCCTTGGAAGTTCGGAAGGCGCGGAAAATCTGACTTTCCCCCGAGGCGACGCACTTCCGATCTCCTCCAGCAAGCGCTTCGGTCCCCACGTCGCTAAGTCTGTGTCTAAAACACAGCTGGCAGGTACTGCTGTTACTGGAGAGGCCGAAGACCGACACACGTCCATGCTGATCGTCTACAGCACAGCGCGAGTACAGGATGTGATTTCGACGTTTGGAGGCCAAGTACTAGACCGGTTCAGCGATACGGATCTGACCAGTGGAAAAGTCAAAGCCCTATGCGCTCGCAAACAGGGGGATGCCCCAACGCAGTTAGCGGGTCGTACCCTCTTGGACTACTGGCCGGCCTCGGGTGGCGACCAATCCCCCGGACTCAAGCTTGTGCGATTCTGGGCGCTTCTCGGGGGGCCCAAGCCTGCCGTAAACGCATCGTTTTCATCACGATTTGAGGAGATCCGCAGAGCGTTGTTTCTGGTGCTGCGCGCTGCCAAGGCAGAGATTGTCGAAGGCTTGAAAACCGATCATCAGTTAATTCGAAAACTGCGTGATGCTGATGAAGATGTTTCAGCCTTCCGGCTCCTGATTCGTGATTTGTGCATGAAAAACGTGAGCGATGCGGATGAAGCTAGGCGTATCCGTATCGTGAATTTTTTATACGTGAGGCTGCGGCCGTTACTCCCAAATCAAATTACGCCACAGATGTTCGCTGCGCTCCCGGTTTTTGAGCGACCAGAGACCATGGCTACTCACGGAGCCCACCGGTCCATGTGCTCTATCGAAAAAAATGGTCGCAGCTTAGATATTCATATCGGTACCCTCGCCTCGATGAAAGGCGAAACGCATCTGGCGACCCTCGTCATGGAGTCTCTAGGCCATCCAAGTCGTCGCTTCGACCTACAGCTGGCATTACCCATCATTTCTGGGATTGGCACTCGCTCCGCTAAAATGCCTGAGACTCAGCTTTCTCAATTTCGAAACCTGTATGTCGGCATGTCGCGACCTACAAGCTTTCTGTGCTTGGCAGTCAATGCAGAACGGGTTTCAGACGAGTGTAAAACGGCATTGATCGATCAAGGGTGGGCCATCACCCATTTGCTGTAACAGGCCAAAGGGTGCAGCTCTTCGAGAGCAAGGGCTTGCTGACAGGCTTTGAGTCGTTAGAACTTCACCGTCCAGAGCTGATCGAGCCGTGTTGTATAACCTTACCAAGGCACGGCCGACTCTGGCACATGGCCGTGGCGCGATTCGGCCATGACAAGATTTCTCCTGACCAATACGTCAGTCGGATTCCTGGATGACCTTTGCCTCCCATTGATGACCAAGAACTGTCTGGTTTGATAGGAGCAGGGCACGCGGGTTGTTCATGGAACCTCCTGATAGGCCTCAGTTTAGGGCATGGAGGTGTCTACGAAACCCGGAGCGATTCAGCTTGCCAGGTTAGAAAATTCACCCTGACACGTTAGAAAACGACCGTTCGTGAACTAATTGTGAGTCACAAAAGACTTGACGTTTTGTGTTTAGGTATTTGATTTTTAAACGATTTTTCGCAGATTTTTTGAGAAGCTGCGTCACCTACTTCTAGAGAGAGGTTTCCCGATCTTGGTAAAAAGGTCTCATCACAAGCCACTTGAGACCTAACAAAGTGAATAACTTTCGCAAAGTCGTAGAAGCTCTGGAAAAGCTCGCACCTAACGCGGACAAGCTAGTTCCGCTCATTCTGTCTTTCGCAGTCTTCGCTGCGATCATCGTCATTGGTTTGCAGCAAGGAGTAGGCAAATGAAGATTCTTCCTTGGGTGAAAATGCCAGCGCTGTGGATCAAGGGAGGAGGCCTGCGCGACTTTGGATGGGCGAATGCCAGCACCGTGCATCGCTCTAAGGCAATCGCTGCGCTGCAGCTGTACATCGCGCTTTTGACCGTCGCGGAAGAGGACTGGCGTACAGATGGCCGCAAGATGGTTGCAGACATCACCTATAGCGATCTAATGCGGATCACCAATCTGAGTCGGCAGCTGGTTGCAACGGGACTGGACGGACTGGTGACGGCCGGGCGGATCACCACGGAGAAACAAGGCCGGAAATGTCGGTACCTGATTACTGGCTACGATTTCACCGGCAACTGGTGCAAGCTGCCTGCGAGGGCGTTGTATGTTCCTTTGAAGCAGACGCTGATCGAGCCCTTCCAGTTGTTCCAGAAGCGGTCGGTCTGCGAGTTGGATGCACTAAAGCTCTTCCTCTATTTCGCTTTCGCCCGGGATAACAAAACGCCCTACACCATGGCGTCATTCGAAACGATCTGCGAAAAGACTGGTGTCCCCGAAAAGCGCATACCCCGGGCAAATGCGTTTCTCATCAACTGCGGGTTGCTGGCCAACTTGTCGCGCGAGCATTCGGAAGACGCCAAGAGGAAGGAGCCTAACAAATATTTTCTGCGTGGTTACAGGGAGCTTTTTGTAGGTCGGCAAGCGCTAGCCCCCGTGCCAGCAGAGTGACCGGCCTGATCAGTCAGGCTCCAGTCAAGCCCGACTATGCTTCGGCCGAGAACGGGATACATTCGATCAAAGGAAGGTATGAAGAGGCGTCAAAACAATGGCTGTTATTGGCCGTTTGTTGCCTCTCGCGAGCGACCACTGCGGGCTAACTCATTCGCAGAGCACTGGCGAAGCGTCAAGCTCGCCAGCAGCTGTACTACGAGCTCGGTGCTTAGTCCTACCGCCACAGCTGCGTGTCACCATTCCCAACCAGGGGAAGCCGCTCGCGTCCCAGCACGCTCAGTTAGATAGCGCGGCTTCATGCCTGGACGAAGCGCCCTCACATAACCCCTCCCGTCACGTCCGATTGACGCCCCCCCACGTCTCGCGAATACTGTACATACATCCAGTGCCAAGGTAATTCCCGTGGACAGCATTTCGATCCTCGGCCCCGTCGCGCCGTCTCCGACGACCATCCCGTTTTTTCTGCCAACTGTACCGGCGGGATTCCCCAGCCCTGCACAGGATCACATCGAGCAGCGGGTCTCGCTGGATGAACTGTTCCAGCTGCATCGTCCACAGATTTATCTCGCTCAGGTTTCTGGCCATAGCCTGTCAGGGCTCGGCATTCTTGATGGTGACCTAGTGCTGATAGACAAGGCCCTGCAGCCACGCCGCGAGGATGTAGTGATCGCCTGTCTGAACGGCGATCCACTGATCAAGATTTTCGACATCGAGCAGCAGCAGGTGGTGTTGCGCTCGGCCAACCCGGCCTACCCGCCGCGTTATGTACTTGAGGGTGAAGAACTTCAGATTTGGGGCGTATATGTCGGCTTATGCCGCCAGGGGCGCAATTGTGGCTGAGCACGTTTTCGCGCTGATTGACTGCAACAGTTTCTACTGCAGCTGCGAGCGGTTGTTCCGTCCCGATCTGATTCGCACCCCCATTGTGGTGCTCTCTAACAACGATGGCTGCGTGATTAGCCGCACGCCGGAAGCCAAGGCGCTCGGGATCAAGATGGGTGAGCCGTGGTTTCAGATTCGCCGGCGCTTTGAGGCAGCCGGGGGCGTGGCGTTCAGCTCCAACTACGCGCTGTACGGCGACATCAGCGAACGCGTGATGACCGTCATCGAGGGCCTGGTTCCGCAACTGGAGGTCTACAGCATCGACGAGGCCTTCGCGGACCTCACGGGCATCCAAACCGATCTGGTGCGCATGGGCCGAGAGATCCGTGCTCAAGTGCTCGCCGCCACGGGTATTCCCACCGGGGTCGGCATTGCACGTACCAAAACACTGGCCAAGCTCGCCAATTTTGCGGCCAAACGCTGGCAGAAGCAGACCGGGGGTGTAGTGGATATCACTGACCCGCAGCGCCGGGACAAGCTGCTGAAGGCTGTGGCCGTCAATGAAGTCTGGGGAGTCGGTCGGCGGCTCACCGAGCGCCTCGGCGAGATGGGCATACGCACGGCCTGGCAACTGGCCGAGGCGGATGCCTGGACCCTGCGGAAAAAATTCAGTGTGGTCTTGGAGAAAACCGCACGCGAGCTTCGCGGGACGCCCTGCCTAGAGCTGGACAGCGTGGCACCGCCCAAGCAGGAGATTTGCTGCAGCCGCATGTTTGGGGAACGGCTACACGACTTGGCGCCCATCCGCGAGGCGGTCGCCAGCTATGCCGCTCGGGCCTGCGAGAAGCTGCGTGCTCAGGGCTCGGTGTGCAAGCGAGTCCGGGTCAGCATCCGCACCGGCATGTTTAATCCAGACGAGCCAAAATTCGCCAATGGCATGCTGTGCGAGCTGCCCTACCCCACCGACGACACCCGGCTGATCACCCAGGCCGCACTCACCGGCCTCGACAAGCTGTATCGCCCAGGTTTCGCTTTCTCGAAAGCGGAAGTGCTGCTGATGGATCTGTGCAGGCGCGGTGAATTCACCGACGACCTGTTCGCCTCTAGTCAGCCAGCTAATTCGGAGAAGGTGATGGCCGTGCTTGATTCGATCAACGCCAAATGGGGACGGGGAACGTTGCGACCGGGTGTGGTACCAGCAGCCCCCGCCTGGAGCATGCGTCGCGAGCTGATGAGCCAGAGCTTCACGACGCGAGTAGATCAATTGTGGCGGGTATCCGCGCGGTAGCCGTCATCCCACGTCTACTGTGCCGCTTCTCCTGGAAGGGAAAGAGCCTGGCTGCGGCTGTAATGGTCTGCTGATCCGAACCGTGCTTGTGCACCCCTACGCAGCCACGTTTTCAGCTTTGCCATACATGATTCGTCTCGAAGCGGGTATGCGATCCTTACCCAGGCCTTGGGTTATTTGGGGTTCAGGAGATGCTGAAACCAACTAAACCGAGGAGCTAGCCATGAACCTGTTTACGCACATTGCCAATCTCATCACCTCTGTCGTCCGGCCAGAAAAAACGGCATTCACCACGGTCATCTATCCCAGCCAGGGAAAAGCGGTCGTGGTGCATGACGGCCTCGGTATTCGCCAGGAACGCCGGTGGTATCAGGTCGATTCACAAACAGAAGAAGATATGGACACGAGCACGTACTTCAACCTCATGCAGCAGGATCCCTCTGACTGGGCCGATCCGGTCGATCAGATCCAAGCCGAGGATATTTTCTCAGCTTTCTCATCCACGCATTTAGAGTCCATGGGAACCAGCGGGGTCAATCCGGCCAACGGAATGCCCATGCTCGACAGCTGTTTCGATGTCATGGGTAACGCGTTCGGCACGGACACGATGAACGACAGCTGGTCGCTTGATCACGGCATGAGCAGTTTCGGAGACAGTTTTTCGTCCTTCGGTTTCGACTAACGGGCAGTCGCCACAGCACGCAGAGGAAATTGATCATGTCGCCACTTGCACTGGTTGTTAGCTTCATCCTCGCCTTCGCCATCGGAATTTCCTGGCTGGCCCTGACATTCGACGCACGCACGGGGCGCAGCAGGCTCGTCCAGCAGATTCCATTGCCACTGGACGTCCCAGCATCTGGCTATCGTCGCAATCCACAATCCCGACTCCGACCCGTGTTGGCGGTAATAGGCTGCTTGCTGCTACTGCTTTCCGGAATGGGTGCCGCCACCCTCGGCAGACTGGCCACCATGCAACCGACGGAAGCGGCAGCGGTGTTCTTCGCTTATCCGCTGCTGAAAAGCCTGTGGGGGCAAATCGTGGGCGTGGGGCCAATCGCCTGCGTCATCCTGGCCGTACCCGGGACCTACTGCATCTGTGTCGGGCTCAGGAGCGACAAACGTTGATGCCACCGTTGCCGTTTGACATCCACTGCGGCAACGGGATCGCCCTTGACGAGGATTTTCGTTCAAACAGCTCCATCGCGCTGCCATCGGACATCCACTACGGCAACGCCTCGCTGCTATTGACAGACCAACAAGAAAGATCATGGATACAACAACGCTCACGCTCCTCTTTGCCATCGGCGCAACACTGGTAGTGAGTACAGTGGCGGCATGATTGGCTTGGTGGTGGCACAGAGTCTGGACGGCGAGAATAAACAGAGCTCTGCTGACACGCCTACACACGATGATCGTGGAAGCCACTTGGCAGCCACAGGACGGCGCCTGTGCGGCGATCTCAGCCAGCCTATTCCAGGATAGCCAGACACCACCAAAATCCCCAGCGACGATTCGCGACCCTCTCGACTAGCTACTGGCAGATACGTGCAGCCGCTGCTGCTCAAACGCAATCCGGTTCATCAGGCAGTATTCCACCGGGTACCCGTTTCGGTACTTCTCACGCTGAAGATCCCGCCCTACGAAGTAGCAGGTGCCAACCGTGAACTTCACTCCACCTGATGGGTACTTGCGGCTCAGCAGGCAGGCGCGCTCGCCCTGGATCGAGAACCCTGAGATGTCCGCCCAGAGAAAACTCACACCGCCGCACTCAAGCCCAACTTCCGTTACCGTCAGAATCTCCTGTGGCTCTCTGCCGCCTGAAGCCTGCGCAAAGAACCTCCCGTTCTGAAGGATCGGGGGGAAATACTCACCCGGTGCCACTTCTCTGAATTCCACCATCAGCCTCGCTTGCCAAGCGCCCAAGACAACCCCGTCAGTGCGTATCAATAAAACTGCAGCGCCAACGTCACCGCGCACACAACCCCCACCGCCGCAAAACTGCCGCCACTACTCCATGGATACACTCCGTTCAGCACCACCAGCACGCCAATCCCCAGCGCCTGAACAATCTCCGCAAGTAGCTCCATCCCCATCGAAATTTCCCACGCGATTTGTCCTACTTCCGCCGAACGGCCGTAACCAGAAAACTCCGCTCCGCAGATCGATGCGCGCAATTTGTCACTCTTAGCCTGCTCGGAGTGTCCACGTCGATCGCGCATCAAATCAGTCTTCGCCACGGGCAGATGTTGGTCGACTCTGGTGAAAATTCGGCCAGCGTTTTCCACAGCAGAAAAGGACACAATTTCGATTGAAATCTTTACTTTGAGCAGAAAATTTCCGCCTCAGATTTCGCGTAGCAGCGCATGAGGAAGGCGTTTTCTCAGGGGTCAGTTGTCGGCAGTCGGAAGAGCCGCGGCCGGATGCTCTCATGCAGGATGAAACCCGCATATCAGCAATCTACAAACCATTTGTAAAAACGGTATCCCGCGCTAACCGACACAGCATATGTACCCAGCGTCAATAAAGGCCATTGTCCTTCAACGCCCAGCCACCACTGCACTTTGAGCAGAAACGCTCCCATCAACACACAGGCCAGAGCACCCAGAGCGAGGCCAACCAACGCAAATAACTGAGCCCCTAACCCTGGATTTCCACCGTGCCAGTTCTCACTCAGGCAAAAAGGACAGTGATTCGACGAAGGCGAATAGCCCCAGAAACCACGGCTATATGTCGTTCTCGGAACCATCGCTTTGCAACAGTTGTGACAGGTAACCATCGAGTGTCTCATACCGCACCTCAGCTCAGATCGCCCTAGATGAGCCCATGGTGCGCCATCTCGAAAAATACCCAATCAAATGACCCGACCGCTACCCACAGGGAATCACGCCCCGCCTAACGCTCAGTTCATCTGATCTTTCGTTGCTTGAACCAGACATGCTCAGGCTCGAAGTAAAAGGCTTTGCGAACCTCTTTTTCATATTGCGAACGCGTGAGCGCTTCGCCCGTGTAGCGATAGAAAGCAAGTTCGTGCAAATGCTCAAGGATGGACTGCTCGCTATCGAAGTCGGCTGCATCGAACTCATATCCCAGGCCTTTCTCGTCCTCCTTCCAAGCGTTGAACAGATGGGGCCGGATCGCTGCGATTAGATTGGCCTCACTGCGGCCTTCCATGATCGCCGTCGGTTTCCAGACAGACTCAGAGTCGAGCGAAAGCTCGTGCTTAGGGTCGGTGGCCACTAGGCCAATGGAGTCCATCGGTAGCTTGTGAGTGGTCTTCTGCCAGTGACCTTCAGTTTGCTCCATCCAACGGTCGAACTTCTGTTGCAGCTGAAGGATCTGACCCAGCAACCTCGATCGTGGCGTGCAATGTTCGTAGCCTGCTTCAATGCAGTCTCGGATAGCCTGAATGGCGGTGCGAACAGCTCTCTCTTCTGCCGGAGCAAGGAATGGCACTGCTCGATAAGCGCGGGACATACCGAAATAGCACTTGTTGGCCCTTTCCTGGCCACCAATCTCTAAAGCCATCCATCCAGCCAGGGTTTCACGGATCTCGCTGAGGTTGCGCTCCAAGCCCGCTTTCACTTGGACAAGCTTGCAGACACGCGCCAAAGCAGTGGAAAGTTCTTCATGCTTTTCGTATGAGAGCGAGTTCAGCGGCCTGCGCAGGCGTGGGTGTAAGGGGGATCCAATCACCATCGACACGCCTTCATTGGGCTGCAGGCTCTCCGATTCCTGACGGCCGACCCAAGACAATCGTTTGGGATCGATGAGACCAGAGGTTGCCTGTACCCAGGCGCTGACTCCCGCGTGATCCAGCAACTTGAGGAGAGTCTCTTTAGACTCCTTACCGGCCAGCAGGGCATTCAATGCAAAACCGGCAAATTCTTTGAACCCTGGGTGCCCAACAACTCCCTCAGGAGACCCAGTCAACGAACGGATCACGGATATTGAATGCAATGCGTGCAGGTACTCGATAATCGTAATACGCGCGACTTCTGGGGTTGGAGGCTGGACATGTGGCCACGCATTTTCAGAAGCTTTGGGCTCATTCATCAGTGCGTTCGAAAGGCGCCTGATTTTCCACGGAGCACCCTGGCAGATCTCGGCGGCGTCATCGAACAGCATCGGCGCCCGGAACCAGAGCCGAGCACTAACTGAATGACAGAGCCCCTTGGGAGCATGAATGTCCTCGAACAGCTGGAGCAACACTAAGCGCTTGGCTACTACTTCGGTTTGTTGCTTGTCAGCTGGTTCAAATCTCACACCGGTACGATCTTCTAGCCGATACGGATAGCCGGGTAATACACGCAGCTCTGCAGCCAGGCGGGTAACCTCGCTGGCAAACGACGCTTGCGCGTCTCGTATCCGAACTTCAGCCATGGCCATATGAGCGGTGGCTTGCTTCCAACCAGAGAATCCGAAGTTGGCCGCAGCAATGTCCAAAGCTTCGCTGTGCCTAGTATCGGCAGCAGAGCGAAGCTGCTTGGCGTGATTCTTGAGATGGCGCTGTAGGCGAGAGGTATAGCTGCTCATACGAAATCCTTCGTGCTTACGCAGCCGGAAAGGCATCACCCGCAAATACCTACAAGGCTGCTAGCAGCACAAGGTCAACGTATGAATAGAAAGATTGCAGTCCCTACGAGGGTTCGCTAAAGCGGGTGGCAGGCCTCTGCATAAGGCCGACGACTGATGAAACCACAGGCACGCGCATCATTCAAGATGTCAGGTCGCACCCTCATATGTGACCTATAGTCGGCAGGCAGAATCATCAGAAATGGACGCCAGTTCAACTCCCAATCAGCCATTCGTCGGGAGATTGCCAAAGGGGGCACTTCAGGGGGCACTTACCAAGAATCCAATATAAATATCATTTTAAATCAAGACCTTACACTTACAGTTATAATGCCCCCGGCTCCACCAAATGCAAGTTTTCACATGTTCCCACATGACTGGAAACACCCTTAGAAGCCCCGCCCAGTGCGGGGCTTCTTGTTTCTACACGCATCCACATGCATACCCATAGCATTGCCCTTCGTGTATCCCCGTGTGTATCCTTTGCGAAAAGGTGAACCAGAGGGATACAAGGATGAAGCGCGGCGAAATCAAGAAGCGCCCAATGGCTGATACCGTGCTGGCCAGCCTGGAAGCAGATGCCAAGGAATACCGCGAGCTCGATGGTGACGGCCTTTACCTTCGCGTTAAGCCTGATGGCTCGAAGTCATGGCAACTGCGCTACAAAAAGCCGGATGGCCAATGGTCATGGCTCGGGCTAGGCGGCTACGGCAAGGGTGAGCATCAGCTCACTGGTGAACAGGCCCGCAGAAAAGTCCGTGAGTTGCGCGATGCAACAGCTAAAGACGGCAGCATGCTGGCCACCAAACAGGCCAAGAAGGCCGCCGAGGCCGAAGCGGCCAACAACACATTCGAACACCTGGCGCGTGAGTGGTATGCCACCAAGCGCAAAACATGGTCGGAAGGCACAGCCGTTCGGACCATCGGCGCACTGGAAAAGCATGTGTTCCCCGTATTCGGCAAGCGGCCCTACGCCGGCATCACGCCCATGGAGTGGATGAAGTTCCTGCGTGACATGGAACAGACCGGCATCGTTGAGCAAACCAGCCGCGTGCGCGGCATGTGCCGAGAAGTCTACGATCTAGCCCGCGTCACTGGCCGAGCGACTCACAACCCTCTCGAAGGGCTGCATAAATTCCTACTGACCAAACCAGTGGAAAACTTCGCCCATGTATCCCTGGATGAAATGCCAGCGCTGCTGCGAGCCATCCAGGCATACCCGCATGCGCCTGATGTACGTATTGGGTTACGCCTACTGACCATGCTTGCATGCCGCCCCTCGGAGTTGCGCGAAGCCAGCTGGAAAGAGATCGACCTCGATACGTGCCAATGGCTTATCCCCGCTGAACGCATGAAGCGCCGCCGCGAACACCTAGTACCGCTTCCGACTCAGGCAGTCGCACTATTGCGCGAACTGCATAACCTCACTGGTAGCTATCCACTGCTTTTCCCCGGCCGTGGCAACACAACAAAAGCCCGCTCAAACACCGTCTTCCTTATGGCTCTGCGCCGCCTGGGTTACGAAGGCCGCCAAACCGGCCACGGCTTCCGCCATCTAGCCAGCACCATCCTCAACGAAAACGGCTTCGACTCGCAGCACGTCGAGGCCCAGCTATCTCACGTTAAGGAAGGCGTCCGGGGCGTGTACGACAAAAGCACCTACCTGGAGCAGCGCAAGGTAATGATGCAGTGGTATGCCGATCACTTGGACAAGCTAGCTAGTGGCAACGTGGTGGAGTTCAAGCGAGCGTAACAGTTCACCGACTGGTCTTGGGCCGCCTCTGAATGCGGACCTCCACCCTCCTGTCCACCAACCCATTCAGAGCGGGCAGCCCGAGAGAGCGAAGAGATGGATAAGATTTTCAACTCCATGGAGTACATAGATATCGATATGGCATGCCAATGGTTATGCCAGCTAATCGAGTCTCCTTTTCCGCTGCCCAGCAGAGTAGTTATGGAGTTGTGCGAGCGTTATTCCACACCTGTTTACATCGACTGCTCTGCGCTCGAAGGCTTCATTGCGCCGAGAATTGGAAGTAGATTTGTTGTGCAGCAAGTCATAGGCATAGAGCTTTGCCAAGTCGACTCCCCTGCCTGTGCCTACGAGGCCTTTGAACCACATAGAAGCGGTGGTATCAACGTGACTGGGTTGGCCGTTGCCCTTCCAGATCGGGAAGAATCAGAGCCATCGCACGTTTTCTCTTGGACACTGACGAACCAAGAGGGCAGACCATTCCTTTTCAGGCCGGGCGATATAAAAAAATTGGCATCGTTCCTCAAGCCTGACCAAGACGGAAAAGCAGCCCAAAGCCAGGTTCAGCCAGAAGAGATCCTGACGCCGAGAGGCTCGATAAACGATGAGCGCCTGAAACATATTCGTCGGTGGTTTGGAGAGCAGCAAGAATACAACGCGGCTCAGTTATCTAAGCCAACAGAGGGTCTGCCTGGAGCTAGAGATGCCTGCTGGCGGTGGCTTACCCAATCGGGACTGACGGCCCGAGGAGCGCTTTTCGACGGCACAGCACAAAAAAATAGTGGGAAGAGCAAAAAATTCATCAGCGCATGGAGCGTATTTCTCGAAGAAAGGATTTCTGACTAGACCCAGAAATTAGGTCTAGCGGTCTAGTAGATTTGGGTCTAGTGAGTCATCCGAAAGTGCGCCCCGTAACCCATACGGAGGCGCTCAGATGCACCCTACTCACCGCACGATTGACCAAGCTCTCATCCCCCAGACTGAAGTCTGCAAGGCCATCGGCCAGACCCGCTCGGGGCTGGACAAGCTGCGCAAGAAAGACCCGACCTTCCCCAAACCCATCAAGTTCGGTAGCAGCCGCCAGGCGGCGGCCTACTACGTCATTGCCGAGCTGAACGCCTGGCTGGCCAATAAGATCAAGGAACGGGACGCTGAGTAGCCCAGCGCCTCACAACGACTTGACATAAGCGCTGGTATTCCAATGGCCATTACCGTCGGGAAACTGCTCAGCCGGGGCAATGAGGTCTGCATCGAGCATGGAAGGCTCGTCATTCGCCCCGCCAGCGGAAAGCCCATTCCGCAGGACTGGTTTCAGGATAACGCTCCGGGACTTATCCGGGAGATCCTGAACGACGTCGGGATCGAGTCGCATGAGTACCGCGACTACACGACAGGGCTTTATGGCAAGGGCAAGTTGCCTGGCGTTAACTTGCAATTTCGCAGTGTCGTAGCAAATTCCAGCGCCTACACCATTTTCAATGCTGACCTGACCCGCACTCGAACGACCAAAACTGGCAAGGCAGGATCGCCTCTCCCTGATGGACACTTCCGCGTTGGAGAGCTCAGTCTTTTTTATAACTTCTGGATGGAAACAGGGCTGGCTGTTCCGAAAAGCCTTACCTCCTTCCACGACTACATGGGCAAGCTGCGCGGCATCCTGTTCAGCGCAGAGATGACAGAGAACCGCCCAAACCGGCTGAAATCCGGCTCGATTCGCCCTCTGTCAGTTTCCGCAGAGCAGGTGCGCAGTGCGTTTTTTCCGGACAAACTGCAGACAAAAGCCGGGCAAGCTCCGGACAACTTCCGGATAACGCTGCCGGATAACGACTCCGCTCAACGCCTTGAGGCGCGTGGCTTTCAGCCAAAATCGACTACGTGTCACGAAAGCCACGGTAAAACGGTAATCAGAGAGTACGAGTACAAGAGATCTGATCTACCCAACCCCGGACACCAAAGTCCTCAGAACCAAGACTGGAAGGAATGGCTCGAAGACTACTCGCGCCCGGACAACCGACATCAAGCGTAGGTGAGGCAATACCGAAAGGAGCTCCACCTGCTGGCCGTGCAAGCTCAACGACCGAACACGTTACTCTTCCGCGAAGTAATCACTGTCCAGCTGCTTCACCTCGTACACCTGCTTAACGCTCACGCCTAGGTTGCTCTCAACCATCAGTCGCGCCAGTTCCACGCCGTCGATCAGCACCACTTTGATATCCAATCCCAGCGCCGCCTCGCGGGCACCAGCAGAGAACTCCGAGGTGGTGATAAACACACCTTTACGTGCCCGCTGGCGAGTCAATGCGCCGATGAACTTGTCGATTTCCGGGCGATGCACCGTGTTGGCCCAGCGCTTGGCCTGCAGGTAGATCACGTCGAGGCCGAGCTTGTCCTCTTTGATGATGCCGTCGATACCGTCATCGTTGGTCGCCTGGGTGGCCTTGCCGGCCTCCTTGCGCGAGCCGCCATAGCCCATCATGGCCAACATCAGATCGACCACCAACTGTTCAAAGAAACTCGGTGTCGCCGCCCGTACTTGCGCCAACAACTCGTCTGCGAGGGACTGCACCAGCGCCTGATGCGCCTCGGCCAACTGCTCGTCCGGCGTGGTTTCGGCGATCTCAACGTCCAGCGCGGCGGGTGCGTCCGCAGCTTGCGGCTTGGCGGTATGGAAGTCCGCGAACTCGGGGAACTGCTTTAACCAGCTGACCGTGATGCGCTCAGGGCCATTGGCCAAGCGAGGGTTAACAAGCTGGTTAACAGGGAATTGGCCTGTTTTGAGCCAAGGTTACGGGGATGGTTACAGCGAAATGCTGGTGCGCGATCAAGGTTAGCCCTGATGGCCTGGCAAACCTGAGCCCGTGGGGTGAGCATAAAATCATACCTGTACCCTTGACTCGACAGGAATTGGGTCAAGACCTGTCTGCCGAGGCAGTTTTAACAAACCGCTGGTACGCATGGGCTGGTACGCAGCTTGGTACGCACGGAAATCATTGATTAGCGATGCGTACTTTGCCTGCCGATTACGTTGAACCAGTTGGTTACCAAGCGGGGGTTACCAGCGTGGTTACCATGGAAATGGAGTGTTTTGAGCGGAGGTGACGGGGATGGTTACGGCGAAATGCTGATGCACGATCAGGGCTGTTTGCCTGTTCGAAAAGCACGATAGCGATTAAGAAGCTCGGATGCCCCACCTCGCTTTGGCCTGGTATCCAGGCTGGTATCCATGGAAATGCATTTTTCTGGCACCGTAGTTTGAGGACCAAATGGCATTAAAGCGGGCCACAATCCGATGCAGCGCTAGCCATAGACGCCAAGGCGGTCATGGGCAAAGAACGACCAGCAGTCCCTGCGCTGCGCTTTATGTTTCTGGTCCATTGCAGCGAGCCCGAATAGGACATAACCTAGCGTCGGTTTTGGAAGCCCCTGCCTCCCCCTTCGCACGCGAGTGCATGGTAAATGCCTTCCCCTCCTCCGCTTCGCGGGGGCGCGACACGCTTATGCAAGGCCCTAAATCAGCCCGATCTAGCGTCTGTAACCGGGGGAGCCAGATGCACATGGATCGCTATTCTGGTGCCTAGCATGTCCATTTCCGCGCTCTCTTCGAACGATGTAAAACTGCTATCGCAGATCCTCCACACCACGTCCAAAGCTATCGGCCGCCTCAGCAAGCTCGCGTCTCAGCGAGAAATGCTCAGCAAGCTGATCGGCTTCCATGACTGGAATGTGGCATGCGCGATGCTGCCCGACCGCATCTCCGACACAACCCATGTGGCGATTGCCTTGCTCGAGGTGCCGTCGGCAGCACCCAAGCTACTCATTACTACCGGCATCGACGCCCCATGGCGACTACCCGAGAAGTTGCGCGATCACCTAGTCAACCAAACCCTGGATCCAATAGGTTTCAGCGTATCCAGCTGTTCGAGGCCTGACCCGGTCGGTGATGTGAAACCGCGTTACTGGCATTACCAGGTCGCGCTCGCACCTGGAGATATCACAAACCACCGAGAGGAATTTGCTCCTCACGAGCCCGATTACGGCGGCCACGATCACACCCCTACCGTGATGACATTTGCCGATTCGCAAGGCCGAGACGCCTTCACGGTCACTGTCTGGTCGATCACTCTGCACCCAGAATCCCGCACAGCGACGAAATTCACCGGAGCGGCCTCAATGCCGTTCTACAACACGTTCGTAGAATCGATCACAGGCCATGCACCAGCACTTCGCGAGGCCTATTGCCTAGTCAACAGCCGGCAGGACGGCTTTGCAAACGCAATAATCAGATGCAATGAGAGGGGCGCACAGCTGGAAATCATCGAGCATCTTCCCCACATGAAAAATGATGAGCGCTGGACAAAGCTGGTGCCGTACAACAATGCACTGGGCCTATCCCTTCTGGATGTCGCTGATATCACAGGGGCATGCTCGAAAGAAGACGATGAGTAGATCGGAGATACCTGGTGACCGTCGCTGCCTAGTTGCAGCGGCATGACCAACCTGGTGCATCAATGTTGATGCACCTATAGCATCTGACTTGAACGGTTTCAGCATATGGTGACCGTCGGCAACCGGCCGATTCTGTTGAAAAAGTCGCTTTGCCCAAACAGCCCAATAGTGACCGATGAAAACGCCTTTTCGGCGCGTCACTACTTGAAATCTGAGCCCAAAAATCTCTGCCGATTTTTAGGATTTCAATCTCAGGCGTCCACTTTTCCGCAGTGGTAACCAAGGCCGACTTTTTCAACAGAGTCGGCCAGAAGCAGCCGTTCGCGCAGTAACTTAAGTCGGTATGTCGCTTATCGCCATCACGCTCGTTGTACCCCTGAACGCAGAAGCGGGAGATGGCTAAACGAAGAAGACTCCGCTCTCTAGGGTCTCGTCGAACGCCTCGTGCGTATTGCTCCGTTGAAGCAGGCGTACTTGCCAGAGATAGAACGATCGAACCACTTGCTCTTCGGCGGCGGGGAACTCGCGATAGGTCGTTCCGCGCGACACCAAGGCTGCACCACAGGCACCACTCAGCGGCCCCGGCCGCACAGGACCCCAGCCTGCATTCCAGTGAACGTAGTCCGCCATCACTTGCTCCTCCCTGAGTATTTCAAGTGTGGCACCTACTTGTTGGCGCACCTCGGTTTGGGCAGACCCAAGGAGCGTCGGCACAAACAATCTAGATGGATAGAAGTTCAGTTGCAGGTATCCCATGCGTTCAAAATCCATCCGCCCGGCCAAAGGTAACGAAGCCGAGGGATCGTCCAGCAACTGAGCGACAGGCAATGCCTCCAGCCAAGTCTTCTTGTCTAGCGGCTTCGTGGGCAAGCTTGGTAGCGTCGGCATGTCGCGCCAGAAGGAATCGAGATGGACTGCCAGATCCTGGTCCGCCACCTCACTGTCTCCGACCTGCAACCAACGCACCAGTGACACCTCTACGCAGCGTCCCATCGTCATCTCGACGGGAGTGCTGAGCGCGATCAGCTCATCGCCGGGGCGTTCAGCCGAGACGCGATTGACTACACCTCGCAGGGCTCCCTCAATGGTGTTCGAGTCCCAGCTGAAGTCCCCCCGTACAGGCACCCATGCGGGACGCGACGGCCTCAGAGCGACCAGCGTTGGATGAATGGGCAACGCACTGAGCGCATAATAGCGAATGACATCAGGCGGCAGCCCCCACAACCGTTCCGCTATTACCAAGGTGCGCAAGTAGGCCGAGATCGCACGAAGGGCGGCGCGGGCGGAGTACGGGCCAACGAAACCGTTGCCCAGCGCCCGAGCAAAGTGCCAGAAGTCTCCCTGCAGGGGAGCCTCAGGATAGACCGCCTGGTTTTGAGCCCACTCGAACGCCATCTGCCGAACCAGCGGAAGCTTGGTCCGAAGCTCCAACCTGCTCAGCGTGTTCCGGAAGATCCTGGCCAGGTCCACACCCTGCACACCTTCAAAATCAACAGGGATCTCGAAGTCCTTCGGCGCCACTTTGAGATCGGTATCCAGCGCCTGCGCCGCGAAACCGAGCGCCTCAAGGAAGAGGTTGGACAGCAGCGATGGCTTCGGCGTACAGGCTGGAAGCTCAGCATTCGGAGCGTAGCCGTGCGCGCTTGCAGCCGCCCAAAAAATGCACAGCACCTCGACGACTTCTGCTTCGAGCTTCCGCGAATGCAACAACTTCAGCAGCGCAGTTTCAGTCTCAGCCATCGTCGCGGGATCGCCCAACTTGGTCGCGAGTTCCTGAATGCACCACCACCGGCTAGCCGGCGTCGGCCACCCGAGGCGAGCAATGAGAATTCGAAGGTCGTCCATTAAACCCCCGATGCCTCTGCCGCAGCCAGCTCAATCCCCCAGCGCGGTGCAGCCAACGGGAGGGTTCGGGTATCTTCGAGCACGCAGTCGACCATAACCTGCGCGAACGCGACCGCTGCATCAATACGGCCCTGCTTCGCATAGAAGTACACCACGGCTTCACCCGGCGCAAACCGAGGCCGCTCTGGTCCGCCGAACATGGCATATGCCGTATCGGTCACGAACTCGTCACACCGATTCGGGTAGTGCTTGGCCACAAGGTCTAGTCGAGCGAACGTCTTCTCCTCGCCCTCCATGTATCCAATCCAGGCGCCGCTGTTGATCTGCGCGCTAACGAGGTACTTCCAGGCTGCCTTCAACCCACTCAGCTTGCGGCGTGTGTGGAAGGCGTGACCGGAAAGGTAAAGCAGGTCACTGCCTCGACCTCGGTCTGACAAGAGCGAGTCATCGAGTGTTTCGAGGAGTCGCTTCCCCTGGCCTTTAGCCTCCCAGTGTCTATACCAAGCCAGAAGCGTCGCTTCCTCATCGAAGCCCCCGCCAGACAGTCGATCAAGCAAGGCCTTTAACTGCTCAGGCTCAAATGCCGAGACGTCTCCATCGAAGGGCTTGCGATCCGCGCTGGAACCCGCGTGCTCCTCGCGATCCGGCACGCCGATGTCCCACCCAGCGTGAGCATTGAGTACCTGTAGTCGCTCGATGGCACCCGCGACTCCCTCCTTGGCAAGACGCTGCAGCACATCGCAAACCTCCGGATGCAGGCCGGTGCGCATCAGCGCATCAAGCGGCCAACCAGCTTTCACACCCTGCTCGATATAGGCACTCAGACAGTTCTCAGCTTGAGACCATTCCCCAGCATCGACATGTCCCTCGTACTTAGCCACTAACGCGGGCGGAGCCAGCTTGGCCAGCAGCGCGTCGGCTGCAGTCAGCACATGCCGGGTGCCACTGCCGTCGGTATAGTCCAGCACCGAGTGAACTTGAGCGGCGACTTGTGCCAACAGTCGACGCGCCTCCCTCGGTGAGACTTTGACCAAGTAGCCGATCGCATCGAGGGTATTGTTCAACGTAGGGTCCTTGCGATGCGAGAAGCCCGTTGCCAGCTCCCAGGCCTGCCGGCAGAGCTTGCGCGCAGGTTCCGCCAAACAGTGGGCGACTGCGATTCCGCACAACTGCAGCGGCGTCTGAAGATGCACGCTGGTCTCCTGGCGGACCTCCGCGTCGAACAGCTCGTGTTGGGATCGCACGAAGGCCGCTGCGGCCTCATCAGACATTTTCGTCAGCAGCCCAGCAATGTATTGCTCACGGAAGGATGCTGCGTCGAACCATTTGAAAGAACCCGCGGTGGTCAGCGTCGCTTCCGTCAGCTCAGCCTCCACGGAATGGCCCAACAGGATGCTGCCGAGTTGCACGTCGCAAGCCACGCGATGCAGCGCTGCCCGAAAGTCTTCGGCTGCCGATTGCCAGTCATGGCTTTGTCGGAAATGTCGAAATTCCACCGGATCCATCAGCTTATAGAGTTCATGGAAGTCCACGAACTCGCCCTGCCACCAGTGATACGCGACCTGTGCAGCGACACCCGAGAGTGAGTCTAGGAAGTTTGTGATGTTCTCTCGACCTGCGTAGACCGGTGCACGCACAAAGCTAAACTCGGTCTGCCCTTCCGCGGCCATGCAAAGACACATGTGTACAGCGCTGAAGAACCAGTGGTGTACCAGACTCGAGAGAGCATGCTTGCGCTCACGGTAATCGAGCCCTAGCCAGTCGATCGGGATTGCTGCGTTCAAGGCCGTCACGGCTCGCGTGTGAGCCGTCTTCACGGCCGCAACGAATGGTGTTGTGGCAAGTGCACCGAAGTCGGGGCGCTCAACGATGCTTACATTGACCTGAGCTGCGGCCCGAAGGCAGGCATCGCTTACCACGCGCTTGCGCTGGCCAGCGCTCATCGAAGCCACAAGCGACATCAGCTCGTCCACTTGCCCCTCCGAGGCCATCAGCCGTAGGCGCGGCAACCACCCCTCTCGGTGAGTCTGTGTCACGAGCCGCTTGAGCTCCTCCCCTGTGGTTCCCACCGCGCCCAGGCGCGAAAACGCATCCGCCAGGAACCTGAACGCATCCAAACCGTTGCCCTTGGAGTATTCGCTCGAGAACCGACTCGCACCTCGGAAGCGTCTCAGTGCTTCTTCACCACATGACTCGGCCAAGATATGGTCGCCGCGCACTCGCAGCGCTAGGCCCAGTGCCGCCACAAGTTTAATATTCGTCTCATGCCTGGAAGCAAAGGCCTCGCGGAGCACCCCATCGTCCGGCGCCAGCGCCCACGTGTAAGAGACCAGCCGGGCCATCTCCTCGTCCGACATCTGGTACTGGCTACCCTCAACCATGCGGGCCTTCAAGTGCTGGAGGCGGTAGGCCTGCGCGAACTCAGCCCGATCCAACGCAGCAGCCACGGCGTCAGTGATCAGCGTGTCGAACAGAGACTGCGGATAGCCCTCTTCCAGCCGCAGCAGCACCCAGTCCCGGGTCAGGCCTGCGATCAGGTGGCTTGGATCGCCGAGCTGCGCCTGCACCGTCCACAGCCAGTTGACCCGCAATGCGTTTGGCGCAGAAGTCTCCAGCCAGCGCGCGACCTCCGGCCGCAACACCTCGATGCGATTGTGGTAACCATCGGTTGACCGCACGTACACAGCCAGACTCTCGTGGAAAATCTTCAGACCGGCGGCCGACGAATGAAGCAGATGCTCCACTTTTTCGATCTCGGGCACAGCCAGCTTCATTGCGGTCGCGATTTCACCGAACGCAGTCCGCGGCCAGAAGAACGGGAAAGCACAAACTAGTCGCAGCGCATCCTTTAGGCTGGGTGATAGTCTTTCCCACAGCGACCCGTAGTAGAACTTCACGTCCTGACTCAGGTCGCCGGCGAGTTGCTCTACGTCCCACCGTGTGACCTTGCCACCGGCAAGCACCAGAGCGGAGGTCGCGTAGATGATGTGCAGTGGGTGGCCGTTGGTTCTAATGCGAAGAGTGGCCGCGGCTCTTTGCAGCTCCTCTTCTGCAAAAGCATCGTGCGCTGCGGTAACCTCATGCTCCTCCGCAACTTCTGATTCATCGGTCTCTGCTGGCTCGAAGCCCGTGCTCAGCCGACCGGCCTGCACCGCCTGACGCAGGTACGAAAGGACGGCGTCGCTGGACATGACGGGAAGCATCTTCCAGCTCGCCTTTGGTGCCGCAATTAATAGGTCTGCCGGCAGTTGGGCGTCGTCCACCGGTTGCGTGCCAACGAGCAGCACCAGGTTCTCGGGGCATGGCACCAACTGCGCAAACAGGTCATCCAGTGGTTGTTTGTCCTCGGCGTTAATGCGCCAGACGTGGTCTAGGCCGTCCAAGATCAGAACGAAGGGCTTTTCGAGTGCCTTGTAGTGTGCTGCAGTGGCTTCCAACAGCGCGCGCAGGCCACCGAGCGGACGGGGGGCATCAGGATGAAATCGCTCGATCTGGGACCGGATAGACTCCTCAACAATGTAGCTGTGAATGCGATCCCGCCCACGCTCCGTTGTCGATAGGAAATAGTGGTGGCGGACTGTCGGAATGTCCTTATCTGCGAGGGTGTCGCATAAGGCGCTGAGATATGTGCTCTTGCCGCGACCAGGCGGACCGGTCAGGACAATCGCCTTGCCTGCAGAACGCAGTGTGTCGTCAACGAAAGCGTCGTGGAAGTCAGCGTCGGGAACCTCATACCCCCTGGGAACCGCAAAGTCCTCCGGCAGTGGTGCCGGCGGCGTCGCCTGTAGGATCGCGCGAAGGTCCGGCAATGTGATCCAACCTGACGGTGGCGGAGAGTTCTTCTGCACGGCCCAGTTCAGGGCGACGTTCTTGAGGACGGCGATACCCTCTGGCGTGCCATGCGCGCGCAGCCGCGCGTCAACCTCATGTTCAAGGGTCTCGTAGCCCTTGTCACTGTGCATGATCAGCAGTTGACCGAGAAACTCCTCGCAGTTTTTGTCGCCACCGAGTTCGGCTATTAGCGCTGCGCGTCTCGGGTTAGCAACCTTGGAGAAATCAATCTTCCCCCCGGCCAGACAAGCTTCGACCTCGGCATCCGGCCGTCGGTTGGTTAGCAGAGAAAGCTCGCCGATGCGTTCAGGGTCTAGTGACCTGTACGCATCAAACCACTTCCTCAACATCGACCGGGACCGCTCCGTCTTACCGGATTTATCAAGTAGCCAATCCCAGGACAGCGCATGTGCATCAGGGTTTGGCGTGAACTTGACCTGCGTGAGGTCTTGCAGTCCATCCGTGCGCTCGATCACGATGTCGTCCAAAGCCGTCGGCGCATCCGCCTCAACGTCACACTCGAACTTGACCTTCACGTAGCGATTCGGTGCATCCAGCCAATCGCACAACACCCTCAGCCCTTGCCGGTTCTGATAGATGTAGCCCGAGGCGGGGATCGCCGTGTTTTTGATGTTCTCAGCCATTATTTGCAGTCCCTTGTGCCGCGAGAACAGCGTCCACCCGCGTCGCTGAATCCGCGCTGCGGTTGAATACGATGGTGCGAAAATTAACGGCCACGACTTGGAAGCTTATCGCGCTGACGCGCGCATGGCTTCAGGCAGGCCTCTGTGCAACTGCAGCTGCAGTTCAACGCCCCCTCCTTTTGGCAGGTCAGACGGCAAATCAGCAGCCCACTTGGCCAGCGCCGTGATACCGATGGTAGGTGTCGCACTGACTTTCCCAACCACGGCTCAAGCCTTCTTCGCTGGGTCACTTCCGCAATATGCCCTGCCGCAGTTTGGGCAAACACGTGTGGTTGTAAAATAAAGGTTTTTTCATGGCTACCGCACCTGACGTTTCGGGGCTCGAAGCAGTAAGCGAAGTGGGACTAGTGAGAAAAACCTCATTGATCGGCATCACGCAGCGCTTGCATCTGCTCCGCACTTGGTTTGTGGTGCTCGGTCAGCGTTCCCGCGACTTTCACTGCTCCAGCGTCCATCGTGTAGACCGTGGTGTGATAAATACTGCCACCGAAGCCGCGACCGCTTCCTAAGCTCGTGCCTGCATACACATTCTTTTCGCCAGCGAGAACCCAGACCGGCTCTAGTTCAGCCTTTGCGAGCATACGTAGGAAGTAATCGCGTGAGACTACTGCGGCACCGGAGCCCCGCTCTTTTAATGAAGGATCTTGCCACCTGAGTACTCCCTGGGCATCGGTGTACTCGGGGGTTCTTCCGTCGCGCAGGCGCAAGCCGATTAGTTTCATCAGACCGGAGGTGGGCAGGTGGAGGCCGAACGTCTCATCAATAGAGTTGTCGTTGTCGTTGCCCTCTGCATGCAACGTGGCCACTATGCCGGAATAGGGTGTATTGATGCCTGCGCCTGCGTTGGCTTCAAGTTCTGTCTCTTTGGTACCGCGCCATCCGTGCTCACCCAGGAAGCACTCTAAACGCTCGTACTCCCCGAATCGACTCACATCGCCGCGATGCCTCTTAAGAAGCTCTTGCGCCAGCTGCTCGCCGGAGCCCAATTTGGTGACCAGACAGGTAATACGCAACCAAGCGTCAGCGTGATTACGTCGCTCTTGACCGGGAGTTTTCCAATGGCGGAAGCCGTAAGTAGTGAGCCATTTCTGGCCATCTGGACTGCACAAATCAATTTGTCTTACGTCGTTGCAGCGACCTTCTTCGGAGTTCAACCAAGCCAGTAGTATCTCTGTATCTCCGCAGGGAAGCTGCGGAGGTAACGGTGTCCACCAGGTGACCGGTGTTGAATCCCAACCGGTCTCGTGACTATTTTTTAAAAGAAGGGACGGATCCAAATCTCTCTTCATGTCCCGTCCTTTAGGTCCGTACTCAAAGGCTCTCAATAGGCCTTCGTCCCAATATGAACAGACGGTTAGGTTGTCGACCAAGCGCGTGATCACTTCGGACAAGGCAATATATTGATACTTCTTTCCGATGCGCTCGATCCTGTGATTACCCATGCGGTCATGGGATAAGTTTCCGCTACGTTCGAACTCATCGAAGAGCTCCTCGCACCAACCGAGATTGTGGGCACGCTCGCAAATCCATCGCCTCAATTTCTCGCGGTCAACCTCCGGCGGGTGTCTATCATCGTTACCCATTCGAGTCGCCTCTAGCATGTGCTGCTCGGCAAAGCCCGCATAATCCGCAAGCAGCCCGGAATCGAGAGAAGCCTTGAAAGCTTCATTCGCCTCTTTGAATGAGTCCCATAGCAGTTGTTTCTCCTTCTTACCCTCGTCTACGCCCGTGCTCTTACCTTTTCCTTTTTTGATCCAATCCCACTCGTTAAACTTGCTCTGGCGATAGGCTATGGATGCTCTGAAAAGCTCTAGATAGAGCTCATGCTGCCTTAGTCCAGCCTGTTCTTCGAACACCTGCTCCCAGTTCTTGAAGAGTTCCCGAGTGCGCTTTCCCGCCAGAGTACGCGGCATATCGACAATCCCGTGCACCCATGCACCGAGGGTGTAGTTGCCAAAGTCTCCATGCTGGTCCGCCGACGAACAGATGGAGTCTCCGTATCCTTTCCCGCGGTACTTTTCGAGGTCCTCAGAAGTGATGATTTCAAGCGGCCATGCTGAAGTGAACTTGGCTTCGCATGCATCGAGGTCTGCTTCGGATGGAAGCTGTCCCACACTCTGTGCGTAGAGAAGGATGCCGAGTGCGAAGTCCCGGGCGAGCAGGTTCAATGGCGGCTGCCGGTTCTCCGCGAAGTGGCTTGCCCACACTGCGGAGGCAAGAGCTTTGCAGCCGCCTCGGTCCCGGCCTTGCATCGCGGCACCGTAGCAGGCCGCCAGCAGACGCTCCGCGATGTATGCGTCGTTAACATTGGCGAACTTGCGAATCAAGTCCGCGCCGTCATTCAGATTGTTGGACAGCAAGTTGGCTAAGGCCTTGGTTGCTCGGTCGCGCACAGCGCGATTGCTCGTAGACAGGCACCACGTCAGGGTGAGCACAGCAAGCCTTCTCCGCTCCTTGTCGACCTCATCAGTATCCACATGCCAAGCCCAGTCGATGAGCGACTCGACTGCTCCTCCATCACTCAAGTCGTCTTCGGCCAGGAAGACGGACCATGCGGCGTCCCGCTGCGGCATCGGCAGTTGCCAGAGTTCATCGTGGAGCCAATCAGCGTTGTACGGATTGCCGGGCTCGGTGCTCACGAGTAGCAGCAAGCCGTACGGCGACTGACCCGTGCTATCGCAGAGCTTCTTTACCCACTCCGCGGTCCGACTAGTGAAGGCCTGCGGAGCGCGCCAGGCTAAGGACGTCCTGAACGCATCCCTATGGATATCGTTCCTCAAGGCGTCTTCAGACAGCATATCGAACAGCTCAAGGCCGAACTGCTCCGGAATCTGCACTGCAAGGGCTTCGACCAGACCGGCAAACTGCCAAGATTCGGGCAACGAGAAGTAGCCTGCCAGCGGTTCCTTCTTAAACGAGCCTTGGATATCGCTCCGATCTACCTGATCAAGAAGACGCTCGGCCCGCAGGTGGTCGGACAGCCGCTCGAACGTGAATCGAATGATTTCTTGCGAAGCTCCCTCGCGCCATTCGACATCCTGGGTCAGGACGCCCTCTGAGAGGAAAGCGGTGAAGAGGCTCTTGTCGGTGAGGCCGCCAGACGGGTGTACGCCTTCTAGCAACTCGAAAGTTGACTCTAGAGTGAGCGCGCCGGTATCGCCCTGCTCGGCGCAGGCTTGAAGGAAGGCATTCAGCGCCTTAAGCGGAATGTTGAGCTGATGAACAAGCTTGAGGTCCTGTTCAACCTTTCGTGCGACGGCGCGAAGGTAGAAGTCGAAGATGGTGCTCAGTCCATCCAAGCCCTTTGGAAGTTGTTTGAGATTCTCGACGTCGAGGTAAGTGCAGCAGGTTCGTAGAAAAAGTGGGTTCTCAAACTCTCGCGCCAGGTTCGGAGAGCTCGGCCGAGCGATGCCGCGGCGATCGAGGTATGCCTTGGCTGCGGCGCTGGAGTGGCCTGAGAAGCCAGGGTGCTCAGCCCGCGCTAGGTTCTTCAACGGGAGGAGATGGACGTAGGTCGAGCGTACGGTCAGAGCGAGAGTGACGCGCGGGAACTTTCGTACGAGCGCCACAAAGCCCTGAAGACGTGTTTCCCACAGCGCGATACCGTGCCTCTCATTCAGCGCGTCGACCGCAATCACAGCGCGGCAACTGGCTGCTTCTGCTGCAGCGTCCAGCGCTCCAAGGAACTCGTCAGTCGTGACCTGTGACAGATCCAGCTGACCTCGGATCTGCTGCCACGGGTCTCCTTCCGTCAGACTGTTTGTGAGCACGAGGATGAATGGCCGCTTGCGCTCCAGTTGCCTATCGCCAAAGTCGGCCAGTAGGTGAGACTTCCCGATGCCTGCCGGACCCGCAATCAGCAGTTCGTGCTTGTTGATGATCTTCCACGGTCCGGATTCCAGTTCGCGGCTAATACGCTGTACAGCCGAGTAAAGATCAAACAGATCCTTTCGTGCAATGTGGATGTCCTTCTCTGGTTCCTTCTTTGCCAGCTCAGTCAAGGCTTCAACGATGGCGGAGCGTGCGGTAGCGCAAAGTGCGGCCCAGGACTCAACAGCAACCAGTTCCTCTGGCAACGCAGGCGGCTCTGTAAGGCTCCGCTGAAGCGGTGCGCAAGCCTTGCGAACTCGATCCTCAACCTGCTGTAGACCCTCTCGCTTCAGGCTTACAGCTGCACCGTCCAGGTTATACATAACCTTGGCGGCCCAGTCGTGCGGTGCCAGCAACATCTCAGGAGCGCGCGAAATGGACTGCAGCTGCTGCTGGATGGGCAGATCAACGTGGCTCTCTGGGCTGTACCGTTCGCCAAGGTTGGAACGGACAATATCGAACTTCTCTCGGAACCATGCTGAGCTGAACCGGACGGCGTCGAACCAGTAGCAAGCACGTCCGGAGTACATGGGATTATCGCGACTAAGTCGCTCTTCAATGCTCGATGCGCTCCACAGCTCGATGGTCAGCTCTCGTCCCTCAGTTGCTACCGCTGCGACGCTTTTGATCCGCCACTTTTCAAAGCGCTGGACCTCGCTGCTCTCCTTTCCAGACCGGTTGTCCCTGAGGTCGATAGGCAGGCAGACCACAAACTTGCGCAACTTAGGATGCGCTGCGAGGGCTCGTTTGAGGGAGTCATTCAAGTTCGAAACTTGGCCGCTCTCGAAGCCGTTGATGAAGTACTTCGCTTGCCAGCCGACTTCATGTCCATCCGAATAGGACCTGTAGCACTCCAGGCCCTGGTCAGCGCCAGATCCTTTCCGGATGAAGCTACTTCCCTCTGAGGGATCCTCAAGGGCTGCCAGTTGGCAGCAAAGTTCTTCGAAGCCCCCCATCTGCGTGCCGCGGTGACTGCGGATACGCGTGAAATCCAATTTCTGCTCCAACTTGTTCTCCATTTGAATGGCCAACCTGTTCGTTGGGTGAGCGTAGGCATTGAATCACTCTGCTGGACCTAATTCGAGCCGTTCAAGATCCCTTGACTGGCGAAGTGGAATACTAAAGGGCGCTGGCCCATTCGCTCGAGCAGAGTGATTGATCTGAAGACGAACAGGCGGGTAAAAGCCGATTGTGAACGACTGTAGTCACCTGAAGCGGTCAGTCAGGACAATTCTGTGGCTGGCGGCTTCTAGCCCAGGCTGTGTAAAAACGCAGGCTCCGTTTTGAAGTCTGCGTTGCCACTTAAAATCTGCAGCAAGCTTGGTCAGTCACCAGACCTGAAATTTGCGTAGGGACGCGATTTTTGTTCTGACTCAGACCATTGAGCCGGCTCGGAAACGTTTTTACACAGCCTCGGCCATGTGCAGCCGGTCGTGACTAAACCTTCGCGGCTGGCCGGCCCTTACACGAAAAGCACGACGGCGGTTCAGATGCTCTAATTCGTTATTATTTTCCAGCCAGGCACCCGAGCCTGGTATCCATGGAAGTGCGGGGGCTCAGCGTCAGCGGAAGTAGCAGAAAACGCCCCAGCAACCGTGGAAATGTATCCCCTCATGTATCCCATGATTTTTTATAACTGAATAATCCCTTTAGTATCATCGGCTTGATCGTCGAGACAAGGTGACCCCGGCCCACCAAATGCAAGTTTCCACATGACCGGAAACACCCTGAAAGCCCGCCCTGTGCGGGCTTTCTTGTTTTCATCATCTTTGACTAAGCACACTACGTAACACCGTGTATCTGCGGTGTACTTGCAGCCAACGTAAATGCCAAATAGCCCGTCTTAAGCTCACCCCACAAGCTCACTCTTCGTAGCCCGCAACCTATCGTCCCATTTTTCTTCCAGCTCATTGAAGGCGGCAAGCCTGTCGTGTCGTTTTGGCATGACCATTCATCTTTTGCTTACGGCAGACGCCCGTCACATTTGACTTGACCGCGCAGAAGTCATAACTGGATACTGTCTATCCATACAGTATCGATGCAAGTGAACCGTCTATGTCTTCTGTAGTAGCCATTGAGCGCCTGCTCGATTCGCATCAGATCTGGCGTGGCCAGGGGACGGGGCATTCAGCTTCCTCACAGCCAACCGGGCATGTCGAGCTGGATAAGGTTTTGCCGTGGGGAGGCTGGCCGGATTCAGCGCTGAGCGAGATTCTCGTTGCCGCTCCAGGCATCGGTGAGCTTCGCCTGTTGTGGCCGACGCTGGCTCGGCTGAGCCGCGCAGGTGAACGAATCGTGTTGATAGGCCCACCTTACCTGCCCTACCCCCACGCCTGGCTTGGCGCCGGAGTAGATCTGCACCAGCTCAGTATCATCCAGGCCGCTGGCAGTGACGCTCTGTGGGCCACCGAACAATGCCTGCGCTCGGGTTGCTGCGGTGCCGTGGTGTGCTGGCCCAGGCAGGTGGACGACCGCGCCCTGCGCCGTCTGCAAATCGCTGCCGAAACCGGTAGAACATTGGCGTTTGCCTACCGCCCTCTGGATGCAGCGGCCAATGCTTCACCCGCCGCCTTGCGCATGGTTGTGGATGCTCGTCAGCTGCGCATTCTCAAATGCCGTGGCGGGATTGCACCGGAGCGCCCCATCCCCACACTGGCTGCCGAAAGCTGGCATTGAGGCCGCGATGCTCTGGACATGCATCCTGTTTCCACAGCTGGCCATGGATGGCGTGCTGCGCCAGCGCGCCGATACGGACACGCCACTGGCCCTGCTCGCCGGGCCTGCACAAAGGCGCGTGATACAAGCCGTCAACCCGGCGGCACGTGCGATAGGCCTTCGATCCGGCCAGCCCCTGATTGCCGCCCAGGCGCTGGGGCGGGCCTTTACCACCGCCGAATACGATCCGGCTGCCATCGACCGCTGGCAACAGTTGCTTGCCGCCTGGGCCTATGGTTTCAGTGCCCAAGTCAGCCTGCACTATCCTCGCTGCCTGCTCCTTGAAGTGCATTCATCTCTCAACCTGTTCGGTCCCTGGCCTCGCTTTGAAGCTCGGTTACGTGAAGAGCTGAACGACTTGGGCTTTCGTCATCGCATCACCGCTGCCCCCAACCCTGCCGCGGCACGCGCTCTGGCCAATGCTCACGATGGCCTGGCCATATCGGACCGAGGGCTTCTGCAGCAGGTCCTCCAGCAGCTGTCAGTGCAGCATCTCGGCTTTTCCCGAGAAACGGTCACGGCCTTCAGCCGCATGGGCCTGCGCGATCTGGCCAGGATTCTCGAGCAACCGCGTGACGGCCTTGCTCGGCGCTTCCCCGCCGAGGTTCTGCTGCAGCTGGACCGACTGCTCGGCCATCGCCCGTTAGCGCTGGACTTTTACCGTCCACCGGATGTTTTCGTGCAGCGCATCGAGTTGAATTTCGAGGTCGAGTCGCATCAGGCACTTTTGTTTCCAGTGCGGCGCTTGACCTCGGACCTGGCCGCCTACCTGGCCGGACGCGATAGCGGCGTACAACGCTTCATTCTGCATCTGGAGCATCGAGCCATGCCTGACAGCCAGGTGCCGGTCGGGCTCTTAAGCGCCGAGCGTGAAGCCAACATGCTCTTTGAACTGACCCGTGGGCGCCTAGAACAACTGCAGTTGCCGGCCCCGGTATTGGCGGTACGCCTGATCGCCCGGGAGCTCCCGCGCTTCGCTCCGGCACACGGTCAACTCTTCGAAGAAAGGCCCCAGCAATCACTCCCCTGGGAGCGGCTCCATGAACGCTTGCGCGCCCGCTTGGGCGACGATGCCGTGCAGGGCCTTGGCATCCGCGCCGATCACCGCCCGGAGCATGCCTGGTCCGGGCTTCCATCGAACTTTCAACCAGCCACAGGGCCTCGCCCCGGATGGTTACTGGCTCAACCGCGGCCCTTACACGACAACAATCTGCAGATTCTCGCCGGCCCTGAGCGCATCGAGAGCGGCTGGTGGGACGGAGCCGACATTCGCCGCGACTACTACCTCATCCAGACCCGTAGTGGCCAGCGTGGCTGGGCATTTCGCAACGTGGGCAGCCAAGGCCCCCTGCAGTTGCACGGCTGGTTCGCATGAGTGATTACGCTGAACTGCATTGCCTGTCCAACTTCAGCTTCCAGCGCGGAGCCTCCAGCGCCGAAGAGCTGTTCAAGCGCGCGGCACAGTTGGGCTACCGCGCCCTGGCGATCACCGATGAATGCACCCTGGCCGGCGTTGTGCGTGCCTGGCAGGCCTCCATGGAAAGCGGCGTGGCGCTTATCGTCGGCAGCGAAATGCGCGTCGAAAATGGTCCGAAACTGGTACTGCTGGCAGAAAACCTCCAGGGTTATCAATGCCTGTCCCACCTGATTACCCAGGCACGCCGACGTGCTGAAAAGGGGCATTACCGGCTGCTGTTCGAGGACTTTCCGGCATCGACCGAAGGGCTGCTGGCGATCTGGCTGGCGGACAATGACAGCCAGCATGCCACCTGGCTGGGCGCCTCTTTTCCGGGTCGGCTGTGGCTCGGCATCGAGTTGCTCCGGGGGCCGGACGACGCCGCGAGGTTGCAGCAACGGCTCCAGTGGGCCGAGGCCTGTGGTCTGCCTGCCGTAGCCTGCGGTGATGTGCACATGCATGCTCGCGGACGCCGAGCCCTGCAGGACTGCATGACCGCCATCCGGCATCATCTGCCGGTAGCCGAGGCTGGCGCCTATCTGTTTCCTAATGGCGAACGGCACTTACGCCGTCCGGCGGAACTGGCCGAGCTCTATCCCCCGCCTTTGCTTGCCGAAACCCTGCGCATCGCCGAACGCTGCACCTTCGAACTGAAACAGCTGCGCTACCAGTATCCCCACGAAGTGGTGCCGCCCGGCCATGACGCGACCTCCTGGCTGCGTGAACTTGTTGAGCAAGGTGCCCACTGGCGCTGGCCGGACGGAGTACCGGAGCAGGCCCAGAAACTGATCCGGCACGAGCTGCAACTGATCGCCGAACTGGAATACGAAAGCTACTTCCTGACCGTGCATGACATCGTTCGCTGGGCGCGAGAGCAGGGCATTCTGTGTCAGGGCCGTGGATCTGCGGCAAACTCCACCGTGTGTTTTGCCCTCGGCATCACCGAGCTGGACCCGACCCGCACCGGCACCCGTCTGCTGTTCGAGCGGTTTCTGTCGCGCGAGCGCAATGAGCCGCCGGACATCGACGTGGACTTCGAGCATGAGCGCCGCGAAGAAGTCATTCAGTACATTTTCCGTCGCTATGGCCGTGAGCGCGCCGCACTCACAGCCGTGGTCAGCAGCTACCACGCAACCGGCGCCATACGAGACGTGGCCAAAGCGCTCGGCCTCCCGGCGGACCAGATCAGCTCCCTGGCCGATTGCTGCGGGCGCTGGAGCGACAAGATTCCAGGCTCCGAGCGGCTGATCGAAGCCGGCTTCGACCCGGACAGCCCCCTGCTGCGCCGCGTGCTGGTGTTGGCAGGCGAACTGATTGGCTTTCCCCGCCATCTGTCCCAGCACCCCGGCGGTTTCGTCATTTCCGAGCAGCCACTGAGCACGCTGGTGCCCGTGGAAAACGCAGCCATGCCCGGACGTACCGTGATCCAGTGGGACAAGGACGATCTTGATCTTCTGGGCCTGCTGAAGGTCGACGTACTGGCCCTCGGCATGCTCAGCGCCCTGCATCGCTGTTTCGACCTGATCGAGCGTTATCGCGGCACCCGCTGGACGCTGGCAACGCTGCCCCAGAACGACAAGGCGACCTACGAGATGATCAGCCGCGCCGACACTATCGGCGTCTTCCAGATCGAATCACGGGCGCAGATGGCCATGCTGCCGCGCCTGAGACCCAGGGAGTTTTACGATCTGGTGATTCAGGTGGCCATCGTCCGTCCAGGCCCCATTCAGGGCGACATGGTCCATCCCTATCTGCGCCGACGAAACGGCGAGGAAAAAATCGAGTATCCCTCCAAGGAGCTTGTTCCCGTATTCGAGCGCACCCTCGGGGTCCCGCTGTTTCAGGAACAGGTCATGGAACTGGCCATGGTCGCGGCAGAATACACGCCGGGCGAGGCCGATGAATTGCGCCGCAGCATGGCCGCCTGGAAGCGGCACGGCGGACTGGAGCACCATCGTGAGCGGCTGACCGAGCGCATGCTCGCTAAGGGCTACCAGCTGCCGTTTATCGAGCGCATTTTTGAGCAGATCAAGGGCTTTGGCAGCTACGGTTTTCCCGAATCCCACGCGGCCAGCTTCGCCCTGCTCAGCTATGCCAGCAGCTGGCTGAAATGCCACGAACCGGCGGCTTTCGCCTGCGCGCTAGTCAACAGCTGGCCGATGGGGTTCTACAGCCCCGATCAGGTGCTGCAGGACGCCCGACGCCATGGCCTTGAGGTCCGTCCTGTGGATGTGCGCTACAGCGAGTGGGATTGCACCCTGGAGCCCACGGACAAGGCCCAGCCGGCCATCCGCATGGGGCTCAGGATGATTCGCGGGTTGCATCAGGATTGTGCCCGGCGGCTCGAAGTTGCTCGGCAGCTGCAAGCCTTCCGCGACGTCGAGGATCTGTGCCTGCGCGCCAGGCTGGATAGCCGAAGCCGGGAACTCCTGGCCGACGCCAGCGCCCTGCAGGGGCTGGCCGGCAACCGTCACCAGGCTCGCTGGGCGGTGGCCGGTGTTGAACCGCAGCTCCCGCTGTTTGCCGGAGTTTCCATGAGTCATGAAACGCCTGCCGCCCTGCCGCGCCCTTCTGTGGGCGAGGACCTGCTGACCGACTACGCCACACTCGGCACTACCCTCGGGCCTCATCCTCTGCAGCTTCTGCGCACGCAACTCCGCACCCAGCGCTGCCGCAGCTCACGTGAACTGGCAGAAGTCGAACCCGGACGCCTGGTCAGCATTGCCGGCCTGGTCATTGGGCGGCAACGTCCACAGACAGCCAGTGGCGTCACCTTCGTGACCCTTGAGGACGAGTTCGGACTGGTGAACGTCATCGTCTGGCACGACCTGGCTGAACGCCAGCGACGAGCACTGGTGCAGTCGCAACTGCTGAGAGTCGATGGCCACCTGGAATCAGCGGACGGCATCCGCCATGTGATCGCCGGCCGCCTTACCGACCTCAGCGCACTGTTGACCGGCCTGGATGTGCGCAGTCGGGATTTTCAATAAGGAGATGAGCTGGGCAGCTTCCAGCGTATTGATGACGGCCAATCGGGCACCGCCCAGCCCATCCATGGCTACTCGCTTAATTATCACAGTGCTCGGTGACATCCTGTCCAAGCCCTCGTATCCGGCTCGGAGCGCAACTGGCAATGAATCACGCGCCTTTGAAAAACGGAGCAACAGATCAGCCTTCACGCACTAGTCGCAGCCCCAAATGGGTCGGCGGCTGGCCTACGGAGCAAGCGCCACTGGAAGGGTTGCGCTCGAAGTCGGACAGTGCCGAGGGATGGCGTCCGGCAGCGATGCGAATGCCGCAGAATTCGCCGTCAGTACGTGAGAAGCAGGTGTCAGTCCATTCCCAGACATTTCCAGCCGCATCCAACAGGCCGTGCTCGTTGCGGCCATAGCCGCCGAAGGGTTTGAGCACTTCCGACAGGCGCTCGCGGTTGGCATTCTGCGCATATTCGGCGAGCCAGCGGCGCGCCGGGTTGCGTGGATCATCCACCATGGGCTCCTCTTCGACATAGGCCGAGGCTGCGGCCAGTATCCACTCGCCGTGCTGCGGCAACCGATAGCGACGCCCGCTGCGATGCGACAACCAGGCAGCATAAGCCTGGGCGTCCTGCCAACTCAGCCCTACTACCGGCAGTTGCGCCGCAGCCTCGTCCAGCGCCATATCCAGAGCAGGACAAGCTCCGTCATCGATGCAGGCCGCGTATTCGGCCTGGCTGACCTGCCGGCTCATGATGGCAAAGCCAGTCAGGAGCTCTTCGTGTACCTCGCTGCTGCCCGGCAAGTAGTAGCGCGCCAGGCCCGCTGGAACCTCCACCAACTCCGGCTCAATCAGCCCTTTCGTCGACTCGCCACAGGCAGCCAGCAAAGCAGCCAATAGCAGAGGTGCCGCTCGGTACACGAAGCCTTGCATGGCCTTACTCCTGCGAGGTAATCGGGCCTGGAGCCTTGACCTGTGTCATCAGCCCATCATCCCACTCGCCATCCACGACGATGTGGCCGGCGGCACCCATTTCCGCTTCGATCAGGTTGTGGTTGAGGTAGGCATAAACACCCGGCTGGCGGAAGGTGTAGAGCGCCACCCCGGCCGAGCCACCCCGCACGAACCAGGTTTCGAGGTTCTTCAGCGGCGGGTTGTCGAACTTGCCGGTTTCCCATACCCAGTCCCCGTGGCCACCAATCAGGTGCGGACGGGAGTCACGGTTGGCCTGCGAATGGATCAACAGGACCGACTCGCCGACGCTGGCAGTCAGGGCGTTCTTGCCGGTCAGGGCACCGACCCGGCCGTTGAAGACCACGTGGCTCGGGATCAGGCCGCGCATGGTTTCCTTGCTGTCGGCATAGCTGTCGAGCAGGGTGTTGTAGTCCTTGTACTTGCCGTTCTTGTCTTTCGGTATGTACAGATCGAACTCGCCAATGGTGTAGGCCCGGTCATAGCGCAACGAATTGCCGGCCGGGTCCTTCAGGCCTTCGCGCGGCAGCACCATCAGCGTACCGCTCATACCGGCCAGCACATGCCAGGCGACCATCCCTTCCGGTGCACAGTGATAGACGAAGGTACCGGCGCGATCGGCCTTGAAACGCAGCACCGCCTCTTCACCCGGTGCCACCAGAGTCAGCGCCGCCCCGCCCAACGCGCCGGTGGCAGCATGCAGATCGATGTTGTGCGGCATGGTGTTGGTGGCCGGGTTGACCAGGGTCAGCTCCACGAAGTCACCCTCGTGGACCACCATGGTCGGGCCAGGCATCGAGCCATTGAAAGTCATCGCCTGGAGCGTGGTGCCCTGGTCGTCAATGACCACTTTCTTTTCCTCGATCACCATACGGAACTGCATGACGCGCGGTTCCTTGGGTGCAACCTGTTCATGGGCGTGCACATGTGGCGGGGCCACCAGGCCAACCTTGACGCGCGGCAACCCCTCGGTGACGTCCGCCAGAACCTGGCCGCTGACAGCCAGTGCAATGGATAGGGCCAGGCATTTGGCTGTGTTCATAACTCTGCTCCTGCGGTATTAAGTTGCGTTCATTACGCTTTAAAAACCCGCAGTCGAACTTGAGTCTCGACAAGAATTACCCGCAATTCCGGCCAAAGCGGCAATTTGCCACGCTTAGATCGCCCGTTACTTGCCTGCTATTGCGCAAAATCGGTAACGCGAATATTCATGTCTGGCGCGGCCAGCACTCCACCTCCTGCAGGGCATCGGGACAGACTGATTCCTACGGACTACCCATCTAGCTTTCGCTACAATGCCGCCCTTCTTTTCGACCTACTCCAGACACCGCCGTGATCCACGATCCCGATCGCTTGTTCGCCAAGCCCCTCGCACAACCCCAGGATTTCGTTTTCAACGAGGACGTAGTGCGGGTGTTCCCCGACATGATCAAACGCTCGGTGCCGGGCTACCCCACCATCGTCGAGAACATCGGCGTGCTGGCGGCGCAATTCGCCCAGCCCAATACGCATCTGTATGACCTGGGTTGCTCGCTGGGTGCCGTGACGCAGGCGCTGCGCCGGCACGTCAGGGCTGATAATTGCCAGGTGATCGCCGTGGACAACTCCGCGGCCATGGTCGAACGCTGCCGCGAATACCTGCATGGGCAGGATTCGATGTTCCAGGAGCTGTTGCCGGTCGAGGTAGTCGAGGCGGACATTCTCAAGCTGCAGTTTCAGCCCACCTCCCTGGTGGCGCTGAACTTCACGCTGCAGTTCATTCCCCGCGAACAGCGTCCCGCCCTGTTGGCCAATATTCGCCAGGCGCTGGTTCCGGGTGGCGCGCTGATCCTCTCGGAAAAACTGCGTTTCGAGGACGAGCAGGAGCAGGATCTGCTCACCGACCTGCATATCGCCTTCAAGCGTGCCAATGGCTATAGCGAACTGGAGATCGCCCAGAAGCGCAGCGCCATTGAAAATGTGATGAAGCCCGACAGTTTGGAAACCCATCGCCAGCGCCTGCTGGACGCCGGCTTTACCAAAGTGCTGCCCTGGTTCCAGTGCCTGAATTTCGCCTCACTGATCGCCCTGCCATGAATCTCGACCTCACCCCTCTTGCCTGGCGTTTGGCCGGCACCCCGCTGGCTGCCTGGGCCAACGGCCTGCAACAGCAGCTCGACGCCAAACTTGCCATTGGCCATGGTGACCTGCCGCGCTGGCGGCGCGCGGTCGACGCGCTGCCGGATATCCAGCCGAGCGCCGTGGAGCTGCGCGAGGCCTTTCGGCTGCAGGCAGACTGCGACGAGACGACACGCGCCATCACCCATGACGCATTGTTCGGCCTTTCGCCCTGGCGCAAAGGGCCGTTCGATGTGTTCGGCGTGCATGTGGACACCGAGTGGCGTTCGGACTGGAAATGGGCACGCGTAGCGCCGCATCTGGACCTGAGCGGCAAGCGCATCCTTGATGTCGGTTGCGGCAATGGCTACTACATGTGGCGCATGCTCGGTGCCGGGGCCGACTCGGTGGTGGGCATCGACCCAAACTGGCTGTTCTTCTGCCAGTTCCATGCGATGAAGCGCTATCTGCCTGACCTGCCCGCCTGGCATCTACCGATGGCACTGGAGGAACTGCCGGCGAAGCTCGAAGGTTTCGACACGGTGTTTTCCATGGGTGTGCTGTACCACCGCCGCTCGCCGATCGATCACCTGCTGGAGCTGAAGGACTGCCTGCTCAAGGGCGGTGAGCTGGTGCTGGAAACGCTTGTAGTAGAGGGCGGTGAAAACACCGCACTGGTCCCGGAAGATCGCTACGCGCAGATGCGCAACGTCTGGTTTCTGCCTTCGGTAGCCGCACTGGAATGCTGGCTGCGGCGCGCCGGCTTCGTCGAAGTGCGCTGCGTCGATGTCAGTGTCACCAGCGTCGAGGAGCAGCGCAGCACGGACTGGATGCGCTATCAATCGCTACCCGAGTTTCTCGACCCGCAAGACCAAAGCAAGACCATCGAAGGGCTGCCGGCGCCCATGCGTGCGGTGATCATCGCACGCAAGCCTTGAATCAGCCGCGCACTGCGGCTGCCACGATAAGCTGCTTCATTTCGCTGACGGCCTGCTTGAAGCCGACGAACATCGCATGGGCGACAATCGCATGACCGATGTTCAGCTCGTTGAGGCCTGGAATCGCCGCAATGGCCTCGGCGTTATGGTAGTGCAGTCCGTGGCCGGCATTGACGATCAGCCCATGACTCAGCCCGGCTTCCACGCCTTCGCGAATGCGTGCCAGTTCGACAGCACGCTCAGCGATGCTCAGAGCATCGGCGTAGCGCCCGGTATGCAGCTCGATTGCCGGCGCGCCCAGGCGGGCGGCAGCTTCGATCTGATGCGGTTCGGCATCGATGAACAGCGAGACCTGCGCACCACAAGCGGCCATACGCTCAATGGCATCGAGAATACGTGATTCCTGCCCCACCACATCGAGTCCGCCCTCAGTGGTGAGTTCCTGGCGGGTTTCGGGGACCAGGCAAACATGCTCCGGCCGCAGCTGCTCAGCGAAGGCAAGCATGGCCTCCGTGATGCCCATTTCGAAGTTCATCCGCGTCTGCAGCGTGTCCTTCAGCAGCAGGACATCGCGATCCTGAATATGCCGGCGATCCTCGCGCAAGTGCACGGTAATACCGTCCGCGCCAGCTTCTTCGGCATCCAACGCAGCTTTGACCGGATCGGGATAACGGGTACCGCGCGCCTGGCGCAGAGTCGCAACGTGATCAACATTGACGCCGAGCAGAATTCGATTGGCTTCAGTCACGCGTAGGCTCCTTCATGTTCATGAACAATTCACGGCTGACCAGAGGTCGACCGCCCAGATGGGGCGCCAGTGCCTGACGCATAAGTCGCTTGGCCGCAGGCAAAGCGCCGGGAACACTCCAGTCAGCCTCCGCCATCGCCAGCAGTTCCGCACCGTTGAACAAGCCAGGCTGAAACTGGCCGACGGGCTCCAGCCCGGTATCCGGGACGAGCCGATAAAGCCCCGCGCTGGCAATCGGCAGGTCACTGACGTCCCGATCAAGCGCGAAACCATAGCCCAGTTCGCTCAGCAAACGCCATTCGAACGAGCGCAGCAGCGGCTCCAGCGGCCGTTTAGCCGCTAACGCCGGCAACGTTTGCAGGTAGTGCTCGAACAAGGCGGGCTGTGCGTCTTCGGCTGGCAGCAAACGAATCAGCAATTCGTTGAGGTACATGCCGGCAAACAGGGCGTTGCCTTCCAGCCAGTGTGATAGACCGTTGGCCTCCAGCCGGGCAACGCTCTTCAGCTCACCACGCCCGCGGAACTCGACGTCCAGCGGGACGAACGGCCTCGCCAGCGTACCGGCCTTGCCCCGAGCGCCCCGCAACACGGCGCGCAACCGCCCCTGAGGCGTAAAGAAATCCACCAGCGCACTGCTCTCTCGATAGGGCCGACTATGCAGGACGAAGGCGGATTGGACTGGGGAGGAATCCATAGGTAGCACTGGCAGGGGCTGATGTAGGATGAATGTCGCTTTTTACATCCACCGTGGCGCAGCTGGGTGGGCGCCACCGGTGGATGGCCACCCGATGGATCGGTAAAGCATGAGCCACCCTACGCCAGAACATGCTACGGGTGTGTCTACTCCCGATCTTCTCGCTTACTGGTAGCCCAGCGAATGCAGTGCGCGCTCGTCGTCGGACCAGCCACCCTTGACCTTCACCCAGAGGTTGAGCATGACCTTGGAGTCGAACAGCACTTCCATATCCTTGCGGGCTTCTTGGCCGATGCGTTTGATGCGCTCGCCCTTGTCACCAATGATGATCTTCTTCTGTCCGTCGCGCTCGACCAGGATCAGTGCATGGATATGCAACACATGGCCCTGCTGCTTGAAGTCCTCAATCTCGACCGTGATCTGGTAAGGCACTTCCGCACCCAGCTGACGCATGATCTTCTCGCGCACCAGTTCGGCGGCAAGGAAACGGCTACTGCGGTCGGTGATCTGGTCTTCAGGGAAAAAGTGCTCACCCTCGGGGAGATGCGAAGCCACCAGCTTCTCGAACACATCGAGATTCTGCCCGTGCTGAGCGGAAATCGGCACGATTTCAGCATTGGGCAACTGCTGCGCCAACCACTCGAAGTGCGGTAGTAGTTCACCCTTGTCCTCGACGCGATCAGTCTTGTTCACCGCGACGATCAGCGGGCCCTCGACATACTGGACGCGTTCGAGCACTAGCTGGTCTTCGTCGGTCCAGCGCGTGCGATCGACGACGAACACCACCACATCGACATCCTTCAACGCTGATGCCGCGGTGCGGTTCATATAGCGATTGAGCGCCGTCTCGCCGCCCTTGTGAATGCCAGGGGTGTCGACATAGACAGCCTGAACGGCACCCTCAGTCTTGATCCCGAGCATGTTGTGCCGGGTGGTCTGCGGCTTTCGCGAGGTGATAGCGAGCTTCTGCCCGAGGACGTGATTGAGCAGTGTCGATTTCCCGACATTGGGCCGCCCCACGATGGCTACATAACCGCAGCGGCTAACCGAATCTTCTGTCTGTTGTTCAATCATGGCCATTCTCCACACCCAGGGCGATCAGGGCCGACGCGGCCGCGACCTGTTCAGCAATGCGCCGACTGGCGCCCTGCCCTTGCGTCTTCTCGTTGAGCAGCGCAACCTGACATTCGACGAAGAAGGTGCGGCAATGCGGTTCACCCTCGATAGCCACCACTTCATAGCGCGGCAGCTCGCAGGCACGTGATTGCAAAAACTCCTGCAAACGGGTCTTCGGATCCTTGTTGGTGTCGACCAGTGTCAACCCTTGTAGTTCGTTGGCCAGCCAGGCCAGCACGCGATCACGTGCCGCTTCCATGCCGGAGTCTAGATAGATTGCGCCAATCAGGGCTTCCAGCGTGTCAGCCAGGATCGACTCGCGGCGAAAGCCACCGCTTTTCAGTTCGCCCGAGCCCAGGCGCAGATACTCACCCAGCTCAAAGCCGCGGGCCAACACTGCCAGCGTCTCACCCTTGACCAGGCGCGCGCGCAGTCGGGACAGCTGCCCCTCTTTGGCCTGGGGAAAGTGCGTAAATAGCGCCTCCCCGGCGACGAAATTGAGAATGGCATCGCCAAGGAACTCCAGACGCTCATTGTTGCGTCCGGCATAACTGCGATGAGTGAGAGCCAGGAGCATCAGCTCCTGATCCTTGAATTGGTAACCGAGCTTGCGCTCGAGACGGGCTAACGAAGTGCTCACGGCATCCTTAGGCGATATTCTTTGTCGAAGTTAGCCACCAGATCCAGGTTGCGGATCAGCGGCTCGCGCTTTTCGTAATTCAGATGAACCTTGAATTCATTGTTTTCAATCTCGACTTTCAGCGCCTCTTCAAGATTCAGGTCGCGAATGCCGTTAACGTCCATGCCACGGCGGACGTGGGTATAGAAGTCGCGCACGCTACGCACCTCAGTAGCCTTGTCACTTTCCACCCCGGAAATGATCTTGTCCATCGACATATAGTCAAAATAATGCGGCAGCATCTTGAATGCCGTGCTGGCGATAAACGCCACCAGAGCAAGCATTACGATCCAGCTCAGCATGGACAAGCCTTTTTGCGAACGAGCGAAACTCATGTCGACCTCTATGTCGTGCGTTACCCACCGATCGGGGCTGGACAAATATAGCGGGACGGGCCGCAGGAACCGGGCCGTGATTCACAGACTCAGTGAATCAGGCCGACTCGGGAAAAGTTTGGCAGATTGCTGAGTTTCGGATCAGGCCAGCTCATCCATATCGCAAACGCCTTGCCGACGATATTGCGGTCAGGCACCATCCCGGCCAATTCGGCGGGAATCACCGCATCCTGCCAGTAGCGGCTGTCGTTGGAATTGTCGCGATTGTCACCCATCATGAAATAGTGACCTTCTGGCACACGCCACTCGCGGTCGGGCTCGACCTGATAACGACGCATTTCCTTGCGGATCAGGTGCTCGGTCTTGGCCAGCTTTTCCTGATACATTTTGGCACTGCCCAAACTGCCGGGCTCATCGCCCAACAGCATCTCGGGCACCAGCTGACCATTGATGGTCAGACGTCGGTCACGGCTATAGCGCACCACATCACCCGGCAGGCCGATGACGCGCTTGATGTAATTGATATTCGGGTCGCTGGGATAGCGGAAGACCATGACATCTCCGCGCTTAGGGTCGCTGACGTCGATGATCTTGGTGTCTATCACCGGCAGGCGGATTCCATAAGCGAACTTGTTCACCAGGATGAAATCACCCACCTCCAGCGTCGGGATCATCGAGCCGGACGGAATCTGGAAGGGTTCGATCAGAAAGGAACGTAGCACCAGCACGATAGCCAGCACGGGAAAGAAGGATTTTCCATACTCGATCAGCACCGGTTCCCGGCTCAGGGTTTCCAGAGTGCTCGGGTCAGGCTCGCCAGCGCTGCGCTCGTAGCTCGCTATCGCCGCGCGCCGACGCGGTGCAAAAAACACCACATCGAGCAGCACGAGAAAACCGCATACCGCAACGGCAATCACCAGCAACAGCGGGAAATTGATCGACATATCAGCTATCTACCTTGAGCACCGCGAGGAACGCTTCTTGCGGGATCTCCACGTTGCCCACCTGCTTCATGCGCTTCTTGCCGGCCTTCTGTTTCTCCAGCAGCTTGCGCTTACGGCTTACGTCACCGCCATAACACTTGGCCAGAACGTTTTTGCGTAATGCCTTCACGGTGCTTCGTGCGACGACCTGACCACCGAGGGCGGCTTGGATCGCGACGTCGAACATCTGCCGAGGGATGAGCTCCTTCATCTTCTCGACAAGCATGCGTCCCTTGTAGTGGGCATTGTCGCGATGCACGATCAGCGCCAGCGCGTCGACCTTCTCACCGTTGATCAGAATGTCCAGGCGGGTCAGGTTAGCCGACTGGAAGCACTCAAAGCTGTAATCCAGCGAAGCGTAACCCCGGCTGACGGACTTCAGACGGTCGAAGAAATCCAGCACCACTTCACTCATCGGCAGGTCGTAGCGAACCTGCACCTGGGTACCCAGGAACTGCAGATCACGCTGCACGCCACGCTTCTCGATACAGAGCGTGATGACGCTGCCCAGGTGCTCTTGCGGCACCAGAATATTGGCCCTTACGATGGGTTCGCGCATGTCTTCGATGGCGGAAATGTCCGGCAGCTTCGACGGGCTGTCGACGTAGAGAGTTTCGCCGTTTTTCAGCACCAGTTCATAGACCACTGTCGGCGCGGTGGTGATCAGATCCAGATCGTATTCGCGCTCGAGACGCTCTTGGATGATCTCCATGTGCAACATGCCGAGGAAGCCGATGCGGAAGCCGAAACCGAGAGCATCTGAGCTTTCCGGCTCGTATTGCAGGGCAGCATCGTTGAGCGTCAGCTTTTGCAGCGCGTCACGGAAATCTTCGAAATCATCCGAGCTGACCGGAAACAAACCGGCATAGACCTGCGGCTTGACTCGCTGGAAGCCCGGCAGCATTTCAACATCGGGTGTATTGGCCAGGGTCAGGGTGTCGCCCACCGGAGCACCGAGAATGTCCTTGATACCGGCGATGATGAAGCCTACTTCGCCAGCCTTGAGGTCGGCCGTGCTGGTGTGTTTTGGATTGAACACGCCAACGCTATCGACCTGATGGGTCTTGCCGGTGGATTTCACCAGCACCTTGTCGCCTTTCTTGATCCGTCCATGACGGACCCGCACCAGCGAGACGACGCCCAGATAGTTGTCGAACCAGGAATCGATGATCAGCGCCTGCAAAGGCGCATCAATTTCGCCAGTGGGCGCTGGAATGGTGGCGACCAAGCGTTCCAGGACATCATCGACGCCCATGCCGCTCTTGGCGCTGCAGGCCACGGCATCGGTGGCATCGATCCCGATGATATGTTCGATCTCGGCCTTGACCTTGTCCGGATCGGCCTGTGGCAAGTCCATCTTGTTCAGCACAGGCATGACTTCCAGGCCCTGCTCGATCGCTGTGTAACAGTTCGCGACCGACTGCGCTTCGACACCCTGTCCGGCATCCACCACCAACAACGCGCCCTCGCAGGCAGCCAGCGACCGGCTCACCTCGTAGGTGAAGTCCACATGGCCTGGGGTATCAATGAAATTGAGCTGATAGGTCTTGCCGTCGCGCGCCTTGTAATGAAGGGTCACGCTGTGGGCCTTGATGGTGATGCCACGCTCGCGCTCAAGGTCCATGGAGTCGAGGACCTGAGAAGCCATTTCACGCTCTGTCAGGCCGCCGCACATCTGAATGAAGCGATCAGCCAGGGTCGACTTGCCATGATCAATGTGCGCGATGATGGAGAAATTGCGGATATGACTCAGGTCACTCACAGCTAAACACCCGAATATGCCGCAGGCTGATTGCCTGCCGAAAAATAGCCGCGGATTGTACCTGATCGGCTTTTTCCGCGCCACGCCGAGTCAGAGCCTCCTGAACAACCCGGCAATAGCGCGCAACAGAGCGACCGAGTCGCCCTGTTATCGGATTCAGCGCACTACTCGGCAAGCTTGAAGGTAATAAAGCTGGCGCGACCCTGTCGCAATACGCGCATGGATACCGAGCGGTTTTTCGGCAGCTGGTCGGCCACACGAGCGAAGGTGGAGGCGGAGTCAATTGCCTGATTGTTCAGGTGCGTGATCACATCACCGGGACGTAGGCCAATCATCGCCGCCGGGCCGTTGAGCACCTCGGTGATTACCACGCCACCCGAAAGATCAAGACTACGCTTTTGATCGTCAGTAAGCTCCGAGACCTTGACGCCCAGGCGGTTGCTGCTTTTTTCCGCGCGACTGCCTGCCGTCGCGACTTCCTCGCCCTCTTCTGGCAACGCACCAATAGTGACCATCAGCGTTTCGCGATTGCCTTCACGCACGATACCCAGCTTGGCCTTGGTATCAGGCTTGATGGTACCGATCAGATGGGGCAGGTCCGCAGACATGTCGATGGCACTGTCATTAACACTGAGAATCACGTCTCCTACGCGCAAACCACCCTTGGCCGCCGGCCCGCCATCCATAACCTGTGCAACCAGCGCACCGGTTGGACGCTCGAGCCCGAAGGACTCGGCCAGATCTCGGTTCACTTCCTGAATGACAACACCTAGCCAGCCTCGGCTGACCTTGCCCTCGGTTCGCAATTGCTCGGAGATATCCATCGCGACATCAATCGGGATGGCGAATGACAAGCCCATAAAGCCACCAGAGCGAGTGAATATCTGCGAATTGATGCCAATGACTTCACCCTGCAGATTGAACAGCGGTCCACCTGAGTTGCCCGGATTAATGGCAACATCAGTCTGAATGAAGGGCACATAGCTTTCATTGGGCAGGTTACGCCCGGTGGCGCTGACAATACCTGCCGTCACTGTATGGTCGAAGCCGAATGGTGAACCGATGGCTAGCACCCACTCACCCGCTTTGAGCGTGCTCGACTTGCCAAGTTTGACCGTTGGCAGGTTACCACCCTGGACCTTCAGTAGCGCCACATCGGTACGCGGATCGGCGCCGACCAGTGTCGCCTCCAGCTCGCTGCGGTCCGGTAGGCGCACGATGATCTCGTCAGCATCCGCCACCACGTGATTGTTGGTCAGAACATAGCCGTCGGCGGAGATGATAAAGCCTGACCCCAGGGACTGCGCTTCGCGCTGCTGCCCGCGCCCCGGCAGACCCGGAATGCTGTGCTCAAAAAACTCGCGGAAGATGGGCGGCAGACCCTCCAGATCAGGCAGCTGAGGATGAGCAGCACGAGCCGGCACTTTCTGCTTGGTACTGATATTGACTACAGCCGGCGAAGCACTTTCAACCAAAGGTATGAAATCAGGCAGCTGCGCCTGTGCCAGCGCTGCCTGCCCTAGAAAAAGCAGCGCAGCGACGAGCGCGAAGTAGCTAGTGCGTTGAACCTTCAAGATCAATTCCCCCTGGCGAAAACGAACCGACCGCACCATCAGCACCGGCCACAGCCAGCATGACGCGCAGAACAACCGGCTGCAGTGCACAATCCTCTGCCGCTCGCTGGCTGCGCGCACGCACAACCAACCATGAAAATAGGAAGCCACCGAGCCCGGCCAATATCACATACGGTTCAGGCGCCGACAGCCAAGAAGCTAGCAGCGCAGCTGCAAACAGTACGATGAGCGGGAAAAGATAAACAAGCACTGCACCGCGCAGCAACACATCTTCGCCGATGCCGATGACCACCGAGTCCCCTACCTGCAGACACCGATCGGACAGGGCGCGGATCAACCCGCGCCGCTCACGGACGCCCAGCCGGTCCATCAGTCCCTGGCCACAGCCATTTCGGGCGGAGCAACCGGAGCAGGTGCTCTTGCGCTGCGTCTCGACCCAGACGGCGCCGGGTTCCACTGCGACGACACGCCCTGGCTCTTCAATCATCGCGACGCCTGATCCGCTCCAGCCCGCATCGAAAGAGCAATACGCTCAGCGGTACCGAGCGGAACTTCGCCGACAACCGTCACCATCACATCACCATCAGCGGTGGTAAGACGCTTGGAGACCGCGACCGTAGGACCCATCTGATTACGTGCATCTTCGACGACGGCACCACGTAGAGGCTCGAGAAACACAGAGAAGCGTGCCAAGCCGTCACCATAGGTCAACCACGCCACACGCTCATCCGAAGCGGGACTAAGGCGCACGCTAGAGTCGAGCAGCTGAAAACCATCCGGCAGCCAGTCGGAGCGCCATTGCGGCGCCGTATCCGAAGTTTCCTCAGCAGTCAGTGAAACGGGTTTGCAGGCTGAGCCTGCCTCGACATCGGCAGACTGAACAGCATCAGGAAGAAACTGGATGAACTGGAAGCGCTCGAGCAACTGCCCGCTCTCATTAAGCAGCAGCGACTTGAGCGGCAGCGCCGTTTCTAGGTCGAGATGCAGTTCGTATCCATAGCGGTGCTGATCCTTGGGCCGCACACCGAGTGCCATGGCAGGCCTTCCGGCCACCCGTGACTCGCCAAGCAGTTGAAAGTCATACCACTGACTGAGCACCTTAGGATCAAGCTGCGCCTGCTGCCAGGGCTTCATGCCGCTGACCTGGGTGGCGAGCTGTTCGCTGGCGCAGCGTACCCGGCCGTCCACCAACAGAACCTCTGCAGCGGGCCCATCAAGCTGCACCAGGCGCTCATGAAGCTGGTCATTTTCGATCAGTTGCCATACGGCATGGCTGGAGAAGCTGCCGTTGCGCTCATACATAAAGGTGCCCTGGTAGCTCTGCTGCTTCTCAGAGGTCGCAAGACGCTGCAACCAGGCATCAGCATCAGCAGCAAAGGCCGGCGTTGATAGCCAGCCCCCGAGCACCACATAAAGCGGTATTACACGCATGTTGTTCCTTAACGTTCTTCCATGCTGGCGGCGCGCGCATAGGGCAACGCACTTTCAGACTCGCTACCAAAAGCAGCCTGTTGCGCATGCTGGCGCAGATACGCTGGCAGCCGCTGCTCATGCCAACCTTCAGCCGAACCCTCAGCAGACGTATCGGCATCCATGGCTCCGGCATTGTCGCTGCCACTGTAGCCAGCCAATACTGCCGGCCCCTGAGTGGCTTGCGGTACGGCGATACTCGGCTGCGGCGCCTGCTGAGCAATGTGCGGCCCAGCGACCTCGCCTTGATTGTACAGGCGAACACCCGCCAACACAGCTACAGTCACCGAGGCCGCTACGGCAATACGTCCCATGTTACGCCAGGCAGATTTCCGCTGCGGCTTGGCTGGCCTGACAGCGTGGACTGGCTCATCCGCCAGCGCAGCAGACACTGCAGAAGCAATATCCAAGCGAGGCTCAATCAACTCTCGGTGCATAGCGGCACGCGCAAGCTGGTAACGCGACCATGTCGCACGTGTCTCGCTTTCGCCATCTGCTGCGAGCACTCGACGTAATTCTAACTCGTCCGCTTCGTTATCCATCACTGCGGACAGCGATTCATGCAGGGCTTCACGACTCATGGCGGTTCCTCTCTTGGCTGTCGCCGCTGTCTCAGGACTCATGCAACAGGGGTTGCAACGATTTATCTATGGCTTCCCGCGCTCGAAATATCCGAGAGCGGACTGTACCCACCGGACACTGCATAACGTTTGCAATGTCTTCATAACTGAGACCATCAAATTCGCGCAGTGTTAGAGCGGTGCGCAAATCTTCTGGTAATTGTTGAATAGTGCGATGGACCGTGTCTTCGATTTCATCCCTGAGAAGCGCACGCTCCGGCGACTCGATGTCCTTCAGGGCGTGATCGCCATCATAGAACTCGGCATCTTCGGAGCTGACATCACTGTCTGGCGGCCGCCTCCCTCTAGCCACCAAATGATTCTTCGCCGTATTGATTGCAATGCGATACAGCCAAGTATAAAAGGCACTGTCGCCGCGAAAGTTCGCCAGCGCCCGATAGGCCTTGATGAAGGCTTCCTGCGCAACATCCTGGGCCTCATGAGAGTCATGCACGAAACGCACGATCAACCCAAGAATCTTGTGCTGGTACTTTAATACCAACAAATCGAAAGCCCGTTTATCGCCTCGCTGTACTCGTTCGACCAGTTGCTGGTCCTGCTCCTGGGTTAGCATAAACACTCCTTCATGGTCGGGAAGGGGTGTCGTTCCTGCCAGCGAGCTGACCTGCCAGAATAGACCCGGGCTTTACGCAAAAGTTCTCCCCCTTCCTCGAAAGCTGTACTGCACACGCCAAACGGCATTGACAGATAACGCGGTAAACCTGATCGACTGGCGCTGCCTGCCCGGTAATTCACAGCAAAAGCCTTCCGCTCACTTTCTTTTGATGAGCACCAGCCTCTAGCTAGGTATAGAGAGTACCTGCAATAAAAAGTTCCGCTGAGATGGAAGAAAACTCTGAGCGCTTTTTTGCCGCCTCAAGCACTCTATAATACTGCCCGCGCCTCAGACCCGAGATATCAAATGAGCCAGCATCATCAATACGACGTTCTAGTCATCGGCAGCGGCGCCGCCGGCCTTACACTGGCTCTGAACCTGCCAACAACCCTGCGAATCGCGATACTCAGCAAGGGCGATCTAGCCAACGGTTCGACCTATTGGGCGCAGGGTGGTGTTGCTGCCGTGCTGGACACTACCGACACGGTGGAATCCCACGTCGCCGATACGCTTGTCGCGGGCGCCGGACTTTGCAGCGAAGACGCCGTTCGCTTTACCGTCGAACACAGCCGCGAAGCCATCCAGTGGCTGATTAAGCAAGGTGTACCTTTTACCCGTGATGAGACCGATCCCGAAGCGGGCAGTTTCGAGTACCACCTGACGCGGGAAGGCGGCCACAGCCATCGTCGCATCATCCATGCGGCCGACGCTACTGGCGCGGCAATCTTCAACACCCTGCTCGCCCGCGCCCAGGACAGAACCAATATCGACCTGCTGCAGCAACGCGTGGCTGTCGACCTGATTACCGAGCATAAGCTGGGGCTAGGCGGCAGACGTTGTCTGGGTGCCTATGTGCTGAATCGCGCCACGAGCGAGGTGGAAACCTTCCAGGCCAAGTTCGTGGTATTGGCAACCGGTGGTGCGGCCAAGGTCTATCTGTACACAAGCAACCCTGACGGCGCCTGCGGCGACGGCATCGCCATGGCCTGGCGCGCAGGCTGCCGGGTAGGCAATCTGGAGTTCAACCAGTTCCATCCGACCTGCCTCTATCACCCCAAGGCCAAGAGCTTCCTGGTCACCGAGGCGCTGCGCGGCGAAGGCGCCCTGCTGAAGCTGCCCAACGGCGAGCGTTTCATGCCGCGCTTCGACGAACGCGCTGAACTGGCCCCACGGGACATCGTCGCCCGCGCCATCGACCACGAAATGAAGCGCTTGGGAATCGACTGCGTCTACCTAGACATTAGCCACAAGCCTGCGGCATTCATCAGGGAACACTTCCCCACCGTCTACGAGCGCTGCCTGGAATTTGGCATCGACATTACCCGCGAACCCATCCCGGTAGTTCCTGCGGCGCATTACACCTGCGGCGGTGTTCTCATCGACCAGGCTGGCAAAACAGATATTCCGGGGCTCTACGCCATTGGCGAAACCAGCTTTACCGGCCTGCACGGCGCTAACCGCATGGCTAGCAACTCCCTGCTGGAGTGCTTCGTCTACGCTCGCTCCGCCGCACAGGACATGCTCGCCGAACTACCAGGCGTCGAGCAGCAGCACGCGCTGCCGGGCTGGGATGCAAGCCAGGTGACCGATTCGGATGAAGACGTGATCATTGCGCACAACTGGGATGAGCTGCGGCGCTTCATGTGGGACTACGTCGGGATTGTCCGCACCAGTAAACGCCTGATGCGCGCACAACACCGGGTGCGCATGCTGCTGGACGAAATTGACGAGTTTTACTCCAACTACAAGGTCAGCCGCGATCTTATCGAGCTGCGCAACCTGGCCCTGGTCGCCGACCTGATGATCCGCTCGGCCATGCAGCGCAAGGAAAGCCGTGGCTTGCATTACACCTTGGATTACCCCGAAATGTTGGCCGAAGCCGTCGACACTATTCTGGTGCCGCCCACCTACGACGGCTGAACTTCAGCCGCACTCGCAAGCGTCGATGCTGCTCTGGCGGCATCGAGTCCCGTGCAATGCAAACACCCTGGGCAAGCCATCTCCCCGGCACCCGGAAACGCAGGACGACCACCATCGGCAACGCAAGGCTGTCGGGACGTAGCTGCACGGGCTGCCAGCCGCCGCGCCGACTCCACAGAGACCAACCCAGCTGGTCCCGGCGTAGCCCCTGCCAGGACGAGTCGGCCGATAGCAGAATGCGAGACGGGATCACCCAAACGGCATGCAACAGACACAGCAACAGGCCAGTCACCTGCAGCCACTGCGGGACTGGCACTATCAGCAGCGTGATAACTGCCAGTACCAGCGCCGCCAGATAGAGCACTAACAACAGGCGTGATGCCCGCCATCGGCACTCGAATAGCTGGTTATCTGGGCTGGACACGATCAAGGATCATGCGAACGATAAGGCGCAGGTCCTCATCATCTGGCTCGGCACGCTCCATGAACCAGCCGAACATGTCCTGATCTTCACAGCTCAGCAGCTCGCGATAGCGCCGCTGGTTCTCTTCATCCAGCTGCGGATAGACCTCCTGAGTGAAAGGCACCAGCAGAACGTCCAGTTCCAGCATGCCGCGACGGCTCTGCCAGAACAGACGGTTAAGTTCGGATTGTTCGACCATGCCATGCTCCTCGATTCAAGCCGGGCATTATAGCCACAGGCGCAGCGCCCGACACGCCTTCACCCAAAGGCTTGCCAGCGCGCGTTGCCGGCTGGCGCACGCTGTGTTTTCAGTCGGTCCTGCTATGATGCTCGTCTGTTCCAGCACGGTTGAGCAAACATGACCGACACTGCTTTTTTCTGCGCCCTGTCGCACGAAGGCGTTCTGGCCGTACGCGGCCCGGATGCCGGCAAGTTCCTGCAGGGACAAGTGACCTGCAACCTCAACTACCTCAATGGTAAGCATTCGAGCTTGGGCGCACGCTGCACGCCAAAGGGTCGGATGCAGTCGAGCTTTCGCATTGTCCCGCAAGGCGATGACTACCTGCTGGCGATGGCTAGCGAACTGGTGGAGCCACAACGTGCGGACCTTGCCCGCTTTGCAGTGTTCTCCAAATCCAAACTGCATGATGAAAGCGCAGACTGGGTGCGCTTTGGCCTGCGCGGAGGCGACGGCGCCCTGGTCAGCCTTGGTATAGATCTGCCACATACGGCAGACGAAGTGGCGACCGGACATAACCTGATCGCCATCCGCCTCTCCGATGGCCGCGCCGAGCTCTGGGCGCCTGCGGCAGAAGCGGAAACCATACGCCAGCGACTCGCAGCCCAGCTTCCCGAGGCCTCGCTCGACCACTGGCAGCTGGCACAGATCCGCGCCGGTGTCGGTCAGGTGTTCGGAGAGACCCGCGAGCTGTTTATTCCGCAGATGCTCAACCTGCAAGCGCTTGGCGGCGTCAGCTTCAAGAAGGGCTGCTACACCGGCCAGGAAATCGTCGCGCGCATGCAGTACTTGGGCAAACTCAAGCGCCGCTTGCATCGCCTGGCACTGGATAATACCGACTCGCCAGTGCCTGGTACGGGGATGGAGCTCTTCTCACCGGTCCATAACTCAAGTGTTGGTGAAGTCGTCATGGCGGCCCGCGCCGACGGGGCCTTAGAACTACTGGCCGTGCTCCTGGAAGACGCAGCCGCCGACGGGCGCATCTTCCTTGGCTCGGCCGACGGCGAGCCTCTGACCCTGCTCGACCTGCCATACACCCTGGATGCAGATCAGGAAATCCAGCGCTGACAGGCTGCTTGGCAACAGCAAGCCTCTATAGCCTTTTATATGGAATCAAAAGGAATCACATGAGCACCCTCGCCGACAAAGTCCAGCTGGAACTGACCAAGGCCATTGAGAATGACCAACTGGTCCTGCCTACCCTTCCGGAAGTTGCCCTGCGCGTGCGCGAGGCGGCAGAGGATCCCGATGTCAGTATTCCCACGCTAGCCAGGGTGATCGGCAACGATACAGCCCTCACGGCACGCATCATCAAGGTGGTCAACAGCCCCCTGCTGCGCACCAATCGGGAAATCAACGATCTGCAAACCGCAATCAGCCGCTTGGGCATCAATTACACATCCAACCTGGCTACCGGCCTGGCCATGGAACAGATGTTCCAGGCGACCACCGACGCAGTGGATCGCAAAATGCGCGAGGTATGGAACAAGAGCACCGAGATTGCAGCGATCAGCCATGTGCTGTGCCGTAACTTCACCCGCCTTCCAGCCGACCAGGCAACTCTTGCCGGTCTGGTCCACCAGATCGGCATTCTGCCGATCCTGACCTACGCAGAGGAGCACGGCGCTCTGCTCGGCGACTCCATCAGCCTCAACCACGTGATTGACCGGATTCATCCGATCATTGGCGAAAAGATCCTGCGCACCTGGGAATTTCCGGAGCTGATCGCCGCGGTGCCCGGTCAATACCTGGACTTCTCCCGGGTATCGGACAAGGCCGACTACGTCGACATCGTCCAGGTCGCCACCCTGCAGAGCCATATCGGCAGCACCCACCCCTACACTCAGCTCGATTGGAACCAGATTCCGGCATTCGCACGGCTGGGACTCGACCCCAACACCCTGCTGCAGGAAGACGAAGACCTGTCAGCAGCAATGGACGCCGCCATGAGCATGCTGCAGTAGCGGCTGTCGACCTGCTCACATCAGCTCCTGCAAGGAACCGCCAGCACGTGCTTCAGTCTCAAATGGGGACGGCATCCTGCCGCCCGGATGACTGGAGGAGATATCGTGAACAGCACAACCAAAGCGTTTCTGTCGGGCACTACCGCAATCTTATTTGGCATGGCTGCAAACTTTGCTCTAGCTGCTGACGGTGAGAACTTCGTTGACGAAGCCTCTGCCAAAGGCATAGCGGAAATCGAAACTGCCAAGCTGGCTCTGGACAAGAGCGAATCCGAAGACATTAGGTCTTTCGCTCAAAAAATGATCGATGACCACACGCAGGCCAATCAGAAACTCGCCGAGCTCGCCGGCCAGCATGATGATTTGGAGATTTCCGACAATGCCACGCTGATGGACAAGGCAAAAGCCATGATCCTCCAGTTTCGCGACGGTCAGAATTTCGACAAAGCCTATGCGAACAACCAAGTCATGGCTCACGAGCAGAGCATTGAGCTGTTTCGCGAATACATCCAGAGCGGTGAAAACGCCGAGCTGAAGAAATTCGCCGAAGCGACGCTGCCGAAGCTGGAACAGCACCTCAAGCATGCCCAGGAACTAGCCTCGACGCACGGCACCAAACAGTAACCCTCTGTCTGCGGCGCCACCTCTGGCGCCGCTTTACACTTCTGCCGGCAACCGCCAATCGATGGGCTCCAGGCCATGCTGGCGGAGAAACTGATTGGCACGACTGAAGTGTCCGTTGCCGATGAAACCGCGATGCGCCGACAGCGGCGATGGATGCACCGACTTGAGCTGCAGGTGGCGAGTGGAGTCAATCAGCTTAGCCTTGCTTTGGGCATGGGCTCCCCAGAGCATGAAGACGATATTCGGCCTTTGCTCACTGACAATTTCGATAATCCTGTCTGTCAGTCGCTGCCAGCCCATTTTCGCGTGTGAGCCAGCCTGGCCCTGCTCAACCGTGAGCGAGGTGTTGAGCATCAACACGCCCTGATCCGCCCAGTGCTGCAGATAGCCGTGTCGCGGAATATCCAGATTCAGGTCGCGCTTGAGTTCCTTATAGATATTCTGCAGCGACGGCGGAGGCGCAACGCCCGGCTGTACCGAAAAGCACAGCCCGTGGGCCTGGCCGGGGCCGTGATAGGGATCCTGACCGAGAATGACCACCCGTACCTGCTCAAGTGGAGTGGAGTCCAGGGCATTGAAAATCAGCGGGCCGGGCGGATAGATAATCTTGCCAGCGGCCTTTTCACGACGAAGGAAATCGCCGAGCTCACGCATGTAAGGCTGAGCGAACTCATCGTGCAGCGCTGCCTTCCAGCTCGCCTCGAGCTTGACCGGATGATCCTGACTCATTGCCGCTCCTACGGAATTAACGAAAGAAAGTGTCGACGCTCAAAGCGTGACGGACTGCGAAGAGCTTGATCCTGCGCACTACCCAGTATCAGAAGGTTCCGCTAATGTTGGCCAGCGCACGCCTGGTGCTTCTACGACCATAGAAAGGGTGACGGGTTGGCGCAGGCCACTGTACAAAAGCGACTCTGCCAAACAAAAAAACAAAAACATAAAAAGGATCATAGTGATGAAACGGATTACCCTCTTGGCTCTAGGGCTGGGTTTCTGTCTTACTGCCCAAGCTGCGGACCCCATCAAGCTTGGTCTCAATTATCCCCGCACCGGCAGCTATAAAGAAGAAGGGTTGGCACAGATGCGCGGCGCTCTGCTTGCCATCGAGGAAATCAACGCCCGTGGAGGCGTGCTTGGCCGTCCACTTGAGATTATCAGCCGCAACTCAGCTTCGCGCCCGGAAAAGGCAGTGATCAATGTCGACCGACTGGCTGATGAAGGAGCGGCAATGCTCTTCGGCGGCGTATCCAGTGCCGTAGCAATCGAGGCCAGCAAGCGCGCCAAGGAGCGCGGCCTGCTCTACTTCGGAACCGTTACTTACTCCAACGACACCACTGGCAAGGGCGGCCACAGGTACATGTTTCGCGAGTGCAACAACGCCTGGATGAGCGCACGCGTACTGGGTCAGTACCTGAACGAAACCATGCCGAACAAGCGTTACTTCTACCTCACCGCAGACTACACCTGGGGCCACACCAGCGAGAGCTCGCTGCGTCAGGCAACCGGCACCACCGATCAGGCCAAGCACCCGGGCGCCAAGACCCCCTTCCCCGGCGCGCGCCTCTCGGACTTTCGCAAGGCCTTGCAGCAAGCCGAACAAAGCGGTGCCGAAGTACTGGCACTGGTCCTCTATGGCGAAGACATGGTGCGCGCCATGCGCATTGCCGATGAAATGGGTCTGAATAAGAAGATGCAGATTGCGGTGCCCAACCTGAGCATGACCATGGTCGAGTCTGCTGGCCCCGATATCATGCGCGGCGTTCTTGGCACGGAGCCTTGGACCTGGCGCGTTCCGGACATTGAAGGCTCCGAACGCGGCAAGGCCTTCGTGACGAGCTTCGGTGAGCGCTATCAGTCCCACCCCTCAAGCTCGGCGGCCATCGCCTACACCATCGTCAATCAGTGGGCCGATGCGGTAACCCGCGCCAGGAGCCTGGACAGCGAGCGACTAATCGCTGCCCTCGAAGGACATCGCTTTACCTCGCTCAAGGATGAACAGTACTGGCGCGCCTTCGATCACCAGAGCATCCAGACCGTCTACGCTGTAAAGGTGAAGCAGCGCGAGGAAGTCCTGAAAGATAAATTCAGGCAGGATTACTTCGAAATCGTCCATCGCCTGTCTGGCGAAGAGGCGGCGCCGACTTTGGCTGAGTGGCAGGAAGAGCGACGCGCGGCCAACCAGCCGCTGCAATTGCAATAACAGCACCACCGGAATGGTCGACCGGTCATCCCTGTTTTTGCAGGGTCACTGCAACCCCGGCGCCTCGAGGGACTCTGCATGCAGAGTCCTGACCCACCCGCGAGGATCAAATCCATGAGCAACTCACTCGAACCCTACAAGCCCGGCATCTTCGATCTGACCCACAAGTTGACCGTCGAGAAACACGGCCATACAGCGCTGATTACCATCAACCATCCCCCAGCTAATACCTGGGACAGGGAATCGCTGATCGGCCTGAAGCTGCTGATCGAGCACCTCAATCACGACGACGATATCTATGCACTGGTGATCTGCGGGCAGGGCGAGAAGTTCTTCAGTGCGGGCGCTGACTTGAAGCTCTTCGCCGACGGCGATCGGCTGCGGGCGCGGGAAATGGCGCGTCGCTTCGGCGAAGCCTTCGAGGCTCTGCGTGATTTTCGCGGCGTTTCCATCGCGGCCATCAATGGCTTCGCCCTGGGAGGTGGCCTGGAGTGTGCACTGGCCTGCGACATTCGCATTGCCGAACGCCAGGCTCAGCTGGGCCTACCAGAAGCTTCAGTGGGCCTGCTGCCCTGCGCTGGCGGCACTCAGGCGCTGGCCTGGCTGGTGGGAGAAGGCTGGGCCAAGCGCATGATCCTCTGCGGTGAACGTCTCGACAGCGAAACCGCATTGCGCATCGGCTTGATCGAACAAGTCGTCGAGCCTGGCGAGTCACGCGGCCATGCGTTGCTGCTTGCCTCAAGAGTCGCTCGGCAAAGCCCGGTGGCGGTCCGCGCCATCAAACCACTGATAGACAGTGTCCGCCGTCGCGGCCCAGACACCCTGGGAGCCGCCGAGCGTGAAGCCTTCCTCGGCCTGTTTGAAGCTCAGGACACCCTGGAAGGCGTCAATGCCTTTCTTGAAAAGCGCGAGCCACAGTGGAGAAACCGCTGAGGCTCAGTGGCGCCGATAACCGCGCTGCGGATTGAAATCACGACGCTGTGGTGGCCGGTAATCACGGCCCTGCCGCGGACCATGATCCCGACTATAGTTCCCTGACCGCCGTTCATGCTGCCAGCGCTGCGAGTGATTGATACTCGGCTGGCGCCCATTGTTCCAGCGCTGCGGACGATCAAAATTGCGATGCCGGTCGTAATACTGTGGCGGCAGCTGCCCCTGATAACGCGGTGGCAGATTTTGCTGATACTGACGGTGCTGAGGGTAAGGGCTGCGCGGATCGTACCGATACGAACCACTGCCGATGCGATAGCTATTTCCGTCCGGCTGATAAACCCAGACGCGTCCCGGCGTATCAGCCTGCACCGGCAGCGCCAGGCTCAGGGCCAAGCCAAGCAACGAAAAAAGGGTTCTGGCATTCATCGGATACCTCCGCAAACGAAGCCGCGACAATCGTCTGCGGCGCTTTTCATCAGACCATAGCCCAGGCATATATGAGCAGCCAACAGACGACCGGCACAACCTGCGACAGCCAGTCGCGGCTTGTATGGGCGCGACCGCTTGCCGATAATGGCGCCCTTTTAGCCTCGGGCTCATACAGAGCACCACAGGAACCCGCATGACCGAACTCGCTCTGATCATGGTTAGTGCCATCTTGGTCAACAATTTCGTGCTGGTACAGTTTCTTGGGCTGTGCCCGTTCATGGGCGTTTCGAAGAAGATCGAAACCGCGATCGGCCTGTCGCTGGCCACGACCTTCGTGCTGACATTGGCAGCGATGTGCAGCTATCTGCTCCAGCAATACGTTCTTAAACCGCTGGATCTGGAATTTCTCCGCACTATCAGCTTCATCCTAGTGATCGCCGTGGTGGTGCAGTTCACTGAAATGGTGGTGAACAAGACCAGCCCCCTGCTCTATCGCGTACTGGGCATCTTCCTGCCGCTTATCACCACTAACTGTATCGTGCTCGGTGTCGCCCTGCTCAATGCCAATAAATCGGAATTCACCTTTATTACCGCCACCGCTAACGGCTTTGCGGCCGGCCTGGGCTTCTCGCTAGTACTGGTGCTGTTCGCCGCCATGCGCGAGCGCATCGCCATCGCCGACGTTCCCCGCTCATTCCAAGGTGCGGCCATCGGCATGATCACCGCAGGCATGATGTCACTGGCGTTCATGGGCTTCACCGGGCTGATCAAGCTATGAGCCTGGTGGTGATTGCCGTTCTTGCCCTGCTGGCGCTGTGTCTGGTATGCGGAGCGATTCTGGGTTTCGCCGCGGTACGCTTTCGCGTCGAGGGCGACCCGATTGCCGAGCAGATCAACTCCCTGCTACCGCAGACACAGTGCGGACAGTGCGGCTATCCGGGCTGCAAGCCCTACGCCGAGGCCATTGCCGGCGGCGACAAGATCAATAAGTGCCCCCCAGGTGGCGAGTCCACCATTCAGGCCTTGGCCGACTTGCTGGATGTCGAGCCCGAGCCGCTGGATGCAGTAGAGGGCGAAGTGCCCCCGCGTGTCGCCTATATCCGCGAGGCTGAGTGCATCGGCTGCACCAAGTGCATCCAGGCCTGCCCGGTTGACGCCATTGTCGGTGCGGCGAAGCAGATGCACACCGTGATTGTTTCTGAATGCACCGGCTGCGACCTCTGCGTCGAGCCCTGCCCGGTGGACTGCATCGACATGATCGAACTGGGCAGCAACCTGCAAAGCTGGAAATGGAACCAGCCCTTGGCACCGGGACAGCTGATCGCCAGTGACCGGGAGCAAGCGGCATGACTTCGTTGAGCATCTGGGATATCCACGGCGGCATTCACCCGCCCGAGCGCAAGGAGCTCTCCAACCGCACACCGGTTCGGCAGATGCCGCTCCCTGCGCGACTGATCCTGCCGCTTGCTCAGCATTTGGGCGCGCCCGCCGAACCCTGCGTCGTTGTCGGCGAGCAGGTACTCAAGGGCCAGTTGATCGCCGACGCCAGCGGCTTCGTCAGCGCGCCGGTGCATGCCCCAACCTCGGGCACTGTCAGCTTCGTCGGTCCGCAGCCCTACCCCCACGCGTCTGGCATGTCGAGCAGCGCAATCGTCATCGATAGCGATGGTCGTGACCAGTGGATCGAGCTGCAACCGCATGCCGACTATCGCCAGATGCCGCTCGAGCAATTGCTGGACCTGATTCACCAAGCCGGCATCAGCGGTCTCGGCGGCGCGGGCTTTCCGACTGCCGTGAAGCTCACTGCACCACCGAACCAGACAATTCACACACTGATCATCAACGGCACCGAGTGCGAGCCCTACATCACTGCCGATGACCTGCTGATGCGTGAAAAGGCGGCAGAACTGGTCAGCGGCTTAGAGATACTTGAACACCTAATCAGGCCGCAGCGTGTGCTGATCGGTATCGAGGACAACAAGCCCGAAGCTATTGAAGCCGTGCGCGCTGCAATCGGCGACCGACCCTACGTACTCAAGGTCTTTCCCACCAAGTACCCGTCCGGTGGTGAAAAACAGCTGATCCAGATTCTCACTGGCGAGGAAGTGCCAAGCGGCGGTCTACCCACCGATATCGGCATGCTCTGCCAGAACGTCGGCACCTGCGTAGCGGTCCACGATGCGGTACTGCTGGGCAAGCCACTAATCTCACGCATCACCACCCTGACCGGTGAAGCGCTTGCACAGCCGATGAACGTCGAAGCGCTGATCGGCACGCCGGTGTCTGAATTGCTGGCTTTCGCCGGGCTCGACAGCTCCAAGCTCAACCGCCTGATCATGGGCGGCCCGATGATGGGCTTCACCCTGCCCTCGCTGGATGTGCCGCTGATCAAGACCACCAATTGCTTGCTGGCCAGCACCTTGAAAGAGCTGCCACCGCCACCACCGGCACTGCCCTGCATTCGCTGCGGCGAATGCGCGGAGGTCTGTCCGGCCAGCCTGCTGCCCCAACAGTTGCATTTCTTCGCCTTGGGTCAGGAGCACGATCAGCTCAAGGCCTACAACCTGTTCGACTGCATCGAATGCGGTGCCTGCGCCTACGTCTGCCCATCCAGCATTCCGTTAGTGCAGTACTACCGCGCCGCCAAGGGCGAGATCCGTGCCCTGGAACAGAAGCAGCAGAAGGCAGAACACTCCCGCCAGCGCTTCGAAATGCGCCAGGAACGCCTGCGCCGCGCCGAAGAGCAGAAAGAAGCCGACCGCCAGGCCCGTGCCGAACGTGCCGCACGCGCCAAGCAGGCGCAAGCCAGCGCCACGCCCAACCAGGATGACCCGGTCGCTCGCGTTCAGGGGCAGAAGGCAGGGCTTTCCGAAGAGCAGAAGAAACTCAAGATCGAAGCCAGCATGGCCCAGGTCGCATTGAAGAAAGCCGAGAAGCAGCTCGCCGCCAACGCGACCCCCGAACTGGAGGCGCAGGTCGCCGAACTGCGTCTCGCCGCCAGTGAAGCGCAGCGGGCACTGGATGCCGCCAACGCCGCCGCACCGGCTGTCGAAGCCGCCGCTCCGGCCAATGACGAAGCACTAAAGAAAGCCAAGATCGAAGCTGCCATGCTTCGCGCCCAGCTACGCAAGCTGGAGAAGCTGGAAATACGCGACGACGAGCAACAGGCCGAGCTGACGCGCCTGCAAACCCAACTGGCCCAAGCCGAACAGACACTGGCCGATGCGCAACAAAGCGCACCAGCCGCACCGAAGAAAGCAGCCGATGACGAAGCGCTGAAAAAAGCCAAGATCGAGGCCGCCATGCTCCGCGCCCAGCTGCGCAAACTGGAAAAGCTGGATACACGCGATGACGAGCAACAAGCGGAACTGACGCGCCTGCAAACCCAATTGGCCCAAGCCGAACAGACACTGGCCGATGCGCAACAAAGCGCACCAGCCGCACCGAAGAAAGCAACCGATGACGAAGCGCTAAAGAAAGCCAAGATTGAAGCTGCCATGCTCCGTGCCCAACTGCGCAAGCTGGAGAAGTTGGAAACACGCGACGACGAGCAACAAGCGGAACTGAGGCGCCTGCAGGCTCAACTGGCTGTGGCCGAGCAAACTCTCGCCGACGCACAGCGAAACGCAACGGCTGCACCGAAGAAAGCAGCCGGCGACGAAGCATTGAAGAAGGCCAAGATCGAACTGGCGATGAAGCGCGCCGAGCTGAAGAAAGCCGAAAAGGCCGGCGCCGACGAGGCCGAGCTTGCCAAGCTGCGGGACGCTCTGAGCACTGCCGAAGAGGCTCTGCATACTGCAGAAGCACAATCTGCCAAGCCCGAGCCAGAGCTGGTTCGCACAGACAAGCGGCCAATTGACGAGCAGGCACGCGCACTGAAGACCGAGATGGCCTTCGCCCGCGCCGACCTGCGCAAGCTGGAGCGTGATGCCGACGGCGACAGCGTCGCAATCGAAGCGGCCCGCCAGCGCCTGCATGAAGCCGAGCGCAAGCTGCAGGAACACACTAATCCGTAAGGAGCGGCTCTAGCAGGCCGTTGAAAGATGTAGGCGAGGCAAGTAAGACAAGGCAAAAAAGAGCGAGAAAGCGGAGTTCAGTGGCCTAAATGAGCATTCCGAGCCTTTTTACGCAGCCTGCCAACGCAGGTAGTTTTTTCAGCGGCCTGCCGCCACTTCCGGGTAAAGCCCTGATAGCGCAGCCCGTAGCACATTCCACCGGAGCGCCAATGGCACTGCCACGTATTACTTCACCGCACAGCACCGGCAGCAACCGCACCCAGCGGGTCATGCTGCTGGTGCTGGCCGCAACCTTGCCGGGCACCATTGTCCTGACCTGGCTCTACGGCCCCGGCACGCTGATCAACCTGTGCTGGGCCAGCGCCGTCGCCCTGGGCTGCGAAGCACTGATGCTCAAGGCTCGGCGACGTCCGGTGCAGTTCTTCCTACGTGACGGCAGTGCCCTGGTTACGGCCGTGTTGCTGGCCCTGGCCCTGCCGCCCTACTCCCCCTGGTGGCTGACGCTGGTCGCCACCGGTAGCGCCATCATCTTCGGCAAGCAGCTCTATGGCGGGCTTGGGCAGAACCCCTTCAACCCAGCGATGATCGGATATGTCGTGGTACTGATCTCCTTTCCGGTGGAGATGACTTCCTGGCCAGTGCCCCACGGCGTTGGGTTCGGTGCCGGTCTGCAGCACATCCTCGGTATCGCCTCAATGCCCGATGGCTGGAGCCAGGCCACCGCGCTGGACGTAATGAAGCTGAACAAGAGCCTGACTCTGGACGAACTCTGGGCCAACCCAGCCTTCGGGCACTTCGGTGGCATCGGTTCGGAAGTGGTCAACCTGGCATTTCTTGCTGGCGGCCTGTTCCTGCTGCACAAGCGCCTGTTCAGTTGGCACGCCCCGGTGGGCATGCTCGCTGCTCTGACTCTGATGAGCTTGGTGTTCTGGAACGGTTCCGGCTCCGACAGCAACGGCTCGCCACTGTTTCACCTGCTCAGCGGCGCCACCATGCTCGGTGCCTTCTTCATCGTCACTGACCCGGTCAGCAGCGCCACCAGTAACCAGGGACGCCTGATCTTCGGCGCTGGCGTTGGCATTCTCGTCTACGTGATTCGTGCCTGGGGCGGCTATCCCGACGGCGTCGCATTCGCCGTACTGCTGATGAACCTGTCTGCACCCACAATCGACTACTACACCCGTCCGCGCACCTACGGCCATCGCAAGGCCGAGCGCGGCTTCAAAATGGGCGAATGACATGATGCTCCCCGAACTCAGTCGCTCGATGTTCAAGAATGCTGTGGTACTGGGTCTGTTCGCCATAGTCACCGTTGGCGCGGTAACAGTGCTGCAACAGTTCACCGCGGAGCGCATCGAGGCTGCCGAGCGAGCCGCGCAGCTGCGCGCCCTGCATGAGATTTTGCCCCGCGGCAGTTACGACAACCAATTGCTTGACAGCAGTATCGAAGTCCAGCATCCGCTGCTCGGCATTACACGGCCCGCGCCGGCCTATATCGCACGCAACAACGGCGAACCAAGCGCAGTGATCCTCCCGGCTGTCGCACCGGACGGCTACAGTGGCGCCATTGATCTACTGATCGGGGTGCTGGCTGACGGTCGCATAGCTAGCGTGCGGGTGGTCCGCCACCGAGAAACACCCGGCTTGGGTGATAAGATCGAGCTGGCCAAGGATCGCTGGATCCTCAGTTTCGACGGTAAATCTCTGAATGCCCCACAAACCAGCGGCTGGGCCGTGAAGAAGGATCGCGGCGACTTTGACCAGTTCGCCGGTGCCACCATTACACCGCGTGCGGTCGTGGCCGCAGTGCATCGCGCGCTGCAATATTTCGAGGCCCATCGCGAAGAACTGTTTAGCGCCGCCACCCAGACCACCGCGTCGGGACAGGCGACCGAAGAACTGACCAAGCCCGACGAAGCTACCCGCCATTCCCGCGCTGGCAGCGCTGCGACCCGTGACGAGATGCAGATCACCGATCCGCAACCCGAGCAGACAGGTGACAAGCCATGAGCACACCCAGCTACCGCGAACTGACCCTCAACGGCCTATGGAAGAACAACCCAGCGCTGGTTCAACTCCTCGGCCTCTGCCCGCTGCTTGGAGTCAGCAACTCGTCGGTCAATGCCCTGGGACTGGGCCTGGCCACGGCGCTGGTACTGACCTGCTCCAACCTCGGCGTTTCGCTGGTGCGTGGCGTGGTCAACACCGCCGTGCGTCTGCCAGCCTTTGTGATGATCATCGCCGCGCTGACCACCTGCATCGAACTATTGATGCAAGCCTACACCTACGAGCTGTTCCAGATTCTCGGCATATTCATCCCGCTGATCACCACCAACTGCGTGATCCTCGGCCGTGCCGACGGCTTCGCGGCTAAGCAAAAGCCGCTGGTCGCAAGCTATGACGGCTTCGTCATGGGCATGGGCTTCGCACTGGTGCTGCTGGTGCTGGGCAGCCTGCGCGAGCTGTTCGGCACCGGCACGCTGTTCGCCAACATGCACCTGCTGTTCGGCCCCGTCGCCGCGGACTGGCAGATCACAGTATTCAGTGACTACAAGGGCTTCCTGCTGGCGATCCTGCCGCCGGGCGCCTTCATCGTGCTCGGCCTGCTGATCGCATTGAAAAACCGCATCGATGAACACCTGGCCGAACGTGCCAAGGTGCAGCAGCCGGAAGCTCCGGTACAGAGTCGCCGAGTACGAGTAACCGGAGTAATCGAGTAACCATGAATGCGGAAAAACGCCGGGAGATCTTTCGTCGCTTCCACGAGGACAACCCCGAGCCCAAGACGGAACTGGCCTACAGCACCCCATTCGAGCTCCTGATTGCGGTAATCCTCTCGGCGCAAGCCACCGATGTCGGCGTCAACAAGGCCACGGCCAAGCTCTACCCGGTCGCCAACACGCCGGAGGCGATCTATGCGCTGGGCGTAGAGGGGCTGTCGGAGTACATCAAAACCATCGGCCTGTACCGAGGTAAGGCGAGAAACGTCATCGAGACCTGCCGCATCCTTATCGAGAAGCACGGCAGCCAGGTCCCGGACAACCGCGAAGACCTCGAAGCCTTGCCTGGCGTCGGCCGTAAGACCGCCAATGTGGTGCTCAACACAGCGTTTCGGCAGTTCACCATGGCGGTGGATACGCATATCTTCCGCGTCGCCAACCGCACCAATATCGCGCCTGGCAAGAATGTGCTGGAAGTCGAGCGTAAGCTGCTGCGCTTCGTACCTAAGGATTACCTGCTGGACGCCCACCATTGGCTGATCCTGCATGGACGCTATGTCTGCAAGGCCCGCCGCCCACAATGTGGCAGCTGCCGCATCGAGGATCTGTGCGAATACAAGCACAAGACTTCCGACGATTAGGTTTTAAAGGAAAAAGCTATCGATCGATTGAAAAAATCTTTTTTACGACCTTGTTTTTTGTCGCTATAAGGTGCGCCATCAACGCGCCTTAGCCGTGGAGTGAAAACAAGTGTCCGAGAAAGAAGATATTGAGATTGAAGACGACTTCGTTGGTGAGGACGAAGACGATACCGCAGAAGCTCCGATTGAAGTCGCCAAGACCAACCTGACCAAGCGCCGCATCATCGACAACCTGCTCGAAGAACGCAGGCTGCGCAAGCAACTCAATGAGTTCGACTTCGATCTCTAACGAAAAAGCCCCGAGTCCGGGGCTTTTTCGTTCTGTCAGGCCGTTCTAAGAACGTAGGCGAGGCAGGTAAGAGGACAAACAGCTGAAGAACGGACTGGGCTCACATACGAGCTTAGATGTCCTAAATGAGCATTACTCATTTCGTTCGCCTTCCGGGCCGCGCTAAAGCGCTTTAACCGAAAGCGGCTTTCTGAAGCTGTTTTTGACGCAGTATTGCCAACGCAGGCAGCTCTTCAACGGCCAGCTTCAGTCCCCGCGGTTTGGCGACAACAGCTCTATCTTGTAGCCATCCGGATCTTCGACGAAAGCCAGGATGCTGCTGCCATGCATCATCGGCCCCGGCTCACGGGTGATCTTGCCGCCACGACTGCGGATGTCCTCGCAAGCCTTGTAGACGTCCTCAACCTCCAGGGCAATGTGCCCGTAGCCATTGCCCAGCTCGTAGCTGTCGACACCCCAGTTGTGAGTCAGCTCGATCACGCTGTTGTGTGCCTCGTCACCGTAGCCGACGAACGCCAGAGTGAATTTGCCGTCCGGATAGTCCTTGCGGCGCAGCAGGGTCATGCCCAGCACTTCGGTGTAGAAGGCGATGGATTTCTCCATATCGCCGACGCGGAGCATGGTGTGAAGTAGCCTCATTGCGTTCCCCTCAACGAACGGTAAATGGAAAAACCCCAACCTGGGTCGGGGTTCTCGGTTCAGCAGGAGTTTACCAGAGCGACTACTGCAGCTCCGCCTTGCCAGCTATTTACTGATGTTCATAAAGTGGCGAGCGCGGTCCATGCAACAGCCCATTGGTTTGTCCCGCTGACAGCAATCGATAACTGGCAACCCCGGCAATGGGATAGGTCGCATCGGTCAGGGTATTAAGCACCTGATTGATCGCAGCACTGACCAGCATGCCAATCAGACCGCCACTATTGTTGTTGTTTTGACTGACGGCTACTGCCGAGCCACTCCACAATAGCGCGCCAGTACGCAGGTCCACGAGCCTTGCTTTGGCTTCGACATGCACGCTGCTGTCGATCACCGTATAGCGAGAACCATATTGCACTACCGTGGTATAGAGCGCGGCGTCTGCGCCGAATATCTCGCGCAACCTCGCGGGCGACACCTGCTGAATATCCGCAGCATTGTCCAGACCATTCTGACGGAACGTCTCACTCACCAGCGCCACAGGCATTACGTAGTAACCCGATTCGGCCAGCGGCGCGGACATCTGCGCAAGCATGCCGGCAGTCGCGTTGATTTCCGGTGTTTCATTAAGCGGCGGCAGCACCAGAATCGACGCAGGACGGCTTTCTCGAAATGCCGTGTAGTCGTGCGCAGGTGGTGGAGAAGTGGCGCAGCCGCTGGCCAACACAACTGTCGCTAACAAGGCACACATTCGCAGTAGAGATTTCATTGGCCAGCCTCCTGAAGACCCTGCTGTTTCAGTAGAAAAGCCATATAGAGCGCGGACTCAGGAAACAGGGCTTCTTCGCTGCGGAATTGCTGCACGACCTGGTCTCCCTGGCCGATTTGCGCATAAAGCAGCCCCAGATGGGCGTGATAGCCAGGCGGAGGCGTATTGCCGCGACTGCGGATAACTTGCAGACCTTTTTCCAGGGCTGCTATCTGCTCTTCAAAACTGCCTTCGCCCTTCAGATAGGCGTAGACCTGAGGCTGATAGCCTTCCCACTGATACAGCGGCTGCGGTCGGTTGCTGCTGCAGCCCTGGGCCAGGGCGACAGCAAGCGCAGCAACGCACAATTGCACGCCTCGTTTAGCGGCTGGAATCTTCATTTCCGGCTCCTTGCAAGAAAAGGTTAAAAACCTCAGGGCTTCCAAATGCCCTGGTCAACGGCAACTACCAGATGCTGCACAGCCTCACGCATGGCCAGGTCAAGCACCTTGCCATTGAGTGTCGAGTCATAGCTGGCCGTGCCGCCGAAGCCGATAATTTCGCGGTTGGACAGCTCATATTCACCAGCGCCCTGAGTGGAATACACCACCTCGGATGTAGCGCTGTTGACGATGTTCAGGCTGACCTTGGCATATGCGATCTGTTTCTTGCCGCGACCGAGAATGCCGAACAGCTGGTGATCACCCACCTCCTTGCGTCCAAACTCACTGACATCACCTGTCACGACATAATCGGCGCCTGCGATTTTCTGCGCTTTCTTGTTGAAACCAGCTTCCTGCCGCAGCTCGGCAAGGTTGTCGCGATCGAGCACGCTAAAGCGATTGGACTGCTGCAGATGGGTGATCAGAATGGTCTTGGCCTGCCCGCCAAGGCGGTCGACGCCATCCGAGAAAATCCCACGCAAATAGCTGGAGCGATTGTCGAACTTGCCCACCGAAATCGGCGTGCGCACGCCTGCATAGTAGGTATTGGCACTTTGCACCTGCACGACGGCCAAGGAGCGCGAGCTCTCAGTGGCACAACCTGCAGACAACAGCAAAAACGCGGCGAACGCCGCTATTGATACAACCTTGATCCCTTGCACTTCACCCTCCTGGCTGGCTTCCTGATTCGGCGGCGAACAGTATCATTTCGCCATCGCTGCGTGACAGCCGAACGATAGAACGGACGAGGTTGAAAGCCAGGAATTGTGAAGGGAGCAGCATACCGGCCTCCACCATTGCGGCGGAGGCCGGCAAAACTTACAGCGGGCTGCGACCCTTGCCGGCAGCAATGCGCAGGCGTAGGGCGTTGAGCTTGATGAAGCCTGCAGCATCGGCCTGGTCGTAGGCGCCGGCATCATCCTCGAAGGTGGCGATATTGGCGTCGAACAGGGACTCATCGGACTTGCGACCGGCGATGATGATGTTGCCCTTGTACAGCTTCAGGCGGACTACGCCGTTCACTGTTGCCTGGGAAGCATCGATCATCTGCTGCAGCATCAGACGCTCCGGGCTCCACCAGTAGCCGTTGTAGATCAGGCTGGCGTACTTGGGCATCAGCTCGTCTTTCAGGTGAGCGACTTCGCGGTCCAGGGTGATGGACTCGATGGCGCGGTGGGCCTTGAGCATGATGGTGCCGCCGGGGGTTTCGTAGCAGCCGCGGGACTTCATGCCCACGTAGCGGTTTTCCACGATATCCAGGCGACCGATGCCATTCTCGCCACCGATGCGGTTCAGCTCGGCCAGCACGGTAGCCGGGCTCAGCTCCTTGCCGTCGATGGCGACGATGTCGCCGTTGCGGTAGGTCAGCTCGATGTAGGTCGGAGTATCCGGCGCGGCTTCGGGGGACTTGGTCCAGCGCCACATGTCTTCTTCGTGCTCAGTCCAGGTGTCTTCCAGCACGCCGCCTTCATAGGAGATGTGCAGCAGGTTGGCATCCATGGAGTACGGCGATTTTTTCTTGCCGTGGCGCTCGATCGGGATGGCGTGCTTTTCGGCGTAGTCCATCAGCTTCTCGCGGGACAGCAGGTCCCACTCACGCCAGGGAGCGATGACCTTGACGCCCGGCTTGAGCGCGTAGGCACCCAGCTCGAAACGCACCTGGTCGTTACCCTTGCCGGTCGCGCCGTGGGAAATGGCGTCGGCGCCGGTTTCGTTGGCGATCTCGATCAGGCGCTTAGCGATCAGCGGACGGGCGATGGAGGTGCCCAGCAGGTATTCGCCTTCGTAGACGGTGTTGGCGCGGAACATCGGGAACACGAAGTCGCGAACGAATTCTTCGCGCAGGTCGTCGATGTAGATTTCCTTTACACCCATGGCCTGGGCCTTGGCGCGGGCCGGCTCGACCTCTTCGCCCTGACCGAGGTCAGCGGTGAAGGTCACCACTTCACAGTTGTAGGTGTCTTGCAGCCACTTGAGAATCACCGAGGTATCCAGGCCACCGGAATAGGCCAGAACCACCTTCTTAACGTCCGACATGCCATCAGCTCCACGGGTAGTACGGGAAAGCCGGTAATTCTACTGGTCGCGACGCTTGTTTTACAGAGGCACGGCCCTTGTCAGGCCCGGAACCCGTCTCAGGTAGACGAATCGACACGCTCGACGGCGGCCGTGGTGCTGGCTGGCTCACGATAAAGGCTCAGTCCTACCCGCCGATTTTTGGCGCGGCTAGCCGGATCTCGGTTAGGCACCAGCGGGTAGCGTTCGCCATGGAAGCGCAGAGTGATCTGCTCCTTCGGTACGCCGTTGGCCAGCAGGTATTCCTCCACGGCCAGAGCACGCCGCCGTGAAAGGTCGCGGTTGGACAAACGATTGCCGCTGTTGTCGGAATGACCATCGAGTTGGATGCGATTGACCGAAGGGTCGGCCCGCAGGTATTGCAGGATGATATCGAGCTTGGCCTGACCCAGCGCATCGAGCACCACATCGCTGCTGGGAAAGCCGATCTGCGACCTGCGGATCTGGTCGAAATTCACCGGCAACAGCTTCGCCGTGCAGCTACGGAAATCTTCATAAGCCTTGCCGAAACGAGCCGGCAACAGACGCACCTCCAGCGCTTCACCGCCGTGCAGGGTACGGTGACGCACCACCGGACTGCGGCCATCAAGCAGGCCACTTAGCAGACGTCCGGCCTGCAGATGCGAGCTGTTGAAAGGGATATCCCCCTCGCCCACGGTAACCACGCCCAGGTTGATATCGCTGCGAGCCGGTTGCCAAGGTGCGGCGGCGGCCAGCAGTGTTGCCGAACCGGCTCCCAGCCAACGATCCGGCGAATTCAGGCGGAAGATCGGCTCCTCGCCGGCACGTCGCACGAACTCGCCACGGCCGAAACCGGCGACGGGCTGCACCAGTCGGCACTCGAACTGGTCCCCTTCGACATGCCACTGCACCCTCTCCAGACGCGTCTGGAAAGTCAGGGCATTGGCCGGCGAGGCCAGAAGGCAAGCCAGAATAAGAGGGCGCAGGCGCACGGCGGGCTCCAGTGATAAAGCAGTTTCATAGGTATCGGTCCAGGCCTCAAAAACTTGAGGTCAACGGTTGCAGCTGGCCCGGCACCAGGCTCCGGCTAGCGCATTGAATGCATGGCATTCGAAAGTCCGGACATGACGCTGGCGACCGAAAAAGCCCTCGATAGCAGCATTCACGCAAACTCTTATGAGGTACGGCTCAGCGAATCAGGCAAACTTCACTGGCTGGAACAACGGGATGGCCAGCAGGTAGGCTTTGAAAGTGAACCACACACCAGTTTCGGATAAAGGACAGTGTGTCGTTTATGTCGATTCTCCCCATCGAGTGAATGCTTTGAATCTAGGTAGCACGTCGCTACAACCGGCAGCCGACACAGCTGACCGGACCACCACGCCAGACACTCTTGAGGCGCGGCGGCTGATCATCTGTGAACATTGCGACTCGGTGTACCAGCGCCCCGTACTGACACACCATCAGGCGGCCCATTGTGTGCGTTGCGGCGCCTTGCTGGACAAAGCCCGGAAGCTGAACGTCGATCAGTTGCTGGCACTCACCCTGGCTGCTGCAATCCTGTTCCTGTTCGCCAATGCGTTCCCCATCATGCAGATCGGCCTGCAGGGCCTGAGCAACGAAGCGACCCTGTGGGGAACCGTCGAAGCGCTCGCCCAAGGGCAAATCACCCCCATTGCACTAGTTGCCGGCCTGAGCATCATCTTCGCGCCGGGCCTGCAGATAATCCTGCTGGCCTGGGTACTGGTGCATGCACGCAGTGGCCGGGTCGCGCCGGGCTTTCGCGCTTGCATGCGGGCGCTGGAGCATCTGCGCCCATGGAGCATGCTGGAGGTCTGCCTGCTGGGTATCTTCGTCGCCATCATCAAGCTTGCAGGCATGCTCGATGTGCATCCAGGCATCGGTCTCTGGGCCATGGCGATCCTAACAATCCTGATCCTGCTGATCGCTGGCCGCGATGTCCGTAGCCTGTGGGACGAACTGGGCGTGACGGCACGATGACGCAACCGCCCTACGCCTCCGAACTGGGCCTGCAACTGTGCCACGACTGCGGCCTGGCATGTCGTTTGGCTGAACACGATTGCCCACGCTGCGAAGCGCCGCTTCACTCGCGCAAACCGAACAGCCTGACGCGCACTTGGGCGCTGCTGGTCGCCGCACTCATCTTCTATGTGCCAGCCAATATACTGCCGGTGATGTACACCGACATGTTCGGCAACGGCAGTGAAAACACCATTCTCAGCGGCGTGATCGAGTTCTGGAAAGGCGGCTCCTGGGACATCGCGCTGCTGATTTTCATCGCCAGCGTCGGCGTGCCGTGCATGAAGTTCTTCGTGCTCGGCATGCTGTTGATTAGCACCCAGCGCCGTAGCCGCTGGGCCATGCGCGAGCGCGCCCGGCTGTACCGTTTCATCGAAATCATCGGCTACTGGTCGATGCTCGACGTGCTGGTGGTCGCGCTGGTCGCGGCGCTGGTGCAGTTCCGGGCACTGAGCACCATCGAGCCACGCCTGGGAATCCTGTTCTTCGGCCTGGTCGTCGTACTGACCATGCTGGCCTCAATAAGCTTCGATCCGCGATTGATCTGGGACGCAGAGAAAGACGATGTCAGATAAATTCCCAAACACTGAATCAACAGCCGGCACAGCTGAAATCAGGCAACGAAAGGCACGCGTCTCGCTGGTCTGGCTGGTGCCCATTGCCGCCGCGCTGGTGGGCTTTTCCATGGTTATGCAGAACTGGCTTTCGGCCGGCCCGCAGATCACCGTGAGCTTCGAGACGGCTGAAGGGCTCGAAGCCAACAAGACCCAGGTCAAGTACAAGAACGTGGTCATCGGCCAGGTCACCGCGATCAATCTCAGTGAGGATCACACCCGCGTGGTCGCCACGGTCGCGCTGGACCAGCACGCCGAGCCCTTTACCCGCGAAGACACCAAGTTTTGGGTCGTCAGGCCACGCATCGGCGCCAGCGGCGTAACCGGCGTCGACACCCTGCTTTCCGGTGCCTTCATCGGAGCAGACGCCGGCCGGGCCGAAGAAACCCGCCGTGAATTCGTTGGCCTGGAAGCGCCGCCGCCGGTGACCTTCGGCGCCGAAGGCAAGCAGTTCACCCTGTTCACCGATGACCTGGGCTCGCTCGGTATCGGTTCGCCGCTGTACTTTCGCCGCATTCAGGTCGGCCAGGTGATCTCGTTCGGCCTGGCTGAAGATGGCAAGGGCGTTCGGGTTCAGGTATTCGTAAATGCTCCCTACGACGGCTTCGTCACTGACGACACACGCTTCTGGAACGCCAGCGGCGTTGATATTTCCATTGCCGCCGATGGCCTGCGGGTCAATACCGAATCACTCTCGACCATACTCGCCGGAGGCATCGCCTTCCGTGCGCCGAACTACAGCCCCAACGCCAAATTGGCCGCGCCGGACAGTGAATACACCCTGTTTAGCGATATGCGCGAGGCAATGGCGCCAGCCGACGGGCCAGCCCGCTATGTACAGATGCGCTTCGATCAGACGCTGCGCGGGTTGAGCGTCGATGCGCCAGTGGAATTTCTCGGCGTACCTGTCGGCCGCGTGGTTTCGGTTAATCTCGACTACGACGAAGAGCGCCAGACATTCCCCGCGATCGTCGGTGCACTGATTTATCCCAGTCGCCTTGGTGCTGCACATGACAAGCTGTCCCAGGCCTTGGGCGGCAATACCGAAGAACATACCGCCCAGCTCATGCGAATGTTCGTCGACCACGGCCTGCGTGCGCAGGCACGAACCGGCAATCTGCTGACTGGCCAGCTATACATATCGCTGGACTTCAACCCGAAAGCACCGAAGGTAGCTTATGACCCGGATGCCCGCCCATTAAGCATCCCGACCATTGCCGGTAGCTTCGACAAGCTGCAGGAGCAACTACAAGCCATGGTCGACAAGCTCAGCAAACTGCCCATCGAATCGCTGGCCGATAACCTCAATGGCAGCCTTGGCGAGCTGCGCCAGACGCTGAAACAGGTCAACGGCGATGTCCTGCCACAGCTGCAGAAGACCCTGGAGCAATCGGAACAAACCCTGCAGAACGCCAACCAGGCGCTCGCCGCAGATTCGCCGCAGCGACGGCAACTGGGCGATACCCTGGAGGAAGTGCAGCGTGCGGTACGCTCCGTGCGAACACTGTCGGACTACCTCAGCCGTCATCCAGAGTCGCTGATTAGAGGCCGCGCCGGCGCTGAAACACCAGCGAACTACAAGGGCCAAGCCACCTCACGCGAACTGAACCCGGAGCTCCAGCCATGACCCTGCGCCATTCTCTGCTGATGTGTTGCGGCGCGCTCATCCTGAGCGCCTGCAGCTCAATGCCCACCAGTTACCACACCCTGATCGCCACCCAGCCGAAAGCTCCGACCACAACTGTCAGGCCGGTGGATTTCCAGCTGCAGGTGCTGCCAGTGCGCATTCCGGTACAGGTCGATCAACCCAGCCTGGTGGTGCGCCAGAGCGACGGCCGCCTGGCGATTCTGGATACCGCACTCTGGGCCTCGCCGCCAGCCGATGAGTTTCATGACGCCTTGGCAATCGAACTGGAACAGCGTCTTGGCGTACGCGATCTGGCCGGGCTACCGGGCCGCACAGACAAACCACTGCTTAGCTTACGTACCGACGTGCGGCGCTTCGATTCGCTACCCGGTTACCACGCTGCGCTGGACGTAGTCTGGAGCCTGGAAATCAGCGGGCGCGATCAGGAACAACGTGCGCTGACCTGCGCCAGCGTGGTCCATGAGCAGGCCGACAACCAGGTGGACAGCTTGGTACTGGCGCACCAGCGGGCAATCAGCACGCTGGCCGATAGCATCGCCGAAACCGCACGACAATGGGCTCGCGATACGAAAACTGCTTGTCCCGCGCAGTGACTTCGACCTCTGCGCCGAACACGCCGGAGCTCCTTCGCTGCCCTATTAGCGGCGGCTTATCGCTGCCTTAACGGCATGAGCGCAGAAGCAGGCTGGCGCATTTTCCGGTAGCATTCGCGCACGTTTGATCCGCTTGGAAACCCGCATGTCCGATCGCATTACCCTACTTCGTCCAGACGACTGGCATATCCACCTGCGCGATGGTGCGACGCTGGCGAACACCGTGGCAGATGCCGCGCGCCAGTTCGCCCGCGCAATCGTCATGCCGAACCTGGTGCCGCCGGTGCGCAATGCCGCCGAAGCGAACGAGTATCGCCAGCGGATCATCTCTGCTCGCCCCGCAGGCAATGCCTTCGAGCCGCTGATGGTGCTTTACCTGACCGACTGTACACAGCCCGACGAAATTCGCGCCGCCAAGGACAGCGGCCTGGTTTACGCAGCCAAGCTCTATCCAGCCGGCGCCACCACCAACTCGGCCTCCGGTGTGACGAAGATTGAGAACATCTTCTCAGTGCTGGAAACCATGGCCGAGGCTGGCCTGCCGCTGCTGATACATGGCGAGGTGACCCGCGCGGAGATCGATATCTTCGATCGCGAAAAATACTTCATCGACGAACAGCTGAGCCGGATCACCGAGCGCTTCCCGACACTGAAAGTGGTTTTCGAGCACATCACTACCCGTGACGCTGTGCAATTCGTCGAGGCTTCGGCCAGCAACGTCGGCGCAACCATCACCGCGCACCATCTGCTCTACAACCGCAACCACATGCTGGTTGGCGGCATTCGCCCGCATTTCTTCTGCCTGCCGATCCTCAAGCGCAACGTCCACCAGGAAGCACTGCTCGACGCTGCTACCAGTGGCAACCCGAGCTTCTTCCTCGGCACCGACTCGGCGCCCCATGCCCAGCACGCCAAGGAAAGCGCCTGCGGTTGCGCCGGCTGCTACACCGCCTTTGCCGCCATCGAGCTTTATGCGGAAGCCTTCGAGCAGCGTAATGCGCTGGATCGCCTGGAAGCCTTCGCCAGCCACTTCGGCGCAGACTTCTACGGTCTACCTCGCAACACCGAGCAGATCACCCTGGTACGCGAACCCTGGAGCGTGCCCAGCTACCTGCCCTTCGGCGAACACAATCTGGTGCCTCTGCGCGCCGGCGAAACCCTGCAATGGCGACTGGAGGCAAACGCATGAGCGAGGATTCGTTCGACGACGATCAGGACAACAACCTCCCAGGAAAGCCCCGCTCGCCCATGGCGCGCCGCTTTCGTGGCTTCCTGCCGGTAGTGGTCGACGTCGAGTGCGGCGGTTTCAACTGCGCTACAGATGCCCTGCTGGAAATCGCCGCGGTAACCATCGGCATGGACGAGCAGGGCCTGCTCTATCCACAGGAAACGATGTTCTTCCGGGTCGAGCCCTTCGCCGGCGCGAATATCGAAGCCGCCGCGCTGGAGTTCACCGGAATCAAGCTGGACCACCCGCTGCGCATGGCTGTTGCCGAATCCCATGCCATGGGCGAGATACTGCGCAGCGTACGTAAGGCGGTGAAATCGGCAGGTTGCAAGCGCGCCATTCTGGTCGGCCACAACAGCAGTTTCGACCTGGGCTTCTTGAACGCGGCAATTGCCCGTTGCGACATCAAGCGCAACCCCTTCCACCCTTTCTCCAGCTTCGATACGGCCACCCTCGCCGGCCTCGCCTACGGCCAGACCGTATTGGCCAAGGCCTGCCAGGCCGCGGGTATCGATTTCGACGGTCGCGAAGCCCACTCGGCCCGCTACGACACCGAAAAAACCGCCGAGCTGTTCTGCGGCATCGTCAACCGCTGGAAGGAAATGGGCGGCTGGGAAGAGTTCGACGAGTAAAGCGGCACGCAGCAACCTGTGGATGCCGCTTACATCTACCGTGGCGCTGCTCGATGAATCGTTGATCCAACCAAATATGCGGCACAAACAAAAAGGCCAGTCACTTGACTGGCCTTTTTGCATTCAGGGTCGCTTACAGCGGCTTGCCGCGATTCCCATGCTCGCTGACAAAGGCCTGTACGGCCTTGAGGTCATTCGCCAGCACGGTGCAACGCTCAGGACGCTCGAACAGATCTGCTAAGTGCGCAGGTAACTCCAGGGCCCTGCCAACGCCTGCCTTCTCCACAGCCTCGGGGAATTTCACCGGGTGTGCTGTACCCAGAGTCACCATGGGCGTGGAAAGGCTGCGGCGGCATTCACGCGCCGCATAAACACCAATGGCGGTATGCGGATCGAGCACCTCGCCGGTGGCCTTGAATACATCGGCGATGGTCTTGCAGGTCTGCTCGTCGTCCACAGCCAAGGAATCGAACAGCTTGCGCGCTTCGGTCCAGCGTTCTTCCTCGATCGACAGCTTGCCGCTGGCCTTGAAGGAACTCATCAGCTCGGCCACAGCCGCACCGTTACGGCCGTGCAGGTCGAACAGCAGGCGCTCGAAGTTGGAAGAAACCATGATGTCCATGGACGGTGACAGCGACGGATGCAGGGTGTCCTTGTCATAGCGGTTGCCGGACATGAAGCGGTGCAGGATGTCGTTGCGGTTGGTCGCGACCACCAGCTGGCTGATCGGCAGGCCCATGTTGCGCGCGAGATAACCGGCGAAGATGTCGCCGAAGTTGCCGGTCGGCACAGAGAACGCCACGGAACGCGCCGGGCCGCCCAGTTGCAGCGCCGCATGGAAGTAGTAAACGATCTGAGCCATGATCCGTGCCCAGTTGATCGAATTCACCGCCACCAGGCGAGTGCCTTTGAGGAAGTCTTGGTCAGCGAAACTGTCCTTGACCATCTCCTGGCAGTCGTCGAAGTTGCCTTCGATGGCGATGTTATGGATGTTGTCGCCAAAGATGGTGGTCATCTGGCGACGCTGCACCTCGGACACGCGCTGGTGCGGATGCAGGATAAAGATATCGACGTTGTCGCAACGGCGGCAACCTTCGATGGCCGCCGAGCCGGTGTCACCCGAGGTTGCACCGATGATCACCACACGCTCGCCGCGCTTGGCCAGCACGTAGTCGAGCAGGCGGCCGAGCAGTTGCAGAGCAAAATCCTTGAACGCCAGGGTCGGCCCGTGGAACAGCTCCATCACCCACTCGTTGCCGTCCAGCTGACGCAGGGGCGCGACCGCGCTATGGGCGAACACGCCCTGCCCTGATGAAGAATAGGTTTCTTCGAGAATCTGTTTGAAATCGGCATCAGGAATGCTGCCGGCCACGAAGGGGCGCATAACCTTGAAGGCCAGCTCGTGATACGGCAGGCCGGCCCAGGAGGCGATTTCCTCGACGGTGAAGCGCGGCAGGTTTTCCGGCACATACAGGCCGCCGTCGCTGGCCAGGCCAGCCAGCAGCACATCTTCGAAATTCAGGGCCGGTGCCTGGCCACGGGTGCTGATATAGCGCATTTGTTCAAACCTTCGGTTTGAGCCGCAAGCCGAGCGATTCGCCCAGCTTCCGGCTCTGAGTTAATTCAGCTGTTCCACACGAATCCGCACGACCTTGCCGACCACATCATCCAGGGTTTCCAGCGCGGAGATGGCGTTGTCGATACGCTGCTCCACCACACGATGGGTGACCAGAATGACCGGCACCAGGCCGTCATGCTCCTCGGCTTCCTTCTGCATGATCGACTCTATGTTGATGCCATGCTGGGAAAGAATGGTCGCGACCTGGGCCAGCACGCCAGGGTGATCCTTGGCCTGGATGCGCAGATAATAGGCGCTCTCGCAGTCGCTGACCGGCAGGATCGGATGAGCTGACAGCGCGTCGGGCTGGAACGCCAGAGGCGGCACATGGTTGCTCGGGTCGGCACTCAGTGAACGCGCCACGTCCACCAGATCGGCGACTACCGCCGAAGCGGTTGGCTCCATGCCGGCGCCGGCACCGTAATAAAGTGTGCTGCCCACGGCATCGCCGTTGACCATCACCGCGTTCATCACGCCGTTGACGTTGGCGATCAGGCGATCGGACGGAATCAGCGTCGGATGCACACGCAGCTCGATACCCGCATCGGTGCGGCGCGCCACACCCAGATGCTTGATGCGATAACCCAGTGCCTCGGCGTAGTTCACATCCGCCGTGGTCAGTTGGGAAATGCCCTCGGTGTAGGCCTTGTCGAACTGCAGCGGAATGCCGAAAGCAATGGACGCAAGAATGGTCAGCTTGTGCGCGGCATCGATACCTTCGACGTCAAAGGTCGGATCGGCCTCGGCATAACCCAGCTCCTGGGCTTCCTTGAGCACATCCTCAAAGGTGCGACCCTTCTCGCGCATCTCGGTCAGGATGAAGTTGCCAGTGCCGTTGATGATGCCGGCCAGCCAGTTGATACGGTTGCCCGCCAGACCTTCGCGGATGGCCTTGATCACCGGAATACCGCCTGCAACCGAGGCTTCGAAGGCGACGATGACGCCCTTCTCACGGGCCCGGGCGAAGATTTCGTTGCCGTGCACGGCGATCAGCGCCTTGTTGGCGGTGACCACATGCTTGCCGTTCTCGATGGCCTTGAGCACCAGCTCCAAGGCCAGGGTATAGCCACCGATCAGCTCGACGACAATATCGATCTCGGGATTGCTGACAACGGCGAAAACGTCGTCGGTGATGGTGATGCTACCGGTGTCGCAACGTGGGTTAGGTTGACGAGTCGCGATCTGCACGACTTCGATACCACGCCCGATGCGACGGGCAATCTCCTCGGCATTGCGTTGCAGCACATTGAAGGTTCCGCCACCGACGGTACCCAGCCCACAGATGCCAACTTTCACCGGTTTCAAGCTGCACTCCCCATACCTGCGAACGGCCCTACGCAGCGGCCGAACAAAAGAGTCGCACATTACGAAGCGCACAAGATTTAGTCAAATCGGCTGGGCCTATGGCGGCCACTGTTTCGCCCCCGGAGAGACGAATTGTAGGCGGAAGTCATTCGGCCACAGTCACCATATAAAGGCCGAACAAGTCCGACCCGGACTTAGCTTTGCGCCCCGCCCAAGCCCAGGCGCTGATGCCACTGCGCTAGGGACTCATCCGGATATTCAGCGAAGCATTTGTCGCCATCCTGAACCTGCGGCTCGACCCAACTTGCCTTGGAGTCGAGCATCAGATGCGTATGTTCGGGCGGCACCGGCAGATCGGTATCGATAGCCGAAGCGTGAGGGTGGACCAGATCCGGCCAGCTGGGGTCCCAGAGCCAGAGCGCACTGCCGCAATGTTTGCAGAAATGGCGCTGCCCTTCGCTGATGGTGACCGCCCCGGTTTTCGGGTTAACCATACGGGCGCGGTAAACGCTCAGATGCTCTCGCCCTACGACCGTCAGTGTGCGGTAGTCACCGCCGAGGTTGATCGAATAGCCGCCGCCCCCTGCCGTCTTGCGACAGATGGAGCAGTAGCAGCGCATAAAAGGATAAGGCTCGGTCGACTCCAGCGAGAATCGTACGGCCTTGCAATGGCAGGAACCTTCGAGTTTCACGATCGCCCCTCGCATGTCTTCAGACATTGACCGCGAGGAGCGAGACAGTTCAGTCGGGCACCGCAGAAGGCGCCCGCGATATTACTTGGCCTGCAGCGCAAGTTCCGCCAACTGCGGCGCCGGCTGATAACCGGGAATGATCTGGCCGTCGGCGAGGATGATCGCAGGGGTGCCCTGCACACCGATCATCTGGCCCAGCTCGTATTGCTTGGCAACTGGACTGTCACAGGTAACGACCGGCACCTCTTCACGCGCCTTGGCCTTGTTCATCGCCGCCTGCTGATCCTTCGAACACCAGACGCTGCTAAGTGTGCTCGCGCCGTGGCTCATCATTCCCTGACGCGGAAATGCCATATAACGCACCTCGACACCCAGACGATTGAGTTCCGGCACTTCGCTGTGCAGCTTCTGGCAATAAACGCAGTCCGTGTCGGTGAACACGGTGATATGGGTCTTGGGATTCTTCGGCGCGAAAACCACCATCTCGCTGGTCGGTACCGCGGCGATGGTCTGCGCTACAGCACGGCTTTGGGCTTCGTCAGTCAGGTTGATCGCCTGGCCATCCTTGAACTGGAACATATAGCCCTGGATCACGAACTGGCCATCGGCACTGGCATAGAGCTGACGCCCGCCCTTGACCTGCACCTGATAGACGCCGGGCATCGGGCTTTCGGAAATGGCTTCGATAGGCATATTCGGCTGGATCGCCTGCAACGCATCACGAATCGCCTTGTCAGCATCTGCAGCCAGAGCAACGGAGCCGAGCAGACCGAGGGTCGCGGCAGCAAACAAACGAATCACACGCATGGAATCTCCTGGCGACTACGGTCTGGAAAAAAGAGGCGCAGCCTAACACAGGCAACCCACCAAGGCCGATGGCCACACACCCCGACGTATAGCCTGGCGTGACCTGACGCACACCTGCCAGCACCAGCCTAGAAGCGCGCTCGGCGTTCTGTTCACCCGCCATAAGCGTTTGAAAAAGCAGGCAGAAAAAGCACTGCTCAGGGTTGACACGCACCCACGCGACGCGAATAATGCGCGCCACTTGGCTACGTAGCTCAGTTGGTTAGAGCATAGCATTCATAATGCTGGGGTCCGGGGTTCAAGTCCCTGCGTAGCCACCAAATTCAAAAAAGGGTTCAGCGAAAGCTGAACCCTTTTTTTGTGCCTGCCGTTTAGCCAAACAGCATCGAGAACCCGCCATGAGAGACGACGACTTCGACAATATCCGTGCCGAACGGGAAATGCCTTACCGCCCTGCTCCCACCTCAGCCAACAAGTACGCCGGCCTCTGGAAACAGATCGCACTGGGGATTGTGGTCGGGCATCTGTCGCTGGGACTGATTGGTGTAGTGCTTTGGATGGTTGCGGTGCCATTGCTCTTTGGCGGGATGCAGTTCGTTGCGCCTTGGGCTCCTTAGCGCTGGTGCTTGTACATCAATCACATCAGTCTGGAGCCCTAGGCATGTTCGGGCTAATCATTGATTTCTTAGTAGACGTGCTGTGCTACCGGATCGGCCGAGCGACCATGCGGTTAGCCAGTAGAGGCCACTATCGGAAGTCGGGAAGCGGATGGGACGGAATGTGTTGCGCACTAGGAGGGCTTGTCGGCCTTGCCGCATTGGCTGCGCTGATGATCAGCATCGCCATACTGCAGCGGTAGCCAGAGGGCGCACCTAGCGCTTGTCCTCAGTTACAACGCTGCCCCGACACCGCCGGATGGTAAAGCGGCTGCACGGTATTCCCCGCAGGATCGAGCACATGGAAGCTGTGGGCGCCGTCGCGGTGGGCGAAGGGGCGGTCGAGCATGGTGACGCCTTGGGCTTTGAGGTATTCGTACCACGCGTGGAGCTCTTCCACGCTATCGACGATAAAGCCGTAATGGTCCATCGCCTGGACGCCGCTGCTTTTTTCCGAGGCACGGCCCAGGGAGAGGTTGTCGTTACCGCACGTCAGGTAGACGAGGTCTTTGCTGGCGCGGTTAAGCACTTCCATGCCAAGCACATCGACATAGAAACGCTCGCATTCTTCGAGGTTCGGCACGGTGAGCGCCAGATGACGCAGGCCGTTAAGGCGACCGGGACGCTGTGGCATCTTGTTTTCCCTTGTATACAATCGAGCGATCCACCTTAAAACAAAACGGAGCGCTTATGTACTGCCTGATTCTGAAAACCCAGCTCGCACCGGGCTCGTTCGATAAGTTCATGGAAGCCATGCGCATCAACGCCGCCGCCTCGGTGCAGGACGAGCCGGATTGTCTGGTCTTCGATGTGATTCAGGATGCGGCAGACCCGGATCTGGTCTACCTCTATGAGCTGTACCGCGACGAAGCAGCCTTAGCGCATCACAAGACCACCGAGCACTATCTGCAGAGCCGCCCGCTGTTGGCCGAGTGCATCGTCAAACAGGAGGTCATGAAAGGCCATATGGTTTGCGGCAACAACAAGCGCTGAATCATCTGCAGCGCTGCGTCAGCCATCCCGTGCAGACCCAGTCTGCACGATTCCAAATCCCCTCTTGCTCGCTTTAGCGTGCCGTGTTTTGAGCGCTGCTGCGGGTCGCCAGCAACAGTCCGGCAAAGATCAGCCCGCCACCAATCCAGTGGAAGACCTGCAGTGCTTCGCCCAGCACCAGCCAGCCGATGATGGCGGTGAAGACCGGCATCAGGTAGGTCGTTATGGTCGCCTTCGCTGCACCGACAATACGCACGCCGTGGTTCCAGGCCAGGTACGCCACCAGCGAGGCGAAAATGGCGGTATAGGCTACGGCAGCAAGATTACTGGGAGTGGGTGCAAAGCCGCCGACCTGGCTGAATTCGTAGAGATAAAACGGCGTGATCAGCGGCAGGCCGATCATCATCAGCACACCAAGCAGGGTCAGCGCCGGCATGACCAGGAACTTCGCCCAGCGCCGCAGCAACAGGGTGTAGAGCGTCCATGCCAGCACTGCGGCGAGCATCAGCAGGTCGCCCTTCTGGAACGACAGGCTGATAAAGATCTCCCAGCTGCCCCGACTGATCAGGTAGAGCAGGCCGGCCGCGGCAATCGCCATGCCGAACCAGGCGCTTCGGGCCGGCCATTCGCCGAGCAACAGCCCTCCTCCGATAAACGCGAATAACGGCAGGCAGGTGTTGAGCAGCGTGAGGTTGATGGCTTCGGTGCTTTGCGCAGCGGAATACAGCAGCGTGTTGTAGCTGGCGATACCCAGCGCGGCGATGATGGGCAATCGCCAGCCGGCAGCGCGCAGGGTCTGGCGATGCTGCCAGATCGAACGCACAACGAAGGGCAGCAACAGGCTGGTGGCGAGTGTCCATCGCCAGAACGACAGGCTCAGCGGTGGAATATCTTCATGAAAGGCGCGAGCCACCAGGGCGTTGCCACTCCACAGCAGCACAGCGAGCAGCAGGCCGGCGAAGGCCCACTTGCGCGAATCAGGCATCACTCGGGACGACGCGGACGCAGGCGATACTGTGGCGGCAGTTGTTCAGGACCGCTGATGGTGACGTTGAGGTCCTTCCAGATGCCATCCTTGATGCCGTAAATGCAGCCATGGACCGACAGCGGCTGGCCACGGTGCCAAGCGTTCTGGACGATCGCGGTGTGGCTGACATTGGCAACCTGCTGGATAACGTTGAGCTCGCACATGCGGTCAAGCCGGGCTTCTTCGGTGGGGAAGCTGGCGATGTGGTCGCGATGCTCGTAGTACAGATCTCGAATGGTGCGCAGCCAGCCGTCGATCAAGCCCAGCTGGTCGTCACGCATGGAGGCACGTACACCGCCGCAACCGTAGTGGCCGGTAACCAGGATGTGTTTGACCTTGAGTACATCGACGGCGTACTGAATCACCGATAGGCAGTTAAGGTCGGTGTGCAGCACCACGTTGGCGACGTTGCGGTGGACGAACAGGTCGCCGGGCAGCATGCCGACGATCTCGTTGGCCGGCACGCGGGCATCGGAGCAGCCGATCCAGAGATACTCAGGCTCTTGCTGCTTGGCCAGCTTGCTGAAGAAGTTCGGATCTTCTTCGATGATAGCTTCGGCCCAGCGTGCGTTGTTTTCAATTAACTTCTGAAGATCGTCGCTCATTGGCTGCCCTGTTTTTTTATTCCGACACGCACGTTACGAACCGGTCGGCGGTTTGACAAGCGCGCGGTGCGTGGCGTCACACGCTAAATAGCGGACTCGCTTGCACCTGCGCTCTGGGCCGAGAAGAAAATGCCCGCAGATCACGCAAGAAAGTATCACGCCAGGCATCGAGGTCGGCGGTGCGAATGATGCTCATCATGTGTTCGTAGCGGTCCCTGCGTTCTGCCAGCGGCATGCGCAGGGCGCGGTCGAGGGCTTCGGCCATGCCGATGCAGTCATAGGGATTGACGATCAGCGCCGAGGTCAGCTCGTGCGCGGCGCCGGCAAAGCGCGATAGCACCAGCACGCCGGGGTCGTCGGGGTCTTGCGAGGCCACATATTCCTTCGCCACGAGGTTCATGCCGTCGCGCAGTGGCGTGACAAAGCCGATATCTGCGTCGCGAAACAGCCCCGTCAGGACACGCCGATCATGGCTCTTGTTGAGGTAATGCAGGGGCGTCCAATCAAGATCGGAAAGCCGACCGTTGATATGTCCCGCCTCGCTTTCCAGCTGCTGGCGGATGTGTTGGTAAGTCTTTACGTCAGAACGCGAGGTGGGCGCGATCTGAATGAATTCGACACCCCGGCGATGCTCGGGGAAGCGGTCGAACAGCGCCTCATAGGCCTTGAAGCGCTCCACCAATCCCTTGGAATAATCCAGCCGATCCACGCTGATGATCTTCTTGCGGGCAACATCCGTGATTCGCCGCATGGGCCGGCGGCGGCGCTGAGAAGATTCGGCCAGCTCCTGGATTTCATCTGGCACCACACCGATGGGATAAACCCCGGCACGGAAGTTCTGCCCGTAAGCCGTCAGGCTGCCGTCTTTTTCGAGGATGCCGCGTACTTCGCGGGTCATGTAATCCTGGAAGGCCAGGCGATCGGTTTCGGTCTGAAAGCCGATGAGATCGTAAGAGCACAAGGTCTTCAGCAGGTCATTGTGCGGCGGAATGACGGTGAGAATTTCCGGTGGTGGAAACGGAATGTGCAGGAAGAAGCCGATGCGGTTGCGGATGCCCAGCCGCCGGCATTCTTCGGCGAAGGGGATCAGGTGGTAGTCGTGAATCCAGATGGTGTCGTCAGGCTTGAGCAGTGGCTTTAGCTGTCCTGCGAGCATGGCGTTGACCCGCCGGTAGCCATCGTATTCCTGGCGGTTATAGCGCGCCAGGTCGATGCGGTAGTGGAAGATCGGCCATAGCGTGGCGTTGGAAAAGCCTCGGTAATACTGGTCGTAATCCTGCCGGGTCAGGCCCATCGTGACGTAGGTGATTTCGCCGACGGTTTCGGTATTGGTCTGCGGCGTGCTGCTGACCTCGCCGCTCCAGCCAAACCAGATGCCGCCGCTCTGGCGCAAGGCGTCGTAGACGCCCACCGCAAGCCCACCGGCTGCAACCTTGCCCGGCTTGATCGGTGCCACTCGGTTGGAAACCACTATCAATCGGCTCATGGGGCGCACTCGCTTCGGTCTGATTTATGGTTGTCTTCCGGCTCGTCGCCGAGTCCTTCGAGCAGGCTGCCAAGCCAGGCGCCCACAGCCTCCACGGAGGCCAGTCGCTGTGTGGCCAGCGTCTGTCCGTCGCCTACCTTGATACTCAGCCCACCCAGCTGGTTGACCACTTCGAAACCAGCCTCGTCGGTTCTGTCGTCGCCGACAAACACAGGCACTCGCCCGAAAAATGGCGCCTCCTGCATAAAAATACGGATCGCCTCGCCCTTGCTGGCGCCGCGCGGTTTGAGCTCGAACACGCATTTGCCCGGCTGCAGCACCAGTTCCTCGCGGTAGCGCTCGACGAATGCCTCGGCAAGGGCTCGCGCTGTCTCTTCCAGTTCGGGCGCCTGCCGGAAGTGCAGGGCGAAGGCGATGCCCTTGTTTTCAAGGCGCAGACCCGGATGCTCGGAGCATGCCTGGGCCAGCTCCTGTTGGATTTCGGCAAACACCGCGCTGTCTAATGCCAGCCGCTGCACTTGCCCATCCGCGCCGCGTCGCTCAGCGCCATGAATGCCTGCCGCCGGCAACCGCAGCGGCGCGATCAGCGCATCGATCTGTTCCAAAGGCCGTCCCGAAACGACAGCCACAGGGACGTCACTGACATGCAGCTGCTGCAGCGCCTCTCGCACGGAGACAGAAACGAATACGAGCTCGGGGCTGGGCTGTATCTGCGCCAGTGTTCCGTCCAGATCGAAGAAAAAGGCACAGCGCCGAATGTCTGTCGCGGGTCGATTATTTTGTTTGTCCATGTTTCCTAGACTGCCGATCAAGCGAGGTGGTTCGCCGACTGATGCAACAAGCCGCACCAGCCGGCAGCCAGGCGGAATCTTCGCCCGGCGGCCCAGTCACATTCTGCAAGACCGCGCATTCACGCAGGAGGTTGTCATGAACGATCAAAAGCCCTACACGCCCACGGAAATTGACGACACCGAAGACCGCATGGGTTCCATGGAGCAGCTGGATTTCGACCAGCGCCGGGACGAACGCAAGGGCCGCATCGGTGACGAGGTGCCGCGCGAGCAGGTAGAAGATGAGTTTCCGCCGGAGCGGGTCGCCGAAGCCGGCATGACCACCGGTGAAGTACCGGATGGCGACACCACCATGGATGATATGGCGCCAGAAACGCTCATCCCCGACGATGGCGCCCGCTCACCACGCGAACGCGGCCACGGAGGCCCGGCAGATCAGGATTTGAGTGTGGTATCCGAACACGAGATCGGCGCAGATGTAGGCTTGGACGAAGCCGAACAGGCACGGCGCGACCCGCTGGACGGCAAGCCTTGGGACGGTCCCGCTGACGGTGAGCCGGATACTGGAACCAGCAGCGGCACAGCGGTGCTGCAGGATGACGACAGTCTGCTGGAAGAAAACCCGGACATTCTTTCCGACGATGAGCTAGAGGGCGATGCTCCGCTGGATTCGGGAAGGGATAAACCGGCCGGGACCTGAGCAGGCTGGAGGTAGAGCCTACCGGTGGGAGCGAATTCGCGAGCGTTTGAGGGCTGCCGAAAGCTTCGCGGGCATGGCCCGCTCCCACAGGGTGGGAGTGGGCTGCATTTAGCGGAAGGCGGAATCCGGATCAGCTGTCCGATTCATCCAGCAGGGTGCAGGCCATCACCAGAGCGTCCTCGCGACCATCGGCTGCTGGGTAATAATCCCGGCGCCTGCCTATCTCATTGAAGCCGTAGCGCTCGTATAAGCGATAGGCCGCACCATTGCTGGCGCGGACTTCGAGAAAGCACTCGCGCCCACCGCGCTCATAGGCGCGAGCCATCAGGTGTTCCAGCAGGCGCAGGCCCAGTCCTTGCCCCTGGCTTTGAGGCTTGACGGTGATATTGAGCAGGTGTGCTTCATCGATGATGACGTTGATCACCCCGTGGCCGACCTGTTGCTCGCCCTCGAACATCACCCAGCACTCATAGGCTGACAAGGCATCGGTGTAGGTACCGCGTGTCCAGGGATGGCTGAAGGCGGCGTATTCGATCCTCAATACGTTATCGAGATCGGCCGCAGTCATCGGGCGGAAACTGACGTTATCACTCATGAACCAATATTCCAGCGTGACATGCTGCGGCGCAGGGCCTTCCACAGCTCGGCCTTGGCGGTCGGCTGCTCCATCAGATCTTCCAGGCCCGGGATGGCCAAGGCATGGCCGACACCTTCGATGGCCAGCTCACGGTAGCAGGCATCCGCGTCCACCTCGCCGGCATGTTGCAGCGCCGGCAGGCCGATCAGCCAGATGCAATCGCAGCCCATCTCTTCCAGCTCGGCAGCCAGAACGCCCTGCACATAATCACGCGCAGCCTCGGCACCCTGGTCCAGATTACCGCCACTGAGCAGCGGCCATCGAATAGGCTCGCCATCACCGACCTGCTGCGGCTTGTCCGGTAAGCGTGCGGCGCGCAGCAAGTCCTTGAGCAGAATGTATGCCGGATCGCGACTCTGGAACGGCTCACCCGTGGGCAGCTCAACCAATAGCAACACGCTGCCGGCACGCAGCAGCTGCAGCGCGAAGCGTGGCGGCGGAGCGATGGGTTTGGCCTTCGCGGGAGTACTTTCCTCAATAACCGTCGCCGGCTCAGGCTTTTTCGGCTCCGGCATCGCAATACGTGGCCGCGGCACCTCGGCCCGCACTACAGGCGCGGCAACAGCGACTTCGACCCGCGCGGGCTCGGCGATCTCGACAGCTTCCGCTTCTGGGCGAGGCGATTCGGGCTCGGTTTGAGGCAACAGCAACTCCAGCCGCGAAGGCGCCGCAAAAGGCAGCTCGGTACGCGGCAGCCAGCTGACCACCTGCATGGCGTCGAGGTAGCTGCGACGCCGTATTTCGCTGATCAAACTCCCTCCACCTGCGGATGCGCCTTGGCGCCGATCTGCATCAGGTTCAGCGCGTTGAGATAGGCCTTGGCCGAGGCGACGACGATATCGGTGTCGGCGCCATTGCCGTTGACGATGCGCCCGCCCTTCTCCAGACGCACGGTCACTTCGCCCTGAGAATCGGTGCCCTGGGTGATGGCATTGACCGAGTACAGCTGCAAGGTAGCGCCAGAGACGGCAATCGCTTCGATGGCCTTGAAGGTGGCGTCCACCGGACCGGAACCCTGGGCAGCGGCGTCACGCTCGGCGCCGTCGATGCTCAGCACCAGTTTAGCTTCGGGCGTAGTGCCGGTCTTGCTGGCAACTTCCAGGCTGGCCAGCTTGTAATGCTCCGGCGCGTCATGGGCCAGGGTGTCGGAAACCAGCGCCTGCAAGTCTTCGTCAAAGATTTCGTGCTTCTTGTCGGCCAGCTCCTTGAAGCGGGCGAAAGCGGCATTCAGCTCCTCGCCTTCCAGCACGGTGCCCAACTCTTCCAGCCGCGAGCGGAAGGCAGCGCGTCCGGAGTGCTTGCCCATGACCATCTTGTTGGCGTGCCAGCCAACCGACTGCGCGGACATGATCTCGTAGGTTTCGCGATGCTTGAGCACGCCGTCCTGGTGGATGCCCGACTCGTGGGCAAAGGCGTTGGCGCCGACGATGGCCTTGTTCGGCTGCACCGGAAAACCGGTGATGCCTGAGACCAGGCGCGACGCGGCAAGGATGTGTTCGGTCTCGATGCGCGTGTGCACGTCGAGCAGGTCCTGACGGGTCTTGATCGCCATGACGATCTCTTCCAGCGCGGCGTTGCCGGCGCGCTCGCCCAAGCCATTGATGGTGCACTCAACCTGGCGCGCCCCGGCTACCACGGCGGCCAGGGAGTTGGCCACGGCTAGGCCGAGGTCGTTGTGGCAGTGCACGGAAAACACCGCCTTGTCGGCGTTGGGGATGCGTTCGAGCAGCTGACGGATGGTCTCGGCGTACTGGTGCGGGATCGCGTAGCCGACGGTGTCCGGGATGTTGATGGTGCGCGCACCGGCGTCGATGGCCGCCTCAATGATGCGACAAAGGAAATCGATCTCCGAACGGCCAGCGTCCTCGCAGGAAAACTCCACGTCGGCGCACAGGCTGCGGGCCTTCTTCACCGCGCGCACGGCCTGCTCGATCACCTGCTCGGGCTGCATGCGCAGCTTGTACTGCATGTGAATCGGGCTGGTGGCGATAAAGGTGTGGATGCGCCCTGAGTTGGCATTGGCCAAGGCTTCGGCGGCGCGCTCGATATCGGCGTCAACTGCCCGCGCCAGGCTGCATACGGTGCTGTCCTTGATGTTGTCAGCAACCAGCTTCACCCCAGCGAAATCACCGGGGCTGGCGATGGCGAAGCCGGCTTCGATCACGTCCACCTTCAGCCGCTCCAGCGCACGGGCGATGCGTAGCTTCTCTTCGCCGGTCATGGAGGCGCCGGGGCTTTGCTCGCCGTCGCGCAGGGTGGTGTCGAAGATGATGACGCGATCGTTGTTGCTCATAGGGATTTCCTCACGGCTGTGCGCAAGCACGGGCCCGACATGGGGGCCGGTGTCGATAGGCTGGTGATTGTCGCGTGAAATGCGCGGAGCGGGAAGCACGGTCGTCATGCATGCTTATAGGAACGGCGAAACCTTGATGACGATGCCTCCGATCAAAGCTTCGCTGGGGCCGGCGCTCCCACGCGTCGGGGCGGCCTTGGCACTCTTTCGTAGGGTGGAAAACGCCGAAGGCTTTTTCCACCAATGGAGAGCGCTGTGGAAAACGCTTCGCGGTTTTCCACCCTACAAACTTGCTTCTGCCCAACGAAAAAGGCCCCGCTGCCAAAGCAGAGGGGCCTTTAGTTGTCAGCTGCGGCTTATGCCTTATTCGTTCCAGGGACGGTCGCCGTTTTCGTCCTTGATCCGGGTCGGCAGGCCCATCTCATCAAGCAGCGCCAGGAACGGCTTGGGCGGCAGCTCTTCGACGTTGACCATGCGCTTGGCGTCCCACTCGCCACGGGCGACCAGCAGCGCGGCGGCTACCGGCGGTACGCCGGCAGTGAAGGAAATACCCTGACTGTCGGTCTCGGCGTAAGCTTCTTCGTGGTCGGCCACGTTGTAGATAAACATCTCACGCGACTGGCCATCCTTGGTGCCCCTGACCAGGTCGCCGATGCAGGTCTTGCCGGTGTAGCCCGGCGCCAGCGAAGCGGGATCGGGCAGCACGGCCTTGACCACCTTGAGTGGCACCACGACCAGGCCTTCGGCGGTTTTAACCGGCTGTTCGGACAGCAGGCCGAGGTTGTTCAGCACGGTGAAGACGTTGATGTAGTGATCGCCGAAGCTCATCCAGAAGCGGATGTTCGGCACGTCGAGGTGCTTGGAGAGCGAGTGCACCTCGTCATGGCCGGTCAGGTAGAGGTTCTGCTGGCCGACCACTGGAAGGTCGTCGGTGCGTTTGACCTCGAACATCTTGTTGGTAGTCCATCGGCTGTTTTGCCAGCTGTAGACCTGACCGGTGAATTCGCGGAAGTTGATTTCCGGGTCGAAGTTGGTGGCGAAGTACTTGCCGTGGGAGCCGGCGTTGACATCGAGAATGTCGATCGACTCGATCTTATCGAAATGCTCCTGATGCGCCAGCGCCGCATAGGCGTTGACCACACCCGGATCGAAGCCTGCGCCGAGGATGGCGGTCACGCCCTTCTCTTCACACTCGGCCAGGTGCTTCCACTCGTAGTTGCCGTACCACGGCGGGGTTTCGCAAATCTTGCCCGGCTCTTCGTGGATGGCGGTATCCAGATACGCGGCGCCGGTATCCATGCAGGCGCGCAGCACCGACATGTTGAGGAAGGCCGAGCCGACGTTGATGACGATCTGCGATTCGGTCTCGCGGATCAGTGCCTTGGTCGCTTCCACGTCCATGGCGTCCAGGGCATAGGCCCTGAGTTCAGCAGGCTGTTTGAGGCTGCCCTTAGCCTTTACGCTATCAATGATGGCCTGGCATTTGGAGATGCTGCGCGACGCGATAGCAATACGACCAAGTTCGTCGTTGTGCTGCGCGCACTTATGGGCCACCACCTTGGCGACACCTCCTGCACCAATGATAAGAACGTTCTTCTTCAATTTTTTTAACTCTCCTTGCCACCGCCAGCAGTCAAAAACCTGTTTACGATCTTGCGAGCTAGAGGACGCGCAGCTGATCGTGGGCAGATTTTTACGACAGGCTGGTTAGGTAATCATCAAAAGTGAACTCGCGAACCACCTCGACGCTGCCGTCGAGCTGTTTAACCACGATGGACGGCATTTTCACGCCGTTAAACCAGTTTTTCTTGACCATGGTGTAACCTGCTGCGTCGATGAACGACAGGCGATCGCCGATGGTCAGCGGACGATCAAATTGGTATTCACCGAAGATGTCCCCGGCCAGGCACGACTTGCCGCACACCATCCAGCTGTGCTCGCCATCCGAAGGCGCCATCTTGGCGTCCTGGCGATAGATCAGCAGGTCGAGCATGTGCGCTTCGATGGAGCTGTCGACAACGGCCAGGTTTTTGCCGTTGTACAGGGTGTCCAGCACCGTCACTTCCAGCGATGCACTCATCGTGATCGCCGCCTCGCCCGGCTCCAGGTAGATTTGTACGCCGTACTTTTCCGAGAAAGCCTTGAGTCGCGCGCAGAAGGCATCGATCGGATAGCCTTCGCCGGTGAAGTGAATGCCGCCGCCGAGGCTGACCCACTCGACCTGCGCCAGCAGATGGCCGAAGCGCTCCTCGATGGTGGTCAGCATCTCGTCGAACAGATCGAAGCGGCCGTTCTCGCAGTTGTTGTGGAACATGAAGCCGCTGATCTTGCCGATCACCGCCTCGATCTTCGCCGGATCGTGCTCACCCAGGCGGCTGAACGGACGCGCTGGGTCGGCCAGCAGATAGTCCGAGCTGCTCACCTGCGGGTTCACGCGCAAGCCGCGAATAGTGCCCTCGGTCTGCGCTTCGTAGCGTTCGAGCTGACCGATGGAGTTGAAGATGATCTTGTCGCAGTTGGCGACCATCTCTTCGATCTCGTCGTCGGCCCAGGCCACGCTGTACGCGTGGGTCTCGCCGGCGAACTTCTGCCGGCCAAGTTTCAGCTCGTAGAGCGACGACGAGGTGGTGCCGTCCATGTACTGCTGCATCAGGTCGAACACCGACCAGGTGGCGAAGCACTTGAGCGCCAGCAGCGCCTTGGCACCGGAGTGCTCGCGCACGTAGGCGATCTTTTCCAGGTTGCCCAGGAGCTTCTGTTTGTCGATGAGGTAGTACGGCGTCTTGATCATTTAATAAGGTGCCCCTGCGAGGTCGCCTGCAGGAAGCCGGTGGCTTCCGGTTTGCAAAAGGGCGGATTCTGCCGACAATCGCGGCATATCGAAAGGCCATCGGCGCATTTCTTCCGACGGAATGTCTTACCGAGATTCGTTAGGGCCGAATTTATTCGGCCGAACGCCTTCCAAGGCCGAGTGAATTAGGCCTTCACAAGCCCCGCCGAACAGCTAACCCAGCCCTGATGAACATCAGGTGACAGTGACCACGTTTGCGACATTTACCAACGGCACCGATCGTCTGATCGCAAATACCGGCACGCCAATGCAGTACAATCCGCCACTTTTTCACTGGCCGGAACCAGCGCCTCGATGATCGAACCCAAGCGCGTACTGCGTGCCCTTGCCGAACACTGGTCCTTGCTCGAACCGCTGTGCGAGCGCTTCGATGCCGGCACCCTGAGTCTGCTGGAGCTGCGTCATCAGCTCGCCGCGCAACTGCCGGAAGGCACGCCTACCGATATCACCGCCCTGCTCGACCAGTGGATCCGCCTGGATATCCTGGTGCCGGTGGCCAAGAGCCCGAATCGCTTCGAGCTGAACGCACAGATCCACGACTTCCTCGCCTACCTGCGCCGCGAGCATCGCCTGGGACTGTGCCTGGAGATCGAGGCTTATCTGCGGCATCTGGAGCGTCTGGCCGGGCACATCCTCGATGCCTTCGAGATTCGCGACGGCAACGACCTGGCCCGCCAGCTGCGTCTGCTCGACATGCGCGTGCGCGACGTACTGAAAAAACTCGACAACGACGAGCAGGCCCTGGTCGCCGTGGCCGACCGGGCCAAGACCAGCGACCGGCAGATTCCGCTGCGCCAGCGCTATGCCGAAGTCCTGGCGACCTGGGACGAATACGTCGAGCCGATGATCCAGCTGGTCGCCGCCGACGGCGCCTTCGAGCAAGGCGTGCACCGCGTCGAACAGGTACTGATGAAGCTGCTCGGCGAACAGCAGCGCCTCGGCCAGCTGGTGGATGACGACCTGCTGCTGCGCACCCACGCGCGCATTCTGGAGATGCAGACCACCGCCCAGCTGACCCTGCGCAAGGCGCGCGAATTGCTGCTGCCGCTGCGCGAGGAAGCGCGCCGGCACAACGCCGTCACCCGTGGCGCCGCGCTGGCACTGTCGGCAATCCGAAAGAAGGGCCTGGACGCCGTGCCGCAAGCTTCGCTGCCGCTGTTCACCCGTCCGCAGACAACCTTCCTCGGCACTGCCAGCCAGGTCGAGGCCTATGTCTATGCACTGGCCCGCTTCGAACCCAAGCCGGCGCAGTTCCCCAAAGCCAGCGGCAAGCGCAAGGGCGAGCTGCCCGGCGCACCCCGCACGGCTCGCGAGATGGTCGAGCGCTGCCAGCAGGCGCTGCCGCTGCCGGACCTGATGGCCTGGCTGCTGGAGCAGGAACCCGAAGGCGCCACCGACGAGCTGCTCTACTGGTTCTCACGCCTCTCGCGTGACGCCCGCTTCCAGCGCGACCGCCTGGAACGCCGCGAATACCTGACCCGCGAACACCGCGTCAGCCTCAGTTCCTTTGCGCTGGTGGCTAACGCGAATGCTTGAGCCCTGCGTAGGGTGGACAACGCGAAGCTTGTCCACCTTTGCCAACGCCGAACTCCCCGGTGGAAAAGCCTCTGGCGTTTTCCACGGGGCGGCCTACCGCACTACGATCACCTGGAGCCACGTTTTATGAACATCGACCTCAAGGAAATGACCCAGCTGGCGCCAATCTTCCGCGAGCTGTTCAAGGGCTATCACCTGTCGCGCAGCGAGCCGGAGCCCTACGCTCAACTCTCCAACTTGCAGGATCAGTACCGCGCGCTGTTCAAGGCGCTCGGTTTCGAGCTGGTCTGCGACCCGCGCGGCTTCTATTACTTCGTCCCCGAGCAGATGGGCGCGCAGGTGAACAAGACCGCCCAGCGCCTGGCGCTGTTCACCTTCATCCTGGTCGAGCACCTGGCCGACCAGGGCCGCGATCCGCTGGCCGTGCTCGATGGCGGCAGCCTGGGCCGCGATGAGCTGCCAGCGCTGCTGGACAAGTACCGCGACCTCTTTCAGCAAGCCGATGTCACCACCCAGGATGAGCTGGAAGAAAAGATCATCCGCCGCCTGACGCAGCTGGGTTTCGCCGAGGACAGCAACGGCGTGTACCGCTTCCTGCCGCCGATGCACCGCTTCCTCGACGTCTGCCTGTCGGTGCAGCAAGACCGCGATCTGGCCGCCAGCCTGCACAGCAGCGACCTGCCGCTGCCGGCCCCGGAGCTGATTGCCGAAGAAGAAAGCGAGGACGACATCATCCTCATCGAGGAACCGCTCGAATCCGCTGAAGAATCCGAAGAGGCCGCGCTGGCCCGCGCCATCGCCGCAGAAAAGGAGCTTGAAGCATGAGCCAGGAACGCTACGGCATCCGCCGCTTCGCCCTGCTGAACACCGCCGGCTACAGCCTCGGCATCTTCCCGCTGGAGAACCCGCTGTCGGTCTATGGCGCCAACAACCTCGGCAAGTCCGCTTCGATCAACGCGCTGCAGTTCCCGATTCTGGCGCGCATGTCGGACATGAGCTTCGGCAAGTACAGCCTGGAGCAGTCGCGCAAGTTCTACTTCGCCTCGGACACCAGCTACATCCTCGTCGAGGTGATGCTGCCCCACGGCCCGCACGTGATCGGCGTGGCCGGGCGTGGCCCGGGCGGTGGTTTCGGGCACCAGTTCTTCGTCTACCAGGGTGCGCTGGATCTGGATCATTACCAGCAGAACGGCACCTGCCTGCGCCAGCGCGAGCTGTTCGCCAACCTCGAACGCGCCGGCATCAAGGCCTTCGAGGCCAAGCCGGATGAACTGCGCAGGCTGCTGGTGGGCGGGCATACCTCGATTCCGCTGGACATGACGCTGATCCCGCTGCGTTCGACCAGCGAGCAGAGCCTGAAAACCTTTCGCGCGCTGTTCATCAATCTGCTACACATGCGCGAGATCACTGCCGCCAAGCTCAAGCAGCTGTTCCTCGATGCCTTCGAGCACAGCCTGCGTTCCGGCAGCGTCGACTACATCGCCGCGACCGAGGAAGCCTTCCGCGATGTACGCCGCATGGAGCAGGACTACCAAGCGCTGGTGGCCGCCGGCCCGCTGGTCGAGGCGCTGGCCGCCGGCGTTGCCCAGCGCGAGGTGCTGCGCGGCAAGCTGCATCGCCTCTCGCCGCTGCTGGATAACCTGCTGGGCACCTGGCACGACTACGCCGACGCGCGCAAGGAAGAGCTGGTGATCCAGGCCGAGCACTACCGTCGCGAGCAGGACGGGCTGCAGAACGAACAGCGCGGCAGCACCGGTGAGCTGATGCGTCTGGAGCGCGAAATCAGCGAGGCCCAGCGCTGGCTGGGTGAGCTGGCGGTGCTGAAGAACCGCTTTGCGCTGGTCGAGGATGCCCATGTGCTGGAGCAGCAGCTGCTCGCCGCCAAGGATGCCCACGATGAGCTGGCCGGCGCCCTGGCGCAGTCACGGCAGTTCTCCAGCGAGGATCTGGACGAGCGCCTGCGTGATCTGGAGAAACGCCTGAAGTCGGTGAAGCAGCAGCTCGACCACGCCGACAACAACAGCTATTCGCGGCTGCGCGAAGAGTTCTCCCAGGCCGACGTTGACCGCCTGATGCGCCTGTTCAACGGCCAGCTGTTCAGCCTGCCGCTGGGAGAGAAAGGCATCAGCGCCGAAGGCGACGACTGGGTCAAGGCCGTGGAAGCAGTGCTTGATCGCTTCAAGGGCGACACCTTTTCTGTACCCGGTCTGTCCATCGATCTCTCACACATCGAGCCGCCGGCATTGCAGGCGCTGGCCGACCGCGCCGCCCTGCGCGACCAGAAAGATCGCCTGGAACGCGAACTCAAGCAGCTCAGGACCCAGCACGCGGTAGCCGTCGACCGCGCCGCGAGCAAGAGCCAGGCCGAGGCGCTGTACCAGGCCGTGCTGGATGCGCAGAAGGCGCTGGAAGATTTCCGCCGCAGCCAGACCCTGACCGCCGAGGAACCCGCCAAGCTGGAACAGCTGGCCCAGGCCGAAGCCGCTCAGGACGAACTCAAGCGCACCAGCGATGCATTCGCCGAGCGCGTCCAGCACCTGTCCGCCAAGCTGCAGCTGGTCGGTCGTCAGCTGGCCGATCTGGAAGCCAAGGAACGCACGCTGGAAGACGCCCTCCGCCGCCGCCAGCTGCTGCCGGCCAACCTACCCTTCGGTACGCCTTTCATGGACCCGGTGGATGACTCGCTGGATAACCTGCTGCCGCTGCTGCACGACTACCAGGACAGCTGGCAGGCGTTGCAGCGCGTCGATGGCCAGATCGAAGCGCTCTACGCCCAGGTACGCCTGAGGGGCGTGGCCAAGTTCGACAGCGAGGAAGATCCCGAGCGCCGCTTGCAGCTCCTGGTCAATGCCTACGCCCACCGCCAGGACGAGGCCCTGACCCTGGCCAAGGCCCGCCGCGCGGCCGTCACCGACATCGCACGGACGTTGCGCAACATCCGCAGCGACTACGAAAGCCTGGAACACCAGCTGGCGCTGTTCAATCGCGAGATCAACAAGCGTCAGGTGTCGAACCTGGAAAGCTTCCGCATCGCGCTGGCGCCGAACAAGGACGCGCTCAAGCACATCGACCAGATCATCCACAGCGCCGGGCAGTACGAGGAAGGCGAGACCCTGTCGGTCTTCGACCTGTCCCCGTCGGCCGATCAGGATGTGAAGAACGAGGAAGCCAAGGAATACCTGTCACGCCTGGTGGCGGCGAACAACAACCAGCTGGGCCTGAAGGATCTATTTGAACTGGCGTTCGAGATAACCAAGGTCGGCGGCCAGCCGGTGATCCATACCGACATCGACGGTGCGGCGTCCAACGGCACCACCATGACCATCAAGGCGCTGACCAACATGTACCTGTTGCTGCACCTGATGGACCGCGAGCAGGCCGGGCGAATTCGCCTGCCCTACTACCTCGACGAGGCTGCGGATATCGACGAGCGCAACCAGCAGGCGCTGATCGAGACCAGCCTGCAACTGGGCTTCGTGCCGATCTTGGCGTCGGTTAAGCCGCAGGTCTCGGCCCATGTCGCAATCGACCTGGAAGGCGGCAGCGGACCGGCAGGCATCTATATCGACGAGGCGGACTGGAAATATATCGAGCGTCGGGAAGCATCCGTCTCAACAAGCCAGAAACCAGCGGCCACTGCCGAACCCGCCTGAGCCCTAAGGCCGGATTTGTTGGCTATGCCCCAGTGAGCTGCTGCAAGCATTCAAGGTGAGTTGCTTTGCGGGACCTCTGGCCACATTCGGTACGAGGGCGCATCTCCCACTGTGCAGTGCGAAGCCTGCCGCGACATGTGGGAGTGCCCCCTCGGCGCGAAGCTTTTTGGGCGCTGGCATTGATATCAGCCCATAGTCTGGATTGGCCGAAGGCATAATCTGGGTACCCGTCACCCCACCCCAGAGCGAGCTATATCTGAAGCGTAGAGACGCCATCACCCCCGCGGGTGGTGCTTCGCATGCAGCTCCTGCAGTCGGGCACGGGCGATATGGGTGTAGATCTGTGTGGTCGACAGGTCGCTATGGCCCAGCAGCAACTGCACGGTGCGCAGGTCTGCGCCATGGTTAAGCAGGTGCGTGGCAAAGGCATGGCGTAGCGTGTGCGGTGAAATCGATGAGGCGATTCCTGCTGTCTTGGCGTGCAGCTTGATTCGGTGCCAGAAAGTCTGGCGTGTCATCTGCTCGCCACGCCGGCTGGGAAACACCACATCGCTGACCTTATCGCCCAACAACAGCCCACGCCCTTGGCGCAGGTAGCGCTCCAGCCAGTGCATGGCCTCATCGCCCAGTGGTACCAGTCGCTCCTTGTTGCCCTTGCCAAAGGTGCGCAACACACCTTGGCGCGGGTTGATCTGCTCCAGACGCAAGCTGACCAGCTCAGTCACGCGCAGGCCTGTGGCATAAAGCACTTCGAGCATGGCGCGGTCGCGCAGCCCCAACGGATCACCTATATCAGGCGCGGCCAGCAGAGCCTCCACATCTGCCTCTGACAGGGCCTTGGGCAACGGACGGCCAAGACGCGGCATTTCCACGCGCAGGGTCGGATCGATCTCGGTCAACCCCTCGCGCAGCAAGTAACGATAGAAGCCACGCAACCCCGATAGCAGCCGCGCGGTGGAGCGCGCCTTGTAGTCGTTGGCCAGCCGCCAGGCAAGATGATCGAGGATCACCTCGCGGCCCGCCGCTACCAGCCGCACACCGCGCTCATCGAGCCAACCGTTGAACAACGCCAGGTCACTGCGGTAGGCGTCACGGGTATTGTCCGACAGGCCCTTTTCCAGCCAGAGGGCATCAAGGAAACGGTCAATCAGAGGGTCGTCAAGTGCAGGCATGAACCACTTATTCAGAGCAATTGGGGCCGCCTAGTCTTCCACATGCACCGCCCCAAGCAAGCTGTATCTTTGTTGTAGATCCGCATCGCGATGTCAGCGCTAACCGGTCCTTTACTGTTCGACATCAGGCCTTTCCGAAGTCTATTGACTACGCTGATATAGCCAGGCAATCGGCACGACTGCCTGGTTGCCCATTAACAGTTACCAGAGAGGAATCGACTGTTCTGAGGTCAGCGCCAGCGCAAAGCCTTCGTTGCCAAGCCCAAGAAGTTTGTGGCGTACAAGGCTTCGAGGGGTGTCTAACCATTACGCAGAACTGAAAGTGATGTGCATTTGCCATGCCTTCTAGCCCACGGACCCAGAGCTTCTGCTAATGTCTTACTGAAACCTCCTTAATGGGCATCACTGTTTGCAATCAGCACCGGCCCGGAAAAAGGAAATTCTCTTGACCGAATTGCGCAACAGATTGTCGCGAAAACTGCTACGTGTGGTCTTGCTGTCGGCACTGGCCGTTGGGCTGGTATTGAGTTGCGCGCAGATCGTTGTTGACGCTCACCAGACCCGCCAGCTCATTGTTGCCGAAGCCCAGCGCATCCTGCGCATGACACGCGATCCCTCCACCCAGGCGATTTACAGTCTGGATCGGGAGATGGGTAGACAGGTCATGGAGGGCCTGTTCCAGCACGAGTCGATTCGAAAAGCCTTTATCGGCCATCCTGACGACAAGCCCCTAGCCTACAAGACCCGCCCGCCGATAGAGTCGTCAACGCGCTGGCTGACTGACATGATTCTTGGCCACGAGCAGGAGTTTTCCATCGCGCTGGTGGGACGTCCGCCAACCAGCGAGCACTACGGCGACCTTCATATCACCCTCGATACTGCGCGCTATGGCCAGACGTTCATCGAAGACTCGGCGCTGCTTTTCTTCATCGGCCTACTGCGTGCACTGACACTTGGGCTCGTGCTTTACCTGATCTACGAATGGCTGCTGACGCGACCACTGACCAAAGTCGTCGAGCACCTGGCGCACATCAACCCGGACCATCCCGGCAAATACAAACTGCCGATGCTCAAGGGCCATGAGAAAAACGAGTTGGGGCTGTGGGTAGAAACCGCCAACAATCTGCTCTCGGCAATCGAACACAACATGCAGTTACGCCATGCAGCCGAAAGCAGCCTGCAGCGTATGGCGCAGTACGATCTTCTCACCGGCCTGCCAAACCGCTTGCAACTGCAGCAGCAACTGGGCCACATCCTTAATGAAGCCGATCGGCTGCAGCGCCGCGTCGCGGTGCTTTGCCTGGGGCTGGACGATTTCAAGAGCATCAACGAGCAATACAACTACCAGAGCGGCGACAAATTGCTGATCGCCATGGCTGATCGCTTGCGCAAGCTGAGCGGCCAGACCAGTGCACTGGCGCGCCTTGGTGGCGATCAGTTCGTGCTGGTGCTGTCTGGTTTCAAGCAACCTGACGCAGCCGCCGAACTGGCGCAAAAAGTCCTCGATAATCTGGACAGCCCGTTCATCGTCGAGCAGAAGCCGATCCGCCTGCGCGCGACCATCGGTATCACGCTCTATCCCGAAGACGGCCACAGCACAGAAAAACTGCTGCAGAAAGCCGAACAGACCATGACCCTGGCGAAGAACCGCTCACGCAGTCGTTACCAGTTCTACGTAGCCAGCATCGACAGCGAGATGCGCGAGCGTCGCGAACTGCAAAAGGACTTGGCCGAGGCCGTGCAGCGCGGCGAACTCCATCTCGTCTACCAACCACAGATCGATTATCGACTCCAGCGCATCACCGGCGTCGAAGCCCTGTTGCGCTGGTCGCACCCCAGCGGCAAGTTCATTCCGCCGGATGTTTTCATCCCGCTCGCCGAACAGAGCGGCAGCATAATCGCCATTGGCGAGTGGGTACTGGATCGGGCCTGCCGGCAACTGCGCGAATGGCATGAGCTGGGCTTCAGCGATCTGCGCATGGCGGTCAATCTCTCCGCAGTGCAGCTGCACCATGCTGAGCTGCCGGGAATAATCCGCGGATTGCTCGAAACCTATGGCCTGCCGGCCGAGAGCCTTGAGCTGGAAGTCACCGAAACCGGACTTATGGAAGATATTGCCGCTGCCAGCCGTAACCTGCACAGCCTGCGCCGCTCCGGAGCACTGATCGCCATCGACGACTTTGGCACTGGCTATTCCTCGCTCAGTTATCTGAAGAACCTACCGCTGGACAAGATCAAGATCGACAAGAGTTTCGTGCGCGACATGGGCACCGACAAGGGCGATGCAACTATCGTCAGGGCCATCATTCAGCTCGGCATGAGCCTAGGTATGCTGGTTATCGCTGAGGGCGTGGAAACAGCAGAGCAGGAGCGCTATCTCATCGAAGAAGGCTGCAATGAAGGCCAGGGCTACTACTACAGCAAACCCCTGCCCGCAACAGAGCTGCTCGGCCTGTTGCAGCACTCGTTCTTCGAGCAGGCAGTCAATTTCGAAACGTTGTGAACGGTAGCTGGAGCCGCTATCAGGCCAGCCGGGAAGCCAGCAGCAGCGCACCGCACAAACACAGCAAGGCACCGCCAGCGGCCTGCCAGCGATAGCGCCGCGCAAGCACCTCCTCGCCGTGGCTGGATAATACGAAGGGCTGGCGCTGCGCCGGGCGTGCCAGCCGGTGCTGCGCAGGCCGGGTGCTGGCCTGGCGATGGCGGTCTTCAGCTTCGAGCCCTGCAGCCAGGCGCACGCGCTGCCATTCGACCAGGTCTAGCTGACCGTCTCCATTGCTGTCGAAGCGCTGCAGCAAACCGGCGTAATCGCCCTTCCACTCCCTAAGAATCTGTCTTTTGGCGACCTGCCGATCGAAGCCCTGCCGACCTCCGCCCGCAGTGGTGAAGTCGCCGATGGCATACAGCGGCTCGCCCGCGTGCAGACGCTCCTCGGTGTAACGGTAGCGACGGCCGCCAGTGAGCCAGGCAAGCACACCTGTGGCCGGTAGGCCCCTAGGGTGACGCAGGTTACCGCTCCAGCGCTGACGCCGCGCCGGCCATACTTCGGCACCACGGGGATCGATCAGGCATTCGCCGGTGGCGTCGGCCAGACGCAACGGTCGTTCACTACTGCCCTGCTCCAGGATGCGCCAGCTGCTGCGCTTGCCGTTGGATTGATACTCCTCGATGCGATAGCGCCACCAAAGGCAGGGGCTGCCGGTCAGTGGGCCATAAAGCGGCGGAGCCTCGGTGAGCTCATGGAGAATGCCGCTCAGCTCCACATAGCCCTGCGCTGCCGAGCGAATCCGCGAAGTCGGCGTATCAAGCAGATGGCGTACCTTCGACCAGCGACTCACCCACAGCCAGCCGCCAGCCAGGCATATCGCCACACCGAAACCCACCAGCAGTAACTCTCCGCTGTCCATGTTCACGGCATAGACTCAGCCGAAAAGCATCTTGAGATCGACGTCAGCCTTTTCCGCCTCACTGAACTGCAACAGCTCTGCCGGACCAAAGCCGAAAGCCCCGGCCAGCAGCACATCGGGGAACTGTTCGATGCGCACGTTATTCAAATTGACCGATTCGTTGTACAGCTCGCGACGATCGGCAATGCCGCTTTCCAGCCCGCTGATGCGCTGCTGCAGGTGGCGAAAGCTCTCATTGGCGCGTAGCTCTGGGTAGTTTTCGGCAAGGGCGAAGAGGCGTCCGAGCCCGGCCCTCAGCCCGGTTTCGGCCTGTCCCAGGGCACCGATATCACCTTGCTGACGCGCATCGGAAACAGCGTTGCGGGCGCTGATCACCTGCTCCAGCGTGCTGCGCTCGTGCTGCATGTACTGCTTGCAGGTCTCGACCAGCTTGGGCAGCTCCTCATGGCGCTGGCGCAACAGCACGTCGATATTCGCCCAGGCCTTGCTTACACCATGCTTCAAACGCACCAGGCCGTTATAGAGAACCACCGCGTAAGCGGCAACGAGAAACAATACAACCAGCACCACCACAGCACTCAGGCTCATCTGGCTTCTCCATGAAGTCCGGATTTGAAAGACGACCATTCTAACGGCGCCAGCAAAAGCGAAACGATGCGCGATGCACAGCGCGCAATTCTTTGTACAAAATGAAAATCTTTCGCATTATGATCGGCCTCCGATTGTCGCATCGCGAACATCGACCCCCATCCGCAAGCAAAGGAACCCGCCATGCCACGTACTCCTCTCTGGGCCACCGCCAGCCTCCTGGCTGCTGCCATTTCACTCGCAGGTTGCGGCGAAGATAAAGCGCCAGCGCAGCAGGCCGCGACGCCGCCCGCCACAACCCAGAACGAGCCGGCTGTGACCGCGGCAAAGGCCCTGAACGAGGAAACGGCGCAGGCGGTAGTCAGCCATTACGCCGACCTGGCACATGCGATCTTCAGCGATGCCCACACCACGGCACTGCAGCTGCAGGAAGCCATTAACGCCCTGCTCGCCAAACCTAACGAAGAAACACTGCAGGCCGCCAAAGATGCCTGGCTGGCCGCCCGCGTGCCCTACATGCAGACCGAAGTGTTCCGCTTCGGCAACCCGGTGGTGGATGAGTGGGAAGGCCAAGTCAATGCCTGGCCGCTGGACGAAGGCATGATCGATTACGTAGAGGGTGACTATCAGCACGCGCTGGGCAACCCTGGCGCTACGGCCAACATCATCGCCAACCAGCAGCTGCAGATCGGTGAAGACAGCCTCGACGTCAGCGAGATCACCACTGAGCTGCTCGCCAGCCTGAACGAACTGGCTGGCTCCGAAGCCAACGTTGCCACCGGCTACCACGCCATCGAATTCCTCCTCTGGGGCCAGGATCTGAACGGCACAGACGCTGGCGCCGGCACCCGCCCGGCCAGCGACTACCTCGAAGGCGAAGCCTGCACCGGCGACAACTGCGACCGTCGCCGCACCTACCTCAAGGCCGTCACCGAACTGCTGGTCAGCGACCTAGAAGAAATGGTCGGCGAATGGGCGCCCAACACTACTGGCAACTACCGCGCCAGCCTGGAGAGCGAGTCCGCCGAAAACGGCCTGCGCAAAATGTTCTTCGGCATGGGCAGCCTGTCCCTCGGCGAACTGGCCGGCGAACGCATGAAGGTCGCTCTGGAAGCCAACTCGCCGGAAGACGAGCACGACTGCTTCAGCGACAACACGCACAACTCCCACTATTTCAATGCTCGCGGCATCCGCAACGTCTACCTCGGTGAATACCAGCGCGCTGACGGCAGCACGCTCAGCGGCCCGAGCCTGGCTTCGCTGGTCGATGGCATCGACCCGGAGGTCGGCACCACGCTGAAGACCGACCTTGAAACCACCGATGCCAAGCTGCAGGTGCTGGTGGTCAGTGCCGAGAATGGCGAAGCTTTCGACCAGCTGATCGCACCGGACAACAGCGAAGGCCAGGACAAGGTCCGTGCCGCCATCGCCGCCCTGGTGCAGCAGACCGCATCCATTGAGAAGGCCGCTGCCGCGCTCGGCATCAGCGACCTGAACCCCGACACCGCCGATCACGAGTTCTGATCCGCCATCGCACCATGGAGGGGCGGCGCAATGCCGCCCTTTTTATTTCCCTGCCGCCCTGATTTCTTCCTAACTAACCCAATTCGCCTAATCCTGAATGCAAATCCCTCTTATTGACGTTTGAGCGATCTGCTAGAATGTCGCCCCTCAAAAGCTCAGGTACGACCCGATGCACCCGCTCTTCCGCTCTGCTGTCGCCCTGCTTCTGACGCTAGGTCTTGTCGCTTGTGAAGAGCAGACGCCGCGCTTCGAGCAAGCCGAGCCAGGTGAAGCGCTGTCGGCAGGCAGTGCCACCGTATTGAAGTTCGACCAGAACGCCTTCTCCATGCCATCGGCCAATCTCTCGCCGGTGCGGCGGCTGGACTTCAGCGTCGGGAACAGTTTCTTCCGCAATCCCTGGGTTATCGCTCCTGCCTCGACTACCGCCCGCGACGGGCTTGGCCCGCTGCTCAATACCAATGCCTGCCAGAACTGCCATATCAAGGATGGCCGCGGCCACCCTGCACAGGCTGGCAGTGCCGTTTCCATGCTGGTGCGGCTGTCGATTCCAGCCGGCGCGGAGCACGCTGAAGTGCTCAGGGAGCGCGGCATTGCACCGGAACCTGTCTATGGCGGCCAGCTGCAGGATATGGCGATCCCCGGCGCGGCGCCCGAAGGCAAGGTCCGCCTCAGCTACAGCATCCATACACAACGCTTCGCCGACGGTTTCGAAGTGGAACTGCGCACCCCGCAGCTGGCCATCGCCGAGCTGGGCTACGGCCCGCTGCATCCCGACACACAGTTTTCCATTCGCGTGGCGCCACAAATGATCGGCCTCGGCCTACTGGAAGCCATCCCCGAGGCTGCGCTGCTGGCCAATGCCGACCCGGACGACCGTGACGGCGACGGCATTTCAGGGCGCCCCAACCGGGTCTACGATCAGACCACAGGACAGACGGTGATTGGTCGCTTCGGCTGGAAGGCCGGCCAGCCGAACCTCAACCAGCAAAATGCCGATGCCTTCTTCAATGACATGGGCCTGAGCACCAGCTTGTTCAGCGGCAGCAGTTGCACCGAGCGGCAAACCGACTGCCGCGCACTACCCGACGGCGGCGAGCCGGAAGTCAGCGACAACATCCTGGCCCAGGTCTCGTTCTACACCCGCAATCTGGCCGTTCCGGCCCGACGCAAGGTGGACGACCCGCAGGTGCTGGCCGGCAAATCACTGTTTCACCAGGCCGGCTGCCAAAGCTGCCACACACCCGCCTTCACCACAGGCGATGCTGCCGAGCCCGAACTGGCTAACCAGCTGATCCGCCCCTATACCGACCTGTTGCTGCACGACATGGGCGAAGGCCTGGCCGATCACCGACCGGAATTCGAAGCCAGCGGCAGAGAATGGCGCACGCCACCGCTCTGGGGCATCGGCCTGACGCAAGCGGTCAGCGGCCATACCCAGTTCCTCCATGATGGACGCGCGCGCAACCTGCTCGAAGCCGTGCTCTGGCACGGCGGCGAAGCCGAACGCGCCCAGCAGATCGTGCTCGGCTTCGACGCCGGGCAGCGCAACGCCTTGCTTGCCTTTCTCGAGTCGCTCTGATGCTCCATCTTCCGCAGCAGGCCGTTGAAAAATGTAGACGAGGCAGGCAAGACAAGGCAAAAACAGGCGAGAAAGCGGAGTTTAGTGCTCTAAGCGAGCATTACTCACTTCGTTCGCCCTTCGGGCCGCGCTGAAGCGCGTTAGCCGCAAGCGGCTTGCCGAGCCTATTTTTAAACGCAGTATTACCAACACAGGTAGTTTTCAACGACCTGCTAGCTAAGGCCCCCTATGTACCTCAAGTCGACCTTCCACACCGCAACCGCTACCGCCCTGGCTCTGCTACTCAGCGCCTGCACGCCTTCTGATCCTTTCAACGAAACTAGCCAGGCGCTGGCCAACGGCGTGTTGCTGCCGGCATACAGCTACTGGGCCGAAGCCAACCAACGTATGGCCGCCAGCGGCAAGGCCTTTTGTGCCGACAGCCAAAGCCTGGAGGAGACACGCCAGGCCTATATCGAGGCACAACTGGCCTGGGCTGGGCTGCAGCCGTTACTGGTCGGCCCCATGGGCGAAGGCAATCGTGCCTGGCAGGTACAGTTCTGGCCCGACAAGAAGAATCTGGTCGGGCGGCAGGTCACTGCGCTATTGAAGAACAAGCCCGATGTGACGCGTGCCGACCTGGAAAGCGCCAGTGTCGTGGTGCAGGGTCTTTCGGCCTACGAATACATCCTGTATGACCAGGCTGTTGACCTGAGCGATGACCAGACCAAAGCGCGCTACTGCCCACTGCTGCAGGCAATTGGCGAGCACCAGCAGCAACTTGGCAGCGACATCCTGCAAGTCTGGCAGAGCAAAGACGGTATGCAGGCGCAACTTAGCAGCTTTCCCAACGAGCGCTACGCCGAGCCCGCAGAAGCCATCGCCGACATTCTTCGCGTGCAAGTCACCGCACTAGATGGACTGAAGAAAAAGCTCGGCGCCCCGCTTGGCCGTCAGACCAAGGGCTATCCGCAGCCTTTCCAGGCCGAAGCTTGGCGCAGCGATGCCACGCTTGGCAGCCTCGACGCCGCCATCGCCGGCGCCCAGCAGCTCTGGCAGGGCCAGCCCGACAAGGGCATGAAGCATTTGATCCCAAGCGATCAAGCCGATCTTGCCGGCCGTATCGAAGCGGCCTATGCCACGACGCGCCAGCAGCTGGCCGGGCTCGACCAGCCGTTTAGCGTGCTGCTTGCCAACGAGGGCGGACGCCAACAGCTTGATACGCTCTACAGCAATATCGATGCACTACACCGTCTGCATCAAGGCGAACTGGCCAAGGCGCTAGGCGTGCAGATCGGCTTCAACGCACACGACGGTGACTGAAGATGAAACGTCGCGCCTTTCTTGGCCTCGGCGGCGCACTCGCCGCGGCATCCGCCGTCGGCGGCTGGACCCTGTCATACCATGGCGAGCAGCCGCTTTTGCTATCGGCACGCAACGATGCCGATGGCCGCCACTATGCGGTCGGCTACCGGCTCGATGGCAGCTGCGTGTTTGCCACACCGGTGAACGAACGATGTCATGACGTGCACACGCATCCATACCTGCCCCTGGCAATGTTCGTCGGGCGTCGACCCAGTCGCGAGAGCTACCTGATCGACCGCCGCGACGGTAGCTTGCTGCAGGTTCTGGCAACGCCCGAGGATCGTCACTTCTACGGCCACGGCGTGTTCCACGCCAGTGGTGACTGGTTCTACAGCACCGAGAACGATACCCGCGATGCCGGTCGTGGCGTACTCGGCATCTACCGTGTCGAAGAGCGACAACTGACTCGCGTTGGCGAGCATTCGACTCACGGCATAGGCCCGCATCAACTGCTGTGGATGCCCGATGGCGAGACTCTGGTGATCGCCAACGGCGGCATCCGCACCGAAGCCGACAGTCGCGAGATGATGAACCTCGACGCCATGGAACCCAGTCTGGTGTTGCTACACCGCGACGGCACTCTGGTCAGCAAGGAACAGCTGCCCGAACGGATGAACAGCGTCCGCCATCTGGCAGTCGCAACCGATGGCACCGTAGTGTCCGGGCAACAGTATGAAGGCGAGCCCATGGATCAGGCGCCGCTGCTGGCGATCAAGCGCCCTGGACAGGCGTTTCAGCCCTTTCCACTGGGCGAAGCACAGCGTCTGTTGATGAACCAGTACACCGCTAGCCTGGCGATCCACGACGAGCTGCGCCTGCTGGCGGTAACCGCACCGCGTGGCAACAAGGTTCTGCTCTGGGATCTGGACAGCGCCGAACTGCGCCAGGAAATTCATCTGCCCGACTGCGCAGGAGTCTCGGCAACGAAGGAGGGTTTTGTGGTGAGCGCCGGTCAGGGTCGCTGCAGGTTGCTCGACTGCAGCGGCAAGCGTGTTGTCAGCACACCGCTGGAACTGCCGGCAGGCCTCTGGGACAACCATCTGCGCCTGATCTGAAGGGATTGCTGATCGCTATGGCCGTTTCAGCCACGCCCCACCAGGCTTTGCGACATGCTGTAGATGAACAGCAACAGATCCTGGTCGGGCTGCGCTTCAACCGACGAGGCCTGAAGCGGACGTGGCACCGGACAGTAGCCGGCTAACTCACCTCGCGCTACGACCCTGGCATCGGGTTCGCTCCAGGCGGCCGTGCACAGCGTGATGACACCCAGCGCACCGACCAGAAACATACCTCGTGCCATTTCAAGATTCATCACGCAACCCTTTGTTATGTCGTGAGTTGAGATCTCAACTTAGTCCAAGGATTGCAAATGCACCTGAGCAAGTGACGAACGGTCATACCTCCAAATTGCGGGCATAAAAAAAAGCAGCCCGAAGGCTGCTTTTTCTTGCAAGGGGAGCAGTCCTCAGGACAGCTTTTCCTTGATACGGGCTGCCTTTCCGGACAGCGCGCGGAGGTAGTACAGCTTGGCCTTGCGCACGTCACCGCGGCGCTTGACGATCAGGCTGTCGACCATCGGGCTGTAGGTCTGGAAAGTACGCTCAACGCCTACGCCGCTGGAGATCTTGCGCACGGTGAAGGCGCTGTTCAGACCGCGGTTGCGCTTGCCAATCACGACGCCTTCGAACGCCTGCAGACGCTCACGATCGCCTTCCTTTACCTTGACCTGAACGATCACGGTGTCGCCAGGGGCGAAGGGAGGCAGTTCTTTGCTCATCTGCTCGGCTTCGAGCATCTGGATAATTTTGTTGGTCATGCTGTGTGCTCCTGAGACAAGCCCTTCTGGCCTGCCATCGATACGTTAACTATCGTCCCGCTGACGGATGTATTCCTTCAGCAGCTTCTGTTCTTCCCCAGAAAGCGAGCGGCTATCCAGAAGATCGGCACGGCGTTCCCAGGTCCTTCCGAGGGACTGCTGCAAACGCCAGCGCCGGATGTGTTCGTGATTGCCGCTGAGCAGCACCTCTGGAACACGTTGATCCGCATACACTTCCGGTCGCGTGTAATGCGGGCAGTCGAGCAGGCCGTCGGTAAACGAATCCTCCTCGGCAGAATCAGCATGACCCAGCGCTCCGGGGAGCAAGCGGGTCACCGCATCGATCAGCACCATGGCCGGCAGCTCGCCGCCGGACAACACGTAATCGCCAATCGACCATTCTTCGTCGACGTGCGCCTGAATAAAGCGTTCATCGATGCCTTCGTAACGCCCGGCGATGAGGATAAGTGCCTCCTCCTTCGCCAGTTCACGGACATCGGCCTGTTTCAGCTGACGTCCCTGCGGCGACAGGTAAATTACCTTCGCCTTCTCGCCAGCGGCCTGCCTGGCATCAGCCAATGCAAGCTCCAGCGGCTTGATCTTCATCACCATGCCTGGGCCGCCACCGAAGGGACGATCATCCACCGTCTGGTGGCGATCTTCGGTATAGGCTCGCGGGTTCCAGCATTTCAGCTGGAGCAGCCCCTGCTTCACGGCGCGACTGGTAATACCGTAGTCACACACAGCAGCGAACATGTCCGGGAACAGACTGATGACTTCTACACGGAGACTGGACATATCGCTTAGAAGTCCGCGTCCCACTCAACCTGCATCTCGCCTGCCTCCAGATCGACCTTCAACACGCAGGGGTCGGTATAGGGCAGCAGACGTTCACGATCATCCAGGCTGCCTTCGAACGGCTTGACCACCAGGACATCGTTGGCGCCGGTTTCGAGCAGATGGTCGACCTTACCGAGCGTTTGCCCGAGCTGGTTGATGACCGTCAAACCCTGAAGCTGGAACCAGTAATACTCATCACCGGTCAATGACGGCAGTTCACTGCGGGGGATGCAGATCTCGAAGTCCGCGTAGGTACGCGCCTCTTCCCGATCACTCAACCCTTTTAGCGTAGCCACCAGAATCTTGCCCTGGAGGCGCCCCGTGACCAGCTCAACCTGCTTGACCTCGCCACCTCGCCTAAGCGTCCAGTTGCGATATCCCAGCAGATTGTCGATGGGATCGGTAAAGGAATAGACCTTCACGTCACCCCGCACGCCATGCACCGAAACGATCTTGCCGATTACGATCAAATCCTCGGCCGGAGCTGACGTTGTATTCATGCGATTCAGGCAGCGGCCTTGGCAGCATCCTTCAGCAGCTGAGCAACGCGCTCAGACGGCTGTGCACCCTGGCTCAGCCAGTAGGTAGCACGTTCCTGGTTGACGGACAGCTTCACTTCAGCACCCGAAGCAATCGGGTTGAAGAAGCCGATACGCTCAACGAAACGACCATCGCGCGGGTTGCGGCTGTTGGTCACGGTCAGGTGGTAGAAAGGGCGCTTCTTGGAGCCGCCACGGGCGAGACGAATAGTTACCATGTGAACATCGTTCCTGTAGTCGGTGCTAACTTAAGGCACACACTTAAAATGGGCCTATGGCCCGAAAGGCCGCGCATTTTACGAGTAAAAGCGGCAAGCATCAAGCTGCAGCCACAAGTAAATGCAAAAGCCGAATCAATAGATCATTCTCCACGACCGCGCGGCTTGCGGCGCAAGTCAGAACTTAGGCATCCCGCCACCGGGGAACATGCCGCTCATCCCGCGCATCATCTTAGTCATGCCGCCCTTACCAGCGACCTTTTTCATCATTTTCTGCATCTGTTTGTGCTGCTTGATCAACCGCCCGATATCCTGCACCTGGGTGCCGGAGCCCATGGCGATGCGGCGCTTGCGCGAGCCGCTGATGATGTCCGGATTGCGTCGCTCGACAGGCGTCATCGAGTTGATGATGGCTTCCATCTGCTTGAACTGCTTCTCCGCCGCCCCTTGGGCGCCGCCCATCTGGGACAGATTCATGCCGCCGATGGAGGGCAGCTTATCCATCAGACCGCCGAGGCCGCCCATGTTCTTCATTTGCTGCAGCTGGTCGCGGAAGTCTTCCAGATCGAAGCCTTTGCCCTTCTTCAGCTTCTTGGTGAGCTTCTCGGCCTTTTCCCGATCCATGGTCTGCTCGGCCTGCTCAATCAGACTGAGCACATCACCCATACCAAGAATGCGCGAGGCGATACGATCCGGATGGAAGGGCTCGAGCGCATCGCTCTTCTCCCCCATGCCGAGGAATTTGATCGGCTTGCCGGTCACCTGTCGTACCGACAGCGCCGCACCACCGCGCGCATCACCATCGACCTTGGTCAGCACCACACCGGTCAGCGGCAACGCTTCACCGAAGGCTCGGGCAGTATTCGCCGCATCCTGACCGGTCATGGCATCGACCACGAACAGGGTTTCAGCCGGGTTGACGGCAGCATGTATTGCCTGGATCTCAGCCATCATCTCGGCATCGATGGCCAGACGACCGGCGGTATCAACCAGTACCACGTCGATGAATTTCAGCTTGGCTTCACGGACCGCCGCCTGCGCGATATCTACCGGCTTCTGGCTGATATCGGACGGGAAGAAGGTCGCACCGACTTCCGCCGCCAACGTCTCCAGCTGTTTGATGGCCGCAGGACGGTAGACGTCGGCCGACACCACCATCACGGTCTTCTTCTTGCGCTCCTGCAGGAAGCGCGCAAGCTTGCCGACCGTGGTGGTCTTACCCGCGCCCTGCAGGCCAGCCATAAGCACCACGGCGGGCGGCGTTACGCTCAACGCCAGGTCTTCGTTGGCCGCGCCCATCAGTTCTTCGAGCTCGGCGCGAACAATCTTCACAAACGCCTGGCCTGGCGTCAGGCTCTTGGAAACCTCAGTACCGACGGCCCGGTCTTTGACCCTGGCGACGAAATCCTTGACCACCGGCAGCGCGACATCCGCCTCAAGCAGTGCCATCCGCACTTCGCGCAGGGTGTCCTTGATGTTGTCCTCGGTCAGCTTGGCCTTGCCGGTGACATGGCGAAGCGTTTGCGAGAGGCGATCGGTTAGGTTTTCAAACATGAGCCATTTCCACGCTGAAATGTGGTTAAGGGGCGCGATTATAGAAGCTGCGAGCCCTGCGCCGGTACCCCATCATCACCGCTATTGGTGCAGATAGCCAAACCAGGCACGGTAGCGAGTGTCCGATACGCGACAATCGTACATGCCCCTATGCTTTTGAAGCTCCGGGGTTTGTGCCACACTCAGCAACTTTCGAGCCTGTTAAAAGACTATGCACCCTTTGCTACCGAGCCTGGCTGCCGCCTGTCTCTACGCTGGCATAACCGGATATCAAGGCCTGCGACTGGCGCAACGAGCGACGCCGGACAAACGCCTGCTGGCCGCCCTTGGCGTGCTGGCATTGATCGCCCACAGCGTGAGCCTTTTCATCCAGCTGCTTTCGCCCAGCGGCCTGCACCTGGACTTCTTTACCGCCTCGAGCCTGATTGCCGCGGCAGTAACCCTGCTGATCCTGCTCGCCTTGTCTCGCATGCCGGTTGAGAACCTTCTGCTGCTGCTTTTCCCGCTGAGTTGTCTGGCGGTACTTTTCGCCCAGTTCGCACCCTCCGGCACCGCGCCTGCAATCAACGGTGACCCGGGCATTCTCGCGCATATCCTGTTTTCCATCCTGGCCTATGGGATGCTCACCATCGCCGTGTTCCAGTCTCTGCTGCTGCTCCTGCAGGATCACCACCTCAGGCACAAGCATCCTTCAGGCGTGATCAGGAACTTCCCACCGCTGCAGACCATGGAAACCCTGCTGTTCGGATTCCTCCTGGCCGGATGGATATTGCTGTCGGCCTCGCTGATCACCGGCTGGTTGTTTCTCGAAAACCTGTTCGCACAGCATCTGGTACACAAGACCCTGCTTTCGGTCGTCGCCTGGATTGTTTTCGGTCTGCTGCTGTGGGGTCGCCACCGACTCGGCTGGCGCGGCTACAAAGCCATTCGCTGGACGCTCGCCGGCTTCTGCCTGCTGATGCTGGCCTATTTCGGCAGCAAACTGGTTCGCGAATTCATCCTGCACATCTGAAGGCAGCCTCGTGGAAAGTTTACACCCCGGCTTTTTGCTCGGTTTACTGGTCTTCCTGCTGCTGTGCTCCGCATTCTTTTCCAGCTCGGAAACCGGAATGCTCAGCCTCAACCGCTATCGTCTCCGGCATCAGGCCAGAGAAGGCCATCGAGGCGCCAAACGCGCCATCGAGTTGCTGTCCAGACCCGACCGCCTGCTCGGCACCATCCTGGTAGGCAACAACTTCGTCAACATTCTTGCGTCATCGATTGCAACAGTGCTGGCGATGCAGCTTTGGGGCGAAGCCGGGATCGCCATAGCCACGATCGGCCTGACCATCGTGCTGCTGATCTTTGGTGAAATAACACCCAAGACGCTTGCCGCACTACGGCCCGAGGCAATCGCCTACCCGGTCAGCCTGCCCCTGCTGATACTGCAGAAAGTGCTGTACCCGCTGGTCGCACTACTTGGCTGGATCAGCAGCGGCCTGCTCAGGCTGCTTGGCGTCGACCCGTCCAATAAAGGCACCGACAGCCTGTCCACCGAAGAGTTGCGCAGCGTGGTGCGCGAGTCCGGCAGCAACTTGCCGATGAATCGCCAGAGCATGCTGCTCGGCATTCTCGACCTGGAGCGCGTCACCGTCGATGACATTATGATTCCGCGCAACGAAATCACCGGCATCGACCTCGAAGACGACCTTGAAACCATCATCAGCCAGCTGCGCACCACGCCACACACGCGCCTACCAGTATTCCAAAAGGACATCAATCATATCGAGGGCGTCGTCCACATGCGGCAGATCGCCCGTCTGCTCAGCCACGATCAGTTGACCAAGGATAGTCTGCTCGACGCCTGTAACGCCCCCTATTTCGTGCCTGAAAACACCCCACTATCGACCCAGCTGCTCAACTTTCAGAAGCAGAAAAGGCGAATCGGCATCGTTGTCGACGAGTACGGTGACGTGCTGGGCATCGTCACCCTGGAAGATATTCTCGAAGAGATCGTCGGTGAATTCAGCAACCAGGACGCCCTGCGCAGTCCCGATATTCACCCCCAGGACGATGGCACGCTGGTTATCGACGGCGCCGCCTACCTGCGCGAGATTAACCGCGCCCTCAGTTGGCAGCTGCCCTGTGATGGCCCTAAGACGCTCAATGGGCTGATCACCGAAGCCCTGGAAGAGATTCCCGATAGCGGCATCTGCCTGCAGATCGGCGCATATCGACTGGAAGTACTCCAGGCCGCTGACAATCGGGTGAAAAGCGTGAGAGCCTGGCTCGCCGAAGAGGCGGCTGCAGCCTCCGACGACACCGAACAGCTATAGGCTAAAACTGCGTATCGATTACCGTTGCTGCCCGTAGCGCCTTCGCTCGCGCCGCTTCGGTTGACTCACCGCGCGCCAGGGCCACGCCCATGCGCCTCTGGCCACTGACCTCCGGCTTGCCGAACAAGCGCAACGCAGTATCCGGCTCAGCCATTGCGGCAGCAAGATTGCCGAAGCTGACCTGCTTGCTCTCGCCTTCCACCAGCACCACTGCCGAAGCCGAAGGCCCAAGCTGGCGAATCACAGGGATAGGCAGACCGAGAATCGCCCGCGCGTGCAGGGCGAACTCAGACAGATCCTGGGAAATCAGTGTCACCAGGCCGGTATCGTGGGGCCGCGGCGAGATCTCGCAGAACCAGACCTGGTCATCTTTGACGAACAGCTCCACGCCAAACACGCCACGCCCGCCAAGTGCCTCAGTGACAGCTAGCGCAATGCGCTCGGCCTCGGCCATGGCGCCCGCGCTCATCGGCTGGGGCTGCCAGGACTCCTGGTAATCACCTTTTTCCTGGCGATGCCCGACCGGCTGACAGAACATGGTGCCGCCGGCATGGCGAACCGTCAGCAGGGTAATTTCGTAATCGAAGTCGATAAAGCCCTCGACGATCACCCGACCCTTGCCGGCACGCCCTCCCGCTTGGGCGTAGTCCCAGGCGGACTCGATATCCGCTTCACCGCGCAATACCGATTGCCCCTTGCCGGATGAACTCATGACCGGCTTGATCAGACATGGAAAACCGATAGCCAGCACAGCGCTGCGGCAGTCTTCCAGAGAGTCGGCGAAGCGATACGGGGATGTCGGCAGCCCCAGCTCTTCGGCTGCCAGGCGGCGAATTCCCTCGCGGTTCATGGTCAGCTGCGCAGCACGCGCGGTGGGAATCACGGTGAAGCCTTCGGCCTCCAGCTCGACCAACGTTGCCGTGGCGATGGCCTCGATCTCGGGGACGATATAGTGCGGCTTTTCCCGCTCTATGACCGCGCGCAACGCAGCGCCGTCGAGCATATCGATAACGTGGTGACGATGCGCAACCTGCATGGCCGGCGCATTGGCGTAGCGATCTACGGCGATCACCTCGACGCCCAGACGTTGCAGTTCGATCACCAGCTCCTTGCCCAGCTCGCCAGAACCGCACAGCAGGACGCGAACAGCGCTGGCAGACAGCGGAGTGCCGATACGTGGCATGGCTTCCCTCGTTTACGATTGAATGATTACAACAGCTGGCCGCGCTCGCGGGCCCGCTCATGACAACGCAACAGCACTTCCCGCCGCTCGCTGTTGTTCAACCGACTCCAGCGAATGATCTCGTCGACGTTACGCTGGCAACCGGTGCAGACATCCGTCTCGTCCAGCGCGCAGATGCTCACACAGGGCGAAGCAATCGGTTTCTCGGCCGGCTCAGACATCAATCATCCTGCTCTACCAAATCACGTGCATAACGCTGGGCGTTCTGCACGTAATGCGCGGCGCTGGCTTCGAGCATCTTCTTCTGCTCGTCGGTCAGCTCGCGCACTACCTTGCCGGGCGAGCCGACCACCAGCGAGCCATCGGGAATGATCTTGCCTTCGGGAATCAGAGTATTGGCGCCGATGATGCAGTATTTGCCGATCTGCGCCCCGTTGAGGATCACCGCATTGATACCGATCAGGCTGTAGTCGCCGACGCTGCAGCCATGCAGCATGGCGTTGTGGCCCACGGTAACACCGGTACCCAGCGTCAGCGGATGACCCATGTCGGTGTGCAGCACACTGCCATCCTGAACGTTGCTGTTCTCGCCGACATGGATCAGTTCGTTGTCGCCACGCAGCACCGCGCCGAACCAGACACTGGCGCCGGCATCCAGACGAATCTTGCCAATCAGCATGGCGCCCGGTGCAGCCCAGCTTTGCGGGTGCGTTTCAACACGAGACTCGCCCAGACGATATTTCACAGCCATCACCTCTATTTTTTGTTCAGATGGATATAGGAAGTCGGCGCCCGACGCATCTCGATTCCGGCGTCGCACACCAAGTTGACCAGCTCGACGATCATGATCGCCGTCAGCCCCCAGATTTGGTATTCGCCATAACGGTAAGACGGGACATACCAGGCGCCGCCCTGGTAATCGATACGGTGGGTGAACTCACGCGGATCGTGGCAGAAGAAATCCAGGGGTACGGAAAACACCGAGGCGATTTCCGCATCGTTGGCGCGGTACTCGACATAATCCGGCACGATACCGACATAGGGAGTGACATGGATGCCATGCAAGGAAATCAGGCTGCTGAGCGGCCCGACGACCTCAACCATGCCCGGCGCCAGCCCTACCTCTTCCTCGGCTTCGCGCAGCGCGGTTTGCGCCAGGTCACTATCCTCAGGGTCGCGCCGCCCCCCCGGAAATGCTACTTCACCGCCATGTGTAGACAACCCGCTGGCACGCAACGTGAGCACCAGCTCGGGCGATTCGCTGCGGGTAACCGGCATCAGCACCGCTGCTTCTGGCAATCGGCCTTCCGGCTCCAGAAGGTGCGGGGAGTAGTCGCGCACTCGTCGGAGAATAGTGTCCAGCATGAAAAGTCTCTTTGCGTATTTGCCCCGCATCATGGCATGGATCACCGAGGTGCCCAATATAGGCAAAGCTAAAATACGCAATGCCAGTCACCGCTCGCCCAAAGCAGACGCACCCTGTCTGGAGCAGTACAACGCTGCTCGCAGCAAAGTGTGGAAAGCCCCTAGAATATGCCTTCATCGACCGGCTGCAGCCCGCCTGCCCGGCGTTGGAAAGCCTTTGTAGCACCAACCCTTGGGAATACCGAATGCGCTGGCTGTTAGCGATTTTCTGCCTCACTTTTACCGCGCTGTCACATGCGACGGCTGCACCGGCCCTGGACGGAGCCTTTATCGACAAAGTTCTGGTGATCAAGTCCGAACGCCAGCTGCACCTGATCAGCCGCGGCGTCACGATGAAAAGCTATCGCGTCTCGCTGGGCAAGCAACCCGGCCCCAAACAGCGCGAAGGCGATCAGCGCACGCCGGAAGGGCTTTATTGGATCAACTGGCGCAAGACCTCGGACAAATTCAACCTAGCGATGCACATCTCCTATCCCAATGCCAGAGACCTGGCACGCGCCCGCAGCGAAGGCACTCCACCTGGCAGCATGATCATGCTCCACGGCACACCGCTGGATGAGGAATATCCCGAGTGGTTCTTCCACACCCTCGACTGGACCGAAGGTTGTATCGCGCTGAAGAACGACGACATGCGCGAGGTGTGGAACCTGGTGCAAGACGGCACGCTGATCGAAATCAGGCCGTAGCGCCCGACACCCCCATAAGCTCTTTCAGAAAACCATGTCCGACAAGCGCCAGACCTCGTACGCCGGCGTTTCATACGGATGTGCCTGCTTGAGCGCCTTGACGCTGTCGTGGATCAATTCGTCAGCGACTACCAGCTCCACCTTCCATTCCGAAACCAGCTGCACCTGCCCCTCCTGGCCAAGAAACGGCTGACTGCCCTCCAGAGGACGATACTGGCCACGACCGAGCACTTGCCAGCTACAGCGATCATACTCACCGATGCGCCCGCCGCCCGCGGCGAACACCGCATCCTTGACCTCTTCCAGGTGACTCTCCGGCACGTAGAAGCACAGTTTGTACATCAGTATCTCCACAGATTCTTCGACGAGATGAAGCAGACAGCTCGTTCAAAAAGCGCAAGCGTTCCAAAAACAGGCCCGGCATTCCTGCCGGGCGTCAATATTGGACGCGGCTGCAATCGCCTGGTTCAGCGCAGCGGCCTACCGCAGGCAAGAAAAAGCCCGGAGCGCTTGCACGCTTCCGGGCTTCGACTTAAACGGGATCGACCTTAGTCCACCCATACCCGCGCATTGCGGAACATGCGCATCCAGCCGCCGTCTTCCTGCCACTCATCCGGGCGCCAGGAGTTGGTTACGGCGCGGAATACTCGCTCCGGATGCGGCATCATGATGGTCACGCGACCGTCACGGCTGGTCAGCCCGGTGATCCCGAGCGGCGAGCCGTTGGGGTTGGCCGGATAGCGTTCGGTGACCTTGCCATGATTGTCCACGTAGCGCAGGGCCACGGTACCGGAGCGATCCGCAGCCTGTAGCGCAACGTCGCTGGAGAACTCGGCATGCCCTTCGCCGTGGGCGATGGCAATCGGCAGGCGCGAACCAGCCATGCCCTGGAGGAAGATCGACGGCGACTCCTGCACCTGAACCATGGCCACGCGCGCCTCGAACTGCTCCGAGCGGTTGCGCACAAAGTGCGGCCAGGATTCGCTGCCGGGAATCAGTTCGTGCAGGTTGCTCATCATCTGGCAGCCATTGCACACGCCCAGGGCGAAGCTCTCACTGCGCTCGAAGAAGGCCTGGAAGCCATCGCGCGCACGGGCATTGAACAGGATCGACTTGGCCCAACCTTCGCCAGCGCCGAGCACGTCGCCGTAAGAGAAACCACCGCAGGCCACCAGGCCTTTGAAGTCCTCCAGACTGATACGGCCAGTGAGGATGTCGCTCATGTGCACGTCTACGGCCGCGAAGCCGGCGCGGTCGAAGGCTGCGGCCATTTCCACCTGGCCGTTGACGCCCTGCTCACGCAGTACCGCCACTTTCGGACGCACGCCACGCTTGATATAGGGCGCGGCGATATCTTCGTTGACGTCGAAGCCGAGCTTCACGCTGAGACCGGGGTTGTCTTCGTCCAGCAGTGCATCGAACTCCTGGTCGGCGCAATCGACATTGTCGCGCAGGCGCTGGATCCGGTAGCTGGTTTCGCTCCACTGCTGCTGCAACAGGCGACGATCGCCACTGAAGACTTCGTTGCCGGCGAGACGGATCGAAATATAGCCATTGTTGGCCGGCTGACCAATCACCGCCACGCAGTCGCCAAGGCCGGCTGCACTGAACTGGGCCAGCACGATCTCGGTATCGTCCTGACGCACCTGAATCACCGCGCCCAGTTCTTCGTTGAACAGCACAGCGGGGATTTCGTCGGCATCGTCGAGCAGGCCGTCTAGGCTCAGGTTCAGTCCACAATGACCGGCGAAGGCCATTTCCAGCACGGTGGTCAACAAACCGCCATCGGAGCGGTCGTGATAGGCCTGCAGCAGACCATCGGCGTTCAGCCCCTGGATCACGGCGAAGAACGCCTGCAGGTCTTCGGCATCGTCGACGTCCGGCGCCTGACGCCCGAGCTTGCCGTACACCTGAGCGAGGATCGAAGCGCCCATACGGTTCTGGCCACGACCCAGGTCGATCAGGATCAGGTCGGTGGCGCCCTTGTCCAGACGCAGCTGCGGCGTCAGGGTCTGGCGTACATCGACCACCGGTGCGAAGCCGGAGACCACCAGCGACATCGGCGAGGTGACGCTCTTTTCGGAGCCTTCCTCGTCCCAACGGGTCTTCATCGACATCGAGTCCTTGCCCACCGGAATGGTCAGGCCCAACTGTGGGCACAGCTCCATACCAACAGCGCGGACGGTGTCGTACAGACGCGCATCTTCACCAGGGTGACCGGCTGCGGCCATCCAGTTAGCTGACAGCTTGATGTCGGAGAGTTTTTCGATACGCGCGGCAGCGAGGTTCGTCAGCGTTTCGCCGATAGCCATGCGGCCTGATGCGGGTGCATCGAGCAGCGCCAGCGGCGTGCGCTCGCCCATGGCCATGGCCTCGCCGGTGTTGACGTCAAAGCTGGTGGTGGTCACGGCGCAATCAGCCACCGGCACCTGCCAGGGCCCGACCATCTGGTCGCGCGCCACCATGCCAGTGATGCTGCGGTCGCCAATAGTGATCAGGAAGCTCTTGCTGGCTACCGCTGGGTGGCGCAGCACGCGTGCCACGGCATCATCGAGATAGACCGACGCTGCATTGAAGTCATCGCCCAGCTCGGCTTCGCGAGTGGCGCTGCGGTGCATGCGCGGTGCCTTGCCGAGCAATACGTTGAGCGGCATGTCCACCGGCGTATTGCCAAAATGGCTGTCGGCGACGGTCAGGTGCAGCTCTTCGGTGGCCTCGCCGACCACTGCGAAGGGGCAGCGCTCACGCTCGCAGATAGCCTTGAAACGCTCGAAATCGGCAGCATCCACCGAAAGCACGTAGCGCTCCTGGGATTCGTTGCACCAGATTTCGTGCGGCGCCATGCCCGGTTCGTCGTTGGGAATGTTGCGCAGCTCGAAACGGCCGCCACGGCCGGCGTCGTTGACCAGCTCCGGGAAGGCGTTGGACAGACCACCCGCACCCACGTCGTGAATGAACTTGATCGGGTTGTGCTCGCCCAGCTGCCAGCAGCGGTCAATCACTTCCTGGCAACGGCGCTCCATTTCAGGGTTGTCGCGCTGCACCGAGGCGAAATCCAGGTCTGCCGAGCTGGAGCCGGTGGCCATGGAAGAGGCAGCGCCGCCGCCAAGGCCGATCAGCATGGCCGGGCCGCCGAGCACGATGAGCTTGCCGCCGACCGAAATCTCGCCCTTCTGTACATGATCTTCGCGAATGTTGCCCAGACCACCGGCGAGCATGATCGGCTTGTGGTAGCCGCGTACTTCCTCGCCGCGCGGCGTTTCGATGCTCTGCTCGAAGGTACGGAAATAGCCCGCCAACGCCGGGCGTCCGAACTCGTTATTGAACGCCGCGCCGCCCAGCGGACCTTCGATCATGATGTCCAGCGGAGTGACGATACGCTCAGGCTTGCCGTAGGGCTTTTCCCAGGGCTGCACGAAGTCGGGGATGTTCAGGTTGGAAACAGTAAAGCCGGTCAGGCCGGCCTTGGGCTTGGAGCCGCGGCCGGTAGCGCCTTCATCACGAATCTCGCCGCCCGAGCCGGTAGCCGCGCCAGGGAATGGTGCAATGGCTGTCGGGTGGTTGTGGGTTTCCACCTTCATCAGGATGTGCACCGGCTGCTGGTGCGCGGCATATTCGCCGGTCGCAGCGTCCGGGTAGAAACGCCCGGCTTCATGGCCGACGATGACCGAAGCGTTGTCTTTGTAGGCCGACAGTACGCCTTCGGAATGCATCTGGTAGGTGTTCTTGATCATGCCGAACAGGGACTTGTCCTGGCTTTCGCCGTCGATGTCCCAACTGGCGTTGAAGATTTTGTGACGGCAATGCTCAGAGTTGGCCTGGGCGAACATCATCAATTCGATATCGTGGGGGTTACGCCCCAGCCCATTGAAGCTGGTCACCAGGTAGTCGATTTCGTCATCTGCGAGGGCGAGGCCCAGCTCGACGTTGGCCTGCTCAAGTGCCGCGCGGCCGCCACCCAGCACGTCCACTGCAGTAAGCGGCTTGGGCTGGGCATGGCTGAACAGGTTGCCGGCATCTTCGAAGCAATCCAGCACTACCTGAGTCATGCGGTCATGCAGCACGCTGGCGATCAGTTGTGTCGCTGCGTCGCTAAGCCCGCCCTGCACGTAGAAAGCAATGCCACGCTCTAGGCGCTGAACCTTGCCGAGGCCGCAGTTGCGGGCGATGTCGCTGGCCTTGCTCGACCAGGGCGAGATGGTGCCGAAACGTGGCACCACCAGGAACAGCCGTCCGGCTGGCTCCTGCACTGGCACACTCGGGCCATATTTCAGCAGCCGGTCTAGAACCTGCTGCTCATCTGCATCCAGCGTGTCGGTTACTTCGGCGAAATGGGCAAACTCGGCGTACAAGCCGCTGACGGCAGGGACCTTCTCGGTCAGTTGCGCCAGGAGCTTGCCGTGTCGGAAAGCGGAAAGAGCGGGAGCGCCGCGCAGAATCAACATCGTCGGAACAGCCTCGAGGAGGGGAGCAGTCGGGGCACATATTCTAGCCCATGACGGCGTTCGAGGCTAAGGCCGCGCAAGCTGCAAGTCGGGGCGCTTCACCGTGTGGCGATTCACGGGATGGCCGTTCACAGAGCAAAGTCCACGGTGGATGTAAAACGACACCCACCGTGCACTAATGCAATATCTGACTTAAGAACAGTTTCGTCCGCTCATTGACCGGGTTGCTGAAGAACACTTCCGGATCAGCCTGTTCGACGATCTCGCCCTTGTCCATAAAGATCACCCGATCAGCGACGGTGCGGGCGAACCCCATTTCGTGGGTCACGCAAAGCATGGTCATGCCGCTTTCGGCCAGGCGGATCATGGTGTCCAGCACCTCCTTGACCATCTCTGGATCGAGCGCCGAGGTGGGTTCGTCGAACAGCATGATCTTCGGCTTCATACACAGCGCTCGGGCAATGGCCACGCGCTGTTGCTGGCCGCCGGACAGCTGCCCCGGAAATTTGTCAGCCTGTTCGGGAATACGTACCTTTTCCAGGTAGTCCATGGCGATTTCTTCGGCCTGGCGCTTGGGCAGCTTGCGCACCCACATGGGCGCTAGCGTGCAGTTCTGCAGCACGGTCAGATGCGGGAACAGATTGAAGTGCTGGAACACCATGCCGACTTCACTACGAACCGCCTCGATGTGTTTGAGATCGTTGGTCAGCTCCACGCCGTTGATGACGATGCGACCCTTCTGGTGTTCTTCGAGGCGGTTGAGGCAGCGGATAGTGGTGGATTTTCCCGAGCCCGAGGGTCCGCAGAGCACGATGCGTTCACTTTGACTGACATTCAGGTTGATGTCCTTGAGCACATGAAACTGCCCGAACCACTTGTTCACATCCTGCATCTGGATGACCGGCTCGGCGGCCTGCCCGGGTTGCAGCTTTGCATCACTCATATGCTTCTCCTAGTGCCGATGGCCGGTATCGAGCTTGCGTTCAAGGTGGATGGAATAACGCGACATGCTGAAACAGAACATCCAGTAGACCAGCGCGGCGAACACGTAGCCTTCGGTGGACATGCCCAACCAGACCGGGTCGGCGGTGGCGCGCTTGATGCTGTTGAGGAAGTCGAACAAGCCGATGATGATCACCAGGCTGGTGTCCTTGAACAGCGCGATAAAGGTATTGACGATGCCGGGGATGACCATCTTCAGCGCCTGCGGCAGGATCACCAGGATCATGCTGCGCCAGTAGCCCAGGCCCATCGCCGCAGCCGCCTCGTACTGCCCCCTGGGGATTGCCTGCAAGCCGCCGCGCACCACCTCGGCGATATAGGCGGCCTCGAAGAAGATCACCATCAGCATGGCCCGCATCAGCTTGTCGAGGTTCATCTGCTCGGGCAGAAACAGCGGCAGCATTACCGAGGACATGAACAGCACGGTGATCAGCGGTACGCCACGCCAGAACTCGATGAAAGTGACGCACAGGACACGAATCGCCGGCATGTCCGAACGACGCCCCAGCGCCAGCAGGATGCCCATCGGCAAGGCACCAGCAATGCCCACCGCGGCGATCACGATGGTCAGCATCAGCCCGCCCCAGCGGGAAGTCGGTACTGTTTCCAGCCCGAAAAAACCGCCGTGCAGCAACCAGTATGCAAGCAGCGGATACAACAGCACGTAGGCGATGCCGTAACGCGCCTTGTGCGGCATCCACCGAATGAACAGCGGCGCGGCGCCGAGAATCGCCAGCCACACGGTTGCATCCACGCGCCAACGCAATTCCGTCGGATAGAAGCCGTACATGAACTGACTGAAACGTGTCTGGATGAACACCCAGCAGGCGCCCTCCCGCGTGCAGTCGGCTCGAGAGTCGCCGGTCCAGTCGGCCTTGATAATCGCCCAGTCGATGATGGGTGGCACGATCAACCAGATCAGGTAGAGGCCGACCAGTGTCAGCAGGGTATTGATCCAGCTGGAGAACAGATTGGCTCGTAGCCAGGCGACCACACCGATATTGCTCGAAGGCGCCGGCAGGTCAGGTTTGAAAGTATGAGTCGTCATGCACCCTCCTCCTCAGCGTTCGATCAGCGCTATGCGCTTGTTGTACCAGTTCATCAACAGCGAAATGCTGATGCTGATGGCCAGGTACACGCTCATGGTGATAGCCATGGTCTCGATGGCCTGGCCGGTCTGGTTGAGCACCGTGCCAGCGAACAGCGAAACCATGTCTGGGTAGCCGATGGCTGCTGCCAGCGATGAGTTTTTTGCCAGATTGAGGTATTGGCTGGTCAGTGGCGGAATGATCACCCGCAGCGCCTGCGGCACGATCACCAGCCGCAGCACACGCCCTGGCCGCAACCCCAGTGAAGCCGCCGCCTCGGTCTGACCATGACTGACCGACTGGATGCCGGCGCGTACGGTTTCGCCGATAAAGGCGGCCGTATAGATGGAGAGCGCCAGCACGATGGACACCAGCTCGGGGATCACCACCCAGCCGCCGCGAATGTTGAAGCGCTGCAGCTCGGGCACCTCCCAGAGAAACGGCCCGCCAAATACCAGCGCGACCAGCCAGGGCAGCCCGACGAACAGGCCGAGGCTGACCCACCACACCGGGAAGGGCCGCCCACTGGTATGTCGTCTGGCACGGGCCCAGCGGTTGAGCAGAACGATAGCCACAAGCGCCACGAACAGGGCTATCCAGAACAACCAGAAACCCTCGCCCGCACTCGGCGCTGGCATCTGCACGCCGCGATTGTTGATGAAAATTATGTCCCACAGACTCAGGCTGTTACGCGGGCCGGGCAATGGGCTGAGCACGGCGAAGTAGACGAAGAAAATCAGCAGCAGCGGCGGGATGTTGCGGAAGATCTCGATATAAACGGTGGCCATCTGGCGGATCAGCCAGTTCGGCGAAAGCCGCGCCACTCCAAGAGTGAAACCGATGATGGTGGCCAGGATGATGCCGATCACGCTGACCAGCAGCGTATTTAGAAGGCCGACCCAAAACACCCGGCCATAGGAATCGCTTTCGCTGTAGTCGATCAGGTGCTGGGAAATACCGAAACCGGCGGCATTATCGAGAAACCCGAAGCCCGAACTGATACCCCTATGAGCCAGGTTGGCCTGGGTGTTGTAAAACAGGAACCAGCCGATGGCGACAACAGTGATGACGGCAATGACCTGGAACAGCCAGGCACGCGCCTGCGGATCCCGGAGCAGCGAACCACGCGCTGCTCCCGATTTGGCGATGGTTCGCATCAGGAAACCTCATACGGAGGCGCCGGTACATGCGCACCGGCATCGCTCGTCCGTGAAACAAGGCCGACTGCATCAGGCAGAGTGAAAACTACTGCGCTCGGCCATGCTGCGTTAAAAACAGGCTCAAAATGCTCATTTACAGCTCGTAAACTGCGCTTTTTCGCCTGTTTTGCCTTGCTTGACCTTCGCTCGCTACGTTTTCACTCGGCCTGCTCATTCCGGCCTGGTTTGATCAACGCACCGGTGGCGCGTACTGCAAACCTCCGTTGTTCCAGAGTGCATTCAGCCCGCGTTCGATTTTCAGCTCGCTGCCAGCACCAACGTTGCGCTCGAAGATCTCTCCGTAGTTGCCGACCTGCTTGACGATCTGCACCGCCCAGTCTTTCGGCAGCTTCAGGTCCTTGCCGTACTCACCTTCCGCGCCTAGCAGACGCGCGACGTCTGGGTTCTTGGTGTTCTTCGCGGTTTCCTCAACGTTCTTCGAGGTCACCCCAAGCTCTTCGGCATTGACCATGGCAAACAGCGACCAGCGCACGATATCGAACCACTCCTCGTCACCCTGGCGCACCGCCGGGCCGAGCGGCTCCTTGGAGATGACTTCCGGAAGCACCACATAATTATCCGGTTTGGCCAGCTTGATACGCTGCGCGTATAGCTGGGATTGGTCGGAAGTGAGTACATCGCAACGACCGGACTCCAGCGACTTGGCGCTCTCATCCGAGGTGTCGTAGGTAATAGGTGTGTACTTGAGACTATTGCTGCGGAAATAGTCGGAAAGGTTCAGCTCCGTGGTGGTGCCGGCCTGGATGCAGACAGTCGCGCCATCAAGCTCCTTGGCACTGCTGACTCCCAGTTCCTTATTCACCAAAAAGCCCTGGCCATCGTAATAGGTGACGCCGGTAAAATTCAGCCCCATTGCGGCATCCCGCGAGCTGGTCCAGGTGGTGTTACGTGACAGCACATCAATCTCGCCGGACTGCAGCGCGGTGAAACGCTCCTTGGCAGTCAGCGGACTGAACCTGACCTTTTCGGCATCACCAAATACCGCAGCCGCCACTGCGCGGCAGACATCCACGTCGATCCCTTTGTACTGACCTTGGGCGTCGGCGTAGGAAAAGCCCGGCAGCCCATCGCTGATACCGCACTGCACGAAACCCTTACTTTTCACCGCATCCAGAGTCGCCCCTGCCTGCGCTTGTCCGCCAACGCTAAAAAGCACCGCGGCACCCACCATGGTCAGTGTGGATTTAGCCCTGATCATCGAAACCTCCAGTTTGTTTTTATTCTGCAAGGTCGGGCCTTCCTTCAACGTCAGAAAACACCAATCGAAGCCATTTCGATCAGAACACGGGAAGAACCTGACCTGAGTCTAGTCGCCGATCGTTGATCAGCAACTTCTCCCGATAGACAAATCCGCAAACGTGCGGTGCTACCGGCGCAGCAGTCGGAAATCAACAAAGCAAGCGGCGTACCAGTCCAGCCAAAGCCGTCCCGATAGCGGGTACGGGCTTCAGGGAAGCACCAACAACAGGTAATCTCGCCGCCTATTGCGGCAACCTTCGAGCAATTCCCTGCCGCTCGCACCAGCGCGGTGCAAGCTTTCAGACGGAGTCCCACATGACCGAACCCCTGATCATCGACCCAACGCAGACTGCCGACTCCTGCGTTATTTGGCTGCACGGCCTGGGTGCCGACCGCTACGATTTCCAGCCAGTGGCTGAAGCCCTGCAGCAGCGCCTGCTACACACGCGCTTCGTGTTGCCTCAAGCACCGACCCGAGCAGTGACCATCAACGGTGGCTGGGCCATGCCAAGTTGGTATGACATTCAGGCCATGAGCCCTGCCCGCGCCATCGACCAGGCACAGCTTGAACAGTCGGCACAGAGCGTTATCGAGCTGATTGAGGCGCAGCGTGACGGCGGCATTGATCCCCGGCGCATCTTTCTCGCCGGCTTCTCCCAAGGCGGGGCCGTGGTCTACCACACCGCATTCCTGCGCTGGGCCGGGCCTCTCGGTGGCGTGCTGGCGTTGTCCACCTATGCCCCAACCTTCAGCGACGACCTCAAGCTCTCGCCACAGCAGGCAGCCTTGCCGGTACTTTCCCTACATGGCAGCCGCGACGACGTGGTGCCGCCTGCCATGGGCCGTGCTGCTTACGATTGCCTGTTGAACAACAGTGTGCAGGCGCAATGGAAGGAATACCCGATGGCCCACGAAGTGCTGCCAGCCGAGATCCGCGACATTGGCGACTGGCTGGCCAGCCAGCTGGGCTGACTCGCACAGCACAGGTCGTTTAACGGCCTGTTAGCGGCGCCATTGCGAAACCTCGAAAGCCCTGGCCGGCAGGTTCGGACATACTTTCGACCAGGCCGAACAGGCCGGGGAAAATCGCTTTTTCGATTGATTTCCAGCGACCCGTTACCGTCAAAAGCCGCGCGAGCGCACGAACCGTTGCGCTCGCCCAGTGCAAGTCTTCGCCCTGTCTGCATCTTGCATTACACTGGCGGGCGAACTTTGCCAATCAGACGAGAAGACCGTGCTCAAAGCACTCAAGAAAATCTTCGGTAAAAGCCCGGCTGAACTGCCCGCCGCGCAACCTGCCAGCGACACACCGGAAGCTGCCTCCCCCCAATACAGCGCACCGCGCGAAACGCAAACGGCCCAGCACAGCGAAACGCCGGCGGCTAGCAAGCCGCGCCGCGAACGCACACGCAAACCCGCCGCGCCATCCGCTCCGGCCTGGAAGCTGGAAGACTTTGTGGTCGAGCCTGCCGAGGGCAAGACTCGATTCCATGACTTCAAGCTCACTCCTGAGCTGATGCACGCCATTCATGACCTGTGCTTTCCCTACTGCACTCCGATCCAGGCGCAGGTATTGGGCTTTACCCTCAAGGGGCGTGACGCCATAGGCCGTGCACAGACCGGCACCGGCAAGACCGCAGCCTTCCTGATTTCCACCATTACCCAGTTGCTGGAAACACCGCCGCCCAAGGATCGCTATATGGGCGAGCCGCGCGCACTGATCATCGCCCCAACCCGGGAACTGGTGGTGCAGATCGCCAACGATGCGCTGGACCTGACCAAGTACACCGGCCTGAACGTGATGAGCTTCGTCGGCGGCATGGACTTCGACAAACAGCTCAAGTCTCTTGAGTCTCGCTATTGCGACATTCTGGTGGCGACACCAGGCCGTCTGCTGGACTTCAACCAGCGCGGCGAGGTGCATCTGGACATGGTCGAGGTGCTGGTGCTCGACGAGGCCGACCGCATGCTTGATATGGGCTTCATTCCCCAGGTTCGGCAGATCATCCGTCAGACCCCGCCCAAGAGCGAACGCCAGACCCTGCTGTTCTCCGCGACCTTTACCGAAGACGTGATGAACCTGGCCAAGCAATGGACCACCGACCCGGCCATTGTCGAGATCGAAGCGGTAAACGTCGCCAGTGACAGCGTCGAACAACACGTCTTTGCCGTGGCAGGAAGCGACAAGTACAAGCTGCTCTACAACCTCATTACCCAGAACGACTGGAGCCGGGTGATGGTCTTCGCCAACCGCAAGGACGAAGTGCGCCGCATCGAAGAACGCCTGACCCGCGACGGCATCAGCGCGGTGCAAATGTCCGGTGATGTGCCGCAGCACAAGCGCATCCGCGCACTGGAAGGCTTTCGCGAAGGCAAGATCCGCGTGATGGTCGCCACCGATGTGGCTGGCCGCGGCATTCACGTAGACGGCATCAGCCACGTGATCAACTTCACCCTGCCGGAAGTGCCTGACGATTACGTGCACCGTATCGGGCGCACCGGGCGTGCCGGCGCCAGCGGTACCTCGATCAGCTTCGCCGGTGAGGACGACGCCTTCGCCCTGCCCGCCATCGAAGCGCTGATGGGACGCAAGATCAGCTGCGAAATGCCGCCAGCCGAGTTGCTGGCGCCGGTTCCACGCAGCTCGCGCTGATTGCACTGAACAGGAAGGGCGAATAGCCGTTTCGCCTTCCTAGGTCACACCTCTTGCTGACACCGGTCACCATGCCGGCCAGCAGAACCCTTTACGCTTAGCACATCGCTGGAAGAACGGAGTCTGCCCATGCAGCATATTGATTGGCTGATCATCCTGATCGGAACGGGCTTCGCTCTGTTGGGTATCGGCTTCAACTACCGAGACAAGAACTGGGGCGTGGCCCTGATCGCCCTCGGCGTGTTGATGATGTTCTCGACCATCACTTTCAAGCTGTACATCGCCTTCAATCACTGACCCGAGCGCCTCAATCGCCCCAGCGGCGAGCGGCGCTCTGATCGCTTTCGCGGCCCTCGACCCAGCGTGGCCCTTGCTCTGTGGTTTCCTTCTTCCAGAACGGTGCGCGCGTCTTCAGGTAGTCCATGACGAAGCGGCAGGCATCGAATGCTGCCTCGCGGTGCGCACTGGCTGCACCCACGAAGACGATGGGTTCGCCCGGCTCCAGCGCTCCCACCCGGTGCAGCACGTCCAGGCGCAGTAGCGGCCAGCGCTGTTCGGCTTCTGCGACGATCTTCTCCAGGGCTTTCTCAGTCATGCCTGGCGCGTGCTCCAGGAACATCCCGGCAACCTCCAGACCGTCATTGAAGTCCCTCACATAGCCGACAAACCCGGCCACTGCACCGATGCCCAGGTTGGCCGCATGCAGGGCATTTAGCTCCGCGCCGGGATCGAAAGCTGCCTGCTGAACACGAACGCCCATGCTCAGCCTCCAGTCACGGTGGGGAAGAAGGCCACTTCATCGCCATCCTGCACAGGCTCATCGAGACTGCACAATTCCTGATTGCGCGCGCACATCAGATTCTGCTCACCCAGCACAGCCCAACTTTCACCACGCTCCAGTAGGTGGCGGCGCACATCCTCAACACGCGTAAAGGATGCATCCCACGGCAACTGCTCACCGTCACTACCGAGGGCTTCCCGATAACGGGCGTAAAACTGAATCGAAATCATGCCTGCACCTGCCAATCACCACTCTTGCCGCCGCGCTTTTCCAGCAGCCGTATACCTTCGATGACCATGCCCTTGTCCACCGCCTTGCACATGTCGTAGATGGTCAGCGCGGCCACGCTGGCGGCGGTCAGCGCCTCCATTTCCACTCCAGTCTGGCCAGCCAGCCTGCAGGTGGCGCGGATCAGCACGGCATCTGCGCCATTAGCCTGCAATTCGACCTTGACGCTGGTCAGCAGCAGGGGATGACAGAGCGGGATCAAGTCATGGGTCTTCTTTGCCGCCTGGATACCAGCAATGCGCGCCACGGCGAACACATCGCCTTTGGGATGGCCGCCCTGTTCGATCATCTGCAGGGTCTGCGGCAACATTCGCACCCGCGCCTCGGCCACCGCCTCACGCGCCGTAACGGCCTTGTTGGTAACGTCGACCATACTGGCGCGGCCTTGGGAATCGAGGTGAGTAAGCATGGGAATCCTGCCGGGTCTATATAAAGACAGTGAGTTTAGCCCAGCTGGAAACTGCTTTGGCGTCACGCCGACATTCGCGGCTGGAGCCGTCGAATACTCACTGTAAGCCTGAGGCCGATGCTACCGGCCCAAGAGCATCGCGCCGGGGGCGGCGCTCTCACGAGTTGCAGCAGGCATTGCACTGCTCCCGCGAGAGGCGCTCCCGGCACCAAACGTGGCCAAGTCCTGCAGAAAGCTCCTCACGCTCAAGCGAAGGCATCAACCAGCCGGACAACGCCTTTCTTACATATTCGCCTCGGCATATTCGGCCAGCACCGAACGCGGAACGCCCTGCAGAGTCACGTGAACGCCGTGGGGGAAGTCCTTGAAACGCTCGGTAAGATAAGTCAGGCCGGAGCTGGTAGCAGACAGATACGGCGTGTCGATCTGCGCCAAGTTACCCAGGCAGACCACCTTGGACCCGGCACCGGCACGGGTAATGATGGTTTTCATCTGGTGCGGAGTGAGGTTCTGGCATTCGTCGATCAGGATCAGGCTCTGCTGGAAGCTGCGCCCGCGAATGTAGTTGAGCGATTTGAACTGCAGCGGCACCTTTTGCAGGATGTAGTCGACGCTGCCGTGGGTGTTCTCGTCGTCCATGTGCAACGCTTCAAGGTTGTCGGTGATGGCGCCCAGCCAGGGTTCCATTTTTTCCGCCTCCGTACCGGGAAGAAAGCCGATGTCCTCATCCAGCCCCTGCACGCTGCGCGTGGCGATGATGCGCCTATAACGTTTGCTGGCCACTGTCTGCTCAATGGCTGCAGCCAGCGCCAGGATCGTCTTGCCGGAACCCGCAGCGCCAGACAGATTGACCAAGTGAATATCCGGATCAAGCAGCGCATAGAGCGCCAGCGCCTGATGAATATCACGCGGGCGCAGCCCCCAGGCTTCCTGATGCAACAGCGGCTCCTGGTGCATGTCCAGCAACAGCAACTCGTCGGACTTGATGCCCTTGATCCAGCCGACGAAGCCTTGCTCATCAAGGATGAATTCGTTGAGATGCACTGCCGGCAGATTGTCTGTCAGCTGCACCCGGTGCCAGGTCCGCCCGTGCCCCTGCTGGGTTTCCACCTTACTGACGCGGTCCCAGAAGGAACCGCTGAGGCTGTGATAGCCGCGCGACAACTGGCCAACGTCATCGACCAACTTGTCGGTCTGATAATCCTCGGATGCCACACCGCAGGCGCGCGCCTTCAGACGCATGTTGATGTCGTTAGTGACCAGCACCACCGGGACACCGCCGCTGCGCTGCTGCAGCTCGACCACCTGGTTGATGATCTTGTTGTCGTTGAGATCTTCGGGCAGCCCCTTGGGGTCGGCGCTCTTGCTCATCAGGATCGACAGACTGCCACAGAAATTGCCCGTCGCTTCGCGCTTGATCGGCACTCCGAGCTCTACCTGTTCGGGCGTTGCATTACCTAGAACCTTGTCGATCAGTCGGATCACCTGCCGGCATTCAGCGGCCACGCTGTGCTTGCCAGTCTTGAGCTTGTCCAGCTCCTCCAGCACGGTCATGGGAATGGCGACCTGGTGTTCTTCAAAATTGAGCAGAGCGTTGGGGTCGTGGAGCAGGACGTTGGTGTCCAGAACGTAAAGAGTCGGCTGAGTAGCGCGGGGTCTACCGTAGTCATCCATTCGCGGTCACCTTTTCCGTAGAACCGGTCGACGGAGCGTCTGAGCGCACCGCCACGAGGAACCTCCGATTGCGAGGGCGGCAGACGTGGGTAGCAGCGGCCTGGGGCCACCCAGCGGCCGCCACCTGTATGCAGGGTTCGGCGGTCTGTTACAGGTAATACCGCAAAAAAGATTACAGGAAAAAGACTTTTCCGATTTATGGAGGCTTTTTTCTCAACTGGACGGACAGCGCTTGGCGACCGCAGCAGGGCAAGCTAGTCTCAGTAGTCAGCCCGTGCGCTTTTGCCACAGTGCCTGAGCTCCACCATCATATAAACCAGCTCCAGAAAGACAGCTTAACGCCGACTTTTGCAGTCTCGGCATGCGTACCAGGCTAACAACGCAGCTTTACTGCGCCGCCACGAAAGGCAATCGATCACAGTTTTAGTCATCGTTTCCAATCTCTCCCTCGCGCGCTGGATCAGCAAATCATCAGCGCCGCCACCAACAATGCTGCGCGAAAGAAACCCGTTAGCACCTGAATTTCCCGCGCAATCGAACGGCAGCGCCGGGACCGATGAGCCGGCAACAGCCCCTAGCGAAAAATGACCAATCGAGCCCATAGCTGGAGCCTGGAGCGGCATAACGCCTAGAATTGCCCCATATCAAAGGAGATTTTCAGATGCTGATGGTGATTTCACCGGCCAAAACCCTCGACTACGACACCCCTCCGGCAACCGAGCGCTTTACCCAACCCCAGCACCTCGACCAGGCACAAGAGCTGATCACGATCCTGCGCGACTTTTCTCCGCAGCAGATCAGCCAGCTGATGAAGCTTTCGGACAAGCTCGCGGCGCTCAACGTGGCCCGCTACGGCAGCTGGACGCCTCACTTCACCCCGGAAAATGCCAAGCAGGCGCTGCTCGCCTTCAAGGGCGACGTCTACACCGGGCTGAATGCCGAGGACTTTTCTGAACAAGACTTCGACTTCGCCCAATGCCATCTGCGCATGCTTTCCGGGCTCTACGGTCTGCTACGCCCGCTGGACCTGATGCAGCCCTACCGCCTGGAAATGGGCACGAAACTGCAGAATCCGCGCGGCAAAGACCTTTATGCATTCTGGGGTGATCGCATTAGCCACTGGCTCAACGAAGCCCTGGCCGAACAGGGCGATAACGTGCTGCTCAATCTGGCCTCGAATGAATATTTCGGTGCTGTCAAACGTAAGGAGCTGAATGCACGGGTCATCGACGTTGACTTCAAGGACATGAAGAACGGCCAGTACAAGATCATCAGCTTCTACGCCAAGAAAGCCCGCGGGCTAATGGCGCGCTACGTCATCCGCGAACGTATCGATAATCCCGAACAGCTGAAGGGTTTCGATAACGAAGGCTACCGCTACTGCGCCGAGGACTCCTCGCCCGATCACCTGATATTCCTGCGCGACACGCCAGCCTGACTTCGAGCCAACCCCTCCGTGGCTGGGCCATGCATAAGCGCAGTGGACTCCAGCCGCGAAGCATTTTCTGCCCGCCCCCGCGTATTTCCTGCCTGTTCCGGCCCTGTCAGCCTTCCAGATACAGCCCTCCGATCAGCGGCAGCCCGGCCGGGAACTAACCCGAGCCAGCCACAATCATAAGCCCGTATCGGCGATGCCAGATGCACTGGCAGACAGCCGCACGCCCACATGGAACAAGAAGTACCCACCCTTCTCAACGATTCAGGAGATACACAATGATTCCGGTCATCCTCTCTGGCGGCAGCGGCTCACGGCTCTGGCCACTTTCACGCAAACTGTTCCCTAAGCAGTTTCTAGCCCTGACCAGTGAGCAGACCCTGTTCCAGCAGACCATTGAGCGACTCGCCTTCGAAGGCATGCAGCCGCCACTGCTAGTGTGCAACCAAGAACACCGCTTTATCGTCAAAGAGCAACTGGCCGCCCGCAAGCTGAGCATCCAGAGCCTTATTCTCGAGCCCTTCGGTCGCAATACCGCACCGGCCATTGCCCTGGCCGCGATGAAGCTGGTCGATGAAGGGCGCGACGAGCTGCTGCTGGTCCTGCCGGCAGACCATGTCATCAAGGATCAAAAAGCTTTCCAGCGCTCCCTCGCGCTGGCCACTAACGCCGCGGAAAACGGCGAAATGGTGCTGTTTGGCATCCCCGCTACCAGCCCTGAAACCGGCTACGGCTACATCAAATGCGACCTGACGGAACGCAACGGCCTGCCCGAGGGCATCAGCCGCGTTACCCGCTTCGTAGAAAAGCCCGATGAAGCCAGCGCCCAGCAATATGTCGAGTCTGGCGATTACTACTGGAACAGCGGCATGTTCCTGTTCCGCGCCAGCGTGTTCCTTGAAGAACTGAAAAAGCACGATCCGGACATTTACGACACCTGCAAACTCGCGCTCGAGCGCAGCATCCATACCGGTGACGAAGTGCAGATCGATTCCGCAACCTTCGCCTGCTGCCCGGACAATTCCATCGACTACGCTGTGATGGAGAAAACCGAACTGGCCTGCGTGGTACCGATGTCCGCCGAGTGGAGCGATGTTGGCTCGTGGTCTTCGATCTGGGACGTCCTGGAGAAGGACGAAAACGGCAACGTCATCCGCGGTGACGTGATTGCCGAAGACAGCCGCAATTGCCTGGTACATGGCAATGGCAAGCTGGTGACCGTGCTTGGTTTGGATGACATCGTCGTGGTGGAAACCAAGGACGCAATAATGGTCGCCCACAAGGACAAGGTGCAGGACGTCAAGAAGCTGGTATCCCGCCTGGATGACCAGAACCGCAGCGAGACCCGCAACCACTGCGCCGTCTACCGCCCCTGGGGTTGGTATGACTCCGTAGACATGGGCGGCCGTTTCCAAGTCAAGCGCATCTGCGTGAACCCCGGCGCGGCACTATCGCTGCAGATGCACCATCACCGTGCCGAACACTGGATCGTGGTATCCGGCACCGCCCAGGTCACCTGCAACGACAAGACCTTCCTGCTCACCGAGAACCAGTCGACCTATATTCCGGTGACCTCTGTCCACCGTCTCGCCAACCCGGGCAAGATCCCGCTGGAAATCATCGAGGTGCAGTCAGGCAGCTATCTAGGTGAAGACGACATCGAGCGCCTGGAAGATGTTTATGGCCGCGCCCACGAAGATAAGGCTAAACAGTCCGTGCGTTGATGGCACGATACGCAAAAAGAGCCGCGCCATGAGCGCGGTTCTTTTTATCTGCTGACGCAAAGAAACTCGCGACGCAATGGCATTGCCATAGCACTGGCTTGTAATAGCGACGATCGGCCCCATCTAATAGAAGACACAGCACTCCGCTCCCACACTCGAATGTAGGCGCAACACCAGCTGTTTTAACCCTTTTGCAGAACAACAAAGGAACAATCATTAAGTGACAAAAGAGCAACTACGCGCCGAGCTGGAACGACAGGCCAGTCGCTTTCAGAACATTTACGGCGGAGAAATTATTACCTACGCAGCCCAACCTGACCCCGAACGCAAACCCTGGCGCAAAAAGCCCACCATCCACGATCAGGTGTTCGAAGCCGAGCTGCAAAAGATGGAAAAGGAACTGGCGCAACAAGCGTCCCGCACAGAGTGAGTTGACTGGCGGGCCGCTGGCTCAGCGCTTGTTACCGAGCAGAGAGCCCATCAACCCTCGTGCCAGCTGCCTGCCAAGCTGGCTTGCAGCCTGGCGTATGGCGCTCTTGAAGGCACGACCAGCTAAATCACCAAGCATGTCGCTCTCCTTGCTGCTGGCTTTCGGTGCCTTTGACACTTCAGGTTCGGCAGCCTGTTTGGCGCGTTCAAGCAGAATTTCATAAGCCGACTCGCGGTCGATGGCCCTGTCGTACCGTCCTCGCAGGGCAGAGCGAGCGATCAGCTCGTGCCGGGTTTGCTCATCGAGTGGACCCACTTGCGATTGCGGCGGCGCAATCGCCACGCGCTGCACCATGGCCGGCGTACCGTTGTCTTCCAGGCCGCCGACCAGCGCCTCGCCGATACCCAGATCAACCAAGGTTTCCAGCGTTGAGAATTCAGGATTGGCGCGAAAGCCCTCCGCCACCGCACGCAGGGCCTTCTGCTCCCTGACCGTATAAGCCCGCAGGCCATGCTGAATGCGCAATCCCAGCTGGGCCAGGACTTCATCCGGCAGGTCCGAAGGCGACTGGGTGACGAAGTAAACGCCGACTCCCTTGGAGCGAATTAGCCGGACAACCTGCGTCAGTCGCTCCTGCAAGGCGCGTGGCGTGCCCCGAAACAGCAAATGAGCCTCGTCGAAGAACAGCGCCAGCAGCGGACGGTCCGCATCGCCACGCTCGGGCAGTTGCTCAAATAGCTCGGCCAACAGCCAGAGCAGGAAAGTCGCGTAGACCTTAGGCGCCTCATGCACAAGTTGACTGGCATCCAGCAGGTGGATCTGCCCTCGCTCGCCATGCTTCTGAAGCAGGTCTTCGATGGCCAAGGCCGGCTCACCGAACAGAGCCTCAGCACCCTGCTGCTCCAACGTCGCGAGCCGCCGCAACAGTGCTTGAGCCGAGGCACCGGTCAGCAATGCGGCATCATCGCCGAGCACGTCGGGGTTTTGCCGCAGATGATTAAGCAGTGCTTTCAGGTCCTTGATGTCCAGCAACAGCAGCGCATCGCGGTCGGCAATCTTGAAGGCAGCATACAGCGCCGCCTGCTGACTATCGGTCAGCTCCAGGAGGTTGCTTAACAACAGCGGGCCCATTTCGGTCAGTGTCGTGCGCAAGGGATGCCCGCTCCGCCCCTGCACATCCCACAGAGTGAGTGGGCAGGCCTGCGGCCGGTGGTCTAGCCACGGCATGCTAGCGATACGCTCAGCGATCTTGCCCTTGGGTGCAGCTGGCGCGCCAAGGCCGCTGAGGTCGCCCTTGATATCCACGGCGAACACCGCGACACCAGCATCGCTGAACTGCTCGGCCAGGCGCTGCAGCGTGACCGTCTTGCCAGTGCCCGTTGCACCCGCAATCAGCCCATGCCGATTGGCCAGACGCCATGAATGAGTATTGGCAGCTCCTGTAGCGTCTGCACCCAGCACCAAGCAATCGCTGTATGACATTCAGCCTCCGACATGGCAGCGGCGAACCGGCTGCAGATCAGCCGGTGTCACCAATGGATCTACCCTACTCCGTCCGCACGCCGATCAATTGAAAACCATCGTCTTGTTGCTATGAACCAGCACACGGTCCTGCAAGTGATAGCGCAAGCCGCGCGAGAGCACCATCTTTTCCACGTCTTTGCCCAGACGCACCATGTCTTCGATGCTGTCACGATGACTGACGCGGACCACGTCCTGCTCGATGATGGGGCCGGCATCCAGCTCTTCGGTGACGTAATGGCAAGTAGCACCGATCAGCTTCACACCACGCAGGGAGGCCTGGTGATAAGGCTTGGCGCCGACGAACGACGGCAGGAAGCTGTGGTGGATATTGATAACCCGCTCGGCGAACTCCTCACAAAGTTCGGACGGCAGAATCTGCATATAGCGCGCCAGGACGATGACGTCGGCGTGTTGCTCGCGAACCAGTCGCGCCACTTCGGCAAAGGCTTCTTCTTTGCGGCCTGGCTCGACCGGCACATGAAAATAGGGAATGCCATGCCACTCGACCATGCTACGCAGGTCGTTGTGATTGGAGATCACACAAGGAATGTCACAGTCCAGCTCGCCGCTGTGCCAGCGATGTAGCAGGTCGGCCAAGCAGTGGGATTCGCGGCTGGCCATCAAGACCACACGCTTGCGCTCCGCCGAGTCGGTGATGCGCCACTCCATGGAGAACTCCCGAGCAATAGGCGCAAACGCCTGGCGGAAGCCGTCCAGATCAAAGGGCAATGAATCCGCGCGGATTTCATGGCGCATGAAGAACCAGCCACTCTGATGATCGGAATGATGATTGGCTTCGGTGATCCAGCCGTTGTACGTCGCCAGAAAATTACTGACCTTGGCAACGATACCGACACCGTCGGGGCAGGCAATGACCAGCCTGAATGTGCGCATTGAAGATAACTCCGGCTTGCAAGAAAAAAGACGCGCCATTCTATCTCAGCGGAGAAAAACACAACCAGTTGATTGACAGAACAAATTGCCCATTGAGAGCGCTTCAGCCTGGCTTTGAATGGGCCGTCAGCGCTTTTGCTTAGCCCGTTCAACACCTAAAAGCGCGACAGTCTTTAAGGCCGGCCAGACAATGCCTGCTGCATGTGCCAAGCATCACATTGTGACTTAACAGCTCCAGCAAAAATGCTCATGCGTGGTAGCTGTAAACAAACCGAAAAATAGCTGGGCCACCGCACCGTAACTAATTAAAAAATGCTTACTCTTTAAATCAACACTATATTTACTTGTGCATTGCAGCTGTCTATGATTGCCGGCACTTGCGTTCAAACCTATACCAAGGAAGTGACATGTCGCTCATCAATGAATACCGCGCCACCGAAGAAGCCATCAAGGAACTTCAGGAGCGTCTGAAGTCTCTTTCCGCAGACGACAAGCTGAAAAAGGAGCTTGAGTTCGAAGGCAAATTGCGCGAGCTCATGGGCGAATACCAGAAGTCACTGCGCGATATTATCGCCCTGCTTGATCCTGACGCTCGCAACATCAAGACACAACGTCTGAATCGCGCTCCGGCAACAGCCAAGCGTGCCCGTCGTGTCAAGCAATACAAGAACCCGCACAATGGCGATGTGATTGAAACCAAAGGCGGCAATCACAAAACGCTGAAAGAATGGAAAGCCAAATGGGGTTCCGCGGAAGTTGAAAGCTGGGCCACTCTGCTCGACTGATGCCTCCCGCATAACCCAAAGCCATCTAACGCAGGCACTGCATTAGATGGCTTTTTTGTTTGCGCACAGTGAGTTCCGATGAAGGACGTATGTTGGTTATCCCAAGCATTTCAGCGGCCTGAAATGTAGCGTTCACGCAACCCCTGCGCATGCATCGCCCACTGATGTAACAGCTCGGCTTGTCCTGCGTTGGCCGTTTTCAACAGTTCCCGCAGGCTTGTGTCGAACTGCTCCAGCGTATTGGGGGCGCCGTATTCCGGATCGCTCAGACGCTTACCGCAAAACGCCTGCCACTGTGTTTTTTCCGCCGCGGAAAGGTATTCGGGAAAATTGCGTGCACGGTAGCGGGAATAAAGTTCCGGCAGGCGCTCATCATCAAAGGCAAACATCTCCTGGGATGAGGCCATATTGCGGGCCTGATCACATAGTCGACGATCCCGATCACCAAGAAAACCGGCATAGAGTTGCTGCTCCGGGTCAAGCGTATCCTCGAATGTTTCTTCCTGATAAATAACAGCGAGCTTTTCGCGCCACTGCGCCTGGCAGCGCTTTAGTTCCTTAGCCCTGACTTCACAAGACTGCATATCCAGCCCCAGCCGCTCGATATCGGCTTCCCGCAATACCTTTACCGGCGCAAGTACCGGGCAACGATTGACGTGTACAAGCTTCAACGGGACCGGAAGTTTTCCACCCAGATCTTCCCGGCGTGTATATAACCGCTTGTGCAGCTCCTCGGCAGGTGTTTCCCACAAAGGTGAGCAATCGGCGTTCAAGTCGCAAACGATCAGTGCATTGCGATTGCGCGGATGCCAGGCCAGCGGCAATACCACAGATAGATAATGACGCGCCGCCGAGAATCGCCCGGAAACATGTACCAGCGGTTTCAGCAGTTCGATCTGTTCCATTACCGCGTTCTTGCGGCGTAACCGGTATAGATAGTCATAGAGTTTCGGCTGGCGTTCACGTATCAGCCGGGCCAGGGCGATGGTGGCCCGCACATCGGAGAGAGCATCGTGCGCCTGCAGATGCTCCAACCCATTGGCCTGACTCAGGCGTTCGAGTTTGAGCGTCACACGCCCCTCTTCCTGCGGCCAGACCAGCCCCTCCGGGCGCAGCGAATAGGCGGTACGCACCAGGTCAATAAGGTCCCAACGGCTATTACCGCCTTGCCATTCCCGCGCATAGGGATCGAAGAAGTTGCGATACAGGCTATGGCGCAGCACTTCGTCATCGAAACGCAGGCTGTTGTAGCCAGCACCACAGGTGCCCGGTTGTGCCAGTTCGCAATGTAGCTGCTCGATGAACTCCGCCTCGCACACCCCCTTCTCAGCGAGAATTGCCGGAGTAATCCCTGTGACCAGGCACGCCGCTGGATGCGGCAGGATGTCGTCGGAGGGTCGGCAATAGATATTCAGCGGCTCGCCGATTTCCTCTAGCGCCTCGTTTGTGCGAATACCCGCAACCTGCAAGGGGCGGTCACGGCGTGTGGAGATGCCAGTTGTTTCGAAGTCGTACCAGAAGATGCTGGCTGTCACGGCGGATTCCTTAAGATTGCGGGGCGGCGCGCATACGTCCAAGGCGCATCGCGGCATTGTGCCCAAAAATCCCCGCTGGGTTCTGGTCGGACGCCGCTTTCAATGCTTACATGCGCGACTGCGAGCCGGAACGGGCCGCACTCAGCCATTTGCTCGGACACACTCATTGTCTTCCACCTCCAGCCCCGTAGCGCTATTGGACAACACCCACCGGATCGAGACGCCGGAAGGCATCGATCTGCTGCTGCGCCCGGCAGGGCTGGTGCCGCGCGCGCTGGCTTTCGCCGTAGATCTGCTGATTCGCGCTGCTTTGCTGCTGATATTGGGGTTTGGCCTGGGGCTGCTGGGGCAGTTCGGGCTCGGCAGCGGTGCGCTGCTGCTGTTTCTCGTGCAGTGGTGGTACATGGTGCTGTTCGAAGTTTTCAACCAGGGCCGGACGCCGGGCAAACGCTGGCTGGGGCTCAAGGTCGTACATGACGACGGCACGCCGGTCGGCTGGGCCTCCTCGCTGACACGCAACCTGCTGCGCTTTGTCGATATCCTGCCGTTCGGTTATTTTCTCGGCGCCCTGTGTTGTCTGTGGAATCCTTCATTCAAGCGACTGGGCGACCTTGCCGGTGGCACCTTGGTGATCTACGACACGCGACAATCGCAACCACCGCATATGCCACAGGCTGAGCCCAAGCCGGCCCCCTTCGCCCTGCGACTGGAGGAACAACGCGCATTGATCGCCTTTGCCGAACGCCAGGCAGCCCTTTCGCCTGAGCGCCGCGAGGAGCTGGCCGCAATCCTTTCGGAGCCACTGCAGGTCTCACCAGAGCAGGCACCAGCACGAATCAACGCCATCGCACGCAGCCTGGTGGGTCCAGCATGAAACAGAGCCACTTTGAAGCCCGTCATCAGGCCGAGTGGCGCGCGTTTAGCGAAAGTCTTGAGGCCCTCGAAAAAGGCCGTAAGACCAGCTCCACCATTAGCAACTTTCCTGCCGCCTATAGACGCCTCTGCCAACACTTGGCGCTGGCCCGCTCACGCGGTTACAGCAGCCATTCGGTCGACTACCTGCAGCATCTGGCCCAGCGTGGTCACCAGCAACTGTATCGCCATCGCAGCCAGCTGGGTGGTCGACTACTGGGCTTCTTGCTAGCTGGGTTTCCCCTACTGGTGCGCAAAGAGTGGCGTCATATACTGGCCGCCAGCCTGCTGTTCTCCTTGAGCCTGCTGGGCATGGCTGCACTGGTTCTGGCATTCCCCGAGCTTATCTACAGCCTGGTCAGCACAAGCCAGGTCGAACAGATGGAAGCCATGTACGACCCTGCGGCCCGGCGTCTGGGCGAATTTGGCACCCGCGGTTCTGGCGAGGACTGGGTGATGTTCGGCTATTACGTGATGAACAATATCGGCATCGCCTTCCAGACCTTTGCCGGCGGCCTGCTGTTCGGGCTCGGTACTCTGTTCTACCTGCTGTTCAACGGCCTGATGATCGGCGCAATCGCCGGCCATCTCACCGGTATCGGCTACCACCAGCCGTTCTGGTCATTCGTCATCGGCCACGGCGCCTTCGAGCTGACCGCCATTACCCTGGCCGGTGCCGCCGGGCTGAAACTGGGTGCAGCACTCATCGCGCCGGGACGCTTCACACGCGGCGAAGCCCTGCGAATGGCGGCCGCGCGCGCCGTGCGGCTGGTCGCCGGAGCGGCGCTGATGCTGCTGATCGCTGCCTTCGTCGAGGCCTACTGGTCATCCATGACCTTCACTTCGCCACAGGTCAAATATGCCGTGGGGGCGCTGCTGTGGCTGCTGGTCGGCTTGTATTTCACGTTCTGCGGTAGAGGCCGGCATGCACCTGAATAATGCCAGTGTGGCCATTCGCCCGCGCAGCGCCTGGGAAGCTCTGGACCTAGGTACTCTGTTGGCACGCCGTCATGGCGGCCTGCTGATGCTTACCTGGGCACTGCTGACGTTGCCGATTTTTGCCTTGCTGAGCCTGGTCTTCTGGCAGTACCCGAGCCTCGCCATATTGCTGTTCTGGTGGCTCAAGCCACTCTATGAGCGCCTGCCGCTGTTCATCGTCTCGCAGGCACTGTTCGGCCATACACCCAGCGTTGGCGAAAGCCTGCGCGCACTGCCCGGTCTGCTGCGCCCGCAATGCCTAGCCAGCCTGACCTGGCGCCGCCTGAGCCTGACCCGCAGTTTCGACCTGCCGGTGCTGCAACTTGAGCGGCTGTCAGGCGCTGACCGCCGCCAGCGCCTGATCGTGCTGGGGCAGCGCGACAGTGGTGTCGCAACCTGGCTGACCATTGTCGGCATGCACCTGGAGCTTGCCTTGTGGCTGGGCGCACTGGCGTTACTCTATCTGCTGGTTCCCGCCGAGCTGCTCAGCGAGTGGAAGTGGCAGGACTTGATCTACGCCAGCGACGAGCTGCTCTGGTTCGAACACCTCTCCAACCTGCTCTACGCGCTGGTGCTGATGGTCTGGGAGCCGATCTACGTTGCCAGTGGTTTCAGCCTCTATCTCAACCGCCGTACCCAGCTGGAAGCCTGGGATCTGGAGTTGAGTTTCCGCCGGCTGCGCGAACGCCTGCAAAGCCTGCTACCCATACTGCTGCTGGTGGTCGGGCTGCTGTTCGTTTCTCCGACGCAAACCGTCTGGGCCGAGACGTCCGCGCCGGAGCATGAGCGCCTGCTTAACCAACCGCTGACCAGCCAGGGAGCCAGTACGGCGATTGCCGAGCTGCTGGACAAAGCCCCATTCAAAAACGATGAAACGGTCACGCGCTGGCGCTTCGGCGAAGCGCCAGCAGATAACGAGCCTGGCTGGCTCGCGCGTTTACTCGAGCACCTGTCAGGGTTCGAGAATCTTCGGCGGGCGCTGGACCACCTGGCCAGCGCCCTCGAAGTCCTGCTCTGGGCGTGCCTTTTCAGCCTGATCGGCCTGGCGCTGTGGCGTTACCGGGAATGGATCAGGCTGCACGTGGGACACCTGCGCAATATACCCACCGCACGCCGCGCAGCCCCGGAACTGTTGTTCGGCCTCGAGGTAGTGCCCGAAAGCCTGCCGGCGGATGTGATCGGCGAAGTGTACAGGCTCTGGTCTACCGAGCCGCGCGCGGCCCTGGGACTGCTCTATCGAGCATTCCTCAGTCGCTTGCTGCATGAACAAGGGCTGCCGCTGCGAGATGCGCACACCGAAGGCGAGATCCTTCAAATGGTGCGCGGCACAAGCCAGGCGGAGCTCACCGGCTTTGCCGAGAGCCTCACCGGTCATTGGCTGAACCTCGCTTACGGCCACCGCCTGCCAGCCGATGCAGCACGGGACGAACTCTGCAGCCAGTGGCGCGCGCTGTTCGAACCGCAGGTGCGCCCATGAAGCGGCGCCACCTGATCTATCTGGTAGCGGCGCTGCTGGGCGCCCTGCTGCTGTTAGCTGGCAGCAAACTGCAGTCTTATGACGAAGTGATTGAGCACGGGCCATCGCCCGAGGCGCAGCGCAATCCGTATCTCGCAGCCAGACTGTTTCTTTCTTCGCAGGGGCGCGACGTCCACCACGATGAAACCCTTGCCGGCATTCTCGGCACAGAGCCCGGCAAGCAGGTCCTGCTGCTCCTGGCTCAGCGCGAGACGATGACTGCGCAACAGGTTCAACATCTGCTGGACTGGACCGCCAATGGAGGGCACCTGGTCTTCGTCGCCGAACGGCTCTGGGATGAGCAGAACAAAGCCAGCGGTGACCTGCTGCTCGATGCGCTGAGTCTGCAGCAGTACGAGGCCAACGAAGACGACAAGGCCGACACGTCTACCTCCAGCGGCGAAACCAGCCCCCAATTGACACGCCTGTATCTGGAAAATGAAGGGGCGCCGGCCTATCTGGCCTTCGATACGCGCTTTCATCTCTACGACGCCGGCGGCAAGGCCCATGCATGGGCCAACAGCCCCGGCGCCACTCATATGCTGCAACTACGCCACGGCGATGGTCTGATCACTGCACTCACCGACAGCTGGATCTGGCAAAACAGCAATATCGGCCAATACGACCACGCTTGGCTGCTTTGGTACCTCACCCAGGATCGCGACGTAACCCTGGTGAATGACAGTCAGCACGCCAGCCTGCTGCAGCTGTTGCTGCGCCACTTCCCTGAGGCGCTGGCGACGCTGGTGCTGATCCTGCTGCTCGGCGCCTGGCATTTCGCCCAGCGTCACGGCCCCCTGCAGCAGCCAGCTGTGCCCGGCCAACGTCAGCTGCACGAGCACCTGCGTGGCAGTGCGGACTTCCTTTATCGACACGCTGGTCAGCAGCACCTGCTGACCCGGTTGCAGGAAGATATCCGCCGTCACGCGCGACGTCGTCACGCAGGCTTCGACAGCCTGCCCTTCACCGAACAGTGCCGTCTGCTGCAAACCCTAAGCGGCCTGCCGGCCGAAGGTGTCGAGCAGGCGCTGCGCACGATGCCAGGCACACGCCTCAGCACCGCCGAATTCACCCGCCAGGTCTCGTGCCTGCAAAGCCTGAGGAATGCTCTATGAACGATGCGTCCAGTGAAGCCAGCCAAGTTGTAATCCAGCGCCAGCGCGCCAGTCAGCTGGCTCAGGCGCTGCGCCAGGAGCTGCACAAGGCGGTCATCGGCCAGCAGGAAGCCGTCGACGGCGTGCTCACCGCGCTGATCGCCGGTGGCCACGTGCTAGTCGAAGGCGTACCGGGCCTGGGTAAGACACTGCTGGTACGCGCCCTGGCTCGCTGCTTCGGCGGAGAGTTCTCGCGCATCCAGTTCACGCCTGACCTGATGCCCAGCGACATTACCGGCCACGCCGTTTACGACCTTGCCAGCGAGCAGTTCAAACTGCGCAAGGGGCCGGTGTTCACCAACCTGCTGCTGGCCGATGAAATCAACCGCGCCCCAGCGAAAACTCAGGCCGCACTGCTGGAAGTCATGCAGGAGCGCCAGGTCACGCTCGAAGGCCGAGCGCTGGCAGCGCCACAGCCCTTTATGGTGATGGCTACGCAGAACCCCATTGAACAGGAAGGCACCTATCCGCTGCCCGAAGCCGAGCTCGACCGCTTCATGCTGATGCTGCGCATGGATTATCCCAAGACCGACGAGGAGCTGGAGCTGGTTCGCCAGGTCACCCGCTCGACGCGCACGGACATTCTTGAGGTCAGCGGTCTGCGCGTGCTGCTGCAGGCCAGGGACGTCCAGGCACTGCAGAAGATCGCCAGCGACATGCCGCTCGATGAACAGGTGCTTGACTATGCCGTGCGTCTGGCCCGCTCGACACGCAACTGGCCTGGTCTGACCTTAGGTGCCGGACCACGCGCCTCGATTGCACTGGTGCGCTGCGCACGCGCACAGGCGCTGTTGCGCGGCGGGGAGTTCGTCACCCCCGATGACGTCAAAGGCTGCGCACTGGCCGTGCTGCGCCACCGTGTGCGTCTCGCACCGGAGCTTGAAATGGATGGCGTGTCGGTGGATCAGCTGCTGCTGCAACTGCTCGATCAGATCACGGCACCACGCCTCTGATCCGGCTACACAGGCAAGACGACCAATGAACCCGACCCGCCGTCTGCTCTACGCGCTGCTTCTGTTGCTCGGCCTGGCCGTGCTGCTTGGCATAGTCTCAGCGATAAGCCAGGCCGCGCCCACGGCCATCCACAGCGCCTGGTGGGGGCTGCTGTTATGCCTGGCTCTGACAACGTTATTCGATGCTTTGAAACTGCTCCGCCTGCAATCGCCCGAACTGCAGCGCAGGCTGCCCGGCAACCTGGCGTTGAACCGCTGGCATGATGTACGCCTACAGGTACGCCACGCGCAGGCCCAGCCGTTGTATCTGGATCTGTTCGATCATCTGCCGAGTGGCATGGCATTCGAGCATTTGCCGCGCAGCCTGACGCTGGCGCCCGGCGAGCAGGCCGAGCTCACCTACAGAGTGCGTCCGGAACATCGCGGTCATTTCAGCGCCAGCCGCTGTGAGGTTCGTCTGTACAGCCCGCTGGGTTTGTGGCGCCAGCGTCGCCTGTTGCCGCTGGAATCGCAGGCGCGAGTCTACCCGGACTTCACTCGCCTGCATGGCGCCTCGCTGATGGCCGTAGACAGCTGGCTGAGCCGGCTAGGCGTCAGCCGGCAACCCCGCCGGGGGCTGGGCCTGGACTTTCATCAGCTACGCGACTTTCGCGAAGGCGACACCCTGCGTCAGATTGACTGGAAGGCCACGGCGCGCAAACGTACGCCCATCGCCCGCGAGTATCAGGACGAGCGCGACCAGCAGATCCTGCTGATGCTCGATTGCGGCCGCCGCATGCGTAGCCAGGACGGTAGCCTGTCGCACTTCGACCACGCACTGAATGCGAGCCTGCTGCTGGGCTATGTCGCCCTGCGCCAAGGCGACGCGCTGGGGTTGTGCAGTTTTGCCACCGAGCAGCGCCGTTTCATCGCACCCGCCAAAGGCCGGGAACAGCTCAACACCTTGCTCAACGGCGTCTACGATTTGGTCGAAACCTTACAGCCGCCCGACTTCGCCCGTGCCGCCTGCGACGTGCTTGAGCGACAGAAGCGCCGCGCCTTGGTGATCATCCTCAGCAACCTGCGCGACGAGGACGATGAAGAACTGCTCGATGCAGTGCGTCGCCTTTCGGGCCGGCATCGGGTACTGGTGGCGAGCCTGCGTGAACCCATACTCGACACGCTGCGCCAGCAGCCGGTGAGCGGCTTTCAGGATGCGTTGAGCTATTGCGGCACGCTGGACTACCTGAACGCCCGTGACAGGCTACATGAACGGCTGCAGGCCAAAGGCGTCCCCGTGCTAGAAGCTTTGCCCCATGAACTCGGGCCGCAGCTGATCAGCCGCTATCTGGCCTGGAAACGAGGTGGTTTGCTCTAGCCAGCTAGCCGACTCTAGGTCCCGTGACAGCGATCCTCATCTTCGGCCTTGCTGGGCGACGGGCCGGAGCGCGGCAGGCGCGCCGGGGGAATCTGCTGCGTGGGACGGAAACTGAAGTAGCGCTGCAGGGCCTCGATCATGCTGCGGATTTCGTCTGGCGGTGATATCAGGGCAAAACCTGAATCGAAACTACCAGGTGTCACATCCTCGCGGGACCAGAGGCAGGTCGCGCTGAGATCGACGCAACGCAGCTCGCCATGCCGAGCTGGAATCTTCAGGCGCATCTCAAAACGTACGCCGGTCATCATCGGATAGCGACTGATCAGCATCATCCCGGTTTCGGACAGATTGCCGATGAAACCCAGAGGCTTACCTGTGAACCGGTTGTAGACGTTGAGGTAATACGGCAACTGGTGCCGCTGGATACTTCGCTGATTGAGCATGTTCATGGGTTCCTGCCCTGCCGCGAAGACGACTCTCGGCCTCAGCCGCAGCCTGCGTTGATACGACCGGTCAACTGCTGCCGCGCCGCCCCTATCTCTTTGTCACTGTAGTAGACCCGCTCACCCTTTGCATCGGTGCGGAAGTAGCGGCCGCCGCGAGACAGACCCGCCAGCTTTTCACGCCACTGCCGACACGCTTGCTCACGCTGCGCCCGCTCCTCCCGTGCCACCTGTTCGGCCTGCTGCTGTTCCTGCCGGCGGGCACCAAAGAAGCGTTCGCTGCGCGCCTCACGACTGCGGGTCGCATCATCACGTTCGATGACCTGCGGCCTGACTTTCATCGCTTCGGCGCCCGGCCTCGGTTGCGATTCGAAATGCACATTCCCCTGGGGGTCGACCCAGCGATATATCTGCGCACCCGCCAATGAAGGCAAGGATAGAACGAGCAACAATAGTAGTGTGACCCGCATGTGTTCCTTACCGTTCCGTCAGTTTCAGGATCGCTCAGGCCTGGCCGCATGGGTAACCGCCGGCTGATCAGGCTGATAGTGCCCCAGCTGGCGTAGCGTCTCCAGCCTTGCACGTCCACGGTAGGCATATTCGCTGGCTGGGTAACGGGACAGGATGAAGCGGTAGGTCTCCACCGCATCGACGAACAATCCCTGACGTTCCAGACACTGCCCGCGTAGCAGGGATATTTCCGGCTGCAGGTTGTCGCGCGGGCGACTACGACGCTCGGCCTGGGACAGTTCGAGCGCCACCTTGCCGCACTCGCCTTGCTCGTAATACCGGTAGGCACTGTCGAGATGGCGATCGAGCGCGTTTCTGCTGCTGCAGCCTACGGTCAGGGTGGCGAGAAAAAGAATCACAAGAGTGCGCATGGGTAAATCCTCCGATTCCGCCTTATCGGCTGCCATGGCAGAAACTGCAATCCGCTCGCTATCAAAAAGGGGCTCTCGCCCGTGCCAGACACTAGACAAAGAGTAGTGCTACCTAACAATGACTACAGCCACGGGGCGTAGTAGCCTCGGGACATCTCGTAAGCAGAAGGAAGATCGGATGACCCCGCGTCGCACCAAAATCGTTGCCACCCTTGGCCCTGCCAGCAGCTCGCCTGAAGTTCTGGAAAAAATGATCCTGGCCGGCCTCGATGTCGCTCGACTGAATTTCTCCCACGGTACGCCGGACGAACACCGTGCCAGAGCACAGCTGGTGCGCGACATCGCCGCACGCCATGGCCGCTTCATTGCAATTCTGGGCGACCTACAAGGGCCGAAGATCCGTATCGCCAAGTTTACCGACAAGCGCATCGAGCTGGCTGTAGGCGATCACTTCCGTTTCTCCGTCACGCATCCGCGTGATGCCGGCACTCAAGAAGTTGTGGGCATCGACTACCCCGACCTGATAAAGGATTGCAGCGTCGGTGATGAACTGCTGCTCGATGATGGCCGCGTCGTCATGCGCGTCGACAACGCCACAGCCGATGAGCTGCATTGCACGGTGCTGATCGGTGGCCCGCTGTCTGACAACAAGGGCATCAACCGTCGTGGCGGTGGCTTGACCGCACCAGCGCTGACCGCGAAGGACAAGGCCGACATCAAGCTGGCCGCCGAGATGAACCTCGATTACCTCGCCGTCTCTTTCCCGCGGGACGCCGCCGATATGGAGCTGGCGCGCCGCCTGCGCGACGAAGCCGGCTCCAGCGCCTGGCTGATTGCCAAGATCGAACGTGCTGAAGCGGTCGCTGATGACGAAGCGCTCAACGGCCTGATCCGCGCGAGCGATGGCGTAATGGTTGCCCGGGGCGATCTCGGCGTGGAAATCGGTGACGCCGAGCTGGTCGGCATCCAGAAGAAGATCATTCTGCACGCGCGCCGAAACAACAAGGTGGTGATCACCGCGACCCAGATGATGGAGTCGATGATCCAGAGCCCTATGCCGACCCGTGCCGAAGTGTCCGATGTAGCCAACGCCGTTCTCGACTACACCGATGCCGTCATGCTTTCTGCAGAAAGCGCAGCGGGCGACTATCCGGTAGAGGCGATCACTGCCATGGCGCGGGTTTGCCTGGGTGCCGAAAAACACCCGACCAGCACCCGCTCCGGCCACCGCCTCGGCCAGCACTTCGCCCGCAGCGACGAGAGTGCGGCGCTGGCGGCCATGTACACCGCGAATCATTTCCCAGGAGTCAAGGCGATCATCAGCCTGACCGAAAGCGGTTACACCCCGCTGATCATGTCGCGCATTCGCTCTTCAGTGCCAATTTTCGCCTTCTCTCCCTACCGGGAAACCCAGGCGCGGGTAGCGATGTTCCGCGGCGTGCAGACTATCCCTTTCGACCCTGCTGCGCTGCCGGCGGACAAGGTCAGTCAGGCGGCCGTGGACGAGCTGCTCAAGCGCGACATCGTCAAGCCCGGTGACTGGGTCATCCTGACCAAGGGTGACAGCTATCACGGCACTGGCGGAACCAACACCATGAAAATCCTGCGCGTCGGCGATTCATTGAGCTGACCCTTCTGGCGGGGCCAGCTCGGCCCTGCCATCACACCTCAAGCTGTCCCTTCGCCTTTGGTCCGCCTGTGTGTGCGCATGCACGGCGGGTTATACTGCTACGCATTTTTCCAACCTGAGCGCGCCGATTCCATTCTCGTCGCGCCCTGTCTCCGCCCCGCCAAGAGGACGCGCTGCATGACCGTGATCAAGCAAGACGACCTGATTCAAAGCGTTGCAGACGCTTTGCAGTTCATCTCCTATTACCACCCCGTCGACTTTATCCAGGCGATGCACGAAGCCTACCTGCGTGAAGAGTCACCGGCGGCGCGCGATTCCATGGCGCAGATCCTGATCAACTCGCGCATGTGCGCCACCGGCCATCGCCCGATATGCCAGGACACTGGCATTGTCACCGTCTTCATCCGCGTCGGCATGGACGTGCGCTGGGACGGCGCCACCATGAGCGTCGACGACATGATCAACGAGGGCGTTCGCCGCGCCTACAATCTGCCGGAAAACGTCCTGCGCGCCTCGATCCTGGCCGACCCGGCCGGCGCGCGTAAAAACACCAAGGACAACACACCGGCGGTAATCCATTACTCCATCGTCCCCGGTGACAAAGTTGAAGTGGACGTCGCAGCTAAAGGCGGCGGCTCCGAAAACAAATCGAAGATGGCCATGCTCAACCCGTCCGACTCCATCGTCGACTGGGTACTCAAGACCGTCCCGGAAATGGGCGCCGGCTGGTGCCCGCCGGGTATGCTCGGCATCGGCATCGGCGGCACCGCCGAGAAAGCCGCAGTGATGGCCAAAGAAGTACTGATGGAGTCCATCGACATCCATGAGCTTAAAGCCCGCGGCCCGCAAAACCGTATCGAAGAAATGCGTCTGGAACTGTTCGAAAAGGTCAACCAGCTGGGCATTGGCGCCCAGGGTCTGGGCGGCCTGACCACCGTGCTCGACGTGAAAATCATGGACTACCCGACCCACGCCGCCTCCCTGCCGGTTTGCATGATTCCCAACTGCGCCGCCACCCGCCACGCGCACTTCGTGCTGGATGGCTCAGGCCCCGCCGAGCTGGAAGCGCCGGATCTGGACGCCTACCCGGAAATCGTCTGGGAAGCCGGCCCGTCTGCGCGCCGCGTCAACCTCGACACACTGACACCGGAAGACGTGCAGAGCTGGAAGCCGGGCGAAACCGTGCTGCTCAACGGCAAGATGCTCACCGGCCGCGACGCAGCGCACAAGCGCATCGTCGACATGCTCAACAAGGGTGAAGCGTTACCGGTGGACCTCAAAGGCCGCTTCATCTATTACGTCGGGCCGGTCGATCCGGTTGGCGACGAAGTGGTTGGCCCGGCGGGTCCGACTACCGCCACGCGCATGGACAAGTTCACCCGTCAGATTCTGGAAAGCACCGGCCTGCTGGGCATGATCGGCAAGTCCGAGCGCGGCCCGATCGCTATCGAGGCGATCAAGGACAACAAGGCCGTGTACCTGATGGCCGTCGGCGGCGCCGCCTACCTGGTGGCCCAAGCGATCAAGAAGTCCAAGGTGCTGGCCTTCGCCGAGCTGGGCATGGAAGCGATCTACGAGTTCGAAGTGAAGGACATGCCAGTCACCGTAGCCGTTGATACCAATGGCGAATCGGTGCACATCACCGGCCCGGCGATCTGGCAGCAGAAGATCAGCGACAGCCTGGCTGTTGAAGTGCAGTAATAACGCTGAACTGAATACAGAAAGCCCAGCCTAGCGCCGGGCTTTCTGTTTTGAGGCAAGGAAATCTCAAGCGCGCCCGTTACGCAAGCGAACAAACAATGCCTCGACCTTCTCCCGCGCCCAGGGAGTGCGACGCAGAAAGGTCAGGCTCGACTTGATGCTCGGCTCACTCTTGAAGCAACGGATATCGACTCGCTCGGCCAACCCCTCCCAACCATAGTGAGCGTGCAGCTCGATCAGCACGGCTTCAAGGGTTACGCCATGCAGCGGATTGTTCGGGGCAGCGGTCACGGATGGCTCTCTCGATGATTGAAGAAGGGATGGAGCTAACAGGACCGCTATCCTACAGCTTTATCTCGGTGCCCAGCAGCTTCAGAAAGGCCGCCAACCAGGCTGGATGGGCTGGCCAGGCAGGCGCCGTCACCAGATTGCCTTCGGTGTGCGCCTGATCGACCGCAATGTCCACATATTTGCCGCCCGCAAGCCTTACCTCAGGCGCGCATGCCGGGTAGGCACTGCAGTCACGGCCCTTCAGTACACCGGCAGCCGCAAGCAATTGCGCTCCGTGACAGACCGCCGCGATGGGCTTCTTCGCCTCATCAAAGGCCCGAACCAGAGCCAATACCTGCTCGTTCAAACGCAGATACTCCGGAGCGCGGCCACCTGGAACCACCAGAGCGTCATAGTCCTCGGCGCGTACTGCTGCGAAATCGAAGTTCAGAGCGAAATTATGGCCAGGCTTTTCACTGTAAGTCTGATCGCCCTCGAAATCGTGAATTGCAGTGCGTACGGCTTCACCGGCCTTCTTGTCTGGACATACCGCATGCACGCTGTGCCCAACCATCTGCAGCGCCTGGAACGGCACCATGGTTTCGTAATCTTCAACATAGTCGCCAACCAGCATCAGAATCTTCTTTGCAGCCATCGGGACGTTCTCCGGTCAGTTGAGTAATCAGTGGCCAATCAGCCACTTCGGTTGAAAATATTGATCGCCAGGCGGTCCAGCAGACCCCACAGTCTCTGGTAGATACGCATGCGCAACGGCCGTGCATGCCATATGCGCAAGTCGATTTCTTTACTGCGTAAAAAGTCCTGCTCGAAACTCTCCGCGACACTGGCGCTGAGGCTAGCATCGAGCGCCTCAAGGTTAGCTTCCAAGTTCCAACGCAGATTCCAATGATCGAAGTTGCACGAACCGATGCTTACCCACTCATCGATCAATACCATTTTCAGGTGCAGGAAGTGTGGCTGATATTCATGAATGCGCACGCCGGCACGCAGCAGACGCGGATAATAACGCTGACCTGCATAGCGAATCGGGGGATGGTCGGTGTTGCGGCTGGTGAGCAGCAGGCGTACTTCAACACCTCGGCGTGCCGCACGCAATAACTCGCGCCGCACCCGCCCTGTCGGGAGAAAATAGGGTGTAGCGAACCAGATCCGCGTTCGCGCACGCTGCAGGTTACGGATCAGGCTGTGCAGGATGTCGCGATGCTGCCGTGCCGCCGAGTAGGCCACCCGCCCCGTGCCATCTCCCGGCTTGGGGTTTTCCGGAATTTTCGGCAAGCGCTGCGGCAGCGGGAACTGCCAGATTCTTTTCCGCTGACATAAAGCCCACTGCGCATCGAACAAGCGCCGCCAGTCATTAATTAGCGGCCCGCTAATTTCCACCATGACTTCATGCCAATGCTCATCGGGCTTTTCGGGGCTCCAGAACTCATCAGTCGCACCGGTGCCACCAACGAAACAGCAGATATCATCGATCAGGATCAGCTTGCGATGATCGCGATGCAGGTTGCGAAACTTCAGGCGCAAGTTCAACGGGTTGTACAGGCGTAGCTCGACATTGCCGTCAATCAGACGCTGACGCGTCTTCTGTCCGAGCTTGAGGCAGCCGAAGCCATCGAACAGGCAGCGCACCCGCACCCCTCGAACTGCAGCGGCAACCAGCGCATCGATAAGCTGCTCCGCACACTGGCCATCCTCCACCAAGTACAACTCGACATCCACTCGTCTCTCGGCAGCATCTATGCGCTGCAAAAGACGTGGAAAGAACTGAGGGCCGTCGACCAACAGCTGAAACTTATTGCCTTCACGCCAGGGGAATACTTCCCCGGCCTGCATCAAGTTGGATGCCTTTGAAGGAGCCCCGCCTTGTGGTGGTTGCTCGGTACCGATAGACATTGAAATCCCTGTCTGAAAAATGCAGCGCAGCCTGGCGGATCGACCCTATCAAGCGCAGCGACGGAAACACTCTCTATAGGTATGCGGTTGGCCGTGTAGTTCCGAAGTGGTGCAAGTCAGGCCCGCATCTAGTGGTGATGCCTACTGCAGTGAGCACAGGCTGCGACAGCCATCAGGCCGGGTCAAGAGCACAGCTCCCGTGCCGTCTAAGCATCACCGCCTCGTAACCTAACACCGCTCCTGCCTAGCATGAGCTGCATGACTAACGAATTGAGTCTACATGGGCTGGTCGAGCTGAACTCACCGATACTTGAGATCGGTCGAACCTGTGTGCATGTGGCCTATCGTAACGGCGCAACCATCGGGGTGCTCTGGAGCGAAATGCCAAAGCGCTGAATCAGGGTGGCTACGCTACCTGATGGACTACGCCAGCATTCCCATGCGCGACGGAGGCATTCAGGTCAAGCAGTCATGCAGCGTCTCCGCGAGCGCTATCTATGCATCAAGCTATTGCACCAGACCGGAAAACCCGCTGCCTTCGCTGGAGCTGCCAGAGAACTTCATTGCTCAGGTACCTGCGCTACTCAAGGCGCATATGAGGCTGGACGCGAATATCTGCGGCGAACTCTGCTGGGATCCCAAGCTCCAGACAGCAGACGTATTTATCCTCCTCAAACGGGCGTGACCTCGCAACGAAGCAACCGTCCGCACATAAGTCGGCATGACTAGGAAATAAACTTTTCTTTTG
>DDVX01000021.1 GCA_002345575.1 Stutzerimonas stutzeri
AAGTCTTCTTCAGAGTTTCCTTAACTTCCAGTCCGGTTTCACCGAGGGCACCGTGGGCTTTGGTGTGGACGCTATCGGTCTGCTGGGCGTTCGCCTGGATGGCGGTGGCCGCTCCGGCAAGGACGGCCAGGAACGCACTCCCGGCGCGCTGTTCCCGCTGGAAAGCGACGGCAGCGCCGTGAATGACTACAGCAAGGCCGGCGTAACCGCCAAGGCACGTATTTCCAAGACCGAGCTGCGTGTCGGTACCCTGCTGCCCAAGCTGCCGGTAGTGAGCTACAACGACGGTCGCCTGCTGCCACAACTCTTCGAGGGCGGCCAGATTACCTCTCAGGAAATCGACGGCCTGACGTTGACCGCCGGCCAGCTGGAGCACACCAAGACCCGTAGTTCCACTAACGATATCGGTCTGGGCATCGCCGGAACGTCCAACAACGCCGACACCAACAAATTCTACTTTGCCGGCGGCGACTACAAGCTCACCAAGGACCTGACCGCCCAGTACTACTACGGCAACCTGGAAGACTTCTACAAGCAGCACTTCCTCGGGCTGGTGCATAACTATGCGCTCGGCGGCGGCAACCTGAAGAGCGACCTGCGCTACTTCCACAGCGACGCCGATGGCAAGAACGGCAGCGCTGCCGGTCGCGGCCAGGGCTACACCAGCAATGGCTACTACGGCAATGGGGTGACCAAAGGCGAGGTGGACAACCAAACCTGGAGCGCCCTGTTTACCTACGGCCACAGCGGCCACGAGCTGAGCGCCGGCTACCAGCAGGTCGAGGGCGACAGCGCCTTCCCGTTCCTTAACCAGGGTGACGGCTCCACCGCCTACCTGATCACCGACCGCCAGATTGGCAAGTTCCTCAACGCCGGCGAGCGCACCTGGCTGGCCGGTTACGGCTATGACTTCGCCAAACTGGGCGTGCCGGGCCTGAAGGCCTCGGTGGTATACCTGTCGGGTGACAACATCGACAGCGCTCAGGGTGATCGCAAGGAATGGGAACGCGATTTCCGCCTCGACTACGTGCTGCAAGAAGGCACCTTCAAGGGTCTGGGCTTCTCCTGGCGCAACGCTAGCATCCGCAGCGATGTGGCCAGCACCGCCGATCAGGACGAAAACCGCCTGATCGTCAGCTACAGCCTGCCGCTGCTTTAAGCATCCGAGAGCGAAGCGAAGGCCAGCCCCGCAGCTGGCCTTCAGCGTTTTTGCCGAGCGCCCAGCTCACCGCGCAGCCATTCGGCCAGCCGCTCCGCGCGCCGGTCCACTCGCCGTGCCGGCACCCACAAGGCCAGCCTCGCCGAGGTTTCGACGAAACCCCAAGGCGCCAGCAGGCGACCTGCAGCCAGGTCATCGGCGACCAGCTGCTGCGGCGCAATAGCTACGCCCAGCCCGGCCAATGCCGCTTCCAGCAAAAAATACAGGTGCTCAAAACTCTGCCCCAGTTGCAGCTCATTCGGCCTCAGCCCTTTGCTGCGCGCCCAGCTCGGCCAGGCTTGCGGGCGCGATGCCGTGTGCAACAGTGGCTCGCCCAGCAACGCGGTCGGTGCTGAACCGCGCCAATCCTTGCCGCGCGAGTGATACGGACTTAGCACCGGCCCGATGCTTTCAACAGCCAATTCGAACACGCGCATATCTGCCGGCCACGGCGGCTCGGCGTACCAAAGCGTCGCATCCAGCCCGGCGCGGCGAGGGTCCAACTCACCCTCGCTGGCCGACAGTTGCAGACGCAAGTCCGGCAGCTCGCGGTTGAGACGATCAAGCCGCGGGATAAACCAGCGCGCCAGCAGGCTACCGGGACAACCGAGCACGAACGGCGCCTCGGCGGTCTGTCGCTGCAGCTCGGCACAGGTGCTGCGCAGGCGCTCGAAGGCCTCGCTGGCCGCGTCACGCAGCCGAATACCAGCATCGGTGAGTTTTACGCCGCGACCTTCCTTTTCCAGCAGGGCGAGGCCGAGGGCATCCTCCAGGCTCTTCAGCTGCCGACTGATGGCGCCATGGGTGACATGCAGCTCTATCGCGGCTTGCTTCAAGCTGCCCAGGCGCGCCACAGCCTCGAAGGCGCGCAGGGCATTGAGAGGTGGAAGGCTAGAGTCCATAAGTGAGTTTTCCTGACGTATTTCGGCAATCTTATCGCTTTTTTTCCACGCGGCATCCAGTTAGGGTTCACCCATCGTGTAGGAGTGGGCCATGCCCGCGAACGGTGGCCTAGTGACTCTCGCGGCTTCATTCGCGAGCAAGCTCGCTCCTACAAAGAGCACTCCAGGAGATCACCCATGACTTCATACCGCAACGGCCCAGACGCGCGCGGCCTGTTCGGCTCGTTCGGCGGCCAGTACGTCGCCGAAACCCTGATGCCACTGATTCACTCGCTGGCCGCCGAATACGAAAAGGCCAAGAACGACCCGGCCTTTCTCGAAGAGCTGGCTTACTTCCAGCGCGACTACATCGGCCGCGCCAGCCCGCTGTATTTCGCCGAGCGCCTGACCGAGCACTGCGGCGGCGCGAAGATCTTCCTCAAGCGCGAAGACCTCAACCACACCGGCGCGCACAAGATCAACAACTGCATCGGCCAGATCCTTCTGGCGCGGCGCATGGGCAAGCAGCGCATCATCGCCGAGACCGGCGCCGGCATGCACGGCGTGGCCACGGCCACCGTGGCCGCGCGCTTCGGCCTCAAGTGCGTGGTCTACATGGGCACCACCGACATCGACCGCCAGCAGGCGAATGTCTTCCGCATGAAGCTGTTGGGCGCCGAGGTGATTCCGGTGACCGCCGGTACCGGCACGCTGAAGGACGCCATGAACGAAGCGCTGCGCGACTGGGTGACCAACGTCGACAGCACTTTCTACCTGATCGGCACCGCCGCCGGCCCGCATCCCTACCCAGCCATGGTCCGCGACTTCCAGTCGGTGATCGGCAACGAAGTACGCGAGCAGATCATGCAGAAGGAGGGCCGCTTGCCCGACTCGCTGGTGGCCTGCATTGGCGGCGGCTCCAACGCCATCGGCCTGTTCCACCCCTTCCTCGATGATGCCAGCGTGAAGATCATCGGCGTTGAGGCGGCCGGCCACGGCATCGACTCGGGCAAGCACGCGGCCAGCATGGCCGGTGGCGCGCCGGGCGTGCTGCACGGCAACCGCACCTTCCTGCTGCAGGACGAAGACGGCCAGATCACCGATGCCCACTCGATTTCCGCCGGTCTGGACTACCCCGGCGTCGGCCCGGAACACGCCTGGCTGCATGACATCAAGCGCGTCGAATACGTACCGGTCACGGACCACGAAGCCCTGCAGGCCTTCCACGACTGCTGCCGCCTGGAAGGCATCATCCCGGCGCTGGAGTCATCCCATGCGCTGGCCGAGGTCATCAAAAGAGCGCCGAACCTGCCCAAGGATCACCTGATGGTGGTCAACCTGTCCGGTCGTGGCGACAAGGACATGCAGACCGTAATGCACCACTTTGCCGAACAGGAAGAACGCATATGAGCCGCTTGCAGACGCGCTTTGCCCAGCTGAAACAGGAAAACCGCGCCGCGCTGGTGACCTTTACCACCGCTGGCGACCCGGATTACGCCACTTCCCTTGCGATCCTCAAGGGGCTGCCGGAAGCCGGCGCCGACGTGATTGAGCTGGGCATGCCCTTCACCGACCCCATGGCCGACGGCCCGGCGATCCAGCTGGCCAATATCCGCGCATTGGACAACGGCCAGAACCTGGCGAAAACCCTGCAGATGGTCCGCGAGTTTCGCGAGAGCAACCAGACCACACCGATCGTGCTGATGGGCTACTTCAACCCCATTCACACCATGGGCGTCGAACACTTTATCGCCGCGGCAGTGGAAGCCGGCGTAGACGGCCTGATCGTCGTCGATCTGCCGCCCGAGCATAACGAGGATCTGTGCGATCCGGCCCAGGCCGCCGGTATCGACTTTATCCGCCTGACAACGCCGACCACCGACGACGCACGCCTGCCGGTGGTGCTGAACAACAGCTCGGGATTCGTCTACTACGTTTCGGTCGCCGGCGTGACCGGTGCCGGTTCCGCCACCCTGGAGCATGTCGAGCAGGCTGTCGCCCGCCTCAAGCGCCACACCGACCTGCCGGTGTCCATCGGCTTCGGCATCCGCACCCCGGAACAGGCTGCTGCCATCGCCCGCCTGGCCGACGGCGTGGTGGTCGGCTCCGCGCTGATCGACCATATCGCCAGCGCCAAGAGCTCCGAGGAAGCCGTCAGCGGCGTGCTCGACCACTGCCGGCAGCTGGCCGAAGGAATTCGTAACGCTCGCGGCTGACCTTTCACGGCACGCGGCAAGCGTCACGGATATAGTGACGCGTTCTGACTGAAGACGAGGACGCGCCATGTACACGATGTTCAATCACAGCCACCAGGGTCTGGCCCTGCTGTCGTTGCTGCTGACGCTCGGCTGGGCTGCGGTGGTGCTGCTCGCGCCACGCACGACTACAACCCTCGGGCGCACCAAGCGGCTGTGCTACATCGGCGCCATGGCGGCAACCGGACTGGTTGGGGTCACTGGTCTGATACTCGGTCTGCTGCAGGGCTCCTGGATGACGCTGCTGTTTCCCTGGCTGGGCCTCGCCGCAGTCATCGGCCATGGTATCGCTGGTGTCCGCAGCCGCAAGGCGCTGATTGCCGGGCAGAAACCTGCTGCGGTCGTTGCCGTGATAGTGCAGGTGCTGTTGCTCGTTGCCGCTTATGGGCTGATGACGGTCAAACCATTCTGAAACCAACCGGCCATGCCCAGACGTGGCCCATAGTGCCGGCTTTCAGCGCAACGCTGGAAGCCGCGTCAACGGTGCTCCTTCGGCAGGCTTGCAGAGGCAAGACAGGTCATGCCGCGCTGGGCCGAACGACCTCCAATGGTCCAAATCTCTCCTTTGCTTCGCGAAGCCGCTTCCAAACTCGGCAGGCCAAGCTTTCATTAGTTGGTATATCTAAAAGTAATAAATTAATCGTTATATATTCTTTTTAATCCGAATAATTTCTGCACATAGTGAGCGCCGTCTACCTCTTTCCAAAGGAGCATCACTATGAGCATCCGCCTCGGCGACATCGCCCCCGACTTCGAACAGGATTCCAGCGAAGGCCGCATCCGTTTCCATGAATGGCTTGGCGACAGCTGGGGCGTGCTGTTCTCCCACCCGGCCGACTTCACCCCCGTGTGCACCACCGAGCTGGGCTTTACCGCCAAGCTGAAGGACGAGTTCGCCAAGCGCGGCGTCAAGGCCATCGCGCTGTCGGTGGACCCGGTGGACTCGCACATCAAGTGGATCGACGACATCAACGAAACGCAGAATACCGCGGTGAACTTCCCGATCCTGGCCGACGCCGATCGCAAGGTTTCCGAGCTGTACGACCTGATCCACCCCAACGCCAACGACACCCTGACCGTGCGTTCGCTGTTCGTCATCGACCCGAACAAGAAGGTGCGTCTGACCATTACCTACCCGGCCAGCACCGGGCGCAACTTCAACGAGATTCTGCGGGTGATCGATTCGCTGCAGCTGACCGATAACCACAAGGTCGCTACTCCCGCCAACTGGGAAGACGGTGACGAGGTGGTGATCGTGCCGTCGCTCAAGGACGAAGAAGAGATCAAGCGGCGCTTCCCACAGGGCTACCGTGCCGTCAAGCCGTACCTGCGCCTGACACCGCAGCCCAACCGTGAACCGGCAGAAGGATAGCCTCCATTGGTCGTTTCTCGCGCCGGTAGCCCCAACCAATGCGGGCGTTCCGACGTTTTGCTGGATGTGACCGGCGACTGGCTGCATCAGCGTGTCGAGGTCGTGCGCTACGGCGTGTACGACTTCGGCGCCTACGCTGCATGACCGCTTCGACAGCCCTGCTGGTGCCTGAAGAAATCCTTGCAACAGCTGTACGCCGCACTGGCGCGAAGACTGCAGCCGCTTGATCCGGGTTGCTGCAAGCCTGACCAGCGCTCGCTGGAGCGTCTGAAACCCCGCTTTACCCAGTTGTAACGCAGCACCCGAAAACGCGGCAGCTGCACTCCCCCCCCTTACTCGCCCATCAACGGGCAAGCTCGTAAAACCAACTCAAGACTGCCAAGAAAGTGCCATAGCGTTTTTGAGCTGGGCGCCGTCGAGCAGTCATCCTTAACCTCGTTACATTCAGCAAGACAGGACTTTAGGGAAACTCTGAAGAAGA
>DDVX01000012.1:0-33687 GCA_002345575.1 Stutzerimonas stutzeri
CAAAAGAAAAGTTTATTTCCTGGTCATGCCGACTTATGGGTGGACGGTTGCTTCGTTCAGTGCTCGGATATCGTCAAGGTGCGCCGCGAAAGTACCAATGATCTGCTGGCCGGGGAGTGCTAAGGTCTGAGGGCGCTCGTGCGAGCCTGCAAAATCGACCTTCCGGAGGAGTCAGATTCATGTCTTACAAAACCATCTACCTCAAGCCGGGCGGCGGCTATGACAATGTCGTTATCGGTAGTAGCGAAGCGGCAGCACCGAAGGCTGGTGAAATTACCGTAAGGCTGCGTGCTAGTTCCCTCAACTACCATGACTTTGCCGTGGTCAGCGGCATGTGGGGGCCGAGCGTGCAGCGGATTCCCATGGCAGACGGTGCAGGGGAGGTGATTGCCGTAGGCGAGGGCGTCACTGAGTTCGCCGTAGGTGATCAGGTTGTAAGCACTTTCTTTCCTGGCTGGCTCGACGGTGAGCCACAGCAGGAAGGTTTTGGAACGGTACCGGGCGATGGTGTTGATGGATATGCTCGAGAAGCCGTTACGGCGCGTGCCACGTCTTTTACCAAGGCGCCTCAGAGCTGGAGTCACGCTGAGGCTGCAACGCTGACCACGGCCGGCCTGACGGCCTGGCGCGCGTTGATGGCCGACGACTCGCTGAAGCCTGGGGACAGCGTTCTTATCCAGGGTACCGGCGGGGTTTCGATTTTCGCGCTTCAGTTCGCCAAGATGGCCGGCGCGACGGTTATTGCCACCTCCTCCAGCGACGAGAAACTGGAGCGCCTGAAGGCCATGGGAGCCGACCATCTAATCAACTACCGCAGCACGCCCAACTGGGGCGAGAAGGTGCGTGAGTTAACTCATGATCGGGGTGTCGATCACGTCATCGAGGTGGGCGGGCCTGCAACTCTGGAGCAGTCGATGATTGCGGCACGTATTGGCGGGCATATTTCTGTGATCGGCATTCTTACCGGCGTTGCTGGGGAGCTGGGCATCGTCACCGCGCTGACACGGCAATTGCGCCTGCAAGGTGTGCTGGTTGGAAGCCGTACCCAGCAGCAGGAGATGATCAGGGCTATCGATGCCAACGGCATGCGCCCGGTCATCGATAGTCATTTCCCGCTGGAGGACATCGTCGAGGCGTTCCGCTATCAGGAAAGTAATCGTCACTTCGGCAAGATCTGCCTCGATATCTAAGCAGGATCGTCTCTTGAACGCTAGGGCAACCCTTGCCTTGAGCCGGGGCTTATTCCCTGTTGGCTCGATCAGTAGCCAAGACGGCCGATACAACGTATCGAGCGTCTTGGCTTCAAGGTTCATAGAGCGACGGCGACACGTTTAAGGGATTTCAGGAAACCTTCGCCGCCGCTGCTCCCAGCGATTGGCCTTTCCAGTTCAAATCAGTGTCGACTCAGCTCCGCGCAGACCAGAGAGCTTGTTGTGCTTAAGCAGCACGTAATCTTCGCCCTCACGCTGACCACGGCGCAGCGGGTTGCGGGTGCAGTGCGGGGCGAAGCCAGCGTCGACGAAGCGGTAAGGCAGATGCTCATCGCGACCTGGCGGAATGCCAAGGCGGGTTGTCTGGATAATATCGGGCTGCGCACCAATGTCATCGATGCGCAACCGCCTGGAGTCCATGCGTTGCGCGTTCCATTCAACGACTGTCAGCCCCAACGCCTTACACAGCAGCGACTGGCCGGAGCAAAGGCGGGTGAGCGCGCGTGGACCACCAGCGGCCGCAGGACTGTTGGCTTGCATACGTTCTAAGGATGCCTCGGATGAAAGCGCGTCGACCCAGGGGTAGCCGGCCTTGATGCATACGGCGTTTCCATCACCTTGGACGCTGAAGTTCAGCGAGTCTCCGCCGCGAGAGTAATAAAGGTAGAGGTGTCCGGCTGGCATGAACATAGCCCGCCGTGATGGGCTGTTGCCTAGCGAGGAGTGACTGGCCTTCTCGTTGATGTAGTAGGCCTCAGTTTCGATGATGCGTGCCGATAGCCACAGGCCGTCTACGCAGTGGCGAATCACTGTTCCCAGCAGCTCTCGTGCGACGAGCTGGGCGTCCCGATCGAAAAAGGCGTCGTCCAGAGTTTTATGGCGTGGTTCGGCAAGACTGTCCATCACTACTCCGTTGTAAGAAAGTCTCCCATTCCGACCGTATAAGCGGAACGAATGTCCGGCCTGGAAGGCAATAACCCACGAGACCTGATGGATGGAGTCGGGCTTTCCTCGTCGTCAGAACGCTGAAAGCCCCGCATTGCGGGGCTTTCAGGGGGCTTTCGAGCGTCTTCGGTCAGACGTTAAAGCGGAAGTGCATCACATCGCCGTCCTTGACGATGTATTCCTTGCCTTCCAGACGCCATTTTCCGGCTTCCTTGGCCCCGGCCTCGCCCTTGTACTGAATGAAGTCGTTGTAGGCGATGACTTCGGCGCGGATGAAACCTTTTTCGAAGTCGGTATGGATCACGGCCGCAGCTTGCGGCGCGGTGGCACCGACCTTGACGGTCCAGGCGCGTACTTCCTTCACGCCAGCGGTGAAGTAGGTCTGCAGGTTGAGCAGCTCATAACCGGCGCGGATCACCCGGTTCAGGCCGGGCTCTTCGAGGCCGAGGGCTTCGAGGAACATGTCTTTCTCTTCGCCGTCGTCGAGCTCGGCGATTTCTGCTTCGATCTTGTTGCACACCGGCACTACGGGGGCGCCTTCGGCGTCGGCGATGGCGCGCACGATGTCCAGCAGCGGGTTGTTCTCGAAGCCGTCTTCGGCAACGTTGGCTATGTACATCACCGGCTTGCTGGTCAGCAGGTGGAAGCCACGGATGGTCTGCTTCTCCTCGACGCTCATATCACGCAGCAGGGTGCGCGCCGGCTTGCCTTCGGTGAAGTGCGGGATCAGCTTCTCTAGCAGGGCCTTCTGCGCCAGGGCTTCCTTGTCACCGCCTTTGGCGTTGCGGCTGACCTTTTGCAGTTGCTTCTCGCAGCTGTCGAGGTCAGCGAAGATCAGCTCCAGGTCGATGATTTCGATATCACGCTTGGGGTCAACACTGTTGGAGACGTGAATGATGTTGTCATCTTCAAAGCAACGTACTACATGGGCGATGGCGTCAGTTTCGCGAATGTTGGCGAGAAACTTGTTGCCCAAGCCTTCTCCCTTCGAGGCACCTGCGACCAGCCCGGCGATGTCGACGAACTCCATGGTGGTGGGCAGCACGCGCTCGGGCTTGACGATCTCGGCCAGCGCGGCCAAGCGCTCGTCTGGCATCGGCACGATGCCGCTGTTCGGCTCGATGGTGCAGAAGGGGAAGTTTTCTGCAGCGATACCGGACTTGGTCAGGGCGTTGAACAGGGTGGACTTACCGACGTTGGGCAGGCCGACGATGCCGCAATTGAATCCCATGAGTTATAAACCCTCGCGCAGATGAATCAAAAAAGGGAGCTGTCAGGCTTTCTGGCTGTGCAGGTGCCGCATCGCGGCGGTCCAGTCGCCAGCAAGAATTTCTGGCAGTACGTCGAAGGCGAAATCGATGCTGGCGTCCAGCTTTTCGCGCTCTGCTTGGGGGGCGCGGCCCAGCACATAACCGGTGACCAAGCTGCTATGCCCGGGGTGACCGATGCCCAATCGCAGGCGGTGAAAATTGTTCTGATTGCCGAGCCTGGCAATTATATCGCGCAGGCCATTATGCCCACCGTGCCCGCCGCCCTGTTTGAGCTTGGCGACGCCGGGAGGCATGTCGAGTTCATCGTGGGCAACCAAGATGGCCTCGGGGGGAATACGGAAAAATCCGGACAGTGCCGCCACCGCCTGACCGCTGCGGTTCATGAAGGTGGTGGGGATCAACAGGCGGATATCTTCGTCCTGATGGCGGAATTTTCCGACCAGGCCGAAATACTTGCGATCTACGCTGAGGGTGACGCCCTTGTGGGCGGCCAGACGCTCAACGAAAAGGGCCCCTGCGTTATGCCGGGTCTGGTCGTATTCGGGGCCTGGATTTCCCAGGCCAACGATCAGTTGTACGGCAGTCACGGCAGAGGCCCTTCCTTTTCAGCAAGCTGCGAGTGGATTACTCGTCAGCGGCTTCTTCTTTCTCGGCGTCGTCATCCTTGCTCACGCGCGGTGCGTGGATGTTGACGACCGGGAGGTCGCTGCCATGCTGCAGAGCTACCAGGGTAACGCCTTGCGGCAGCTTCAGGTCGCTCATGTGCAGAACCTGGCCGACTTCCATGTTGGCGATGTCGACTTCGATGAAGTCCGGCAGGTCTTGCGGCAGGCAGGAAACTTCAGCATCTGGCAGGTTCAGGTAGACTTCGCCACCCTGCTGCTTGACGCCGATGGAGCTTTCCTGGTTGATCAGGTGCACCGGAACGGTAGCGGTCAGCTTCTGGCCCGCGACAACGCGCTGGAAGTCAGCATGCAGAACGAAACCTTTGGCCGGATGGCGCTGCAGCGCCTTGATCACCACGTCCTGGCTCTTGCCATCGACGTTCAGCGTGATGATGTTGCTGAACGCGATTTCGTTTTCCAGCATCTTGGCCAGGTCTTTGGCAAGGAGGCTGATCGATTGCGGCGCAGTTTCACCACCGTAGATCACGGCCGGTACGAGGTTAGCGTTACGACGCAGGCGGCGGCTCGCACCTTTCCCCAGGTCGGAACGCTCTTGGGCATCCAGATTGAAGTCAGTCATTGTGTTTCTCCAGGATAGCAACACGCCCGATGTGCTTGCGACCAGCACTGTCGGGCGGTTGGATAAAGCCCCGCATAAGACGGGACACATTTTTCGCTCTGCACGAAGAACCAGGCTTTTGGCCTAGCGGAACATCGCACTGATCGATTCAGCATTGCTGATGCGGCGAACCGCCTCAGCCACCATTGGCGCAATGTCCAACTGGCGAATACGGGTACAGGACTGGGCGGCAGCCGACAGCGGGATAGTATTGGTCACCACCAGCTCGTCAAGGATCGAGCCTTCGATGTTCTCGATGGCGCGACCGGACAGGATCGGGTGGGTGCAATACGCCAGGACCTTCTCGGCACCGTGATCTTTCAGCGCAGCGGCAGCGTGGCACAGAGTGCCGGCCGTATCGACCATGTCATCAACGAGGATGCAGGTACGACCTTCGACGTCACCAATGATGTGCATGACTTCTGACACGTTGGCCTTGGGGCGACGCTTGTCGATAATCGCCAGATCCACACCCAGCGCCTTGGCCACCGCACGGGCGCGAACCACGCCGCCGATGTCGGGGGAGACGATCATCAGGTTCTCGAATCGCTGTGCCTGAATGTCATCGACCAGGACTGGCGAGCCGTAGATGTTATCCACGGGCATGTCGAAGAAGCCTTGAATCTGATCGGCGTGCAGGTCGACGGTGAGGACGCGGTTGACGCCTACTACATCGAGCATGTCGGCCACGACCTTGGCGCTGATCGGCACGCGTGCCGAGCGAGGGCGACGATCCTGACGGGCATAGCCAAAGTAGGGGATGACGGCTGTGATACGAGTTGCTGAGGAGCGGCGGAAGGCATCAGCCATCACTACCAGTTCCATCAGATTGTCATTGGTTGGCGCGCAGGTCGGTTGGATCAGGAAGACGTCCTTACCGCGAACATTTTCATTGATTTCAACACTGATTTCGCCGTCGGAAAATTTACCGACGTAGGCGTCACCGAGAGGGATATGCAGCTGACGTACGACACGCCGGGCCAGATCAGGGTTGGCGTTCCCCGTGAAGACCATCATCTTGGACACGCGCAGTACCTGCCTGAGGGTGGGTCCGATGAAACAAAAAGCTGTTCAAAAGGCCAGGCTTTTTGAACAGCTCTCAAGTGTGTGGCAGGGGCGGCTGGATTCGAACCAACGCATGCCAGGATCAAAACCTGGTGCCTTACCGCTTGGCGACGCCCCTGTGGAAAAACATGTTGATGCCTGATTGTACGTACCCTTGAAGGGTTGTGGCAGGGGCGGCTGGATTCGAACCAACGCATGCCAGGATCAAAACCTGGTGCCTTACCGCTTGGCGACGCCCCTGTATCATACAACCGAATGCTAGGCATTCACTTCCTGCTCCAGTTCTTCGAGCTTGCGGTGCAACATCGAGATATTGCGTCCTTGGGCTACAAAGCCAGGCATGTCGGCTGGAAGCTGGCGGCAGACTTTATCAGCCTCGCCCTTGTTTGGAAAGCTTCCAAACACACAAGCTCCAGTGCCAGTCATTCTTGCGGGAACAAATTTGTTCAGCAAGTTCAAAGCGTTACGGACTTCCGGATAACGCTTTTCTACGACCGGCTGGCAGTCGTTATGACCACCCCCTGCAAGAAGGCTGCGAACTGTAATGGCCGGGGTATTGCGTGTCAACTCCGGGTCGGAAAATATTTCCGCTGTACTAACAGAGACTTGCGGAGCGATGACCAGATACCACGGCTCGCTCAATTCCACCGGCTGCAAGCGTTCGCCAACACCTTCGGCGAAGGCTGTGCGACCGCGGACGAATACGGGTACATCGGCGCCGAGTTCCAGGCCGATTTGGGCCAGGTAATCCTCGCCCAAGTGGGTCTGCCAGAGGTGGTCGAGCCCCAACAGGGTGGTCGCGGCGTCGGAACTGCCACCACCGATTCCGCCGCCAATGGGGAGCCGCTTGAGCAGACAGATGTCGGCGCCTTGGCTGCAACCACTGCGCAATTGCAGCAGGCGGGCGGCGCGCACGATGAGGTTGCTGTCATGGTCGACACCGGGCAGTTCGGTGTGTAGGTGGATGGCGCCATCATCACGCGGCGTGAAGGACAACTCATCGCCATGGTCGAGAAACTGGAACAGCGTCTGCAGCTCGTGATAGCCGTCGGTGCGGCGGCCAGTGATGTGCAGCATCAGGTTAAGCTTGGCCGGAGCGGGCAGGCTAAGTGTGGGCATCAGCGACCGAGCTGGCGTGGCTGCCAGTCCTTGATGACCAGAGTGATTTGCAGGTTCCGACCTTCCAGCTTGATGCGCGAAGGCAAGTCGAGACCATCTTCTTCCTCGTAACCAAGGTACTGAACGCTCCAGCCGTCCTGCTGGAGTGTAGCCAGCCGTCCGTTGTTATCGAGGCTGATACGGCTGCGGCTGTTAGGTGCCGGCAGGCCGCGTACCCACCAGAGCAGATTGGAAACCGGCAGTTGCCAGCCCAGCTGGCTTTCAACCAGCGCTTCCGGTGACTGCGCCTCGAAACGGCCTTGCCCGGCGACTTCCAATGTCACGGCGTCCGGTCTGCCAGTGAGGCGGGTGGCGCCGCGACCCAGCGGGCCGGAGAGGCGAATATCGAAATAGTCCTGCCGCTGCAGCCAGAACAGGGTGCCGCTACCAGAGTCCTTTGGCGCGCGAATGCCGATCTTGCCACTAATCTGCCAGCCATCTATGTGGCTGATACGTGCCTTGTGGGTTTTCCAGTCTTCAGCATTGCCGGGGCCTTCGACCGACTCTTGCGGGCCGAGGCCGGCGCAACCAGTGAGTAGCAGGGCAAATAGCGGGAGCAGCAGGTTTCGCATGGGCAGCATGGGTCAGGGTTTCTCCGAGCCGGTCAGGCGTTGCAAGGTTTCACGCAGAATTGGGCTGTCCGGTTGTTCCTTCAGGGCTTGCGCCCAGACCGCGCGTGCTTCGCGCCGTTTGCCTGCGGCCCAGAGAACCTCGCCCAGATGTGCAGCAACTTCGTGGTCGGCAAAACGCTGGTGAGCCTGGCGTAGCCGGGCTTCGGCTTCTTCCAGATTACCCAGGCGGTAGTTCACCCAGCCAAGGCTGTCGAGAATCGCTGCGTCGTCCGGGTTCAGTGCAAAAGCCTGCTCGATTAATTCCAGGGCTTCGCTGTAGCGCTCTGTGCGGTCGGCCAGCGTATAGCCAAGTGCGTTGAGGGCCATGGCGTTGTCCGGCTCGCGTTCGATGATGAAGCGAAGGTCCTGTTCCAGCTGCTCCAGATCGCCACGCTTCTCGGCGATCATGGCGCGGGTATAGAGCAGGCTGAGATCGTCAGGGAACTGCTTCAGAGCCTGCTCGGTCAGCTGCCAGGCCTGATCGGTCTGCTGCTGCCCGGAAAGTGCTTCGATCTCGATGAGATACAACTGGATGGCGTAGTCAGGCTGCTGCTCGCGAGCGCGGGCGAGCAGTTGCGAGGCGTCCTGATGGCGTCCCAGTGAAAACAATAACTCGGCCTGCATCAATTGTGCCGGCAGGTACTCATTGCCGGGGCCAACCTGGGCGAAAGCGACGAGAGCCTGCTCTGGCTCGCCTAACTCGCGCCAGGCACGACCGAGATTGAATTGGGCAGCATCGACATGGCTGCCGCGCTCGATCAGTTCCTGCAGGTAGACGATTGCTTCGCGCCAGGCCTGGGCTTCAAGGCAGACCAGTGCCATCGAGAAGCGCAGGTCGTCGTCACCAGGATATTGCTGGACCAGCGTGGCGAATTCGCCCATGGCGTCGTCGAGGCGTTCCTGCTCCACGAGCAGTCGTGCGTAGGTCAGGCGCAGGCGCTTGTCATCGGGGTGTCGCCGCAGACTTTTTTCCAGAAGGGGGAGGGCTTCGTCGCCGCGATTGAGAATCTGCAGCAAGCGCGCTTGCAAGAGCGTCGAGGGAATTTGTTGCTGGTTGGCAGGTTGCTCTTCGAGCAGAGCGAGCGCTTCTTCGAGGCGCTCGTCCTGTTGCAGTAGCACGGCTTTGCCGAACGTCAGCTGAGGATTGCCAGGATGCTTGGCCAGCAGCTGGTCGAAGCTTTGCAGCAGGCCGGCGCGAGTGTCCGGATCGGTCTGGGCGGCTGACAGGGCAAGGAAGTCGAAGTGGGTATCGCCCTGGCCCCGCAGGACCTTTTCCATGAACTCCAGGGACTCTTCATAACGGCCTGCGCGTGCCAGCTGCACAGCGGCGGCCCGCTGCGCTTCCAGGCTGTCCGGGGCGTTGCTGGCCCAGATCATCGCGGTATCAAGTGCTGCCTGATCGGCGCCCAGGTATTCGGCAATGCGAAAGCCGCGCTCGGCGACGCCGGCATCCTGTGTCGCATTGGCCTGGCGGACGTAGTTGTTCAAGGCAATGTCGAAGCGATTGCGCTGTCCGGCCAGCTCGGCCACCAGCAGGGAATACAGGGTATCTCTGCTGAATGAGGCATATTCGTCGGGGCGGATTGTCGCAGGCTCGGGCATCGACTCCTCGACCGGCGGTCTGCTTTCGGGAGCGCTTTGCAAAAGGCTTTGGCAACCACCGAGAAACAGGGCGGCGCTGAGGACGAGAAGCTTATTCATAGGGAATACAGGGCTGATCTGCGGTCGCGGCATGATGACACAAGCCGTCAGGCAAGCACATGGGGCGGGCTCGCAAGGCGATTTGGCTGGAACGATGCTGTACAGACAATGAAGGTCAACGGTTGTTCTGAAGCAGACGAAGTAGGAGAATCTCGCGTTCTGTTTTGAAATCAACGACCCCGAATGGCTTTCATCGCGCTTGGCATCAATCACAAGACCGCATCAGTGGATGTGCGCGAGCGTGTGGCCTTCACACCCGAGCAGATGGTCGAAGCGTTGCAGCAACTGTGTCATGTGACTGCGACGCGTGAGGCCGCCATCCTGTCGACTTGCAATCGCAGCGAACTGTATCTGCAGCAGGATGAAGCTGAAGCCGGGCAGGTGTTGGCCTGGCTGGCCGACTACCACAGCCTGAGCCTCGAAGAACTCAAGGCCTGCGCCTACGTTCATGTGGATGAGCAGGCGGTGCGACATATGATGCGCGTCGCCTGCGGGCTCGACTCCATGGTGCTTGGCGAGCCGCAGATTCTCGGCCAGATGAAATCCGCCTATGCCGTGGCGCGCGAGGCGGGCAGCCTTGGGCCGCTGCTGGGGCGCTTGTTCCAGGCCACATTCAGCACTGCTAAGACCGTGCGCACGGATACCGCCATCGGCGAGAACCCGGTATCAGTCGCCTTTGCTGCGGTTAGTCTGGCCAGGCAGATCTTCTCTAATCTGGATCGTAGTCAGGCCCTGTTGATCGGTGCCGGCGAGACCATCACCCTGGTTGCGCGTCATTTGCATGAGCAGGGCGTCAAGCGCATCGTGGTCGCCAATCGGACCCTGGAGCGGGCCAGCACGCTGGCCGAGCAGTTCGGGGCGCATGCCATTCTGCTCGCCGATATCCCACAAGAGCTGTACAACAGCGACATCGTGATCAGTTCTACCGCCAGCCAGTTGCCCATCCTCGGCAAGGGTGCTGTCGAGCAAGCGCTGAAGAAACGCAAGCACAAGCCCATATTCATGGTCGATATCGCCGTGCCGCGGGACATCGAGCCGCAGGTGGGCGAGCTGGAAGATGTCTACCTCTATACCGTCGATGACCTCCATGAAGTGGTAGCCGAGAACCTCAAGAGTCGCCAGGGCGCAGCCATGGCGGCCGAGGAGCTAGTTGCTGCCGGCACCGAGGACTTCATGGTGCGGCTGCGCGAACTGGCCGCTGTGGATGTGCTCAAGGCCTATCGGCAACAGGCAGAGCGGATTCGTGATGAGGAGCTGAGCAAGGCCCAGCGCCTGCTTGCCAACGGCAGCAATGCCGAGGATGTGCTGATCCAGCTGGCGCGTGGGCTTACCAATAAACTGCTGCACGCACCCAGCGTGCAGTTGAAAAAACTCTCTGCCGAAGGGCGAGTGGAAGCACTGGGCATCGTTCAGGAGCTTTTCGCCCTGCAAGACCATACGGGCAAATCATGAAAGCGTCGCTGCTGAACAAACTCGACATCCTGCAGGACCGCTTTGAAGAGCTGACGGCGCTGCTGGGCGATGCCGAAGTGATCAGCGATCAGACCCGCTTCCGGGCCTACTCGCGCGAATATGCCGAGGTCGAGCCGGTCATCACCACCTACCGGGAATTTTGCAAGCTGCAATCGGACCTCGAAGGTGCTCAGGCGCTGCTCAAGGACAACGATCCGGATGTTCGCGAGATGGCTCAGGAAGAGGTCGAACAGGCCCGTGACCAGCTGGAGGAAATCGAGGCACGGCTTCAGCGCATGCTGTTGCCTAGAGATCCCAAGGATGGCCGCAACGTCTTCCTGGAGATCCGTGCCGGCACAGGTGGCGACGAGGCGGCGATCTTCTCCGGCGACCTGTTCCGCATGTATTCACGCTATGCCGAGCGGCAGGGCTGGCGGGTCGAGATCCTTTCCGAGAGCCTCGGCGAGCACGGTGGTTACAAGGAGGTGATCGCGCGGGTCGAAGGCGACAACGTCTTTGCCAAGCTGAAGTTCGAGTCCGGCGCCCATCGCGTGCAGCGCGTGCCGGAAACCGAATCCCAGGGCCGCATCCATACCTCCGCCTGTACCGTCGCGGTGCTGCCCGAACCCGACGAGCAGATCGCCATCGAGATCAACCCGGCTGATCTGCGCGTCGATACCTACCGCGCGTCCGGTGCGGGTGGCCAGCACATCAACAAGACCGACTCCGCGGTGCGCATCACCCACTTGCCCAGCGGCATCGTGGTGGAATGTCAGGAAGAGCGCTCGCAGCACAAGAACCGTGCACGTGCCATGTCATGGCTGGCGGCCAAGCTGCAGGACGTGCAGGACAGCGCTGCGCACAAGGAGATCTCCGATACCCGCAAGTTGCTGGTTGGCTCCGGTGACCGCTCTGAGCGCATCCGGACTTACAATTTCCCCCAGGGGCGGGTGACCGATCACCGCATCAACCTGACGCTGTACTCGCTGGGTGAAGTCATCGGTGGCGCAGTGGAGCAGGTCATCGAACCGCTGCTGCAGGAATACCAGGCCGACCAGCTGGCAGCCCTAGGCGATTAACCCGTAGGGTGGATGACGCTTTTTTCATCCACCGGAATGTCCGCATGGTGGATGGCCACTCCGTGAATCGGTGAAGCGTGATCCACTACGAGAGAAACATGCCCACCATCGAATCCCTGCTGAACGACAGCGACCTGCCCGACTCGCCGAGTGCCCGGCTGGATGCTGAGCTGCTACTCGCCCATGTGCTGGGCAAGTCGCGCAGCTATCTGCACACCTGGCCGGAGCGTGAGCCCAGCGCCGAGCAGTGTCAGACCTTTGCTGAGCATCTGCAGCGTCGTCGCCAAGGCGAACCAGTGGCCTATATTCTTGGGCGACAGGGTTTTTGGAGCCTCGACCTCGAAGTCGCGGCGCACACGCTGATTCCCCGGCCGGATACGGAGTTGCTGGTTGAAACTGCACTGCAACTGCTCCCGGCAACGCCCGTCCAGGTGCTGGATATGGGCACTGGCACTGGTGCGATTGCCCTGGCGCTGGCCAGCGAACGTCCGGCTTGGCAGGCAACGGGTGTCGACCGCGTGGCTGAGGCCATCGCCTTGGCGGAACGCAATGCTCGGCAACTGCGTTTGAGCAATGTGCGCTTTCACCAGAGTCATTGGTTTTCCGCGCTGCAAGGGCAGCGCTACGGCCTGATCGTGAGTAACCCACCGTATATTCGTGCCGGCGATCCGCATCTGTCCCAGGGTGATGTGCGCTTCGAGCCCGGCAGTGCGCTGGTGGCTGGCGAGGATGGGCTGGACGATATCCGGCAGATCATTGCCCAGGCCCCGGCATACTTGCAGGATGCCGGCTGGCTGTTGCTGGAGCATGGCTATTATCAGGCCGAGGCGGTGCGAACGCTGCTTGGCGAAAGTGGCTTTATTGAGGTTGAAAGTCGGCGCGATTACGGCGGTCACGAACGCATCAGTCTTGGGCGACGGAATAGGGGGGAGATGATGGATGTTGAGTGACGACGAACTGCTGCGTTACAGCCGACAGATACTGTTGAAACAGGTCGATATCGACGGCCAGCTGAAGCTCAAGCAAAGCCGCGTGCTGATTGTTGGATTGGGTGGGCTGGGCTCGCCCGTGGCGCTGTATCTGGCTGCCGCTGGCGTCGGTGAAATTCATCTGGCCGATTTCGACAGCCTCGACCTGACCAATCTGCAGCGGCAGATCGTGCATGAAACAGCCTCGGTTGACCTGCCCAAGGTAGATTCCGCCATTGCACGTCTATCGGCACTCAATCCGTTGCTCAAGCTGGTGCCGCATCGCGTTGCGCTGGATGCGGAAAATATTGGCGCAGTTGTCGATCAGGTCGATCTGGTGCTGGACTGCACCGACAACTTCGCCATTCGTGAGGTCATGAACGCAGCCTGTGTGGCGGCGAAGAAACCGCTGGTCAGTGGTGCCGCGATTCGTTTGGAAGGGCAGTTGTCGGTCTTCGATCCGCGTGTCGAGAGCAGCCCTTGCTATCACTGCTTGTACGGCCATGGCAGCGAAGCAGAGCTGACCTGTAGCGAGGCCGGCGTGCTGGGGCCGGTGGTCGGGGTGATTGGCAGCCTGCAGGCGCTCGAAGCGCTCAAGTTGCTGGCTGGCTTCGGCGAGCCGCTGGTGGGCCGTTTGTTGTTGGTGGATGCCCTAGGTAGTCGCTTCCGCGAGCTGAAGGTCAAGCGTGACCCGGCGTGTGCGGTCTGTGGGCCGCAGCATGGCTGACAATGCGCCCATCGGCGTTTTCGATTCCGGCGTCGGCGGGCTTTCGGTGCTGCGCGAAATTCGTCTGCGCCTGCCGCGGGAGTCATTGTTATATCTGGCCGACAGCGGTTATGTCCCCTACGGCGAAAAAAGCCCCGAGTTCATCCGCGAGCGTTGCCGCTCGATTGCCGCCTTTTTGCTAGGGCAGGGCGCCAAGGCATTGGTGCTGGCCTGTAATACCGCAACCGCCGCCGGTATCGCCGAACTGCGCGAGCTCTATCCGCAGATCCCGTTAGTGGGCATGGAGCCGGCGGTCAAACCGGCAGCGCGAGCGACCCGCACTGGTGTGGTAGGCGTGCTAGCCACCACCGGCACGCTGAAAAGCGCCCGTTTTGCCGCGTTACTGGATCGTTTTGCCAGCGATGTACGGGTTATCACCCAGCCCTGTCCCGGTCTGGTCGAATGCATCGAGGCGGGTGAGCTGAATGCTCCTGCAACCCGTGCTCTGCTTGCGACTTTTGTCCAGCCTCTGCTCGAACAGGGCTGCGATACACTGATTCTCGGCTGCACACATTACCCGTTCATCAAGCCGCTGCTGGCTGAGATGGTGCCCTCGACCGTTACCCTGGTAGATACGGGGGCGGCGGTGGCGCGTCAGCTAGAAGCGGTGCTGGCGGAGAGCAGTCGGCTGGCTGACGGTGAATCAGGCACGAGGTTCTGGAGCACTGGCGAACCTCAGCGTCTGGTGGAAGTACTACCGATACTTTGGGGTGAGGGCGCGACGGTTACCTACTATCCTGATTAGGAACTCCGCGCTGTGCTTGCTTTCTGTATTGGGTGTGACGTTCGAATAACAACAAAGTGATGCCTAATTTCGATAAGGAAAATCTGATGAAGAAGCTGATCTCCCTAGCTGCGGTTGCGGCAGTGTCGTTGGGTCAGGTGGCTGCTGTTCACGCGTTGGATCTGACCGCTGCCGTAGGCCGTACTGGTGAATCGACGACGACTTTTCGTCTCGGTGCTCAGTTTGATTTCAACCGTAGCTGGTTTCAGAGCAGTGTAGGGCGGCTTACCGGTTACTGGGATGCAGGCTACACCTACTGGGAAGGCGACAAGACGTCGACCAACCACAGCATCTCGCTCGCACCAGTGTTCGTTTACGAGTTCGCCGGGGAGTCGGTCAAACCGTACGTGGAATTGGGCATCGGTATTGCCGCTTTCGAGAATACCGAAATAGAGAACAATGACCTGGGTTCGTCATTCCAGTTCGAGGACCGGATTGGTGCTGGCCTGCGCTTTGCTGGTGGACATGAACTGGGTTTGCGCGCGATCCACTATTCCAACGCCGGGATCAAGAGCCCCAACGACGGCATAGAGACTTACTCGCTGCACTACCGGATGTCCTTCTGACGATCTGAAGCCTTGGCGGTATGGCAGATCTCTGCCTGCCGCCTGCTCTCATCGATAAGCTGTCGCAGAGCCCTTGCGCTCTTCCAGGCAGTCCTCGGATCCCAACTCGAACTCCCGACAAATCAGTGGCCGCCGCTCGTAGATTGTGCAGCGCATGCTGTCCCGATCCAGTGCCGCACACCAGCCATCATCGAGACGACGCATTACTTGGCCGCCCCAGGCATCTTCATCAATGAAGCGCTGCGGTACGCCGGTATCGCTGATCAGCATGACTTCTAGGCGGCAGCAGCAGGCTGCGCATGTGCTGCAGCTCAGGCGGTTGTCGCTCAACTGGCGGTGGGGGATTAGATGGTTGGGCATGCAGCCAGTCTACGCCTTTGTAGACTGGCCCTACACGCCGGATCAGTCGGTCTCTTCGAGCTGCTTGGCTTTCCAGCCTCCGCCACCTGGCAGCAGCAGGTTAAGGACCAGTGCGATGATCGCGCACAGTGAAATCCCCGACAGGCTGAACTCGCCATAGCCGACGACCATGCCGCCGATGCCGAACACCAGCGTCACCGAGACGATAATCAGGTTGCGCGCCTCGGACAGATCCACCTGGTGGCGGATCAGGGTGCTCAGGCCGACAACTGCGATCGAGCCGAACAGCAGGCAGAGAATGCCGCCCATCACTGGCACCGGAATGCTCAACAACGCCGCGCCGAACTTGCCAATGAATGCCAGGACGATGGCGAACACTGCAGCCCAGGTCATGACCTTCGGGTTGTAGTTCTTCGTAAGCATCACGGCGCCGGTGACTTCCGCATAGGTGGTGTTGGGCGGTCCACCGAACAGTCCCGCCGCTGAAGTTGCCAGGCCATCGCCCAGCAACGTGCGGTGCAGGCCCGGTTTCTTGATGAAGTTTTTGCCTGTAACTCCGCCAATCGCAACTACGCCGCCGATATGCTCAATGGCCGGCGCCAGTGCTACAGGGACCATGAACAGGATCGCGCCCCAATGAAATTCCGGAGCGACGAAGTTCGGCATGGCCAGCCAGGGTGCGGCGGCGATGCCGCTGGTGTCGACCACGCCGAAGGCGAAGCACAGGCCGTAACCCACCGCGACTCCTGCGAGGATCGGCACCAGGCGAAACAGGCCACGACCCAGTACCGCTACCAGCAGGGTCGTCAGCAGTGCCGGCATTGAGATCATCATGGCGGTTTCGTAAGGGATTAGTTGCGCACTGCCATCGCCGGCCTTGCCCATCGCCATGTTCACCGCAACTGGTGATAGCGCCAGACCGATGGAGATGATCACCGGCGCAATGACCACTGGCGGCAGCAGTCGGTCGATGAAGCCGGGGCCGCGTAGCTGCACCGCAAAGCCCATTAGTATATAAACCACCCCTGCTGCCACCACGCCGCCGAGGACTGCGGGCAGGCCGAAGTCGGCCTTGGCAGCGATGATCGGCGCGATAAAGGCGAAGCTCGACGCCAGGAAAACCGGCACCTGACGCTTGGTGACGAGTTGAAACAGCAGGGTGCCGATGCCTGCCGTGAACAATGCCACGTTGGGATCCATGCCAGTGATCAGCGGCATGAGCACCAGTGCACCGAACGCTACGAACAGCATCTGTGCGCCGGCTATAACCTGCCGGCCGAGGGGCTCTTCCATGACTTGCGACATGCTCAGACGTCCTTCTGCTTGGTACCGAAAAGCTTGTCGCCGGCATCGCCGAGGCCGGGCACAATGTAGCCGTGCTCATCCAGACGCTCGTCGATCGAGGCGGTATAAATAATGACGTCCGGATGGGCTTGCTCTACGACCTTGATGCCTTCGGGGGCGGCGACCAGCACCAGTGCGCGGATTTCCTTGCAGCCGGCTTTCTTCAGCATATCGATAGTCGCGACCATCGAGCCGCCTGTGGCCAGCATGGGGTCGATGATCATCGCCAGGCGCTGGTCGAGGTTGTCCACAAGGCGCTCCAGATAAGTATGGGCCTGCAGAGTTTCCTCATTGCGCGCGATGCCCACAGCGCTGACCTTGGCACCAGGAATCAGGCTGAGCACGCCATCAAGCATGCCGATACCGGCGCGCAGAATGGGCACTACGGTGATTTTCTTGCCGGAGATCTTTTCCACCTGAACCGGGCCGCACCAGCCATCTATGCTGTAGTTTTCCAGCGGCATGTCGCGAGTAGCTTCGTACGTCAGGATCGACCCGACCTCCTGCGCCAGTTCGCGGAAGTTCTTGGTACTGATATCGGCACGGCGCATCAGCCCAAGTTTGTGGCGAATAAGCGGGTGGCGAATCTCTTGAATGGGCATGGCGGGCTCCGGCAGGCGAATAAACCGGCGTAGATTAATGCATCGCGGGTGGGGCGGCTAATTATGTCGAGCGGCACTTGCCCTGCCGGTCTCGGCATCGGTATCGTCGCGCCCCTTGAACATGCAGTCAGCCGGCTGCTCGGGCCCATTACTGTTCTGGAGCATCGCAATGTCCATCGATCTTGCCCACATCCGCCAAGTCATGGCTGAAGCGGATTGCCTACACACCGAAGCCGAGGTCGAGGCTGCCATCGAAGCAGTCGCGGGCAAAATCAACGCTGATCTGGCCGAGCGTAATCCCGTGGTGTTTTGTGTGATGAACGGCGGCTTGATTTTTTCCGGCAAGCTGCTGACCAGGCTGAGCTTTCCGCTCGAGTTGTCCTACCTTCACGCCACGCGTTATCGCAATGAAACCAGTGGCGGCGACCTGTTCTGGAAGGCCAAGCCGGAAATCTCCTTTATCGACCGCGACGTGCTGATCATCGATGACATCCTCGACGAAGGGCATACCCTCGGCGCGATCATCGATTTCTGCCGCCATGCCGGTGCAGCCGCTGTGCATACCGCCGTACTGGTGGACAAAGATCACCAGCGCAAGGCGCGTCCCGATCTGAAGGCTGACTATGTAGGGCTGAACTGCAGCGACCGCTATGTGTTCGGTTACGGCATGGACTACAAGGGCTACTGGCGTAACGCGCCTGGCATTTATGCGGTGAAAGGGCTTTAACCTAACCAGTAAAAACTTCGCGGCTGAAGCGAAGATCAGGCTGGCTAGGTAATAGCAGAAAGCGTAATCCCGGCGATGCCGGCGTCGCCAATTTCCAGCGACCGAAGCGACTTTGGCGATTTCGTCGCGCGATAGTGTTTCCTTTCGTCCCAATCTTTACGCCACGGTAACGTTCTGGGGCGTGTGGCTCTCCTGCCAAAGTAGTGTCTGGCAGGTACTTCCTCTGCCGCAACGCCCCAAGGGCGTCTGCGCAGGCTCGATAGAGACCCGATTATCCGATTTCCATCACGCGCAGGGCTGTAACAGCTCTACTTCGGTGCTTGCGTGCCCGCAGTCGGAGGCTAGTCTCTCTGATAGCCTAGCCGCGAGGGTGATGGCGCTGCGGTGCAAACCATCCTCGAAGCCCTTTGCTAGCAAGGCTGTTAGCACTAAAGGATTACATGGCAAATCAAACCTTAGTGCGCTTAACCGGTTGTCGCCGTCTGGTTAGGGTGGAGCGTACTTTGAACCAACCAGGAGCGCCTCATGACAAAAACAACAAGGCAAGGATTCTTCCAGCCCAAGACACTGGCACTTGCCGTCGCACTGGGCACTGCTGCACCGGCTTATGCAGTCAATTTCAATATTGGGGAAATCGAGGGGCAGTTCGACTCGTCCATGTCTGTGGGCGCCAGTTGGGCGATGGACGGTCCGGATAGGGAGCTGGTGGGCGCGGCGAATGGCGGCACTGGTTTCACTCAGACCGGTGACGATGGGCGGTTGAATTTCAAGAAAGGCGAAACCTTCTCCAAGATCTTCAAGGGTGTGCATGACCTTGAGCTGCGTTACCGCGACAGCGGCGCTTTCGTTCGCGGCAAGTACTGGTACGACTTCGAACTGAAAGACGAGAGTCGCCTGCACAAGGACATCAGCGACAGCAATCGCAAGGAAGCCGCGCAATCCTCCGGCGCGCAAATTCTCGATGCTTTCCTTTATCACAACTATTCCCTAGGGGATCTCCCAGGGACGGTGCGGGTTGGTCGCCAGGTTGTAAGTTGGGGCGAGAGCACCTTTATCGGTAATAGCATCAACTCCATTAACCCACTCGACGCCGCTGCTTTCCGTCGACCGGGCGCGGAAATTAAGGAAGGTCTGATTCCGGTCAATATGCTCTATGTATCGCAAAGCCTAAGCGATCGTTTGAGCATGGAGGCGTTCTATCAGTTGGAGTGGGATCAGACGATTGTCGACAACTGCGGCACGTTCTTTTCTAGCGCGGATGTAGCGGCAGATGGTTGCAACAACAACTATCACATTCTTGGTCCGTTCAGCGCTGCTCAGGCTGCGGGTCTTGGAATGGCTGGCGTAACGGTAACTGACGAGGGGCTATTAGTACCTCGTGGGGGGGATCGTGACGCACGCGACTCGGGGCAGTTCGGTGTTGCCCTGCGTTGGCTCGGCGATAGCACCGAGTATGGTGCGTACTTTATGAATTATCACAGCCGGACCCCGAATCTGAGCATGCAGAATACGGATCTTGTTGGTGTGGCGACTGCCCAAACGATGCTTACGATGCCTGGGGGGGGGCAGGATGCAATGCTTGGCACTCTGCTTGGGCGTGGCCAGTATTTCCTTGAGTATCCTGAGGATATACAGCTCTACGGTCTGAGCTTCTCTACCATTCTGCCTACAGGCACTGCCTGGTCCGGTGAAGTCAGCTACCGTCCAAACGCCCCTGTACAAATCAATACCACAGACACTACTTTTAAATTAGCGTCAGGTATCGGGACCATGCTGGGGGCTGACGCTCTCGGTATGCCCGGAGCTGGGGCTGCAGCCTTCGCTCAAGCGGGGCTTGAGCATAGTGGCTACAACCGCAAGGAAATTACCCAGATTCAGACAACCTTTACCCATTTCTTCGATCAGGTCTTGGGTGCTGGGCGTGTGACTGTTGTGGGCGAGATTGGTTATGCTCATGTAGGTGGTTTGGAAAGCAAACGGGATGTCCGTTACGGGCGAGATGCTATCTACGGAACACCGGTAGGAGGTCAGCCTAGCAATATTCTTTCGGAAGCCCGTTACGGCTGGGACGGCTTCGTCACCGCCAACTCCTGGGGCTACCGATTGCGTGCTCTGGCTGACTACAGCAACGTCTTCGCCGGTGTAAACCTGACACCCAACATCTCCTTCTCCCATGACGTCGACGGCTACGGCCCCAACGGTCTGTTCAACGAAGGTGCTAAGGCCGTTAGCGTCGGACTGGATGCCGTGTACCAGAACACCTACACCGCCAGCCTGTCCTACACCGATTTCTTCGGCGGAGACTACAACACGCTTACTGACCGTGACTTCCTCGCCTTCAGCGTGGGCGTGAACTTCTAAGAGCCTTGCTACCCCCGGCCGGTGTGCTACTAACGGCGCATCGGCAGATGCAGTAAGCAAGGCTGCGGCCAAACAAGATCTAGAGGAACTGCAAATCTATGAAAACAACAAGAAAACTGTTCAGCGTCCTGGCCTTCTCGCTGCTGGCGAGTAGTGTGATGGCTGCCGTTTCACCGGAAGAAGTGGCCAAACTGGGCGCTTCGTTGACGCCGCTGGGCGCCGAGATGGCGGGTAATGCCGATGGCACCATACCTGCCTGGTCCGGCGGTTTGGCTACTGACGCCGCGCCGCTCAAGAATGGCCACTTGACCAATCCGTTCAAGGATGAGCAGCCGCAGTTCGTTATCACTGCGCAGAACGCCGAGCAGTACAAGGACAAGCTCAACGCTGGCCAGATGGCTATGTTCCAGCGCTATCCGGATACCTACAAGATTCGGGTATTCCCGACCCATCGCACCTCGGCTGTGCCTGACGCGATTTACGAGGCGGCCAAAAAGAGCGCGGCAAACACCGAGCTGGTTGAGGGTGGCAATGGGGTGAGCAATTTCACCGACAGCCGTTACTACGCCTTCCCGATTCCGAAGGACGGTCTTGAAGTGATGTGGAATCACATCACTCGCTACCGCGGCGGAAACGTGCGCCGCAACATCACCCAGGCCACCCCGCAAACCAATGGCAGCTACACCATGGTGCACTTCGAGGATGAGGTGGCTTTCCCGCTGGAGATGACCGATCTGGATCCCGAGCGCGCCAAGAACGCCTTGCTGTTCTTCAAGCAGCGCGTGACTGCACCGTCGCGTTTGGCCGGTAACGTGCTGCTGGTGCATGACTCGCTGGATCAGGTGAGGGAGCCGCGCCAGGCGTGGATCTACAACGCTGGTCAGCGCCGTGTGCGTCGCGCTCCGCAGGTTGCCTATGACGGTCCGGGTACCGCTTCCGACGGCATGCGTACCACTGACAACTTCGATATGTTTAGCGGCGCGCCTGATCGTTACGACTGGAAGCTGATCGGCAAGAAAGAGATGTACATCCCGTACAACAGCTACGAGATTGCATCCAGCGATATCAAGTACAGCGATATCATCAAGGCGGGGCACGTTAACCAGGATCTGGCGCGTTACGAGCTGCATCGTGTCTGGGAAGTCGAGGCTACGCTCAAGAGTGGCGAGCGCAATATCTACGGCAAGCGTCGTTTCTTCATCGATGAAGACAGCTGGACCATCGTTCAGTCGGAACTGTATGACGGTCGTGGTCAGCTGTGGCGTGTAGGCGAGGCCCATATGCTGCAGTACTACCAGCATCAGGCTCAGGCGTATGCCCTCGAAGCGCTGTACGACATCATTTCCGGGCGCTATATCGCAATTGGCATGGCCAACGAAGAGAAGCCGTGGGCATATGGCCATCGCGCTACGGCGCGGGACTTCACGCCGGCTGCGCTGCGCAACGCCGGGGTGCGTTGATCGAGGAACACCCTGAGGTGAATGAAGGCGGCCAACTGGCCGCCTTTTTTATTTGCGCAACAAAGCATGATGGTTTTTTGCCATTATTCGGGTCAGATAAGCCCGTACGCCTACACAAGTCGACAAAAGGTCCGGAATCGTGCAGCTTTGTGAGCTCGAAAACGCGTCGCCATTACCTCGTGGGGGTCAAGGTGGCTGCGTTTTTCACTGCATTCTCATGGATTGATAGAACAAGAGAGCCTCGCCATGTCCGCCAGCTTCAATATCGGTGCGCTCAGCACGGAAGCCGCCGCGCAGGTTCAGGTCGCGACGATTCCACGCCTGCCGCCAGCGTATATCCCCAGGCTCCGTCTGGTGGATGCGCTGCTGGAAGCCCGTTGCCGGTTACGGCTGATTTGCGCGCCAGCAGGGTTTGGCAAAAGTGTGCTGCTCAGTGAGTGTGCTCGCCGGGTGCCTGCCGATACGCATCTGGTCTGGCTCGATCTCGGGGGGCGCGCGTTTTCTGCAGAAGCACTGTATTCCCGGCTCAGTCGCTTCTTTGGTGCCACTCCAGCGCCAATGGGCGATGTTGGGCAAGACCTGATCAGCTTGTTGAGTGCATTCCAGCAGCCCTTGTGGATCATCCTTGATGACTATCCGCGAGAGGCGTTACCAGAATTCGACGCATGCATCGACATGCTCCTCGAGCAAGGCCCCGACTCTGTCAGCTGGTGGGTTAGCAGCCGGCGGCAGCCCGTTTGGAAGCTGCCTCGATTGTTGTTGCAGGGCGATCTTTTCGAGCTGCAGGGCGAGGCGCTGGCGTTGACCGCAAGCGAGCTGCGGCAGCTACTGAAGGCACATCGGCTGGACCTTACTGAAGATACTTTCAAACAGTTGCTAACTGGAAGCGAAGGCTGGCTGGCTGGTGTCAGCCTGCTTCTATTCAATGCCGACGAGCAGGCTGTACGCGAGCGCCTGCTGGCAGGCACGCCATTGCTTAGAGATTACATTCAGCGTGAGGTGCTGGACGGGCAGAGTGAGGAAATATGCCAGGCGCTTTATGCCCTGGCGCGGCTGCCGCGTTTCTCACCGCAGCTTTGCGAGCATGTGCTCGATGGGACCGACAGCAACCTTCTCGATGTGCTAAAGACCTTCCAGCTGTTCATCCGCCAGATCGACAACTGCGGCGAATGGTTTCGCCTGTGGCGCCCACTGGCCTTGATGCTGCAGCGCATGCCGGAATCACTATCGCCTACCCAGACCCATCTGCGAGCCTGCCAATGGTTTGCCAATCGTGGCGAGATGCGCGATGCAGTGGAGCATGCTTTGTGGGCTGGGCAGCCTGAAGTTGCGGCCAGTTATCTGCAGCGCTATGGCCAGGAACAACTGCTTATCGGCGACAACGTTTCGCATTTTATGAAGTGGCGCAGCGAGCTGCCGCAAGACCTGTTCGCCAGCACCACACGACTGATCGTGCTGCAGGGCTGGGCCTTGATTGTTTCGGCCCGGCTCGATGAGGTGGACGAGTGCCTGGCCGATCTGGCGAAGTTCTTCCCGCAGCCCGATGCGCGCAGGCAAGCCCAGCTGCTGGCGCAGTGGCAGGCGCTACGTGGCTTTTTGGCGCGCCTGCGTGGTGAGCCAGTGGCCCGGGATTACTGCCTGCAGGCGCTGGAGGTGCTATCCGATCATGCTTGGGCCCAGCGTGTTCTGTGCTACCAGGCGTTGTGTCAGCAGGCGATGGCCGAAGGTCAGCTTGAGCTGGCACAGCAGTACAACAGCGAAGGGGTAAAGCTTGCACGGCGCAAAGGCAGCGTGCTTTACGAGATGATGCTAAGCGTTGACCGCATCCAGCTGTTGGAGCTGACCGGCGAGTTCGAGCGCGCCGTGGGTGTGCTCGAGGAGTCGCTGATGGTGCTGCGCGACAGCGTTGAGCACAGCCCGATCATTGGTCGGTTGAAGTTACTGCAAGGACATCTGCTGGCCTACCAAGGACTGGACGAACCGGCGCGGGAAGCCTTCCAGCAAGGGCGGATCGAGACTGAAACCTGCGGGGACTCCTATACCTTTTTTGGCTATGTCGGGCTGGCCGAGCTGGCGGCGCGCAATCAGGAGTTTCCCAGCGCCTATCACTGGCTGCGCGAGGCCGAGCGCCTGACCCAATGGCGGCATGTGCCGGAGGCCCGTTTTCGCGGCATTCTGCTGCTGATCACGGGGCTGACCTGGCTGCATCAGGGGCAGTTGAGAAAGGCCCATAGCGTGCTCAACCAGGTGCTGGAACTCTACGAAGGACAGGCCTATCTCGCGCCGTCCGGCTTCTACGAATTGCTGCCACGGGTACAGCGCTATCTGGCGATCATCGACATGCTGGCTGGCCGTTGTGCGCCGGCCATCGAGACATTGCGCGAGTTGGTCGAGCAGAATCTGCGGGTGCAGCGGCTGGGTCTCGCTTGCGAATGTCGCTTCACCCTCGCCGAAGCGCTACAGCTCGATGGCCAGCATGATGAGGCGGAGCTGGAGCTGCGCAAGGCCCTTGGGGAAGCTGTGAAGCAACAGCTGGTCAAGCCGCTATACGAGCTTCAGCACCGCCAGCCTCTCTGGCTTGCTCGGATCTTGCCGGCTGGCAAGGGTGAGCGCCTGCGCGATCGGCTGCTGCAATTCGAGCGTGAGCCGGAAGACTCATTGACAGTCGGCGATGAAGTCATGCTGAGTAACCGAGAACTCGCTGTGTTGCGGCTTATCGCCCAGGGCTGCTCGAACCAGGAAATTGCCGAGCAGCTGTTCATTTCTCTGCATACGGTCAAGACCCATGCACGGCGCATCAACACCAAGCTGGGCGTGGCGCGACGCACCCAAGCGGTGGCGCGAGCCAAGGCGCTGGGCTGGCTCTGAGGCACAGTAACCGGATCAGACTGCGAAGGAAGGCCGCGGCAATTCACGACCTCGCTCGATAGCGAGGCAGCAGCGCAAGCTGGTGATCAGGCGCTCCAGCTGCTGCTCGTCGCGCCATTGGTTTGCGCTGATGAAGCGTTTGACCGCCACTCCAGCCGTATCGGTAAGTGTCAGCAGGATGGTGCCGTCGGGTTTCTCGATGCTGAAATTGACGCAGTAGTCCGGCTGGAATACGTCGCTGATTCGTTTGAAAGGATTTTCCATTGAAGTACCCGGTTGAAAAAACTGCCTTCAATGGACCTGAGCTGCAAGGGCTAGTTTCGCCACGTCGAAAGGGGCGCATTGCGGCAAAGGGAAGCAGGGGCGCGCACCGGCTGTTGCTGGTACGCGTAACTCGTCACTTGCTCGCATTATCCGGCTTAGGCAACTCGGCCAGCGCCTCGGGGCTGTTCCTGAATGCTTTGGCGAACAGTTCTCGGTGTCGGGCCATGTAAATGCCGATGTCTTCGGCCTGCTGCTCGTTCAGTGAGGGCGCCGCCTGCTGCAGAACGGTCGCCAGTGTTTCGGCGAGCTCGAGCATCTTGTCGTGACGATCGGCTTCGGCTTTATCCATGAACAAACGCTCCAGATCGCGGCTACTGCGGTACACCACTTCAACGGCCATCCACTACCTCGGGTCTATGTTGATACTGGGTTTTTATACAGCATAAGGCGCTTGGGTGGAGATTGAAAGCGCCTCGCTCACGTGGCCGGGCATAGAGCGCCTTCAGCATCAGTTGGCGAAGTGTCCCTGCAGGCGTTCGGCGCTAAATTCCAAGCTGCTGGCGCGGTACCCCGCTCGCAATGTGGGCAGTGGCACACACGATTGCCAGCGCTCTCCCGGCTGCAGGTCGCCCCGCCCACCGTACTGCGGCGAATCGTAATTGGAGCCGACCAGGTTCAGCGCCGAACCAGGTGAGCGGGCCGCCACGTTCCAGCGCAGGCTGCGCAATGGCTTCGGGCTGTGGTTGTCGAGGGTGACTTGTAGTGGCCGGGCGGCAGGGCAGGCGTCGGGCGCGTAAACCAGGCTCAGCTCAAGTTGAGTTAACAGTCTGGATTCGTGCTGTTCCTGCCAGATGACCCATAGGGCGACCAGGCCCAGGCCCAGCAGTGCGCCCAAGGAAATCGGTAGCGCACGCAGGGGGTAGCGGATCAGCAGGATCAGCCAGGTAACGATGAGCAGCGCGCCGATCAGCATGCCGGTCGGCCTGATGAAGAGCCTTTCAAGTCAAGCATTGGTGCCTCGTTGTTCGCGGGATCAGCGGACATCCTAACGTCGGCACCGCCGAGTTGCGACCTGCGAGACTCAGTCATCACCTTCGGCGGGTCTGGCATGGCTGGCCAAGCGTTCGAGTGCAGCTTTTAGCTTCGGATCCCTGATGCCGCGTGCGGCTTCCTGGATATTGTCCGCTGCCTGGATGGACAACGCCGGCGCAGGGCCGGGCGTGTGCCTTGGGGTTTCAGGCGGTTGCACTCTGAACAGGATTCGATTGAGTCCGGAGAAGGCCTCGATATTCTGCAGCTGGCGTTGCAGACGGCGTTCCTGGTAGCGCAGGCGGGTGGCCCAGTGCCCGTCGGTAACGATCAGCAACAGCGTGCCCTCACGCCAAGAGGCGACACGGCAGTGTTCGCGCGCAGCGGGCTGCAACTGACTTTCAAGTAGGCGCTGCAGGCGATCAAGCCGCTTGGCCTCGCTGAACAGAGCTTTCAGCGGCTTCGCGTCGCGCAGCAGCGCGGCGGGCGCTCGGGCCGGCGGGGGGCGCAGCGACATGGTGGTGACCCGGAGGGCTGTGACGGGTCACAAGCATAGCAGAAGCCCGGCAGCGGGCAGGTAATACGGGTTGACTGGTGAGGTGGTTGCTTTGCAGTATGTCGGGCTTTCGCCACCTTTTATCGAGGTGTTTGCGAGTAGAATGCCCACTTTGCATAACCGTGGTGGCCCCGCGGTCGTGTCTCCATCCCCAGCATGGAAGTTTTTGTCGATATGTTTGCGCCTTTAATGAAGAAGCTCTTTGGCAGCAAGAACGAGCGTGAGGTCAAGCGCATGCTCAAGGCGGTACAGGCCGTCAATGCGCTTGAAGAGCAGATGCTGTCGCTGTCCGATGAGCAGCTGCGGAACAAGACCGAAGAATTCAGGGCTCGCCTCGGCCAGGGTGAGAGCCTAGACCGCCTTCTGCCGGAGGCTTTTGCCGTCTGTCGCGAAGCAGGCAAGCGTGTCATGGGCATGCGACATTTTGACGTACAGCTGATCGGCGGCATGACACTGCACGAAGGCAGGATTGCCGAGATGCGCACCGGTGAGGGCAAGACCCTGGTGGCGACCCTGGCGGTCTATCTCAACGCGCTGGAAGGCAAGGGTGTTCACGTGGTCACGGTGAACGACTACCTGGCACGCCGCGATGCCAACTGGATGCGCCCGCTGTACGAGTTTCTGGGGATGTCGCTCGGCATCGTTACGCCGTTCCAGCCGCCTGAAGAAAAGCGTGCCGCCTATGCTGCGGATATCACCTACGGCACCAACAACGAATTCGGCTTCGACTATCTGCGCGACAACATGGCGTTCAGTCTCGCAGACAAGAATCAGCGTGAGCTCAACTTCGCTGTAATCGACGAAGTGGATTCGATCCTCATCGACGAGGCGCGTACTCCGCTGATCATCTCCGGCCAGGCCGAAGACAGCTCCAAGCTCTACCAGCAGATCAACCAGCTTATCCCGACGCTCAAGCAGCATATCGAGGAAGAAGAGGGCGTTGTCACTCAGGAAGGGCATTTCAGCATTGACGAGAAGACCCGTCAGGTAGAGCTGAACGAGGCGGGCCATCAGTTCGTTGAGGAAATGCTGACTCAGGCCGGGCTGCTGGCCGAGGGTGAAACACTCTACTCGGCCCATAATCTGGGGCTGTTGACCCACGTATATTCAAGTCTGCGTGCGCACAAGCTTTTCCATCGCAACGTCGAATACATCGTACAGAACGATCAGGTACTGCTGATCGACGAGCACACTGGCCGCACCATGCCAGGTCGTCGTTTGTCCGAAGGCCTGCACCAGGCCATCGAGGCCAAGGAAGGACTGCCAATCCAGCCGGAAAGTCAGACACTGGCCTCGACTACCTTCCAAAACTACTTCCGCCTGTACAAGAAACTCTCCGGAATGACCGGCACCGCCGACACCGAAGCGTTCGAGTTCATGCAGATATACAACCTGCCGGTGATGGTCATCCCGACTAACAAGCCGCTGGCGCGCAAGGATTACAACGACCTTGTCTACCTGACCCAGGAAGAGAAGTACGCGGCGATTATCACCGACATCAAGGATTGCCAGAACAATGGCCGCCCGGTCCTGGTGGGCACGGCGACCATCGAGAGTTCCGAATACGTGTCGCGCCTGCTGGAGAAGGAAGGCATCGAGCACAAGGTGCTCAACGCCAAGTACCACGACAAGGAAGCCGAGATCATCGCCCAGGCTGGCCGTCCGGGCGCGGTTACCATTGCTACCAACATGGCCGGTCGTGGTACCGACATCCTGCTAGGCGGCAACTGGGAAGTTGAAGTCGCGGCGCTGGAAAACCCGACCGAGGAGCAGGTTGCACAGCTGAAAGCCGAATGGCAGAAGCGTCATCAGGCTGTACTTGAAGCCGGTGGTCTGCATGTGATTGCTTCCGAGCGCCACGAATCGCGGCGTATCGACAACCAGCTGCGCGGCCGTGCGGGGCGTCAGGGCGACGCCGGTTCCAGCCGTTTCTATCTGTCGCTGGAAGACAGCCTGATGCGTATCTTCGCCTCCGATCGGGTGAAGAACTTCATGAAAGCCCTGGGTATGGAAAAGGGCGAGGCCATCGAACATCGCATGGTCACCAATGCCATCGAGAAGGCCCAGCGCAAGGTCGAGGGGCGTAACTTCGACATGCGTAAGCAGCTGCTTGAATATGACGACGTGGCCAACGAGCAGCGCAAGGTCATCTACCACATGCGCAACAGCCTGCTGGCTGCCGAAGAGATCGGCGAGACCGTTGCCGAATTCCGCCGCGAGGCGCTCGACAGCGCCATTGACCAGTACATTCCGCCGCAGTCACTGCCCGAACAGTGGGATATCGCCGGCCTTGAGGAAGTGCTCTATAGCGATTTCGGCACCCGTCTTCCCATTCAGCAGTGGCTCGATGAGGACGACAAGTTCCATGAGGAAGCCCTGCGTGAACGCATCCTGCAGACCTTGATCGAGGCCTACAACGAGAAGGAAGAGATGGCAGGCGCCGAAGCGCTGCGCTCCTTCGAGAAGCAGATCGTGCTGCGTGTGCTGGATGATCTGTGGAAAGACCACCTGTCAACCATGGATCATCTGCGCCACGGCATCCACCTGCGCGGTTATGCGCAGAAGAACCCCAAGCAGGAATACAAACGCGAGTCCTTCACCCTGTTCAAGGATCTGCTCGAGTCAATCAAGCGCGACTCGATCCGCGTGCTTTCCCACGTCCAGGTGCGTCGCGAAGACCCGGCCGAGGAAGAGGCCCGCCAGCGGCGCGAAGCCGAGGAGCTGGCGCAGCGTATGCGATTCCAGCATGAGGAAGTATCTGCGCTGGCCGAACCGGAGGAGGCCCAAGAGCAGGGGGCTGCGCCGGCTCCGGTGATGACGCCGGTACGCACCGAGCCAAAAGTCGGTCGTAACGAGCCATGCCCTTGCGGTTCGGGGAAGAAGTACAAGCACTGTCACGGTCAGATTCAGTAGCAGACCGCTGGAAAACTACCTGCGTTGGCAATACTGCGTTAAAAACAGGCTCGGAAAGCCGCTTGCGGCTAACGCGCTTCAGCGCGGCCCGAAGGGCGAACGAAGTGAGTGATGCTCATTTAGAACACTAAACTCCGCATCCTCGCCTGTTTTTGCCTTGTCTTGCCTGCCTCGCCTACGTTTTCCAACGGCCTGATCAGCGGCTGTCACTGCTGACCCCGCCGCGACCGGCTCTGCCGCTCGCGGCGTTTTTATCCCTGTTTTCGTAGCGGCCAAAGTGCCGTCAAATCTGAAGGAGCGTATCCATGGCTGTCGGTCTTGGTCCTTTACCCGTATTGCACCCAGTGCCTGGTTTTGAGCTTGGTATCGCCTCGGCCGGTATCAAACGGCCTGGCCGCAAGGATGTAGTGGTGATGCGTTGCGCCGAAGGCTCACGTGTTGCCGGCGTGACCACTACTAACGCCTTCTGTGCGGCACCGGTGCTGATCACCCGTGAACGTATGCAGGGCGAGGTACGTTACCTGCTGACCAACACCGGCAACGCTAACGCAGGCACCGGTACCGAGGGTCTGGCCAATGCCCACCGCACCTGTGCTGCGCTGGCTGCGCTGACCGGTGTCGAAGAAAATGCTGTGCTGCCGTTTTCCACAGGCGTGATCGGCGAGCCGCTGCCGGTCGAGAAGATCGAGGCTGCATTGCAGGCCGCGCTTGAGAATCTGTCTGAGAATAACTGGGCCGAAGCGGCCGCCGGGATCATGACTACCGACACCCTGCCCAAGGGCGCCAGCCGGCAGTTCCAGCATGACGGCGTAACGCTCACCGTTACTGGCATCTCCAAGGGCGCGGGGATGATCCGCCCGAACATGGCAACCATGCTCGGCTACATCGCCACTGACGCCAAAGTGGAGCGTGGCGTGTTGCAGGACCTGGTGCGCGATGCGGCCAACAAGTCGTTCAACCGCATCACCATTGACGGCGATACCTCAACCAACGACTGCTGCATGTTGATCGCCACCGGCCAGGCGAACCTGGCGGAGATTACCGAAGCCAGCGGCGAGCTGTTTGCCAAGCTCAAGGAGGCGGTGTTCGAAGTGTTCATGGAAGTTGCCCAGGCCATCGTGCGCGACGGTGAGGGCGCGACCAAATTTGTTACGGTCATGGTCAATGGCGGGATGACTCACCAGGAATGCCTGGACGTGGGATACGCCGTCGCCCATTCGCCGCTGATCAAGACCGCGCTGTTCGCCTCCGACCCCAACTGGGGGCGGATCCTGGCCGCTGTCGGCTATGCCGGCGTGCCGAGTCTAGATGTCAGCCTGATCGATGTGTTTCTCGGTGAAGTCTGCATTGCCAGCAAGGGCGGGCGTTCGCCCAGTTACACCGAGGAGCAGGGCGCGGCGGTGATGGCCCGCGCGGAGATCACCATTCGCATCGAACTGGGGCGCGGCAACTGCAGCGAGACGATCTGGACCACTGATCTGTCGCACGAATACGTGAAGATCAACGCTGAGTATCGGACCTAAAAGTGTGAAGCGAGTCCACGTCGCCGCCGCTGTCATCCGAGCAGCGGACGGCCGTATCCTGATCGCCAGACGCCCACTGGATAAACATCAGGGTGGCCTGTGGGAATTTCCTGGGGGGAAGGTCGAGTCTGGTGAGACGGTAGAGGCAGCGCTAGCCCGTGAGCTGGCTGAGGAGCTGGGCATCGCAGTGACGGCGGCGCAGCCGCTGATCCAGGTACGCCATGATTACCCTGACAAGCAGGTGTTGCTGGACGTTTGGCAGGTAACCGCATTCGACGGCAACCCCCACGGTGCTGAGGGCCAGCCGCTGGCCTGGGTAGAGCCTGCGCATTTGTCGGATTACAGCTTTCCGGCTGCCAATAGGCCGATTGTTGCTGCAGCACGACTGCCGGATCGCTATCTGATAACACCAGACGGCCTCTCGCCGGAGCAGTTGCTGAACGGGGTGGCACAGGTACTGGATGCTGGCATTCAGCTGCTCCAGTTGCGCGCGCCATCCTTATCGCAAGCCGATTACCTCGTGCTGGCGGCTGAGACCATGGCTCTTTGCGCGGGGCGTGCGCAGTTGATGCTCAAAGGACCTTTGGAATGGGCTGCAGAATTTCCGGCTGCCGGCTGGCACCTGACGGCACAGCAGCTGCGACACCATGCAGTGCAAGGCAGGCCGATTCCGGTTGCACAATGGTTGGCGGCGTCCTGCCATGACGCTCACGAGCTGGACCTGGCTACGACGATGGGGGTAGATTTCGTCACGCTGTCGCCAGTACTGCGTACTGTGACGCACCCGGAAGCTCCGGCTCTGGGATGGGCACGTTCTGCTGAGTGGCTGTCCGGCTTCAACCAGCCGGCTTATCTTCTGGGTGGCCTTGGCGCGGGCGATATGGCGCAGGCGTTGCACACAGGCGCGCAGGGCATCGCGGCCATACGGGCGTTATGGCCTGGCTGAAGCTTGGACAACGGTTGTCAACTGACAGCGTATAAGCCGAATTGCCAGTCGATGCCGTGGTCGTAGTGGTGCGGTGGCAATAGCGTGATGCTTTCTGATAGCCAAAATGCATCGGCGCTATTCCATTAATCAATTTAACATATGCGACGGGCTGCGCTATCGTATGCCTCGTAAGTTTCTGAACCCCAAAAGGAGTTAGCAGATGTCTCTGATCAACACCCAAGTCCAGCCGTTCAAAGTCAACGCTTTCCACAACGGCAAGTTCATCGAAGTCACCGAAGAGTCCCTCAAGGGCAAGTGGTCGGTACTGATCTTCATGCCGGCAGCTTTCACCTTCAACTGCCCGACCGAGATTGAAGACGCTGCCAATAGCTACGCCGAGTTCCAGAAGGCCGGTACCGAAGTGTACATCGTCACCACCGATACCCACTTCTCACACAAGGTCTGGCACGAAACTTCCCCAGCTGTGGGCAAGGCTCAGTTCCCGCTGATCGGTGACCCTACTCATCAGCTGACCAATGCTTTCGGCGTACACATCGCTGAAGAAGGTCTGGCACTGCGCGGCACTTTCCTGATCAACCCGGAAGGCGTGATCAAGACCGTCGAGATCCATTCCAACGAGATCGCTCGTGACGTCAGCGAAACACTGCGCAAGCTGAAAGCTGCCCAGTACACCGCCGCTCACCCGGGTGAAGTCTGCCCGGCCAAGTGGAAAGAAGGTGAGAAGACCCTGGCTCCTTCCCTGGACCTGGTCGGCAAGATCTAAGAATCTTTCGCCCATCTGCCTTGCATGCATGAAGGGCTGCTCGCCAGCCTCGATTGCCAGACGCCTGGATGCGGTTTATCCAGGCGTTTTATTTTCTGAATTTTTTGGGAGGCACCGCCGATCATGTTGGACACCAATCTCAAGACCCAGTTGAAAGCCTATCTGGAAAAGGTCACTCAGCCGTTCGAGATCGTCGCGTCCCTCGATGACGGCGAGAAGTCCCAGGAAATGCTGAGCATGCTGCAGGACATTGCAGGTCTCAGCGACAAGATCACCCTCAAGACCGACGGCCAGGATGCGCGCAAGCCGTCGTTCTCGCTCAACCGCATCGGCGGTGACATCAGCCTGCGCTTCGCCGGCCTGCCCATGGGCCACGAGTTCACCTCGCTGGTCCTGGCGCTGCTGCAGGTGGGCGGCCATCCGTCCAAGGCTGCGCCGGAGGTCATCGAGCAGATCAAGAACATCGAAGGCGAATACAACTTCGAAACCTACTTCTCGCTGTCCTGCCAGAACTGCCCGGACGTGGTCCAGGCGCTGAACCTGATGGCCGTGCTCAACCCCAACATCCGCCACGTCGCCATCGACGGTGCGCTGTTCCAGGACGAAGTTGAAGCGCGTCAGGTGATGTCGGTGCCCAGCATCTACCTCAACGGCGAACTGTTCGGGCAGGGCCGCATGGGCGAAGAAGAAATCCTTGCCAAGCTCGACACTGGCGCTGCCTCGCGTGATGCCGAGAAGATGAGCGCCAAGGCCGCCTTCGACGTGCTGGTCATCGGCGGTGGCCCGGCGGGCGCTGCAGCGGCTGTCTACGCCGCGCGCAAGGGCATCCGCACCGGTGTTGCCGCCGAGCGCTTCGGCGGTCAGGTGCTGGACACCATGGCCATCGAGAACTTCATCTCCGTCAAGGCCACCGAAGGCCCGCAACTGGCCCGCGCCCTGGAAGAGCATGTGCGCGAATACGACGTCGACATCATGAACCTGCAGCGCGCCAGCAAGCTGATCCCGGCCGGTGCGGAAGGGCTGCACACCGTCGAGTTCGAGAACGGCGCACGTCTGCAGTCCAAGACCGTGATCCTCTCCACCGGCGCCCGCTGGCGCGAAATGAAC
>DDVX01000012.1:33923-316787 GCA_002345575.1 Stutzerimonas stutzeri
CGGCGACGTGACCACGGTGCCTTACAAGCAGATCGTCATCGCCCTGGGCGATGGTGCCAAGGCTTCGCTGAGTGCCTTCGATCATCTGATCCGCAGCACCTCGCCTGTGGCGTAATGCCGTAGGGGCGAGCTCGTTCGGCCAATACACTGACACCAGCTTTGCAACGAAAAAGGGGGAGCAGATCAATCTGCTCCCCCTTTTTGCTCATCATTGGGTGACGGATAGATGGTTGAGATCGACGGTCTATTGGATACGCAGGCTCCGCTTTGGCTCGGCTGACAACGAGGGAAGAGGGCGGTTAGCCATTTTTCGCAGGTATCAGCAGTTCTGGGAGCGAATCCATTTATGACGAGCGCGCACGCGTCGCAAAAGTTGCGAGGGGCCGTGGTGACGCTGGCGAATCGCGCCAGTGAACCCCGACACGAAAAAGACGTGCACGAACAGCTGGCCAGGCGCCTGGCCGCGCTGCAGGGAATGGACTTCGTAGGCGAATATGACCCTTCGGCGCAATACTCTCAGCAGCTGTATTACGTCCCATCCGGCACAGTAATAGGCGTCGACTCGGCGCGCGAGCTTGGTATCGAAGATGAGCAGGATCTCTTTGGCGGCGTTGTGCCCCATGCCTTCGTCGAGACCAAGGCAATCTCCCATCCGCTGCTGCGACCTAATGCGGATTCGCCAATTGGCTGGTCGCGCACCTTTGCGGGTCGGGTCGAGGGCAGCGTATTGGCCGGCTACAGCGTATTTTCATTGCGCGATGCGCGCGAGGCAGGTAGGCGGCTGCTCCACGAAGGGCCGCTTCGACTCAAGCCGGTGCGCGCCACCGGAGGTCGTGGGCAGGAGCGAGTGGATGGCGTGCAGGCGCTTGATCAGGCGCTGGAGCACATCGACGAGGCCGAGCTGGCGCAGTATGGGCTGGTGCTTGAAAACAATCTGGATCGTGTGACGACGTTCAGTGTCGGTCAGATTCGTGTGGCTGCTCAAATGCTGAGTTACTACGGCACGCAACGCCTGACCGACGACAACAACGGCCAGACCGTCTATGGCGGCTCGGACCTGGTGGTCGTCGAAGGTGATTTCGAGGCTTTGCTCAGACTCGAACTGCCCGACAGGACCCGCGTTGCCATCACTCAGGCGCAAGTCTATGACGCTGCAGCATCAGCCTGTTTCCGGGATTTCCATGCCTCGCGACGTAACTACGATATTGCCCAGGGCGTAGATGGGCGAGGCCGCGCCTGCTCCGGTGTGCTGGAGCAATCCTGGCGTATTGGTGGCGCCAGCGGCGCCGAAGTCGCCGCGCTCGAAGCCTTTGCTCAGGGTGGCAAGGCGCGCGTGCTGCGGGCATCGACCGTGGAGCTATACGGCGAAACGAAGTCAGCTCCGGAGGGCGCAACGGTGCTGTTTCGTGGCGAGGACGAGGAGGTCGGTTTTATCACCAAGTACGTCACGCTGGAGGAATATGGCAACCCATAGCGAACCCGTGGATATTCTGGTCGATGACGAGCACATCGCCGGGACCTTTCTGACTCCACCGACGAAGTTGCCCGGAGTGCTCTTCGTGCATGGTTGGGGCGGCAGTCAGGAGCGGGACCTGACGCGCGCTAGAGGCATTGCCGGGCTGGGCTGCATTTGCCTGTCGTTCGACCTGCGCGGCCATGCCCTGACGCTGGCGCAGCAGCAGACGGTGACGCGCGAGCAGAATCTCAACGATCTGCTCGCCGCCTACGACCTGCTGGCGCAGCATCCGCATATTGATCCTTCGGCGATTGCCGTGGTGGGGACCAGTTATGGCGGCTATCTGGCTGCACTGCTGACTGCACTGCGCCCGGTTAGATGGCTGGCCATGCGGGTGCCGGCTTTGTATCGGGATGATGACTGGATGGTGCCTAAACGACAGCTGGATCGGGACATCCTCAACCAGCTGCGCGGAAGGCGGGTGACGCCCGAGGAGAATCGGGCCCTGGCGGCCTGCGCCAAGTTTCGCGGCGATGTGCTGCTGGTCGAATCCGAATTCGACCATCTCGTGCCGCACGCGACCATTATGAGCTACCGTGCTGCGTTCCATCAGACGCACTCACTGACCCACCGCATTATTCTTGGCGCTGATCACGGCCTCACCAGCGAGAGCTGTCAGAAGACCTATACCGATATTCTGGTTGGCTGGGCGACCGAGATGGTGGTCGGCGGTCGCCTCGGCAGGCTGCAAAGCCCAGCTGCCTGAGCTCAGACCGGCGCAGGTGCCGCTTGCCAGAGAATTTCAGCACGGCCCTGACGGCGTGCAATTAGTCGTGCGGCGACGAAGAAGAGGTCCGATAGGCGGTTGAGATAGGCCAGTCCCACAGAACGCAGTGGCTCGCTGACGTTGAGCTGCTGGCAGCGTCTTTCGCTGGTACGTGCCAAGCTGCGGCACAAATGGGCGAGGGCGATCAGCCTTGAGCCGCCCGGCATGATGAAGTCCTTCAGCGGCCCCAACTCTTCATTCCAGCGGTCGATAGCCGTTTCCAGTCGTGCCACTTCAGCCTCGTTTAGCGCTTGATACTCGGGCATCGCCAGTTCGCCACCCAGGTCGAACAGGCGATGCTGGCAGGGCTGCAGCACTTCTATCAGTTCGGTCAGACCAGGCCATTGATCCTGGGCTTCATCAAGCTCGGCGAGCAATAGCCCCAGCTGGCTGTTGAGAGTGTCGATTTCGCCCATTGCTTCGACGCGCGGATGATCTTTGGGCACCCGGCGCCCATCGGCCAAGCCAGTTTCACCGCTGTCACCGGTGCGTGTGTAGATTTTTGAAAGACGATTACCCATGGATGAATCCTGTTCAGTTGTTTGTATTTTCTGAGCTCGATGTCAGCGGCAGGCGTAGGGTAAAAGTCGTGCCCTGGCCCGGCCTGCATTGCACTTCCATCTGGCCTTTGTGGTTGTTAGTGATGATGAAATAGGAAACGGACAGCCCGAGACCGGTGCCCTGGCCCACTTCCTTGGTGGTGAAGAAGGGCTCGAAGATCCGCTTGCGGATATGTTCGGGAATCCCTCCGCCGTTGTCTTCCACCTGAATTTCAGCCCACGGCGGGCTGAGCCGGGTGCGTAGGGTAATCTTTCCGTGGCTTCGGTGCGGGCCATGGTGGATCGCCTGGGCAGCATTCTTCAGCAGGTTGAGCAGCACCTGCTCGAGTTCGTTGCCAATACAGGGCGCTCGTGCGACCTGAGGATCGAAGTCGCGCACGATTTCGATGGCGCGGAAGTCAAAATTGTCTGTCAGGGCAAAGTCGTTGCCGGCAATTTCCAGTGCCTGGTCGATCAGCTCGCTCAGTTGACACTCAGCCAGCTGGCGGTTGCTCAGGCGGCTGAAGCTGAGCATGTGGCTGACGATCCGTGCGGCACGTGAGCCGGCCTGCTGGATGCCGTCGAGCATTTGCGGAATCTCCCGCCGCTGCAGATAGCAATTGACTGCTTCCAGCTTGACCCCGGTTTCCTCTGCAGTTTCACGGTTGCGCTCAAGGTCCGGCGAAAGACGGCGGCGGATATTCTGCGCATTGTGAAGTATGGCGCCGAGCGGATTGTTGATCTCGTGGGCCATGCCCGCAGCGAGGCTACCGACCGAGAGCATCTTCTCCGATTGCACCATCAGTTCTTCCATGTTGAGGCGTTCGGTAATGTCGTCGATACGGATCACTACACCACGGCCGGCGCCGCCCATCAGCGGGTAGAACGTCAGTGCGTAGTGTCTGGGTTCTTCGTGGAAGGCCCAGCTGACGCGCTCGATCTTGTGAACTTCATGCTGCTCGCAGGTGCGGCGAATCTGGCTGAGAAAGGGTCGTAGCGGCTCGAAAGCGATGAATACCGGCTGGTTCAGCGCATCATCCAGGGGGGTGCCGGAAAGCGCACTGGCCTGCTGGTTCCATTGGGTTACGTGGAGCTGCTCATCCAGCGCGATGAGTGCCGAGGGCATGGAGTCGATGATGCTGTTGAGGTAGTTCTGGAACCCGGTGAGTTTACGTTCGATCCTGCTACGCACCTGTACTTCGAGCTCGAGCTTTCGGTTGGTGTGCCAGGTTTCCTCCGCCAGCCCCTGAGCATGGTCGAAGGCTTCCTGGGCGTCGTCGCGGGCGCGCTTAAGCTGCTGTTCGCGGGCCTGCATGCGCGCCAGCATGGTGTTGAAGGCGTCGGCAAGGCGGCCGATTTCATCCTGATTGCGGGCTGTGGCGCGCAGCGAATAGTTTTCCTCGCGAGTGACCTGGCGGGTTAGGGCTTCAAGGTCGCGAATCGGTCGGGTGATCAGTTGGCGGATCTGCTGCGCGACCAGCAGCCAGAGCAGCAAACTGGCCAGTAGGATCGCCAGGCTGGCTGTCAGAGTGCCAGTGTAAAACGCCCCTGGCAGCTCGCTGCTTGCAACGATCAGCACGTGGCCCGGCGGGCCTGCGACCTGAGGCAATTCGACCAACAGATTGGCGCGCATTTCGGTTTTCTGCCATTGCACAAACTGGCTGGTCTGCTCAGGCAGCGCCAGCGGTTCACCACGTTGCAGCTGGGCGAAGCGCTGTCCTGCGGCGTCATAGATCACCGCGGCACGTAGCGGCGCATAGTCACCCAGCTTGGCGAGGAGCGCGTTGGCAGACGCCTGGGAGTTCAGGGCCTGCCGGCTCAATTCCGGGGTACTCAACAGCGCTCCCAGAGTATGCATGGCCTGGGGCGCGACGCTCTGGCGAGAAATCCAATAAGCCGCGCTGATGAAGGTCAGGTTGGAGACCAGCAGCACGGCGGCCAGCAGAACGAGCGGGGCGATCAGCAGCTTGCGGCCGACCGGAAGGTTTTCAAGACGCTGACGCAGAGTCATGGCAGGTACGGGCAGAAGGGTGTCTGCGCAGGGTAACGGGGCCTCAGTCCTGCGGCAATCCGAGCTGCGCGAGGAAAGCTTGCAGGCGCTTGAACAACGCGTTCAGCTCACTGACCTCCAGCCCATGCTGTAGTGCGGTACGGCAGGCGTGTCCAAGCAGGAAACTGATTTCCGTGCGACGGCCGTTGTGCACATCCTGATGCATGGAAGAGTAATTGCTGGCGGTGGCGTTGATGACCCGTAAGACTTCTTCTTCAAGCTCATCGGCCGCGTCGACATGATTGCAGGCCACGAGGATACGGCCCAACTCGTTGCATAGCTGACGCAGTTGTTCGCGGTGCGCCAGCAGCTCGCCGTTGCGACAGTCATGCAGGACGGTGAGGGGGTTGATGGCGCAATTAAGCGCGAGCTTGCGCCATAGCCTGGCTTCGATATTGTCTGTCCAGTCGCAGGGAATGCCGGCTGTCACCAGCTCGGCCAGCCAATGCGGTGGCATCGGATCGAGCGGATCGCCTAGCCAGTTCTGGCCTTGGCCGGCGTGTAGCACTTCGAAATCCTTACGGCGATAGGCGCCTTCGGTGCTTGAGATGAAGATGCTGCGGCAGGCTGGCCAACGTGCCGCCACGGCCTGCTGGCTGCCGAGGCCATTCTGCAACAGAAGGATTTCCGCACCTGGCTGCAGACGCGTAGCCACTTCAGCTACGGCGGCTTCGGCGTCGTAGGCCTTGCAGGCAACCAGCAGACGCTGGATGGGGCCTTCTGTTCCTGGGAGTTCGGCAGTCAGCGGATACAGGCTGGACCGTTCCGTCTCGATCAGGCGGAGGCCCCCGGCGGCGCGGTAGTCGGCAAGCCTCTGTTGGTTACGCAGAATGATGCGTACTGGCAGCGCCGCACGGTTCAGGCGTGTGGCCCACAAACAGCCGAGACTGCCCGCGCCGAGAATGTGCCAGGTAGTGCTCATTGCTCAGGCTTTTTCAGGCGTAATGGCACGATGCGACCTGTGCTGTAGGCGTCTGCAAGCAGTGACTCGGCGCGTTCGGTGATCAGTCGAGGCTCGACCGGCAGGCTATTGACGTCGATGCTGACCAGGCCGATGCCGGCCTTGAGCGAGATGAAGCCTTCGCTGGTCTTGAAAGCCTTGATATTCAGACCTTCGTGCAGGCGTTTGAAGCTACTTGGTGAGCACTCCTGCGGATTTTCGACCATAGCGAGCAGGCCAAAATGTTTGTCGTCCAGGCAGGTGAGCGTATCCATGGGTCGCACCAGTTGTTGCAGGCGTCGCGCCACGCCGCGCATCAGCTCCCGATAGAACTGCTCGCCATAGCGCTGCCGTTGGCTGGCGATTTCTGGCAGGCCGATCAGCAGATAACAGAGCGTACCACCACGACTTTCGATTTGGCGCAGGCTGTCGCCGAGCCTCTGCCGCAGGTAACGCATATTGCCCAAGCCGGTAATAGGGTCGATCTGGTTGCGCTTTTCCAGGCTGGCGATGTTTTCCGTGAGCAGGCGGTTTTCCTGCATGAGCCGTTGCAACGAGCCGCACAAACGGTCAGCGGCATAGATGCGCGGGACCAGTTGTTCATTCATCGCCGACTTGCTGATGAAGTCGTCCACGCCATGATCGAATGCGATGCTCAGCACGTCATCGCCGTCGCGTCCGGTGAGCAGAATGATGTAGGTGTAATGGTGGGACATTTCGTCCTGTTGTCGCACCTGGGCGGTCAGCTCCAGGCCATCCATCTCCGGCATCAGCCAGTCGGCGAGCAGAACGCTAGCCGGGCGCTCTTCAAGCAGCGTCAGAGCGGCACTGGCGCTACTGGCGAAGCGTAAGTCCTCATAACCGGCCTTGGACAGTGCGCGGCCAATCATGACGCTGGAAAATTTGGCGTCGTCGACAACCAGGATGCTGAGATGGGGGTTGGGCATTCATAGGCTCGGCAGGATGGAGGGGCAGCGCCGACTAGTGTGGCCGGCTGTTCAGGGTTTGAGCGGCTATAATGATTGCCCATTTTAACCGACAAGCTGCGCGCGATGGATCACAACCTTTGCGCGGTTTCACACTACTAATGGAGCAAAGCCCATGCCCTCATTCGACGTTGTATCCGAGCTGGACAAGCACGAAGTCACCAATGCCGTCGACAACGCCATTAAGGAACTGGATCGGCGTTACGATTTGCGTGGTAAAGGCTCTTTTGAACTCAAGGAGTTGACCATTCACTTGACTGCCGACGCAGATTTCCAATTGGAGCAGATGCTGGAGATCATCAAGTTGAGCCTGATCAAGCGTAAGGTCGATATTCAGTGTCTGGAAACCAAAGACGCATACCCCTCGGGTAAGTCGGTCAAGCAGGAAGTGACGCTGCGTGAAGGCATCGACAAGGAGCTGGCGAAGAAGATCGTCGCTCATATCAAGGATGCCAAACTCAAGGTGCAGGCCGCTATCCAGGGCGAGCAGGTGCGCGTGACAGGCAAGAAACGCGACGACTTGCAGGAAGCCATTGCCCTGCTGCGTGCCCATGATTTCGGCATGCCGTTGCAGTTCAACAACTTCCGCGACTGACATTCCTGCGCGCTCTGGCGCCACCTTTATTCCCCTCCATCATCGGCTGTCGCGTTGCGAGAGCCGGTTGTAGTAGGAGCTTTCCTGATGGACATAAGCATCGACTACCTGGTCGATCTCTCTGAAGCCTGGCTACCAGTCGCGTTGCAATACGCGGTCCAGCTAACCTTGGCATTGTTCACCTTTGTGCTGGGTTGGTGGTTGATCAACCGCTTTACTCACAGAATTGGCAGCCTGCTGCAGCGGCGCAAGGTGGACCCGACGCTTCACGGTTTCATCGGCAGCCTGACAAGCGTCATTCTCAGGATTCTGCTGCTGGTCAGCGTGGCCTCGATGGTAGGTGTGGAGACCACCTCCTTTATCGCGGTAATCGGCGCTGCGGGTCTGGCCATTGGCCTGGCCTTGCAGGGCAGTCTGGCGAACTTCGCCGGAGGAGTGCTGATTCTGCTGTTCCGCCCCTTCCGGGTCGGCGAGTGGATCGAGGCACAGGGCATAGCCGGCACGGTCAACTCGATCCAGATCTTTCATACAGTGCTCAAGACCGGCGACAACAAGACGGTGGTAGTGCCGAACGGAGCGCTGTCGAACGGGCATATAACCAACTTTTCCCGCGAGCCTCGCCGCCGTGCGGACATCAATGTCGGCATCGACTACAGCAGTGATATCAAGTTGGCGCGGCAGATTCTGTTGGAGATAGCCGAGGACCCGCGGGTACTGCGTGAGCCGGAGCCGGTAGTGTTCGTCACTGGGTTGGGGGACAGCTCGGTGAATCTGTCGTTGCGTGTGTGGGTTGCGACCGGAGATTTCTGGCCGGTGACTTTCGCTTTTACCGAGCACGCCAAGGAGAAGCTGGCTGCAGCGGGGGTGGGTATTCCAGTTCCCCAGCGGGTGGTGCACCTGGTGCAAAGCTGACAGATATTGCGTGAATAACGAAGCCGGCTATTGCCGGCTTTGTTATTCAGAGGCGCCCGCAAGTTATTCAGCCCCTCTCGGCTGCAGGCGAGCCCTGCGCCATTGCCAGACGATCAGTATCAGCGTCGGTATGCCGAGCAGGGCCGTGACCAGGAAGAAATTGCTGTAGCCCAGACTCTCTACCATCACCCCTGAATAACCACCGAGCAGCCGCGGCAGCAGCAGCATCAGCGAGCTGAGCAGCGCGTACTGGGTCGCCGAAAACTTGAGGTTGGTCAGGCTCGACAGATAGGCGACAAAGGCGGTGGAGGCCAGGCCGCCGCTGAAGTTGTCGCAAGAAATGGTGACGATAAGCATCTGCAAGTCTGCGCCCATTTCCACCAGCAGCATGAACATCAAATTGGTCGCCGCAGAAGCCGCACCGCCGATAAACAGAATCGGCAGGATACTGAAGCGCACGATCAAAAGGCCGCCGAAGGCCGCGCCCAGCAGCGTCATGATTAGCCCGAATACCTTGCTGACGCTGGCGATCTCATCTTTGGTAAAACCTTGGTCGATGTAGAAAACGTTGGCCATCACGCCCATCACCGTGTCGGACATCCGGTAGGTGGCGATCAACCCGAGCAACAGCAGCGCCTGCCAGCGATAGCGCACAATGAAGTCGGTAATCGGCGTCAACACCGGCCCCATCAAGATACGGCCGGGTGCCGACAGACACCCCCAGCAGATCAGCAGATACATGGTGCCGCGAGGCCAATAGCCGCCCCAGTAGGACTGGAACATGCCCGTTGTCGAGACGATGAGAATTATCAGCACGATCACCGACACGGCTTGGTGCGCGAATTCGAAACGCTGCGGACGCTGTTTCTGTCCGGCCTGGCCGAGAATGTGTCGCACCGGTACCAGTAGCGAGCGACCCAGTGGCGAAATGCTGCCGAGAATGAACAGTGCATAGAGCAATGCCCGTGGCCAGGCCTGGGCGATCATCGCGTTGATCATCGCCGGCAGGGAAATCAGCAGCACCAGAAGCAGGCCAACGGCCGCCAGTTGATGGTTGAAGGTATAGAGCGGCGGCTCGTCGGGCAGCGGTGCGGCAGCAGGAGGCTCGGGAATCAGCAGGCTGGTGATGAAGCCCGGCACGATAAGCAGGGCGAAGATGAGGTAGGTCAGAGTCCAGGCGCTCTGGTCGTATTCCAAATTGCTCGAGCCCAGCCATTCAGCCAGAAACAGCGCGCCGGCACTGGCCAGCAGCATGGCGACGCGATAGCCGGTCATGTAGCTCGCCGCCAGCGTCGCCTGCAGCTTGTCCTCGGCGATCTCCAGGCGGTAGGCATCAATGGCGATGTCCTGGGTCGCCGAGGAAAACGCCACCACCACGGCCAGGGCGATGAGCATGGTCAGATTGGTCTGCGGGTTGCACAGCGCCATGCCCACCAGTCCGATGGCGATCAGCGCCTGCGACAGCACCAGCCAGGAACGGCGTCGTCCCAGGGCGCCAATCCACGGCAGGCGCCACTGGTCGAGCATTGGCGACCAGACCCATTTGAAAGCGTAGGCGAGGCTGATCCAGCTGGCGAAACCAATGGTTTCCCGCGAGACGCCGGCCTCGCGCAGCCACACCGACAGCGTTGAGAACACCAAGATCGCCGGTAATCCGGCGGCGAAGCCGAGGATCAGCAGCGTCAGCGAAGCGGGACTGGCATAGGCGGCGAGTGCATCGCGCCAGGTTTCACGGGGCATACGGCAGCAATCTGTCAGGAAATGAGCATAAAGCGCGCACTCTACTCGCTGTGCTCGAAGGAATGCCAGCCGTGCCGACGTATGTCCACTCGGTCATTGATGATGGTCAGGCCTTCGGCGCGCAGGCGCTGCCGTTGTTCATGACCTGCTGCACTGCCTGGCGGCAGGCTCAGGCGTCCGCCGGCGGCAATAACTCGGTGCCAGGGCAGGCGAGTGTCGTCTGGCAGTTGCGACATCAGCCTTCCGACCCAGCGTGCGGCACGGCCAAGGCCAGCCATCGCAGCCAGTTCGCCATAGCTCACCACCTTTCCTTCCGGGATCTGCGCCATGACCAGATATACCGCCGCACGACGTGCCGCGGCATTCGCATCTGGCGGTAGCAGGGGTTGTTCGGACATGGCAACGCTTCCTATGAACTTGGCATCCACCTGACGGTCAGTGCTTGCTGTGACTACAGGCATAAGGATAATGCGGCCCTTCAATGGCTCGTTGAGCCCCATCGATCAGAACCCAGTACCTCTATGTTTTCCAGAATCCTGTTGTGCACGGCCCTCACCGCGCTGTCGCTACCATCGCTTGCCGATACCGTCTGGCTGAAGAACGGTGATCGCCTGACCGGCAAGATCAGTGTCATGGATGGCGGCAAGCTGCTGCTCGAAACCGAATACGGCGGCTCAATTCCGCTGAAGTGGAAAAGCATCGCCACATTGGAAAGCGACCAGAAACTGCTGATTAAGCAGGATCAGGTTAGCGGCGAAGTAGTTCAGTCGCTACAGGCGAGCGATGACGGCAAGGTAACTCTCGCCAATGGCGCCGCGCCTCGTACTGTGGAGCTGGCGAGTATCTCGCAAATCATCCATCCCAAGCCGCTGATTCAGGACCTTACCTGGAAGGGCAACATCGACGTGGCGATGGACTATAAGCGCGCCGAAACTGACACCGATGACTATGACGTTTCGTTCGACACGAAGGCGCGGCATGGCCTCTGGCGACACAACGGCAACGGCAGCTATAACCGTGAATACCGCGATGGCGTGACGGTTACCGACAACTGGGATGCCGAATACGCGCTCGACCGATTCATCGACGACAACTGGTTCTGGCAGGGCCGCCTGAATTACAAACGCGATCAAATCGAGGATGTGCGTCGCCAACGCACCATAGGTACGGGTCCGGGTTACCAGTTCTGGGACAACGAGCTGGGCGCATTCTCACTGGCTTCACTGATCAACCGCAGCGACTATGAATATGCCGATGGCAGCAAGGATGAGTTCTTTTTGGCCGCCATGAAGTGGGATTACAACCGCTATCTTGTGGGCAAGACCTTCGAGCTGTTCAGCTCCGGCGAAATCGGCAAGCCCTTGGAAGGCGTGGCCGATTACGCGCTGGATGCTGAAGTCGGTCTGCGCTACAAGGTGACCGACTGGGCTTCGCTGAACATGAAGGCCGAGCGGGATATCGTCAGCGGTGCTGAGAGCGAAACCGATGAAACCCGCTACTCCATTGGTTTTGGGGTGGGCTGGTAGTAGCGTCAGGCCAAAAGCTGCAAGCTGCAGTAAAAGCGCCGGGCTTTCTCTGCTTTGTAGTTGCTCTCTCAGAGGCGCAGCCCGCCGTCCAACTCCAGGATACGGCCGGTGAAGTAATCGTTCTCGAAGATGTAGGCCACCGAGTGGGCGATCTCCACCGGCTTGCCCAGACGCTGCAGGGGGATGCCGGCGGTCATCTTCGCCAGCGCTTCGGGTTTCATGCTGGCGACCATCTCGGTCTCGATCATGCCAGGCGCCACGCCCGCCACGCGGATGCCGTAACGTGCCAGCTCCCTGGCCCAGACCACGGTGTCAGCGGCGACACCGGCCTTGGCGGCGGAGTAGTTGGCCTGGCCCATATTGCCGGCGCGGGAAATCGACGAAATGTTGATGATCGCGCCCTCACGCTTGAGCTCAACCATCTTGGCTGCCACCTCTCGAGTGCAGAGGAAAACGCCGGTCAGATTGACGTCAATCACTGACTGCCACTGCGCCAGGCTCATCTTCGACAGCTCGCCATCCTTGACCTTGATCGTCAGGCCATCGCGCAGGATGCCGGCATTGTTGACCAGACCATCGAGCCCAGCGAAGTCTTCGCTGACCTGATTCACCATGCGGCTGACCTGATCCTCGTCGGCGACATTGCACAGATAGGCGCGCGCCTCACCGCCTGCCTGTTTGCAGGCCTGGACCGCTTCATCAAGGCGTTCCTGGTTAAGGTCGACCAGTGCCAGGCGTGCACCTTTGGCAGCTAGGTATTCGCCCATCGCGCGTCCCAGGCCCTGGCCGCCGCCGGTAATGATGATGACCTTGTCTTTGAGCTGCATGCCAATCTCCCGTTTTTATAACTGATGCGTATCGCGATGCCTTCGGGAGGCGGGTTATGCTGGCGCGCTCGAGCCAGCAGTCCAGGAGCCCAAAGGTGAGCGCAGAAGCCGTCAAGAATGCCCGACTATTACTACTCAAGGAATACCGGGGCGTACTCTCGACACACTCCCTGGCGATGCCAGGTTTTCCCTTCGGTTCGGTCGTTCCCTATTGCCTGAACGAGGATGGTTGGCCGCTGATACTGATCAGCCGAATTGCCCAGCACACCCGCAATCTCAAGGCCGACCCACACTGCTCGCTGCTGGTGTCCGAGCGTGACGCCGCCGACGTGCAGCTCAACGGCCGCCTTACGCTCATGGCCGAAGCGCTGCAATTGGATGGGTCGCAGTCGGTCGAGCATGCGGCTGAGCGCTACTACCGCTACTTCCCCGAGTCCCGCGACTACCATCGTGTGCACGATTTCGATTTCTGGGTCTTGCAGCCGGTGCGCTGGCGCTTCATTGGTGGTTTCGGCGCCATTCATTGGCTGGAGCAGGCCGCGCGGGCCAATCCCTTTGCCGGTGCCGAGGGCGGCGAGGGCGGTATGCTCGAACACATGAACGACGATCATGCAGCGGCGATCGCGCATTACGTCGAGCAGGCCGGGTTGCCGGCCATAGCCGAAGCCCGAATGGTAGGAATTGATGCCGAAGGCTTCCACCTGCGAATCGGGCAGGCGATCCACTGGCTGCCATTTCCGTCGGCGTGCTCGACTGCCATGGAAGTTCGTCAGGCTCTGGTAGCCATGACACGCACCTGATTCAGGCTGGCTTCAGTTTCATCCGCTACTTTACGGCGAATAATCCGGTTACAGCCTGCTCGTCAGCCGGCTTGAATTCGTTGTCGAGCACCATCATCTACACAGTATCGGAAGTCGCTCTTCCACCAAGGACTCTTGATGAGAATTTTTCTACTGCTGTTTCTCCTGTTCCCTCTGGCCGAGCTGGCCCTGCTGATCCAAGTCGGTGGCTCTATTGGCGTGCTGGGAACCATCCTACTGCTGGTGCTCAGTGGTCTGGGCGGCCTCCTGCTGATGCGCTTTGCTGGTTTTACCACCGCCTGGCGTGCTCGTGAGCGGCTGGCGCGGGGCGAGTTGCCAGAGCGTGAAATGCTTCAGGGCATGATGATGGTCGTCGCTGGTGGCCTGTTGTTTCTGCCGGGCTTTCTCAGCGACATTGTCGGCCTGCTGCTGCTGTTCCCGCCGTCGCGCAAACTATTTCTGGGTGTGCTCGGTCGTCGCGCTGAGGCCCAGGCGCAGCGTCGCCGTGCCTTCGCCGATGACCTTCGCCGGCAACATGAGCAGTCAACCGGCGCTCAGCGCCCGAATGTGATTGAGGGTGAGTGGGAGCGTCGCGACAAATGACGCGAACGTCGATTCGCGGTGCATGCGCAGGCATGTGCTGCACTTTCCAGCTGCAAAAAAATGCTGGCTGGCCCTTGAAATCATTTTCCCCGCCCGCATGTAGCGGTCACCGCAAGGTCGCTGTCGCATTTTGACAGTCCGTTTTCTGCGGCCCGCATTGCGGGCCGCAACCGGCACCGCCGGAATTTGCCAACCCGCCGATGAAATGCATCGGCATGGAACCACTCTGTTAGGAGAGATCGACAATGAAGCTTCGTCCTCTGCATGACCGCGTCGTAATCCGTCGCAGCGAAGAAGAAACCAAGACCGCAGGCGGTATCGTCCTGCCGGGCTCCGCTGCCGAGAAGCCGAATCAGGGCGAAATCGTTGCTGTAGGCACCGGCCGTGTGCTGGACAACGGTGAAGTGCGCGCACTGGCCGTCAAGGTCGGTGACAAGGTGGTATTCGGCCCTTACTCCGGCAGCAACACCGTCAAGGTCGACGGTGAAGACCTGCTGGTGATGAGCGAGAACGAAATCCTCGCCGTCGTCGAAGCCTGATTACTGCGCGAATCTCCAACCCATTCAAGAATTGAGGAACAATCAAAATGGCTGCTAAAGAAGTCAAGTTCGGCGACTCCGCTCGCAAGAAGATGCTGGTTGGCGTAAACGTCCTGGCCGACGCGGTAAAAGCGACCCTCGGCCCGAAAGGCCGTAACGTGGTACTGGAAAAGAGCTTCGGCGCTCCTGCGATTACTAAGGACGGCGTCTCCGTCGCCAAGGAAATCGAGCTGAAGGATCGTTTCGAGAACATGGGCGCACAGCTGGTCAAAGACGTAGCCTCCAAGGCCAACGACGAAGCCGGTGACGGCACCACTACTGCGACCGTTCTGGCTCAGGCCATCGTCAACGAAGGCCTGAAGGCCGTTGCCGCTGGCATGAACCCGATGGACCTCAAGCGCGGTATCGACAAGGCTACTATCGCCATCGTTGCCGAGCTGAAGAACCTGGCCAAGCCTTGCGCCGACTTCAAGGCCATCGCTCAGGTTGGCACCATCTCCGCCAACTCCGACTCCTCCATCGGTGACATCATCGCCGAAGCCATGGAGAAAGTTGGCAAGGAAGGCGTGATCACCGTTGAAGAAGGCTCGGGCCTGGAAAACGAACTGTCCGTCGTAGAAGGCATGCAGTTCGACCGTGGCTACCTGTCCCCGTACTTCATCAACAAGCCGGACACCATGGTTGCCGAGCTGGAAAGCCCGCTGCTGCTGCTGGTCGACAAGAAGATCTCCAACATCCGTGAGCTGCTGCCGGTGCTGGAAGCCGTTGCCAAGTCCGGCCGTCCGCTGCTGATCGTTGCCGAAGACGTCGAAGGCGAAGCCCTGGCGACTCTGGTTGTGAACAACATGCGCGGCATCGTCAAGGTTGCTGCGGTCAAGGCGCCAGGCTTCGGCGATCGCCGCAAGGCCATGCTGCAAGACCTGGCTATCCTGACCGGCGCTACTGTGATTTCCGAAGAAGTCGGCCTGAGCCTGGAAACTGCTACCCTGGAACACCTGGGTAACGCCAAGCGCGTTGTGCTGAACAAGGAAAACACCACCATCATCGATGGTGCTGGCCAGCAGGCGGACATCGAATCCCGCGTTGCGCAGATCCGCAAGCAGGTCGAAGACACCACCTCCGACTACGACAAAGAGAAGCTGCAAGAGCGTCTGGCCAAGCTGGCCGGCGGTGTTGCCGTGATCAAGGTCGGTGCCGGTACCGAAGTCGAGATGAAAGAGAAGAAGGCTCGCGTCGAAGACGCCCTGCACGCTACCCGTGCAGCCGTCGAAGAAGGCGTGGTACCTGGCGGCGGTGTCGCTCTGGTGCGCGCGCTGCAGGCCATCTCCGAGCTCAAGGGCGACAACGAAGACCAGAACGTCGGTATCGCACTGCTGCGTCGCGCTGTCGAAGCTCCGCTGCGTCAGATCGTTGCCAACGCTGGTGGTGAGCCGAGCGTAGTGGTCGACAAGGTCAAGCAGGGCGAAGGCAACTACGGCTTCAACGCTGCGTCCGACACCTATGGCGACATGATCGAGATGGGTATCCTCGATCCGGCCAAGGTGACTCGTTCCGCGCTGCAGGCTGCGGCATCCATCGGCGGTCTGATGGTTACTACCGAAGCCATGGTTGCCGAGAGCGCTGACGACAAGGCTCCGGCAATGCCTGATATGGGCGGCATGGGCGGTATGGGTGGCATGGGCGGCATGATGTAACTCAGCCCCCGCTACACAAAAAACCCCGAGCTTGCTCGGGGTTTTTTATTTTCGGGCTTACTACGCAGTCGCAAGTTGCGCGGCTAACGAGCACAAAAAAAGCCCGATTGGACACTGTCCGATCGGGCTTTTTCGTCAAGGACTAGAGCGAAGGGTAGTCGGTATATCCCTCTGGGCCCGGAGCGTAGAACAGCTGCGGGCGTGCTTCGTTGAGCGGTGCGTCCTGGCGCAGTCGCTCGGCCAGATCTGGATTGGCAATGTACGGCACACCAAAGGCCACTGCATCAGCTTTGCCTTGAGCCAGCCAGGCGTTGCCCTGCGCTCTGTCGAAGCCTTCGTTGGCGATGTAGACGCCGCCGAAAATCTGCTTCAGTTGCGGGCCAAGGCTGTCTTCGCCGGCTTTCTCGCGGGTGCAGATAAAAGCGATGCCGCGCTTGCCCAATTCACGAGCGACATGGCCGAAGGTTTCGGCGCGGTTAGAGTCACCCATGTCATGGCTGTCGGCGCGGGGTGCCAGGTGCATGCCGACACGTCCTGCGCCCCAGACGCCAATCGCCGCATCAGTGACTTCAAGCATCAGCCGTGCGCGATTTTCCAGTGAGCCGCCGTACTGGTCGGTACGCTGGTTGGTACTGTCCTGCAGGAACTGATCGAGCAGGTAGCCGTTGGCGCCGTGAATCTCCACGCCGTCGAAGCCGGCTTCCTTGGCATTCTCGGCACCCTTGCGATAGGCCTCGACGATGCCCGGGATTTCGCTGGTTTCCAGCGCGCGCGGGGTCTCGTAGCTTTTCTTTGGGCGCACCAGGCTGACATGACCGGCGGGCTGAATGGCGCTGGGTGCGACCGGCAGTTGACCATCGAGGTAGAGCGGGTCGGAGATACGCCCTACGTGCCAGAGCTGCAGCACGATCTTGCCGCCCTTGGCGTGTACGGCTTCGGTGATTTTCTTCCAGCCCTGCACCTGCTCGGCGGACCAGATGCCGGGAGTGTCGGGGTAGCCGACGCCCATAGGCGTCACGGAGGTTGCTTCGCTGATGATAAGGCCGGCGCCGGCGCGCTGGGCGTAGTACTCGAGCATCAGCTCACCCGGCACCCGGCCCGGCTCTGCGCGGCAGCGGGTGAGGGGCGCCATGATGATGCGGTTGGGCAGCTCTAGGTCGCCTATCCGGATGGGGTCGAAAAGTGTGGGCATAGCAATACCGCTCCTCTATTAGTGCAAAAAATTCAGAGTTGCTGACTGATGCGCTGAATGAACGCCTGAATGGCCGGCTCGTTGCGCTTGAAGAAATGCCACTGTCCGACCTTCTGACTGGTAATCAGGCCTGCTCGTTGCAGTGTGGCTAGATGGGCTGAAACCGTTGATTGCGAAAGCCCGGCCCGCTGGTCGATCTGCCCGGCGCATACGCCATTTTCCAACGAGTGAAACTGGTCGGGGAAATACTGTTGCGGTTCCTTCAGCCACCGCAAGATGTCCCGCCGCAGAGGGTGGGCAATCGCTTTTATGATCTCGTCAATGCCGCCGGTCATGGGCTTTCGCTCGTCGCGCATATCGTGGTGGACCGAACTATATATCGTTATATCCCGATGCGGGATCGATCCGGTCGATGGTGACTATCGTGCATATCGATGTCGCAGGTGCCGATGAGCCAAGCCGTGACGGGTCCTGTAGAATCCGCGGCTGATCTTTTCAAGGTGTTTTGACTATGCGTATCGGCCACGGTTACGACGTGCATCGCTTCGGCGAGGGCGACTTCATCACGCTCGGGGGCGTGCGGATTCCACACAAGTTCGGCTTGCTGGCGCATTCCGATGGCGACGTGCTGCTGCATGCGCTAAGCGATGCGCTGCTGGGAGCGGTGGCGCTGGGCGATATCGGCAAGCACTTTCCCGACACCGACCCGCAGTTCAAGGGCGCCGATAGCCGGGTGCTGCTGCGCCATGTGCTCAAGCTGGTTCAGGCCAAGGGCTGGAAGGTGGGTAATGTGGATGCCACTATCATCGCTCAGGCGCCCAAGATGGCTCCTCACATCGAGTCCATGCGGGGGCTGGTCGCGGGGGATCTTCAGGTCGAGCTGGACCAGGTCAATGTCAAGGCCACCACCAGCGAGAAACTGGGCTTTACCGGGCGTGAGGAAGGCATCGCGGTGCATGCGGTCGTGCTGCTGGTCCGCGCATGACCGAAGACCAGCTGCTCGGGCCGCGGGCACATGGCGGAGCGTGCGGCAGTGCCATGCTCAAGGCCGTGGCCGAGGATTTTCAGGTCGATGAGGTGCTGGATATACCGCTCTCGGGGGAGGGCGAGCATCTCTGGCTCTGGGTTGAGAAGCGCAACCTCAATACTGAGGAAGCGGCGCGCCGTATCGCCCGCGCCGCTGGCGTGCCGGCACGCGCTATCAGCTACGCCGGTCTCAAGGATCGCCAGGCGCTGACCCGCCAATGGTTCAGCCTGCATCTGCCAGGTAAGGCGGACCCCGAGTTGGACAAGGCGGAAGACGAAACGCTGCGCATCCTCAAGCGCAGTCGCCATCAGCGCAAGTTGCAGCGTGGCGCCCATTCAGCCAACGGTTTCACCTTGCGTCTTACTCAGCTGGAAGCCGATCACGGGGAACTCGACGCGCGCTTGGAGCGCATCAAGGCGAACGGTGTGCCCAACTATTTCGGCCTGCAGCGCTTTGGTTTCGATGGTGGCAACGTTCACGGCGCGCGCGAATATGCCGAGCGCCAGGAGCTTCCCATACAGCGCAACCTGCGTTCGCGACTCTTGTCAGCGGGGCGTAGCTACCTGTTCAACCGGGTTCTGGCCGAGCGGGTCGCCGCAGGTACCTGGGATCGGGCGCAGCCGGGCGATCTGTTGGCCTTTACCGGCAGTCGCAGCTTCTTTATCGCTGGCGAAGCCGAATGCGCCGATCCTCGACTGGCGATCCTTGATCTGCATCCTACCGGGCCCCTGTGGGGCGTTGGCCCATCGCCTGCTGGCGAGGCGACGCAAGTGCTGGAGACCGATGTCGCGTCGGCCGAGCCGGCAATCGCCAAGTGGCTCGCAGAAGCTGGAATGAAGCATGAACGGCGTATTCTTCGCCTCCCCATTGGCGGCTTGTCGTGGCATTATCCGGGACCTGACATTCTGCAACTTGAATTCGTCCTGCCGACCGGATGCTTTGCCACAGCCGTGGTACGCGAGCTGGTCAGCCTGGCAGGGCAGACGGATATCTGATGCGTATTCTGATCGCCAACGACGACGGGGTGTATGCCCCAGGGCTCGCCGCGCTTTATGACGCGCTGGCGGATTATGCCGAGTGCCGGGTGGTCGCCCCCATCCAGGACATGAGTGGCGCCAGTAGTGCGCTGACACTGGATCGCCCGCTGCATCCGACGACCATGCCCAACGGCTTCATCGGGGTGAACGGGACGCCCACCGATTGTGTGCACCTGGGTATCAACGGTCTGCTCGAAGAAGCGCCCGATATGGTGGTTTCGGGTATCAACCTGGGTGCCAACCTAGGCGACGACGTGCTTTATTCCGGTACCGTTGCCGCAGCCATTGAGGGGCGCTTCACCGGCCGGCCGGCCTTCGCCTTTTCGCTGGTCTCGCGCTTGCCGGACAACTTGCCCACGGCGGCTTTCATCGCCCGCAAGCTGGTAGAAAAGCACGATGAGCTCGACCTGCCGCCACGCACCGTGCTCAGCATCAATGTGCCCAACCTGCCGCTGGATCATATCCGTGGAATTCAGCTGACCCGCCTTGGGCATCGCAGCCGGGCAAAGCCGCCGGTGAAGCAAGCCAACCCGCGCGGCAAGGAAGGCTACTGGATTTCCGTGGCTGGTGATGTCGACGATGGCGGGCCGGGAACCGATTTTCATGCGGTGATGCAGGGCTATGTCTCGATCACACCGCTGCAGCTCGACCGAAGCTTCCATGAAGCTTTCGAGTCCTTGGGCGACTGGGTTGAGAGAGTGCTGTGAACCATCTTGTACAGGAGAGTCTGATGCGCCACGGAACCGGGATGACCTCGCAACGCACCCGTGATCGCTTGATTCAGCGCCTCTACGAAGAGGGGCTGTCGAACGCGCATGTGCTGGAAGTCATCCGGCGCACTCCGCGTCACCTGTTCGTCGATGAGGCGCTGTCGCATCGCGCTTATGAAGATACCGCGCTGCCCATCGGCCACAATCAGACTATCTCGCAGCCTTTCATGGTCGCCCGCATGAGCGAGCTGCTGCTGGCCGCCGGCCCGCTGGATAAGGTGCTGGAGATCGGGACCGGCTCCGGTTACCAGACCGCCATCTTGGCGCAACTGGTGGAGCGGGTGTTCTCGGTCGAGCGAATTCAGGCGCTGCAGGAGCGGGCCAAGGAGCGTCTTGCCGAACTGAAGTTGCGCAATGTGGTCTTTCGCTGGGGCGATGGCTGGGAAGGCTGGCCGGCATTGGCGCCTTATAACGGCATCATCGTGACCGCGGCTGCAGCGGACGTGCCGCAAGCTCTGCTCGATCAACTCGCTCCCGGTGGGCGTCTGGTGATTCCGGTCGGGGTGGGTGAAGTTCAGCAACTGATGCTGATCATTCGTGAGGAAGACGGTTTTTCCCGGCATCTGCTGGATACCGTGCGCTTCGTGCCGCTGCTCAATGGACCTGTGGTTTGACTCAGCGGAAGCAAGCATGAAAAGCGCTTTAATGTTGTACATCAAGGGCATCGCCATGGGCGCCGCCGATGTTGTTCCGGGGGTGTCCGGTGGCACCATTGCTTTTATTACTGGCATCTATGACGAATTGTTGCGCTCGATTGGCGCGATACCAGGCGCGGCGTTGTTGCTGCTGCGTGGGCGTGTTCAGGATGCATGGAGGGCGGCCAATGCCAACTTCCTGCTGATTCTGCTGGGCGGAATTCTCACCAGCGTGTTCAGCCTGGCCAAGCTGATCACCTACCTGCTGGAAGATCATCCGATTCTGATATGGTCGTTTTTCTTCGGTCTGATCCTAGTTTCGGTGCATCTGGTCGGCAAGGAAATCCAGCGCTGGGATCTGCTACGCATCCTTGGTTTGATTCTTGGCATCGCCTTCGCCTACCTGATCACTGTGGCCGCTCCGGTACAGTGGAGCAGTAGTGGCTTGAGCCTGTTTTTTGCCGGCGCCATCGCAATCTGCGCGATGATCCTTCCCGGCATTTCCGGCAGCTTCATTCTGGTACTGCTGGGGCTCTATCCGGTTGTGCTGGCAGCGGTGAAAACACTTGATATCGGCACGCTGACAATTTTTGCAGTCGGCTGCCTGGTTGGTATTTTGAGCTTCGCACGCGTGCTCAGTTGGATGCTTGAGCGCTGGCGCGACCTCACCCTGGCTTTTCTGACCGGGTTAATGCTGGGCTCGCTGAACAAGGTTTGGCCCTGGAAGGAGACGCTCACATGGCGCACCAATTCCCAGGGTGAACGTACGCCCTTGCTGGAACAGAATATTTCGCCGGACAGTTACGCCAGTCTCACCGGGCAGGACCCGCAGCTCATGCTGGCCGTGCTGATGGGTGTTGCAGGCATTGTGCTGGTATTGGGGCTTGAATGGTTTGCCGGACGGCGTCAGCCTACGGTTCAGAGCGTCTGAGCAGTTTAAGTCCAGGGAGTGTTCGTTGAGGCTCACAGCAGTTGTGCGGTGGATTCGTAAGCCTTCGGCCCGTAGTGCGCTGGTCGTGGTACTGGTCGGTGCTTTGCTGGCCGGTTGTTCAAGTTCGCCTACCGGGGGGGTGCAGGTCGTTGATCGCAACAATCGTGATCGCGTGACCAGCGGCCATTACATCGTTCAGCGTGGTGATACGCTCTGGTCCATCGCCTTTCGCTTCGGCTGGGACTGGAAGGCGCTTGCCCAGCGTAACGGTATCGGCCCGCCGCATGTGATCCACCCTGGCCAGCGTATCCAGTTCGGTGGCAGCGCGCCGCGCACTGTCGCGCGTCCTGCAAGCCCAACACCTGCGCCGGTACCTCGCGCTACGGCGCCAGTGGTCGCAACGCCAGTGCCTACGCCACCGCCCATCACCAGGGCGCCTCAGACGGCTCCGAAAGCCACTACTCCAGTCAAGCCTGTGACTCGCTCTGCAAGCGGCTGGGCGTGGCCGGCGAAGGGGCAGATAATCGGTCGTTTTTCCTCAAACGGTAGTTTGAATAAAGGCATTGATATCGCCGGGGAATTAGGACAGCCTGTTTTAGCTGCTTCTGATGGGGCTGTTGTGTACGCCGGTAGTGGATTACGGGGTTACGGCGAACTTGTGATCATCAAGCACAGCGATACCTATGTAAGTGCCTACGGCCACAACCGCAGGCTGCTGGTGCAGGAAGGCCAACAAGTCAAAGCTGGGCAGACCATTGCTGAGATGGGATCGACTGGAACCGACCGGGTGAAGCTGCACTTTGAGATTCGCCGTCAGGGCAAACCTGTAGATCCTCTGCAATACCTGCCGAAACCTTGAGCTAAGGCCCGCCTGTTCCGGTAACAGGGGGCTCGTGTGTTGCCAGGGATTGCGTGCCACCCGAGCCTGTTGTCGAACTCAGAACAGGACAACAATAATGGCTCTCAAAAAAGAAGTGCCGGAGTTTGACGTAGACGATAGCGTTCTACTTATGGACCAAACTGCTGGATCGAAACGCTCCAGCGACACCTCTCGCGTTCGCTCGATCGGCTCCCGCTCGGGGGCTACAACCGCACGGCAACACAAGTTCATCGATTACAACCGGGCGCTCGACGCCACGCAGCTGTACCTCAACGAAATCGGCTTTTCCCCCCTCCTGACTCCTGAAGAAGAAGTGCATTTCGCTCGCCTGGCCCGCAAGGGCGATCCGGCAGGACGCAAGCGCATGATCGAAAGCAATCTGCGGCTGGTGGTGAAGATTGCTCGGCGTTACGTCAATCGCGGGCTGTCATTGCTGGACTTGGTCGAGGAGGGCAACCTCGGGCTGATCCGGGCCGTGGAAAAGTTTGATCCTGAACGCGGTTTTCGTTTTTCCACCTATGCCACTTGGTGGATCCGGCAGACTGTCGAACGGGCGATCATGAATCAGACCCGTACCATTCGCCTGCCGATTCACGTGGTCAAGGAACTGAACGTTTACCTGCGCGCCGCCCGCGAGCTGACCCAAAAGCTCGATCACGAGCCTAGTCCTGAGGAAATCGCCAATCTGCTGGAAAAGCCGGTTGCCGATGTCAAACGCATGCTTGGGCTGAACGAGCGGGTGACTTCCGTAGACGTGTCGCTCGGTCCGGACACCGATAAGACGCTGCTCGATACCCTCAGCGATGACAAGCCGAATGACCCCTGTGAACTGCTGCTCGATGATGACCTTTCGGCCTGCATCGACCAATGGCTGTCTGACCTGACCGAAAAACAGCGAGAAGTAGTCATTCGTCGATTCGGACTGCGAGGCCACGAGAGTTGCACTCTTGAGGAGGTTGGCAGGGAGATAGGTCTAACCCGAGAGCGGGTTAGGCAGATCCAAGTCGAGGCTCTAAAGCGCATGCGCGAGATATTCGAGCGCAACGGTCTGTCTAGCGAAGCGTTGTTTGGCTAGCGAACTGTCAGTAATTTGCAGCCCCTTGCTGATTCCGGCATAGGGGCTGTACACATTGCGTGGCTGTGACGCTGAATACGGAAGTTCATCAGGTTAATCCGTGCCCAGGGCTGAATCTTTATCAAGGCGTCATTTTGTGTAAGCTTTCGCTTACACGAGGTGTAAGTGAAAGCGGAAAAGTGATAGCTAAGTAATCTTAATTATCTATAAATCACTGATTTATAATGATTTAAATTTAATTAGAGCTGGGGTTTTCCAAAAGAGACGAGGTTTTCCGCAAGTTGCTATTGGCCAGCAGATGATTAATATCACGCCTGTGCTCAAGGACAGGCACAGCCGGCAAGGATGACGGTCAGGACAGCTGCAGGAGGCGGCTTCATCAGGACGATGAGCGGAAATAGAGGGAAGCATGGAAGGAGGCGGGCGGGGCTTAACCCCCGCCCCTTTTTTTGCCTGTAATAAACTGATTCGGTGATTCCGCTGTAATGATTAGCGCTGCGATGTTCCGCTCTGCCGTTGAACGACTCTTGTGTTTGGCAGACTAAATTCATGACGCAACTCACAGGAGTTAAGCATGAACGGTAAAACACCGCAGGAATCACCACAGCCGGAGCAGCCGGAAGATCAGGTTGATCGTGGACCAGATGATGTAGACGAAGATCAGCTGGATGAAGCATTAGAAGAAACCTTTCCCGCCAGTGATCCCATTTCTCCATAGTCGTAAGAGCTGCCTTACACCTACGTTTCATCATCGTGGCACAGCGCTGCCAGCGTCTTATGACGGTTGTAGCGCTGCAGTCGCGCGGCCAGGGTCTCGGGTAACCGAGTGCTTTCGCTAAAACCAAGCTTTTGGTAGAACGCAATCAGCTCCGGGGCACAAAACAACCAGACTGGCCCGCAACTATCGCTCAAGGCCCGGGTTACCAGTTGTGCGCCAAGTCCCTTCTTGCGCTGCTGCGGCCCCACCAGCAACCCAGTAAGCCAATACCCGTTCTCAATACTGTTCAGGCACAGCGCCGCCACAATTTCAGTGTTTCCAGCCACCCAGCAGTCGGCTCCGGGCGGAGCGCGCATGTGGCTGCGGTGCGCACGGTAGAACTTGTTCAGCAGTGGCCTGTAGGCGTCCGGCAACAGACGCAGATACTCGTGGGACATGTGTGTTCTGAGACTTGTCTTGACGGGCAAAAGCGCAAAAGCCTGTTGCAGGTCAACGAATGGTTGTGCCCGCGATCGAAGCCTCGGCGCATTGGGGTATGCTGATTTCACATCTTTCATGGAGATTAGCCATGCGCAATATTCTTCTTGCTTTCGACGGCTCGGACAACTCCAAGCGGGCGCTGCAGTACATCGTCAATCTCGCCACCGATGCGCCCAAACCGCTCGAAGTACATGTGCTCAATGCGCAGCACGAGCCGGTGATCTACGGTGAGTACGTCACTTCCAACATGATCGAAGACCTTAACAACAGTCTGCTGACCAAGTCGCGCGCCACCATTGCCGAGGCGGCAACGGTGTTGCAGGCGGCGGGTATCGCTCATGAAGGGCATGCCGTTCTCGGCAACGTGGCCGAGCAGGTCAATGAAACCGTCAAGCGTCTCGGTTGCGATACCGTTGTGATGGGTACGCGTGGTCTGGGCAGTTTCACCGGCATGCTGCTGGGCTCGGTTGCCAATCGCGTCATTCATGAAGTGTCGGTGCCGGTCCTGCTGGTCAAGTAAAGCCGCTGCAACAAGCCGCAGTAAAAGCCGGACCGTTTTCAGTCCGGCTTTTTCTTTAGCAGGTCGGCGAGATTGGCGAATGCCTTGAAGGTTTCCTTCGGTCCCAGATCGCTGCCGGGCCGGGCTTCGGCCTGATACTGGTTGTCTGTGTAGCGTGAATGCTCGTTGTCGTGGCAATACAGGCAGAGCAGCTCCCAGTTCGAGCCGTCTTCGGGGTTGTTATCGTGGTTATGGTCCTTGTGATGGACCGTCAGCTCGCTCAGGCGCTTTCCTGAAAATTCACGGGCGCAACGCCCGCATACCCAGGGGTACATTTTCAGAGCCTTTTCGCGATAGCCCTGTTCGCGCTGGGCGTAAGGTGTATTCGGTTTGCTGGTCACGGTGTTGTCCTGCTGAGAAAGCGATAATCGAAGTCTGCATCAGTATTGCGCAGCGGTCAGCCTGCCAGCCCGACGTAAACGTTCTGCACATCGTCATGGGCGTCGATGGCGGCGAGGAAGGCTTCGACTTCTTCGAGCGCCTCGGCAGACAGCGTGGTTACCGGATTCTTCGGGCGATAGCCGAGCTGCGCGGAATGCACGGTGAAGCCCTGTTCGGGCAGGGCACGGCAGACCGTATCCAGATCCATAGCCTCGGTGACGAACAGCCAGGCGCCTTCATCGGCTTCTTCGAAGTCTTGGGCGCCGGCTTCGATCGCGGCAAGTTCGGGGTCGGCATCAGCACTGGCAGGCGCCGCTTCGATCATGCCGCAGTGGTCAAAATCCCACGCCACCGAGCCGGAGGCGCCCAGCTGGCCCTTGCGGAACAGTACGCGGATCTCGGCCACGGTGCGGTTGACGTTGTCAGTCAGGCATTCAACGATAACGGGTACTTGGTGCGGGGCGAAGCCCTCGTAGGTGGTGCGCTCGTAGTGCACACTTTCGCCCAGCAGGCCTGCACCTTTCTTGATGGCGCGTTCCAGGGTTTCGCGGGGCATGGAAGCTTTTTTCGCTTGCTCGACCACCAGGCGCAGGCGGGGGTTCATGTCTGGGTCGGCACCGCTGCGCGCCGCGATCATGATTTCCTTCGACAGCTTGCCAAAGGTGCGGCCCTTGGCGTTGGCTGCTGCTTCCTTATGCTTCGCTTTCCACTGTGCGCCCATGCTGGTTCTCGTTGTGCGTGCGGGTCGATGAAGTCGCCTGCAGATGGGCGATTCTAACGGTTGCGGTAGATGCAGGCACAGCCTCCAAGGCGTACATATTGGTAAACCCGACATGCCGCGTTAGGCTCATCTCTTCTTCGCTGTTACGAGTCTGTCTTCATGTCGATGCCTGTGAACTTCAAGAACAAGATTTCCCGTCAGCGACCCTATGGTCGGGTGGAAGAAGGGCTGAAGGCATCGGAGTGCGATTTGTCACTGATTGTCGATCAGCTTGAAAGCGACCGCGGACGCATCATCAATTCTGCCGGAGTGCGACGGCTGCAGCAGAAGACCCAGGTCTTCCCGCTGGAGCGTAATGCTGCGGTGCGCAGCCGTCTGACCCATTCCCTGGAAGTGCAGCAAACCGGGCGCTTCATCGTTCGCACGCTCTACCGACAGCTTGGCGATAAGGCTGCGCTGTATGGCCTGGACGGCCTTGAGGGAGTGCTGGAAAGCCTGGTGGAAATGACCTGCCTGATGCACGACACCGGCAATCCGCCTTTCGGTCACTTCGGTGAATTCGCCATCGGCCAGTGGTTTACGCGCCACCTGGATCGGCTGTTCGATGAAGCCGTGCCGCAGGGGCAGGGCGACGAGGCGCTGCGCACGCGAATGCTGGCCGATCTGCGCGCCTTCGAAGGCAACGCCCAGGCCATTCGGCTGGTAGTCAGCTTGCAGCGGCTGAACCTGACCTACACCCAGACCGCCGGGCTGCTCAAGTACGTGCGAGCGGCCTATGCGCCGAAACCCGAGAAGGGCTCTCCGGGCGCTTATCTGCACAAAAAGGCGGGTTTCTACCTCTCCGAGGAACGCTTCGTCGCTGAGTTGCAGGCGGCCCTGGGATTAGCGCCTGGCACGCGTCACCCGGTTGCATACATCATGGAAGCGGCGGATGACATTGCCTATTGCCTGGCTGATATCGAAGATTCGGTAGAGAAGGGTATTTTCAGCATTGGGCAGCTGGCCGGCTTGCTAGTAGAGAAATTCGCCGAACACGGCTCGCCAGATGAGCCGATTGCCGCGACCGGGCGCAGCTTTCGCAGCATGGTCGCCTATGCCGAGTCCAGGGCGCAGAAGGAGACGATCAACAAGGTCGGCGAGTTCTTCATCTGGCTTCGGGTGAACATGGTACATCCGCTGGTGCAGCACGCGGCCCGGCAGTTCATCGAACATGTCGAGGCGGTGTATCACGGCACTCTGGATCGCGCTCTACTGGAGGACGCCAGCTTGGAGAATGCCATCGTGCAGACCTTCAAGGACGTGGCGATGGAGCATGTATTCTGCCACCACGAGGTGGAGACGCTGCAGCTGCATGGCTACCGGATTCTGCAGGGGTTGCTCGATTTCTATGCGCCGCTGCTGCGCGTGCCGGTGTCGGTCTTTCACGCGCTGACCGAAGGTGTCTGTCGTAGCGAACCACATCTGCAGATGCTGGCCCGGCGTCTGCCCAGCCAACTGATCAAGGCCTATCACGAAGCGCTGAAAGACCATTCCGAGGGAGAGACTGACTACCCGCTGTGGGCTTTCTACTACCGCTGTCGCATGCTGCAGGACTTCGTCAGCGGCATGACCGACCAGCTAGCCCAAGACGAATTTCGTACCCTGTCGGCGCTATAGCAGGTAGTTTTTCAACGGCCTGATAGCGGCGCATAGGCGCGGATGAACAGCGTGACCACATCTTCCACGTGCCTGCACGCTTCGGCGGCATCTAGCGCATCGTCATAGCCGATCATCAGGCGAAAATGCGCGCCGCCTTTGAGCAGCGAGCAGAAGTGCTCGGCAGCGTGCGCAGGGGCCGGCACATTCAGCAGGCCGTGCGAATGAGCCTGCATCAGCAGCTGTTCGAGGTCTTGCAACAGGAGCTGCGGTCCCGCGTCATAGAACATCCGTGAGAGCGCTGGATTCTGCGTCGCCATGGTCACCATGACCCGGTGAAGGCCGATGGATTCAGGGCTGTTGGCCAGTTCATGAAAGGCCTGACCGAGATCCAGTAATACTTGCCGAATCGAGCGGTTTTCTTCCAGCAGGAACAACTTGCGTGGCAGACGCGTTTCGCAAGTGGTCTTCACTGCAGCGGCGAACAGCGCCTCCTTGTCCTTGAAATGACTATAGAGCGTCAGCTTGGACACCCCGGCAACGTTGGCGATGGCGTCCATACTGCTGCCTTCGTAACCATTGCTGAGAAAGAGGCTCTGCGCGGCGGCAAGTATCGCCTCGCGCTTGGCGGGATCCTTTGGTCGGCCGGGGCCTGATGGAGCGGGCAGATCATCAATCATGGGATACGTTTAATACTGGACTGGCTGGTTTGGTATTTTTACTATACCCGGCAGTATAAATATTAAATCCCTGTTTGCTAGTGAGAACCCGCGTGCTCAGACCTGCCTCGTCTCTGATCGGTGCCCTTGGTTTCGCCTTGTTGGTTGGCTGCGGCAATGGTGAGCCCGAGACTGTCTCGGTGCGCCCGGTGATGGTGGTTCATCCACAGTCAGCGAGCGAAGCCTTCGCCAGTTACCCAGGCGAAATTCATGCGCGCTACGAGCCCGAGCTGGCGTTTCGCATCGGCGGCAAGGTGGTGGAGCGTCTGGTCGAGGCCGGCGACAGGGTGCGCAAGGATCAGCCACTGGCCAGGCTCGATCCGCAGGACGTACGCCTGCAGCTAGAAGGCATTCGCGCCCAGGTGGCTGCGGCCGAAGCTAATCTGCGAGTCGCGCGGGCCGAGCATGAACGCTACAAAACCCTGATGGGGCGAGAGCTGGTCAGCCGCTCGCAGTTCGATGCTTCGGAGAACACCCTTCGTTCTGCCGAGGCGCGCCTGCAACAGGCCCGCGCCGAGTTCGAGGTAGCCAGTAACCAGGTAGGTTATGCCGTACTGCGTGCCACCCGTGATGGCGTGATCGCTCAGCGGCGTGTGGAAGTCGGGCAGGTGATCGCCGCCGGGCAAACAGCTTTCGTCCTCGCCGCCGACGGCGAGCGCGAGGTGGCGATCAACCTGCCGGAACAGGCACTGGAGCGTTATTCGATCGGTCAGGAAGTGATCGTAGAGCTCTGGTCGCAGCCAAACAAGCGTTATCCGGGGCGGATTCGCGAGCTGTCACCGGCTGCGGATAATCAGTCACGGACCTACTCGGCCCGAGTCGCCTTCACCGAGGAGGGCATGCCGGTCGAGCTGGGGCAGAGTGCGCTGGTCTTGATCCGCAACGCTGATCAGGTATCGCTCGCGGTGCCGCTTTCCGCCATCACCGCCGAGCAGGGCAGGGCTTATGTTTGGCGGTTGAAAGCGGATGCCACGCTGGAGCGCGTAGACGTTCGCATCGGTGCCTTTGGAGAAACCCAGGTGCCAGTGCTGGACGGCCTGCAGCCCGACGATTGGATCGTCATGGCCGGAGTGCAATTGCTGCATGAAGGTCAGGCAGTCAGGCCCATTGATCGCGACAACCGTCCGGTTGCACTGGCTGGCCAGGAGTAAGCACGATGCGCTTCAACCTCTCCGCTTGGGCGCTGGGCAATCGGCAGATTGTGGTCTTTCTCATGCTGCTGGTCGCCGCCTTGGGCGTGCTTTCATACGGCAAGCTCGGGCAGAGCGAGGACCCGCCGTTCACCTTCAAGGCCATGGTGATCCAGACTAACTGGCCAGGTGCCACGGCCGAGGAAGTTTCTCGCCAGGTCACCGAGCGCATCGAGAAGAAGCTGATGGAAACCGGTGATTACGAGCGCATCGTGTCTTTCTCGCGACCAGGTGAATCCAACGTCACCTTCATCGCTCTCGACTCGTTGCGTTCCCGGCAGATACCCGATCTCTGGTACCAGATACGCAAGAAGATCGGCGACATCCGTCACACGCTGCCGGCCGGTGTGCAGGGGCCGTTCTTCAATGACGAGTTCGGTACCACCTTCGGCAATATCTATGCGCTGACTGGCAAGGGCTTCGATTACGCGGTACTCAAGGATTACGCCGACCGCATCCAGCTGCAGCTGCAGCGGGTTAAGAATGTAGGCAAGGTCGAGCTTCTCGGCCTGCAGGACGAGAAGATCTGGATCGAGCTCTCCAACGTCAAACTGGCCACCCTCGGCGTGCCGCTGGAAGCTGTGAGGCAGGCGCTGGAGGCACAGAATACAGTGATGTCGGCGGGCTTCGTCGAAACGCCTAGCGAGCGAGTGCGGTTGCGCGTGACGGGCAGCTTCGAGACGGTCGAGCAGATCCGTGATTTTCCCATCCGCGTTGCAGACCGGACCTTCCGCATCGGTGATGTCGCCCAGGTGCATCGTGGATTCAACGACCCGCCGGCGCCGCGCATGCGTTTCATGGGCGAGCCGGCCATCGGCCTGGCGGTATCCATGAAGGATGGCGGCGACATTCTGCTGCTCGGCGAGGCGCTGCAGAACGAGTTCGCCCGCCTGCAGCAGGAACTTCCCGCCGGCATGGAGCTGCGCAAAGTGTCCGACCAGCCGGCGGCGGTGAAGACCAGTGTTGGCGAGTTCGTTCAGGTGCTGATCGAGGCGCTGGTCATCGTGTTGCTGGTGAGCTTCTTTTCTCTCGGCGTGCGTACCGGACTGGTGGTTGCGTTATCGATTCCGCTGGTGCTGGCGATGACGTTCGCCTCCATGCACTACTTCAATATCGGCCTGCACAAGATCTCTCTCGGCGCCCTGGTGCTGGCGCTGGGGCTGATGGTGGACGATGCGATCATCGCGGTGGAGATGATGGCGATCAAGATGGAGCAGGGGTTCGACCGGCTCAAGGCCGCCAGCTTCGCCTGGACCAGCACAGCCTTTCCGATGCTCACCGGCACCCTGATCACCGCTGCTGGCTTTCTGCCGATCGCCACCGCGCAGTCCAGTACGGGGGAATACACGCGCTCAATTTTCCAGGTGGTGACCATCGCGCTGATAGCCTCCTGGATCGCTGCGGTGATGTTCGTCCCGCTGCTGGGCGAGAAGCTGCTGCCGGATATGGCCCAGCGCCACGCCCGCAAGCATGGCGGCAGTGACCGCGGCCACGACCCCTACGCAACGCCGTTCTATCAGCGGGTGAGGTGTCTGATTCAGTTCTGCGTGCGCTGGCGCAAAACGGTAATCCTGCTGACGCTGCTGCTGTTTGTCGCTTCGATCGGCCTGTTTCGTCTGGTGCCGCAGCAGTTCTTCCCGGCCTCGGGACGACTGGAGCTGATGGTCGATCTAAAACTGGCCGAAGGAGCTTCACTCAAGGCCACCGAAGCCGAGGTGCGGCGCCTGGAGGAAATGCTCAAGACGCAGCCCGGCATAGACAACTACGTCGCCTATGTCGGCAACGGTTCCCCGCGCTTTTATCTGCCGCTTGATCAGCAGCTGCCGGCCACCAGCTTCGCCCAGTTCGTGGTACTGGCTGAAAGTATCGAGCAGCGTGACGCTCTGCGCAGCTGGCTTATCGAGCGGCTGGAGCATGATTTTCCGAGCCTGCGCGGTCGTGTCAGTCGCCTGGAAAACGGCCCGCCGGTTGGCTATCCGGTGCAGTTCCGGGTAACAGGCGAGCATATCGATGTGGTGCGCGGGCTGGCTCGGCAGGTAGCGGCGAAGGTGCGGCAGAACCCGCACGTAACCAACGTCCACCTCGACTGGCAGGAGCCGAGCAAGGTGGTCTGGCTGAATATCGACCAGGACCGTGCCCGCGCTCTGGGCGTGAGCACCATGGAGTTGTCGAGCTTTCTCCAGCGCACCTTCACCGGCACCACGGCGAGCCGCTTCCGTGAAGATAACGAGCTGATCGAAATCCTCCTGCGCGGTACCGAGCGCGAGCGTGAAACCCTGTCGATGCTGCCCAGCCTGGCGATTCCCACGGCCAGCGGGCGTAGCGTGCCGCTGGCGCAGGTCGCTACTCTTGAATATGGCTTCGAGGAAGGCGTGATCTGGCACCGCAACCGCCTGCCGACCGTAACGGTGCGCGCAGATATCTACGGCGAGCATCAGCCGGCCACGCTGGTCCAGCAGATTGAGCCGACGCTGCACGAGATACGTGACGCGCTGCCTGGCGGCTACCTGCTGGAGGTCGGTGGTGCGGTGGAGGATTCGAGTCGCGGCCAGGCTTCGGTGAATGCGGGCATACCGCTGTTTGTCATCGTTGTGCTAAGCCTGCTGATGATCCAGCTGCGCAGTTTCTCGCGCACGGCCATGGTCTTTCTCACGGCGCCGCTGGGCCTGATCGGTGTCGCGCTGTTCCTGCTGCTGTTCGGCCAGCCGTTCGGCTTCGTCGCCATGCTCGGCACCATCGCGCTGTCGGGAATGATCATGCGCAACTCGGTGATTCTGGTGGATCAGATCGAGCAGGATATAAGCGCCGGGCATGACCGCTTCAGCGCCATCACCGATGCTACCGTACGCCGCTTCCGGCCCATCGTGCTCACCGCGCTGGCGGCGGTACTGGCGATGATTCCGTTGTCGCGCAGCGTCTTTTTCGGGCCCATGGCTGTTGCCATCATGGGCGGGTTGATCGTCGCCACGGTGCTGACGCTGCTGTTCCTGCCGGCGCTCTACGCTGCCTGGTTCCGGGTCAGGGAAGGAGAGTAGCCAGGCTTCGACAGTGGCGGGATACTGCGCTCTCGCCCCTGTCGAGGTTCTGCCCATGCTGCTGCCCATTTTCCAGGTCGATGCCTTCACGAACGAACCCTTTAGGGGCAACCCGGCTGCGGTGGTGCCGCTGGAACGGTGGTTGAGCGACGCACAGATGCAGGCCATCGCCACGGAAAACAACCTGTCGGAAACGGCTTTTTTCGTGCGTGAGCCCGACGGTGCGTTCCATGTCCGCTGGTTTTCGCCGCTGACCGAGATCGACTTTTGCGGCCACGCGACCCTTGCCAGCGCCTTCGTCATTCTTGAGCAGCGAATTGCCGAGGCGCCGCTGACCTTCCGTGCCGCTGCCGTAGGGGATATCGAGGTGTCTCGGCGCGATGACGGACTGCTGGAGATGAGCTTTCCCAACCGTGCGCCCGAGCCGGTCGCCGAGCCGCCGCAAGCGCTGCTGGAAGCTCTTGATATCGCCCCTGAGGCGGTGCTTATGAATTCGCAGGCCTGGTTCGTCGTGTACGCCAGTGAACAGCAGGTCCGTGCTGCAGCGCCCGATCTCGAAGCGCTGAAATCACTGGCGCCGCTGGACGTGGTGGTCACCGCGCCGGGTGAACGGCAGGATTTCGCCTCGCGCTATTTCTGGCCTGCCAATGGCGGCGATGAAGATCCGGTCACTGGCTCCATCCATGCCGGCCTCGCACCCTACTGGGGGGCGCGCCTGGGCAAGTCGTCGCTCGTCGCGTTGCAAGCCTCAAGGCGCAGCGGATTGCTCTACTGCCGCGTAGAAGGTGAGCGTGTCTTCGTTGCAGGCGCTGTGGTCAAGTACCTGCAGGGTGAGATCGAGATCTGATTCGCTAGCTCAGGACGGTTGCTGTCAGGGGCGGACAATCGTCTGACGCTGTCGTTCTGCCGATGCTCTACGCCGCTTGGTTCAGGGTGCGTGAAGAGGCTGACTGAAGGGTCACGTTGGGCTAAGCTCAGCTCATGAATCCCCCAGGAAGCCAGGCCGAAAACGATGGGCGCAGTATGGCGATCCGACAGAACCCGTGCGGGTGGTGGCAAGCGTGTGCCATCACCCCATAAGGCGGGAAAGAAAACCCGTGACGGCCGCCGGCTGGCACGCCGTATGGGCTGGTTGCTGGTCGTTTCGTTGCTGGCCGGCGGCGGTTACGCAGCCTGGCATGAAATGCACAGCTCCAAGCTGCAGGCGCTTTGGCTGAGTCGCTACGCCGAAAATCTCGATTATCAGCTCAAGCCCGGCGTCAGCCCCAGTATCCACTTCCCCGAGGCTGGGCCATTTGATCGTCGGCTGGGTTATGCGCAACTCCCGGACTTTCTTGAGCGGCTGACGCGCAGCGGCTTTAGCGTGGAACAGCAGGTGCACTTCTCGCCGGCGTTGCAGCGCTATGTCAGCCACGGTTTCTTCGTGCCCTATGCGGAGAAATTCCAGGCTGGGCTGAGCATCAACGACTGCCGTGGAGAGCCGCTATACCAAAACCGCTACCCGCATCAGTACTACGAGGCCTTCGAGGATGTGCCTCCTCTGGTAGCCATGAGCCTGCTGTTTATCGAAGATCGCGGGCTGCTCGATGCCGGGCGACCGCTCGCCAATCCGGCGGTGGACTGGCCGCGTTTCACCAGGGCGGCCATTACCCAGGTGGAACGGCAGCTCGGCCTGTCAGGCCAGACGGCTGGAGGTAGCACGCTGGCGACCCAGGTGGAGAAGTATCGGCATTCGCCGGAAGGCCGCACCGGCAGCGCTGAGGAAAAGCTTCGGCAGATGATTTCCGCCAGCGTGCGCGCCTATAGTCAAGGCCAGCTCACTCTGAACGCGCGCCAGCAGGTCGTGCGCGACTACCTTAACAGCGTGCCTTTGTCCGGGGCCTACGGGCATGGCGAGGTACATGGCATCGCCGATGGTCTGCGGCTCTGGTTCGGTGCTGACTTCGCCGAGGTCAACCGGCTGCTCGACTCCCGGCGCAATGCCGCGGCGCCGCTAGATGCGCAAGCACTGGCTCTGCGTCAGGTGCTGTCACTGCTGATCGCCCAGCGACGCCCGTCCTACTACCTCATCTCCGGTCGTGAAGCGCTGGCGGAGCTCACCGATAGCCATCTTCGGCTGCTGGCCAGCGGCGGTGTGATCGACAGCGGTCTGCGTGACACGGCGCTGCGACAGCAGGTGGTATTCCGCGACCTGCGGCGTGAGCCGGGTATTCGCGAGGTGGCTTCGGACAAGGGCATCAGTGCCGCACGGATGCGCCTGAGCAACCTGCTGGGTGTGTCGCTGTATGAGCTCGACCGCCTTGATCTGGCCGCAACCACACCGCTGCACGGCGAGCTGCAGCAGCAGGTCAGCGACTACCTCGCTCGTCTGGCCGATCCGGCTTTTGCCGGTGAGGTGGGGCTGCTCGGCGAGCGCATGCTGTCGGCCGAGCGTACAGCGGATGTCCGCTATAGCTTCACCCTGTTCGAGCGTGGCGAGCAGGGGTTTCGCGTGCGGGTCCAGACCGACAATACCAACCAGCCCTTCGATATCAACGAGGGCAGCAAGCTTGAGCTGGGTTCCACGGCGAAGCTGCGGGTCCTGACCACTTACCTTGAGATCATCGCCGAACTGTACGAGCGTCATGCTCAGCTGAGCCGTGAAGAATTGCGCCAGGTTGAGGCCCATGACCCGCTGACGCGCTGGGCTCTGGCCTATCTGGGCCGTACGCGCGAGCCCAGCCTGACGGGGATGCTCGATGCGGCACTGGAGCGGCGTTATTCGGCCAGCCCCAGCGAGCGTTTTTTCACCGGCGCCGGAATGCATAGCTTCGGCAATTTCCGTCGTGAGGATGACAATCGCCTGCCCACCATGCGCGAAGCCCTGCAGGAATCGATCAACCTGCCGTTCGTACGGCTGATGCGTGATGTGGTGAGCTATAGCACCTATCAGATAGGGAACGGTGCCGAACTGCTGAAAAGCGATGACAATCCGCAGCGCGCGGAGTACCTGCGGCGCTTTGCGGACCGCGAGGGTTCGGTCTTCCTGATGCGTTTCTGGGGCAAGTACCAGAACAAGAGCGCTGATGAGCGCATCGCAGTACTTCTCGACGGTATACGCCCCACGCCGTCACGCCTGGCTGCTGTGCATCGTTATCTGTTTCCGGACGCGGAGCGCGCCAGCTTCGAGCGCTTTCTCCGGTCGCGACTGGTGGATGTCGAACTGAGCGATGTCGACCTCGACCTGCTTCATGAACGCTATGCACCCGGCAGCTTCAGCCTGCCTGACCAGGGCTATATCGCCCGAGTACATCCGCTGGATTTGTGGCTGCTCGGCTACCTGACCCGCAACCCCGAGGCGGGCGTTTTCGATGCCATCACGGCCAGTGCCGAGCAGCGCCAGGAGGTCTACGGTTGGCTGTTCCGCAGCCGTCACAAAAGTGCCCGCGACAGCCGCATCCGCATCATGCTGGAGGTGGAAGCTTTCACCGATATCCATCGTCGCTGGCAACGCCTGGGCTATCCCTTCGAGCACCTGGTACCCTCGCTGGCCACCGCACTGGGCAGCTCCGGTGATCGTCCGGCGGCGCTGGCTGAGCTGATGGGCATCATCGTCAACGATGGCGTGCGGCTGCCCAGCGTGCGCATCGACAGTCTGCATTTTGCCAGCGATACGCCCTATGAAACGCGACTAGGCATCAGCCCGGATGGTGGTGAGCGGGTGATGCACAGCGAAGTGGCCGCTACCTTGCGCGCGGCGCTGCACAGCGTGGTAGAGCACGGCACCGGGAGGCGCCTGCGGGGCCTTTTTGTACAGGCTGATGGCGAGCCCTTGCGCGTAGGTGGCAAGACAGGTACTGGCGACAACCGTATTCAGACCATCGGAGCAGGCGGCCGGCTGATCAGCTCCACGGCAATGAATCGCACGGCCACCTTCGTGTTCTATCTCGGACCCGATCACTTCGGCACCCTGACGGCCTATGTGCCGGGGCGCAAGGCGGACAACTTCAGCTTCACCTCGGCTCTGCCGGTGCAAGTGCTCAAGGGCATGGCTCCAATTCTGCAGCCCTACCTGGAAAGCCCCGGCCAGATATGCCAGCCGCCGGCTGAGTCGGAGCCCGTTGCGCCCACCCTGACTGCAGGCACGGACTCGGCCAACCCCTGACTCTTGCGTGAGAGCCCCGCCCGCCGCGAGTTCAGGCTGAAAGCCTGGCCGAGCTAAAGCCTGGCTATGTCCTCAAAGGTGGTTGCTCAATGCGGTTTGTGCTGGGGCGTGATCGTTTAGAGCGAAAAGCTTCGCGGCGAGGGCGCCGCTCCCACGATTTCGCGTCCGTAGGGCCGAGCTTGTTCGGCCAGCGCAGCCGTCAGAACGACTTGATCATCCGTCCTAACAGTTCCATGGCCTTTTCGCTGCGCTCATTCCAGGGATGGCCGTGGTTCAGCCGTGCACAGTTTCGGTAGCGCCGGGTGGCAGAGAAGATCGGCCCGGGTGCCAGGCTGATGCCCTGGGCCAGCGCCAGTTGCAGCAACTGCAGCGAATCGACCTGCTCGGGGAATTCGAACCAGAGAAAGTAGCCGCCGCTAGGCCGCGTAACTCGCGTGCTGGCGGGAAAGTGTCTTGCGGCAGAGGCCAGCATCGCGCCTTGCTGCATTTCCAGCGCGTGACGCAGCTTGCGCAGGTGGCGATCGTAACCGCCATGCTGCAGGTAGTCGGCGATGGCGGCTTGCGCAGGCACCGAGGGCGAAATGGTGGTCATCAGCTTGAGCCGGCTGATCTGTTCAGAATAGCGGCCGCCGGCGACCCAGCCGACCCGGTAGCCCGGCGCCAGGCTTTTGGAAAAGGAGCCGCAGTGCATCACTAGGCCGTCGCGGTCATGGCTCTTGACCGGCTTTGGCGGCTCGCGAGTGAAATACAGTTCGGCGTAGACGTCGTCTTCGATCAGCGGCACCTGATGGCGCTGCAGCAGTTCATAGAGCTGCTGCTTGCGTGCTTCGCTCATGCTGGCGCCCAGCGGGTTCTGCAGGCTGCTCATGAGCCAGCAGGCCTTGATCGGCAGATTGGCCAGGCTTTCGGCCAGCACCTCGAGGTCAATACCTTCGCGCGGGTGCACCGGAATTTCCACGGCCTTGAGCTTGAGCCGTTCCAGTACCTGCAACGTGGCGTAGAAGGCCGGGGCTTCGATGGCGACCAGGTCGCCCGGCTCGGTCACCACCTGCAGGCAGAGGTTCAAAGCCTCCATGGCGCCGGTGGTGATCACCAGCTCCTCCATCGGCAACATCACTCCGCCGACCATGTAGCGCAGCGCAATCTGCCGCAGCAGATCAGGGTTGCCGCTGGTCATCTCGCTGATCACTTCGCGCACCGGCATGTCGCGCACGCTTTGCGCCATTGAGCGTGCCAGGCGTTGCAGCGGGAACAGGTCGGCGCTGGGAAAGGCCGAGCCGAAGGGCACGGTATTCGGATCACGCAGCGAGCCGAGTACCGAGAACACCAGTTCGCTGACGTCCACGTCTGTGGTTTCGGCAGGGCGCGGACTAATATCCGGTTCGTGCAGCGGGCGCTTGGCGTGCTCACGCACGAAGTAGCCCGAACGTGGCCGCGCCTGGATCAGGCCGCGATCCTCCAGCAGGTAATAGGCCTGAAAAACCGTTGAAGGGCTGACACCATAGGTGCGGCTGGCATGGCGCACCGACGGTACCTTCTGCCCGGGTTGCAGCACGCCAGTGCGGATCAGCTCGGCAATTTCGTCGGCAAATTTCTCGTAGCGCTTCATCGGGCTCAGGTTCGGTTCGGGCTGGCAGGTCGTTATTCAGTGACCTGCCAGGCGGTTGCGGCAGCATGCACGATACCGCATGGCGGCGTCCTCAGCGGCCAGCCGGCGCCACGAAAGTGCTGTCGGCACGCACCACGCTGGTCGGATCGCTCAGGTCGCACAGCTCGAAATCCAGCGGGCGGCTCAGGCCCCGGCCAGGCTCACTTTCGACGAGGGCGACGCTGAGCGGCAGGTTGACGATTTCCCCGGGTGCCAGGCTGATCTCGCGCACGCCATGCAACTGGAACGGGCCCTCACCAAGCGACACCGCGTACTGGCGATGCTGCTGGGTCTTGTTGATGACCTTGAGGCTGTACATGTTTTCGATCTGGCCCTGGCTGTTCTCGCGGTACAGGGTACGATCCTTGGTGACATCCAGCGACAGCAGCGGCCGCTCGGCCAGTGCCCAGCCGAAGGCGCCAATCATTACCAGCAGCGCCGTGGCATAGCCCACCAGGCGCGGGCGCAGCAGGCGGGTCCTGCCGCCCTGCAGAGCGTTTTCGGAGGTGTAGCGCAGCAGGCCGCGTGGGTAATTCATCTTGTCCATCACCTCGTTGCACACATCGATGCAGGCGCCGCAGCTGATGCAGTCCAGTTGCAAGCCGTCGCGAATGTCGATTCCGGTGGGGCAGACCTGCACGCAGAGGGTGCAGTCGATGCAATCACCCAGCCCCTGGGCTCGATGGTCACTGTCCTTGCGCCGCGCCCCGCGGTTTTCGCCGCGGCTTGCGTCGTAGGAAACCATCAGCGTATCGGCATCGAACATCACGCTCTGGAAACGGGAATAGGGACACATATGCAGGCAGACCTTCTCGCGCAGCCAGCCGGCGTTGATATAGGTCGCAGCAGTGAAGAAGAACAGCCAGAAACCGGCGGTCAGGCCTGTTTGCAGGGTGAACAGGTCCAGGGCCAGCTCGCGAATGGGCGTGAAATAGCCGACAAAGGTCAGCGCAGTAGCGAGGCTGATGGCGAGCCAGAGCGCGTGCTTGGCCGAGCGGCGCAGCACCTTGGCGGCGGACCAGGGCGCGGCGTCTAGCTTGATCCGCTGGCTACGGTCGCCTTCGGTGACCTTCTCCGACCACATGAACAGCCAGGTCCAGATGCTTTGCGGACAGGCATAGCCGCACCACACCCGTCCGGCCAGTACCGTAATGAAGAACAGGCCGAAGGCGGCAATGATCAGCAACGCCGACAGCAGGATGAAATCCTGCGGCCAGAAGGTCGCGCCGAAGATATGAAATTGCTGCTTGCCGATATCCCAAAGCACTGCCTGGCGGCCTTCCCAGTTCAGCCAGACCGTGCCGAAATAGAGCAGAAACAGAAGCCCTGTGCCAAACAGTCGCAGATTGCGATACAGACCGCTGAAGCTGCGGGTATGAATAGGCCCCCCCGCTTGGGCGGGCGTCAGGCGTATGGGTTTGCTCGGATCAACGCTGTCGATGATCCTGGCAGGAATTCGTTCGGTCATGGCACCACCAAGTCAGGCTTTCAGGCGATGCGAATGATCGGCGGGATACTGTTTGAGTAACAGACTCAGCTGTTTGAGAAAAATACGGATCAGATAGTAGGACGCTTCACGGAGAGGGGCAATGCCTGCGCGGCGACCAGCGCCTCATCGCAGTCGCGTAATCTCGTCAAGCTCGCCCGATCCAGAGTAAAGCGTGGCAACGGCTGGGTAGACGGTATAAGTGCTGACACCCATTTAGAGCGCTTGTCTTGCGTGTCCCGTATGTTCGCCAGAACGGCAGGATTTTGGTGTCACAGGTATGCTGTACCGCCCACTTGCTGCTACCACGCGGGTGACTGATACGCCTTTTTTGAGCTCAACTGCGCCTGTTTGTCAGGATCGCTGCCGGGCCATAGTCCAGCGTTTCGCTGTAACGTAGACGTCAGCCGGCTCGGCTGGCGGTCTTTCTCCGTTCTGTCTGCTTCAAGGAAACTCCCTCAATGATCCTCAAAGGCCTGACCTGGCTGATTGTGCTGCAGTTGCTCGGCAGCGTCGTAAACCTTTTGCTGCTACCGGCGCTGCCCGGTCCCATCATTGGCATGGTGCTGCTGTTTGTCGCCCTGCTGGTTCGTAGGAGCATCCCCGAGTCGCTGGAGAAGACCACTGCGTTGCTGCTGCAGTATCTGCCGCTGCTGCTGATCGTTCCTGCAGCCGGGATCATCACCAGCAGCGAAGCTCTGCTGAATGATCTGCCAGCCATCGCTGTAGGTTTGGTGCTGTCGCTGGTCATCACCGTACCGCTCTGCGGCTGGCTGATGCAGGCGCTGATCCGTCGCATGGAGCGTGGGCAGGAGGACAAGGCATGACGACCTTTGATTTGGCCACCGTCTGGCAGCTGATTCTGGAGCATCCGCTGTTCTCGGCTGGCCTGACCCTGATCGCCTTCCAATTGGCACTGGCACTCTACCGGCGCAGTGGCTGGCTGGTGCTGCAACCGGTGATGATCGGAATGTTGCTGGTGGTGTCAGTGCTGTATCTGAGCGGGCTGGATTACCAGACCTACCGCGAGGGCGCATCGATGATCGCCATCCTGGTCGGCCCTGCCACCGTGGCGCTGGCGATACCCCTGTATCGCCATCTGCGACGCATCCGGCAGCTGTTCTGGCCGATCATGATCACGCTGTGTGTCGGCGGCGTACTTTGCGTGGGTCTGACCCTGGTGATTTCCGGTCTCATGGGCGCAGATATGGCGGTGCTGATGAGCCTGGCGCCCAAGGCGGCGACCATGCCGATTGCCATGCTGGCAGCCGAGCAGGTCGGCGGTGTCGCCTCGCTGGCGGCGGTTTTCGTGATGCTCACCGGGGTAATCGGAACGGCACTGGGGCCGCTGTTGCTGGGCTGGGCCGGTGTCGATCATCCGGCAGCCCGAGGCTTGAGCTACGGCATGAATGCTCATGCCATTGGCACTGCACGCGCTTTGGAAGAGGGCGATGAATGCGGCGCCTTTTCGGCGCTGGGTATGAGCTTTCTGGGCATCCTGATCGCGGTGTTTGTGCCGCTGACGCTGGGCTGATCGTAAGTGCCTGACTCGTCTGCGGTTCTTGCGTAAGAGAGGGTCGTTGCGCAACCTTAGTTAGCTGTCTGATGTATGGCTGCGCACTGTCTGCTTATTGGAGGAAGGTCATGTTCGAGCAATTCCAGCGTAGCGAGTGCGAAGTCAACGGCGTGCGTATCGCCTATCGCAAGGGTGGCTCAGGGCCGCCGTTGCTGTTGCTGCATGGCTATCCGCAGACGCATGTCATGTGGCATCAGGTTGCTGATCAGCTAGCTGAGCATTTCACCGTGGTGGCAGCTGACTTGCGCGGCTACGGCGACAGCAGCAAACCGGAAGGTGGCGGCAATCATGCTGCCTATAGCAAGTGCGAGATGGCGCGTGACCAGGTGGAGCTGATGCGCACCTTGGGCTTCGAGCGTTTCGATATCCTGGCGCACGACCGGGGTGCGCGGGTCAGCCACCGTCTGGCGATGGATCATCCGCAGGTGGTACGGCGGCTGATTCTGCTCGACATCGCACCGACGCTTGCCATGTACACCCAGACAGACGAAACCTTCGCGCGCGCCTACTGGCACTGGTTCTTCCTGATCCGCCCGGCGCCGCTGCCGGAAATGCTGCTGGAGGCCGCGCCCGAGCTGGTACTTGATTCAGCCGTGGCAACTCGTGCCGATCATGCGCATCCGTTTACCCAGGCTGCCTATGCGGAATATCTGCGCTGCATGAAACAACCCGGCACCATTCATGCCTTCTGCGAAGACTATCGTGCCAGCGCCGGTATCGATCTTGAGCACGACCGTGAAGACCGCGCAGCCGGGCGCCATATCGAAGCGCCGCTGCTGGTGCTTTGGGGTGCCAACGGCGTTATCGCGCGCTGCTTCGAACCCCTGGAGGAGTGGCGCAAAGTGGCGCGGAATGTAGAGGGCAAAGCGCTTCCGTGTGGCCACTACATCGCCGAGGAAGTGCCGCAGCTATTGTTGGAAGAGACCCAAGCGTTCCTGAGCTGAACCTTCCAATTCATATCGGCTGAACCGATTGTTTCAACCGATAATATCCAACCATTTCGCAATGAATTGGATGGAAGATAGCCTCATAAGCCGCCCGACATGGCGTCGGGCTGAATGAGTTGGAGGCTATCGATGATCGAACACCGACCACGGAGTGAGCTGGGCAAGGCCAATCATGGCTGGCTCGACACTCATTACCACTTTTCCTTCGCCGACTACCACGATCCGCTGCGTATGCACTGGGGGCGATTGCGTGTCTGGAATGACGACACCATCGCAGCGCACTCGGGCTTTCCAGCACACCCGCACCGCGACATGGAGATCATCACCTATGTGCGCAAAGGTGCCATCAGCCACCAGGACAGCCTGGGCAACAGTGGCCGCACCCGGGCAGGCGATGTGCAGGTGATGAGCGCTGGTACCGGGATTACCCACAGTGAGTTCAACCAGGAAGACGAAGCCTGCGAGCTTTTCCAGATATGGATCTATCCTGATCGCAGCGGCCTGCCGCCCAGCTGGGGCACGCGACCATTTCCGCGTGGTGAGCGCGCCGGTGCCTTCGTGACGCTCGCCAGTGGTATCGACGGAGATGCCGATGCGCTACCGATTCGTGCCAATGCGCGGCTGGTGGCGGCGACACTTTCAGCCGGACAAGTTGCCCAATACCCGATTGAAGAAGGCCGAAAGGTCTATCTGGTCCCGGCCAAAGGGCGAGTCGAGATCGGTGGCCTCATCGCCGCGCAGGGCGACGGTGTGGCGATACGTGACGAGACGCTGTTGAGCGTCAAGGCGCTGGAAGATTGCGAAGTGGTGCTGGTGGACGTCCGCTGAGCGGGCTAGTAATACAACTCAACTGAAAGAGGAAATAAAAGATGGCGAAGATTCTAGTGCTCTACCATTCCATGTACGGCCATATCGAAACCATGGCCAACGCCATCGCTGAAGGCGCGCGCGGTGTTCCAGGTGTCGAGGTGACCATCAAGCGGGTGCCCGAAACGATGCCCGAAGAAATATTCAAGAACGCGGGTGGTAAAACCGATCAGGCAGCACCAGTGGCCAGCCCGAGCGAACTGCCGGACTACGATGCGATCATCTTCGGTACACCCACGCGCTTCGGCAACATGTCCGGGCAGATGCGTAACTTCCTAGACCAGACCGGCGGGCTCTGGGCCAAGGGTGCGTTGCATGGCAAGGTCGCCAGCGTCTTCACCTCGACGGGCACCGGCGGCGGCCAGGAGATGACCATCACCTCGACCTGGACCACCCTGGCACACCACGGAATGATCATCGTCCCGACCGGCTACGGCATCGGCGAGTTCTTCGATATTTCCGAAACAAACGGCGGCACACCCTACGGCGCTTCGACGATTGCCGGTGGTGATGGCTCGCGCCAGCCTTCCACCAAGGAGCTGAACATCGCCCGCTACCAGGGCGAGCTGGTGGCCAAAACTGCAGTCAAGCTCAAGGGCTGAGGATTACGCCTTCGTGCACTTGGATAACGCCTTCGGCTAATCCGACCACGGCCTGCTTTTTGTGGGAGCGGATTAGCGCGCATTTCGCAGCTGAAGCGGAACGCCGTCCGGCCGCTCCCGCAGGGCTCCTCATACCTCAAGCGCTCATGGAAACTGACAAAAACATAGCTTTTGGCGATTCCGAACTAATCGCCTTGTTGGCTGATGCGGTGCATGCGTTCCAGCACTGCATTCATGCCGTTGCTGCGTGACGGTGACAGTTGTCGAGACAGGCCGAGCTGGCCGAACCAGTGTGCGACATCAAATTGCTGCAGCTGATTGCTGTCGAGCCCGTTGACGCGCACCAGCAGCACTGAGAGCAGGCCGCGCAGCAGGCGTGCCTCGCTGGTGGCGCGAAAGTGCCAGTGATTGTCCTGCTGCTCACCGACCAGCCAGACGCGGCTTTCACAGCCGCTGACCTGGGCTGCATCGCTGCATTCCTGCACGCACATTGGCTCCAGACGATTGCCCCACTGCATCAGCAGTCGCGCGCGCTGCTCCCAACCGGCGGCCTGCTGGAATTCATCCAAGGCATTGCGGGCTGCGGGAGGAAGGTCGCTCATTGCAGCAACTCCAAGGCACGGTCCATTGCAGTGAAGAAACGCTGCAGGTCGTCGCCGTCGTTGTACAGCCCGAGCGATACGCGAATGGCCCCATCGATACCCAAGCTTTTCATCAGCGGCTGAGCACAATGGCTTCCGCTGCGCACGGCAATACCCTGTTCCGTCAGCAGATGCGCAAGGTCGCCGTGATGAACGTCGTCTATGGTGAAGCAAGCCAACGCCACCTGGGGTTGGCCGAGGAGGCGCACGCCGGAGTAGGCGCTCAACCCGTTGAGCAACTGGCTGTGCAATTTCTGCTCGTAAGCGGCTACTGCTGTGGCGTCCTGCTTCGACAGGTAGTCAAGGGTTGCACCGAGGCCGATTACCGCCCCAATGGCCGGCGTGCCGGCCTCGAAACCCAGCGGTGCAGCGTGGAATTCCGCGTGCTGGTAGTCAGCCACCCGCACCATTTCACCACCGAACTGCCAGTGTCTGAGCTTGAGCAAGGATTCGTCCCGGCCATAGAGCACGCCGACGCCTTCCGGTCCGTAGAGCTTGTGGCCGGAAAAGACATAAAAGTCGCAGGCCAGTGTTTGCATGTCATGACGGCCATGCACCACGCCCTGGGCACCATCGATGATGGTCAGTGCGTCCTGGGCTTTGGCTAGCGATAGCAGTTGCGCCAGTGGCTGCCAGGCGCCGAGCACGTTGGACAGCTGGCTGGCGGCAAGCAGGCGGGTACGCGGGCCGATCAGTTGGGCGGCTGCTTGCAGATCAATCAGGCCTTCTTCATCGAGAGGCAAAACCACCAGTTTTGCACCACGGCGCTGCGCCAGCTGTTGCCAGGGCAGCAGGTTGGCGTGATGCTCAAGTGCACTGATGACAATCTCATCCTCCGGCTGCAACAGGTGTTCCAGGCCGTAGGCGAGTAGATTCAACGCCTCGGTGGCGCCGTGAGTAAAGAGGATCTCGGTGGGACCCCGTGCGTTGAGCCAGTGCGCCACCTTGAGTCGTGCACTCTCGAAGGCGCGTGTCGCCCGCTCTGCGGCCTGATGCTGGGCACGGTGCACGTTGGCGGTGCCGCTGGTGTAGTAGCCGGTCAGCGCCTCGATCAGTGCTTGAGGCTTTTGCGCTGTAGCGGCGCTATCCAAGTAGGTCTGCCCCTGAGCTTCGAGAATGGCCAGGGCTGGGAAGTCGGAACGCCAGGGGGAGCAAAGCATAGCGTTAAGCCTGAGGCTGAAAGCCGAAAGTCCAGGTGCGCTGCTTCCAGCGTCCTGGCCTTTCAGCTGCGATCAGTTATGCGCGTGCAGCGCCTCGTTCAGTTCGATGGCGGATTTGTGGGTTTTGCACTCCACGGCGCCGCTCAGCGAATTACGACGGAACAAAAGGTCAGGCTGGCCTGCCAGTTCGCGTGCTTTCACCGCCTTGACCAGCTCACCCTTTTCGTCGAGCAGATTCAGCTTGGTGCCGGCAGTGATGTACAGGCCTGACTCCACCGTATTGCGATCACCTAAGGGGATGCCGATACCGGCATTGGCGCCGATCAGGCAGCCTTCGCCGACAGAAATGACGATATTGCCGCCACCGGAGAGCGTGCCCATGGTGGAGCACCCACCGCCCAGATCCGAGCCTTTGCCAACGAAGACACCTGCCGAGACGCGCCCTTCAATCATGCCGGGGCCTTCGGTACCAGCATTGAAGTTGACGAAACCTTCGTGCATTACCGTAGTGCCTTCGCCGATATAGGCGCCCAGGCGAATCCGTGCGGTATCGGCGATACGTACGCCGGAGGGGATCACGTAGTCGCTCATCTTTGGAAACTTGTCCACCGAAGTGACTGCCAGCAAGTTGCCTTTCAGGCGTGCTTCCAGTTGGCGCTCGGCCAGCTCGGCCAGGTCAACAGCGCCCTGGTTGGTCCAGGCGACGTTGGGCAGCAGTGCGAAGATGCCAGAGAGGTTCAGCTCATGGGGCTTGACCAGGCGATGGGACAGCAGGTGCAGCTTGAGGTAGGCCTCTGGTGTGGAGCTTGGCTCGGCATCTTCTGCCAGCAGCGTGACCACCAGCGGGCGCTGGCTTTCGGCAAGGCGAGTCAATAGGGCATGTTGGGTGGCATCCAGAGGCTTGATCGCATCGGACAGTTGCGCGGCCTGAGCGGTGGTAATGGCAATGGCCTGGTTACCGCCCTGGTAGCCCAGCAACGGCGCGATGGCTTTGATCATCTCGGGGGCAGGGTGCAGCAGTGGCTGTGCATAGAAGACTTCAAGCCAGCTGCCTTGACGGTTCTGGGTGCCGACGCCAAAGGCGAGGCTAAAAATCGAATTGTCCATAAGTAATCCTGTTGTCTGGCGCATGCGCTCGCAGCGTGCGCTTAGTTCGTCTCGGCAAGCGCGGCAGCATAAATCTCGGGCTTGAAGCCAATCAGCGTTCTGTCGCCTAGGTCGAGTACCGGGCGTTTGATCATCGACGGTTGGGCCAGCATCAGTTCTATGGCCTTGGCCTGGTCAAGATCGGCCTTCTGTGAATCGTCGAGCTTGCGGAAAGTGGTACCGGCACGGTTAAGGATGGTCTGCCAGCCGTGCTCGTCGCACCAGGCCTGCAGATGTGCGCGGTCGATGCTAGCGCTCTTGTAATCGTGGAAGTCGTAACTCAGCCCCTGCAGGTCAAGCCAGGTACGGGCCTTTTTCATGGTGTCGCAGGCCTTGATGCCATACAGACGCAGTTGTTTGTTCTCGTGAGGCATGAACGAATTCGCTTGTCACCATACAGGGCTGCGGATTATGGCAGGTTGGCATCCTTGTTGCTACTAATGTCTAGCGCCTGGGTGATGTCCGCACTGCTGGTCGGCCGAACCAGGCGGGCGAGCTCCTCGCCCTGGTGCAGCAGAATTAATGTTGGCCACAGCTTGACGCGAAATGAACGACCCAGAGGGCGACCCGGCCCATCCTCGATCTTCAGATGGCGTATGTCCCGCCCGGCAATTGCCGCGGCCAACGGGCTTTGCACTGCTCTGCAATGGCCGCACCAGTCGGTGCCGAACTCCAGTAGCGTGAAGTCCGACAAAGCATCTACTTCGGCGCGCGAGGGTGCGTGAGTGGAGTAGGTTGCGGTGAAGGGCATGGGCGGACTCCTGGAATAGGCGGTTAAAACCGGACTGTGAGATGGGTATCGAAGACGAAGATGACTCAACTGTCTGCGTCCGGCCAGGCTGCTATAGCTTATTTGGCAAGACACGCTTGTCCTTAGTCAAAATTTGAAAGGACTTGGGTGGCCAGTCATGGCTGGGGGACCTTATAATCGTGCGGATTTCTACATCCCGCGACATAGCGTCGCGCCTTTCAGCTGATTGGCGCGAATTAAGCAATTGGACTTTTCGCTAATCGTCGGGGTTCCCAAGTTCTGAGAGTCACTGGTTAGGCGGGCCGATGATCAATATAAAACGTGGGCTTGATTTGCCCATTACAGGTGCGCCGGCGCAGCGTATCGAGGCCGCAAGGCCCGTACGTAGCGTCGCCGTAATAGGGTTCGATTACCCGGGCATGAAACCGACCATGGAAGTTCAGGTCGGTGATCGCGTCAAGCTGGGGCAGATCCTCTTTTCCAACAAGAAGTCGCCGGGGGTTAATTTCACCTCGCCGGGTGCCGGTGTCGTCAGCGCTATCCATCGTGGAGAGAAGCGTGTCCTGCAGTCAGTGGTCATCGACCTGGACGGCACGGATGAGCTGACTTTCAGCCAGTATGCTGCTGCGGAGCTGGAGGGGCTAACCGATACCCAGGTTCGTGAAAACCTGCAGCAGTCCGGCCTCTGGACCGCCCTGCGCACCCGGCCTTACAGTCAGGTGCCAGCCGTCGACGCAGCGCCTAGTTCGATCTTTGTCACAGCTATCGATACGCATCCGCTGGCAGCTGATCCGGCTGTAGTCATCGGCGAACAGGCGGCTGATTTCGAAGCGGGGCTCAAGGTTCTCGGCAGTCTGGCCAAGATCTTCCTGTGCAAGGCGCCGGAAACCACTCTGCCGGGTGAAGACCTGAAAAAGGTTCAGGTCGAGGCCTTCGCTGGCCCGCACCCAGCGGGTCTAGCCGGTACCCATATCCATTTCCTCGATCCGGTCAGCGCCAGCAAGAGCGTCTGGAGCATCGGGTATCAGGACGTGATCGCGATTGGCAAGCTGTTCACTACAGGTCGCCTCTCGGTTGAGCGAGTCGTGTCGCTGGCAGGCCCAGTGGTGGAAAAGCCGCGCCTGGTGCGGACCCGTGTGGGTGCCAACCTGGATGAGCTGAGCGCGGGCGAACTGCAGCCTGGAGCCAATCGCGTGATTTCAGGCTCGGTACTGGGTGGGCGAACCGCTCATGGTGCCTTCGCCTATCTGGGGCGTTATCACCAGCAAGTCTCCTGCCTGCGTGAAGGCAAGGAGCGCGAGATGTTCCATTACCTGCGCCCTGGCATCGAGAAGCATTCGATCCTCAATATCTTCATTTCCAAGCTGAGCGCAGGCAAGAAGTTCGCTTTCTCTACCTCTACCAACGGTAGTCCGCGCGCCATGGTGCCGGTTGGCAACTACGAAGAAATCATGCCTCTGGACGTTCTGCCGACGCAGTTGCTGCGTGCGCTGATCGTTGGCGATACCGAAGTGGCGCAGAAGCTCGGCTGCCTGGAGCTCGATGAGGAAGATCTGGCGCTGTGTACCTACGTATGCGCTGGTAAATATGAATACGGCCCGATCCTGCGGGACAACCTGACTCGCATCGAGAAGGAGGGGTAAGGCATGGGCATTCGAGCATTCCTCGACAAGATCGAGCATCATTTCGAAAAAGGCGGCAAGTACGAGAAGTGGTACGCACTGTACGAAGCGGCCGATACCTTCCTCTATCGTCCCGGTAGTGTGACCAAGACCACCGCTCACGTGCGCGACGGCATCGACCTCAAGCGCATGATGATCACCGTCTGGCTGTGCACCTTCCCGGCGATGTTCTTCGGCATGTGGAACACCGGCTACCAGGCCAACCTGATTTTTGCGCAGAACCCGGAGCTTCTGGCTGCGCAGGACGGCTGGCGCTTTGGCTTGATCGGGGCCCTTGCCGGGTTCGATCCGGCAAGTCTGTGGGATAACTTCATCCAGGGCGCGGCTTACTTCCTGCCGGTTTATGCGGTGGCCTTCATTGCTGGTGGCTTCTGGGAAGTGCTGTTCGCTTCCATCCGCAAGCATGAGGTTAACGAGGGCTTCTTCGTTACCTCCGTGCTGTTCGCTCTGATCCTGCCACCGACCATCCCGCTTTGGCAGGTTGCGCTGGGTATCAGCTTCGGCGTAGTGATCGGCAAGGAAATCTTCGGTGGTACCGGCAAGAACTTCCTCAACCCGGCTCTGACCGCGCGTGCCTTCCTGTTCTTCGCTTATCCGGCGCAGATGTCCGGTGACGCGGTGTGGACCGCTGTGGATGGTTTCTCCGGCGCGACCGCGCTGAGCCTCAGCTTCGTCGGCGGTATCGAGAACGTGATCGGCAACGGCATCACTTGGATGGATGCCTTCATCGGCACCATGCATGGCTCCATTGGTGAAACCAGCACGCTGGCAATCTTCATCGGCGGTGCAGTGCTGCTCCTGACCAAGATCGCTTCCTGGCGCATCGTCGCTGGCGTAATGATCGGTATGGTCGGCCTGAGCTACCTGTTCAACATGATCGGTTCCGATACCAACCCCCTGTTCGCCATGCCGTGGTATTGGCACCTGGTGGTGGGCGGGTTTGCCTTCGGCCTGATCTTCATGGCGACCGACCCGGTTTCGGCCTCCATGACCAATACTGGCAAGTGGGTGTTCGGCATTCTTATCGGGGTGATGGTGGTGCTGATCCGCGTGGTCAACCCGGCCTTCCCGGAGGGCATGATGCTAGCGATCCTGTTCGCTAACCTGTGTGCGCCGCTGATCGACCATTTCGTCATCCAGGCCAATATCAAGCGGAGGCTGGCACGTAATGTCTAGTCAGAAAGAATCCACCGTCCGCACGCTGACGGTAGCCCTGTTGGTCTGCCTGGTGTGCTCCATCTTCGTGGCGGGTGCCGCTGTGGCGCTGCGTCCGACCCAGGAAGAAAACCGCTTGCTGGATAAGCAGCGCAGCATCCTCGCTATCGCTGGTCTGGGCCAGCCGGGCATGTCCGGCAATCAGATCAAGTCGTTGTTCGATGAGCGTATCGTGGCCCGGCTGGTCGATCTGGAAACTGGCAGGTTCAGCGACGAATTCGATGCACAGACCTTCGATCCGCTGGTCGCGGCAAAGGACCCGGCGTTGTCCAAGGCGCTACCTGGCAGGCAGGATATTGCTTCGATTAAGCGCCTTGAGCGTTACAGCACCGTTTATATCGTTGAAGGTCAAGGCGGTGAAATCGACACTCTGATCCTGCCAGTTCGCGGCTACGGACTATGGTCGACGCTTTATGGCTTCATGGCGGTGCAGGGTGATCTGGATACCGTTGCCGGCTTCGGTTTCTACCAGCACGGTGAGACGCCCGGCCTCGGAGGGGAAATCGACAATCCGAAGTGGCGCAACCTGTGGCCAGGCAAGGAGCTGTTCGACGACAGCAACAAGTTGGCGGTGCAGATCGTCAAGGGCAACGTCGATCCGCAAGGCCCGCGGGCTAAACATCAGGTCGATGGTCTGGCCGGTGCAACCCTCACGACCAACGGCGTAAACAATCTGCTGCACTTCTGGTTGGGCGAAAACGGCTTCGGCACCTTTATCGCCAATCTGCGCACAGGGGAGGCATGAGCATGTCGCAACCCACTATCAAGCAAGTTCTGTTCGATCCGATCTTCAACAACAACCCTATCGGCCTGCAGATTCTCGGAATTTGTTCAGCTCTGGCGGTTACCTCCAACCTGAACACTGCCTTGGTGATGTCGGTAGCGTTGACGCTGGTGACGGGCTTTTCAAACCTTTTCATCTCGATGATCCGCAGCCAGATCCCCAGTTCGATCCGCATGATCGTGCAGATGGTGATCATTGCCTCGCTGGTAATTGTAGTTGATCAGTTGCTGAAAGCTTATGCCTTCTCGCTGTCCAAGCAGCTGTCGGTGTTCGTCGGGCTGATCATCACCAACTGTATCGTCATGGGCCGTGCTGAAGCTTTTGCCATGCAGAATCCGCCGATGCTGTCGTTCTTCGACGGCATTGGCAACGGGCTGGGCTACAGCGCCATGCTGATCGCGCTGGGTATCATTCGCGAGCTGACAGGTGCCGGTAAGCTGATGGGCTATACCATTCTGCCAACCGTCAATGACGGTGGCTGGTATCTGCCTAACGGCATGATGCTGCTGCCACCTTCGGCGTTCTTCCTTATCGGTCTGTTCATCTGGGCCATCCGCGCCTGGAAGAAGGACCAGATCGAGCAGCCGTCCTTCAAGATGGCCCCGCAAGTCTCGAACAAGGAGGCTTACTAATGGAGCATTACATTAGTCTGTTCGTCCGCGCCGTGTTCATCGAGAACATGGCCCTGGCGTTCTTCCTCGGCATGTGTACCTTCATCGCGATCTCGAAGAAGGTTGAGACTGCCATTGGCCTGGGCATCGCGGTCGTCGTGGTACAGGCGATTACCGTGCCGGCCAACAACCTGATCTACGTCTACCTGCTCAAGGCCGGGGCACTGTCCTGGGCCGGGTTGCCGGAGGTGGATCTGAGCTTCCTCGGCCTGCTCAGCTACATCGGTGTGATCGCGGCAATCGTGCAGATTCTTGAAATGCTGCTCGATAAGTACGTCCCCAGTCTTTACAACGCTCTCGGGGTATTCCTGCCGCTGATTACCGTGAACTGCGCCATCATGGGTGGCACCCTGTTCATGGTCGAGCGCGACTACAACCTCGGTGAGAGCGTGGTGTATGGCGTGGGCTCGGGCCTGTCATGGGCGCTGGCCATTGCTTTGCTGGCGGGTATTCGTGAGAAGTTGAAGTACAGCGATGTACCGGACGGTTTGCAGGGTCTGGGCATCACCTTCATCACCATCGGCCTGATGTCGCTGGGCTTCATGTCATTCTCTGGCGTACAGCTCTAAGGACGGGATGAACAGATGAGTTACGAAATTTTCCTCGCCATCGGCATGTTCACCGCTATCGTACTTGCGCTGGTGGTGATCATCCTGGCGGCACGCGCCAAGCTGGTTTCCAGCGGTGACGTCACTATCGAGATCAACGGCGAGCGCACCATCACTGTGCCTGCCGGGGGCAAGTTGCTGCAGACGCTCTCCGCCAACAATATCTTCCTCTCGTCCGCCTGTGGCGGCGGCGGTACCTGTGCACAGTGCAAGTGCATCGTCGAGAGCGGTGGCGGCGAGATGCTGCCTACCGAAGAGTCGCACTTCACCCGTCGCGAGGCGGGTGAAGGCTGGCGCCTGTCCTGCCAGACTCCGGTCAAGGCAGACATGAAGATTGAAGTGCCGGAAGAGATTTTCGGCGTTAAAAAGTGGGAATGCACGGTGGAGTCGAATCCCAACGTGGCCACCTTCATCAAGGAGCTGACGCTGAAACTGCCGGAAGGCGAGAACGTCGACTTCCGCGCCGGTGGCTACGTGCAGCTGGAGTGTCCGCCGCATGAAGTCCATTACAAAGACTTCGATATCGAAGAAAAATATCGCGGCGATTGGGACAAGTTCAACCAATGGAAGTACGTCTCCAAGGTTGATGAGACCGTGGTTCGTGCCTACTCCATGGCCAACTATCCGGAAGAGAAGGGAATCGTCAAATTCAACATCCGTATCGCCTCGCCACCGCCAGGCCAGGATCACCTGCCGCCGGGTCAGATGTCGTCCTGGGTGTTCGGCCTCAAGCCGGGCGACAAGGTCACGGTCTACGGGCCCTTCGGTGAGTTCTTCGCCAAGGACACCGATGCCGAGATGGTCTTCGTCGGTGGTGGTGCTGGCATGGCACCGATGCGCTCGCACATCTTCGACCAGCTCAAGCGCCTTAAATCCAAGCGCAAGATAAGCTTCTGGTATGGCGCGCGCTCCATGCGCGAAGCCTTCTATGTAGATCAATATGATCAGCTGCAGGCCGAGAACGAGAATTTCGAATGGCATCTGGCCCTGTCAGATCCACAGCCCGAAGACAACTGGGATGGCCCGACCGGGTTCATTCATAACGTGCTGTACGAGAACTATCTGAAGGACCATCCGGCTCCGGAAGATTGCGAGTTTTACATGTGCGGCCCGCCGATGATGAACGCCTCGGTGATCAAGTTGCTCAGCGACCTGGGTGTCGAGCCGGAGAACATCCTTCTCGACGACTTTGGCGGCTAGGATGACCCAAGCGCTACACCGGCCCGTCAGTGTTAACGCTTTGCTGAAGCCTGTCATGGCTGTCGCTCTGGCGACAGCTCTGACGGGCTGCCTGTTTCAGGAACGGGTGGAAGAGTTTTCCGGGCCGACCATGGGCAGCACTTATTCGGTTAAGTACGTAGCGACCAGTAGCGCGGCTCCAAAAGAGCAGTTGCTGGTCGAGACCGAGTCGACTCTTGAGCAGTTCGACCGGCAGCTGTCGACTTATCGTACCGATTCGGATATTGCCGTCTTCAATGCCTTGCCTGCCGGTCAGTGCATGCCGATGCCTGTTACGGCGCGCGAGCTGGTGTTGGCCGGCCAGCAATTGTCGTTGGAAAGCGACGGCGCGCTGGACCTGACCATCGGCCCGCTGCTTGATCTGTGGGGCTTCGGCCCGCGGGGACGTCAGGAGCGGGCACCTTCGGCCGAAGAAATTGGCAAGGCGCGGCAGACGGTTGGCCATCAGCATGTGCGGGTCGAGAATGAGCAGCTGTGTAAAGATGCAGCTGTCCAGATCGATTTCAACAGCATCGCCGCAGGCTATGCGGTTGATCTGATAGCGCAACGGCTCGAAGCGCTCGGGGTTGAAAGTTATCTGGTGGAAATCACTGGGGAGCTCAAGGCGAAGGGTCGCAAGCCAGGTGACCAGCCTTGGCGCATTGCCATAGAAGCCCCGCGGATCAACGAGCGTGTGGCCCAGCAGGTGCTGGAACTCGATGGCTACGGCGTTTCGACCTCGGGAGACTACCGCAATTATTTCGAGCAAGACGGCAAGCGTTACTCGCATACGCTGGATCCAAAGACCGGCGCGCCCATTGATCATTCACTGGCGGCAGTGACGGTCGTTGATCCATCGACATTACGCGCCGACGGGTTGTCTACCTTGTTGATGGTGCTCGGGCCAGAGCGTGGATTGGCGTTTGCTGCCGAGCATAGGATCGCAGCGCTCTTCGTGGTTCATGAAGAGCAGGAATTCATTACTACAAGCACTGCAGCCTTTGATGAGCTGTTCGGTGCGGGAGTGAAGCAATGATCTGGTTGACTGTTTTTCTTGTCATGCTGCTAGTGGTTTTCGGCATGTCTATCGGCGTCATCATGGGGCGCAAGCCTATCGCCGGTTCCTGCGGCGGCATCGCCAATCTGGGTATCGAGAAGGAATGTTCGATCTGTGGCGGTAGTCGTGAGAAGTGCGATGAGGTCAATGCCGGCAAGGATGATCGTGTCGCACTTGCCTACGACGCAACCAGGAACTGAGGGCGGCAGGTTCAAAAGTGAAGCTTGATTAAGCGGCAGTGTTTGCTGCCGCGTGTCCAGGGGGGTATATGGCTGTCTACAACTACGATGTGGTGATTCTGGGCTCAGGCCCCGCCGGCGAAGGGGCCGCAATGAACGCGGTCAAGGCCGGGCGCAAGGTGGCCGTGGTGGATAGCCGGCCGAGAGTAGGCGGCAACTCCACACACCTGGGTACCATTCCGTCCAAGGCGCTGCGCCATTCGGTGCGGCAGATCATGCAATACAACAACAACCCGTTGTTCCGCCAGATTGGCGAGCCGCGCTGGTTCTCGTTCCCCGATGTGCTGAAGAGCGCCGAGGACGTCATCGAGAAGCAGGTCACTTCGCGCACTGGTTATTACGCGCGAAATCGCATCGACATTTTCTTCGGTGTCGCCAGCTTTTCCGACGAACAATCGGTCGAGGTGGTCAGCGCCAACGGAATGGTTGAGCGCTTGGTCGCAACCCAGTTCATCATCGCCACCGGATCGCGTCCCTATCGTCCGGCCGATATCGACTTCTCGCATTCCCGGATCTATGACAGCGACACCATCCTCACCCTGAGCCATACCCCTCGTAGGCTGATCATCTACGGCGCAGGTGTGATCGGCTGCGAATACGCATCGATCTTCAGTGGCCTGGGTGTACTGGTCGACCTGATCGACAACCGCGACCAGTTACTCAGCTTCCTCGACGACGAGATTTCCGACGCCCTCAGCTATCACCTGCGTAGCAACAATGTGCTGGTGCGTCATAACGAGGAATACGAGCGAGTGGAAGGGCTGGACAATGGTGTGATCCTGCACTTGAAGTCGGGCAAGAAGATCAAGGCCGACGCCTTCCTCTGGTGTAACGGGCGTACGGGTAACACCGACCGGCTTGGCCTGGAGAACATCGGCCTCAAGGTCAACAGCCGTGGTCAGATCCATGTCGATGAGTATTACCGCACCGATGTCGGCAACATCTACGCTGCTGGTGACGTGATCGGCTGGCCCTCCCTGGCCAGTGCAGCCTATGACCAAGGGCGTTCCGCTGCTGGCAGTATCGTCGACAACGACAGCTGGCGTTTTGTCGATGATGTGCCTACCGGTATTTACACGATTCCGGAGATCAGCTCCATTGGTAAGACCGAGCGCGAACTGACTCAGGCCAAGGTGCCTTATGAAGTGGGCAAGGCATTCTTCAAGGGTATGGCGCGCGCGCAGATCTCGTCGGAAAAGACCGGCATGCTGAAGATTCTCTTCCATCGCGAGACACTGCAGGTACTGGGCGTACACTGCTTCGGATATCAGGCTTCAGAGATCGTGCACATTGGCCAGGCGATCATGAACCAGCCGGGTGAAGCCAATTCCATCAAATACTTCATCAATACTACGTTCAATTACCCGACCATGGCCGAAGCCTATCGCGTCGCCGCATTTGACGGGCTCAACCGGCTTTTTTGAGCGGCTCCGACCTGTGGCCTGAGGCGGTCGGAGAGGACACCCGGAGCTGGCGCTGGCCGAATCGGGAGGGGTTTTGATCAGGCAGGAGCTGGAGGCTTCGCTTCCAGCTTAAAGTTTTCCAGGGTTTTCACCGCCAGCCCGGGGAAGTCGGTGATGATGCTGTCAACGCCGAAATCGGCGAGGCGGCGCATCAGTGCAGGATCGTTCACTGTCCAAACGGAAACATGCAGTCCCTGAGCCTGGGCCTTGGTAAGGCGCTCAGGGGTGCATAGCGTCCACTTCAATGCCAGCAACTGGCAATTGTATTGCTTGGCCACTTTCAGCGGGTCGAGCCAGGTATATTCTGCAACCAGCCCACAGGCAATTTCCGGTGTCAGCCGCTTTAGCGCACGTAGCACTTCCCGCGAGCCAGAGGTGATGGTGATGCGCTCCAGTAGCCCGTACTGCTCAGCAAGCGCCTTGATCGCCAGTACCGTCCGGGCAGCGCGGACCCGTGAAGCGCTTTTGACTTCCAGCTGCCAATGCTCGAACTCGCACTTCTCGAACAGTTCCGATAGCCGTGGAATGGGGCAGGGTTGTTTCCAGTCCGGGCCGCTGTGGCGAGCGTCATAGCGCACCAGATCGGCAGCATCGTGTTCCACTACCTTGCCGCGCCGCCCCGTGGTGCGTTTGAGGGTTGGGTCGTGGATCACCATCAGTTCGCCGTCTTTCGACAGATGCAGATCAAGTTCGCAGCGGGTCACGCCGTGGGCGAGGCATTGCTGGAAGCTGGCCAGGGTATTTTCTGGGGCTTCACCCTTGGCGCCGCGATGACCGTAGATCAGAGTCACAGTTGTGCGTCTCTTTCCAATGAATTGGCGCGCTGGTGATGCACAACGCTGTTGATCACGCGGTTGCCTTCAAAATACACAGAGAATGTCCGGTAATCCCATCGCGTGATAGGCGGCTGGCCGACGGCGGGGTGTTCCTCATCGGCCAGGCCGAATCGGTGGAGTACTTGCGTCTTTGATTCTCCACGGCTGGGCATGGCGATATCGCTGGCACCTTGCTGACCAACCGGGATGTGAATGAGGTCCGCGTGCGCGGGAAAGCTGAGGGCGAGCATTAGAAAAGGTACAAGCAGAGGGCGCATGTCAGGTTCCTTGCAGATTTTCACGAGCCAGGCGCCGTTCAGTCGCCTGCTTCTGCAGGATATGTCTAGCGAGCAGCTGCCGTTGTGCATCAGTCAACGCTTCGAAGGTTGTGCTGATCGCAAATTGCCCGTCACCGTACGCATGGCAGCTGACCACACGCGCCTTCAGCATCATCCCGAGGCCCTGAGGCATCAGAACCATCTTGAGCATCCAGGTGGAGTCCTGCGCAAGCGGCTGATCGTAGAGGAAATTGAGTCCGCCTTCGGACAGGCCGACCTCGCGCGTTGGGCCGATGTCTTTCACCAAACCCTGGGCAAGCGCCTGGCCCAGCAGGTCGATACGCCGGTTCTGCACCTTCAGGTAGTTGGCCAGCGTACGGTTCTGCTCGCTTATCTGGCGCAGCAGGTATTGGGCTTCAAAGTCCATTTGATGCAGTTCGCCAAGCAGGTCGAACAGCCGGCTGGGACTCTCGCCGGCGTTTACTTCCGGGTCTTCGGTGGGGAGGATTTCCAGTGCGATCATATCCTCGATACGATAGTATTCGCGGCGATCTTCAGTATCTTCTGTGGACATGTCGGTCCCTGGGCTGCAGTAATGGCTTGAGTGTATCAGGCCGTCTGAGAACGTCATTCAGCTTGTTATTTTCCCGCCAGCGAAAGCGAATCCATCGATTTATGTTCAGACCGCTGCCCGTTTATATCGGAGCGCGCTATACCAGCGCCAGGCGTCGTGGCCTCTTCGTTTCTTTCATTTCCTTCACGTCGATGATCGGGCTCGCACTGGGTGTGCTGGTGATGATCGTCGTGCTATCGGTGATGAACGGTTTTGATCACGAAATGCGCACCCGCGTGCTAGGCATGGTGCCGCACGCGACAGTGGAAAGCCCGTTGCCCATCGACGATTGGCAAGCTCTGGGGCAGCAGCTGCGTGAACATCCGCAGGTTATCGCGGTGGCGCCCTTTATCCAGATGCAGGGGTTGCTGACCCATCGCGGGCAAGTCACCAAGATCCTGATCAATGCTGTGGAGCCCGAGCTTGAGCCGCAGGTATCGATCATTGATCAATTCTTTCGTGAAGGATCGCTGGCGAGCCTTGCGCCTGGCGAATTTGGCATCGTTATTGGTGACCGGGCGGCGACCAAGCTTGGCGTAGGTGTCGGCGACAAGATCACCTTTGTCGCGCCTGAAGTGACGGTGACGCCAGCAGGTGTGTTTCCGCGTATGAAGCGTTTTACCGTGCAAGGCATCTTCCATGTCGGCGCCGGCGAAATCGACGGTTACGTGGCCATGGCCAATATCACCGATATGGCTCGTCTGCATCGCTGGAAGCCCGATCAGGTACAGGGCTTGCGACTGCGCTTCGACGACCTGTTCCAGGCGCCTGCCATTGCCGCTGTGCTGGCCAGGGAGCTGGGTGATGACTTCTATTCGCGCGACTGGACCCGCACTCACGGCAATCTCTACCAGGCGATTCGCATGGAGAAGGCCATGATCGGTTTGTTACTGCTGCTGATAGTGGCGGTGGCGGCGTTCAATATCATCTCGACGTTGGTCATGGTGGTGACGGACAAGCGCGGGGATATCGCCATCCTGCGTACCCTCGGAGCAACACCGCGTCAGATCATGGCGATCTTCATGGTTCAGGGCACGGTCATCGGCGTCGTCGGCACGATCGTGGGCGCCTTACTCGGGATTTTCGCCGCGCTCAATGTAAGCGGCTGGATTGCCGCTCTGGAGCGCCTGATTGGGCACAAGTTTCTCAGCGCCGATGTGTATTTCATCGACTACCTGCCGTCGCGGCTGATGGCCGCGGATGTAATTCAGGTGTGTGTCGCGGCGCTCGTCCTGAGTTTTCTCGCCACCCTTTACCCGGCATGGCGCGCGGCTCGTACCCAGCCAGCCGAGGCGCTACGTTATGAGTGAGCAGATTATGAATGAGAGGTCTTCGCTGGATGCTGCGGTGTTGAGCTGCCGTGATCTCGGCAAGCGCTACGAGCAGGGGCCGGAATCGGTAAGCGTGCTTTCCGGTCTGCAGCTGGAGCTGTACCCCGGCCAGCGCGTGGCCATCGTTGGTAGCTCGGGCTCTGGCAAGAGCACGCTGCTCAATCTGCTCGGCGGGCTTGATACGCCCAGCGAGGGCAGTGTCTGGCTGGCGGGCGAGGAGCTTTCTGCGTTGAGCGAGAAAGACCGCGGCCTGCTGCGCAACCGTGCGCTGGGCTTCGTTTATCAGTTCCACCACTTGCTGGCCGAATTCACCGCGCTGGAAAACGTCTGCATGCCGCTGTTGATCAGCAAGACTCCGATACCCGAAGCACGTGCACGGGCCACCGAGTTGCTGCAGCGGGTCGGCTTGGGCCACCGGATGGCGCATAAGCCGGCCGAGCTGTCCGGCGGCGAGCGCCAGCGTGTAGCGATCGCACGAGCCCTGGCCAACCGGCCGGCGCTGGTGCTGCTCGACGAGCCAACGGGCAACCTCGATCACCACACGGCGCAGGGCATTCAGGACCTGATGTTGGAGCTGAGCACCTCGTTGCGCACGGCCTTTCTCGTGGTGACTCACGACCCGCAACTGGCGGGGCAGATGGATCATATCCTGCGCCTGGAAGATGGCCGGCTGGTGGCTGGCTGATGTTCAGACCACTCAGCATCTTCATTGGCAGCCGCTACACGCGGGCCAAGCGCCGCAACCATTTCATCTCGTTCATATCATTGACCTCAATGATCGGCCTGTCGCTGGGTGTGCTGGCGATGATCATGGTGCTGTCGGTTATGAACGGCTTTCAGCGCGAAATGAGCGAGCGGATTCTCGGCATGATTCCCCATGCAGTGGTCAAGAGCGAAGGGCAGCCGCTCGATGACTGGGCTTCGGTCGCAGAGGGCGTTGTGGCACATCCAGCTGTGTTGGGCGCTGCACCCATTACCCAGCTCGAAGGCATGCTCTCCTTCAGGGGCAGCATGCAGCCGGTGGAAATCAACGGGATCGATCCGCAGGCCGAAGCGGAGGTTTCGACCCTTGCTGAGAAGATGGTTGCGGGCCGCCTCGAAGACCTGAAGCCGGGTGAGGCCGGCGTGATTATCGGGCTGATGACAGCACGTCGCTTCGGTCTGAAACTGGGCGACAAGCTTACGGTTATCGTACCCGAGGTCAGCGACACCCCAGGTGGCATCACGCCGCGCATGCAGCGCCTGAACGTGGTTGGGGTGTTCAAGGTGGGCGCCGAGCTCGATGGCAGTCTGGCGATCATCCATCGTGTAGATGCGGCAGGTATTTTGCGCTGGCAGCCGGAACAGGTTGATGGTGTGCGAGTGCGTCTGGCCGACCTGTACCGGGCGCCGGAAATCGCCGCGGAACTGGCTCTGCAATTGGGCGATGGCTACCGGAGCGAGGATTGGTCACTAACCCAGGGCAGCCTGTTCAGCGCGATGAAGATGGAGAAGACCATGATTGGCTTGCTGTTGCTGCTGATCGTGGCGGTGGCGGCTTTCAATATCATCGCGACCCTGATCATGGTGGTAGCTGACAAGCGCGCCGATATCGCCATTCTGCGCACATTAGGCGCCACGCCGCGGCAGATCATGGCGATCTTCATGGTGCAGGGCAGCATCATCGGTCTGATCGGCACCTTGATCGGGACTCTGCTGGGGGTATTGGGCGCATTGAATGTCAGTGCACTGGTGGGCTGGCTGGAAAATGTATCTGGGCAGCATATCTTCAGCTCTGACGTTTACTTCATCAGCACCCTGCCATCCGAGCTGCGCCTGGAAGACGTTTTGCTGGTGACGCTCGCGGCCCTTGCACTAAGCTTTCTCGCAACGCTATATCCAGCCTGGCGTGCTGCGCAGACGCAGCCGGCGGAGGCTTTGCGGTACGAGTGACAAAAACGCTTAGCGACGGTCGTTACGGCGCTGACGCCAACTGCGTCCCACCCACCAGCGCCAGTATCCCTGTGTGCCCGCATAGCCAAGCACCGAAAAAACGATAGCCATGACCAAAGAGCCGAGATAGAGCGGTTGCCAGTGGCTCTGCAGCAGCTGGCTGACCCAGGCCAGAGTCAGTTCATCCGGCATGCTTACGGCGGGTGTGTCCATCAGCCAGGTGCCTACCTTGTAGTTGCAGTAGAACACTGGCGGCATTGTCAGTGGGTTGGTCAGCCAGACCAGGCCAACTGCAATCGGCAGGTTGGCACGTGCGGGCAAGGCGCAGGCTGCTGCCACGAGCATCTGCATGGGCATCGGGATCATCGCCCAGAAGAGACCAATGGCCATGGCGCGGGATACGGAATGACGGTTGAGATGCCAGAGGTTGGGATCATGGATCAGCGTGCCCAGAAACCGTAGGGACTTGTTCTCCTTTATACGATCTGGGTGCGGCATGTAGCGTTTGAAAAAACGACGCGGCATGAGGGGTCTCTGACGGGCTTAAGCTTCGTGATTATGCCTGAAACGAGACCCGGTCCTGCCAGCAGTTTGTGACATTAGATATACACTGCGGAGGTTTCGACTGGATGTCGAAACCTCCGCAGTGGACGGCCCGAGCTTCATCGGTCCGCGTCTACCGCTCTGGAACGGACTCCGGGGAGATGCAATGCGTACAGCGATGCTGGCGCTGGCGGCAGGCCTCCTACTGCTGCGATTTCTACCGCAGCTGCCACCCATGTGGGCGCTGCCGCTCATGTTCGTGGTCGGTCTGGCAATGTTGCCGACACGTTACCGAGGGCTGGCCTTTTTCTTCTTCGGACTTGTCTGGGCGTGCCTGAGCGCGCAGTGGGCGTTGGATGATCGCCTGCCGAAAGACCTTGATGGACGAACATTCTGGCTGGAAGGACGGGTAGTCGGCTTGCCGGACACTCGTGATCGCGTGGTGCGCTTCGAGCTGGTGGACATCACCTCGCGGCATGCCGGCCTGCCATCGCGCGTGCGCCTGGCCTGGTACGGCGGGCCGAAGTTGCAGGCCGGAGAGCGCTGGCGAGTGGCAGCCAAATTGAAACGGCCACGCGGCCTGGTCAATCCCCATTCCTTCGATTATGAAGCTTGGTTGCTAGCCGGCCGGATCGGTGCCAACGGGACGGTCAAGGCCGGTGAGCGGACAGCTGCTGCCGCAGGTCAGCAGGCTTGGCGCGACCGATTGCGCCAGCGCCTGGTAGCTGTCGAGGCGCAGGGCCGCGCGGGTGCCATCGCAGCGTTGGTGGTGGGCGATGCCAGCGGGCTAACTACGGCAGACTGGCGCACCCTGCAGGACACGGGGACCATTCACCTGATGGTGATTTCCGGCCAGCACGTAAGCATGCTTGCCGGCTTGCTCTATGGCTTGGTGTTGCTGCTGGCGCGCTGGGGGCTGTGGCCAGCACGTCTGCCCTGGTTGCCCTGCGCATGCGCGCTAGCGCTGTTGGGTGCGCTTGGGTATGGCTGGCTGGCGGGTTTCGAGGTGCCGGTCCAGCGTGCCTGCCTGATGGTAGCGCTGGTGCTGCTTTGGCGCCTGCGCTTTCGTCATCTGGGCGTCTGGCTACCGTTGCTGGCGGCTTTTAACGCCGTGCTGCTAATCGAGCCACTGGTGAGTTTGCAGTCGGGTTTCTGGCTGTCGTTTGCGGCAGTGGCGCTGCTGGCGCTGATCTTCCGTGGCCGACTCGGTATCTGGAACTGGTGGTATGCCTTGGGGCGTGCGCAATGGTGCATGGCTCTGGGGCTGTTGCCAGCGCTTCTGGCCCTGGGCCTGCCGGTGAGTATAAGTGGGCCGCTGGGCAATTTGTTCGCCGTGCCGCTGGTGGGTGCGGTGATCGTGCCTCTGTCTCTGCTGGGCACCGCACTGCTGTGGTTGCCGGCTATTGGCGAGGGGCTGCTGTGGTCAGCCGGCGGCTTGCTAGTGGTGCTGTTTGCCATGCTGGAGGTGCTGGCTGACTGGCAGCCAGCCTGGCTCGCGGCGGGCCTGCCGCTTTGGTGCTGGATGTTGGTGGCGCTGGGTATTCTGCTGCTTCTACTGCCTGCAGGCGTACCCTTCAGGGCCTTTGGCTTGGTACTGCTGACGCCTTTGCTGTTTCCTCCGACCGAGCGGCCGCCAAACGGGCATGCGGAGGTCTGGGTGCTGGATGTTGGCCAAGGGTTGGCGGTGCTGGTGCGGACCCGTGAGCATGCGCTGCTCTACGATGCCGGGCCGCGTTACGGCGATTTCGATATCGGCGAGCGGGTGGTGTTCCCCTCGATGCGGGCGCTCGGGCTGCAGGGGCTGGATCTACTGCTGCTCAGTCATGCCGACAGCGATCATGCCGGTGGCGCCGAGGCGATTCAGCGACATATGCCCCCGCCGCGGGTCATCAGTGGCGAGCCGCAAAGGCTACCGGCATCGCTGCAGGCGGAAAGCTGCCGTTCCGGCGAGCGCTGGGAGTGGGACGGCGTGCATTTCGTACTCTGGCAATGGTCGGGCGCGCGTAATGGCAATCAAGCTTCTTGCGTGTTGCTGGTCGAGGCGGGTGGCGAGCGGCTGCTGCTCACAGGGGATATTGACAAGCCTACCGAGGAGGCACTGCAGACCAGTAACATGGAGATCGCCGCGCACTGGCTGTTGCTGCCGCACCACGGCAGTCGCAGTTCATCCTCGGCGTCTTTTATCAAGGCAGTTGACGCCCGGGATGCGTTGGTTTCTCGCAGCTTGCACAACGCATTCGGCCATCCGCATCCGGATGTGCTCCGGCGTCTACAGGCTTCGGGTGTGATGCTTCACGATACCGCCGAACGGGGCGCCATCAGGATTCGCCTTGGCCGCTTCGAGCCGGCTCAGGGCTTGCGTGGCGAGCGACGATTCTGGCGGGAAAAATGAGAACCGGCGCCGTCGGCGAGTTATCGCTCCTATGCTAGAGTTGCGCCACTTTTTCGAGGGGGATACATCTCGTGTGGGAGCTTGTCAAAGCGGGCGGCTGGATCATGCTGCCCATCATTCTGTGTTCCATTGCTGCGGCAGGCATCGTCGCCGAGCGGTTGTGGACTCTGCGGCCGAGCCGCGTGACGCCGCCGCACCTGCTCGGGCAGGTATGGAAGTGGATCAAGGACAAGAAGCTCAGCAACCAGAAACTCAAGGAGCTGCGCGCCGATTCGCCGCTTGGTGAAATTCTGGCAGCGGGGCTGGCCAACTCAAAACATGGCCGCGAAATCATGAAGGAGTGCATCGAGGAAGCTGCGGCGCGAGTGATTCATGATCTTGAACGCTACCTCAACGCGCTTGGCACCATTGCGGGCATCGCACCACTGCTCGGCCTGCTTGGTACGGTGCTCGGCATGATCGAGATCTTCAGCGCCTTCATGGGCTCGGGCATGGCTAATGCATCGTTGCTCGCATCGGGCATTTCCAAGGCGCTGATCACCACCGCGGCGGGGTTGATGGTTGGCATTCCTGCTCTGTTCTTCCATCGCTTCCTAACACGTCGCGTTGAGGAACTGGTGGTCGGCATGGAGCAGGAAGCCATCAAGCTGGTCGAGGTGGTACAGGGCGACCGCGATGTCGATCTCGGTGAGGGCAAGGCGTGAAGTTCAGGCGCAGGGCGCGGGAGAACGTCGATATCGGCCTGGCACCGCTGATCGACGTGGTGTTCATCCTGCTGCTGTTCTTCGTGGTTACCACCACCTTTACCCGTGAAACCCAGCTCAAGGTCGAGCTGCCGGAAGCCGCCAGCGGCACGCCGCCGCAGGCCGAAAACCGGCAGCTGGAAGTATTGGTGGATGTCGAGGGGCATTTCAGCCTCAACGGCAACCCGCTGATCAGTCATGACCTCAAGACCCTGATGGCCGCACTCAGCAAGGAGTCGGGCGGTGATACCAGCCTGCCGCTGGTCATCAGTGCCGACGGCAAGGCGCCGCATCAGGCGGTGGTTACGGCGATGGACGCTGCCGGCAAGCTGGGTTTTGCGCAACTGCGCATCACCACTGTCGAGGCCCAGCCGGAGCCCTGATGGCAATCGTCGATCGCCTGCAGCGCGCCTGGTATGAAGGGCATCCCGCTCTGTCCTTGCTCGCTCCGCTGGAAGCCCTCTACCGAAGTGTGGTCATGGCTAAACGCCGGAGGTTTCTAGCCGGTGATAGCGACAGCTATCGGGCACCGGTGCCGGTCATCGTGGTGGGCAATATCACGGTCGGCGGCACCGGCAAGACGCCGCTGATCCTCTGGCTGATCGAACACTGTCGCCGACGTGGGTTGAAGGTCGGTGTGGTCAGTCGTGGCTATGGAGCTCGGCCCCCTTCATATCCCTGGCGTGTGCTGCCCGAACATTCGGCAGCGGAGGCGGGCGACGAGCCGTTGTTGATCGTGCAGCGCACCGGAGTGCCGCTGGTGATCGATCCGGATCGTGCGCGTGCCGTTCGCGCACTGCTCGAAAGCGAGCCGCTGGATCTGGTCCTGTCCGATGATGGCCTGCAGCATTACCAGCTTGCCCGAGACTTGGAGCTGGTATTGATTGACGCTGCGCGCGGGCTTGGCAACCAGCGCTGCCTGCCGGCCGGTCCGTTGCGTGAGCCTGCCGACAGATTGCAGTCCGTAGATGCTGTGCTGTTCAACGGCGCCGACGTCGACAGCGCTGAAGGTTATGGCTTCACCCTGCGACCATCGCGGCTGATAGAACTGGTCAGCGGCGACGCCTGGCCACTGGACCACTTCCCGCCGGATCAGCAGCTGCACGCGGTGGCCGGTATCGGCAATCCACAGCGTTTCTTCACTACGCTTGAGACGCTACACTGGCGACCGATTCCGCATCCCTTCGTTGATCATGCCCGCTATAGCCAGGAGCAGCTAAGTTTCAGCCCCGCGCTACCGCTGGTGATGACTGAGAAGGATGCGGTCAAATGCCGGGCATTCGCGCTGCCAGGCTGGAGTTATCTGCAGGTCCAGGCCGAGCCGTCGGCAGCCTTCGTGACTTGGTTCGATACCCAGCTGGACCGCTTGCTGCCCTAATCTTCCTGAGCCGCTCGCGTTGTCCGCTGCGCTCGGCTGCATCCAAGGACCGCCCATGGATACTAAATTGCTCGATATTCTTGCCTGCCCCTTGTGCAAGGGCCCGCTAAAGCTGGCTGACGACAAGTCTGAACTGATTTGCAAGGTCGATGCCATGGCCTTCCCGGTACGCGACGGCATCCCGGTTATGCTCGAAGGCGAAGCCCGCACCCTGGACGTGGACGAGCGGCTCGATAAATGAATCCACCCTTCATCGTGGTGATTCCGGCGCGTTATGCATCCAGCCGCCTGCCGGGCAAACCTCTTCAGGATATCGCCGGCAAGCCGATGATTCGCCATGTCTGGGAGCAGGCATGCAAAAGCGCGGCGCAGCGGGTGGTAGTGGCGACCGATGATGCACGGATCGTCGCGGCCTGTGCCGAGTTTGGCGCCGAAGTGCTGCTGACCCGGCCCGATCACGAATCCGGAACCGATCGTCTGGCCGAAGTGGCGGCGGCATTGGGCCTGGCTGCGGATGCCATTGTGGTCAACGTGCAGGGTGACGAGCCGATGATTCCGCCGGCAGTGATCGATCAGGTGGCGGCCAACCTGGCGGCACATCCGGAAGCATCTATCGCGACTCTGGCTGAGCCGCTGGAAGACGCCCAGCTCTTGTTCAACCCCAATGTGGTCAAGGTGCTCAGCGACATCCATGGCCTGGCGCTGACGTTCAGCCGTGCGCCATTGCCCTGGGCGAGGGACGACTTCGCTCAGGATTGTGCTGCGCTTCCGCAAGGCGTGCCCTATCGCCGCCACATCGGAATCTATGCCTACCGTGCCGGTTTCCTGGCTGACTTCGTCGCCTGGGGCCCCTGCTGGCTGGAAAGCACCGAGTGCCTGGAGCAGCTGCGTGCGCTTTGGCACGGTCAGCGGATTCATGTGGCCGACGCCATCGAAGCACCACCGGCCGGGGTTGATACAGCTGAAGACTTGCAGCGTGTCCGCAGTCTGTTGGGAGCATGAGTGTGAAGGTTCTGTTTGTTTGCTTGGGCAATATCTGCCGTTCACCCACCGCCGAGGCTGTATTCCGGCATCAGGTTCAGGCCGCCGGCCTTGAGCAGCGGATTCATATTGACTCCGCCGGCACTGCTGACTGGCATCGGGGCAAGTCGCCGGATAGCCGCAGCTGTCAGTTCGCGAGCCTTCGTGGCTATGACCTCGAGCCGTTGCGAGCGCGCCAGGTCAGTGCTGAAGACTTTCACGACTTCGATCTGATTCTGGCCATGGATAACGACAACCTTGCGCACTTGCGGCAGATGCAGCCGACCGATGCTCGCGCTGAGTTAGATCTGTTCCTGAAGCGCTACGGGCTGGCGCGCGATGCCGTGCCTGACCCTTACTACGGTGGCGATGACGGCTTCGAAGATGTGCTGGATCTGGTTGAACAGGCCAGCGCCGCGTTACTGAACGAAATCAAGGCGCGCCTTTGAGCTTGCTCATCGAAGAAAATCGCTCGCTCCGGCCGTTCAACACCTTTGGCGTTGATGTTCGTGCGCGCTACTTTACCGAAGCCTGTGACGACAACGAGGTACGCGAGGCGCTTGCGGCAGCGCAGCGTCTCGGCGTCCCACTGCGCGTGCTCGGCGGGGGCAGTAACCTGTTGCTGACCCGGGACGTTGAAGCGCTGGTGCTGCGCCTGAATAGCCGTGGCATTCGTGTGCTCGCCGACGATGGTGAGCAGGTGCTGCTGGAGGCAGAGGCCGGCGAGCCCTGGCATCCCTTCGTACTGCATAGCTTGGAGCTGGGCCTGGCGGGTCTGGAGAATCTGAGCCTGATTCCCGGCACCGTAGGTGCAGCTCCAATCCAGAATGTCGGCGCCTATGGGGTGGAGATCAGCGATGTCTTCGCCGGTTTAACTGCGCTCGATCGCACCAGCGGCGAGCTCTGTGAATTCGATGCAGCGGCTTGCGCCTTCGCTTATCGCGACAGCCTGTTCAAGCGGCAGGCGGGACGCTTCGTCATCCTGCGGGTGCGTTTCGCTTTGCAGCGCACTGCGCGCTTGCGGCTGGAGTACGGTCCCCTGCGCCAGCGCCTGCAGCAGATGGGTGCTGAGCAGCCGACGCCACGCGATGTCAGTGACGCCGTGTGTGCCATTCGCCGGGAAAAGTTGCCTGATCCACAGGTGCTGGGCAATGCCGGCAGCTTCTTCAAAAACCCTCTGGTATCGCCGGTCCAGGCCGCTGAGTTGCGCCAGCGGTATCCGGAGCTGGTGGCCTATCCCCAGTGCGATGGCCAGGTCAAACTCGCTGCCGGCTGGCTGATCGAGCAAGCTGGCTGGAAGGGTTTTCGCGAAGGCGATGCGGCTGTACATAGCCTGCAGGCCCTGGTTTTAGTCAACCACGGTGAAGCCAGTGGGCTGCAGATCCTGCTGCTGGCGCAGCGCATTCAGATGGATATCGCAGCCCGCTTTGGGGTCGAGCTGGAAATCGAGCCGAACGTCATCTAGAGCTTCGGGCCGGGCGGTCACCCCACCCGAGGTGCGAAACTTTCCGCTTGAGCCATCTCCCACATCTTCGGATAGAAGTCGCCTTCCGGGTTCTCATGCAGCAATGCGCCGGGCTCGAGGAAAACATGCAGCTGGGAGAGCAGGCTGATCTGGGTTGCGGAGATACGCCGCACCAAGTGTTTGGCCTCCAGCTGCGAGGGGTGCTCGAGCCCGGCGGCGGCGAGCATCTCCGACAGCGCTTGGAGCGTGTTGCGATGGTAGTTGTAAACCCGCTCGGCTTTATCCGGCACCACCAGCGCCCGCTGACGCAGCGGGTCTTGGGTGGCAACTCCGGTTGGGCATTTATTGGTGTGGCAGCTCTGCGACTGAATGCAGCCGATGGCAAACATGAAACCGCGCGCCGAGTTGGCCCAATCAGCACCGATGGCCAGTACGCTGGCGATATCGAAGGCGCTGACGATCTTGCCACTGGCGCCCAGCTTGATGTGTTCGCGCAGGTTCAGGCCCACCAGGGTGTTGTGAACGAACAGCAGGCCTTCACGCAGCGGTACACCCATATGGTTGGTGAACTCCAGCGGTGCGGCTCCGGTGCCGCCTTCCTTGCCGTCGATGACGATGAAGTCTGGAAGAATGCCGGTCTGCAGCATGGCCTTGGCGATGGCCATGAATTCCCAGGGGTGACCCAGGCACAGCTTGAAACCCACGGGTTTGCCGTTGCTGAGTTCGCGTAACTGGGCAATGAAGGCGAGCAGCTCCAGTGGTGTGGAAAAGCTGCTGTGGCTGGAAGGTGACACGCAATCGCGGTCCATCGGCACGCCACGCGTTGCGGCGATTTCCCCGGTTATCTTGTGCCTGGGCAGGATGCCACCGTGGCCGGGTTTGGCGCCTTGGGAAAGCTTGATCTCGATCATCTTTACTTGCGGTTGGCGCGCCTGCTCGGCGAAACGCTGCGGGTCGAATGCACCTTGTTCGTCGCGGCAGCCGAAGTAGCCACTGCCCAGTTCCCAGATCAAGTCGCCGCCATGCTCGCGATGGTAGGGGCTGATGCTGCCCTCGCCGGTGTCATGGGCGAAGTTGCCCATGTGTGCGCCGCGATTGAGTGCGCGGATGGCGTTGGCGCTGAGTGAGCCGAAGCTCATGGCGGAGATATTGAAGATCGAGGCGCTATAGGGCTGGCTGCACTGGGGGCCGCCGATGCTTACGCGAAAGTTCTGCGGATCGCTGTGCGCCACGGTTTTTATCGAATGGCTGATGAACTCGAATCCCGTACCGTAGACATCGGTCAGGGTGCCGAAGGCCTTGTCGGAAACCTGATTCTTCGCCCGCGCATAAACCAGCGAACGCTGAGCGCGTGAAAAGGGCAGGGGATCGCTATCGCTTTCCAGCAGGTACTGGCGGATCTCAGGGCGGATCGCCTCGATCAGATAGCGCATATTGCCGAGAATGGGATAGTTGCGGCGGATGGATTGACGCGTTTGCAGCAGATCATTGATGCCGATGAGGCTGAAGGCGGCGGCGATCAGGGTCAGTGGCCACAAGCTGTTGAGCCAGGGCAGACTAAGCAGCGTGGTCAGCACGCAGCCGGTGAAGAATGCGTAGCGAGTGGACAGTGACAGGTTCATCTAAGGGCCTTGCTTGGGAGCTTGTATGGGCAGCGAACCACATCTTCGACTGCTGGCAATGAGATGGCAAACATGGGCTAGGTCGATTGCCAATCTGGTTGGTTAAGCCGAGCGGCTAAGCATTTTTCCTGGCACATGAAAACAAAACCCCGCACTGAGGCGGGGTTTTGTTTTCATGTGGGATGCCGGGCATCCCTGTCAGCGGCATGTATCAGCGTTGGCGATTTTCATCGCTGTCAGGCTCGCTGCCTTTTTCCTCTTCGCCTGCAGTTGCGGGCTCACTGGCAGGTGTCTCGACGTCGCCAGTTGGCTGTTCAGCCGGCTCGGAAGAAGCGTTTTCCGCGCGGCTGACCGGGGCTTCCTGCGACTGCTCGACCTGCGGCTGTTCTGCGGCAGGGTCTGCAGCAACGATCTCCGGGCTGGCCAGAGGTTGTTCAGCAGCGGTCTGTGCCTCGGCGGCAGCTTTTTCAGCAGCTTCCTTGGCCAGACGTTCTTCTTCGCGGCGACGGCGACGCACTTCCCGCGGGTCGTTGGGAGCGCGACCCGAAGGCGTCAGGCTCGATGCCGGAGCAGCGGGCTGAGCTTCAACGGCTGGAGCAGGCTCAGCGACAACTGCTGTGGGCTCTTCGACAACAGGCGTGGGCGTGCTGGCAACCTGCTCTGGTTCTTGCGCTGCAGCAAAAGGTTGAGCCACGACCGCAGGCGCCTCGTGAGTCTCTGCTGCGACTTCAGTCGGTGCCTCGACTACTGCTTCCTGCTTGACTTCAGTAGCTTCAACAGGCGCAAGGGGAGTCTCTTGAGTCACTACTTCAGCATCGACTGCTGGTGCGGATGGAGCTTCAGTCAAGGTTTCAGCAGTTTCAGCGGCCAGGGCTGCTACGGTTGACGCGATGGCTACCTGCTCGGATTTAACCGGTGCATTGCTTTCGCTGACGTTGCCAATCTCTGCTTCGTTTTCGTTTTCGTTTTCGATCTCGTTGCCATTGGCATCGCGCTGGCGATCACGACGATTGCTGCGGCGACGCTGGCCACGGGAGCGGCGACGTGGGCGGTCGCTGCCTTCGGTCGAATCCTGGTCGTCGTTAGCGCCTTCCTGGACTTCTTCGCCCTGCTGCACGACTTCCTCGTTGGCAACCTGTTCTGCGCGAGGCTTACGCTCTTCACGCGGCGGACGCGGTTTGCGCTCGCTGCTCTCTTCGCTCACGGCGGGGGTGGACTGATCGAGTTCGTCGATCGGCGCACGTAGCTCGCGCTTGCGCTCTTCCCGTGGCTGACGATCTTCGCGTGCTGCGCGTTCGCGGCGTGGCTGCGGTTGTGCCGTGCTTTCGTTGTTGGTGACTTCCTGGGTTTCGCGCGGCTCGCGTGGCTTGCGCTCTTCACGAGGCGGGCGCGGCTGACGCTCTTCACGAGGCTGGCGCTCTTCACGTGGTGCGCGTTCTTCCCGAGGCTTACGCTCCTCATCACGAGCGCCACGCGAGTCGCGGCGGCGATTCTGCTGGCGACCGGTGCGGCGCTCATCGTTGCGCTGCGGGCGATTGCTTGCAGGCTTCTTCTCGACTTCGACGGCGGGCTCTTCCTGCTTGCCGGCAAAAAGACCGACCAGAGATTTGACCAGGCCCTTGAACAGGCTCGGCTCCTGAGCGGGGGCAACAGACGCAGCAGGAGCGGCGGAAGCAGCAGGCGCAGGGCTGGCTATCGGCGCAGGAGTTGTACGCTGTGGTGCGGTTTTTACCGCCGCTTCCTGGCGCACCAGAGTGCGGGTGGAGCTGACCGGCTGAGGCTCTTCGACTTCGGTCGGGTTCATCTCATAGCTGGCCTGGCCCACCATTATTTCTGGGCTGTCGTCGCGCAGGCGTTGAACTTCGAAATGCGGCGTTTCCAGATGGTCGTCCGGCAGGATGAAGATGCGTGCACGTGTGCGCAGCTCAATCTTGGTGATGGCGTTGCGCTTTTCATTAAGCAGGAAAGCTGCAACCTGGAATGGCACGCGCGCACGGATCTCGGCGGTGCGGTCCTTCAGGGCTTCTTCTTCGATCAGGCGCAGGATGGCCAGCGACAGCGACTCGACGTCACGGATGATGCCCTGACCCTTGCAGCGCGGGCAGACGATGCCGCTGGTTTCGCCCAGCGACGGACGCAGGCGCTGGCGAGACATTTCCAGCAAGCCGAAGCGCGAGATGCGACCTACCTGAATGCGGGCGCGGTCGGCCTCCAGAGCTTCGCGGACTTTTTCTTCCACGGCGCGCTGGTTCTTGGCTGGAGTCATGTCGATGAAATCGATGACGATCAGGCCGCCGATGTCGCGCAGGCGCAGCTGACGAGCGATTTCCTCGGCGGCTTCCAGGTTGGTCTGCAGCGCGGTTTCCTCGATATCGCAGCCCTTGGTAGCGCGCGCCGAGTTGATGTCGATAGACACCAGTGCTTCGGTCGGGTCGATGACGATGGAGCCGCCGGATGGCAGCTTCACTTCACGCTGGAATGCGGTCTCGATCTGGCTTTCGATCTGGAAACGGTTGAACAGCGGCACGCTGTCTTCGTACAGCTTGATCTTGCTGGCGTACTGCGGCATTACCTGTTGGATGAAGCTCAGGGCTTCTTCCTGGGCATCGATGCTGTCGATTAGCACTTCGCCGATGTCTTGGCGCAGGTAGTCGCGAATGGCCCGGATGATGACATTGGATTCCTGATAAATCAGGAATGGGGCAGGGCGGTCCAGGGAGGCTTCCTTGACGGCGCTCCAGAGCTGCACCAGGTAATCGAGGTCCCACTGCAGCTCTTCGCTGGAGCGGCCGAGGCCAGCGGTACGCACGATCAGGCCCATGTCGGCCGGGACGTTGATGCCGTTCAGCGCTTCACGCAGTTCGTTGCGTTCCTCGCCTTCGATGCGTCGCGAAATGCCGCCGGCGCGCGGGTTGTTCGGCATCAGTACGAGGTAGCGGCCAGCCAGGCTGATGAAGGTGGTCAGGGCGGCGCCCTTGTTGCCACGCTCTTCCTTTTCGACCTGGACGATGACTTCCTGGCCTTCTTTCAGGACGTCCTTGATGTTGACGCGGCCTTCAGGGGCTTTGGAAAAGTATTCGCGGGAAATTTCCTTGAGCGGCAGAAAACCGTGGCGTTCTGCGCCGAAATCGACGAAGGCGGCTTCAAGGCTGGCTTCGACGCGGGTGATCTTGCCTTTATAGATGTTGGCTTTCTTCTGTTCGCGTGCCCCGGATTCGATATCCAGGTCGAACAGTCGCTGGCCGTCGACCAGTGCAACACGCAACTCTTCGGGTTGGGTTGCGTTAATCAGCATTCTTTTCATGTAGTACCGTCGGCTTCCGTGGCGTCCGGAAACGGCGTTCGGCACACACGACTCTCGCGGTCGGTGTCAGGTGCGTCAGGAATGCTTGTCAGGCATTCCAGTGTCCAGCGATGTGAGGCCAGTTGGGCCGGCGTCGCGACGACGTCTCCTGCTTGCTGTAAACAGCAGCAATGCTTAGGGAGGAGGAATCAGGCATCGGTAGCGGACGGAATGAAACGTCTGTGTAAGCCTTTGCTACGCAATCCGATGCTGTGCATCTCGACCCAACACGCATACGTTGAAAATCGGGTGCCGCTCGCAGAATCCAGGGAGCGGGTTTTCGATTATCGCGATTGCCCAAAAGAGGGGGCACGCATCATGTCTTCTAGGCTTGTTTCGCAACCTCGTCGCTACTTGAGAGAGGGTGCGTCGGACGGCCTCACGTCCTCAAACATATTCCGGTCAGGGATAGCTGTTTCACACGCTTCCTCGGACCTGGCCGCTTTTGGCGGCGCACGTGACTATAACAGTAATGTTTAAGTGCTTCAATTGCATGAAAATTGATACCATTCGCCGATGACCAATACCCCTTCTCAGACCACAGGCGTGCAATTGCTTGAGGTCCCGCCGGAGCTTGCCGGCCAGCGCATTGATAACTTCCTTCGCACTCAGCTCAAGGGTGTGCCCAAGACATTGATCTACCGCATCCTGCGTAAGGGCGAGGTGCGGGTTAATAAAGGGCGGATTAAACCCGAATACAAGCTTCAGGTCGGCGATATGGTGCGCGTGCCGCCGCTGCGGCTGGCCGAGCGTGATGAGGTCGTGCCGTTGGCGCAAGGTCTGCTCGAGCGTCTGGAGGCAGCTATCGTTTATGAGGACAAGGCGCTGATCGTGCTCAACAAGCCTTCAGGTATCGCCGTGCATGGCGGCAGCGGGCTCAGCTTTGGTGTGATCGAAGCGCTGCGCCAGTTGCGTCCGGACGCCAAGGAGCTGGAGCTGGTGCACCGCCTGGACCGCGATACCTCTGGCCTGCTGATGATTGCCAAGAAGCGAAGCATGCTGCGCCATCTGCACCAAGAGCTGCGTGGCGATGGTGTCGATAAGCGCTATATGGCGCTGGTGCGTGGTCGCTGGGAAACGGGCACGAAGCAGGTGAATGCGCCTTTGTTGAAAAACACCCTGCGTTCCGGCGAGCGCATGGTCGAAGTGACGGATGAGGGCAAGGAGGCGTTGACGCTGTTTCGCGTGCTTCGGCGCTTCGGCGATTTCGCCACCTTGGTCGAGGCCAGGCCGATTACCGGGCGCACCCACCAGATCCGCGTGCATGCGCGCCATGCTGGACACGCTATTGCCGGCGACAACAAGTACGGCGATGAGGAGTTTTCCGGACTGATTCGCGAGCTGGGTGGTAAGCGTCTGTTCCTGCACGCCTGCGCATTGCGGGTGCCACTGCCTGAAGGTGGTGAGCTAAGTCTGGAAGCTCCGGTAGACGAGATCTGGTCACGTACGTTGGAGCGACTGGGTGAGTGATTACAGCCTGCTGATCTTCGATTGGGACGGCACCCTGATGGATTCCATCGGTCGCATCGTCGAGTCGGTCTGTGCGGCGGCTACCGCCTGCGATCTGCCCGTGCTTGACGAGATTACCGTCAAAGGCATCATCGGGCTTTCCTTGCCTGAAGCAATCGTCGCGCTCTACCCGGACCTTGCCGATGCGTCCACCACGGCGGCCTTCAGGGAGGCCTATATTGCGCATTACCTGGACCTCGATGCTGAGCCTGCGGCGATGTATCCCGGTGTCATCGAGGGCCTGAAGCAGTTTCGCGAGCAGGGGCACCTGCTTGCCGTGGCGACCGGAAAGGGGCGTCAGGGGTTGGATCGGGTGCTCGCAGGTCAGGGGCTGACGGAGTTTTTCGATGTGACGCGCTGTGCGGATGAAACCGCCAGCAAGCCCCATCCTCTGATGATTCAGGAAATTCTGGCGCACTGCGAGGTTAGCCCCGAGCAGGCGTTGATGATTGGTGATTCGGTGTTCGACCTGGAAATGGCCAAGCGTGCCGGAGTGGACAGTGTTGCAGTCGCCTATGGTGCGCAATCCTCTGAGGTGCTACGTGCCTATTCACCGCGTTTTGCAATGAATGATTTTTCCGAGCTCGGCCGATGGCTGCGCTCTCCGGATACGGCTGAGGCAGGTATATATGTCGGATGAATGGAAGGCCCCGGTCGATGGCGGCAAGGAAGAGCGAAACAGTTGGAAGCTACTGGAGAAGACGCTGCTGGCAGGTGTTCAGGAGCAGCGCCGAGCCAGGCGCTGGGGCATCTTCTTCAAGTCGCTGACCTTTCTGTATCTGTTCGTAGTGCTGGCGCTTTTTTCGCCACTGCTGCAGTTGGGTGACGGCAAGAATGATGGTGACAGCCATACTGCGGTCATCAACGTGCGCGGGATGATCGCCGATCAGGAGCAGGCCAGTGCCGACAATATAGTCGGCGCCTTGCGTGCGGCATTCGAAGACTCCGCCACCAAGGCAGTGGTCTTGCGTATCAACAGCCCTGGTGGTAGTCCGGTGCAGTCGGGCTACATCTATGATGAAATTCGCCGGCTGCGCGGTGAGTATCCGCAGACCAAGGTCTATGCGGTTATTACCGATCTGGGCGCTTCGGGTGCCTACTACATCGCCAGTGCCGCCGATGAGATCTATGCCGACAAGTCGAGCCTGGTGGGCTCCATCGGCGTGACAGCTGCAACTTTCGGATTTGTTGGTGCGCTGGATAAGCTGGGTGTTGAGCGGCGGGTTTACACCTCTGGCGAGCACAAAGCGTTCCTTGATCCTTTTCAGCCGCAGAAGCAGGAAGAAACAGAATTCTGGGGCAGTGTGCTCGCGACTACCCACCGTCAGTTCATCGAAAGCGTCAAGCAGGGGCGTGGCGACCGGCTGCAGCTGGAAGCACATCCTGAACTGTTCTCTGGCCTGATCTGGTCCGGCGAGCAGGCGCTGGAGTTGGGCCTGATCGATGCGCTCGGCAGTACTGGTTATGTGGCGCGGGAAGTGATCGGTGAAGAAACTCTGGTGGACTTCACTGTTAAAGACTCTCCGCTGGATCGCTTCACCAAGAAGCTGGGCGCCGAGATGGGCGCACAGCTGGCGCTGTGGATGGGGCTGCAAGGACCTACGCTGCGCTGAGCTACAGGGCCGTCAGGGGATTTCGATTCCCGCGCTATTGAGCATATCTACCAGTCGGATCAGCGGCAAGCCGATCAGGCTGGTAGCGTCTTCGCCCTCGGTGGCGCGAAACAGGCTGATGCCCAAGCCTTCGGCCTTGAAGCTGCCGGCGCAGTCGAAGGGTTTTTCAGCGCTCAGGTAGCGATCTATCTGCGCCTCGCTGAGTTCGCGAAAATGTACGCTGAAGCTTAGGCAGTCCAGCTGCTCAACTCCGCTGCGGCTATCCAGGAGCGCCAGGCCGGTTAGGAAGTCCAGGCGCCTGCCGCTGCATGACAGCAGTTGCTCCCGTGCGCGCTCGAACGTATGTGGCTTGCCGATGATTCTGTCGTCCAGCACAGCCACTTGGTCGGAGCCGATGATCAGGTGGTCCGGGTGGGTTTCGGCAAGCGCCTGGGCCTTTTCGCGAGAAAGCCGGCGTACCAGTTGTTCCGGAGATTCGCCGGGGTTAGCGGTTTCGTCTATATGCGGGGCGCGGCAGTCGAACGGCAGCCGCAGCCGAGATAGCAATTCGCGTCGGTAGGGGGAGCTGGAGGCGAGAAGCAGGCGGCGCATTTTTCTTCCTTATATATAGGTAGCGGATTGTCGTCGGTCCTGCAGGCTTAAGAAGCTGAATTCCTTTGACAGCCGTGGGACGCATCCCTAGAATGCCGCGCTTATGTTGAAAGGACCAATACCCCCGCACGTAGACCCGCGCAAGTTCGCTGACCGAGCGGCTTCCCTTGAGGGTGAGCTGCAATTGTCGGAGCTAAAGCGGCTTGTCGAACCTCTTGAGGACGACAAGGGTGTGGTGCGCGCCAGTTTCGACTTTGGGCGCGACGAGCAGCGAACCGTGGTTATCCATAGTGAGCTGCACGTTGAGGTCACAATGATTTGCCAGCGTTGTCTGGAGCCGGTTGTTCTGCCTATTCACAGCGAATGCGATTATGCCGTTGTGAATGAAGGTTCGAGCAGCGAGCACCTGCCCAAGGGCTATGACGTGCTGGAAGTGGGAGAGGATCCTCTGGATCTGCTGGCGCTGGTTGAAGAGGAGCTTTTGCTCGCTCTTCCGATTGTTCCACTCCATGACATTGAAATTTGCCAGCCGCCGGCAGGGCCTGATGAGCCTGAGCCGAGTGAGGACGAGGTAACGCGGTCCAACCCGTTCAGCGTACTGGCGCAGTTAAAGCGTGACCCAAACGTTTAGGAGTTGATCCCAATGGCTGTTCAGCAGAACAAAAAATCCCGTTCCGCCCGCGATATGCGCCGTTCCCACGACGCACTGGTGCCGAACGCCCTGTCCGTGGAAAAGAGCACTGGTGAAGTTCACCTGCGTCACCACGTTTCCCCGGAAGGTTTCTACCGTGGTCGTAAGGTGATCGACAAGGGCGCTGACGAGTAAGCCTTGTCCGCTCCGATCATCGCGATCGATGCAATGGGTGGGGACTTCGGTCCTCACTGCATTGTTCCGGCCAGTCTCGACTGTCTGGCTGAAATGCCCTCGCTACACCTGGTCCTTGTCGGCCAAACTTCCGTCCTTGAAGAATTAGTATCCCGATATGGGCGGGTGGATGCTGCACGTCTGAAAATTGTCGAGGCCGATGAGGTCATCGAGATGGACGAGCGACCGACTCAGGCGTTGCGCGGTAAGCTTCGATCGTCGATGCGTGTCGCTCTTGAGTTGGTGCGTGACGGCCAAGCCCAGGCGTGCGTTAGCGCCGGCAATACCGGTGCCCTGATGGCGCTGGCCCGGCACGTGCTGAAAACCCTGCCGGGTATTGATCGCCCGGCGATGGCGACTGCTATGCCGACACGTAACGGTTCCTGCCTGTTGCTAGACCTGGGGGCCAACGTGGACTGCACTGCCGAACAGCTCTATCAGTTCGGTGTAATGGGTTCGGTCGCGGCACAAAGTCTGGGCGTCGTGCGGCCACGTGTGGCACTACTGAATATGGGTACTGAGGCGATCAAGGGCAATCAGCAGGTCAAGGCTGCCGCGCTGCTGCTGCAGCAGGCGATCGACCTCAACTACAGTGGCTTTATCGAGGGTGACGGGCTCTTTCGCGGTGAGGCCGACGTGGTCGTCTGTGATGGCTTTGTCGGCAATACTCTCCTCAAATCCACCGAAGGGCTGGCGCAACTGGTTTCTTCGCGTATCGAGGCCTTGTGTCGGCGCTCGCTGTTTTCTCGCCTGCTGGGTGTGCTTGCGCTTCCGTTGTTGCGCCAGTTGCGTGCCGATATGAGCCCGGCGCAATACAACGGTGCGAGCTTTCTGGGACTGCAGGGCATCGTCGTGAAAAGCCACGGCGGCGCCGGACGAGAGGATTTTCGCTCGGCCATTCGGCGTGCGGCAGAAGATGTTCAGCATAATCTGCCGGCGCAGCTGCATAGCCGACTAGAGCGTCTGCTTGCGACCGGCCAGTCGATTGGCGGCGGCATTGATGTGACCACAGTCGATGGCTTGCCATCCAACTGAGAATTCGACGCGCCGGCATGGCGCATTCTTTTGACGAACCACAACAAGAGAGCTGTTTCATGTCCGCATCACTTGCATTCGTCTTTCCGGGGCAGGGCTCCCAGTCCGTGGGTATGCTCGCCGACTACGGCACCCAGTCGCTGGTGCTGGAAACCTTCGCCGAAGCTTCTTCCGCTCTGGGCTATGACCTCTGGGCGCTTGCCCAGCAAGGACCGCAAGAGCAGCTGAACCAGACCGACAAGACCCAGCCTGCCATTCTTGCGGCCTCTATCGCGCTATGGCGTCTCTGGTTGGCTGAGGGCGGGGCGCGTCCGGCATTCGTCGCCGGTCACAGCCTCGGCGAGTACAGCGCATTGGTTGCTTCCGGCAGCCTGCCGTTTGCCGATGCTGTAAAGCTGGTTGAGCTGCGTGGCCAGCTGATGCAGCAGGCTGTGCCCGCAGGCACTGGCGGCATGGCGGCGATCCTTGGTCTGGAAGATGCCGACGTCCTCGCGGCCTGTGCCGAGGCGGCCAAAGGCGAAGTGGTCAGTGCCGTCAATTTCAATGCCCCAGGACAGGTTGTGGTAGCGGGTTCGGCTGCTGCAGTAGAGCGTGCAATAGAAGTTTGCAAGGCCAAGGGCGCCAAGCGCGCCATGCCGCTGCCGGTCAGTGTGCCGTCGCATTGCGATTTGATGCGTCCTGCGGCGGAACAATTTGCCGACTCGCTGCTTGCGGCGGCTTGGCGGGCTCCCGAGATTGCCCTGGTGCAAAATGTCAGCGCAGCGGTCGTCGAGGATCTCGATACGCTCAAGCGTGACCTGCTGGCTCAGCTTTACAGCCCGGTACGTTGGGTCGAAACCATCGTGGCGCTGGGTGAGCGTGGCGTGACCGACTTGGTCGAGTGTGGTCCTGGCAAGGTTCTGTCGGGGCTTAACAAGCGTTGCGTCAAGGGCGTCAATACCTACAATCTCGACACCCCCGATGCTTTCGCCGCCGCGCGCGGCGCGTTGGCATGAATAAGGAGAAGACTATGAATCTGCAAGGCAAGGTTGCGCTGGTGACAGGCGCCAGCCGTGGTATCGGCCAGGCTGTGGCGCTTGAGCTAGGCCGCCAGGGCGCCATCGTGATCGGCACCGCGACCTCTCCTGCGGGGGCTGAGCGCATTGCTGAAACCCTCCGGGAAAATGGCATCGAGGGTGCTGGTTTGGTGCTGGATGTGACTGATGACGAGTCCGTGGCGACCACCCTTGAGCACATTCAACAGCACCTGGGGCAGCCCGCCATTCTTGTCAATAACGCCGGCATCACCCGCGATAACCTGATGTTGCGGATGAAAGACGACGAATGGAACGATGTGATCGATACCAATCTGAATAGCCTTTATCGCCTTACCAAGGGGGTTCTGCGCGGTATGACCAAGGCGCGCTGGGGGCGGATCATCAGCATTGGTTCCGTAGTGGGTGCCATGGGCAACGCGGGACAGGTAAACTACGCCGCAGCCAAGGCCGGCCTCGAAGGTTTTAGTCGTGCGCTGGCTCGTGAAGTGGGCTCGCGCGGTATCACGGTCAATGCCGTGGCGCCGGGTTTCATTGATACTGACATGACGCGTGAGCTGCCTGAAGCTCAGCGTGACGCGCTGCTGGGACAGATTCCTCTGGGTCGTCTCGGACAGGCAGAAGAGATTGCCAAGGTCGTCGCCTTTCTGGCTTCTGATGGTGCTGCCTATGTTACTGGGGCTACGGTTCCGGTGAATGGCGGCATGTACATGAGCTGATGCGCCGCCCAACGCATGTGTACAGCCATAACGGCTGATTTTTTCGTTATAAAATTGCGGCAGGTTTATAGACAGAAGGTTGAAAGCTGATTCATGCTTGCCCGCTTTCAGCTTGAAATGCGGAAAACGCTTTCTATACACTACCGCGCAGACCAGCTGCCTGGATTTTTCCATAGGAGTGAAAACAAGGTATGAGCACCATCGAAGAACGCGTCAAGAAAATCGTTGCCGAGCAACTTGGCGTCAAGGAAGATGAAGTCACCAACAGCGCTTCCTTCGTCGAAGACCTGGGTGCCGATTCCCTTGACACCGTTGAGCTGGTGATGGCTCTGGAAGAGGAATTCGAGACCGAGATCCCGGACGAGCAAGCCGAAAAGATCACCACTGTTCAAGAAGCCATCGATTACATCAACGCGCACGCGCAGTAAGTTGTAATCCTGCTTCGAGTCAGTAAAGCCGCACTGCCTTTGAACGGGTAGTGCGGCTTTTGTTTGAAAAACAGATAAATGCAGTGAGACGCGCCCATGCGAGCGTCTCTGTGAAAGATGCTCCCTTATCCGTTGTGATTACCAACGGAGCAGCTCGGGCTAAAAGTAAACGTAAGGAGAATTGCTGTGTCGCGTAGACGCGTCGTCATCACCGGTATGGGCATGCTGTCGCCACTGGGTAACGATGTGCCAAGCAGCTGGCAGGGGATTCTCGCCGGCCGCAGTGGCATCGGCCTGTTGGACCACATGGATCTTTCCGCTTATGCCACTCGATTTGGCGGATCGATCAAGAATTTCGACGTCGAGCAATATCTGCCTGCCAAGGAGGCGCGCAAGCTTGATCTCTTTATCCAGTACGGCCTGGCTGCCAGTTTTCAGGCAGTGAGTGATTCCGGGCTGGAGATCACCGATGCCAATCGCGAGCGCATCGGTGTTGCCATGGGCTCGGGTATTGGCGGCCTGACCAATATCGAGAACAGCTGCAGGTCCCTCATCGAGCAGGGTCCGCGGCGCATTTCGCCGTTTTTTGTGCCTGGCTCGATCATCAATATGGTCTCAGGCTTTCTCTCAATCCACCTGGGCTTGCAAGGCCCGAACTACGCCATTGCCACGGCCTGTACTACCGGTACCCACTGTATCGGCATGGCTGCGCGCAACATCGCCTATGGCGAAGCCGACGTAATGGTTGCTGGCGGTTCGGAAATGGCCGCCTGCGGCCTGGGGATTGGTGGTTTTGCCGCCGCTCGGGCCTTGTCCACGCGCAATGACGACCCTACGACGGCGAGCCGCCCCTGGGACAAAGGGCGAGACGGCTTCGTTCTGTCCGATGGTGCTGGTGCGCTGGTTCTGGAGGAGCTGGAGCATGCGCGAGCACGCGGGGCCAAGATTTACGCCGAGCTGATCGGTTTTGGCATGAGCGCCGACGCATTCCACATGACCTCGCCGCCGGAGAACGGAGCCGGTGCTGCGCGTTGCATCCGCAATGCTATCCAGGATGCCCGGATCGACGCCGAACAAGTGCACTACATCAATGCCCACGGAACCTCGACGCCAGCTGGAGACAAGGCTGAAGCCGCAGCGATCAAGACAGTTTTCGGCAGCCATGCCTATGACCTGTCGGTTAGCTCGACCAAATCCATGGTGGGCCACTTGCTGGGCGCCGCTGGTGCGGTCGAAGCGATCTTCAGCATTCTGGCCATTCGCGACCAGGTTGCGCCGCCCACCATAAACCTCAACGAGCCAGATGAAGGCTGCGATCTGGACTTTGTGCCGCATCAGGCCAAACCAAGGCAGATCGACGTCGCCGTGTCGAACTCATTCGGTTTTGGCGGTACCAACGGCTCACTGGTATTCCGTCGGTTCACCGAGTGACGTTGGCCTGGATGAACGGGCAACCTGCTGTGGGAGTGCCCGTTCATGACCGTGGTTTCGCCTATGGCGATGGCCTGTTCGAAACCATCCGGGTAACCGGTCAACAACCGCTGCTGCTGGACCGCCGCTTGCAACGACTCGAAGCGGGTGGTCGCCGTCTGGACATTCCCTGCGATCTTGAGCAGTTGCGCACGCATATCCTCGCATTCAGCGCTGAGCTTGGTGATGGCGTTGCCAAGCTCATACTTACTCGGGGCGATGGCCAGCGCGGCTATGCGCCACCGCATCCCTGTGTGCCGCGCACGCTGCTGATGGGTTCGCCAGCACCCGCCTATCCCCGCGAGCACGCTGAGCGTGGTGTGCAGCTGTACCCCTGTGTGACGCGCCTGGCCGAGCAGCCGGCTCTGGCCGGGATGAAGCATCTCAATCGTCTGGAGCAGGTCCTGGCTCGAGGTGAATGGCAGGATCCGGCTTTTGCCGAGGGGTTGATGCGGGATATATCCGGGCGCGTCATCGAGGGCGTATACAGCAACATTTTTCTGGTTTCGAAGGGCGTGTTGCAGACGCCGTCCCTTGAGCGCTGCGGTGTGGCGGGCGTCATGCGGGCTGAAATCCTTGAGCGCGCGCAGCGTGCGGGCATCGTTACGCAGATCCGTGATATCGCCTTCGAAGAGCTGTTGGGGGCCGATGAAGTCTTCGTCTGCAACAGCCTTTATGGCATCTGGCCGGTGCGCCAGCTTCAAACCCATGTCTGGCCGGTGGGGGCGCTCACACGTAAACTGCAGGGCCTGATTGCCGACCTGTCGAGTGGTACGTGATTCGAAAACTGTTTTTTGCGCTGCTGGGCCTTGTGTTGCTCGCCGCGCTTTCATTCGGCCTGGTTGCCTGGAAACTTCACGTCGCGCTGGAGCAGCCGCTCCAGCTGGATGACGTGCATATGCTGGAAGTCAAAACCGGGGATACGCCCAGTGGCTTGTTCCAGCGCATGGAGCGAGAGGGCATTCTGGTTGATGCCTTCTGGCTGCGTATGCACTGGCGACTGAACCTCTCTGATCAGAATCTGCACAGCGGGGAGTATCGGCTGCTTCCGACCATGACTGCGGGCGATATGATCGGGCAGTGGCAGCGTGGCGAGGTGGTCCAGCATACCCTGACCCTCGTTGAGGGCTGGAATTTCCGTCAAGTGCGTGCTGCGCTGAAAGCGTCGCCCCTGATCGAGCAGACCCTAAGCGAGCTGTCGGATAGCCAGGTCATGGCAAAACTTGGTTATGCCGATCTGCATCCGGAAGGGCGTTTCTTTCCCGACACCTACAGTTTCACCCGTGGCGTGACCGATATCGAGTTGCTGCGGAGAGCCTTTGTTCGTCTCGAAAGCGTGTTGGCCGAGGAGTGGGCGGGGCGCAGCGACGGCTTGCCTTACAAGGAGCCTTATCAGGCGCTGATCATGGCCTCGATCATCGAGAAGGAAACCGGCGTGCCCGAGGAGCGTGGTGAGATTGCCGGCGTGTTCGTGCGTCGTCTGGCCCGTGGCATGCTGCTGCAGACTGATCCGACTGTGATTTACGGTATGGGCGAGAGCTATCGCGGGCGTATTACCCGGGCTGACCTGCGCAGGCCGACGCCCTATAACACCTACACTAATGCAGGTCTGCCGCCGACGCCCATCGCCATGGTCGGGCGCGAGGCGATCCATGCAGCTCTGCATCCGCTGAAGGGCACCAGCTTGTATTTCGTGGCGCGTGGCGATGGCAGTCACGTCTTTAGTAATACGCTGGTCGAGCATAATCGGGCCGTGCGCGAATACCAGCTCAAGCGCCGAGCCGATTACCGTTCCAGCCCACCGCCCCAGCCGACGCCGACATCAAGCGAGAATAGTCAGTGACAGGATGCTTTATTACCTTGGAAGGGCCTGAGGGCGCGGGCAAGAGTACCAACCGCGAGTTCATCGCCGAGCATCTGCGCGAGCGTGGCATCGATGTGCTGTTAACCCGTGAGCCGGGCGGCACGCCACTGGCCGAGCGTATTCGCGAGCTGCTGCTGGCTCCTAGCGATGAGCCGATGGCCAGTGATACGGAGCTACTCTTGGTGTTCGCCGCGCGTGCGCAGCACCTCGATCAGGTAATCCGTCCGGCGTTGGCACGGGGGGCAGTGGTGCTTTGCGACCGGTTTACCGACGCCACTTATGCCTACCAGGGCGGTGGTCGCGGCCTGGCCATGCAACGCATTGAGCAGCTGGAAAACTTTGTGCAGGGTGAACTGCGTCCTGACCTGACGCTGATTTTCGATCTGCCAGTCGAGATCGGCCTGAGCCGCGCGGCGGCGCGCGGGCGTCTCGATCGTTTCGAGCAGGAAGGCCTGGGTTTCTTCGAAGCCGTGCGTAATGCCTATCTCCAGCGCGCTCGACAAGCGCCGACACGCTATCAGGTGATCGATGCTGGCCAGCCGCTGGCAGCGGTACAGCGCGACCTGCAGGCGCTGCTGCCGCAGATACTGGAGCGTGTCAGTGGTTAACATCCTTCCTTGGCAGATCGGTCTGTGGCAACTGCTGGCGGGCCGCGAGCAACACGCCCATGCCTATTTGCTGCATGGACCGGTGGGTATCGGCAAGCGAGCCCTGGCCGAACAGTTGATGGCGCTGTTGCTGTGTCGGCAGCCGTCGATAGCTGGCGCCTGCGGTGATTGCCGAAGTTGCCAGTTACTTGCTGCAAAGACCCATCCCGATCATTACATCCTCGAGCCGGAGGAGGCCGACAAGGCGATTCGTGTCGATCAGGTGCGCCAGTTGGTTGGTTTCGTGACACAAACCGCGCAGCTAGGCGGGCGCAAGGTGGTGCTGCTCGAACCCGCTGAAGCGATGAACCTCAATGCGGCCAATGCGCTGCTCAAGAGTCTCGAAGAGCCTGCTGGCGATACCGTCCTGCTGCTCATCAGCCACCAGCCCAGCCGGCTGTTGCCAACCATCAGAAGCCGTTGTGTGCAGCAGGCCTGCCCCTTGCCGGCACGTGAGCAAAGTCTCGACTGGATAGGCCAGCAGCTGCCGGAGTTGCCCAGCGAACAACGTGAAGAGCTGCTGACGCTGGCGGCGGGTTCGCCTCTGGCTGCGTGCCGTCTGCACACGCTGGGCGTGCTGGAAATGCGAGCGCAGGTCGTGGACGGTATAAAGAAGCTGCTCAAGCAGCAGCAATCTCCCAGCCAATTGGCGGAGGCTTGGAATCCGCTGCCGCTGATTCTGCTGTTCGACTGGTTCTGCGAATGGGCGCATCTGATCCTGCGCTATCAGATGAGTAGCGATGAGCAGGGGCTTGGTGCGGCCGATATGTCCAAGGTAATCCAGTACCTGGCGCAGAAAACCACACCGGCAAAGTTGCTGGCGTTGCAGGACTGGCTGCTGGACCACCGTCAGAAAGTCTTGGGCAAAGCCAACCTCAACCGTGTCTTGCTTCTCGAAGCGCTGTTGGTGCAGTGGGCAAATCTGCCTGGGGCGCGTTAGACTCCATCGGATCTTTTGTTAGGAAACGCCCATGAGCCTGCCTGCAAATCTCGGCCCACGTAACGGCATCCTGTCTCTGACTATCAAAGACAAGTCGGTGCTCTATGCCGCCTTCATGCCGTTCATCAAGCATGGCGGACTCTTCATTCCTACCAACAAGAGCTACAACCTCGGTGATGAGGTCTTCATGCTTCTGAGCTTGATGGATGAGCCGGAAAAGATACCCGTCGCTGGCAAGGTTGTCTGGATCACTCCAAAAGGCGCCCAGGGCAATCGCGCTGCAGGCGTCGGCGTGCAGTTCAGTGAGAGTGACACCACCGCTCGCAACAAGATCGAAACCTACTTGGCCGGCGCGATGAAGTCCGATCGTCCGACCCATACGATGTAAGCCGCTTGGAGCCGTAATTCCTAGCTCAGGAAAAGCTTCACAGGGCTGCAGTCGCCGCTAGGCGTTGGCTTCCGACTTCCAGCTCCTTTTCCTCCTATAATGCACGGCCTGTTCTGGTTTTCTGGTTGTGTGCTCAATGCTGGTAGATTCCCACTGTCATCTTGATCGACTCGATCTCACCGCACACGAGGGCTCTCTCGATGCGGCGTTGGAGGCTGCGCGCCAGCGTGGTGTCGGTCATTTTCTCTGCATCGGTGTTAGTGCCGACAATGCCGCTGCGGTAAAAGCATTGGCTGAGCGTTACGCGGATGTCGATTGCTCGGTGGGCGTGCATCCGCTGGACCTCACGGCCGATAGCGAGCCTGCACTCGACTGGCTGCTGGCCGAACTGGAGCATCCGCATGCGGTAGCCATTGGCGAGACGGGGCTTGACTACCACTACGAGCCGGAAGCCGCTGAGCTACAGCAGCGCTCGTTCCGCCTGCATCTGGACGCTGCCCGTGTCTGTGGCAAGCCGGTGATCGTGCATACCCGTGCGGCTCGTGCCGACACTCTGGAACTGCTGCGCGAAGCTGCGTTGCCGCAGGCCGGGGTGCTGCACTGTTTCACCGAAGATTGGAACATGGCCAAGGCCGCGCTTGATCTGGGTTACTACATTTCCTTCTCGGGCATAGTCACGTTCCGCAACGCAGATGCTTTGCGTGACGTTGCACGGCGAGTGCCGGCTGATCGTCTGCTGGTGGAAACCGATTCGCCGTATCTGGCGCCCGTCCCGCATCGGGGCAAACCGAACCTGCCGCAATACGTGCGCGAAGTGGCGCAATTCGTTGCCGAGCTGCGTGGTGTCGATTTTGAGCAGCTGAGCAAGCAGACCAGCGACAATTTTCGCCGGCTGTTTCCTCTGGCACGGGTAGGTGTCTGAGCGGCAACTTACAGGCGCTACGTCATGACGCGCGCTGTTCGGACCGCTAGCCTGTACAATCCGCGCCGCATTGTTACTCCAACCGCCCTGCAGGCCTGCCAGCATGTGCTGCAGTCCAGGCCATCTCTTCCTGTCCGATAGGGCAGGGCGCCATGCTTCCGAAATAGGTTGTGCCATGTCCAGTGACACGTCGCCCACCGGCTCCCTGCAGCGAGGGCTCAAAAACCGACACATTCAGTTGATTGCATTGGGTGGCGCGATCGGCACGGGGCTGTTCCTGGGCTCGGCCGGCGTCCTGCGCAGTGCCGGACCCTCAATGATCCTCGGTTATGCCATCGGCGGTTTTATCGCCTTCCTGATCATGCGCCAGCTCGGCGAAATGATCGTCGAGGAGCCGGTCGCCGGCTCTTTCAGCCATTTTGCTCACAAATACTGGACGCCCTATGCGGGCTTTCTATCCGGCTGGAACTACTGGGTACTTTATGTGCTGGTAGGCATGGCCGAGCTGACGGCAGTCGGCAAATACGTCCAGTTCTGGTGGCCAGAAGTACCGACCTGGGCTACGGCTGCAGCCTTTTTCGTGCTGATCAACATGATCAATCTGGCCAACGTAAAAGCGTTCGGTGAGACCGAATTCTGGTTCGCGATCATCAAGGTCGGAGCCATCATCGGCATGATCGTGCTGGGGTTGTATCTGCTGTTCAGCGGGCGGGGCGGTGAGCAGGCCAGCTTCAGCAATCTGTGGACCCATGGTGGGTTCTTTCCCAACGGTGTCAGCGGGATGGTGATGGCACTGGCTATCATCATGTTTTCTTTTGGCGGACTGGAGCTGGTGGGCATCACGGCCGCCGAGGCGTCCGATCCCAAGACGGTGATCCCCAAGGCCATCAACCAAGTGGTCTACCGCATCCTGATTTTCTATATCGGTGCGCTTAGTGTGCTGTTAGCGCTGTATCCCTGGGATAGCTTGTTGCAGACCTTAGGCGCTGCAGGCGATCCCTATAGCAGCAGTCCGTTCGTCCAGATCTTTTCCCTGATCGGTAGCGATACGGCGGCGCATATCCTCAACTTCGTGGTGCTGACGGCGGCGCTCTCGGTCTACAACAGTGGCGTTTACTGCAACAGCCGGATGCTCTACGGGCTGGCCGAGCAGGGTGATGCGCCGCGGGTGCTGATGCGGGTGAACCGCCGTGGCGTGCCCGTGCTGGGCATTGCCTTCTCAGGGGCGATGACGCTGCTGTGCGTCGTGGTTAATTATCTGCTTCCGCAAGATGCCCTGGTGCTGTTGATGTCGCTAGTGGTTGCGGCCCTGTTAATCAACTGGGCAATGATCAGCCTTGCGCATCTGAAGTTTCGCAAGGCGATGATGGTGCAAGGGGTTGAGCCATCCTTCAAATCGTTCTGGTATCCCTTCAGCAATTACCTGTGCCTGGCTTTCGTAGTGCTGATCGCGGTGATCATGCTTTGGCTGCCTGGTCTTCGCGCGTCGGTTATGGCGGTGCCATTCTGGGTGCTGTTCATCTGGATCTGCTTTCGCCTGCGCCTTGCTCGCCAGCGTGCCAGGGCGAGCTGAGCCGTTCGACGAGCAAAAAAAACCCGGCGCAGCGCCGGGTAAGACCATATAGGAGTTTGAGGTCACGCTCCTCGCTCCCTCAACTGGCTGTGCTTCGGGGGATGACACAACCAGTAATGGAAGTATTGGTTGTTATCGATGACTTTGCCGAGCAATTGCCGCGTTTTTAAAACGGATTTGGAATAGCTACCGGGCCATTGATCGCTCACCCCGCTTTCAGGCCATGAATAATCGATAGGGTCTGTTCGATAACCTCGTTTCGGGTATAGAAGTGCGGTGAAAGGCGTATGCCGCCGCCGCGCTGCGCACAGACGATCTGTTCGGATTTCAACCGTTCGAACAGAGTCTGATTGTTCCAGCCGTCGATACTGAAAGTCAGGATGCCTGCGCGCCGTTGGGGCTCCGCAGGGCTCAGCAGCTCCACGCCCTGCATGGCCGAAAGCTCGCCCAGCAAATGGTCGATTCGTTCGGACAGTCCTTGCGCCACTTTCTCCATGCCCACTTCTTCCAGCAGCGAAAGGCTCGCCTCCAGCGCCATAGCGGCGAGCATATTTGGGCTACCACACTCGAAACGGCGCGCGCTGCGGGCCGGCTGCCAGTCTTCTCGGTCGTAGTCGCCGGCGTGCTCAAGCATGTGCCAGCCGTACTCATGCAATTTCAGGCGCGGGCGCAGATCGCTGCGGCAATAAAACACGCCGAGGCCCTCAGGGCCCAACAACCATTTGTGGCCGTCGCCCATGGCAAAGGCGCAGCGGTTTTCGCGCACGTCGAAGGGTAGGGCGCCAAGCTGCTGGATGGCATCGATGCACAGCAGCACGCCGCGTTGCTCGCAGCCTTCGCCAAGTCGTGGCAGATCCAAGCGCAGGCCGCTGGCGTACTGTACGGCACTGATGGACATCAGGCGTACCCGCGGCCCGCAGGCGGCCAGCAGCGCGGCTTCCGGGTCCGCGTCCTTTAGGTTGACGCGTATCACCTCGACCCCCTGCGGCTGCAGGGCCTCCCATACCACCCGATTGGAGGGGAATTCCTCATCACTGATGACGATCTGGTCGCCGGCTTTCCAATCCAGACCGAAGGCGACGAACGACAGCGCTTCCGACGTATTCTTGACCAGTGCGATGTCAGCCGTGGTTGGTGCATTCAGCAGCCGGGCCAGCCGTGCGCGCAAGCTGGTCTCGATTTTCAGCCATTGTGGATAATCCCGTGCGCCAACGGTCATGTTCTCATGGGCAAATCGCGTTACAGCTTCGCTTGTACGACGCGGCCACGGCGCGACGGCTGCATGATTCAAGTAACGAAGGCCTTCGATTTGGGGGAATTCGTCATTCAATGTGCTCATTGGTGTTGTTCCGTGCATTTTCTGACTGGATGGGCATAATGTTCTGCCTCGATTTTGACGTTGCAACCTCTTATGCAAATTGAACCGCGCAAGGTCCGTGAATTCCGCCGTCGCGAGCAAGAAATTCTCGACATCGCCCTTCAGCTCTTTCTGGAGCAGGGTGAGGATAGCGTTACTGTCGAGATGATCGCTGACAAGGTGGGTATCGGCAAAGGCACCATATACAAGCACTTCAAATCCAAGGCCGAGATCTATCTGCGGCTGATGCTCGACTACGAGCGCGACCTCAACGAATTGCTGCATTCGCCTAGCCTCGATCACGACAAGGAAGCGCTGTCGCGCGCCTACTTCGAGTTCCGCATGGGCGACCCGCAGCGCTATCGGCTGTTCGATCGTCTTGAGGAAAAAGTGGTCAAGGGCAATCAGGAACCCGAAATGATCGGGGAGCTACACCGCATACGCGCCTCGAACTTCGAGCACCTGACCCAGCTGATCAAGGGCCGAATCGCCGAAGGCAAACTGGAAGACGTGCCGCCATATTTCCATTACTGCGCCGCCTGGGCGCTGGTGCACGGTGCCGTTGCGCTGTACCACTCGCCATTCTGGAGTAACGTGCTGGAAGATCAGGAAGGTTTCTTCCAGTTTCTGATGGATATTGGCGTGCGGATGGGTAACAAGCGCAAGCGCGACTAGCAGGCCTGATAAAAGTGGCTCGGTTGCTGCATTGCCTGAGCCTCTCGTCGGAATCCCGACGTCGCTCCAAGAGGCGGTGACATGCGATTGTTGAGCGTTGTACTAGTCATGCTGGCGCTAAGTGGCTGCATGAGAATCAGCGACATGGCCGAAGGCACGCGTTATCACCTGCGTGATGCGGGCATTCTCGATCATAGTGAAACCCGCCGTTCCGCCTCCTGGCGATTGCAGTCCGATTCCTTCATCTATATTGCTCAAGGCCATTTCGTTCCGCCGGGGGATGCCTATCCGCGGCCTAATGTGGTCGCCGAGGAAGCCTTCAAGGGTTTCGTCGAGTATTTCCCCATGGTGCGTCGGGCTCCCGAACCCCTGGGGCTTGAAGAGGCGATGAACCAAGCGGCGTCCGCTGGTGCCCATTACTTGCTGTACACCCGCTTTGCCGCAGCGGATGACCGTATCGGCAGCTTCGATGAATTGAACGACCAGCGGGCGCTGGATCGGCTGGGTGTGGACAGCAGCGTGGTGCAGCTGATGCTGGTCGAGACCGGTACGCGCTACCTCGTGGATACGGCTCGTATCCGCAGCCGAGGCGGGGTGTTGGGCTTGTATGATAATCAGCCTGAAGAGTTGCTAGGGCCGCCGCTGCGCGACTATGCACGGCGTTTGCTGGGTACTGCACGCTGAGGACTTTCAATGACAGATTCGGACAAAGCAGCAAACCTGCTGGGGCAGATACCACCAAGCGGTAAAAAGGGACCAGCTCCGGTGCACCTGTGGAATCCGCCTTTTTGCGGCGATCTGGACATACGCATCGCGCGCGACGGACGCTGGTATTACATGGGCACGCCCATTGGCCGGCCGGCCATGGTGCAGCTGTTTTCCAGCGTGATACGCCGCGATGGCGATGACTACTTTCTGGTCACGCCAGTCGAGAAGGTCGGTATCCAGGTCGAGGATGTGCCCTTCGTGGCGGTTCGGCTGGAGATCGACGGGCAGGGCAAGGAGCAGGTGCTGCGCTTTGTCACCAACGTCGAGGACGAGGTCGAAGCAGGGCCTGAACACCCGCTGCGTTTCGAGATCGAGCCACAGACCCAGGAGCCTGCGCCCTATGTGCATGTACGCGCCAATCTCGAAGCGCTGATTCATCGCAACGTCTTCTATCAGCTGGTGGATCTGGCCGTGCCTTGTGAGATTGATGGCCAGGACTGGCTTGGGGTCTGGAGCGGCGGGAAGTTTTTCCCGATCGGGCGTCAGTAGTTATGCTCTGAGCTGCAGATACAAGAAAGGCTCCCGTGGGAGCCTTTTCTGTTTTTACATATTGGGATAGTTCGGGCCGCCCGCGCCTTCCGGGGCCACCCAGGTGATGTTCTGTGCCGGGTCCTTGATATCGCACGTCTTGCAGTGAACGCAGTTTTGCGCGTTGATCTGGAAACGCTTGCTGCCGTCCTCGTTGGCTACCACTTCGTAGACCCCGGCAGGGCAGTAACGCTGCGCTGGTTCGTCGTACATAGGCAGGTTTGTGTCGATCGGAATGCTCGGATCGGTCAGCTTGAGATGAACCGGCTGTTCTTCCTCATGGTTGGTATTGGAGAGGAACACTGAGCTCAGCTTGTCAAAACTGAGCTTGCCGTCGGGTTTCGGGTAATCAATCTTCTTCGCTTCGTCGGCCAGCTTCAGGCAGGCATGATCCGGCTTGGTGTCATGCAGCGTGAAGGGGATCTTGCCGCCGAAAATGTTCTGATCGATGAAGTTGAACGCGCCGCCCTTGATTGCGCCCCATTTGTGGATCGCGGGTCCGAAGTTGCGGCTCTTGTACAACTCGTCGTACAGCCAGCTGTTCTTGAAGCTTTCTTCGTAAGCAGTCAGCTCGTCGCCGCCTTTGTTGCCCGCCAGCAATGCATCGGCAACCGTTTCGGCTGCCAGCATGCCGGACTTCATAGCTGTGTGGCTGCCCTTGATCTTGGCGAAGTTCAAGGTGCCGGCATCGCAGCCAATCAGCGCGCCGCCCTTGAACACCATCTTCGGCAGCGAATTCAGGCCGCCCTTGGCAATGGCGCGGGCTCCGTAGGAAACGCGCTTGCCGCCTTCCAGATATTGCTTGATTACCGGGTGATGCTTGTAGCGCTGGAACTCGTCGAAAGGCGACAGGTGCGGGTTGCTGTAGGACAGATCGACGATCAGCCCGACCACTACCTGGTTGTTCTCCAGGTGATAGAGGAAGGAGCCGCCGGTGTTCTCGTCATCCAGCGGCCAGCCGGCGGTGTGCACTACCAGGCCTTGCTCGTGCTTGGCCGGGTCGATGTCCCAGAGTTCCTTGATGCCGATACCGTAGTGTTGCGGGTCGACGTTGGCATTGAGCTGGAAGCGGCTGATCAGCTGTTTGCCGATATGTCCTCGGCAACCTTCAGCGAACAGGGTGTACTTGGCACGCAGTTCCATGCCCGGCGTGTACATGCCTTCCTTCGGGTTGCCTTCACGATCGACACCGAGGTCGCCGGTCAAAATACCCGTCACCACGCCCTGCTCATCGACGAGCGCTTCCTGAGCAGCAAAGCCCGGGTAGATTTCCACACCCAGGTTTTCCGCCTGCTGGGCCAGCCAGCGGCACAGGTTGCCCAGGGAAATGATGTAATTACCCTCGTTGTGCATGGTCTTGGGCACAAATGCATTGGGCAGCTTGCTTGCCGATTCGGCGTTCTTGAGCAGGTAGATGTCGTCGCGCTTGACCGCGGTATTAAGTGGCGCTTCGAGTTCCTTCCAGTTGGGGAACAGTTCATTGAGCGCGCGCGGCTCGAACACCGCGCCGGATAGAATGTGTGCGCCGACTTCGGAGCCTTTCTCAACGACGCAGACGCTGATTTCTTGGCCGGCGTCGGCAGCTTTCTGTTTCAGCCGGCAGGCAGCAGACAGGCCCGCGGGGCCGGCACCGACGATGACGACGTCGAATTCCATGTATTCGCGTTCCATTGGCTTTCTCCTACTCAGGCTTAATTGTTCTAGAGGATGGAAGGGCGTGTAAGCGGTTCCCTGACCCTGCCGGGCAGGCATTATATATAGCCACCCGATCGGGTCCAATACAAACGTTTGTTTGAATTTTTCCTAACCCTGTTTAGAATCGACTAGCCGTACCCGTGACGGGCTGTATGTTTTGTTGACCGGCCCAATGCCCAGCGTTCAAGATACGGGCAGTTTTGCACACGCCGAACAGGCTGGCAGCCTGATTGCAGCCAGAATCACGAATCGAGTTCGGTTCGCCTCGGCGGAATCCCATCACCGGAGAGTAAGAGGAATCCATGAAGATTCTCGTAGCTGTCAAACGAGTGGTCGATTACAACGTCAAGGTTCGCGTCAAGGCGGACAACTCCGGCGTCGACCTCGCCAACGTCAAGATGTCGATGAACCCTTTCTGTGAAATCGCCGTGGAAGAAGCCGTGCGCCTGAAAGAGAAAGGCGTGGCGAGTGAAATCGTTGTCGTCACCATCGGCGCGACTGCGGCCCAGGAGCAGCTGCGTACTGCGCTGGCGCTGGGGGCTGACCGTGCGATCCTGATCGAATCCAGCGAAGAGCTGAATTCCCTGGCCGTGGCCAAGCTGCTCAAGGCGGCAGTCGACAAGGAGCAGCCGCAACTGGTCATCCTTGGCAAGCAGGCCATCGACAGCGACAACAACCAGACCGGCCAGATGCTTGGTGCGCTGACCGGTTATGCCCAGGGTACTTTCGCTTCCCAGGTGGAAGTGGCAGGCGACAAGGTCAATGTCACCCGTGAAATCGATGGAGGTCTGCAGACCGTAGCGCTGAATCTTCCGGCCATCGTCACCACCGACCTGCGCCTGAACGAGCCGCGCTATGCGTCGCTGCCAAACATCATGAAGGCCAAGAAGAAGCCGCTGGAAACCCTTACGCCAGACGCGCTGGGTGTTACCACCACGTCAACCCTGAAGACTCTCAAGGTCGAGGCGCCAGCTGCGCGCAGCGCCGGCGTCAAGGTCAAGTCCGTGGCTGAACTGGTCGAGAAACTGAAGAACGAGGCGAAGGTAATCTAAATGACTATCCTGGTTATCGCTGAACACAACAACGCCGTTCTGGCTGCTGCGACCCTGAATACCGTTGCCGCTGCCAAAGCCATTGGCGGCGACATTCATGTACTGGTAGCCGGCAGCGGTTGCGCCGCCATCGGTGAAGCAGCTGCCAAGATCGAAGGCGTATCCAAGGTGCTGGTCGCCGACGACGCAGCCTACGCCAACCAGCTGCCGGAGAACGTCGCGCCGCTGATCGCCGGCCTGGCAAGCAACTACAGCCACGTTTTGGCTGCTGCCACCACCAACGGCAAGAACTTCCTGCCACGCGTGGCTGCCCAACTGGACGTCGACCAGATCTCCGAGATCGTTTCGGTCGAAAGCCCTGATACCTTCAAGCGTCCTATCTATGCCGGTAACGCCATTGCCACCGTACAGTCCTCGGCGGCAATCAAGGTCATCACCGTGCGTGCCACCGGTTTCGATCCGGTCAGCGCCGAAGGTGGCTCCGCTGCCGTTGAACAGATATCCGGTACTGGCGATGCAGGCATTTCGGCCTTCGTTGGTGAAGAGTTGGCCAAGTCCGATCGTCCCGAGCTGACCGCTGCCAAGATCGTCGTTTCGGGCGGCCGTGGCATGGGTAATGGTGAGAACTTCAAGCACCTGTACTCGCTGGCCGACAAGCTCGGCGCCGCTGTCGGTGCTTCCCGTGCTGCTGTCGACGCAGGCTTCGTGCCCAACGACATGCAGGTCGGCCAGACCGGCAAGATCGTTGCGCCGCAGCTGTACATCGCGGTCGGCATCTCCGGTGCGATTCAGCATCTGGCGGGCATGAAGGACTCTAAGGTGATCGTTGCGATCAACAAGGACGAAGACGCACCGATTTTCCAGGTGGCCGACTATGGCCTGGTGGGCGATCTGTTCGAGATCGTGCCGGAGCTGGAAAAGCTCGTCTGAGACTAGGGGCTGTACGTCAACAGACCCTAATTCGCTGCAGAAAAACCCGCTCACGTAGCGGGTTTTTCTTGGGTGCTCGATTGCAATGCTAAGATCGCCGTCCGGCTTCATCGGCCTGCTATTGATGACGAGGCTTTCCATGCGTTGTGCGTTGCTGCTGAAAATCACTCTGATCGTGCTGCCACTGGCGTCTCCGCTGGTTGCCAGCGCGGCAGCAGGAAAGTGCGAGCGCCTGATCGCCACTGGTGGCGCAGACAATCCGCCGTTCCTTTGGCGCGACCCACAGAATCCCAAGCGGCTGATGGGTGCTAATGCCGAGTTGCTGCAGAAAATCACTGACTCGCTCGACCTCAAGCTTGAGGTGCTCTACGCCGGTGATACCGACAAGGCCTTCGACGAAGTGCGCAGCGGGCGGATGGACCTGTTAATCGATGCGTCCTTGAGTACCAAGTCGCTGCAGCATATGGACATCGTCCATCCGGCGATCACTTCCCGACAACTGGTTGCTTGGGTTCGCACCGAGCCAGGCTTTCTCTATACCAGCCGTGTGGATCTGCACGGGCGTACCGGAGTACATGGTGAGGCGACGAAATCTTTCGCCGATTTCGAATCGTATGCCAAGCAGAACCTGCGCCTGCGCTCGGCGCCAGGTCTGGCCGAAGCCGTCCAGCAACTGCAGGACGGTAAGGTCGACTATGTGCTGCATGAGCGTTACAGCGCCGTAGCACGGCTGGGTGCACTGGGCGTTCTCGACACCTTACAAAGGCTGGAGCCACCGGTGGCCGAGCAGGGGATGCATTTTGCTGTGTCTCACGACTCTGCCTGCAATAGCCCCTGGCTGCGCGGACAGCTGGCGGTGAAAATGACAGAATTGCGCGCCGCTGGTGTCGAGGAGCAACTGCTGGCGGAGAATCTCGAACTCTGGAAGCAGCAGTTGAGCGAGTCGAAACCTTAATCTGATCCGGGACACGCGCTTGAGAACATCTTTTTCCTGCATCTTCCTGTCGCTGCTCGTGCTCTCTGGTTGCGCCAGCGATCCGGCACCCTACGAACAACTGAAAATCACTGAACAGGCCGTGGTTCAAGCGCATGCGAGCGGCGCTACGTCGCAAGCTCCAGACCTGCGCATGGCTGAAGCAAAACTTGCCAAAGCCCAGACCGCGATGCAAAAGAGGAATTACCGCCAGGCACGCCTGCTGGCGGAGCAGTCCGAGCTAGATGCGCGTTTGGCCGAAGCGAGGGTGCTGAATGAGAAGAGCCAGCTCCAGTTATTGGAGCTGAATCGGCGCATCGCTCAGCTGCGTGAACAGTTGGGAGCTGTGCAATGACTAGGTCTGTAATCGCCGGATTGCTGGTGCTGGCCTTGCTGCAGGGATGCGCAGGCTCTGAGGTGAAGCAAGCGCTGGACGAGGCAGACTCGGCCTACCAAGCCGTCAGCAGTGATCCTCAGGTGACGGGCGATGCGCCGATGGATGTTCGGCGTGCTGAGGAGTCGCTGGAGCGCGCCCGCAGCTTCGCAGGTTATCTGGGCAGCGCAGAGGATGCTCTACATTACGCCTACCTCAGCCAGCGTTATAGCCAGATCGCCAGCCAGCACGGTGAGCAGTTGCAGAACCAGCGGCGCACCACGCAGCTGGAAATGGAGTACGAGCGCTTGCGCCAGACTCTGCAGCAGGCTCGCCTACTGGATATGCGCCAGCAGGGTCAGTGGCTGCAGGATCAGATGATCAGCCTTGCCGCAGCTGAAACCAGTCGTGGCGTAGTGATGACTCTAGGTGATGTGCTGTTTAAACCGTCCAGTGCCGAGTTAGGGACTGCAGCCAATCACCGGCTGCTCAAGCTGGCGCATTTTCTTCAGCTCAATCCTGCGCGTCGGGTGCGCATTGAAGGCTATACCGACAATCGCGGTAGCGCGGCGGAGAACCTGGCGCTGTCTCTCTCCCGCGCCCAGGTGGTAGCCAACTTCCTGGAGGAGCTGGGAGTCGATGCCCAGCGTATGGAGGTGGTGGGTTACGGCGAGGCTTTTCGCATCAGCGAGAATGCATCGGCCCGCGGTCGTGCACAGAACCGCCGTGTCGAGATCGTGTTTTCCGACGTTGAGGGGCGTCTGGGCAGCCCGCGCGAATAACCATAGCGGCCCGTGTTCCTCACTGTGTCGGCAAGTTGGCCTAGAACTGTATTGGTCTTGAGGGATGCCGCTGTACTACTGTTACGGTTCAGTTGGCGGAGATCGACGAAATGACCAGTCTGTTGCTATACCAGCGCATCGCCGAGCAGCTCGCGGAGGATATCCGCGGCGGTGTTTATCTGCCGGGTGAGCGAGTGCCTTCGGTACGCAAGCTGAGCCAGCAGCTGAAGGTCAGTCACGCCACTGTGCTACAGGCTTATGCCAATCTCGAAGACCAGGGCATGATTCGGGCGCGGCCGCAGTCCGGTTTCTATGTTCACCACACGCCTGCGCTGACGGCGCCGACGCCGGATATCGCGCTGGTGGAAAGCCCGGCACTGGTGACCCGTAGCAGTATCATCAATCAGGTGCTCAGCGAGTCGCGCCGCGAAGGCCTGATCCCATTGGGCGCAGCGGTGCCCCATGTCGACTACCTGCCGGTGCGGGCCTTGCACCAGCAACTGTCCAAGGTCACCCGTTTCCAGAGCCCGCGGGCCTTCAGCTATATGTTCAGTCCAGGCTACGAGCCGCTGCGCCGGCAGGTGGCGATTCGCATGCGTGATGCCGGCGTGGTGGTGGGGCCGGATGAAGTGGTGATCACCCACGGCTGCGTCGATGCGCTGCAGATGTCGCTACGTGTGCTGACCCAGCCCGGTGACCTGATTGCAGCCGAATCACCCAGTTATTATGGCCTGCTGCAGCTTGCCGACCTGCTCGGACTAAAGGTCATAGAGATTCCCTGCGACCCGGACACCGGCTTGAGTCTCGAAGCTTTGCAGCTGGCTGCCAGCCAGTGGCCGATCAAGGCGTTGGTGCTAACCGCGCGCTTGAGCAATCCGCTGGGCGGCAGCATGCCCGACCAACGCCAGAAGCAGCTGTTGAAGCTGGCGACTCATTTCGATATCCAGATCGTCGAGGACGATATCTACGGCGAGCTGATGTTCGAATCGGGACCGATCCGGGCGCTCAAGTCCAATGATCATGAAGGGCGAGTGATCTACTGTTCGAGCTTTTCCAAGACCCTTTCACCCGGAGTGCGCATCGGCTGGATCGTGCCCGGCCGTTATCGGGAAGAGATCCAGCGGTTGCAGACCTTCAGTACCCACTCGGCCTGCAGCGTCACCCAGATGGGTGTCGCTGCCTATTTGGAAAATGGTGGCTACGACCGCCACCTGCGGTTCATTCGCCAGGAATACCGCAAGAACCTAAGTGCCTTCCAGCTGGCAGTGCAGCGTTATTTCCCAGATGGCACGCAGATGACGCGCCCCACTGGCGGCTTCATTCTATGGGTCAGCCTGCCGGCGCGAATCAACACCAAGGATCTGCATACCCTGGCTTTGCAGCAGGGAATCAGCATCGCGCCGGGGCTGATTTTCAGTAATACCGATCAGTTCAATCACTGCGTGCGGCTCAATTGCGGGTTGCCCTGGACGGACGGAACTGAGCGGGCGCTGGAAACGCTCGGCAAACTCGCCGCGCAGCTCTGCAATCAGGCCGCCTGAGTTCTACCTGTTGCGGGCGTCCTCGGCATCCGCCTCGGCGTTGCGTTGGGCGATGCGCTGTTTCTGCTCTTCGGTCAGTGGAATCTTGCGGGCGCCGGCACGCAACATCAGCAGGCCGCCAACGATAGTGCCAAGAACCAGGACCAGCAGTAACCAGATATACCAAGGCATGGCTTTCTCCTGAACATTGCAGAGGGATTTGTCTGCAACCTTACGCCGAGGCGCGAGGTAGCGTCACCTCTGGTGTAGTAGTGCCTCGCGGTGGCGAGGTTTCGATCGATATTTTCTGCGACAATACGCGCCGAATTTTGCCAAGGACCTCGTCATGACCTGCCAGACTCCCATCATCGTTGCGCTCGATTTTCCTTCCCAGGCCGCCGCGCTGGAGCTGGCTGGGCTGCTCGATCCGACGCAGTGCCGGGTCAAGGTCGGTAAGGAGCTGTTTACCCGCTGCGGTCCGCAGGTGATCGAAGCCCTGCAGGCTAAGGGTTTCGAGGTGTTCCTGGATCTGAAATTCCATGACATCCCGAACACAACCGCAATGGCTGTCAAGGCGGCAGCGGAGCTTGGCGTGTGGATGGTCAACGTACATTGCTCGGGCGGCCTGCGGATGATGGCGGCCTGCCGCGAGACACTGGATAAGACAAGCGGAGCGAAGCCGCTGTTGATCGGTGTGACAGTGCTGACCAGTATGGAGCAGGCGGATCTGGCCGGCATCGGCCTGGATACTGCGCCGCAGCAGCAGGTGCTGCGCCTTGCTGGGCTGGCTGCGCAGGCCGGCTTGGATGGGCTGGTGTGCTCGGCGCAGGAGGCGCAGCCGCTGAAAGAGCAGTTCGCGCAGTTGCAACTGGTGACGCCGGGTATTCGCCCTGCCGGTAGCGCCGCTGATGATCAGCGGCGCATCCTGACACCGGCCGAGGCGATAGCGGCAGGCTCCGACTATCTGGTCATTGGCCGGCCCATCGCTCAAGCGGATGATCCGGCGCAGGCGCTGGCCGTTGTGGTGGCCGAGCTGGAGTCTGTTTCCCGGTCATAACGTACACGCTGCAAGGATTGTAGGGCTGAAACGAGCAGTCAGACCTTCAGCACCAGCTTGCCGAAGTTGCCGCCGGTGAAGAGTTTCATCAGCGTCTCGGGGAAGGTCTCAAGCCCTTCGACGATATCTTCCTTACTCTTCAGGTCGCCGCTTTGCAGCCAGCCGGCCATATCCTTCATGGCCTCTGGATAGCGTGAAACGTAATCGGTGACCACCATGCCCTGCATGCGCGCACGGTTGACCAGCAGTGACAGGTAGTTCGCCGGCCCCTTGACCGCTTCCTTGTTGTTGTACTGGCTGATCGCGCCGCAGATCACCACGCGGGCTCCGACGCTAAGGCGGGTCAGCACGGCATCGAGGATATCGCCGCCAACGTTGTCGAAATACACGTCGACGCCCTTGGGGCACTCGCGCTTGAGTCCCGCCGCAACATCTTCGCTCTTGTAGTCGATGGCGGCGTCGAAGCCGAGCTCTTCGGTGAGGAAGCGGCACTTGTCCGCGCCGCCGGCAATACCCACTACGCGGCAACCCTTGATCTTGGCGATCTGACCGGCAACGCTGCCCACCGCACCGGCAGCGCCGGAGAGCACCACGGTGTCGCCGGCCTTGGGCTCACCCACGGCCAGCAGGGCGAAGTAGGCAGTCATGCCAGTCATGCCCAGCGCAGAGAGGTAGCGTGGCAGCGGCGCCTGGTTCGGATCGACCTTGTAGAAGCCTTTCGGCTCGCCAAGAAAATAGGCCTGCACACCCAGCGCGCCATTCACGTAGTCGCCCACGGTGTAACCCGGATGGTTAGAGGCGATCACCTTGCCGACGCCCAGTGCGCGCATGACCTCACCGATGCCGACTGGCGGGATATAGGACTTGGCGTCGTTCATCCAGCCGCGCATTGCCGGGTCCAGCGACAAGTACTCCACCTTGACCAGAATCTGGTTCGGGCCGGGTTCGTCCAGCGGCTTCTCGACAAATTCGAAAGTATCGCGGCTGGGCATGCCGACAGGGCGCTTGGCCAGCAGAAACTGGCGATTGATCTGATTCATGGAAACCTCTGCTGTGTACAAAGCTCTGGTTTAGCCCGCTGGCAGCGGCCACGCAAGCAAAGCCGGAAGGCTGGAATGACGAGCTATCTGTGCGAGTGATCTGGCCGTGGAAAAAACGACCTGCGTTAAAAACAGACGCTCAGCTCGCAGTCTTGTGACCGTTGAGAATCCACAGTGTCAGCACGCCGGCGACCAGCCCCCACAGGGCGGAGCCGATGCCGAACAGCGTCAGTCCCGATGCAGTGACCATGAAAGTGATCAGCGCCGCCTCGCGCTCGCGCGGCAGATGCATGGCTTGGGTCAGGCCGCTGCCGATCGAGCCCAGCAGCGCGAGTGCCGCAATGGACAGCACCAGTGCCGCCGGAAACGAAGCAAGCAGGGCGGCCAGCGTCGCGCCGAAAATGCCGGCAACACCATAAAACACTCCGCACCACACCGCGGCGGTATAGCGCCGAGCAGGGTCCGGATGCGCTTCGGGCCCACTGCAGATGGCCATGGTGATGGCCGCCAGATGAATGCCGTGTGAGCCGAATGGAGCAAGCAAGACCGAACCGATACCGGTAATGGAAATCAGCGGCGAGGCCGGCACCTGATAGCCTTCGGCGCGCAGCACTGCCAGCCCTGGCATGTTCTGCGACGCCATGGCGATAACGAACAGCGGAATGCCGATGCTGAAAATGGCCGAGAACGACAGTGCCGGTGTAGTCCAGACCGGCACCGCGATCTCCAGACTCAGGTGCTGGAAGTCCAGCAGCCCCAGCCCGCCGGCCAGTGCGCAGCCGATGACCAGTGCCGTGAGCACCGCGTAGCGCGGCAGCAGACGCTTGGCCAGCAGGTAACCGAAGAACATGCCTAGCACCAGCAGGGGCTGCACCTCCACTGCACGGAAAATCTCGATGCCGATGTTGAACAGCACGCCGGCCAGCAGCGCCGCCGCGAGGGATGCGGGAACCCGGCGCATTAGGCGTTCGAAGCTGCCCGTCAGGCCGCACAGGGCAATCAGCGCGGATGCGAAGATAAAGGCGCCGATGGCCTCGCCATAGGGAACGCCGGGCAGGCTGGTGATCAGCAGGGCCGCGCCGGGCGTCGACCAGGCAATCACCACCGGCGTTCGATAGCGCAGCGAAAGCCCGACGCTGCAGATCGCCATGCCGATGGACAGCGACCAGATCCAAGACGAAATCTCGCCGCTGCTGAGCCCGGCGCCCTGGCCTGCCTGAAACATCAGCACCAGCGAACTGGTATAGCCGGTGAGCATGGCGATGAAGCCGGCGACGATCGTCGAGGGCGAGCTGTCGGCAAACGGGCGCAATGGCAGACGGTTGGTATCCGGCATGGTTGTCCTTGTTGGATTTATTTGCGCCCAAGCCTAAGCGCCTCGGCGACCCGAGTCACCATACAGCCGGCGATACGATGGGCATTACAGCGTGCAAGCCGGCCAGCATGTAACCCTCGTTCGAGTTCACTCGTCAGCCTCCACTCCGACTCGTTCAGACTGGCACCGATGTTGCTATTACGAACGTGCTCGCTGCGATGCGTCAAAAAAACCGCAGCTGTTGGAGGACAAGATGAGCCAAGGTGTTGAATTCAATCGCTTGATGTTGGAAATGCGGGCCATGCAGACTGATGCCATGGCACGGTCCAAGCCGGTACCTGCTGTTCCTGAAGCCGGGGCGCCGAGCTTCTCCGAGATGCTGGGGCAGGCCGTCAACAAAGTGAATGAAACCCAACAGGCTTCCAACCAGCTGGCCACTGCCTTTGAGATGGGGCAGGGCGGTATCGATCTGACCGACGTCATGATCGCCTCGCAGAAGGCCAGCGTTTCCTTTCAGGCCATGACCCAGGTGCGTAACAAGCTGGTTCAGGCCTATCAAGACATCATGCAGATGCCGGTTTGAGGCAGGGTTGAACGATGGCTGACGCGCTTGGCAAGGTTCCAGTGACGGTTGATTCGGGTGAGCCGAAGAAGCCGCTGCTCGGCCTGTCCTTCCTGGAAAACCTTTCCGAAATGTCCATGTTGCGGCAGGTCGGCCTGCTCGTCGGGCTGGCTGCCAGCGTCGCCATCGGCTTTGCCGTGGTGCTTTGGTCGCAGCAGCCGGACTATCGCCCGCTGCTCGGCAGCCTTGCCGGAATGGACGCCAACCAGGTCATGGAGACCCTCGCGGCAGCCGATATCAGCTACACCGTTGAGCCCACTTCCGGTGCTCTGCTGGTCAAGGCGAACGATCTCGCCCGAGCACGTCTGCGCCTGGCCAGCGCAGGCATAGCGCCGGCTGACAGCAATATCGGCTTTGAAATTCTCGACAAGGAACAGGGGCTCGGTACCAGCCAGTTCATGGAGGCCACACGTTATCGCCGGGGCCTGGAAGGCGAACTCGGGCGTACCGTCTCCAGCTTGAACAACGTCAAGGCTGCACGCGTGCATCTGGCGATTCCGAAAAGCTCGGTCTTCGTTCGCGACGAGCGCAAGCCCAGCGCCTCGGTGCTGGTGGAGCTCTATCCGGGACGTAGCCTGGAGCCGAGTCAGGTGATGGCGATCATCAACTTGGTGGCGACCAGCGTCCCGGAGCTGCATAAGTCGCAGATCACCGTGGTCGATCAAAAGGGCAACCTGCTTTCCGATCAGCAGGAGCTGACCGAGCTGAGCATGGCCGGTAAACAGTTCGACTACAGCCGTCGCATGGAAAGCCTCTACACCCAGCGCGTGCACAACATCCTGCAGCCGGTACTGGGCAGTGGGCGCTACAAGGCCGAAGTTTCCGCCGACGTCGATTTCAGCGCTGTCGAGTCCACCTCGGAAACATTCAACCCCGATCAGCCTGCGCTGCGCAGTGAGCAGAGCGTCAACGAGCAGCGCCAAAGCAGCCTCGGCCCGCAAGGTGTACCGGGCGCCCTGAGCAATCAGCCGCCGGGCCCGGCCACAGCGCCTGAAAACGCCCTGGCCGGACAGGCTGGCGCCGGTGCCGTTGCGCCGGGTCAGCCGCTGCTGGACGCCAATGGCCAGCAGATCATGGACCCTGTGACCGGACAGCCGATGCTGGCGCCGTATCCGGCAGACAAGCGCGAGCAATCGACGCGCAACTATGAGCTCGATCGCTCCATCAGCTACACCAAGCAGCAACAGGGTCGCCTGCGTCGTCTGTCGGTGGCGGTGGTGCTGGATGATCAAGCGGTAATCGCAGCTGACGGACAGATGACACGCGTGCCGCGAACCGCCGAAGAATTGGCGCGCTTCACCCGCTTGGTGCAGGACGCCGTGGGCTTCGATGCCAGTCGTGGCGATAGCGTCAGCGTAATCAATGCGCCCTTTGCACCCGACTCCTTGGACGACGCCTTCGAAGAACCACCGTTTTACTCACAGCCCTGGTTCTGGGATGTCGTCAAGCAAGTGCTCGGCGTGCTGTTCATCCTGGTGTTGGTGTTTGGCGTGCTACGCCCGGTGCTCAATAATCTGACCAATGCCGGCAAGGGCAAAGAGCTGCAGCCTGCCGGCGGTGATGCTGACTTGGGCGATCTAAATGAAGAGGGTGGTCTGGTCAATGATCGGGTCAGCCTGAGCGGCCCGCAAAGCATCATGCTGCCGAGCCCGACCGAGGGATACGATGCGCAACTGAATGCCATCAAGAATTTGGTAGCCGAGGACCCGGGCCGGGTGGCCCAGGTCGTCAAAGAGTGGATCAACGCTGATGAGTGACGCCCGTATTGCCACCAAGCTGAGCAAGGTCGACAAGGCCGCTATCCTGCTTCTGTCCCTTGGCGAAGCCGATGCCGCGCAAGTGTTGCGCCACCTCGGGCCCAAGGAAGTACAGCGTGTAGGTACGGCGATGGCGCAGATGCGCAACGTCCAACGCGACCAGGTCGAGCGGGTGATGAGCGAGTTTGTCGAGATCGTCGGTGATCAGACCAGTTTGGGCGTAGGTTCCGAGGGTTATATCCGCAAAATGCTGACTCAGGCATTAGGTGAAGACAAGGCCGGTGGGCTGATCGACCGCATCCTGCTGGGTGGCAACACCAGCGGCCTGGACAGCCTCAAGTGGATGGAGCCGCGCGCAGTCGCCGATGTGATTCGCTACGAGCATCCGCAGATCCAGGCCATCGTCGTCGCCTACCTAGACCCGGATCAGGCTGGTGAGGTGCTGTCGCACTTCGACCATAAGGCGCGACTGGATATCGTCCTGCGAGTGTCTTCGCTCAATACCGTGCAACCGGCGGCGCTGAAGGAACTCAACCAGATTCTCGAGAAGCAGTTCTCCGGCAATGCCAACACCAGTCGCACGACTCTGGGTGGTGTGAAGCGCGCCGCTGACATCATGAACTTCCTCGACAGTTCGGTCGAAGGCCAGTTGATGGACGCCATCCGCGACATTGACGAAGACCTATCCGCGCAGATCGAAGACCTGATGTTCGTCTTCGACAACCTGGCTGATGTCGATGACCGGGGCATCCAGACTTTGCTGCGTGAAGTATCCTCCGAGGTGCTGGTGATGGCGCTCAAGGGCGCTGACGAAGGCATCAAGGAGAAGGTCTTCAAGAACATGTCCAAACGTGCGGGCGAATTGCTGCGCGACGATCTGGAAGCCAAGGGGCCAGTGCGCATCAGTGAAGTTGAGAGCGCCCAGAAGGAAATCCTCACCATTGCCCGTCGTATGGCCGAAGCCGGAGAAATCGTGCTCGGTTCCAAGGGCGGCGAAGAGATGATCTAAACCATGTCCAGGGAAAACCCCAGCGACGTTATCCGTGCGCAGGACGTCAACGTCTTTGATCGCTGGGACCTGCCGAGTTTTGACGAGCCGGGCGAAGAGCAGCCGACTTCCGAGGAGGTCGCGCCCGCTGTCGCTGAAGAGCTGTCCCGCAGCGAAGATGTACCCGTTGAGGAGGTCAAGCCGCTGACCCTCGACGAGCTGGAAGCGATTCGTCAGGAGGCCTACAACGAAGGTTTCAGCACGGGCGAAAAGGATGGCTTTCACGCCGGCCAGCTCAAGGCTCGGCGGGAAGCCGAAGCGGCCTTGGCACCCCGAATTGACAGCCTGGAGAGCTTGATGGCGCAACTGCTCGACCCCATCGCCGAGCAGGATCGCAACCTGGAACACGCCATGGTCACGCTGGTCAGCCAACTGGCCAAAGAAGTCATTCAGCGCGACCTGCAGATTGACTCCAGCCAGATTCGCCAGGTTCTGCGCGAAGCTTTGAAACTGCTGCCCATGGGTGCCGGCAACGTGCGCATCCACATCAATCCGCAGGACTTCGAACTGGTCAAGGAGCTGCGCGAGCGCCACGAGGAAAACTGGAAGATCGTCGAGGACAGCGACCTGTTGCCCGGTGGCTGCCGGATCGAAACCGAACACAGTCGGATCGACGCCAGTATCGAAACGCGGCTGGCACAGGCCATCAAGCAGCTTTTCGAGCAGCAGCGCGAAAACGCTACCAGCCCGCCAGAGCCTGACCTGCATCTGGATCTGAGTGCTGAGCCGGAACCGGGTATGGAGAGCCCCGATGCGCCTTGATCGAGTCAGTTTCGCCAGGCGCCTCGAGACCTACGGCGAGGCGATAAAGCTTCCCAGCCAGCCGATCCTCGAGGGTCGGCTGTTGCGTATGGTTGGCCTGACTCTTGAGGCCGAGGGGCTGCGTGCTGCCGTTGGCAGCCGCTGCCTGGTGATCAACGAAGACAGCTACCAGCCGACCCAGGTCGAAGCCGAAGTCATGGGTTTCTCCGGCGGCAAGCTCTACTTGATGCCGGTGGGCGGCCTTGCCGGCATCGCACCGGGTGCCCGCGTAGTGCCGCTGCCCAATACCGGACGGCTGCCCATGGGCATGTCGATGCTGGGGCGGGTACTCGACGGGGCCGGGCGTGCGCTGGATGGCAAGGGCGGCATGAAGGCCGAGGACTGGGTGCCGATGGATGGCCCAGTGATCAACCCGCTCAAACGCCATCCCATCAGCGAGCCGCTGGATGTTGGCATTCGCAGTATCAACGGCTTGCTTACGGTCGGTCGTGGCCAGCGGCTGGGCCTGTTCGCCGGTACCGGCGTGGGTAAATCGGTGTTGCTGGGCATGATGACCCGTTTCACCGAGGCCGACATCATTGTCGTCGGACTGATCGGCGAGCGGGGCCGTGAGGTCAAGGAATTCATCGAGAACATCCTCACCGAAGAAAGCATCAAGCGCTCCGTGGTCGTCGCGTCACCGGCGGACGAGGCGCCATTGATGCGACTGCGTGCGGCCATGTACTGCACGCGCATCGCTGAATATTTCCGCGACAAGGGCAAGAACGTACTGCTGCTGATGGATTCGCTGACGCGATTCGCTCAGGCGCAGCGTGAAATCGCCCTGGCCATCGGCGAGCCACCGGCGACCAAAGGCTATCCACCCTCGGTGTTCGCCAAGTTGCCGAGCCTGGTGGAGCGCGCGGGAAATGCCGAGAAGGGAGGTGGTTCGATTACGGCCTTCTATACGGTGCTGTCCGAGGGTGACGACCAGCAAGACCCCATCGCCGATGCCGCGCGCGGTGTGCTCGACGGGCATATCGTGCTATCGCGGCGCCTGGCTGAGGAAGGGCATTACCCGGCCATCGACATCGAGGCTTCGATCAGCCGGGTAATGCCACAGGTGGTCAGCGGGGAGCATGTGCGCCATTCGCAGCGCTTCAAGCAGCTCTGGTCGCGTTACCAACAGAGCCGCGACCTGATCAGCGTTGGTGCCTATGTGCCGGGTGGCGATCCTGAGACTGACCTGGCTATTGCCCGACAAGCCGAAATGGTCGGCTATCTGCGTCAGGGTCTGGATGACTCCGAGGGCCTGGCGCGTAGCGAAGCCCTATTGGCCTCCGTCTTCAATCCCCGGCCTGGCGGCTAACCCTTGCCTGCGAGTCGCGCCGCCCGCCTGGCGCCTGTGATCGATATGGCCGAGCGCGCCGAGCAGGAAGCAGCGCGCCTGTTTGGGCAGGGGCAGGCCCAGCTTGCCCAGGCCGAAGGCAAGCTGGGCGAGTTGCACCAGTACTTCTCCGATTACCAGCAGCAGTGGATGACGCAGGGTAGCCAGGGTGTCTCCGGCCAGTGGCTGGTCAACTATCAGCGGTTTCTGTCGCAGCTCGAATCGGCCATTGGCCAGCAACAGCGCAGCGTGCAATGGCACCAGGCCAACCAGGACAAGCTGCGCCAGCAGTGGCAGCAGCGCCGTGCCAGGCTGGATGGCTTACGCAAGCTGGTCGAGCGCTATCTGCAGGAAGCGCGAGTGGCGGCTGATAAACGTGAACAGAAGCTGCTAGACGAGTTTTCACAGCGTCTGGCAGGTCGGCCCAGGCAGGAATAAGTGTTACGTGAAGGAATTATGGGTTTCGGTCAAATAGTTGACGGCTTTGGTTTGGTTCGCGGCATAGATTGATCAAGTTGACAGGTAGGTTGATTGACTCTTTTCAATCAGGAGTAGCGTTGTGGCTGATCATCTGGACCCTGATGTCCTGCTAACACTTCAACAGGTAGTGGAGGCCGAATATCCGCAACTGCTGGATGCCTTTCTGCTCGATTCCGAGGGAAGATTGACCCAGCTGCAGGCGACCCACCAGCGAGGCGAAACTGATTCGCTGCGTCGGGCTGCGCACAGCTTCAAGGGCAGCTGCAGCAACATGGGGGCCGCTTTGCTCGCCGAGTATTGCCAGGCGCTGGAAGAGGCTGCCCAAAGTGGGCAGCTTGACAAGGCGGGCGAGCTGGTCAGGCTGATCGAGTGCGAATTCGCCATCGTGCGGACTCTTTGCCGGGCCGAGCGCCAGCGTTTCAGCGGGGCTAATTAAAACTTCTTAGCCGCTGGCCCGGAGTTTGCTTGAGAGTGACTCAGGCTACACAACTCATTATTTCGAGCGGGACTATTCATGGTCGTTTCTCCTGATTTATTGCTCAACACCAAGGCGCCGGCGACAGTCGCCAAGACTGCGAGCAGCTCCACCGGGAATGCCTCGCAAGCCGGTCGGGACGACTCTTCCAGCTTTGCCGACGTCTATGCCAAGGAGCGCCAAGGCAAGCCGGTCGAGCGACAGGATGGCGCTGCCAATGCCGCGCGCAACGCTTCAGGCAAGGATCGGCCCGCTGATGAAACGGCCGAGAAAAGCGGCACACAAACGCCGGAACTTGACGAGACTGGCAACGGCTTGCCGGTAACCGAAGGTGCGCAACAGAACGTTGAAGCCGAGCTCGACCCGCTGCTGTTGCTGGGCTTGGGAGGGCAAGCCGAAGGTACGGACGAAGCGCTGCAAGCGTCAGGTGGCGAGTTCCTGGCAGGCTTGCCGCAGGGGCAATTGCCTCAGGCGGAAGCAGATGCCGTGCTGGAAACCGAGGAGTCGTTGCTGACGCAGCGTTCGCTGATCGATGCCCAGGCGGCAGCGCAGAAGATGTTGCCCGCGCAAGGATCGGCAGAAGGTGAGGCTGTGACGGAAGCCAAGGCGTACCTTTCCGCGAAGCTGCTTCCAGACGAGATGGCCAGCGAGGATGGCGAGACGTTTTCGCTTGAAGAAGATGTGGCCGAGCTGTTCGAACAACAGGCTGTGCCCAAGGAGAGTCGCAGCAGCGCCGTCGATGCTGCGCCTGACCGGCTTAACGCACTGACCCAGGCGATCACTCAGCAGAACCTGCAAGCCCAGCGTCCCGTGTTGGTTCCGGGGCAGCCGCTGAATATGCAGCAGTCCGGCCTGAGCGAGGCGGTAGTGGATCGGGTGATGTGGCTGTCGAGCCAGAACCTCAAGTCGGCGGAAATTCAACTTGATCCGGCTGAACTAGGCCGCATGGAAATCCGTATCGACATGAGCAAGGAACACAGCCAGGTGACCTTCCTCAGCCCTCATGCCGGTGTTCGTGACACGCTTGAAGGTCAGATGCAGCGCCTGCGCGACATGTTCGCCCAGCAGGGCATGAGCATGGATGTGAACGTTTCGGATCAGTCTGCACAAGGCCGGCAAGGCGAAGGTGATGCCGAGTCGCGTGATGGGCGCGGCGCGCTCGCCGGAGTGACGGCTGATGAAGGTGAGGTGCTTCACAATGCGCTGGAGATCAGCGGTGGGCGGACCGGAGAGGCCCGTGGGCTGGTAGATTTCTACGCCTGACGACATAGCGCGGATGTATAGGAGCCGGGCACCAACAGACTATTGGTGCCCGGCTTTTGTTTTCCAGGGATAATGCGCCGCTTTACCGTGAGCGTCCGCAGGGTGCGATCATTTACGCTCCTTCTTGGCTGGCCGCTACTTTTGGCACAGCAGTTGCTCCCCAACTCTTTGAACAAGCGAATTCACGCGTGATGACGGATATTTGGCATGGCTAAGACACAGGGACCACCCGATATAGCGAGCCCCGCCGTGGCGGCTCCGGCGGATGGCAAGCGCAAGCTCAAGCTGATCGTTCTGGTCGTGCTCGGCCTGTTGCTGGCTGTTGGGCTGTCTGTGGGCAGTACCCTGTATTTCATGAGCAGGGGCGAGCCGCAGAGTGCGGATGTGACCGCCGATACCCAGGCGGTACCTCTGCGGCAGGCAGCGATTTATGAAACGCTGATGCCTGCGTTCGTAGTCAATTTCAGCAATACAGGCGGTCGTCAGCGCTACATGCAAGTCAGTGTGGCTCTGATGTCCCGTGATCAGGCGGCGCTGGATGCGCTGAAGGAACACATGCCCCTGTTGCGCAATCAACTGGTCATGCTCTTCTCCAGTCAGGAGTTTGCTTCACTGACCACGCCGGTAGGGCAGGAAATGCTTCGCCAGCAGGCCACTGCCAGCGTTCAGGAGCTGGCGCAGAAAGAAATCGGCAAAGTGGCCATCGAGCAAGTGCTGTTCACCAACTTCGTACTTCAATAGGGGGCCTGGCAGATGGCTGTTCAAGACCTGCTCTCGCAAGACGAGATCGATGCACTCCTGCATGGGGTCGACGATGGCCTGGTCGACACTGAGGGTGATGCCGAACCGGGCAGCATCAAAAGTTACGACCTGACCAGCCAGGATCGTATTGTCCGTGGACGCATGCCCACGCTGGAAATGATCAACGAGCGTTTCGCCCGTTACACGCGCATCAGCATGTTCAACCTGCTACGCCGTTCGGCGGATGTCTCGGTGGGGGGCGTGCAGGTGATGAAGTTTGGCGAGTACATCCACTCGCTGTACGTGCCCACCAGCCTCAACCTGGTGAAGATCAAGCCGTTGCGCGGTACCTCGCTGTTCATTCTTGACGCCAAGCTGGTGTTCAAGCTGGTGGACAACTTCTTCGGCGGGGATGGGCGTCACGCCAAGATCGAGGGTCGTGAATTCACTCCGACCGAGCTGCGCGTGGTGCGCATGGTGCTTGAGCAGGCCTTCGTTGACCTGAAAGAAGCCTGGCATGCGGTGCTCGACGTCAATTTTGAATACGTACATTCCGAAGTGAACCCGGCACTGGCCAATATCGTCAGCCCTAGCGAGGTGGTAGTCGTGTCGACATTCCATATCGAACTCGACAGCGGCGGCGGCGATCTCCATGTGACCATGCCGTATTCGATGATCGAGCCGATCCGCGAGATGCTCGATGCCGGCTTCCAGTCGGACGTCAGCGATCAGGACGAGCGTTGGTCCAAGGCACTGCGCGAGGATGTTCTTGATGTCAGCGTACCGCTCGGCGCTACCGTAGTGCGGCGCCAGCTTAAACTGCGCGACATCCTCAATATGCAACCGGGCGACATTATTCCGGTGGAAATGCCCGAAGACATGATTCTGCGCGCCAATGGCATGCCGGCCTTCAAGGTCAAGCTCGGCGCGCACAAGGGCAACCTGGCCCTGCAGGTGCTGGAGCCGGCTGTGCGTCCGCGCTGATCGGGCCTGCTGAACTACTACATTGAGGACAAGTAATGGCTGACGAACACGAGCAAATAAGTACAGACGAGCAGGCGCTGGCCGATGAATGGGCTTCGGCGCTGGCCGAGGCGGGCGATGCCGGTCAGGATGATATCGATGCGTTGCTGAACCAAGGCTCGGCAGCGCCCGCGGCTGCGGCAATGCCTCGTGCACCGCTTGAAGAGTTTGGCAGCAGCCCGAAGGCGAGCCCGACTCCGCCCGGGCTTGATGGACCAAACCTGGATGTGATCCTCGATATTCCGGTGTCGATTTCCATGGAAGTCGGCAGTACCGAGATCAGCATCCGCAACCTGTTGCAGCTCAACCAGGGCTCTGTGGTCGAACTCGACCGGTTGGCCGGTGAGCCGCTGGACGTGCTGGTCAACGGTACTCTGATTGCACACGGGGAAGTGGTGGTTGTGAACGAGAAGTTCGGCATCCGTCTCACCGACGTGATCAGCCCGAGCGAACGCATCAAGAAGCTGCGCTGACATGCGAATCACGGTCTTCCTAGCGCTCCTGCTGGCCTTGCCAGCCATGGCTGCCGAGCCCTCGGCGAATATGAGCGGCGTCGATGTGGGCGGACAGCTGACCAAGCTGCTGCTGGGCCTGCTGCTGGTGGTTGGGCTGATCTTCCTGCTGGCCTGGGTGCTGCGGCGGATGCAACAGCTGAACCCGCGCAGTAATCAGGCCATCAAGCTGATTTCCAGCCATGCTCTCGGCCCGCGTGAGCGCTTGGTGTTGGTGCAGGTCGGCAGCGAGCAGGTACTGCTCGGCCTGAGCGCCGGTCGCATCACACCCCTGCATGTACTCGCGGAGCCGGTGCTCATGCCGGATGCCGAACCCGCCAACCCGGAATTCGCCCAGCGCCTCATGGAACTGCTTGGCCGGGATCAGAAGGATAAGCCCTGATGCTTCGATTGTTGCTGGCGCTCACGCTGGTGCTGGTTGCGCCGTTCGCCGTAGGTCAGGATGCCGGCGCGCTGATCACTCAGGGCAACAACCCCTTGTCAATACCGGCGATCACCCTGAGCACCGATGCCGAGGGGCAGCAGGAGTATTCGGTCAGCCTGCAAATTCTGCTGATCATGACCGCGCTGAGTTTCATCCCGGCGTTTGTCATGCTGATGACCAGCTTCACCCGCATCATTATCGTCTTTTCCATTCTGCGACAGGCGTTAGGCCTGCAGCAGACACCGTCGAACCAGATCCTCGTGGGCCTGACCATCTTCCTTACGTTGTTCATCATGGCGCCGGTGTTTGAGCGGATAAACGCTGAGGCAGTGCAGCCTTATCTGAATGAACAGCTGTCCGCCCAGGACGCGATTGCTCGGGCTGAAGTGCCACTCAAGGGCTTCATGCTGGCGCAAACCCGCGAGAGTGATCTGGCATTGTTCGTGCGGATGTCCCGGCGAACCGACATCCAGACGCCCGAAGCCACGCCGCTGACCATCCTGGTACCGGCATTCGTCACCTCCGAACTGAAGACTGCGTTCCAGATAGGCTTCATGATCTTCATTCCCTTCCTGATCATCGACATGGTGGTAGCCAGCGTGCTGATGGCGATGGGCATGATGATGCTTTCGCCGCTGATCATTTCATTGCCATTCAAGATCATGTTGTTTGTGCTGGTCGATGGTTGGGGGCTGATTATTGGTACCCTCGCCGGCAGTTTCGGAACACTTTAGAGGGCCGGAGCCATGACACCCGAAGTTGCGGTTGACCTGTTTCGTGGCGGTCTGTGGATGACCGCTACTATCGTCGGTGTGTTGGTGATGCCGAGCCTTCTGGTGGGCCTCCTCGTGGCCATGTTTCAGGCCGCCACCCAGATCAACGAGCAAACCCTGAGCTTCCTTCCTCGCTTGCTGGTCATGTTGATGACGCTGATCTGGACGGGACCATGGCTGGTGCGCAAGTTGATGGAGTACACCGAGAACCTGATCCAGAACATCCCGTTGATCATCGGCTGATGTTTGCGCTCAGTGATGCGCAAATCAGCGCCTGGGTAGGGCAGTTTCTGCTGCCGCTGTTTCGTATCGCGGCGCTGCTGATGAGTATGCCGATCATTGGTAGCCAGCTGGTGCCGATGCGGATCCGGCTTTATCTGGCGATCGCTATTACCGTGGTACTGGTGCCGGGGCTGCCGCCCGTGCCGGAAGTAGAGGCGCTGAGTGGACAGGCGTTGGTGTTGATCGCTGAACAGATCCTGATCGGCGTGATGTTGGGGTTCGTGCTGCAGCTTTTCTTCCAGGTCTTTATCGTCTCCGGGCAAATGCTGGCCATGCAGATGGGCCTCGGCTTCGCCTCCATGGTGGACCCGGCCAACGGTGTTTCGGTGCCGGTACTCGGCCAGTTCTTCAATATGCTGGTGATCCTGCTGTTTCTGGCCATGAATGGTCATCTGGTAGTGCTGGAAATTCTCACGGAAAGCTTTGTCACCCTGCCCATCGGCGGCTGGCTGGTCGGCACCAATCATTTCTGGGAAGTGGCCGGCAAGCTCGGCTGGGTGCTGGGCGCGGGCCTACTGCTGGTGCTGCCGGCTATTACTGCACTGCTGGTGATCAACCTGGCTTTCGGTCTGATGACCAGGGCCGCGCCTCAGCTGAATATCTTTTCCATCGGCTTTCCGCTGACGCTGGTGCTGGGCCTGGTGATCGTCTGGATCGGCATGGCCGATATCCTGGCGCAGTACCAGATTTTCGTCAGTGAGGCGCTGGCGATGCTGCGCGAGCTGATTGGGCTGCGCTGATGCGGCTGTCTACTTTGATTCGCCGGGAGGCCGTGAATGGCTGAGAACGAAAACGGCACCGACAAAAGCGAGGAGCCCACGGCCAAACGGCTGCGAGAATCCCGTGAGAAAGGCCAGCTTGCGCGTTCCCGGGAACTCAATACGGTGGCTGTTACTCTGGGTGGCATCGGTGGTCTGCTGGCCTCCGGTGCCGGTCTGGCTGGTAGCCTGATGATGATGATGCAGGGCAGTTTCGACCTCAGTCGCGAAGTCTTGCTCGATGAGAGCTCCATGGTCAGGCTGCTGATGAGCAGCGGCATTCTGGCGCTGGATGCGATCATGCCACTGCTCATTGTGTTGCTCATCGTATCCATCGTGGGGCCGGTCTCGCTGGGTGGCTGGCTATTTTCAGCCAAGGCGATGGCGCCGAAATTTAGTCGAATGAATCCGGGCGCAGGCCTCAAACGGATGTTTTCGGCCAAGGCGCTGGTGGAGCTACTCAAGGCGCTTGGTAAATTCCTGGTGGTTTTGACAGTGGCGCTGCTGGTACTTAATGCCTATCAGGATGATCTGCTGTCCATCGCCAAGCAGCCGCTGGAGCTGGCTATTGCTCACAGCGTGGAAATCGTCGGCTGGTGTGCCTTGTGGATGGCCTGCGGCCTGATCCTGATCGCCGCAGTGGATATTCCATTCCAGCTCTGGGACAACAAGAAGAAGCTGATGATGACCAAGCAGGAGGTCAAGGACGAATACAAGGACTCCGAAGGCAAGCCTGAGGTCAAGTCGCGGATTCGCCAGCTGCAGCGCGATGCTGCCCAGCGGAGGATGATGCAGGCTGTACCAGAGGCCGATGTGGTGATCACCAACCCGACCCACTTTGCCGTGGCGCTGAAATATGACGGTGGTAAAGGTGGCGCGCCGTTGCTGGTGGCCAAGGGTGGTGACTTCGTTGCTCTGAAGATTCGCGAAATCGCCCAGGAGCATCAGGTGACTGTGCTCGAGTCGCCCGCGTTGGCGCGGGCGGTGTATTACTCCACCGAGCTGGAGCAGGAGATCCCGGCTGGCCTTTACCTGGCAGTGGCGCAGGTGCTGGCTTATGTCTATCAGCTGCGCCAATACCAATCGGGTAAGGGCAAGCGGCCCGAGCCGCTGAACGACCTGCCCATCCCGCCAGACTTGCGCAAAGACCAGTAGCAGGCCGTAAACAGTGTTTCAGCGGCTTAGTAGGTAACAAGTCGCGGTTGTTATTTGATCACCCCGCAAGCGACCCGTGCGCCACCTCCACCAAGTGGCTCGGGGTGGTCGGCGTGGTTGTCGCCGCCCTTGTGCACCATCAGCGCAAGGCCCTTGATATCGCCGAGGCTCTGCAGTCGGGGCGCGAGAACCGGCTGGCTGGCCTTGCCTTGGTTATCGACCGTCAGCGCTGGCAGATCGCCCAAGTGACCGTCGCCCCAAGGCTCGCCGTGCTTGCCGCTGTTCTTCGGGTCCCAATGGCCGCCTGCCGAACCTGCAGGCGTGGTTTTGCCGTCGATTTCGGCGGGCTCGCAGCTGCCCTTGGCGTGCAGGTGGAAGCCGTGGATGCCAGCCTCCAGGCCGGACAGCTCGGGATGAAATACCAGTCCGTACTGGCTGGTTTCGATCCGGACCTCGCCTAGAGGCTCGCCGACACCCTGGGCTGATATAGCGTTGATCGGCACGCTGAGAGTTTCGGCTTGCAGGCCCAACGCCGTGCAGCTGGCGAGCGCCGCGATAAACCACTGTTTCATGGAAAGACTCCTGTGAAGTGAGGTGAGCGGCAACTGCTGCCGGGGAGGGCATCGGCGTTTCTGCCTTTTGATGGCCTTGGACTTGAGACTGTCTGAGGCAGGCTCGGTTCGATGACTGTTGGCCTCGGGTCGAGCAGTTGCTGGTCGGCAAGTTGGACCCCTTCTTGCTATAGCCGAGGCAAGGCGCGTTTTGCGTCAATTCTTTGTTCTGCTCTACTGGGGTTCCAAGTTGGATCGAACGCAATTCGTCCGGATAGGCAATGGTCTTGCGGGGGCTGGTCGGGGCAATCTCGGCGTGCCGCTGCTGCTGTTGGTGATGCTCGGCATGATGATGCTGCCGGTGCCGCCGTTCCTGCTGGACGTGCTGTTCACCTTCAATATTGCGCTGTCCATCGTCGTGCTGCTGGTCAGCGTCTATGCGTTGCGGCCGCTGGATTTCGCCGTCTTTCCAACCGTGTTGCTGGTCGCCACGTTGTTGCGCCTGGCACTGAACGTCGCTTCTACTCGAGTCGTGCTGATTCACGGACATGAAGGGGGCAGCTCCGCTGGCCATGTCATCGAAGCCTTTGGCAATGTGGTCATTGGCGGCAATTACGTCGTGGGTATCGTGGTCTTCGCGATTCTGATGATCATCAACTTCGTTGTGGTGACCAAGGGTGCGGGGCGGATTTCCGAAGTGAGCGCGCGCTTCACACTCGATGCCATGCCTGGCAAGCAGATGGCCATTGACGCTGACCTTAACTCGGGTTTGATCGATCAGGACGAAGCCAAGAAACGCCGTGTCGAAGTTTCTTCGGAAGCCGATTTCTACGGCTCAATGGATGGTGCCAGCAAATTTGTCCGTGGTGACGCTATTGCCGGCCTGCTGATCCTGTTCATCAACCTGCTCGGTGGCATGGGCATCGGCATGCTCCAGCACGGCCTGAGCTTCTCCGAAGCCGGGCAAATTTATGCGCTGCTAACCATTGGTGACGGACTGGTGGCACAGATTCCGTCACTGCTGTTGTCAACGGCGGCGGCGATCATGGTTACCCGCGTCACCAGCTCTGAAGACATGGGTCAGCAGATCAACCGGCAGATGTTCGCCTCGCCCAAGGCGCTCGCTGTATCCGCGGGGCTGATGATTGCCATGGGCCTGGTGCCCGGCATGCCGCACATGTCGTTTCTCGGGCTTGGCGCCGCCGCCGCGGGTGCGGCCTACTGGATCTGGCATCGCCAAAACCAGGTCAAGCTAAAGGCTGAGCAGGAAATTCAGACGCAGCAGGAATTACTGCCGGCCCAGCGTGCGGCAGAAACCAGAGAGCTGGGCTGGGATGACGTCACGCCCGTGGATATGGTCGGCCTGGAAGTCGGCTATCGGTTGATTCCCTTGGTCGACCGTAACCAGGGCGGGCAATTGCTGGCTCGGATCAAGGGCGTGCGTAAGAAACTGTCCCAAGACCTGGGTTTTCTCATGCCGTCGGTGCACATTCGCGACAACCTCGACCTGCTGCCCAATGCCTATCGGTTGACGCTGATGGGCGTGAGCCTGGCCGAGGCCGAGGTCTATCCCGATCGCGAGCTTGCAATCAATCCGGGCCAGGTATTCGGTCCGCTCAACGGTATCGCAGCCAAGGACCCGGCGTTCGGCCTGGAGGCCGTATGGATCGAGGCCAGCCAGCGGGATCAGGCGCAATCGCTGGGTTATACGGTAGTTGATGCCAGCACCGTGATCGCCACTCATCTGAATCAGATCTTGCACAAGCATGCCCATGAACTGTTGGGGCATGAAGAAGTCCAGCAACTGATGCAGCTGCTGGCCAAGAGCTCCCCCAAGCTTGCCGAGGAGCTGGTGCCAGGGATGATTTCCCTCTCGACGCTGCTCAAGGTGCTACAGGCGCTGCTGCAGGAACAGGTACCGGTGCGTGATATCCGCACCATTGCCGAGGCCATCGCAAACGTTGCGGCCAAGAGTCAAGATCCCGCCGCTATGGTGGCGGCTGTGCGCGTCGCGCTTTCCCGAGCAATCGTGCAAAACGTTGTGGGACTAGAGCCGCAGCTGCCTGTGATAACCCTGGAGCCCAGGTTGGAACAGATATTGCTCAATAGTTTGCAGAAGGCTGGGCAGGGTGCCGAAGATGGCATTTTGCTGGAGCCCGGAATGGCCGAAAAGCTGCAGCGGTCATTGGTAGATGCAGCACAGCGTCAAGAAATGTTGGGCAAGCCGGCGATTCTGCTGGTGGCCGGTCCGGTTCGCGCGATGCTGTCGCGGTTCGCCCGGTTGTCGGTACCCAGCATTCATGTCCTGGCTTACCAGGAAATACCGGATAACAAGCAGGTCACCATCGTTGCGACGGTGGGTCAGAATTAACCGAGGGTACGACCATGCAGGTCAAACGTTTCTTCGCAGCCGACATGCGCATCGCCATGAAGATGATTCGTGACGAACTGGGCGCCGATGCCGTGATTACGGGCAATCGCCGTGTCGCCGGTGGCGTCGAGCTGACCGCTGTGCTCGATTACCCCATGGAGCCGGCCGCATCCAAGCAGCCAAACGCAGCGCTTGAGGCAGAGTTACGCAAGACCCAGGCGCGAATCGCCACGGCTCATGCCGAACTGAGTTCGCCTTCGCGCGTGCAGAGCGGAAAGGATCGTCAACTGCTTGACGACAAGTACTCTGCACCCGAGCAGAAGGCCCCTGCTGCAACGACTTCGGCTGCACTCGATTCCCGAGCAGTCGAGGCCATGCACAGCGAGTTGCAGGGACTGCGCGAGCTGATTGAAGTACAGCTGGGCTCAATTGCCTGGGGGCAGGAGCAAAGCCGCCGTCCGCAGCAGGCCGGCCTCTGGCGTCGCCTGCAGCGTATTGGTCTGCCGGCCGATCTGTCGCGCAGCCTGCTGGAGAAGGTCTCCGGCGTGGCCGAGCCGCGTCAGGCGTGGCGCATGGTGCTGGCGCACCTGGCGCAGTCGATCAAGATCAGCAAGGTCGAGCCGCTGGAAGAGGGCGGTGTCATCGCCCTGGTCGGCCCTGCCGGTGCCGGCAAGACCACCACGCTGGCCAAGCTGGCGGCGCGTTATGTGCTCAAGCATGGGCCGCAGAGCATCGCTTTGGCGAGCATGGACAACTACCGTATCGGTGCACAGGAACAGCTGAGAACCTTGGGGCGTATCCTCGATGTGCCGGTCATTCAGATTGACCCTAGCCAACCCCTGGCCAAAACGCTGCAGCCGTTGGCGCGCAAACGTCTGATTCTTGTCGATACCGCCGGGTTGCCGGCGGGCGACGCGATGATGCGCATGCAACTCGAAGCCCTGGCCGATCGCGGTATCAAATCGAAAAACTACCTGGTGCTGGCGGCAACCAGCCAGAGCCAGGTGTTGAAGGCGGCATGGCACAACTATCGTCGTTGCGGGCTTGCCGGTTGCATCCTGACCAAACTGGATGAGGCGGGCAGTCTGGGCGACGTGCTTGGGCTAACGATTAGCCAGCATCTGCCGATAGCCTATCTGGCCGATGGGCCACGCATACCTGATGACCTGCAGTTGCCTCGCAGTCATCAACTGGTCAGCCGCGCGGTAAGCTTGCAGCTGGAGGAGTCTCCCAGCGAGGAGACCATGGCTGACATGTTTACCGGGCTGTACAACGGATCATCACGGAAAGTCGGATGAAGGCTTCGCTCCGTGAGACAGACAATGAAGACGCGTTCCGGCTGAACGCATCGATGGCCTTGTGGCCCCAGCAAGATATAGGCGTGTGAAGATGGGTACTCATCCCGTACAGGTGATTGCAGTGACTGGCGGCAAGGGTGGTGTCGGCAAGACCAACGTGTCGGTCAATCTGGCGCTGGCGCTGGCTGATCTCGGTCGTCGGGTAGTGCTGCTCGACGCCGACCTTGGTTTGGCCAACGTCGATGTGTTGCTGGGTCTGACTACCAAGCGCACCCTGGCCGACGTCATCGCGGGCGAATGCGATCTGCGCGACGTGCTGATTCAGGGGCCTGGCGGTATTCGTGTTGTGCCCGCTGCTTCCGGCACCCAGAGCATGGTGCAGCTGTCCAGCCTGCAACACTCAGGTCTGATCCAGGCATTCAGCGACATTGGCGATGACATCGACGTGCTGATCATCGACACCGCGGCTGGTATCGGCGACGGTGTGGTGAGCTTTGTCCGAGCGGCCCAAGAAGTGCTACTGGTGGTGACGGACGAGCCGACGTCCATCACTGATGCCTATGCGCTGATAAAACTGCTCAACCGTGACTACGGCATCAGCCGTTTCCGCGTGCTGGCGAACATGGCGCACGCCCCGCAGGAAGGACGCAACCTGTTCGCCAAGCTGGCCAAGGTCACCGAACGCTTCCTCGATGTGGCACTGCAGTATGTGGGTGCGGTGCCCTACGACGAATCTGTGCGCAAGGCCGTACAAAAGCAGCGTGCCGTCTATGAGGCTTACCCGCGGGCCAAGTCCTCGTTGGCGTTCAAGGCCATCGCCCAGAAAGTGGATACCTGGCCGCTGCCGGCAACTCCGCGCGGCCATCTGGAGTTTTTTGTGGAGCGCCTTATCAGGCCCGCCGCAGACACTCACGAATAACAGTGGCTGGATTGGGTATGTATTACAGCAAGGCTCAGGCAAAAGACTCGCAGTACCAGCTCATCGACCAGTACGCACCGTTGGTCAAGCGCATCGCTTATCACCTCCTGGCGCGTTTGCCTGCGAGTGTGCAGGTGGATGATCTGCTGCAGGCCGGGATGATCGGGCTACTTGAGGCGTCGAAGAAATACGACTCCGGGAAAGGCGCTAGTTTCGAAACCTATGCCGGTATTCGTATTCGCGGAGCCATGCTCGATGAGGTGCGCAAAGGTGACTGGGCGCCGCGCTCGGTGCACCGCAACTCGCGAATGGTCAGCGAGGCGATTCGGGTCATCGAGGCGAAAACCGGTCGCGACGCTAAAGATCAAGAGGTTGCGGCCGAACTTGAATTGAGTCTGGACGAGTACTACGGCATTCTGGGCGACACTCTGGGCAGCCGTTTGTTCAGTTTTGATGATCTGCTTCAGGAGGGCGAGCACGGAGAGTTTGGCGAGGATGCCGCCAGTGCACATCCCGAACCGTTTCGTGATCTCGAAGACGAGCGTTTTCAGCAAGCCCTGGCGGAGGCCATCAGCAACTTGCCGGAACGTGAAAAGCTGGTGCTTTCGTTGTACTACGACGAAGAATTGAACTTGAAGGAAATCGGCCAGATTCTGGGCGTCAGTGAATCGCGGGTGAGTCAGCTACACAGTCAATGCGCAGCACGTTTGCGTGCTCGCCTCGGTGAGTGGCGCGCGCGCTGACGCCGGTTTGCAATAAAAACCACTCGAGGCCGCTTTCTACAGGGCACCTCCGGGAAACTCAGCGATGACAACGCACGAAGTTTTTAGAGGTGTCCTAACAGGCTTTATCGATGAAGCCCACAGCAGCCATGAGCAGCGCTTTAGGGATTTCGGGATTTACGGAGGTGTACTTGGACAAGAACATGAAAATCCTCATCGTTGACGACTTCTCGACGATGAGACGGATCATCAAGAACCTCTTGCGCGATCTGGGCTTCACCAACACTGCCGAGGCAGACGACGGCACTACGGCGTTGCCCATGCTCAAGAGCGGCAGTTTCGATTTTCTCGTGACTGACTGGAACATGCCGGGTATGAGCGGCATCGACCTGTTGCGGCATGTGCGCGCCGATGAGCGCCTCAAGCATCTGCCAGTTCTGATGGTTACCGCCGAAGCCAAGCGCGACCAGATCATCGAAGCCGCACAGGCCGGGGTGAACGGTTATGTGGTCAAGCCATTCACTGCTCAGGTGCTCAAGGAGAAGATCGAGAAGATCTTCGAGCGCGTCAACGGCTGAAGCAGCGTCGCGAGGGGACTATGTCACAAGCAGATCAAAGTCTTGTGGAGTTCGAAGTAACTCTGCGAGCACGTGTGCCTCAGCTGCTCGAAAGTCTGCAGCAGGGACGGCTCGACGAGACGGCGCAGCTGCTCAATGAGCTCAACCAGATTCGCAACAACAACCTCTATCAGGAGGTTGGCAAGCTCACGCGCGAACTGCATAACGCCATCGTCAAGCTCGAAATGGATACCAGCGCCACTGGCGGAGATCCGTCGCCGATCACCGATGCGACCGATCGTCTCTCTTATGTGGTTGCGATGACCGAAAAGGCCGCCAACCGCACCATGGATCTGGTGGAAGAATCGACACCCCTGGTGAATTACGTCAGTTACGAAGCCCAGAGTTTGACTGCCGACTGGCAGCGCTTCATGCGGCGCGACATGAGTGCCGACGAGTTCCGCGACCTTGTTCGAAGAGTCGATACGTTTCTTCAGCGTGCCATGAACGATGGCAGCCAACTGTCGCAGAATCTCAGCGAAATCATGCTGGCGCAGGACTTCCAGGATCTTACTGGTCAGGTGATCAAGCGGGTCACGCGGCTGGTCAGCGAGCTTGAAAGCAACCTGCTGAACCTGGTGCTGATGGCCGGTCAGGTCGATCGCATGGCCGGCATCCGGCATGACTGCGAAGCGATGCGCGCCGAGCAGGAACGCGAAAAACGAGAAAAAGAATCTTCCAATGGTGAAGGTCCGCAGATGCATGCCGATATACGAGAGGATGTCGTGTCCGGTCAGGATGATGTCGACGACCTGCTTTCGAGCCTGGGCTTTTAGGGGATGTGAATATGAGCTTCGACGCCGATGAAGAAATCCTCCAGGACTTCCTGGTTGAGGCCGGCGAGATTCTCGAACTATTGTCAGAGCAGCTGGTGGAGCTGGAAAGCAGCCCGGATGACAGTGCCTTGCTCAATGCGATTTTTCGCGGCTTTCACACGGTAAAAGGCGGTGCCGGATTCCTCCAGCTGCATGAGCTGGTCGAGTGCTGCCACGTCGCCGAAAACGTCTTCGATATTCTGCGCAAGGGTGAGCGCCGGGTCGAGCCGGAACTGATGGACGTCGTGCTACAAGCACTGGACTCCGTCAACGCCATGTTCAGTCAGGTGCGTGAGCGCACCGAAGTGACCCCGGCCACGCCCGAGCTGCTAGCGGCTCTCGCTCGGCTTGCCGAGCCGGATGCTCAGGATGCACCGGCCGCCGAGCCTGTCGCCGTCGCGCTGGAACCTGAAATGGCGACTGCCGACAAGGAGTTCGAGCAGCTGCTCGGTGCGCTGGACGGCTCGGCTGCTGCCGCGACTGCTGCTCCTGTCAGCGGCGCGAACGATGAGATCACCGACGCCGAATTCGAAGCTCTGCTTGATCAGCTGCATGGCGATGGGCAGTTCAAGGTCGACTCCGGTGCAGCACAGCTTGCTTGTGCACCCAAGATTCACGAGGCGCCGGTCAACGACGAAATCACCGACGATGAGTTCGAGGCGCTGCTCGACCAGTTGCACGGCAAGGGGCAGTTCGCCGAAGTGCCTGCCGCTGAGCCCGAACAGTCCAGCATCGATATCCCGGTCGCTCCCGCCGGATCTGGCGGTGATCACATCACCGATGATGAATTTGAAGCCCTGCTCGATCAGTTGCATGGCAAAGGTAAATTCGAAGCGGAAGTCGTTGCGCAAGCTCCAAAGCCTGCGCCTGCGCCTGCGCCCGCCAAGCCGAGCGCCGCGCCGACCAAGGCGGCTGCAGCGAAACCAGCTGCAGCACCCGCAAAGGCTCCTGCCGCAGCCAGTGAAGCCGAAACTACGGTACGCGTCGATACCGCGCGGCTCGACGAGATCATGAACATGGTCGGTGAGCTGGTGCTGGTGCGTAATCGACTGGTGCGGCTGGGCGCCGACAGCGGCGACGAGGCCATGTCCAAAGCTGTATCCAATCTCGACGTGGTTACCGGCGACCTGCAAAGCGCGGTGATGAAAACGCGCATGCAGCCGATCAAGAAGGCCTTCGGTCGCTTCCCGCGTTTGATCCGGGATATGGCGCGCAACCTGAAGAAAGAAATCAACCTTGAGCTGATTGGTGAAGAAACCGATCTGGACAAGAACCTCGTGGAGGCCCTGGCCGATCCGTTGGTGCACCTGGTGCGCAATGCGGTGGATCATGGCATCGAAATGCCGGACGAGCGCGAGGCCGCCGGCAAGCCGCGTGCCGGCAAGGTGGTGCTGTCTGCCGAGCAGGAGGGTGATCACATCCTTCTGATCATCAGCGACGACGGCAAGGGTATGGATGCCAACGTCCTACGCGCCAAGGCTGTCGAGAAGGGCATGCTGGACAAGGATGCGGCCGAGCGGCTGAGTGACCTGGAGTGCTACAACCTGATCTTCGCGGCGGGTTTCTCGACCAAGACGGAGATTTCCGACGTGTCCGGTCGTGGCGTAGGCATGGACGTGGTCAAGACCAAGATTTCCCAGCTCAACGGCACGGTCAACGTCTTCTCCAGCAAGGGCCAGGGCTCGCGCGTCGTCATCAAGGTGCCGTTGACGCTTGCGATCATGCCGACCCTGATGGTCATGCTGGGCAACCAGGCATTCGCGTTTCCGCTGGTCAACGTCAACGAGATCTTCCATCTCGATTTGTCGCGCACCAATGTCGTCGATGGCCAGGAAGTGGTCATCGTGCGTGACAAGGCATTGCCGCTGTTCTACCTCAAGCGCTGGCTTGTGCCGGGCGCACAGCGGGAGGAGCAGCGCGAGGGGCATGTGGTGATCCTGAGTGTCGGCAACCAGACCATCGGCTTCGTCGTCGATCAGCTGGTGGGGCAGGAGGAAGTGGTGATCAAGCCCCTGGGCAAAATGCTGCAGGGCACGCCAGGCATGTCCGGTGCGACCATCACAGGCGATGGTCGGATAGCCCTGATCCTTGATGTTCCGAGCATGCTCAAGCGTTACGCACGCAGGATCTGATCAGTTGGGCGGCGCTTCCAAAGGGAGCGCTGCCGCTAGGAGTGTTTTATGGCAGTCAAGGTCCTGGTGGTGGACGATTCCGGCTTTTTCCGACGCCGGGTATCGGAAATCCTCTCTTCAGACCCGAATATCCAGGTGATCGGCACCGCCATCAACGGACGTGAGGCGATTGACCAGACGCTGGCGCTCAAGCCAGATGTCATCACTATGGATTATGAAATGCCGACGATGGACGGCATCTCTGCAGTGCGGCAGATCATGCAGCGCTGTCCGACACCGGTGCTGATGTTTTCTTCGCTAACCCACGAAGGCGCTCGAGTCACGCTGGATGCGCTGGATGCCGGAGCAGTGGATTTCCTGCCGAAGAATTTCGAGGATATTTCGCGCAATCCGGACAAGGTCAAGCAACTGCTCTGCGAGAAGGTCCTTAGCATTTCGCGCAGCAATCGACGCTCCGGCAGTTCCTCCGTTCCCCACACCGCTGCAGTAGTTCCGGCAGCTGCGCCGGCTGCTCGCACCGCACCGTTGCCCGCGTTCACTTCTTCGCGCAGTGCTCCGGCAGCAACTCCTGCAGCGGCCCCGGCACCGGCATCGCCCGCACCTCGGCGCAAAGCCTATCGCTTGGTCGCCATCGGCACCTCCACGGGCGGCCCCGTGGCGTTGCAGCGGGTACTGACCCAGCTGCCAGCCAGTTTTCCAGCGCCCATCGTGTTGATCCAGCATATGCCTGCGGCGTTCACCAAGGCATTCGCCGAACGCTTGGACAAGCTGTGCAACATCCGCGTCAAGGAAGCTGAGGATGGCGATCAGCTGCGTCCTGGCCTCGCGCTGTTGGCGCCGGGTGGCAAGCAGATGATGATCGACGGGCGAGGTTCGGTGCGCATTCTGCCGGGTGACGAGCGACTTAACTATCGGCCCTGCGTCGATGTGACCTTTGGCTCTGCCGCCAAGGCGTTCAACGACAAGGTGCTGGCGGTGGTCCTCACCGGCATGGGCGCCGATGGCCGCGAGGGTGCGCGTATGCTCAAGCAGAGCGGCAGCCAGGTCTGGACACAGGACGAGGCCAGCTGCGTTATCTACGGCATGCCCATGGCCGTGGCCAAGGCCAACCTCAGCGACGCTGTCTATGCGCTCGATGATATCGGCCGGCACCTGCGTGAGGCGTGCATCTGATGGACGTGCTCAGCCTTATCGGGCTGATTCTTGCCTTCGTCGCTATTGTCGGGGGCAATTTCCTCGAAGGCGGGCATATTTCCGGCCTGCTCAATGGGCCGGCGGCGCTGATCGTGCTGGGCGGAACCATGGGGGCCGTGCTGCTGCAGACGCCCATGGCGGTGTTCATGCGGGCGATGTCGATCATCGGCTGGATTTTCTTTCCGCCACGCATCGACATGATGAAGGGCATCAGCCTGGTTACCGGTTGGAGCAACACCGCTCGCAAGGAAGGCCTCCTGGGCCTTGAGCCTCTGGCGGAGACCGAGCTCGACCCTTATGCCCGCAAGGGCTTGCAGCTACTGGTCGATGGCGCCGAGCCGGAGGTCATTCGCAGCATTCTCGAAGTGGACATGTACACCCAGGAAGCCCGCGACATCCGTGCGGCGAAGGTCTACGAGAGCATGGGCGGCTATTCGCCCACCATCGGCATCATCGGCGCGATCATGGGGCTCATCCACGTCATGGGCAACCTGGCCGATCCCAGCCAGTTGGGTAGCGGTATTGCCGTGGCATTCGTTGCCACCATCTATGGGGTGGCGTTTGCGAACTTGCTGGTGCTGCCGATTGGCGCCAAGCTCAAAAGCGTCGTGCAGCGGCAGACCACTTACCGCGAGCTGCTGCTCGAAGGCATCCTGTCCATTGCCGAGGGCGAGAATCCCCGCTCGATCGAAATGAAGCTTCAGGGCTTCATCGACTGAGCTAAGGATAAACGCCGGCGTGCGGTGTACGCCGTACAGAGGGGAGCGAAGAGATGGCCCGCCGCAGATTTCAGGAAGAGCCGGACAACCATGAACGCTGGATGGTTTCCTACGCGGATTTCATCACCCTGCTGTTCGCCTTCTTTGTGGTCATGTACTCGATTTCCTCGCTCAATGAAGGCAAGTACAAGATTCTTTCCGACTCGCTGGTCGGTGTCTTCAACCAGCCCGACCGCGCGATCAAACCGATCCCCATTGGGGAGGAGCGCCCGCGCACTACTGAGCCGAAGGACCTGCAGAACGATGACACCACGCGCGCTCCGGACCCGCTTGAAAGCATCATGCAAAGCATGCGTGAAGCTTTTTCAGACCTTATTGGTGCAAACCAGCTGACCCTGCGCGGCAACGAGATGTGGGTCGAGATCGAACTGAATTCGAGCCTGTTGTTTCCTAGTGGCGACGCCTTGCCCAACGATCATGCCTTCGAGCTGGTGGAGAGGGTCGCCAGGATTCTGGCGCCCTACGACAATCCGGTTCGCGTTGAAGGGTTTACCGATAACTTGCCGATCAATACTGAGCAGTACCCGACCAACTGGGAATTGTCCGCCGCTCGCGCGGGTAGTGTTGTGCGGATGCTAGCGGCCGATGGCGTGGCGCCATCACGGCTGGCAGCGGTAGGCTACGGTGAATTCCAGCCCATAGCGGACAACGCGACGCTGGAGGGCAGAGCGCGCAATCGGCGGGTGGTACTGGTTATTTCGCGCAATCTAGATGTGCGGCGCAGTGAGACCGGTTCGCGTGGCGACGCGGCGCGAGCCGCCGAGCCGTCTGGCACATAACGTGCTATTGCTTGGGGTCAACGAATGTTGCGGGCAATGTCGTCAAATCTTCGGCAGCGTCGCCGCAGCATATTCACGCTCTGATTCGAGCCGGGTGGAAAGAGAGTTATGAGAGTCTGGGCTGTCGCCAACCAAAAAGGCGGAGTGGGTAAAACCACTACCTCCATCGCCCTCGCCGGATTGCTGGCAGATGCCGGTAAGCGTGTCGTGGTGCTGGACCTCGATCCCCATGGCTCGATGACCAGCTACTTCGGTCATGATCCCGACAATCTTGATCACAGCGTGTTCGACCTGTTTCAGCATCAGGGCACCGTGCCTGAAGGTTTGCCCTGGCAGCTGCTGCTGCCGACCAGTCATGAGCGTATTTCGTTGCTGCCCTCCAGCACCGTGCTGGCGACTCTGGAGCGTCAGGCGCCAGGACAGAGCGGTCTGGGGTTGGTAATTGCCAAAAGCCTGTCACAGCTCTGGCAGGATTTCGATTACGCCATTATCGACAGTCCGCCGTTGCTCGGTGTGCTGATGGTGAATGCACTGGCCGCCAGCCAGCAGCTGATAATTCCGGTGCAAACCGAGTTCCTCGCGATCAAGGGCCTGGAGCGAATGGTCAGCACCATCGCCATGATCAACCGTTCACGCAAACAGGCGCTGCCCTACACGATAGTGCCGACCATGTTCGACCGCCGCACCCAGGCCTCCATGAATACCCTTAAGGTGTTGCGCAATGGCTATCAGGAGAACCTGTGGCAGGCCTTCATCCCTGTAGACACGCGTCTGCGTGACGCCAGCCTCGCCGGTGTCACGCCCTCGCAACATGATTCCGGCAGCCGTGCAGTACTTGCCTATCGCTCGTTACTCAAGGCGTTGCTTACCGCACAAGCCTCGTCGCAGGTGGCCTGATGAGGCGTCATGACGCGAGTTCAAGTTCAGCCTGTGGGTGGCCGATAGCCTACCCAGTAGCTTTGAGCGAGTGGCTTTCATGAGCAACACCTTACTTAAGGAAAACCGGTCGCAACTGGCACTGCAGTCGTATCTCGATGAGCTGTTGCTGGACGCCAGTCTTGAACTGGCCGAGGAGACCAGCCACGACGAATTCCAGGCAGCCGTGCTTGAGGAGCAGCTGCGCGACCAGCAGCGGGTCATTGCACCTGTGCCGGCTGAAAGCCCGCAGCCGGTCGTTGAAAAGGTTGAGCCTGTAGCCCCGCTGATGCTTGAACCCGAGCCTGTGATCGCGTCGGCGCTGGCGCTGATCGAACCGGTTGCCACGCTGGACACGGCAGGGCTGAAGGCGGGTGGGCTGCCGCCAGGCAAGGGTGGCCAGCCGGAGTGGGGCGAGGAGCCGTTCGAGTGTCTGCTGTTTGACGTGGCCGGCCTGACTTTGGCGGTACCGTTGATCAGCCTCGGCTCTATCTACCCACTCGCGGGGCAGGAGCTGACGCCGCTGTTCGGTCAGCCCGACTGGTTTCTCGGTATCCTGCCCAGCCAGGCGGGCAATCTGAAGGTACTGGACACGGCGCGTTGGGTAATGGCTGAGCGCTACCGCGACGATTTTCGGCAGGGCCTGCAGTATGTGATATCTGTGCAGGGCTATGAGTGGGGACTGGCGGTGCATCAGGTCAGTCGGTCGATTCGACTGGACCCGCGCGAGGTCAAGTGGCGCTCACAGCGTACTCAGCGACCGTGGCTGGCCGGAACGGTCATCGACCATATGTGCGCGCTGCTTGATGTGGGCGAACTTGCAGAGCTGATCGCCAGTGGTGCAACACGCCATTTGAAGGGCGTACCTTCGTAATCAATTGAACATTCAAGGGCTTGCGTACGCGGCCCGAGCAACCGATAGAATCGACCGCCGTGGCGGCATATAAGAGGTGGGACTATGAAGATGACTTCCGCGCAGGGTTCCGATGATCCAGTCCTGCAATGGGTGACCTTCCGTCTGGATAACGAGACCTACGGCATCAATGTGATGCAGGTTCAGGAAGTGTTGCGCTATACCGAAATTGCGCCGGTGCCTGGTGCGCCAAGCTACGTGCTGGGCATTATCAACCTGCGCGGCAACGTGGTCACGGTGATCGACACCCGTCAGCGCTTTGGCCTGCAGGCTGCGCCGGTTTCGGACAATACACGCATTGTCATCATTGAGGCGGATCGCCAGGTGATCGGTATTCTGGTCGATAGCGTCGCCGAAGTGGTCTATCTGCGGCAGTCGGAAATTGAAACCGCGCCTAATGTCGGTAACGACGAATCGGCCAAGTTCATCCAGGGCGTTTGCAACAAGAACAATGAGTTGCTGATTCTGGTCGAACTCGAAAAGCTGATGAACGAAGAGGAATGGGCGGAACTTGAGAGCATCTGATACATGCTGATTGCCTCGCTGGTCGCGTCGGTCGTCGCGCTAGCCCTATGTTGCGTTGCGCTGCTGGGGCTAAGCATCTGGCTGTTCCGGCGCCAGCGCCAGCAGGCTCAGGCGCAGGCGCGCAACGACGCCGTTCGGGATCGGCGAATCAAGGAGCTGAGTGCTCGACTGGATACCTTTCTGGATGGCAGCGTGCATATGGGGCATGAGCTGCAAGAGCTATCGCGCACAGTCTCGCCATTGCCCGATCGGATTACCCAGCTCGAACAGCGTGATCCGAACAACTTCTCCTTTTCCCAGGCGGCCAAATTGGTCGGCATGGGTGCCAGCGTCGATGATCTTACGCAATCCTGCGGGCTGTCTCAGTCCGAAGCCGAATTGATGAGCAAGCTGCATCAGGCACGGCGCAAGCCCGACTGACGCGACTCAGGGATCGGGTCCGCCGAGCAGCGGCATTGATGGCTGGGGTTGTTGCTCGGTAAAGCCCGGCGGGCATTTACCTTTCAGATACCAGGCGAACGCGATGATCTCGGCGATGGTGCGATACAGCGCCTCGGGAATGGCATCGCCCAGCTCCAGGCGTGCCAACAGCTTGACCAACTCGGCGTTTTCGTAGATCGGAACCTCGTGCTCGCGGGCGATGGCCAGTATCGCTTCGGCCAGCTCATCATCGCCCTTGGCCGAGAGGCTGGGTGTATTAACGCCGTCATAGGTAAGGGCAATAGCTTGGCGCGGGGTCTTGGCAGTCATGCTGTTTCATCCACGAAGCGTTGGTCGACAGCAGTGCGCGGCCCCTGCGGTGGCGTGCCCTGGCGGCAGGCTAGTTCACCGACAGTCAGCCCGGCATTGAGCAGCCGCTGGCGCAGATAGTCGAGCTCGGTGGATATCAGCTGGGCCGTACCGCTGTGTTCGGCCCAGATTTGGCTCGACAGGCTGCCGCTGATCAGCTGTGCCTGCACCTGCAGCGGACCCAATGGGGCAACATCAAAAGCCAGTTCGACCTTCCACAGGGTTTCGGCTTTTTCCTTGCCGTTTTGCCGGGACTCGTCTTCGCGTTGCAGCTTGATCTGTAGCGGCACGATATCGCGAGTATCACGCATCGGTACTTCAATCTGCCAGGTGGTGACTTGCGCACCGTCGGGGCCGGTCTGGGTTTGCGCGAGACTGGAAAGCTGATGGGTCTGCAAGCGTGATACCGCTGCCGCCGCCAGTTTCAACATGAGTTCCAGATCGACTTCGCCGTCGGCATTGAACAGCAGTTTGCTCGGTAGCGGAAAGCTTTGTGCAAGCTGGCGCGCGTTCGGTTGCCCGAGTGCACCAAGGGCGTTGCGAGCGAAGGCCGGCAGCGCCTGTCCAAGCGTTGCTGCAGTCTGGGCCGCTGCCAATGACCCGCTGCCAGGTAGCCCCGGCAATTGCGCGATCAGGCGTAGCAGGGCGGCCTTCATGTCTGTGGGTAGGCTGTCGGTTTGTCCATTGAGCAGGCGCGCTTCAAGAAAAATGCCGCTCTTGGCCAGCGCCTGGGCCAGGGTCTTGGCATCGCCCAGCTGCTGCATTTCGGGAATCAGACCGAGCAGGCGTTCGGCTGCTCCGCGCAAGCCGTCGGGTAAGGCCGCTCCTTTAGTCAATGCGCTGAGCAAGCCTTCAAGCGAGCCCTGACGACTGTTCTGCGCGCCTAGGTGCTGGCCCAGCATGAGTTGGTCGAGGCGCCCGCTCAGTGGCATGAAAGCCAGCGACTGATCACCTTGCACGCGGGCGGTGAGCAGGCTGCCCGGTGCCAGCGGCAGGCTTGATTCGATATTGAGCTTTTGCCCGGCCAGCGGGGAGTTGAGCAGACTTATCACCAGGGTGAAAGTGGTTTGGCCGGATTGCTGGGTTTGCTGGCTGGCAATGACCTTGCCCTGAATCACCGTGCCCACGGGCAGTTGGCCGAGATCAATGCTGCTCATGGGCTGGCGACCGCCGGGCTGCAGAATGGCCAACAGACGGGTATCGGATGCTGCGGTCACGTACAAGGCTGCGCCCGGCGCAACGGCTTTGGCGCTAGTGGTTTCGACCGTTGCCTGGCGCCCACTACCCAGTGTCAGGCGCAGCGTCAGCTGGAAGGCCTGAAGGGCTTCCTTGATCCTGACGACTTCGGCCTCGGCGCTTTCCCCGGCCGCAAGCAGCCCCTGCATTGGCTGCAGCAGTTTCAACGCCAGTTCGGCCGAAGCTGCCGCTGAGCGGGGCGGGTTGGCAGGGGGAATAGCTTGGGTACTTTTGATCTCGGTCATTTTTACTTAAATGCTCTTACAACCTTTCGACTTTGTGGTCTTCGGGCCCAAGGCGCGGCATGTATAATTCGGCCCGCCTGACGTACCTGTCATTGTAGCGGCTACGTCCTTTCCATCTTGAGGTGTCCATAGCGTGTCCCGTCCCTTTCTAGAAGCTGTGGCGCTTTCCTGCGAGCGGGACTGGCGTCTGTTGTTCGAAAGGCTGGACCTGCAGGTCTCAAAAGGCCAGATGTTGCAGATCGCCGGTCCCAACGGTAGTGGTAAAACCAGTCTGCTACGGCTGCTGTCAGGACTGATGCAGCCGACCGCAGGGGAAGTGCGGCTGCATGGCCGCAACCTCGAAAGTCAGCGTGACGAATTGGCGCGCAATCTTCTTTGGATCGGTCATGCCGCGGGTATCAAAGGCCTGCTTACCCCAGAAGAAAACCTAACCTGGCTCTGTGCGCTGCACCAACCGGCGACTCGCGAGGCCATTTGGCAAGCGCTGCAGGCGGTGGGTTTGCGAGGCTTTGAGGATGTTCCCTGTCATACGCTGTCTGCCGGACAACAGCGTCGTGTCGGTCTGGCGCGGTTGTATCTTTCGCCGCCCCCCCTGTGGATTCTCGACGAGCCGTTCACCGCGCTCGACAAGCATGGCGTGGCGCAGCTGGAGCGACACCTTGCCGGACATTGCGAGCAGGGTGGCATGGTCGTGCTGACCACTCATCATTCGCTCGCTGAAAAGCCGGCCGGTTATGGTGAAATCGATCTCGGGCAGCGCGCGGCATGAGCAATGTCTTCACTCTGCTGCTGGCCCGCGAAACCCGCCTGCTGTTTCGCCGCCCCGCAGAGCTAGCCAACCCGTTGGTGTTCTTCGCCATTGTTATTGCCCTGTTTCCTCTGGCGGTGGGGCCGGAAATGCAGCTGCTGCAAACCATTTCTCCAGGCCTGATCTGGGTTGCAGCGCTATTGGCCGTTCTACTTTCGCTGGATGGGCTGTTTCGCAGCGATTTTGAAGATGGCTCGCTGGAGCAGTGGGTCGTTTCGCCACACCCGTTAGCACTTCTGGTTCTTGCCAAGGTGCTGGCACACTGGGTCTTCTCTGGCCTGGCGCTGGTTTTGCTGGCGCCGCTGCTGGCTTTAATGCTGGGCATGCCGATGAGCGCGCTGCCGGTATTGTTGGTTTCGCTGCTGCTAGGCACGCCTGTCCTGAGTCTGCTGGGTGCGGTCGGTGCGGCATTGACTGTCGGCCTCAAGCGCGGCGGTTTGCTGCTGGCTCTGCTGATTCTGCCGCTGTATATCCCAGTGCTCATTTTGGGCAGCGGTGCGCTGCAGGCAGCGCTGCAGGGGCTGCCTGCGGTCGGCCATCTGTTATGGCTTTCCAGTCTGACGGCTCTGGCGGTCACCCTTACACCTTTTGCAATAGCGGCTGGCCTGAAAATCAGTGTTGGCGAGTGATGGATTGCACAATGGATTTATTCGATAGCGCTACGGTTTCTCTCCACGTACGGCCTCTGGCGCCGGCGGCTTTACTGATCGAAAACAAGTGGTGCCTGTCCGGTTTTGGGGCAGCATCGGAGTGCGTAGCGGATTTGAGGCAGGTGCTATGAACTGGACATGGTTCCACAAGCTGGGCTCGCCCAAATGGTTCTACGGAATCACCAGCCGCTGGATGCCCTGGCTTGGCTGGGCAACCTTTGTGCTGGTTACGATCGGCACGATCTGGGGGCTGGCATTTGCGCCGCAGGATTACCAGCAGGGCAACAGCTTTCGCATCATCTACATTCACGTACCCGCCGCGTTTCTTGCGCAATCGATCTATGTGATGCTGGCAGTCGCCGGCCTGGTCGGCCTGGTGTGGAAAATGAAACTGGCGGATGTCGCGCTGCAGCAGGCTGCGCCCATTGGCGCCTGGATGACCTTCATTGCACTGCTGACCGGTGCCGTATGGGGCAAGCCGACCTGGGGCGCCTGGTGGGTTTGGGATGCACGCCTGACCTCCATGTTAATTCTGCTGTTCCTGTACTTCGGCATCATTGCGCTGGGACAGGCCATCAGCAATCGTGACAGTGCGGCGAAGGCCTGCGCGGTATTGTCCATCGTCGGGGTGGTGAACATTCCGATCATCAAGTACTCGGTGGAGTGGTGGAACACCCTTCATCAGCCTGCAACCTTCACGGTTACCGAAAAGCCCGCCATGCCGATGGAAATGTGGTTGCCGCTACTGGTCATGGTTCTAGGCTTTTACTGCTTCTTCACGTGGGTGCTGCTGATGCGCATGCGCCTGGAAGTGCTGCGTCGCGAGTCACGCAGCAGCTGGGTCAGGACCGAAGTGAAGGCGCTGGTAGGTAAAGCATCATGAATTTCTCATCGTTTTCCGAATTCATCGCCATGGGCAACCATGGTCTTTATGTCTGGACGGCCTATGGCATCAGCTTGGCTGTTCTGGTTTTGAACGTGGCGCTGCCAATGCTGGCGCGTCGGCGATACCTGCAAGAAGAGGCGCGTCGTTTGCGCCGGGAGGAAATGAAGTGAATCCTGTGCGTAAGAAGCGTTTGTTCATCATTCTGGCAATCCTTGCCGGGGTGGGGGTGGCTGTAACCCTGGCGTTGTCTGCCTTGCAAGAGAACATCAACCTTTTCTATACGCCGACTCAGATTGCCGCCGGCGAAGCGCCTGAAGGGACTCGAATCCGCGCCGGGGGTCTGGTTGAAGACGGTTCGGTGACGCGCAGCAGTGACTCGCTTACTGTCACTTTCCGGGTCACCGACAATAACGCCAGCATCGCCATCCAGTATCAGGGCATTCTCCCGGACCTGTTCCGCGAGGGGCAGGGCATCGTTGCGCTTGGTCGCGTCAACGGTGAGGGCATCCTGGTAGCCGACGAAGTGCTGGCCAAGCATGATGAGAACTACATGCCACCGGAAGTTACCCAGGCACTGGAGCAGAGCGGAATGATGAAGCACTACGAAGGCGACAAGCAGGAGTATGCAAAATGATTCCTGAGCTCGGCCATCTGGCCATGATTCTGGCGCTGTGCCTGGCCGTGGTGCAGGGCACGTTGCCGCTGATCGGTGCCTGGCGCGGTGATCACCAGTGGATGAGCCTGGCGCAGCCGGCTGCCTGGGGACAGTTCGCCTTCCTCGCTTTTTCCTTCGCTTGCCTGACCTATGCGTTCATGGTCGATGACTTCTCCGTCGCCTATGTCGCCCACAACTCCAACAGCGCACTGCCGTGGTACTACAAGTTCAGCGCCGTGTGGGGCGCTCACGAAGGCTCGCTGTTGCTCTGGGCATTTATCCTGGCTGGCTGGACTTTTGCTGTGGCGATTTTCTCCCGACAGCTGCCCGAGGACATGCTGGCGCGGGTGCTGGGCATCATGGGCCTGATCAGTATCGGTTTTCTGCTGTTCCTGATCATGACTTCCAACCCCTTCGAGCGCTACCTGCCACAGGCACCGATGGACGGGCGTGATCTCAACCCGCTGCTGCAGGACTTCGGCCTGATCGTGCATCCGCCAATGCTCTATATGGGCTATGTCGGTTTCTCAGTGGCTTTTTCCTTCGCTATCGCCGCCTTGCTGGGCGGCCGCCTGGATGCTGCCTGGGCGCGCTGGTCGCGGCCCTGGACCCTGGTCGCCTGGGCCTTTCTCGGCGCCGGTATCGCGCTGGGCTCCTGGTGGGCCTATTACGAGCTGGGCTGGGGCGGCTGGTGGTTCTGGGATCCGGTGGAAAATGCCTCCTTCATGCCGTGGCTGGTCGGTACGGCGCTGATCCACTCGCTGGCCGTGACGGAGAAACGTGGCGTCTTCAAGAGCTGGACGGTATTGCTGGCGATTGCCGCATTCTCGCTCAGCCTGCTGGGCACCTTCCTGGTCCGCTCTGGTGTGCTGACTTCGGTGCATGCCTTCGCCACCGACCCGGAGCGCGGCGTCTTCATCCTGGCGTTCCTGTTGCTGGTGGTCGGCGGTTCGCTGACGCTGTTCGCCTTGCGTGCGCCGGTGGTGAAAAGCCGGATCGGCTTCAGCCTCTGGTCGCGTGAAACCCTGCTGCTGGTCAATAACCTGCTGCTGGTGGTCGCTACCGCGATGATCTTGCTGGGTACGCTGTACCCGCTGCTGCTCGATGCCCTGTCCGACACCAAGCTGTCCGTCGGTCCGCCCTATTTCAATGCGATGTTCCTGCCGCTGATGGCCGCACTGATGCTGGCGCTTGCCGTGGGCGTGCTGGTGCGCTGGAAAGACACCCCGGTCAAATGGCTTCTGAGCATGCTGACTCCGGTGTTGATTACCAGTGCCGTGTTGGGTGGGCTGGGCTCGATGTTGCTCGCCGATTTCCACTGGGCTGTGCTTGCCGTGTGCATGCTGGCCGCCTGGGTAGTGTTGGCTGGCGTGCGCGATATCCTCGACAAGACCCGTCACAAGGGACTGATCAAGGGCATCCTCAGCCTGGCGCCAAGCTATTGGGGTATGCAAACCGCGCACTTGGGCCTGGCGATTTGCGCCATCGGCGTGGTGCTTGTCAGCCAGAACAGTTCCGAGCGTGATCTGCGGCTGGCGCCGGGTGAGTCGCTAGAGCTGGGTGGTTACAGCTTCGTTTTTGAAGGCGCCACGCACTTCGATGGGCCTAATTTCACCTCCGATAAGGGCACCATTCGAGTGTTTGACGGTGACAAGCAGGTTGCCGTTCTGCATCCCGAAAAACGCCTCTATACCGTGCAGCAGATGCCCATGACCGAAGCTGGCATTGATGCAGGCTTCACCCGTGATCTGTATGTAGCGTTGGGTGAGCCGCTGGAAAATGGTGCCTGGGCTGTGCGGGTGCATATCAAACCCTTCGTGCGCTGGATCTGGCTGGGCGCGTTGCTGATGTCCGTAGGTGGGGTTCTGTCCGCCTGTGACCGGCGCTATCGCGTGAAGGTCAAGATCCGTGTCCGTGAGGCCCTGGGTCTGGCCCAGCAAGGAGCCTGATAATGAAAAGACTGTTGATGCTGCTGCCGTTGGCGATCTTCCTGATGGTTGCAGTGTTTCTATACCGCGGCCTGTTCATGGACCCCTCAGAGCTGCCGTCGGCGCTGATCGACAGGCCGCTGCCCGAGTTTTCCCAGCCATCGCTGGAAGACCCGGAACGCATGCTCAGTGCTGCCGACCTCAAGGGCGAAGCGGCGCTGGTGAACGTCTGGGCGACCTGGTGTCCGACCTGCCGTGCCGAGCACGAGATGCTCAACCAGCTGGCCAGTCAGGGCGTGGTGGTCTACGGGATCAACTACAAGGACGATAGCGAAGCCGCTCGCCGCTGGCTGGACGAACTGGGCAACCCTTATCGTCTCAACGTCGAAGACCCGGAGGGCAGTTTGGGAATCAACCTCGGCGTTTACGGTGCGCCGGAAACTTTCCTGATCGACAAGAATGGCGTCATTCGCCACAAGTATGTCGGGGCCATTGATCAGCGTGTTTGGCGTGAACAGCTCGCCGCGCTCTATCAGGAACTGGTGGACCAATGAAACAGCTGATCCAAGGCTTTTTGCTGGCCCTGTGCATGATTGGCGGGGCGCAGGCGGCAATCGATGCCTACGAGTTCGAGAGCGAGGTCGAGCGCGAGCGCTACCGGACCCTGGTAGAAGAACTGCGCTGCCCGAAATGCCAGAACCAGAATATTGCCGACTCCAACGCGCCCATTGCCATGGACCTGCGCCGGGAAATCTTCCGCATGCTTGAAGAAGGTCAGAGCAACGAGCAGATCGTTGACTATCTGGTCGCGCGTTATGGTGATTTCGTTCGCTATAAGCCGCCGGTCAATCTCAAGACGCTGGCGCTCTGGTATGGGCCGATCGCTATGCTGGTGGTGGGTTTCGGCGTGCTCGCGCTGATGCTAAGGCGTCGTCGGCGTGCCGGCGACAGCGAAGCGCAAAACACTCTTTCCGAGGCCGAACGCGAGCGCCTCGCCACATTGCTGGATAAAAAAGAACCATGATTGATTTCTGGATGGGGGCCAGCGTGTTGTTGCTGGCCGCTCTGGCTTTCCTGCTGATTCCCGCGTTGCGGGTACGCCGGCTACAGGCAGAGGAAGACAGGACGGCACTGAACGTCGCGCTGTATGAAGAGAGACTTGGCGAACTGGCCGGCCAGCAGGCTGCCGGCATACTGACGGCGGAGCAGTTTGAAGAGGGGCGCGCCGATGCTGCGCGTGAATTGCTCGACGATACTGATGGTGATGAGGTGCGGCGCATTGGAACTCTGGGCCGCACTATTCCGCTGATCGCTGCAGTGCTGGTGCCGCTGTTCGGCTACGGCATGTACATGCATTGGGGCGCTATCGACAAGGTGGAGTTGGCGCGCGAGTTCGTCGAGCAGCCGAGAACCATAGAAGAAATGACGACTCGCCTTGAGCAAGCAGTCAAGGCACAGCCAGAATCTACTGAGGCATGGTATTTCCTGGCTCGAACCTACATGAATCAGGAGCGCCCGGCTGATGCCGCTGCTGCCTTTGCCAAGCTCGTCGAGCTGGCGGGGCGCGCGCCGGAGCTGCTTGGACAGTGGGCACAGGCGCTGTATTTTGCCGGAGACCGCCAATGGACCGATGAAATACGCCAGCTTACCGACGAGGCTCTGAAGGCAGATCCCCATGAAGTGACGAGCCTGGGTCTGTTGGGAATCGCAGCTTTTGAAGAGGGTCGTTTCGAGGAAGCTGCCGGCTTCTGGGAGCGCTTGGTGGCTACGTTGCCGCCCGAAGACCCTTCGCGAGAAGCCATTCAGGGCGGTATTGCTCAGGCTCGTGAGCGAATTGGCCAAGCAGCCGGCACGGCTGAGCCGCCTGTGGAAGCGGCCCCGGCTGATGTACGGAGCGTTGAGGTTGAAGTTAAGCTCGGGGAAGAGCTGAGCGGAAAGGTTGAGTCTGGTGATGCGGTCTTCATATTCGCCCGCGCGGCTTCCGGTCCGGCCATGCCTCTGGCGGTCAAGCGCCTGAGCGTCAGCGACCTTCCGGCAACTGTCAGTTTGAGCGATGCCGACGCCATGATGCCCCAGCTGCGCATCTCCAGCTTCGAGCAGATCAGGCTGTTCGCACGCATTTCACGGGATGGCGATGCGACGCGAGGTGAATGGCAGGGCAGCAGTGAACCAATGAACCCGGGCGCCGAGAAAGTGGTCCGACTCACCATAGATCAACCTGTAACGCCCTGACCGCTAGCGGGGCGCGTGAGGCAAGTGATGACGGATTCGGTTTACAGCCGGGCTACAAGCCTGCTCAAGGTGAGCGCCGCAATGGCGCTGGCGCTGCTGTTGGCGGCCTGTGCTGGAAGTCCCTATCAACCCGAGCCGGCTCCCAGGCCGGTTCCGCCTGCGCCTGATGTTCCCCGCGAGCCGGTCATTAAGCCGCCTTCTGCGCCAGCGCCGTCCGCGCCGCGCCCGCCAGCGACGCAGAAAAGTCACCCTCGCTATGCGCCCCCGCCACATGCCGCCGCGCACTGGGATAACCGGCTAAGCGTCTATGTTGTTGAGGGGCGGAGCCTGTACTACCGCGAACGACTTTATTATCGCTGGGACGGCGACTGGTATAGCGCGGGCCGACCGGAAGGTCCGTGGGAGCCGGTTGCCGCTCCCAGTGTGCCGCCGGGGCTTCGGCACTTGCACTGAAGCCATCCAGGCAGAAGTTGCAGGTGGCTTTCCACTAATCGAGCCGGTAGGCAGGGCGCCACTGCTTTTATCCGCAGCTCCCTAAAGCCCGTTCAGTCATTGCCGATACAGTCTTCAAGCACGCAAGAAGGTGCTGTCTAAGGCTGCAAGGTTTTGGCTGAACGGAGCAAGATTCATGAATGCATCAGTTAGGTGTCTCGAAGAAACTGGTAACGCACTGCGCGAGGCGATGGTGCAGCAGGATTGGACCTCAATCAGTGTTCTGGATAGCCAATGTCGCCTGATTCTTGAAGCTGCGATGAGCGAGCCTCGTGAAAACGAATCGGCGATTCGGCAGCACTTGCAAGAGTTGACCATTATTTATCGCGAGTTGATAAATGCTTGTCAGGTGGAGCAGAAACGTGCCACTGGAGAATTGATCCAGCTCAATCAAAATCAACGCAGCGCCAAAGTTTATAAGCTCTTTGGTTAAGAGTCCTCACCACCTTCGTGTTGCAATTCGTAGCCGTTCGTCAGGTTGAATAAGTATTAAGGCCATCATTATCTGCGGCAATCTTTCAGCGCTGACTGCTCATCAATCATAATTTATTATTTTTATTGAGCTAATTTCGGCCAACAGGTAGCGTTTTTCATCTAAAAGCTTCCTATCTCCGCAGCGTGTTGTCTTAAGCCTAATTACCGCCTTCTTTTATCAGGTGTTGCCCGCTGAACGCATGCCCATGGTCGTTGAACAATTTGACTGTTCTTTAGTCGCTAATTCACGTCATAAATTTGACTCCGCGCGTTTTTTTTAATTAACTAGTGGCTATCTGCCGGTGACGCTTCGTTCCTTTCGATGCGCATTCTGTATTCCTCCCAGCTTCTAGAGCCTATAAACAAGATGTGGCGTGAAACCAAGATTTTGTTGATAGACGACGACAAGGATCGTCGGCGTGATTTGGCGGTTATCCTCAACTTTCTGGGTGAAGATCATCTGGCTTGTAGCAGCGACAGCTGGCGCGAAATTGTGGAGTCGCTTGAGTCGAGTCGAAGCGTACTTGGGGTCATGCTTGGCTCAGTTTCGACGAAAGGTGGAATTCCAGAGCTGCTCAAGCAGCTCGGTAAGTGGGATGAGAACCTTCCGCTGTTGCTAATCGGTGAGCCGGCCCCGGCGGATTGGCCGGAAGAATTGCGTCGGCAAGTGCTGGCCAGTCTGGAAATGCCTCCCAGCTACAATAAATTGCTCGATTCCCTGCACCGTGCCCAGGTCTATCGCGAGGTGTACGATCAGGCGAAGGCACGTGGGCGTCAACGTGAGACCAATCTCTTTCGCAGCTTGGTAGGCACCAGCCGTGCCGTGCAACATGTCCGACAGATGATGCAGCAGGTCGCGGATACCGAGGCGAGCGTGCTGATTCTCGGCGAGTCCGGTACAGGCAAGGAAGTGGTTGCAAGAAACCTCCACTACCACTCCAAACGGCGTAACGGTCCCTTCGTTCCGGTCAACTGCGGCGCGATCCCGGCCGAGCTGTTGGAAAGCGAGCTATTTGGCCACGAGAAGGGTGCCTTTACCGGAGCGATCACGTCCCGTGCTGGTCGTTTCGAGCTGGCCGAGGGCGGTACGCTGTTCCTCGATGAAATCGGCGACATGCCTTTGCCTATGCAGGTCAAGCTGCTGCGTGTGCTGCAAGAACGCACCTTCGAGCGGATTGGCAGCAACCGTACGCAGAACGCTGACGTGCGGATTATCGCGGCGACCCACAAGAACTTAGAAAAGATGATCGTGGACGGTACTTTCCGCGAGGATCTTTATTACCGGCTCAATGTGTTTCCCATTGAAATGGCGCCGTTGCGCGAGCGCATCGAAGATATACCACTGCTAATGAACGAGCTCATTTCGCGCATGGAGCATGAAAAGCGCGGCTCGATTCGTTTCAACTCTGCAGCCATCATGTCGCTGTGCCGCCACGATTGGCCGGGTAATGTTCGGGAGCTGGCCAACCTCGTTGAACGCATGGCCATCATGCATCCGTACGGTGTCATCGGGGTGATGGAGCTACCGAAGAAGTTTCGCCATGTAGATGATGACGACGAGCAGTACGCCGCCAATCTGCACAGCGAGATGGAAGAGCGTGCCGCCATCAATGCGCCCGTGCTCATCAGTGATGCGCAGGCCATGCTGCCTATTGAAGGGCTTGATCTGAAAGATTATCTGGCTAACCTCGAACAGGGCTTGATTCAGCAGGCGCTGGATGATGCTGGTGGCGTTGTCGCACGGGCTGCCGAGCGTTTGCGCATTCGCCGCACGACTCTTGTCGAGAAGATGCGTAAGTACGGCATGAACCGCCGCGACGAGGAAGTCGAAAACTAATGCATTGCCGCGCCCGCCGCTAAGCGGCGCGGCATCCGCCGGCTTGTGCCGGGCACGATCCTTGCTCTTTTCACTGATCAACCACTTGACCGACCATCTTTTGACGGACATGTGCCAGTGACTTCAGTATTCCCTTCATCCACCGCCCTTTCGCGTTCTGCCGAGGCTTGCGTTAGCGCCGAGCTTGAGCAAACGCTCGAAAGTTTCTCGCATTTATCGGGACACCTGGAAGACTCGCAGCAACTGCTGCAGGTGCGCATGTCCGAGCTCAAAGGGCAGCTCGCCGAAGCCAGCGCGCAGCGCTTGAGTGAACTCGGTGAGAAAGAACGCCTGGCCAATCGCCTGCAAAGCCTGCTCGACCTGCTTCCGGGGGGTGTCATCGTCATCGATGGTCATGGTGTTGTTCGTGAAGCTAATCCGGTGGCATTGGATCTCCTGGGCGGGCCGCTTGAAGGGACGCTCTGGCGCGCGGTCATTGCGCGCAGCTTTGCTCCGCGAAGGGATGACGGTCATGAGGTTTCCCTTAAGGACGGTCGCCGGGTGTCGATTGCCACGCGCTCGCTGAATGGCGAGCCGGGGCAGCTGGTTCTGTTGACTGACCTGACCGAAACACGACGTTTGCAGGAACAGCTGGCGCGTCATGAGCGCCTCTCGTCATTGGGGCGGATGGTGGCCTCGCTGGCGCATCAGATTCGCACGCCGTTGTCCTCTGCGCTGCTGTATGCGAGTCATCTGGAGCAGGGCGGGTTGAGCGGCGAGCAGCAGCAGCGTTTTGCCGGTCGCCTGAAAGATCGCTTGAATGAACTGGAGCATCAGGTTCGAGACATGCTGGTATTCGCTCGTGGCGACCTGCCTCTTGAGGATCGCCTGCCTCCAATGCATCTAATGGCAGCATTGCGCGCTGCGGCCGAAACCCGTTTGCAGGGCGCTCAAGTGCGCTGGCAGTGCGACGTGCGCGGAGGTGTATTGCTGTGTAATCGTGACACCCTGGTCGGAGCGTTGCTCAACCTGATCGAGAACGCCCTGCAGGCCAGTCCTGATGAGCCGCGTTTGAAGATACACCTCTATGCGCGGGACTCATTCATGCTTGTCAGCGTCAGCGACAACGGGGTCGGCATCGATGCCGCTACGCTGGCGCGGCTTGGCGAGCCCTTTTTCACGACCAAGGCGACCGGCACCGGACTTGGCCTGGCGGTAGTCAAATCTATCGCCCGCGCTCATTCAGGCGCGCTGACACTACGCTCACGGCCTGGGCGGGGCACCTGCGTCACGCTGCGTCTGCCGCTGCTTGTGGAGCCGATTCGATGACTACAAAGATACTGCTGGTCGAAGACGATCGTGCCCTTCGCGAAGCACTGAGCGATACCCTGGAGCTCGCAGGCTTCACTTACCAGGCGGTCGATAGTGCAGAGTCGGCTGTGCTTGCGTTACAGGCCGATACCTTCGGGCTGGTGATCAGCGACGTGAACATGCCGGGCATGGATGGCCATGGGTTACAGGTATTCATACGCCAGCACTATCCACAGCTGCCGGTCTTGCTGATGACGGCCTACGGCGCAGTGGAGCGGGCTGTCGAGGCGATGCGTCAGGGCGCGGTAGATTACCTGCTCAAGCCGTTCGAACCTAAAGTGCTGCTGGATCTGATTGCGCGGCATGCTTGCGGTCAGCCTGATTCGCCGGGTGAAGGACCGATTGCCCAGGAGGCTGCCAGCAAGCAGTTGCTGGCACTGGCGGTGCGCGTAGCGCAAAGCGATTCGACGGTACTGATTTCGGGCGAGTCGGGCACTGGTAAGGAAGTTCTGGCGCGCTACATCCATCAGCAGTCGCCTCGTGCCAGCAAGCCCTTCGTGGCGATCAACTGTGCGGCGATCCCAGACAACATGCTTGAAGCCACGCTGTTTGGGCACGAAAAAGGTGCCTTCACCGGGGCTATCGCTAGTCAGCCGGGCAAGTTCGAGCTGGCCGAAGGCGGCACCCTGCTGCTCGACGAAATTTCCGAAATGCCGCTGGCGTTGCAGGCCAAGCTGCTGCGTGTGTTGCAGGAGCGCGAAGTTGAGCGAGTGGGCGCGCGTAAGCCGGTGGCGTTGGATATCCGCGTCATTGCCACCACGAACCGCGATCTGGCCGAGGAAGTGCGCGCCGGACGTTTTCGAGAAGATTTGTTCTACCGTGTTTCGGTCTTCCCGATGGCCTGGGCGCCCCTTCGCCAGCGCCCGGCAGATATCCTGCCGCTTGCAGAGCGCCTCCTGAGCAGCCATGCGGCGAAGATGCGACAGCCGCTGCCCAGGCTCACCTGCGAGGCGCGTCAGTGCCTGCTGGCGCATGGCTGGCCGGGTAACGTCCGCGAGCTGGACAATGCCATCCAGCGTGCATTGATTCTGCAGCAGGGCGGCATAATTCGCCCTGAGGACCTTTGTCTGGCAGGCATGGTTGCGGCGAGTCCATCCTGCGCCCCGGAAGCTCAGCAGGCGCCGTTGCCAAGCTCGCCGACGCAACCCGCCGACGGGGGCGGTGCGTTGCTGGGTGATGATCTGCGCCGGCGCGAGTTTGAGCTGATTCTGGAAACCTTGCGGAGCGAACGTGGGCGGCGTAAGGAAACGGCCGACCGCCTGGGTATCAGCGCCCGCACCCTGCGCTACAAGCTTGCGCAGATGCGCGACGCCGGTATGGATATCGAGGCATTGCTGCAGGGCAACTAATGCGCAACCAGGCGTGTTGTAAGGAGCAAAGCGGCAGCTGAGCCTGGACACCGCCCATGAAAAAGCCCAGCGTGATGCTGGGCTTTTTCTTTGCAGCTTGATTAGCCGCGCCGCTGGCGGAGCGCTTCGATACGGACTTCAAGCGGTGGGTGGGTCATCAGCAGACCGGCCAGGCCATTCTTTAGGCCGCCCTTAATGCCAAAGGCGGTAAGAGTGTCGGGCATCTCTGATGGCAGACCCTGTTCGGCGCGTAGGCGCTGCAGTGCGGCGATCATCGCGGCGGTACCGGCCAGCTGAGCGCCGGCCTCGTCAGCGCGGAATTCACGCTTGCGCGAGAACCACATGACCACGATGCTAGCGAGAATACCCAGTACCAGTTCGGCGAAGATCGTCGCAACGAAATAGCCGATGCCGTGACCGCCTTCATTCTTCAGGATCGCCTTGTCGACGAAGTTGCCGAAGATGCGTGCGAAGAACATCACAAAGGTGTTTACCACACCCTGGATCAGCGCCAGGGTGACCATGTCGCCGTTGGCCACGTGGCCGATTTCATGGGCCAACACGGCTTTGACTTCATCCGGAGAGAAGCGCTCGAGCAAACCTTGGCTGACGGCGACCAGGGCATCGTTCTTGTTCCAGCCGGTGGCGAAGGCGTTGGCTTCGTGGGCGGGAAAGATACCTACTTCCGGCATCTTGATGCCGGCATCACGGGAAAGCTGTTCGACGGTTTGTAGCAGCCATTGCTCATGGCGTGTACGTGGCTGGCTGATGATCTCGGTGCGAGTGCTCATCTTCGCCATCCACTTAGAGATGAACAGCGATATCAGCGACCCGGCGAAGCCAAACACCGCGCAGAAGACCAGCAGGCTGCCGTGATTCTGTCCGGTGAAGCGGTCCACCCCAAGCAGCTTCAGGGTGACGCCCGCGACGACCAGTACGGCAAGGTTGGTGGCCAGGAACAAGAAAATGCGCATCATGTTGCGGCAAACTCCAAGGGGAACAGTCAAGAACGTAAGGCTATATAAGGTGCGGACCGGTGCTATTCAACCAGGCGACTATTTCAAGCTATGTCGCCTGGCTCCGCGGCCTGCCAATGTTGCTGCCGTTATTGCTTGTAGGTGCGAAGGAAGTTGCCGATGCGTCCGATAGCCTGCTCCAAGTCATCCACGCGCGGCAGGGTAACGACGCGGAAATGGTCGGGCCACGGCCAGTTGAAGGCGGTGCCCTGAACGATCAGCAGCTTTTCCGACAGCAGCAGGTCGAGCACGAACTTCTCGTCGTTGTGGATTGGGCAAACCTTCGGGTCGATACGCGGGAAGGCATAGAGCGCGCCCATCGGCTTCACGCAGCTCACCCCAGGGATGTCGTTGAGCAGTTCCCAGGTGCGGTTGCGCTGTTCTAGCAGGCGGCCCTGAGGTAGCACTAAGTCGTTGATGCTCTGGTAGCCGCCGAGGGCCGTCTGGATCGCATGCTGTGCAGGCACGTTAGCGCATAGACGCATATTGGCCAGGATATCCAGCCCTTCGATATAGCTCTTGGCCCGGTGCTTCGGCCCGGTGATGACGAACCAGCCGGAGCGGAAACCGGCGACCCGGTAGGACTTGGATAGGCCGTTGAAAGTCAGGCACAGCACGTCCGGCGCGAGGGAAGCAGTGCAGATGTGCACCGCATCGTCGTAGAGGATTTTGTCGTAGATCTCGTCGGAGAACAGCACCAGATTGTGCTGGCGCGCCAGCTCGACCATGCCTTCAAGTACTTCTTTCGAGTAGACCGCGCCGGTGGGGTTGTTCGGGTTGATCAACACCAGGGCCTTGGTGTTCGGTGTGATCTTGGCCCTGATGTCGTCCAGGTCGGGCCACCAGTTGGCCTGCTCGTCACACAGGTAGTGCACCGGCTTGCCGCCGGCCAGGCTGACGGCGGCCGTCCACAAAGGATAGTCGGGAGCTGGGATCAGTACTTCGTCGCCATTGTTGAGCAGCGCCTGCATGGACATCACGATTAGCTCGGACACGCCGTTGCCGAGATAGACATCCTCGATGGTCACACCTTCTACCTGCATCTGCTGGTAGTACTGCATGATGGCCTTGCGTGCGCTAAACAGACCTTTGGAGTCGCAGTAGCCCTGGGCAGTTGGCAGGTTGCGGATCACGTCCTGAAGGATCTCTTCCGGGGCCTCGAAACCGAACGGCGCCGGGTTGCCGATATTCAGCTTGAGGATGCGATGGCCTTCCTCCTCCAGACGTTTGGCGTGCTTGAGCACCGGCCCGCGAATGTCGTAGCAGACATTAGCGAGCTTGTTCGATTTGCTGACCTGCATGATCCTGAGTGTCCCAAAGTAAGGACGTGCCATGCCAGACGGCTGGCAACGTTTGACGTGAACCTGGCGCCTTGGCAGTCTGAAGCTCCACTGCCAGACCTAGGCGTCTGAAAGCATTGCATGATACGTGCGGCCCGATCACGGGAAAAGGTACAGATCCGCCTTTTTTGAGTTCATGAGGTGTACCGATGGAAAAGCTTGAGAAACCCCTCGAAACCTGGCGTGCCGAGCTGTCGGATGAGCAGTTTCAAGTATGTCGGCTTGGTGCTACCGAACGTCCGTTTACTGGTAAGTACAACGACACCATGGCACCGGGCCTCTATCACTGCGTCTGTTGCGATGCGCCGCTGTTCGATTCTGAGACAAAATTCGATGCTGGTTGTGGCTGGCCGAGCTATTTTCAGCCGGTGAGTGAGAGCGCCATTACCAGCATCGACGATTTCAGCCATGGCATGCACCGCATCGAAGTCAAGTGCGCGCGCTGTGATGCCCATCTAGGGCATGTCTTTCCCGATGGTCCGGCACCGACCGGCTTGCGCTACTGTATCAATTCGGCGTCCCTCAATCACAAGCCGCACGATCTCTGAGCGGCCTGCTCGAAATCAACGGAGCATCACCGATGCGCGATCCGCTGTTTGATATTGCCTGCCTGACCATCGATGGCCAGCAGAAAACCCTCACCGACTACCATGCCAAGGTGCTGTTAGTGGTCAATACGGCCAGCCAGTGCGGCTTCACCCCGCAATACAAGGGGCTTGAGGCGCTCTGGCAGCGCTATGGCGAGCGCGGGCTGGTGGTGCTGGGCTTTCCCTGCGACCAGTTTGGCAGGCAGGAGCCTGGTGACGAACAGCAGATTGCTGCTTTTTGCGAGCGAAACTACGGCGTTAGCTTTCCACTATTTGCCAAAGTTCAAGTCAACGGCAGCGATGCCCACCCACTGTTCGTGCAACTGAAGAAGCGCGCGCCCGGACTGCTGGGTAGCAAGGCGATCAAATGGAACTTCACCAAGTTTCTGATCGCTGATGAGGGTCGTCACGTCGAACGCTTCGCTTCGCGCACAGCCCCCGAAGCGCTGGCGAAATCTATCGAAGCCCATCTTTAAGGCGCGCACGTTCCGACCGCCTGGCGTTCGGGCGCCTCGCTCGGGGCTTTACGTGGCTGCCTGTTCTGTAGTCGAAATTGGAGTGTTGAATGGATGCTGAACTGAAGGCTTTTTTGCAGCGTGCCGAAATGCTGATGGCCCGCCTGGAGCCTCTCCTGCCGGCCCTGCGCTCGGTGATGGATTGGGAAAAGAGCGTGGCCGCCCGTTGGCGCCGGGAAGGGCAGGGCGGTTATCTGCAGCCTTTGGAAGTGACGCTGGATCTGCGGCTCGACGACCTGATCGGCATCGACCGTCAGCGCGAACTCCTGTCGAACAACACGCGGCAATTTGTATCGGGACTGCCGGCTAACCACGTTCTGCTCTGGGGCGCGCGCGGAACCGGTAAGTCATCGCTGATCCGCGCCCTGCTCGCCGAGCATGCTTCGGCCGGTTTACGTCTGATCGAGATCGAGCGCGACCATCTGGCAGATCTGCCCAAAGTGGTTGAGTTGCTTGCAGGTCAGGCGCAGTACTTTGTGCTGTTCTGTGATGACCTGTCATTCGAGGCGGGTGAGGGCGATTATCGGGTGCTGAAGAGCGTACTGGATGGCTCCTTGGAGCGCGCACCCGAAAACGTACTGCTATACGCAACCTCCAATCGTCGGCACCTGGTGCCGGAGCGTCAGAGCGATAATGAAAACTGGCAAATGATCGATGGTGAGTTGCATCCCAACGAGGCGGTGGAAGACAAGATTGCGTTGTCTGATCGCTTCGGCCTTTGGCTTTCGTTCTATCCCTTCAGCCAGGAGCACTACCTGAATGTGGTGCGTCACTGGATTGATTCACTGGCCGTGCAGGCGGGTCTCGACTGGGAATGGAGTGAAGCGCTGGAGAAGGAAGCAATCCGCTGGGCTACCGCGCGCGGCAACCGCAACGGACGCTGTGCCTACCAGTTTGCGCGACAGTGGGTAGGCGTCCATTTGTTGTCGAATTAACGTTGCAGCGCCCGCTTTCCCATCTCGATGAGTTTGGCATTCATGCGCTGCTCTTCCGGCATTAGGCTCGCAACCGAGGTGAGTGCCTTCATACGGGTGAAGTGCGCTGCCAAGGCTGGCCAGCGGTTGGCATCGACCTGTTCTCCGCCGTGCTCCAGGTTTATCAGTTGGCAGGCGAGGGCCACGTCCGCCAGCGATAGCTGTTGGCCAACGAAATAATCGTTTTCACCCAGTTGCCGCTCAAGGTAATCGAAGTGCCCTGGCAGTTTTTGCTGCAACGCTGCCTGCACGCCTTCCTCATTGCACGCCTGGCCTGCGCTGGGCTTGAGAATGCGATTGCGGAAGACGCCGAAGGTCGTCAGAGGAGCGAGTTCGTAGTCGGCATACTTCTCCAGCCAGCGGATCTGCGCGCGCAGCACCGCATCGCTGCCGTACAGCCGGGCGGTGTGCGGGTATGCCTCTTCCAGGTACTGACAGATCACACTGGAGTCGGCGAGGCTGAGCTCGCCATCCTTGAGCGCCGGAATGCGCCCCAGTGGATTCAGTTGCAGATACCACTCAGGCGGCGTGAACGGCATGACCACTTCGAGCTGATAATCCAGTGCTTTTTCGAGCAGGCACAAGCGGACCTTACGTACAAAGGGTGACAGCTGAGCGCCATACAGGGTCAGTGACATGGAGTTCTCCGGGGTTGGCTCAGTAGATATTGGTCTTCTTCCAGTCGTCTTCGCTTTCGAAGTCTTTCAGGCCTTCGGCCAGTTCGCTGGTTTCGTCGAGTTGGGGCGTATGTTGTGTCTGTTCGAGCTGGCTTGCATGGGCGAAATGGGCTTCGAGCTGTTTGAGCTGTGACTGGAAGCTGGCCTTGTCGGGCTGCTTGCGCACATGCTGGATGCCCCGCTCGAAAGCCAGGCGCGCTTTGTGAGCATTACCTTGTTGCAGCGCCTGTCTGCCGAGGTTGTTGAAGTATTCAATGTGCAGTATCACCATCAGGCGCCGGACTTCACTTGTCCAGCGCTTGGCGGAAGCAGTGTCCAGCTGGCCTTGCTTGTTGGCCCAAGCCACTTGGGCGTGTAGGTCTTCAAGCAAGAGGCGAACGGCTTTTGCCTGGGCTTCGGTAAGGATTTTCACTGGGGCATTCGTCACCGGGATCGCATCGCCCATGGCAATGGCGTTGCGCAGCAATTCGACTCGGCCGGCGAGGTTCTGGTTTTTCTTCTCTAGAATCAGCAGCCGTTCGCCTGCGTGGAGTTCAAGCTGGGTCAGCATAAGCTTGAGTGCAGGGGTCATCATCTGGCCTGGAAATGAGTCCGAAAGGTCGGCGCAACGTCGCATGCGATTGTTGAGCTCAGCTTTGGCGCGTGCTTTTTCCAAGTTGTTCTTTTCTACGACCTGGTTGATAAAGCCAATCAGGATCAATACGAACAGGCCGGCGAGGACCAATCCCGCAATCAGAACCGGAGACACTATGTACACCTCTAATAGGTGATGGTTTTTTCTGAGTGTAGTGGGTTGGATGGCAAGCTGATAGCGCGATGTAGGTTGTAGAAGTCCTTGATTGAAAAAGTTTTAGCAGGTGCTTGACGACCCTGCTACTCATCCCTAGAATGCGCGCCACTTGCAGCGTGAAGCACAGCGTGAAAGCTGCAAGCCGGAAGGAAGTTGTAGTTCCGGGCAGCGTCCCCTTCGTCTAGTGGCCTAGGACACCGCCCTTTCACGGCGGTAACAGGGGTTCGAGTCCCCTAGGGGACGCCATTTTTGTAAAATTTAAGCGGGAATAGCTCAGTTGGTAGAGCACGACCTTGCCAAGGTCGGGGTCGCGAGTTCGAGTCTCGTTTCCCGCTCCAGTTTGTAAAGATTGCGCCGCATCAATCTGCGGCGTTTTCGTTTTGAGGCCGGTTGGCAGAGTGGTTATGCAGCGGATTGCAAATCCGTGTACGCCGGTTCGATTCCGACATCGGCCTCCATATTGAAAGCCCTGCAAGTTAACGCTTGCAGGGCTTTTTTTTGGAATTTGGCCTATAGGCAGCAGGTTTAATCGGTAGCCTTGCGCAGGCGCAGGTGGCTGGTTATAGTCCTGCGCCGCCAATGCGGCATTGTTACCGGCGAGTGGTTGCACCGCTTGTCTATTCTTCGGCCCGGATGGCGAAACTGGTATACGCAAGGGATTTAAAATCCCTCATCCGAAAGGGTATGCGGGTTCGATTCCCGCTCCGGGCACCAATACTCTCAGCTTTCTCTGTTCAGGCTCGTCGATAGGTCAGCAGGACAATCCCTGCAACCACGACGGCGCCGCCGAGAATCTGTATCGCAGATAACATCTGTCCCAGCACCAGCCAGCCCATCACCAGCGTCGCCAACGGCTCGATGTTCATGACCGGCGCATTGCGCGGCATGTCCAGTCGAGGGATGGAGATGAACAGCGTAATGAAGCCGGTGCCATAGAGCACCATCAGGACCAGTAGGGCAAACCAGCCGCTGGCTGTGGCCGGCGTATCCAATGCGCCGGGTAGCGCATCGCTGGCGCCGACGAGTGCCGCGCTGCAGAACACGACTAGCATGGTCAGCAGGCTGCGCACCGAGCCGCGTATCTGCGACAGCTTTTGATCGGTAACCCATAGCGCGCTGGCGAATGCGCAGGCGGCGCCGAAGGCCAGCGCCACACCGGCAATCCACTGCGCATCTAGGTCTTTGCCGCCTCGCAGTTGGCTCGGAATGTCGAGCGCCAGCAGTAACCCGATCAGTATCACCCCCATAAGCGCAGCGTTGCGCGCGGTGGGTCTCGGGCCGCCCAGGCCCCAGGTCAGCAGCGCCAGAATGATGGGGAAAATATTGGCCACCAGCAGCGCCAGGGCCACGGGTATTCGCGCTACGGCGGAATACAGAAATAGACTCTGGGTGGCGATAAGCAGGCCAAGCAGAAGCTGCCAGCGTACGCTTGCCGTGGGTAATCGAATGGTCTGGCGCTGCCAGATCACCAGTCCCGTCAGGGCCAGCAGGGTGCCGCCGGAGCGGGTCAGAATGGCCAGCAGCACGCCGGCGCCATCATCGAAGGCGACACGGGCGGCAATATGATTGCCAGCGAATGCGCAGCCCAGGCACAGCAGTATCACTACAGCGATATGACGGGCAAAAGGGGCTGGACTGACAGGCAGTGTGTTGGCAGGCATGAATGCTTCTCGGGAACGAAAACGGGGCAGGATACGAAATCCGGCCCCGTTCGTCTGTCAGCAATCACTTAGCAGGTAGTTTTCACGTCTGTTAGACGGTGCGCGAGAACCGACCGCGCTGCTCGCCACCTAGATAGGCATCGAAGGCCATGGCCACATTGCGCATCATCAGGTGCCCCTGCGGCAGTAGCATCAAGGCATCGTCGCGGATTTCCACCAGGCCGTCAGCCACGTGCTCGCTCAGTTGCGCTAGCGACTCGGCGAAGTAGTCCTTGAAGGCGATGTTGTAACGTTGCTCCATCTCGGCGTAGTCGACGCGGCCGTGGCACATCAGCGAGATGATCACGTCGCGACGCAGACGATCGTCTTCGCTGAGTTTGTAGCCGCGTTGCACCGGCAGCATGCCTTCATTTAGGCGCGCGTAATACTGCGACAGTTCCTTCACGTTCTGGCTGTAGCTGTTGCCGACCTTGCCGATGGAGGAAATGCCCAGGCCGATCAGGTCACAGTCAGCGTGGGTGGAATAGCCTTGGAAGTTGCGCTGCAGGGTGCCGTTTGCGCGGGCTAGGGTTAGCTCGTCTTCGGGCAGGGAGAAGTGGTCCATGCCGATATACACGTAGCCGGCATCGGTCAGGCGCTTAATGGTCAGTTCCAGCAATTCCAGCTTGCGCTCGGGTGGCGGCATATCCTCGGGACGGATCAGCTTCTGCGCGCGCACCAGCTCCGGCAAGTGCGCGTAGCTGTAGGCTGCGATGCGGTCAGGGCGGATGTCGATGATCTTGTCTAGCGTGGTGTTGAAGCTGTCGACGGTCTGCAGCGGCAGGCCGTAGATCAGGTCGACGCTAATGGATTTGAATCTGGCCTCACGGGCAGCCTCGACCAGTTCGCGGGTCTGCTCTTCGGTCTGGATGCGGTTGACCGCAATCTGCACCTGCTCGTCGAAATCCTGCACGCCGAAGCTCAGGCGATTGAAGCCCAGTTTGCGCAAGCCGTGAATCTGCTCGGGGGTTACGGTGCGCGGATCGACCTCTAGCGAGAATTCATGACTGTCGCTGTCGTCCATGTTGAACGCCTGATGCAATGTCGCCATCAGATCTGCCAGCTGTTCGCTGGTGAAATAGGTCGGGGTCCCGCCGCCCAGGTGCAGCTGGGTCAGCTTGCGTGAGCGGTCGAACAGCGCGGCCTGCATCTGGATTTCAAGCTTGAGGTATTCGAGGTATTCGACGGCGCGTTCGGTCTTGTGGGTGATGATCTTGTTGCAGGCGCAGTAGTAGCAAAGGCTCTTGCAGAAGGGGATATGGATGTACACCGACAGGGGTTTCGGCGCAGCCGCCTCGTTGGTCACCTGAGCGGCGCTGCGATAGTCATCGATGGCAAAAGCCTGATGAAACTGGGGCGCGGTGGGGTAGGAGGTATAGCGGGGACCTGGACGGTCATATTTCTCGACCAGGGCGCGGTTAAAGCTCGGCGTTTGGTCCATATACGGTTTCACCTTGTTGAGAGGGTTCTGGCTGGCCGGAGAGGTGTTCCGGCGGCCTGTGATCTGCTGCGAATTATCGGTGATTCTAGCCCATTGGCCGGCTGTCCCAGATCAAGAATGGGACGGCAGGACATGGCAGACGAACGCGAAAGCCGGGCATGAGCGCCCGGCTTTGGTGGTTGCGCGGCCTTACAGCTTGAACTGGCTGACCAGTCGATTCAACTCGGCGGCCAGGCGTACCAGTTCTTCGCTGATTTGCGAGGTCTGCTGGGCATCGGTCGAAGTGGTGTCGGCGATGACGCTGATGGTGGTGATGTTGCGGTTGATCTCTTCGGCCACCGCGCTCTGCTCTTCAGCGGCAGTAGCGATCTGGGTGTTCATGTCGTTGATGGTGCCGACTTCACCTGCGATCACGTTGAGACTCTGAGCAACCTTGGCGACGCTATCCGAACCGGCATGCGCCTTGATCTGAGCCCCTTCCATGGCCTTGACCGCATTGCGCACGCCGTTCTGCAGCTGCTCGATGGTAGCTTGAATTTCCTCGGTGGACTTCTGCGTACGGGAGGCGAGGGTGCGTACCTCGTCGGCCACTACAGCGAAGCCGCGACCCTGCTCGCCGGCCCGTGCCGCCTCGATGGCCGCGTTGAGGGCCAGCAGATTGGTTTGTTCGGCGATGCCGTTAATCACACCCAGCACCATGCCGATGCTGACGCTATCGGCTTCCACCTGCTTGATCACCTGGGCGGCATTTTCAATGTCATGTATCAGGATCTCGATGCCATCCAGGGCTTCTGTGGCGACCCGAACACCCAGTCTGGACTCATCGTCCGCCCCGCTGGAGGCTGAAGCCGTTTGGGTGGCGTGGCGTGCCACCTCCTGCACGGTGGCGCTCATTTCGTTCATCGCCGAGGCGACCATATCGGTTTCCTGGCGCTGTTCCATGACCGCCGAATGCGTCTTCTCGGCGACATTGGAGACTCGTTCTGAGACCTCCCCCAAGGTGCGCGTAACCCCTGCAACTGCTTCGAGGCTATGGCGGAACTTGCCGATCATGCGGTTGAAGGCGTGGCCCATGGCGCCGACTTCGTCCTGGGCATGGATGGCCACGCTCCGGCTGAGGTCTTCGGTTTCAGTCATCGCCTCCATGGTGTGGCGCATGTCATTGATCCGGCTGATGATCACGCGACGAATGATGTAGCTCATCACCAGCAGGCCGACCAGCAACAGCAACAACTGAATGCCGGCAGAAACCATGATATTGCGGTCGACCTCGCTGTCCAGGGTGGACAAGTCGTAGCTGATGCGCACCGCACCCATTACAGAGTCTTCCTGAACCTGGTGGCAGGCCAGGCAGTTGGTGCCGCGATAGTCCTGGTGGCCGAGAATCGGATTGACCACGGTGAGGACGCGGCCATTCTGCCCCTCGGTCACTTCAATGATGGACTCGCCTGCCAATGCCCGCTGGTCGAGCGCATCTGCCGGTGCCTGGTGAGCGTAACCGGGGCCAAAGACCGAGCTGACCGACTCGCCGCGAATGATGCGCGCATCAATCACACCTGGGCGGGCAAGAATCTTGTTTCTCAGTACCTCGCGCTGGGCCATGGTGCCGGTCAGCATCATGGTGTTGATGCTGTCGAAATAGGAGTCGGCGGCATCCTTGGTCTGTTGCTCGACCACTTGCAGTACCAGCCGTTTCTCGGTGACCGCTGCATAGAGCAGGGATGCGGAGAGCACCAGCGCGAATACCACCAGCAAGGCCAGGTTGATCTTCGCCTGGACAGACATTTGTCGAGTAGCGGGAGAGCTGTTCATCGTATTCCTTGGTATCTGCTGCAGGTATTGCCAAGTCGCCGTTGTTACCGTATCGCCGGTGGCTGCATATCTAGCGAATCAGCCTGTCAGGCGCGCTTTACAGGCACTCCTTTATCGGCCCGGTAACGGTTTTTCTTAGCGGGTAATGGACTCGGTCAGGTTGATGGCTAAAGGCTATTTGTTTGAGTGGGCACATAGTATGAGCAGGCCGTCTCGCGGGGCGCTTGTCAGCCGATACTTGGGAAACGTATTTGTCGGTTCAATGACATAGATCAGTTGTTTGGCTTTTACTGCAGCGCTCTGGCTGTGCTCACGGCCGGTCGCCGAAGGCCAGTCGAGGTTTGGAAAACAGGTTGTAGGGGGCTTGGCATTCATGCTGTCACGCGTCAGGCTATGCGCCACTACGCATGTCAATGACCGCTTGCCTTCTCTTTCATGCACTTTTTCATTTTGGTGCAAGAACCGAAGCGCGAACCCCGTCCGAATTTGATGGTCGTAGCCTCTGCGTCGGGCTGCCGACGAGGCGGGCAGGGCAACGGCTATCGATGTCAGGGCTGCGCAGCAACCGGAACCTATTCTTCAAGGACTCACATGATCAAGAAATGCCTATTCCCTGCGGCCGGATACGGCACGCGCTTCCTTCCTGCAACCAAGGCGATGCCCAAGGAAATGCTGCCGGTAGTGAACAAGCCTCTGATTCAATACGGGGTTGAAGAGGCATTGGAGGCAGGGCTGAACCAGATCGCCATCGTTACCGGTCGGGGCAAGCGCTCGCTGGAAGACCACTTCGATATCAGCTACGAACTCGAACACCAGATTCGCAACACCGACAAGGAAAAATACCTGGTCGGCATCCGCCGTCTCATCGACGAGTGCAGTTTTTCCTACACCCGTCAGGTGGAAATGAAAGGCCTTGGTCACGCGATCCTTAGCGGCCGCCCGCTGATCGGTGATGAGCCGTTTGCCGTAGTGCTGGCTGATGACCTGTGCATCAATCTCGACGGTGACCCGGTGCTGACGCAGATGGTCAAGCTGTACAACCAGTTCCGCTGCTCCATTGTCGCCATCCAGGAAGTGCCGCCGGAAGAGACCAGCAAATACGGCGTAATTGCTGGCGAGATGATCCGCGACGACATTTTCCGCGTCAGTCACATGGTCGAGAAGCCCAAGCCGGAGGATGCTCCGTCCAATCTGGCCATCATCGGGCGCTATATTCTGACGCCGGACATCTTCGAGCTGATCGAACAAACCGAGCCGGGCAAGGGCGGTGAAATCCAGATCACCGATGCGCTGATGCGCCAGGCGAAGGATGGCTGTGTGCTGGCGTACAAGTTCAAGGGGCAGCGCTTCGACTGCGGCAGCGCCGAGGGCTATATCGCGGCGACCAACTTCTGCTACGAAAATTTCTACCTCACCGGCAAGGCATTCTGAGTAGGCAGGGGCCGCCAGCGCGGCGGCCCGCTCTCAGGGGGCCGGCAGGTCCTCGGCGCCTGGGCCTAACGGCTGACCGTAACTGAATTCCACATAGTTTCCCGCCGGGTCTCGCAGCCCGCAGTAATAGCCGACTGGATAGGGCTCGTCCCGCGGCTCCCAGATCAGGCAACCGGCCTCACGGGCGCGGTCCGCTATTGCATCCACCTCGTCACGGCTGGAAAGGGCGAAGCCGAAATGGCTGTAGTCGTTGGCAGCCAGCCTTCGGTCCACTCCCCCCGGCATGATGACGAAGATGAACGTTCGCTCCTTGCCCGGCTCGGCCATCCAGACGATGCGTGAACCTTTTCCGGCGCGTTCGTGAAAAACCCGCATACCGCAGAAAGCCGCGTAGAACTCGATACAGGCGTCCAGATCCGGAACATGCAGGGCGAGATGGGTCAGGGTAGGGCGCATATGCACTCCAGTTAATGAGCAGGCGAGGTGCCTCGGTTATGCTGTAGGTACTTCACAGGAGACAGTTACTAATGGCTTACGACTTCGATCTTTTCGTCATCGGCGCTGGTTCGGGTGGCGTACGTGCTGCGCGTTTCGCCGCGAGCTACGGTGCGAGGGTGGCTGTGGCCGAGAGCCGCTACCTGGGCGGCACCTGTGTCAACGTCGGTTGCGTACCGAAGAAGCTGCTGGTCTACGGCGCTCATTATGCTGAAGACATCGGGCAGGCACAGGGCTATGGCTGGACCATCGATGGCGCAACCTTCGACTGGAAAACCCTGATTGCCAACAAGGATCGGGAAATTCAGCGCCTCAACGGTATCTACAAAAACCTGCTGGTCGACAGCGGCGTGACCCTGTTGCAGGCCCACGCACGGCTGGTCGATGCGCATACCGTCGAGGTCGAGGGGCAGCGCTACAGCGCCGAGCATATTCTGATCGCGACCGGCGGCTGGCCTCATGTACCGGAGTTTCCCGGCAGCGAACATGTGATCACCTCCAACGAAGCCTTCTACCTCGAAGCCTTGCCGCGCCGGGTTCTGGTGGTTGGTGGTGGCTATATCGCCGTTGAGTTTGCGTCCATCTTCCATGGCTGCGGTGCCGACACCAAGCTGCTCTATCGCGGTGACCTGTTCATGCGTGGCTTCGACGGTTCGCTGCGTGATCATCTCAAGGACGAAATGATCAAGAAGGGTGTCGACCTACAGTTCAATGCCGACATTGCGCGTATCGACAAGCAGCCTGACGGCAGCCTTCTGGCGACCTTGAAAGACGGCCGCACCCTCGAGTCCGATTGCGTGTTCTATGCCACGGGGCGCCGCCCTATGTTGGATAATCTCGGCCTCGAGCAGGTTGATATTGCGCTGGATGAACGCGGTTTCATCAAGGTGAACAACAACTTCTGCACTTCGGTGCCTTCGATTCTTGCCATCGGCGATGTGATCGGTCGCGTTCAGCTCACGCCGGTGGCGCTGGCCGAGGGCACGGCCGTTGCGCGGCAGTTGTTCAAACCAGAGGAATACCGTCCGGTGGATTACAACACCATCGCCACGGCGGTGTTCAGCCTGCCCAACGTGGCCACCGTTGGCCTCACTGAAGAACAGGCGCGCGAGCAGGGGCACAAGATTGTTCTGTTCGAAAGCCGCTTCCGGCCGATGAAACTGACCATGACCGAAAGTCTGGAGCGCAGCCTGATGAAGTTGGTGGTCGATGCCGACACCGACAAGGTGCTGGGATGCCACATGGCGGGTTCCGAAGCGGGCGAGATCATGCAGGGGCTGGCCGTGGCCTTGAAGGCAGGTGCCACCAAGCGCATTTTCGACGAAACCATCGGCATTCACCCGACGGCGGCTGAAGAGTTCGTCACCATGCGCACGCCGACCGGCAGTTGACTGCCGGAGCTGTGTCGGCTCCGGCGTGGTTCAGTGGTGCTCAGTGATGATGCGCGTCGCCAGCGGCCTGCGGCGCGTTTTCCTGGATGACGACATCGACAACGACTTCGCCGGCGTGCTCGAAGATCAGCGTTAGCGGAAAGGTGTCGCCTGCAACAAGCGGTTCTTTCAATTCGAACATCATGACGTGATTGCCGCCGGGCTTGAATTCCGCATGGCCACTTGCGGGAACTTCCACCGAATCGATCTGCTCCATGCGCATGATGTCGCCTTCATGCACATGGGTATGCAGTTCGGTTTTACCGGCGCGCGGTGTCTGTGCGCCGATCAGGCGGTCCTGCTGCGCACCCGGATTGTTCAGCGTGAAATACGCCGCGCCGGTAGGCGCGCTCGGTGGCATCGCACGTGACCAGGCGCCGCTGACCGTGAGCGCCTCGGCTGCCTGCTGATGATCAGCGTGGCCATGCTCATGGGATAAGGCGCTCAGGGAGGTTGTGCTCAATACAAAAGCCGTTAGCAGGCGAAGCAACATGGGGCGTCTCCAGGTGATTTCAGAATGGCCGCACATTAGCACTTTCAACGACCTGTTAGCGCTGCGGCCTGCTGCGAATGGTCTTCATCAAGTCTTCAGGGCTGATTTGCCCTTCGCTGGGTGAGCCGTCTGGTCTGGGCGTCCGGCGAGGATTCCGATGAGGTATAGGTGGTAGCGGCGGCGATGTTCTTCATGACCGCTCTCATTCTAGTGAGGCCCTTCGATTGTCCGTTGATGTGGATTGCAGCCTGTTGATATGGGATGAGTTGTTACATGCCAGATAGATGTATGCGAGTTCGGAAAGCTGGTTGCAGCGGCCAATAGATATCTACCTAAGGAGGCTGATGAGGTCTGACGTTAAGGCTCGGAAGAACATCTGGCGCTTGGGAAGATCTTCTGAGGAAAGAAGCGGTTGATGGCATATGGCCATTTATAACGTGTCGGATTATAGTCGCGTCCGCCAAGGACGGTCGTCGGATTCCAGCGTTGGATCTGTCAGCGCCGTTCACTAACGCTCGCAAGGGAATCGATATGAAACTAAATCAACTGCTGGCGGTGCCACTGGCCGCCGTGCTGCTCTCTGCCTGTACCGCTACCACTTCGCTACGCTCCAGTGACCCGAGTCTCTCCGTGAGGATCAACGATGATGCACCGTTGGTGCTGAAGAACCCCATCAGTAAGACGTACAAGGCCACCAGCTTCGGTCAGTATCGTTTCCGTGCCACGCAGGAAGGCATGGAACCCATGTATGGACTGATTCCGCTTAAGTTCAACGGTGGCTATCTCGTCGCCGACATCCTGTTCTTCGCTCCGGCTGCCTTCTACAACCTGCGTGAGGTTTACCCGTTCTACGAGTTCGATGTGGTGCAGGGTGTGGTGCGTTACAAAAAGAAAGAGAGCGATCAGTGGATCAGCTACAAGCCGACCGCCGCCGAAGCAGAGCGAGCGCAGGCTTACTTCGCTAAATAATCCGGCCTCACCCCTGCATCGCTGCTTCCCTCTCATCGAGAGAGGCAGCTTCGATATTAGGCCCGTTAGCGCTGCGGCCTGCTGCGAATGGTCTTCATCAGGTCTTCAGGGCTGATCTGCCCGACCACACTCGCCGCACTACCTGGCAAGGGCAGGTTGAGGATGTTGCCCTTGATCTTGCCGATCACGTGCATCTCGCACGGCTTGCAGTCGAACTTCAGGGTCAGCACCTCGTCGCCATGCACCAGCTGCATCGGGGCGACCTTGGTGCGCACGCCGGTAACGCCCTTGGCCTGTTTGGGGCACAGGTTGAAGGAGAAGCGCAGGCAGTGCTTGGTGATCATCACCGGCACCTCGCCGGTTTCCTCGTGGGCCTCGTACGCCGCATCTATCAGTTGCACGCCGTAACGGTGGTAGAAGGCACGGGCCTTCTCGTTGTAGACGTTGGCGAGGAAGCTCAGGTGCGCCTCGGGATAGACCGGTGGCGGCACGCTGACCGGCTTGCGGCTGCCGTGCGGGCGGATGGCTTCGCGGGCCTCCGTCAGCGCCTCGATGGCCTCGCGGCGCAGGGCCTTGAGCTGAGAATTGGGGATGAAAAACGCCTGGGGTGCCTCAACGTCTACTTCTTCGGCGTGATAGATCGTGGTGCCCAGCTGGCTCAGCAGGTCGGCGATCTGACCGGGCACCTGCTCGGGCTTCTTCGCTTCGCCGAAGGGACCGGCCAGGGAAACCGTGGCGTAGGCGCCTTCTTCGCTGGTGACATGCAGTTCCAGCTCATCAGCACGCAGTTTCGCCAGCCAGCGCACGCCGACGCGGCGTTCGGCAGAGATCTTGAGCAGCGCTTGCTGCCAGTTGTGATCCAGGTTGCGGCTGAGCGGATGGTTCGGGCGCAGCTGCTTGAGCGCGGCCGGCATCTCGTTGGGCTCCACACGGTATTGCCACTGCGCCTTGCCGTCATCGTGCTCGAACTGGCTCAGCTGCTCCACCACGCTGGCGCGAAAGCCCACCACTTCACGCTTGATCAGCACGTTGAGGCCGTCGCCGTTGGACAGCGGCTCGCTGGTCTGCGCAACGAAATCATGTTTGCCCACCTTGAGCACTTCACCCACCGGCAGGCCGGTGAAGGTCGGCGAGTCGAAGGCACCGATGTCAATCTTGCGGTCGGTAACGAAGTAGTCGGTGCTGCCGCGGTGGAAGGTCTTGTCCGGGTCCGGCACGAAGAAGTGCTCGGTGCGGCCGCTGGAGGCGCGGGCCAGGTCCGGTCGGCCTTCGAGAATGTCGTCGAGGCGCTGGCGGTAATAGGCGGTGATGTTCTTCACATAGCCCATGTCCTTGTAGCGCCCTTCGATCTTGAACGAGCGCACGCCGGCATCGACCAGCGCGCTCAGGTTGGCGCTCTGGTTGTTGTCCTTCATCGACAGCAGGTGCTTGTCGAAGGCCACCACGCGGCCCTGATCATCCTTCAGGGTGTAGGGCAGACGGCAGGCCTGGGAGCAGTCGCCGCGGTTGGCGCTGCGCCCGGTCTGTGCATGGGAAATGTTGCATTGCCCGGAGAACGCCACGCACAGCGCGCCGTGGATGAAGAACTCCAGGGTCGAGTCCACCTGCTCGTGGATGGTGCGGATTTCGGCAAGGTTCAGCTCGCGCGCTAGGACCAGCTGCGAGAAGCCCGCCTGATCGAGAAACTTCGCCCGCTCCAGGGTGCGGATGTCGGTCTGAGTGCTGGCGTGGATCTCGATGGGCGGCAGGTCCATCTCCATGATCCCCATGTCCTGCACGATCAGTGCATCGACGCCGATCTCGTACATCTGCTGGATCAGCGCGCGGGCCGGCTCCAGCTCATCGTCATGCAGGATGGTGTTGAGCGTCACGAACACTCGCACATGGAACAGGTGAGCAAATTCCACCAGCCCGGCGATATCCGCCACGCTGTTCTCGGCATTGTGCCGCGCACCGAAACTCGGCCCGCCGATGTACACCGCATCGGCACCATGCAGGATGGCCTCCTTGGCAATGGAAACATCCCGTGCGGGGCTCAGCAGTTCGAGGTGGTGCTTGGGTAAGGACATGCGCGCGGACCGGGTACAAGGCGAAAAGGGCGCCATTGTAAAGGCTTGGGGCGGCTTTGGGGGTTGCATCGGCTGTGTGGTGGCTTCTTGAAGCCGAGCCGGGATGAGCCAGTGGCAAGGCAGAACGTCGGGCGTCGTGCTTTCGTTGTAGCAGCTCGCTACGCGGCATAGAATTACACCTCTCCCGCCCAGTCTAGACAGCTCCGCAAACCCGACCTGCGTTTGCGGCAATGTCTGTTGGCGTCTAGGGTGTGGTTCGCCTCCTTGTTTGCTCGCCGAGCTCGATTACCTTCATGACTACTATGCAAACCGCTACTCCGAGCGGAAGCTGGCTCAGTGTCTTCGTACTGACGCTGGCTGCGTTTATTTTCAACACTACTGAGTTCGTACCGGTTGGGCTGCTCAGCGACATCGGCGCAAGTTTCGACATGTCGACCGCGCATGTTGGGCTGATGCTGACGGTCTACGCCTGGATCGTCGCGCTGGCCTCGCTGCCGCTGATGCTGCTGACGCGCAATATCGAGCGGCGCAAGTTGCTGATCTGGTTGTTCGTGCTGTTTATCAGCAGCCATCTGCTTTCCGGAGTCGCTTGGAGTTTCGAGGTGCTGCTGGTCAGTCGCACCGGCATTGCCTTCTCCCATGCGGTGTTCTGGTCGATTACCGCTTCGCTGGCCGTGCGTGTCGCGCCGCCCGGAAAGACCGCTCAGGCGCTGGGTTTGCTCGCCACCGGTACTACCATGGCGATGGTGCTGGGTGTTCCTCTGGGACGCGTGATCGGCGGGATGATGGGCTGGCGAAGCACATTCCTGGTCATCGCTGTGCTGGCTGGGTTGGCTCTGTTGTGTCTGGCTCGGACCCTGCCATTGCTACCTAGCCAGAACTCCGGCTCGTTGCGCAGCTTACCCGTCCTGTTCAAGCGGCCGCTGCTGGTTACCGTCTATGCGTTGATAGTGCTGGTGGTCACCGCGCAGTTCACTGCCTATAGCTATATCGAGCCCTTTACCCGGGAAGTTGCGCAGATGAGCGGCAACATGACCACGCTGGTACTGCTGCTGTTCGGCGGTGCCGGGCTTTTCGGTTCGTTGCTGTTCAGCCGCTACGGCTCGCGCTACACGCGGCCATTCCTGATCTGCACCCTGTTGGTCCTGGCGTTGTGCCTGCTGTCGCTGCAGCCGCTGGCGGGGCTGCCGGTGGCGGGGCTGCCGGTGGCGTTCTGCGTGATGAGCGTGGTGTGGGGAACGGTGGTCCTCTGCTTCCTGCTGGTGCTGCAGTCCCGGGTGCTGCACTTCGCTTCCGACGCCACCGACGTTGCCATGGCGCTTTTTTCCGGCCTTTTCAACGTCGGCATCGGTGCGGGCGCTTTGCTTGGTAGCGTGGTCAGCCAGCAAATTGGGCTGGGCGCAATCGGCTTCTTCGGCAGCGCGCTGGCGCTGGCTGCGTTGCTGTTGTCCGCGCTGATGATGAAGCGCTATCCAGCGATAGCCGCCAAGTGAGGCAGGCTGCGCGGATCAATCCATATCCGGAGGGCGAGTCTGGGCTTACAGGGCCTGGGCTACCCGAGGGCCGTACTTAGAACAGTCAGCAATGCGCCGAGTAGAGGAACCGAAAGCGCCAGGCGCGGCTTGTAAGGCATCAGCATTACGAGCGCCAGACCGGTCAGCGAGATCATTCCGAACCAGGCGACAGCGGCCATTGCTGATGACCAGACGTCCTTAGCGACCCAGCCGGACAGACCCAGCAACGCTCCGCCAGCCGGTGTACAAATATGGCGTGCCATGGCGGGCAGACGTGTGCTGGCGAGCTGCTTCCAGTGGCGCTGCATGCCCAGGCAAAAGCCGAGCATGCCGGCGTAGGCCAGGGTCAGGGAAAGCAGTAGGGCGGTGATGTTCATGTCGCAGCTTCCATCAGACGTGGGCTCTTGCGCGTCGGAGAAATGGCCGTCGCAGGGATTTTGCGAGCGGTCCAGACCAGCAGCATGCCGAGGGCCAAGGCCGCACCATTGACGCCTAGGCGCAGGCCGTCGCTGCTGAGCCCGGTCATCAGATCAAGCAGCGGCAGGCCGATGCACAGCAAGGCAGTTACAGCCAGCTGCTCACGCCAGGCATGCAGCACCGGGCGCAATGCAGCATGCGCCAGGCTGGCCAACCAGACGGCGAAGAACACGCGAACTTCCCAGTCGCTGCGTCCGACAAGCTCCGCTGGCAGCAGGCGGTTACCCCACAGCATGGCGACGCAGGCCAGGCTGAGCCCCGATACCGTAGTCACGTTGAGCCGCTCCACGATGTTCAGGAAGCGCTGCGAACCTTTGGCCTGCTTGCGTTGCTTGACGCTATAAAGCACCAGCCCGCTGGCGATCATTGCGCAACTGACCAACCCGCAGATGAAATACAGCCAGCGCATCGGATAGCCACCGAACTGGGCGAAGTGCAGGCCGGCCATCACCCGCTGGGTGAGCTGGCTGGTTCGTGACGGAGGCGGTGCCTGTACAACCTCGCCGCTGACCCCGTCGAATACCAGTGCCTCGCCCTTGGTCAGTTCGATGCGGCTGCCCAGCAAGGGGCGGACGGTGACGCGCGCATCGCCCCTACCGGGATTGCTAACCGACAGCCCGGCGAGCATCCCCGCGCCGTAATGGGCCTCGCCCTTGTCGATGAACGTCGCCAGGGGCAGCAAAGGGGCCGCTTGCGTCGGCTGTTCGCTGCGCCCGCGTTCGCCACGCTCGGGTGCGCCCTGGGTCTGTGCGGCACCACGCAAGTCGCGCTGCATGGCCTGGCGGTCGCCGTCGTACAGCGCATCGAGCGCTGCAGGCATATAGATGAGGAAGAAGATCACCAGCCCGGTGTAGGTGATCATCAGATGGAATGGCAGCAGCAGGACGGCACTGGCGTTGTGTCCGTCCAGCCAGGAGCGCTGGCCCTTGCCCGGACGGAAGGTGAAGAACTCCTTGAAGATCTTCTTATGGATAACGATGCCGCTGATCAATGCCACCAGCATCGCCATGGCCGCAAAGCCCACTGCCCAGATGCCGATGTTGCGCGGCATGTGCAGGGTGTAATGGAAACGGAAGAAGAAGTTGCCGCCAGCGGTCTGGCGGGGCTCCAGGACTTCGCCGCTGACCGGATCGAGGTAGGTGCGCTCGCCGCGCCGCTGCTCTGCGGTGGATACTGCAAGCGCCGGTGCGCGCTCAGTTGGCAGGTTGATGCTCCAGCTTGGCTCGTGCGGATGATGCGTTTCCAGCCAGCGCTGGGCGGCAAGCGCCGCTGCTGATTGATCCAGCTTCTGCTGGCTCAGCTCCGGCTGCATCCACCAGTTCAGTTCCTTGTCGAAGACCGCGATTGTGCCGGTGAGAAAGATGGCGAACAGAACCCAGCCGAGCAGCAGCCCGCACCAGGTGTGCAGCCAGGACATGGACTGGGTAAAGGTCTTCTGCTTCATTCGCGACTTCATCCGAGATTTCATCCGAGTCGCTCCAGCAGTTGGGGCCAGAAGCCGACCACCGCCAGCGGAGGCATGAACAGCAGACTGGCTGCGATGCGTCGCAATGAATGCGTAGCGAAGACCCAGAGAATGAATGCCAGGTAGATGATGAACGAAAGCAGTGACGCGACTAGGGTGGCATCGAAGCGTTCCAGTGGCAGCAGGCGTGCCAGGGCTGCGGTGAAGCAATAGGTGAAGAGGTAGCCACCAGCTATGGCGGCTAGGGTGCGGGCGGTTACCGACCAATATTGGAACAAGGTATTCATGTCGTTCTTATCGGTTTCAGGGCTTGGGTGGTAGCGAAGTAATCGGACTAAGGAGCCGGCGCTGTTAGTTGTCATCAAGACAATGGACGGCCGTGCCACAGGCAGCGACCAGCGCAAGCTTGAGCTGGTTTTTCTCAAGCCAGGATTTCAGCCTGCCCACTTGCTCAGAGCTGTCGAGTTCGTCAGGCCGCTGCGGGTGCAGGGCGCCGTTCCACATCAGCATCTGCAGCGATTGCGAAAGAGTCCCAAGGGCCTCGGGAAATGCTGGTAACCGACGCAACTCGGCGAAGCAGGCAGGACCATCGGCCAGCCGTTCCAGCAGCGGGGAAAAGATCTCCTGCGGACCTTGGATATCTCCAATGGGCGTGTAAAAGGCTACTGCGCCTGATGTCGGGGCTTTCGGCAGGCTCTGGAAACGAAGGCCATCGATTTGCCGCAGCAGATCCTGCTGCGCCAGCGGCTGGTGTGCGCGCTGGAACAGGTCGTTGCGCTGATGCTGATTGCGCGCAATATCCTTGACTCGCTCACGTAGCGCCGGTGATGCAAGGTTCGATATCAGCGGCTGCAATGCCCCTGGTACGGACAGATTGTCGAGGTTGTCGAACGGGTTAGCGCTGCCCAGATAAGTCATGCCTGTCTGCGCCACGAGGCGGTGGACGTCGACCGAGTGAAAGGGAGTCCAATGGTCGGTCAGGAAATCGTGGGCCAGATAGCGGCTGGGCTTGCTCTTGAGTGCACGGATCTTGTCGCTGAGCTGGGGCTGGTCGACGAATGCTCCAGCAAGGTCAAGCTGACAAACGAAATTCAGGGCCGCACTCAGCCTCTGCTCGGAGGTGCCCGCCAGCTCTTTGGCGAAATCGTTCAGTAGCGCCTGAACCGGAACCATCTGGGTGGTACCGGGGTGACACATGTAGTGAAGGTAGAACAGGCCCTTGGGCTTCAGAAACTTCGCTACCACCTGAAGAATGTTCTTCTGCTGGTTCGGTGCGATCCAGGACCAGACGCCATGGCTGACGACGAAGTCGAAGAACAGGTTGTTGCTCTGGGCAAAGTGGGCGAAATCGGCATGAACGAAATGGACGTTGGTGAGGCCGACGGATTTTGCCGCCGCCCTGCCAATGGCTAGGGCCTTATCGTTGGCATCCACACCAATGAACTGGCCCAGCGGGTTCGTCGCTGCTGCGACCAACAGGTTGATGCCCATGCCGCAACCCAGTTCGCAATAGGAATAGGGCTTGGCGATGTTCGGAGCGGTCGCGCCGAGGAATTGAACCAGGCTGGCCAGCCAGACGGGCTGGATTTCCTTATGGAAGTGCGGGGGGTAGGCCACATCCATCACATAGCCATCAGGTGTGTTCATGTAGCGGACCTCGCAAGCCGAGCGGGCTGGGCCGCTCGATACGTAAATGCCATAGACACGAATGTTCCCCGGCGACATCGGGTCGACAGGGAGCATCGCTTTCAGCGCGTTAGAACGCCTGGGTCAACGACAAGACGTAGCGTCGGCCGTCCAGGTTGTAGGCGTACTCGCCGTCTGTGGTCACTTCCTTGTTGCCGAGGTTGTAGACGCCTGCCTTCAAGGTCAGGTCGTTCGTCGCTTTGAAGGCTACGCCAGCGTCGACGAAGCTGTAGGCCGGATAGCGGAAACCGTTGGTGTTGGAGCCACTGGTGCCGGTCTGCCAGCGGCCGGAGGTCTTGCCGCGATAGTTGTACTGGGTCCAGACGTTGATCCGGTCGGTGGCCTGCCAGTCAAGCGAGGCGTTGAACATGTGCTTGGCGATATCGTTGAGCGGCTTGCCCTTGAAGTCGCCGGACTTCTGCTCGGTTTCGGTGTAGGTGTAGCTGTGGCGGTAGTTCAGGTTGTCGAGCAGACGGTAATCCAGGGTCCACTCGATACCGCGCAGTTCCGCCTCGTCTACGTTCTCGTAGGCGGTGTAGCCATATTGATGGGCCGGATACGTCGTGCCGTTGTAAACGCATGGGTCCTGGTTCTCCGCGCAAACCCTGCCGGTACGGTTGATCTTGTCCTCGTAATCGATCACATAGGCGGTCAGGGTGGTGAGCAGGCCCAGATTCTGCTCTTCATAGGCAATGCCGATTTCGCGGTTCACGCTGGTTTCCGGCGTCAGGTCCGGGTTGCCGATGATCACGCCGCCCATGGAGGTAGAGCCGAAGTCCGTGGCGCTGGAGCGCAGGTCGGGTGCCTTGTAACCAGTGGTAACGCCGCCCTTGACGGTGAAGTTGTCGTTAAGGTGGTAGACGCCATAAACCTTGGGACTGAACTGGCTGCCAAAGGCCTGGTTGTCGTCGAGGCGACCGCTCAGGGTCAGGATGAAATCGTCGGTTATGTTCCAGTTGTCTTCGAGGAAGATGGAGTTCTGATAACGGTTCATCTCGACGGTGGCGTTGGCATCCGCAATGATCGGCTCGGTCAGACCATTGGAGTTGTGTTCCAGGTTCTCGTATTTGTGAGTCAGGCCGCCAGTGATGGCATGGGAGCCGATGAAGTAGGTCGCCTGGGTATTGGCGGTAATCACTTCGTACTCGATGCCCTTGCCAGTTTCGGCGTTTTGGGTAGTGGTATTTTCCGAAACGTCGTAATTGAGGTAGGACTTCAGTAGCAGGCTGTCGTAATTGCCTTCATGTTCGATGAAGTAGTTTTCCTTGATCGACTCGTTGTAGCTAGGTGTCGTAGGTATCTCCTTACCTTTCGATACCGTAGTCAAGGACATACTCTTGCCTGGCGTTTTCCAGCGTTCCTGCTTGGTGTAGCTATGGCCGAGCGTCAGGTTGTTCTGCTCATTGATATTCCAGGACAGTTTCCCGCCGGTGTTGCGTTTTTCGTACTTCGGATCGGTGGCCGCGCTATCGCTTCCACCGATGAAATTGCTTTCGTCCTGATCGTGGTAGGCGCCGGTCAACTGCAAACCCAGAACGTCCTCAATCAGCGGCACGTTGACGTACGCGCTGGTCTGCCAGGTGTCTTCGTTGAGTTCATTGGATTTGGACGGCACCGTGTACTCGGTGGTGATGCTGCCACTGAGTTCATTCGTGACTTTTTTGGTGATGATGTTGATCACACCACCCATGGCGTCGGAGCCGTACAGGGCCGATGCCGGCCCGCGAATGACCTCGATGCGCTCGATGGACTCGAGTGGCGGGAGGAAGTTGATGGGCGTCCCTGCCTGCGAACCGCGCTCGGAGAAGGCATCGTTGCCCTGGGCAGGCCTACCGTCGATAAGGAAGAGGGTGTACGCCGACGTCATGCCACGGACCATGATCGACTGCTCAACGCCGCCACCGGAAATCTGCACGCCAGCTACGTTCTTCAGCGCATCGGTGATGTCGGTATAGGAGCGCTTCTTCAGCTCTTCGGCCGTAATGACGGAGATCGTAGCGGGTGCATCCTTGATGTTCTGCTCAAAGCCTGAAGCACTGACCACCGTGGTCGGCTGCAACTCCAGCGCATCCTGGGCATGGGCTAAGCCGCTCATGGATGCGGCTACAGCTACTGCGCAAGCCAGTCGGTTTCGTTTGAACATGACCATCACAACTCCCTTGAATTCATCAAGCATTCTTTTGGCGGCGAGGCAGTGTTGCCGACGCGGTAAAGGCACAGATAGCTATGCCGATCGGGCCTGAATGCTATTCATTCTCAAGTGAGAGTAAAGATCATTTACAAATTATACATTTGGTAAAACAAGCGTGACGCGAAGGCCTGGATGCAGATTTTCGGCCCAGATGCGCCCGCCCTGCATAGTGACCATGCGTTGGGCGATGGCAAGGCCCAAGCCGAAGCCGTCGCCGCCAGGTCGGGCTACGCTCAGGCGGGAGAAGGGGCGGAACATCGTCTCAAGCTGATCCTGCGACACGCCGGGGCCCTGATCTTCGATATACAGGTGCCAATGCCCCCCTACGGAATGGCTGGTCAGGCGCACTGTGCCATCGGCAGGGGAGTGGCGAATGGCGTTGCGCAGGATGTTCTCTAGCGCCTGTCCCAGAGCGTTCAGGTTGCCAAGCACCTGGCAGTCGGCGGGAATGTCGCTGGCAAGTCGCTCTCGCGGCCATCCCGATTCGAAGCAGGCATCCTCGCAGAGCAGGTTCCAAAGGGGCTCGATTTCAACGGGTGTGCATTCGAGTTGCGGCTGCTCGTTGTCCAGCCAAGCCAGTTCCAGCGTGTCGTCCACCAGGCGCTGCATACCCGCGATTTCACGTTCTACCCGCTCGCGCAGCAGCATTGAGGGCAGTTCGCTTTCGCAGGCGACCCGCAATCTGCTCAGCGGTGTACGCAGCTCGTGGGACAGGTCGCGCAGCAGTTGCTGCTGCTGGCGGATCGAGTCGTTCAAGCGCTGAGTCAGGTATTCGAGCGAGCGGCCAAGCTCGCCGAGTTCGTCGTTACGATGGGTGAGGGACAGGGGCAGCAGTGAACCCAGGCGGTTGCCGCGCAGCGCGTTGGCCTGCCGCCGCAAGCGCTCCAGAGGTGAAATGAAGAGCCGATAAAGCAGCCAGCCGAACAGCACCGACAGCACCACCGGAGGCAGGTAGACGCTCAACGCCACCCGCAAGGCGCGCTGGTGCCACGGGCTCAGGTGGTCGGGCAGCTGCATGATCAGCTGATTACCGCTTTCATCGAGGTCGATGGCAATCAATGGCCGCGGACCGGCGCGACGGCTCATGGGGCTGTCGTACGGCCGCGCGAAGCGCAGCATGCGCTGTTCATCTTTGTCGAGTTCACGGGTGCCAAGCGATCGCTGCAGTGAATCCAGCACCAGGATCACGCCAGGCTCTTCGCGCTGCAGCTTGGCCAGCCAGCGATCCAGCTCGGCGGGGCCTTTATGGACGGCTGCCGAAGCCTGCTCGGCATACTCTTGCAGCGTTTGCCGCGCTTGGGCTGAGAGGAAGGAGCTGTGATAGGCAACCCGCTGATCGACGTGGTCGCTTACCCAGACCATGGCCAGGCAGAAGCTGGCGACCAGCAGCACCAGCCGCCAGAACATGGAGTGTCGATTGGGCATCAGCCAGGGAGCCTTTCCAGCAGGTAGCCTTTGCCCCAGACCGATTCGAGCCTGAGCATGCTGAGGTCTGCGCGTAGAAGTTTGCGGCGAATATTGCTGATGTGCATGTCCAGGCTGCGGTCATGTCGGGAAAATCCCCGGTGCAGCACATGTTGATAGAGGAAGGGTTTGCTCAGCACTTCGCCGGTGGAATCGTGCAGAACGCTGAGCAGACGGTATTCGGTGGAGGTCAGGCCGACCCATTGTCTTTCGTAGCACAGGTCGCTGCGTTGCTCGTCGAAATGCAATACATCGTCGTTGTTGCTGGGCGGCGTCGATGTGCGTTCGTAGGCGACCCGACGCAGAATCGCGGCGATTCGCACCTGCAACTCTTCGATGCTGAATGGCTTGGGCAAGTAGTCATCGGCACCGTGATGAAAGCCCTGAATGCGGTCAGCCTCGGAGCCCAGCGCGGACATCATCAGTACCGGAGTGCTGCGGCTGGAACGCAGGTTGGCTAGTAGCTCCAGGCCACTCATTTCAGGTAGCAGGACGTCCAGCAAGATGAGATCAAAATCCTCGGCGCTCGCCAGAGAAAGACCGTGGCTGCCTTTATCGACGAGGGTCACGTCGAAGCCGCGTGCTTCGAGGGAGGTCTTTAGGTGCGAGCCGAGGACGGGATCATCCTCGATAGCAAGGATTTGCTGCAGGGCTTGAGGCATGACACTGGCTCAAATAGGAATCATTATACTTTGAGGCTTGTCAGTTGCAGCAAGCGGCAGTTGATATTTCTGTCGAAGATCGCGGCAACCATCGACCTTGGCTTGGCTTGGCTTGGCTTGGCTGGCGTATCTGCGCGTGAAAGCTCAATTCGACAGGCTCGCCTCAGGCGTCGCGTAGCAGGTCATGGGCGTCCAGCAGACGGAAGGCGATCTCGGGCTGTTTCTCCAGGCCGCGGCGAATGGCGGCGGGGATCGACTGACGGGTCTTGCGGCACAGGCCCGGTTGCTCGGCGAAATCGATGGCGATGCCGCGCATGCTGCGCACTTCGTTGTGGCTGGGCCTGATGCTCAGGCGAATGCCGAGCTGTTCGTGCATCCGCTGTTGAAGGCGCTCCAGGTCGGCCAGGCTCTGGATGTTCTCCAGTCGTTCCAGCAGGCGCTGCTCTTCATGGCGCGTCAAACGCAGGATGCGTACATCCGCGCCGGGCGCTGCCAGCAACTCGTCGCGCCTGCAGTTGCAGGTGCTGGGCGGGCAGGGTGAGCGGAGCGCGAGGGTGGTCATGGTCGGCGATCATAGCCAGCCAGATCGCAGCTTGACCATCGCCGGTCGGCGCGCGGCAGGCACTACTCGCCATCCACTGCGGGACACAGGTGCCCACTCTGCTGTCACAATGCGACCCCAGTCACCCGCTGCGAATCTGCCTTGATCGACACAGACTTCACCACCGAAACCCTGCCTCCGGTCCTTGCCGGCCCCCTATTGCGCCGCGTCGAGCCTGGCCGATTGGTGCTCTGGTTGGTGGGTTCGAGGCCATTGTCATTTTCCCTGGTGGTCGAAAGCGCAGCCCATGACCTGCAGCTTGTCGTGCCGCTGGGCGCGGAAACGTGCCAGCGGTTGCCGTTCGGCCGCGATGCTGTGCTGCACCTTATCGACGTGCCGCTTGATGAGCCATTGCCCACCGATTGCCTGATCGAATACGACCTGCGCATCGGCGGCGAAGAAGGGCAGGGCATCGCCGACTGGGCGCCGCACCTGCTGTACGCGGGTGCGACGCGACCGAGTTTCGTCATCAAGTCCCGCCTCGATCGGGTATTGCACGGCTCTTGCCGCAAGCCGCACCACGCGGCCAAGGACGGCCTGTTGTGTGTCGATCAACTGCTCGAGCAGCACCGCGACAACCCTCAAGGCCGGCCGGCACTGTTGCTGATGACGGGCGATCAGGTGTACGCCGACGATGTCGCGGGCCCCATGCTGGTGGCCATTCATGCGCTGGTGTGCCGGCTCGGGCTGTATGGCGAGCAGCTGGAGGGCGCGGTGGTGGATGACAGCGAAGAGCTGTTCAACCATCCGGCCACCTACTACCGGCGTGAGGAGCTGTTGCCCGCGTTCAAGTCCAATGAAGCGTTGCGCGAGCGTTTCTTCGGCGGCGTGGAAAAGCCGGTGTTCACAACCTCCAACGGCCAGAACCACCTGATCACTTTCGGCGAAGTAATGGCCATGTACCTGCTGGTCTGGTCACCGCTGCCCTGGACGCTGATCGAGCCGGTGATGCCGGCGCTTACCGAGGAGCAACAGGGGCGCTACCGCCGTGAAGAGTGCTGTCTGCAAGCGTTCGTGCAAGGTTTACCGCGGGTGGCCCGGGCTCTGACCCATGTGCCGTCGCTGATGATCTTCGATGATCACGACATCACCGACGACTGGAACCTCTCGGCGCGCTGGGAGGAGACCGCCTACGGCCATCCCTTGTCGCGGCGGATCATCGGCAATGCGCTGATCGCCTACCTGCTATGCCAGGCCTGGGGCAACCAGCCCGAGGGCTTCGTCGAACTGTTGGCGCAGACGCAGCAGCTGATGGGCTCGGCCAGCGACACCTGGCTCGACAGCGAACCCCAGGACCGACTGATCGAAGACCTGCACCGCTTCCGTGGCTGGGGCTACGAGCTGGCCAGCCAGCCGCCGCTGGTGGTACTGGATACACGCACGCGGCGCTGGCGCAGCGAGCGCAACCTCAGCCGCCCGTCGGGTCTGATGGACTGGGAGGCGCTGAGCGAATTCCAGCAGAACCTGTTGGATCACCCGGCGGTACTCATCGTCTCGCCGGCACCGATGTTCGGCGTCAAGCTGATCGAGACGGTACAGCGCATCTTCAGCTGGGCGGGGCATCCGCTTCTGGTGGATGCGGAAAACTGGATGGCGCACCGCGGCGCCGCCCACGTGATGATGAACATCTTTCGTCATTCGCGAACGCCCGGTAACTACGTGATTCTCTCGGGCGATGTGCATTACTCGTTCGTCTACGAGTTGCATATTCGTGACCGCGATACCGGCCCGCAGCTCTGGCAGATCACCAGCAGCGGCGTGAAGAATGAATTTCCGCGGGGACTGCTGGACTGGTTCGACCGCCTCAATCGCTGGCTGTACGCCCCCTGGTCACCGCTGAACTGGCTGACCAAGCGGCGCCAGCTGGAAGTTGTGCCACGCGTACCTGATCGCAGCCGGGCCGGCGAGCGGCTATGGAATGGCAGCGGCATTGGCCTGCTGGTGCTCGACCCGAGCGGCAGGCCGGCCGAGATCTACCAGCTCAACGCCGACGGTTCGCCGCCCACGGCGTTTCTCACCGAACGCGAGTGATCTGACGCCTGGCGCAACGCGGCACGGCAGCTATCGTTTGTGGGCAAATCCTAAGGAGATGTCAGATGAACAAGACATTGCGTCCCTCGGCCCTGGCGCTTTCGTTAGCCGGGACGATCGGCCTTGCCGAAGCGGCAGTGGTGACCAAGCCGGTAGCCTACGAGATTGACGGCGAGGCCTACGAAGGCACGCTAGTCTATGACGATGCGGTAACCACTCCGCGGCCGGGGTTGGTCATGGTGCCCAATTGGCTGGGCGTTACCGACCGCGCAGCAGAGAAGGCCGCGCGTGCCGCCAGCGACAAGTACGTGGTGCTGGTCGCCGACCTGTACGGCAAAAACGTGCGCCCCAGCAGTCCTGACGAAGCCAAAGCCGCCGCCTCGGCCCTGCGAAGTGACCGCCCCCTGATGCGCAAACGCGCCCAGGCAGCCGTCGAGGTGCTCAAGGCACAGGCCGACAAGGTCGCGCTGGATACCAAGAAGCTGGGCGCCATAGGTTTCTGTTTCGGCGGAGGCGCCATTCTCGAGCTGGCCCGCTCGGGGGCCGACTTGAGTGCCTTCGTGTCCTTCCATGGCAACCTCGATACGCCCGAACCAGGCGACGCGCGCAACATCAAGGCGCCGGTGCTGGTGCTGCACGGCGCCAACGACCCCAGCGTGCCGCAGGAGCAGGTGGACGGCTTCGTTGCCGAGATGAAGGCTGCCAATGTGGATTGGCAACTGGTCAGTTACGGCGGTGCAGTGCATTCATTCACCGATCCCTACGCCAAGGTGCCGGGGCGTAACGAATATCACCCGGTAGTGGCTGCACGGGCCTTTCAGGCGATGAACGATCTGCTCGATGAAGTGTTCGCGACACCCTGAGGGTGGCAGGTAGAGTCGCCACCGCGCGGCCTCTACCCGATGATTCCCAGGTTCCAGCCAGCGTTACGCCTGTGGCTTGAAGATCGCCGCCAGGTGCTGCTCATAACGAGCCACGTCGGCTTCGATGTTCGGCACCTTCATCACGTCCACGCAGAGGAAGGTCGGCAGGGCGCGCATGCCGAGAAACTGGTGGGCCTTGTGGAACGGGAAGTACACCGCGTCCACACCGGTGGCTTCGAAGAAATCCGTCGGGTCGTCGAATGCCTGCTGCGGTGCGTTCCAGGTGGCCGAGATCATGTATTTCTTGTCACGGGCCAGGCCGCCGCTGCCGTACTTCTGCGAATTGTCGGAGCGGGTGCGGCCGTCGTTGGCGTAGAGGCTGCCGTGGCCGGCGGTGAACACTTCGTCCATGTACTTCTTCACCGTCCAGGGCGCGCCCATCCACCAGCCGGGCATCTGGTAGATCACTACATCGGCCCAGATGAATTTCTGCAATTCCTCCGCTACGTCGTAGCCTGCGGCTATGTCGGTGGTCTTGAATTCTATCCCCGCACGGTCGAGAAACGCAGTGGCCGTCTCATGCAGCGTCGTGTTGTAACGCCCCTGGGAGTGGGCGAACGGTGTGGCGCCATTGAGCAAGAGCACTTTTCTCATGAATTACTGACCTTCGTGGTTTTAAACGGCGGGCATTTTAGAGGCGATGGGCCTGTCATAAAAGTTGCGTCTAGGCAAATGGATGGATGGTGCCGGAAAACGCCATCCGCACTGAACGTGAACCGCCTCCTGCGCCTCGAAGTAACGACACTTCCATTCAAGAGGAACGCTGCCATGTCCATCGATCCCAAGAACCCGAGCCCCGAACAGCATCCCGACTCACCAATGCCAGGTGAGCCGGACCCGCTCACGCCGGGGCGCACCGACGTGAATCCGGATCGGGAGCCTGGCATCGACCAGCTTCCTGGCAACGAGGGTGTTCGGCCCATCGATCAGCCGGACGACGCCATCGACCCCGAGGGCGTGCAGACCGATACCGACCACGCCGAGCACGATGGCGTGATAAACCCCCGCTGATTTGGGATTCTGCCGCTGAGTTCGCCTGCCGCGCAGCTCGGCGGATTCAAGCGGCAGGTGATGACAGAAAATCTTTTATTCAACTAACCTTTGCACACGTGACGCCGGGCCCCTCTGGCGGTGAGCAGTCTCACCGTGATGTCGGAGTCACTAAGTTGATTTTTGACTTAGGCAGACATATAGGGAGGGCTCATGACAGTTCTGCATGCGTTTCTGGCGACTCCGTTTCTCGGCACACCCTACTGGTTCTGGCTGGCATTCCTGATCATCGTTTTCGCGCTGCTGGTCTTCGACCTCGGCGTGCTGCACCGCGACCAGCACGAAATCGAAATGCGCGAAAGCCTGCTGCTGTACAGCGGTTATTTCACTGTTGGCGTGGCATTCGGCGGCTGGGTCTGGTGGCAGCTCGGCGCGACCAAGGCGCTGGAGTTCTACACCGGTTTTCTGGTCGAGCAGTCGCTGTCGATGGACAACGTGTTCGTCATGGCGATGATCCTCGGATTCTTCGGTATCCCCCGCAAATACCAGCACCGCGTGCTCTTCTGGGGCATCCTCGGAGTGATCGTGCTGCGCGCCATCATGATTGGTCTAGGTACGGCTCTAGTTCAGGAGTTCGACTGGATTCTCTACGTGTTCGGCGCATTTCTGCTGTTTACCGGCATCAAGATGCTGTTCAGTAAGGATCACGGAGAGCATCCGGATCTCTCGCAAAACCCCCTGCTGAAGTTTCTACGTCGGCACATCCGCGTCACCGACGAGCTTCACGAGGGCCGCTTCCTGGTGCGCCAGCACGACGCGGCCAGCGGCAAGATGTTGCTCTATGCCACTCCGCTGCTACTGGCGCTGGTGCTGATCGAACTCGCGGACCTGGTGTTTGCGGTAGACAGCGTGCCGGCGGTGTTTGCCATTACCCAGGATCCGTTCATCGTCTACACCTCGAACATCTTCGCCATCCTCGGCTTGCGCTCGCTCTATTTCGCACTCGCGGCGTTGATGCACCGCTTTGTGTACTTGAAGTACGCCCTTGCAGTTGTGCTGATCTTTATTGGCGGAAAGATCTTCCTGCACGGCTTCGTCAAGGTGCCGGCTTTGCTTTCGCTCAGCGTGACGCTGGGTGTGCTAGCCGCCGGTGTGCTGCTTTCGTTGCTCAAGACGCGCGCCAAGCCGTAAAGCCGTTAACAGCCTGAATCGAGGTTGCGCATTCGCCCTGATTCACGTGCAACATACAGCTGTCATCGGGCGGTCTAGTCCAGGAGTTATGCCATGCGTTTGAGGTCATCGGTTATAGGCGTCGCTGTTGCGGTGTTGTGGCTGACAGGTGTGAACGCTGTGACTGCCGCTGAGGATGCGCGGCTGGTCGAGTCGATCAACCTCTATCGCGCCGAAGTGCGCAGCTGCGCGGGGCAGTCGTACGAGGCGCTTCCGCCTCTGACGACCGATTCGCGCCTAGCCTTGCCAGTTCGCGGTGGCGGCGATCTGCAACGCGAACTGACCGCGGCGGCCTATCCAATGCTCAACGTGCAGGCCATCAGCCTGTCGGGCCCGCGCGATGCACAAGCCGCCATGACAGTGCTGCAGGACAACTACTGCAAGGTTCTGCTGGACCCGCAGTTCATCGATATCGGTGTCAGCCAAGAGGGCCGCGATTGGCGCATCGTCGTGGTGCGTCCGCTACTGAGTGCAAAGCTGGGCGACTGGCAGGCAGAAGGGCAGAAGCTGCTCGGGCTGATCAACGAGGCGCGCAACCAGCCGCGCCAATGCGGCGCGCAATCCTTCAGCGCCACATTGCCACTGGCTTGGAACGCGGCACTGGGAACGGCCGCCGAGTCGCACAGCCGTGCCATGGCCAACGGCAATTTCTTCAGCCACCTCGGCAGCGATGGCCGCACGCCGGGCGACAGGGCGGAGCTTGCCGGCTATGACGGCGCGCGCATCGGCGAAAACATCGCCGCCGCTCTGGATACTCCGCGCAAGGTGGTTGACGGCTGGCTGGCCAGCCCCGGTCATTGCGCTGCCATGATGAATCCCGCGTTCAATGAGCTGGGCGCGGCCTATGCGGTCGATCCACAAAGCGATGGCGGCATCTATTGGACGGCCATGTTCGGGGCGAAGTGACGGGCTGGGTCGCGTAGGGTGGAAAACTCACAGCGCGATTTTCCACCGAATCTCAGCGCCGAATCGTCAGCGCAATCAGCCGCGAAACCACCAGAGCGATGTACATCACGCCGGCGAACTGTTCGAGCATCACCAGGGCACGGGCCATCGGGCTCAGCGGCAGGATATCGCCGATGCCTACGCCGGATAGGATGCTGAAGCTCAGGAACAGCAGTTCGACCCAACTGCGTGGCTCGTCCGGGTCGATTGCGGCGGTGAAGCTGCCCGGTATCAGCATCTGGCAGACGTCGAAGCTGTAGGCAAAGGCCCAGGCGAGCAGGGTGAAGGTGGCGCCGACAGCGAACAGTTCGTCAGTAGTGGCCCGCTGGTCTTCCATCATGTAGGCAATCAGGCTGGCTGCGGCGTAGAAGTAGAACGCTGCTTCAAGCGCTGCCAGAACCAGCCTGAGTTCAGGCCCACCGCGCACTTCGCCGATGATGGTCAACATGAGAATGCACGCGGCCAGCGCCAGGGCTACCCACTGAATTAACGGGCTGCGTCGTACCATACGCAGCGCCGCCACCAGTACCACGATGCCGAACACGCCCATGATCGCCCGCCCGCGGGACAGGTCTTCCAGAAAGGGGTACAGCAGGATGCCCAGCAGTTGGATAAGCAACAGGCTGGCGGACGGATAGCGGAGCAGGAACGATTGCTGGTTGTCCATGGAGCGATCACCGGAAGTGGTTGAAACCTGGCGTCTCGAAAACGCAGCTGGACAGAACCTGCGCTGTCGTCCATCTGCATTGTCGAAACTACATGTGGCGCGTCGCGATCCTGACTTTAACTTTTTGCTCGTATGAAGGAGGATGCCGCCGGCATTCTAGTGGCGAGTGCCGTACATGCGTTCTTGTTTCGTTCGAAAGGCAGGTGAGTTGTGAAAAAGAAAAAGCCCGTGGACCCCGTTCGCCAAGCGCAGAAGAATCATGCGCACCGGATCGGCTGGCTGATCGCCCTGGCGGGTATCATTTGCGGCTTCGCGCTACTAGCGCTGAAGCCCGCAGGCTGAGCTCGTTATTGGCGTTGGCGGGCAACCGGACGCTGTGGGTCGGTGATCCATTCGCTCCATGAACCAGGATACAGCCTGGCCAATGGATAGCCGGCCAGGCAGAGGGCGAACAGGTTGTGGCAGGCGGTTACCCCCGAGCCGCAGTAGGCCACCAGGCTGTCTGGTGATCTTCCGGCCAGAGACTGCTCGAAGCGCGCACGTAGCTGGCTGGGCGACAGGAAGCGCCCGCTGGCGTCGAGATTTTCCGTGAATGGCAGGCATTGAGCGCCGGGAATGTGGCCCGCTACAGGGTCAATAGGCTCCACTTCGCCGAGGAAACGGGGCAGGGCGCGGGCATCGAGCAGAGTCAGATCAGGTGTGGCCAATCGGTTCGACAGCGCTGCTGCGTCGATGGTCAGGCGGGTGTCCGCAGCGCCCTGCAACGTACCAGGCTTGGGTGCAGGGCGCTTGTCGTCGAGCGGTAGCCCGGCTTCGCGCCAAGCTTGCAGGCCGCCATCGAGCAGGTAGAGACCGTCTCGTTTGCCCAGCCAGATCAGCAACCACCATGCATGTGCGGCGAAGGCACCGGGACCGTCGTCATGGAGAACCACCTGGCTCTTGTCACTCAATCCCCAGGCCTGAAGCTTGGCGAGCAGCTGGCTGGGCTCCGGCAGCGGATGGCGTCCGGTCTTGCCGGTAATCACCGAGCCCGACAGGTCCTTCTCCAGATCGGCGAAGCGGGCGCCAGGAATATGCGCCTCGTCATAGCTGCGCTGGCCATACTGCGGATCGTCCAGAGCGAAGCGGCAATCGAGAATGACCAGCTCCGGCTGCTGCAGGCGTTCGGCCAGTTGCTGAGCGTTGATCAGTTGGGCAAGCGGCATGGCGGCGCTCCGTTGATTGTTCGGCCAAAACGTTAACATTGCCTGGCCGATGTTTGCGCGGCGAATTGCGGGTTGCACCTATATACTGCAGCGCTGTTCGGCCATCAGCCGATAATAAGGAGGCCATAGTGGCCATCACTACCCAATGGGTCTTGGATGATGAGCATCTGGCCCGCCTGTGTGCCGAGTGGCGGCAGCTGCCATTCGTTGCGCTGGACACAGAATTCATGCGGGTCGATACCTTCTACCCCATTGCAGCCTTGCTCCAAGTGGGCGACGGGCGCTGTGCGTACCTGATCGACCCCTTACTGATTTCCAACTGGGGCGCCTTTGCCGGTTTGCTCGAAGATGAGGCCGTGGTCAAGGTGCTGCATGCATGCAGCGAAGATCTTGAAGTCTTCCTGCGCTTGACCGGTAGCCTTCCCGCGCCGCTGTTCGACACCCAGCTTGCAGCTGGTTACCTCAATATCGGCTTTTCGATGGGCTATTCACGGCTGGTCCAGACCGTGTTGAACATCGAACTGCCCAAGGGTGAAACGCGTTCCGACTGGCTGCAGCGCCCGCTCAGCGAGATGCAGGTTCAATATGCAGCCGAGGATGCGCAGCATCTGGCCGAGCTTTATCAGGCGCTGTTGCCAAAGCTGTCCGAGGAAAAGTTCGCATGGATTCTGGAAGATGGCGCCGAGTGGGTGGCTAACCAGCGACGCGAGATCGATCCGGCCGAAGCCTATCGTGATGTGAAGCAGGCCTGGCGTCTCAAGCCGCGTCAGCTTGCCGTGTTGCGAGTGCTGGCGTGCTGGCGCGAGACCGAGGCTCGGGCGCGCAATCAACCGCGTAACCGCGTGCTGCGCGAGGCCAGTTTGTGGCCGCTGGCTCGCACCCAGCCCGGGGATCTGGTCAGCCTGGCGCGTATCGAAGACATGCATCCGCGGACCGTTCGCCAAGATGGCGAAACCTTGCTCGAGCTGATTCGTACTGCAGCTGCTACACCTGAGCAGGATTGGCCCGCAGCCTTGCCAGAGCCCTTGCCGTTGGAAGCCTCCGCGCTGCTGAAAAAGTTGCGTGCGGTGGGGCAGCGGGCTGCGACCGCTCTGGAAATCGCGCCTGAGCTGGTGCTGCGCAAGAAAGTGCTCGAAGCGCTGTTGAAAACCGGCTACCCCGATGGCCCCTATCAGTTGCCCGACTCGCTACGGGGCTGGCGCCGTGAGCGGCTCGGGCAGACCCTTTTGGATGTATTGGGAGAAACCCGATGAAACGCCTTTGTTCCATCTACAAAAGTCCGCGCAAAGACGAGATGTATCTCTATGTCGATCGCAGCGAAGCGCTCGCGCGAGTGCCGGAAGCACTGCTCGCCGTGTTCGGCACGCCGCAGCATGCCTTCGATATGGTGCTGACACCCGAGCGCATTCTGGCACGGGAGAATATTGCGACCGTCCTGGGAAACCTGGAAAAGCAGGGCTTCCACTTGCAGATGCCGCCGCCTCCGGATGACTATATCGAGCATCTCCCGGAAGAATTGCTGCGCCGTAACGATGCAATCTGAAACGGCACACTTGTTCGAGGTTGACTACTGATGGCGGCGAAAGTCGAACCCTTCTGGAAGCGCAAGACGCTTGCCCAGCTAGATGCGCAAGAATGGGAGTCGCTTTGCGACGGCTGCGGCCTGTGTTGCCTACAGAAGCTTGAAGACGAGGAAGATGGCAGCGTCTATTACACTCGCATCGCTTGTAAGCTGCTTGACCTGCAGAGCTGCCGCTGCACGGATTATCCTAATCGCCGCGCCAGCGTGCCCGATTGCATTCAGCTGACGGCTGCCGATGCAGCGCAATTCACCTGGCTACCACCCACCTGCGGTTATCGCCTGGTTGCAGAAGGCAAGGATCTACCGCTTTGGCATCATCTGGTGTGCGGTGATCCGCAGGCAGTACATGCCGAGCGTATTTCCCAGTCAGGTCGGATGCTGGCCGAGGGCACCGTGGCCGAGGACGACTGGGAGGACCATCTGATTTTTCGTGCCGGTTGAATCTACGCTGGAGCGTGTCGTCTTAGCACTGAATCCTTGTCTGGAACCGCCCAATGTCCCTACGCCAGCTACCGCTACTCGCCGTCCTGTTGTGCCTTTTCGCTGCTCCGACCCAGGCGGCCAAGCGTGTCGACCTGGATTTCAACGTCCGCTTCCTGCCAGAGGAGGATGTCGCCGAAGTGGAGCTGGTGCTCGAAGAGGGCTCTGCCGTCAGTTATTTGGACTTCAATCTGGGCGACGAAGGGCTCTATAGCGACTTCAAGACCGATGAACAGGCCAGTTGGCAGGAAGAGAACGGCCGTGGTGTCTGGCGTCCAGCGGCCGGCAAGGCACGACTGGCTTATCGCGTGCGGGTGAGCCATCAGCGCAGCAATGAGCGTTTCGATGCGCGTATGACGCCTGATTGGGCCTTGCTGCGCGGTGATGACTTGGTGCCGGCCGCCCGCTTTGACCAACCGGATGGCCACACCCTGGTGTCGCGGCTGTCCTTCGATCTGCCGAAAGGCTGGAAGAGCGTCGAGACCGGCTGGCCACGCATTGGCAAGAACCGTTTCCGCATCGATAACCCAGAGCGTAGGTTCGATCGGCCGACCGGCTGGATTCTAGCCGGCAAATTGGGCAGTCGCCGTGCCAGACTCGGTGAGACCGATGTGACGGTCGCTGCGCCGGTGGGTGAGGGGGTGCGGCGCATGGATATTCTGACGCTGCTGACCTTCGTCTGGCCTGAAGTGCAAAGCGTCTTCCCTCGCGATCCGAAAAAATTGCTGATCGTCGGCGCAGGTGATCCGATGTGGCGCGGTGGTTTGTCCGGTCCCAATTCGCTGTTCATGCATGCTGACCGTCCGATGGTCAGTGAAAATGGCACCAGTTCGCTGGTTCACGAGTTGGTCCATGTATTTAGCCGCATCAGCGATGCCGATCGCAGCGACTGGATCAGCGAAGGGCTGGCCGAGTACTACGCCATTGAGCTGATGCGCCGCGCTGGCGGCATGAGTGAGGACCGCTATCAGGCCGTTCGGGAGCATCTGAGCAAATGGAGCCGCAAGGTCAAATCCCTGCGCACCGAACGCTCCACCGGGCCTGTTACCGCACGTGCGGTACTGCTGCTGCAGGAGCTTGACCGAGAAATCCGCCAGCGCAGCAAGAATCAGCATTCGCTCGATGATGTGGCGCGCGGGCTGATGCGTCTGGATAGGGTCACCACTGAGGACTTCATCAGCATCACCGAGACACTGCTCGGCGGCGGCTCGTCGGTTCTGGATAGCCGACTGCTGCGCTGAGGTGGCTGGCAGCCAGAAGATGCGTTAGGTGATCAATAGCTTGATTCAATCGGGCTTATCCTCTATGCGCAGCGCACAGGGCCTATATAATGCGGCCCTTTGCCGATTACCCATTTGGATAGTTGAACATCGGCGCCCGGTGTCGTTTGCCTTGCCGTCTTGCTGCCGCTCGGCCGCAGTCTTCTGGAAGAGATCTATGAAAAGCGCAGAAATCCGTGAAGCCTTCCTCCGCTTCTTCGAAGAGAAGGGTCACACGCGTGTGGCCTCCAGTTCGCTGATTCCTGCGAACGATCCGACCCTGCTGTTCACCAACGCCGGGATGAATCAGTTCAAGGACTGCTTTCTCGGCCTGGAAAAGCGCGCCTATACCCGCGCCACTACCAGCCAGAAATGCGTGCGCGCCGGCGGCAAGCACAATGATCTGGAAAACGTGGGGTATACCGCGCGCCATCACACGTTCTTCGAAATGCTGGGTAACTTCAGTTTCGGCGACTATTTCAAGCGTGACGCCATCACCTATGCCTGGGAATTCCTGACCTCGGACAAGTGGCTGAACCTGCCTAAGGAAAAGCTATGGGTCACCGTTTACGCCAGTGATGACGAGGCCTACGACATCTGGACCAAGGAAGTCGGTGTGCCGGCCGAGCGCATGGTGCGCATCGGCGACAACAAGGGCGCGCCTTACGCTTCTGACAACTTCTGGGCGATGGGTGACACCGGTCCCTGCGGCCCATGCACTGAAATCTTCTTCGACCATGGCGAGCACATCTGGGGCGGCCCGCCCGGTTCGCCGGAAGAAGATGGCGACCGCTACATCGAGATCTGGAACAACGTGTTCATGCAGTTCAACCGTACCGCCGACGGTGTCATGCATCCGCTGCCGGCGCCAAGCGTCGATACCGGCATGGGGCTGGAGCGCATCAGCGCGGTACTGCAGCACGTCAATTCCAACTACGAAATCGATCTGTTTCAGAGCTTGCTGAATGCGGCGGCCGAGGCTATTGGCTGTGCTAATGAAGGCCAGGCTTCGCTGAAGGTGGTCGCCGACCATATCCGTTCCTGCGGCTTCCTGATTGCCGATGGCGTGACGCCGTCCAACGAAGGTCGCGGCTATGTGCTGCGCCGCATCGTTCGACGTGCCTGCCGTCATGGCAACAAGCTGGGCGCCAAGGGAAGTTTCTTCTACAAGATCGTCGCGGCGCTGGTTGCCGAGATGGGCGACGCCTTCCCTGAGCTCAAGCAGCAACAGGCGCACATCGAGCGTGTACTAAGAACCGAAGAAGAGCAGTTCGCCAAGACCCTGGAGCAAGGCCTGAAGATCCTCGAGCAGGACCTGGCCGAGCTTTCCGGCAGCGTCATTCCCGGTGAGGTCGTCTTCAAACTGTACGACACCTACGGCTTCCCTGTGGACCTGACCGGCGATATCGCCCGCGAGCGCGAGCTGACTTTGGATGAAGAAGGCTTTGAGCGCGAAATGCAGGCCCAGCGCGAGCGTGCGCGGTCGGCCAGTGCCTTTGGTATGGACTACAACAATCTGCTCAAGGTTGAGGGCGAGACACGTTTCACCGGCTACCTTGGCACCTCCGGCAGCGGCAAGGTCGTCGCGCTGTTCCGCGAAGGGATGAGTGTCGACCAGCTGAATGCAGGCGAAGAGGGCGTAGTGGTACTTGACCAAACGCCGTTCTACGCCGAGTCAGGCGGGCAGATCGGTGATTGTGGCTACTTCGCCAGCGAAGGTCTGCGTTTCGATGTGCGCGACACCAGCAAGGCTGGTGGTGCCTTCCTGCATCACGGCATTCTCGACAGTGGCAGCCTGCGGGTGGGCGATAACATCGAGGCGACGGTCGATGCTTCAGTGCGCCAGGCCACTGCGCTGAACCACTCGGCGACGCATCTGCTGCACGCCGCATTGCGCCAGATTCTGGGTGAACATGTCACTCAAAAAGGCTCGCTGGTGGATAGTCAGCGGCTACGCTTTGACTTCAGCCACTTCGAAGCGATCAAACCCGATCAGATCAAGGCTCTGGAGGATAAGGTCAACGCCGAAATCCGTAGCAACACTGCTGTGGAAATCGAGGAAACCGACATCGAGACTGCCAAGCGCAAGGGCGCTATGGCGCTGTTCGGCGAGAAATACGGCGATCAGGTACGCGTGCTGAGCATGGGTGGTGGTTTCTCCGTCGAGCTTTGCGGCGGTACCCACGTATCGCGGACCGGTGATATCGGCCTGTTCAAGATCGTCAGTGAAGGTGGCGTGGCTGCTGGTGTTCGCCGTATCGAAGCGCTCACGGGAGAGCACGCGCTGGGCTATCTGAACAGCGCCGAAGAGCAGCTGAAGGACGTGGCGGCGTTGGTGAAGGGTAGTCGCGACAACCTGTTGGACAAGCTCGGTGGCGTGATCGAGCGTAACCGCCAGCTGGAGAAGGAGCTTGAACAACTCAAAGCCAAGGCGGCCAGCGCCACCGGTAATGATCTTGCAAGCTCTGCCGTCGAAGTGAAGGGGATCAAGACCTTGGCGGCTCGGATCGACGGTGTGGATGGCAAGGCGCTGCTGGCGCTGGTGGACCAGTTGAAGAACAAGCTGGGCAGTGCAGTGATCCTGCTGGGCGGTGTCCTGGATGACAAGGTCGTGCTGGTGGCCGGCGTGACCCAGGACCTGACCGGCAAGCTAAAGGCCGGCGATCTGATGAAACAGGCTGCGGCTGCTGTCGACGGTAAGGGCGGCGGCCGTCCGGATATGGCGCAAGGCGGCGGTAGTGAGCCACAGAAGCTCGACGAGGCGCTGGCGTTGGCACGTGCATTTGTCGAACAGCGGCTTTGAGCTAGCCAGAGCGGCAGTGAGCGAGTTGCAAAACGTAATAGTGAAAGTCGGGTTGTTTAACGAATGGCTTAGGCGGCAATGAAATGGCGTTGATCGTACAGAAGTTTGGAGGGACCTCGGTGGGCTCGGTCGAGCGCATTGAGCAGGTAGCGGCGAAGGTCAAGCAGTTCCGTGAAAACGGCGATGACATCGTCGTGGTGGTCTCGGCTATGAGCGGTGAAACCAACCGCCTGATAGAGCTAGCTCGACAAATCAACGAGCGACCCGTTGCCCGCGAACTGGATGTGATGGTTTCAACCGGCGAGCAGGTAACCATTGCTCTGCTGGCCATGGCGCTGATTAAGATCGGCGTGCCGGCGATTTCTTATACGGGCAGCCAGGTAGGTATTCTCACCGACGGCTCGCACACCAAAGCGCGTATTCTGCAAATCGATGCGCAGAATATCCGCAAAGACCTGAAAGCTGGGCGTGTGGTGGTGGTTGCCGGTTTTCAGGGGGTGGATGAGGCGGGCAATATCACCACCCTCGGACGTGGCGGCTCTGACACCACTGGCGTTGCGCTGGCGGCAGCCCTCAAGGCTGACGAGTGTCAGATCTACACTGATGTGGATGGCGTCTACACGACTGACCCGCGCGTAGTGCCCAAGGCGCAACGTCTGGAGAAGGTCACCTTTGAGGAGATGCTGGAAATGGCCAGCCTCGGCTCTAAGGTATTGCAGATCCGTGCCGTCGAGTTTGCCGGTAAATATGGCGTGCCTCTGCGCGTGCTGCACAGCTTCAAAGAGGGTCCGGGAACCCTCATTACCCTTGATGAAGAGGACTCCATGGAAAAGCCCATCATTTCCGGCATCGCTTTCAACCGTGACGAGGCCAAGCTGACGATCCGCGGTGTGCCGGATACCCCCGGTGTGGCGTTCAGAATCCTCGGTCCGATCAGCTCGGCAAATGTCGAAGTGGATATGATCGTGCAGAACGTTGCGCACGATAACACCACCGATTTCACCTTCACTGTCCATCGCAACGATTACCAGAATGCGATGCATGTGCTTGAGCACATCGCCCAGGAAATGGGGGCTCGCGAAGTTGTTGGGGATGTTGATATCGCCAAGGTGTCCATTGTTGGCGTGGGCATGCGTTCGCATGCTGGCGTCGCCAGCCGCATGTTTGAAGCTCTGGCCAAAGAAAATATCAATATCCAGATGATTTCCACTTCAGAAATCAAGGTATCGGTGGTCATAGAAGAGAAATATCTGGAGCTGGCGGTGCGCGCGTTGCATACCGCGTTTGAGCTGGATGCCCCATCTGGAACAGGGGAGTGACACCGATTTGCGGAAGGCTCCAACCTTCCGTCGTTTGGAAGGCTTAGCAAAGGAACTTTAGGCTTGCCGTTACTGGTCAATAGCTGATGGAAAGCAGCAGGTTCCATGTCTTGCGGAACATATCCGCCTTTATCTTTGCAGACTGTTTACTGAATTGAATCCGTTTTAAGGAGAAAGGAATGCTGATTCTGACTCGCCGGGTCGGAGAGACCCTGATGGTGGGTGACGATGTGACCGTCACTGTGTTGGGTGTAAAGGGAAATCAAGTGCGTATAGGAGTGAATGCCCCCAAAGAGGTTGCGGTGCATCGCGAGGAAATTTATCAACGGATCCAGAAAGAGAAAGATCAGGAACCAAACCATTAATTTTTATCGATTTTTCGCTTTGCAAGCGGGGTAAAGGCGGGTATTATGCGCCCCGTGTTGCGGAGAGGTGGCCGAGTGGCCGAAGGCGCTCCCCTGCTAAGGGAGTACATCTCAAAAGGGTGTCGGGGGTTCGAATCCCCCCCTCTCCGCCATTTATGCATAGTCGGGTTATGGTTGGATTTTCTGTTCGGATTTGATGATTCATTGAATCAAAGAGCTTGACCGGAATAATCACGAATCTATAATGCGCACCCTTAGTGGACTCATAGCTCAGCTGGATAGAGTACTCGGCTACGAACCGAGCGGTCGGAGGTTCGAATCCTCCTGAGTCCGCCACTATACAAAGTGAATTGCAGCAATGTAGTTCATTGTTTCAACCAGGGGTGATCTGGTCTAAAAGCGCAAAATGGACTCATAGCTCAGCTGGATAGAGTACTCGGCTACGAACCGAGCGGTCGGAGGTTCGAATCCTCCTGAGTCCGCCACACAAGAAAGGGCCTGCAGCGATGCAGGCCCTTTTTTCGTTTCACGACTTAGCGCTTGCCGAGCACGCAGCCGTTCTCATCGAAGCTGATGCTGTGGGTTCGACCTTTGCTGGCAGTGTAGCGGTACTGCGTCTGACCATTGCGGCTAGTGATGCTGTCCGGCTTGCCGAAGGTGCTTTCAATATCGGCGCGGGTCATGCCTGGCCGGCTTTGCTGGTTGATCATGGCGTTGCGTCTTGCGCTGCCGGTTATGCGGTTTCCGCAGCCGTCATCTGGTTCGCCAACTACTGTTAGCGCCTGCTCCTGTTTTTGCTGCCCTGGGCGTTGTTTGTGCGCTTTTGCCATGGGTACCGGCTTGCCGGAGCCGGGCGTGGGGTTGAATGCCTGCTGCCGTTCGGTGGTCTGTTGGTGCGGACAGCCCTGACGAGTGAAGGTCAAGTGTCCGGTTTCATCGACGCAGCGGTAGATGCTTGTGGCAAGCGCGGGCGTGATGGTGAAGAGCAGGGCGTAGCAGCTCGAAGCAAGCAGCTTTTTCATGGTCGTCCTCCTTGACGATCTACAGCGGTAACAAACTCTAGCCAATAATTGCCTGTGCTGCAGGCGTGTCCTCCCGCAACGTGAATGCGTCGACAGGATGGCAGAATGGGCTGTTTGCGTGATACACCCTGCAAGCGCTTGTATTGCTTGAGTTTCGTACTCTGGGATGGCAGCTGCGGTGTTATTATTGCGCGTCCGCCCGTTTGGGCTTTTGGATCCCACTCATGGATTTGCCCTGTAGTCGTATACGATTTTTGTTGGCCAATCACGTTTTGAATGATTGATCCCCTGGCGCGCTCCGCCCGTCGGGGGTGGAGTGCGCCATGACTGAAGTAGAAGCAAAAAAGCCGCAAGAAAGTCTCCAGGATCGTCTGGCGCAAGTTGTCGAGTTGCTGCAACGGCAAAAGATCGTTGAGGATCTTGTCTATCGCCAGGGTAGTGATCAACAGCAGGAGCTGATCGACAACCCGGAACATCGCCAGAACCTCGTCGAGTTGCAGCGCAAGCTGGAAGCGTTGCACCCGGCGGACGTTGCACACATTCTTGAAGCCCTGCCGCTTGATGACCGCCTGACTCTCTGGCAGCTGGTTAAATCCGAGCGTGACGGCGACATCCTGCTCGAAGTATCCGACGCGGTACGCGAGACGCTGATCGCCGACATGGACGATCACGAGATCCTGGCGGCCGCCAAGGACCTGGATGCCGACGAGCTTGCGGATTTGGCCGCAGAGCTGCCTCGCGACGTTGTCCATGAGTTAATGGAGACCCTCGATGCGCAGCAGCGTGAGCGCGTCCGCTCGGCCTTGTCCTATGCCGAGGACCAGGTCGGTGCGCTGATGGACTTCGAGATGGTCACCATCCGCGAGGACGTCAGTCTGGAAGTCGTCCTGCGCTATCTGCGCCGGCTCAAGGAGCTGCCTGGCCACACAGACAAGTTGTTTGTCGTGGACTACGACGGCGTGCTCAAGGGCGTCCTGCCCATTAAGCGCTTGTTGGTCAATGATCCCGAGAGGCAGGTGGCCGAAGTTATGGCCAATGATCCGGTGACCTTCCATCCCGATGAAGATGCCTACGAGGCAGCGCAAGCATTCGAGCGTTACGACTTGGTTTCCACGCCAGTGGTAGACAAGAGTGGCAAGCTCATCGGGCGTTTGACCATCGATGAAATGGTTGACTTGATTCGTGAGGAGAGCGAGAGCGAAGTCCTCAACATGGCGGGTCTGCGTGAAGAGGAGGATATCTTCGCCTCGGTCTGGAAATCACTGCGTAACCGTTGGGCTTGGTTGGCGGTGAATCTGGTCACGGCTTTCGTCGCATCGAGGGTGATCGGATTGTTCGATGGGTCGATCGAGAAGTTGGTGGCGCTGGCGGCGCTGATGCCGATTGTGGCTGGAATTGGCGGTAACTCGGGTAACCAGACGATCACCATGATCGTCCGTGCGATGGCGTTGGATCAGATGGGCACGGGTAAAAGCGCCCGGCTGTTGCGCAAGGAGGTCGGTGTAGGCTTGCTGAACGGTCTGATCTGGGGTGGCGTGATCGGTGTGGTGGTTTACTCGCTCTACGGCAGCTGGTCGCTCGGCGTGGTCATGACTGCTGCGATGACCCTCAATCTGCTGCTGGCTGCCCTGATGGGCGTGCTGATCCCGGTAACTCTGGCGCGCATGGGGCGAGATCCTGCGCTGGGGGCGAGTGTGATGATCACTGCCGTCACCGACAGTGGTGGCTTTTTCATCTTCCTGGGATTAGCGACGCTGTTTCTGCTCTGATTGCAGCCTGTTACGACTGGTCCTGCAGGCGCTTCGCCTGTGCATCGGTTGGGTGCCGGATGCATGATGGTAATCGGCGGGCTTCGCTCTTTAGGTCATGCAAGCATCGGTTACACGAGACGCAATGGCCAGGCCAGAAATGCAAACGCCTCGATAGTCGAGGCGTTTTGGGGATGAGGCTGCCGATTGAGCACGGCTTCCTGATCAGTCTTCGTCTTTGCCGGCTTCGCTATCTTGCGCAATCAGCGCAATCAGGGCGTTCTGCTGGCGATGTGCGAGATGCCGAAACCGCTGCAGCAACTCACGCTCATGCAGCGAAAGCTCGGGGCTGTCGAGACGCATGTTCAAATCATCACCCAGCGCGCCTTCCTGAAGAAGACTTTGCTCCAGGCGGGCAATAATCTCCGAATTCATACTGCGATGATGGTTACGTGCAACTTCCGCAATACGCTCACGCATTCCGTCGGGTAGCCGAACCACGAACTTATCAGCCGTGCGGCTGGAATAAACTGCCTGCTTCATAGGGCGCATACTTTAAACCGGTTAGTCAGGTGGGCGATGGTGGCTTATTGCCGTTCTAGTCATCGGTCTGACAGCCAAACCGCTCGGCTGTTCCACAACCTGGAAAAAAGATGTAGACGACTTAATGACGCCAATTATACGTCATGGCTGAGCGAAGAGAAAGCGCCGTGGTATCAGAATGCCTCTATTGTGATCAGCTGCGCTTTTCAGCGCAGAACGGGATCAAATTTGATTCGCTTACCGATCACAAGGGAACCGGCAAATAGGGAGCCGAACAACACAGCTCCTATCTTTGCTAGGGCCGCCCAAGATTCGCTCAACTCAAGTCCCAGTCCAAGAACTGAACAGGCAACGCACAGCATCAGAAACAAAAAAGCATGAATAGACATGTTTTATTCCTCGGTCGATTCGATGGTTCCAGTTTTAGAACACCCATTGCTGAGGTCGGTGAACAGACTTCACTTCACTGCTGCCAATGGTCTGGACTGGCGGGGGCGATGCGAACGAAGGCGATTTGTAGAAGGTCGAATGAACTGCGTTTGGGATGGTGTCGGGGTGCGAGCGATCCATGCCCGACCTCGCGTCTTGCAGATGAAACGCAGCTGCTGCAGCCAGCACGACAGTGCTGAGCAAATAGGCTGAATGTGTCATTCGGCGTCTCCTTCGCGTTATGGTGACTACCTAGGTGCATTCACTGTGCCAGATTTGACTGAACTTAAAATCCAGTAAAATCAGTAACTTAACCTTTTTGCGATGGGATTCTGTGCTGCGATTTGCAATGCGGCCTTGTTTGCGTCGTGCAAAATGCAATTCCACGTCACTCTCCTTTTTTCAAGGTAAAAACTATGGCGCGCAGAACCGTGACAAACCCATTAAGTTGACTGAGCACGAGCATGACAAAGCAGCTGTAGCTCGATAAGATGTCGCCCCGCTTGAAGTCCCAGTAGCTCAATTGGATAGAGCATCCCCCTCCTAAGGGGAAGGTTGTGAGTTCGAACCTCGCCTGGGACGCCATTGAATAAGCAGCGCCTCTCGCCGGCAAAAAAAGTCAGCTGCAACCGTTCGCAACTTCGAGTACGCCAGAACCGGTACGACTCAAGTCCTCAGAGCCAGTACGACTCGATCTCCCACCAGCTGGGAAGCAGGCTTCTAATCTTGGTTTCCCCAAAGCGGTCATCCAGCAAATACACTACGCCACGGTCGTCGGTGGTGCGGATCACCCGGCCGGCCGCCTGTACGACTTTTTGCATGCCGGGGTAGAGGTAGGCGTAGTCGTAGCCGTTGGCCTCGCCGAACATCTCCTGCACGCGAGTTTTGATTTCTTCGTTGACCACGTTGAGCTGGGGCAGGCCAAGGGTGGCGATGAAGGCGCCGATCAGGCGTTTGCCGGGCAGGTCGATGCCTTCGCCGAACGCGCCGCCCAGTACGGCAAAGCCAATGCCCTCCGAGTGCAGGGTGAAGCGGTCGAGAAAGGCCTGCCGCTCGCCTTCCTGCATGTTGCGGGTCTGCACGCTGGTGGGGATGTCCGGGTGCAGGCTGCTGAACAGTTCGCGCACCTGCTCCAGATAGGCGTAGCTGCTGAAGAAGGCCAGGTAATTGCCGGGCTCGCGTCGGTACTGTTTGGCCATCAGCTGGCAAATGGGCGCCAGGCTGGCTTCGCGATGCTGGTAGCGGGTGGAGAGGTTGCGCACCACGCGAACGCTCAGTTGCTCGGCGGCAAAGGGGGAGGCGACGTCGATCCACTGGGTTTCCTCCGGCAGGCCCAGCAGGTCGCGGTAGTAGTTGGCCGGGCGCAAGGTGGCTGAAAACAGCGTGGTGGTGTGGGCCTCGTCGAAGCGGGCGGCGAGGAAGGGCGCCGGCACCACGTTGCGCAGGCACAGCGTGGTGTCCAGGCTCAGGGCGTTGCTGGTCTGGCGGGTGATATCGCACAGCGAATGGGGGCCGTAAGCCTCGCTCAGGCGACAGAACAGCATGGCGTCCAGGTAGAACTGCAGCAGGCTGCGGTCGTTGCCGTCTGGCTGTTCGCTGAGGTGGTCGGTGATGGCGGTGACCGCTTTTTGCAGGGCCGCGACGAACAGATCCGGCACGCTGGGGTAGATCTGGTAGTTGTGTTCCTGCACCCGGTTGAGCTGTTCCCAGTGGCGACCCACGCGCTGCAACTCGCTGCGAATGCGCGCCGGCGCGCGGCGCAGCAGCTCGTGGAAGACGGCCTGGTCCAGTTCGGCGCTGTACATGCCACGCGCGCGGTCCACCAGGTTGTGCGCCTCGTCCACCAACACGGCGATGCGCCACTCGTTGAGGGTGGTCAGGCTGTAGAGCAGTGCGCCCATGTCGAAGTAGTAGTTGTAATCGCCGACCACCACGTCCGCCCAGCGGCACAATTCCTGGCTCAGGTAGTAGGGGCAAATCTGGTGTTCCAGGGCGATGCGGCGCACCTGCTCCTGCGACAGCCAGCCGTGTTGCAGGGCGGCCTGCCGCGCGGCCGGCAGGCGATCATAGAATCCCTTGGCCAGCGGGCAGGACTGCCCGTGGCAGCTTTTGTCCGGGTGCTCGCATGACTTGTCCCGCGCCACATGCTCCAGCACCCGCAGCGGTGTGGCCCGATCCTCATGGCGCAGGCTGTGCAGCGCGTCCAGGGCCAGGCGGCGACCGGGTGTTTTGGCGGTAAGGAAGAACAGCCGATCCAGTTCCTGACCGGGCATGGCCTTGAGCTGGGGAAACAGTGTGCCCAGGGTTTTGCCGATTCCCGTGGTGGCCTGGGCCATCAGCGTGTGGCCATCGCGGGCGCTGCGATACACGGCTTCGGCCAGTTGCCGTTGGCCATGGCGAAAGGCCGGGAAGGGGAAGGACAGGGCGTCCAGGTAGTCGTCACGCTCTGTACGGTGGGCTTGTTCCTGCTCGGCAAAGCGCAGAAAGCGCAGGCATTGTTGATCGAAGAAGGCTTTCAGGTCAGAGGCGCAGAAACGCTCGGTGAAGGCATGCTCGACCTGGCTCATCACCTCGAAATACACCACGGCCAGTTCCAGTTCTTCCAGCCCGAGCTGTTCGCAGAGCAGCCAGCCGTAGACCTTGATCTGGGCCCAGTGCAGCAGTCGATGGTTGGCGGGGATACGGCTGATATCGCCACGGTGGGTTTTGATCTCTTCCAGGCGGTTGGCCTCGGGGTCGTAACCGTCCGCGCGGCCGCTGACCAACAGGCCCGGATAGGTGCCACTCAACGGCAGTTCCGCGAGGTAGTGCCCGCCGCGACGGCTGACCACTGTCTGATGCCCGGCGATGCCTTCCTGAGCGGTGGGCGAGGGCGTGAAGCGCAGGTCGAGGTCGCCCTCTTTGGCAGTGAATTCGCACAGCGCCCGCACCGCGACCCGGTAGGTCATGCCGCTGCCCACGTCACGTAGCACACTTCAACGGCAATGCCCTGTGCGGCGGCGAAGGTCAGCCAGCGCTTCTGGTTGTCTTGCAGGCGATCGCCGGGGCCTTTCACTTCGATCATGCGGTAACGCCGCTCGTGCGGGTAGAACTGGATCAGGTCGGGCATGCCGGCGCGGTTGGCCTTGAGGTCTTGCAGCAGACGGCTGAAACAGGCCTGCAGGTGCTGCGGCGGAATGCAGTGCAGGGCCATCTCCAGGAGCGGCTCATCGAGCATTGTCCAGAACACGAACGGCGACTGGATGCCGAACTTTTCCCGGTAGCGCTCGCGCAGCAGTTTGGGGTAGTCGGGTTGTTCAAGGCGTGCCAGGCACTGCTCGAACAGCGTCTGACGCCGAGGGTGGAACTCCGGGCTGTACAGGTCCACCGGGCCGCTGTGGAACGGGTGGAAGAAGGCGCCCGGCAGCGGAGCGAAGATGGCATCCCAGCACAGCAAGCCGAACAGGCTGCAGAGTAGGGAGTTTTCCACGTAGAACACTGGCGCCGCGTCCTGATGCAGGTGGTCGCGCACGGCTATTTCCACGCTGCCCTCGGCAGGCGGAAGCGCCAGGTCGAGGCGCGCCTCGGCCACGGTTTTGGCGCGTTTGCTCAGCGGCAAGCCAAGCCGGCGGCGCAGGCGGGTCAGGGCGCGCTCAAGGCGCTGGCTTTCCTCGTCACTGCCGGGCTGTTCGCTGAAGGCCTTTGCGTGCTCGAGGGCTTCGGCATCGCGGCCCAGTTGTTCTAAAACGCGAATCTGCCGCCAGCGTGCCTCGCCGTGGCTGCTGTGCCGGTAGAGCGTCAGGGCCTGTTCCAGCTCGCCACAGCGTTCCAGTTGCTGGGCGATCTGGAACAGCAGCCGTGACTGGCGGGTGCGCAGGTGAGGGTTCTCCGAGGAGAACGCCAGCAGCGCCGGCAGGATCGCTTCTACGGCGTGGCCCTCGTCGCAGTGCTGGCGCAGCCCGCGCAGGTGCAGGTAATCCTCGATGTCCTGCCGACACTGAAATCCGCGTGAGTGCGGGGTGATGTCCACCGGCTCGTAGCGGTAAATGCCCAGGTCCGCCAGCACGAACTCGGACCAGTCCTGTGTCAGGTTGCCGAAGAACATCAGGCGCAGGCGGTCGCAGAGTTCGCCCACCTGCAGGCTCAGCAGTCGATCATCCAGGTTGGGGCACCAGGTGCTGAACGTCTGTGGCGGCAGGACCTGCGCCTGCAGTTGTTCGAGCAGCTCGCTTTTCTTTTGCGCGGTGCGGCGATCCAGCAGCGGCAGGTGGGCGAGCACTTCGTCCTTGCGCAACAGTTCGGCCACTTCAGCAGCGCTCAGCAAAGCCTGCTCGCTGATCCAGCCAAGCTCGAGCAATGGCAGGGCGGCGGCTAGGCTGTCGCCAATCTCCGCGTAGTCGAGTTTGCTCAGGCGAAAGTGGCAGCCGCGGCGCATGATCATTCGCACCAGCAGCGCCTGGGCGGGCAGAGTCAGTCCGAGGAAGCACTCAATAAAAGTATGTTCCTCAGCCGTCAGCAAATCCGCATAGCGCTCCTGCACCCAGAAAATGGCGGTACGAAAGTTACTTACGTAGTAGAACTCGGCTGCTAGGGTGGAATGCATGGCGACAATGGCTGTGGTTTTATACAGCATTGTCTGAGTTGTGACGGTGTCGATCAAGCAGGGCCTGATGAGGGGTGCGAGATGCGAGCGGCGAGGGCTCCGTCTGCGCTATGCCTCACCTGATTGTTGAAAGTGAGGCGAGTATAGCGCCAGCTAGTCGAAACGACTCACAACCTGATCGCGTCGCGCTTCGCGCTGCATCTGATAGACGAAGCGTTCGACCTGCCGTTGAGTCATCCCGCTGATACGGTAGAAACGCAGACCGCAGAAGGTTATGTCGATTATTTCATCGTAGATGAGGTGGCGCAGTTCCACTTCGGTGGTGATGGTGCCGAAAGGTAGGCGGGCGGAAAACCTCTCGTAGATCTGGCCGGTTTGCAGGCGGTCTTGAAGGTCACCCTTGAAACTCAGCTTGCAACCGGTGGCTGACATGTCCAGCAGCGTGCCTTCCAACGGCTTCTTGATCATGCGCCCATCGAGGACGGCGCCGATGGGTTGCCCTATAAGTTGAGCTCGATATGCGTTGCGGCGCTGGTGGTATTGAATCTCTAGAGGCAGTGGGATCCAGTAACAGGGTGCGTCGTTGAGCTCGCCGGCATGGGCCGGGTATTCGTTGTTCCAGGCAATGCGGACCCCTTCCTGAAAACCCTCGATCTGAAAGGCTTCTCCGGCTAATAGCAGTCGCTCGCCATCATTGGGCACCAGCTCATCAATGGCGATCCAGCCCTTTTCCTGGTTTATATCCACTAGAAAGGTCTGATAGCGCTGGCTACGTTCAGTAAAGCGGAGCAGTAGAGGCGTATTGCTTTCGTTAAGGGCGCGCAGGCTGGAATAGATTTCAACGGGCGTCTTGAAGATCTGAGGCGGCTGTGGGCCTTCATCCTTCGCAAAGGGGTTGGACACTTGCATTGCTCTCCGGCACTTTACGGTATCGACCGCATACTAGCATTGTGCCTGTATCGGGTTGCGAGGCTTAGGCTTGGCTGAGTGGACGATTGTATGAGCTTTTGGCCGCGCCGCCGCGACGATCATAAAGATCCGGCGCCTGGTTGCTGCCCTGCAATAGGGTCAGCATGCTGCTAACAGTGCCTTGGTTGGCGCGGATTTGCTGACCGTTGCGCTCGTTGGCAATCCGGCAGGCTTCGAGTGCCTTATCGAGCTGTTCTGCTTGCTCCAGAATGCTTGGACCAACTGCTGATGCGGCGGCGTAAGCTGCAAGGCCGTTCTGGTCGATACTCAATTTCGACTCGGCGAGTGTCTGGCTGCGTAGCGTGCCGTGTTGTCCGAGAAGCGCCAGCAGAGCCTGCTTTTGTGTGAGCAGCGCTTCCAGGCCGGCAAGATTGCGCTCGGCGAGTGCCAGATACTCGGCGTCCATGAGCTCAAGAAGCTTCTGTGCAGTGCCGACATCTTCGGTGAGCTGTTGAAGCACTTCAGTATCTTGCATGTTGATCTCCGTGCGTCGGTGCTCCGGCTACCCAATCGCGCCGGATTCAGCGCTGGCTTTCGAAGGACAGCAGTTTTGATGCTACGCGCTGGCTGTCGACTTGATAGCTGCCGTCAGCGATGGCCTGGCGAATGCGCTCAACACGCTCCTGGTCAACCGAGGGCTGCTGGCTAAGCTTTTCCGTTGCCTGCTGCAGGCGCTGTGCTTCGGGGCTGAGCTGAACGTTCTCGCCCGATACTACGGTGTTGCTTACGCTTTTTGCACTATCGGCCGCCGAGCTCTGTTGAGCAGCAGGGCGGTCAGTATTTTGGACGCCGTTGCTGCGCCCGCCGGTAGGCAGGTTGGCGGCGCTATTGGGCCGGTTGAAATCGATAACCATGATCGAAACCTCGAAGAAATCAGTTCGCTTGCCAGTTCTTCGGCAGGGCAACGCAAAACTTTAACTATATTTTCGAACGCAACAGATTGCGTTTACATCATGACTTCCACTTGTCCTGGGCCGGTAACCCGTGCCCGGATCACTCGCCCGGATCGTTGGTTCTTGACCCTGATTTGGCTGCCCAGTGCTCCATCTGACAACGCCTCGCCCGGCATTCTCACATTTATCGTTGAGTTCTTCGCGCTAATTACGACCTGGTCGCCTCTACGTACGACTTCGGCTGCTGAAACCTGGCTGGGTGGCAGCACTTGATCGGGTTGTAGCGGGCGAGAGAGCTTGTTGCCCAGCGCCTGGTCGAGCGAAGTGAGGTAACCCTGATTCAGCAGGCCGACGTCTCGTTCGGCTAGCGTTATGTCGGCGGCTTCTATAGTGCTGTTGCGCTGCAATGGTCTTCGTGCCACAACGACATCGCGGTATAGGTGGACCTGTGCAGGTACGAAGACGGACCAGGGTGCGGCGCCTTCACAGCTCACCCGCACGGTGGTCCGGCCGACCGGCTGGGCAGGGCTTTCGAGCTTTGTCGTCAGGGGCTGATCACACAAGGCCAGACGAAGGCGTGGGTCCAGTCGGTTGATCTCGACCTCATGGCGCGCCTGGATTTGGCTACGCTCTAGATAGTCAGCTACCTCCCGCTCAAGAAATTCCCGGGTGGCGCCGATAAGCTGTTCGGGTCGCGTTACCGTGGCCGATTCGGCAAACTGGCCCAACCCGCACAAAAGCGGCAAAAGGATTGTCCTGATAAAAACCTTGCAAGGACGCCGGGAAAAAGTCATCTGTTCGCTCATGCCTCATACGAAGCAAGGTGCGTGCCGTATCGCTCAGTCCGAGCGTCTATAAGCTCATCGCGCAAGCAAGAGGAAACTGGCATGGCCGGTGTATTGGATTCGGTTAATCAGCGTACTCAGCTGGTAGGGCAAAATCGCCTGGAGTTGCTGCTGTTCAGACTTGAAGGCAAGCAGCTCTACGGAATCAACGTTTTCAAAGTCAGGGAAGTGCTGCAGTGCCCACGGCTGACTCTCATGCCCAAGTCGAGCCCGGTCGTTCGAGGTGTTGCGAATATACGTGGCAGCACCCTGTCCATCCTCGATCTTTCGTTGGCGACCGGCAAACCGGCGCTGGACGATCTGACCAACAGCTTCGCCATCATTGTTGAATACAACAACAGGGTGCTTGGCTTCCTGGTGCATTCGGTCGAGCGGATCGTCAATATGAACTGGGAAGATATCCTGCCGCCACCGCAGGGCGTGGGCCCTGATCATTACCTTACGGCAGTGACCCATGTGGATGGCCAGTTGGTCGAAATCATCGATGTTGAAAAGGTGTTGGCTGAGGTGGCGCCTGTCTCCGAGCAGGTATCGGTCGGCGTCAGCGTAGAGATGCACGACCGTGCATCTTCCAGCCGCGTACTGATCGTCGATGACTCGTCAGTGGCGCGTAAGCAGATCATTCGCTGTTTGCAGGGATTGGGGATCGACGTGGTCGCGAAAAACGACGGCCGCCAGGCGCTGAACTATCTCAAGGAGCTTGTCGCAGAGGGCAAGAAGCCTTCCGAGGAGTTCATGATGATGATTTCCGATATCGAGATGCCGGAAATGGATGGATATACCCTGACTACCGAGGTCCGCCAGGATCCGGCTATGGGTGATATGCATATACTGCTGCATACTTCGCTTTCCGGCGTGTTCAACCAGAGCATGGTCAAGCGTGTCGGAGCGGATGACTTTCTCGCCAAGTTCCAGCCGGACGACCTGGCTAGTCGAGTGATTGAACGAATCCGGACTACGGGTTGATGTCGAGTCAGTGCCCCTTTCAATGGTGAGGCGTTATTAGTGTCAGGTGATCTGGAGTTCGATCAGTTTCGGGTGTTCTTGGAAAAGAGCTGCGGCATTCTTCTGGGTGATAACAAGCAGTACCTTGTGTCTAGTCGGCTCAACAAGCTGATGGAGCAGCAGGGGCTGAAGAGTCTTGGCGAGTTGGTTCGCCTCATTCAGGCGCAATCTCACAGGGGATTGCGCGAGCAGGTCATCGATGCGATGACGACCAATGAAACGCTCTGGTTTCGCGACAGCTATCCATTTGAAGTGCTCAGAAGTCGCGTGCTGCCCGAGTTGCTCAAGGCTGCCCCGGGCCAGCGTCTGCGTATCTGGTCGGCGGCCTGTTCATCTGGGCAGGAACCCTATTCGCTGTCGATGACTATCGACGAATACGAACGTAGCAATCCCAGCCAGCCCAAGCCGTCGGTACAGATTGTCGCCACCGAGTTGTCCGCCACCATGCTTGCGGCATGCAAGGCAGCAGAATACGACAGCCTGGCTATCGCCCGCGGGCTGTCGAGTGAGCGGTTGCAGCGCTACTTCGACGTCAAGACGCCGGGACGCTGGGTTGTCAAGCCGGCCATTCGCAGTCGCGTAGAGTTTCGCGTGCAGAACCTTCTCGACAGCTATGCCGTGCTGGGCAAGTTTGACGCAGTATTCTGCCGGAATGTCCTCATCTACTTTTCTGCAGATGTGAAGAAAGACATCCTCAAACGCATCCACGCCACCCTGAAGCCGGGTGGCTATTTGTTCCTTGGCGCCTCGGAAGCGCTCAATGGGCTGCCAGAGCTGTATCAAATGGTTCAGTGCAGTCCGGGTATCATCTATAAGGCCAAGTAAGGCTCCGGTTTTGTCCTGCAATAGCGGCAAAAAACTGTCGCCTTCCCATCTGAAGGCGGCAAAACACTGGAAAAGCCTTGCCGCTTTTGACGCCACCTAGCTTCATTCCCGCTGAAACCCCTTATAGATCAGCCTTTTGCTGTCATGGCACGGCCTTTGCTCTTGTTTGCTGAAGCAGACTTGTTCCCGCAGAGGGCCAGATCATGAGCATCAGTTTCGACAAGGCACTTGGCATCCACGAAAAAGCGCTCGGCTTCCGTGCGCAGCGCGCTGAAGTGCTGGCCAACAATATCGCCAACGCAGATACCCCCAATTACAAGGCGCGGGATCTGGACTTCAGTGCCGTTCTGGCTGCGCAGAGCAGCCAGAATCAGGGCAGTTTCGGCGTTGCCGTAACTAGCAACAGGCACATCGCCGCCGAGGGGATGGAAATTGCCGATCCCTCGTTGCGCTTCCGTACACCCCATCACGCATCCCTTGATCAGAATACTGTTGATATGCAGGTGGAGCAGGCGACCTATGCCGAAAACGCCATCGACTTTCAGGCGAGCTTTACTCTGCTCAACAGTAAATTCAAAGGCCTGATGAGCGCCCTGCGCGGCGAATAACAAGGAGCAGCGCCATGTCACTTAGCAGTGTTTTCAATATCGCCGGTAGCGGCATGAGTGCCCAGAGCACGCGCCTGAATACCATTTCCAGCAACATCGCCAACGCCGAGACGGTGTCTTCCAGCGTTGATCAGACTTACCGCGCACGTCACCCGGTGTTCGCCACCGTTCTGCAGCAGGCCAGTGGGGCGCCGAACGAGTCGCTATTCGCTGGGCAGGATCAGGCAGGTGCCGGCGTCCAGGTACTGGGTGTGGTGGAGGATCAGAGCGAGCTGCAGGCGCGTTACGAGCCCAATCATCCTGCGGCGAACGAAGAAGGGTATGTGTATTACCCGAACGTCAATGTGGTGGAAGAGATGGCCGATATGATTTCGGCCAGTCGCTCGTTCCAGACCAATGCCGAGTTGATGAACACGGCCAAGACCATGCTACAGAAAGTTCTGACCCTGGGTCAGTAATAGCGAGAGTAAGCCATGAGCACGACAGGCGGCGTCGGCGGTACCGGCTCGGTACTTGATCAATACCAGTTCGGCAAGGATCGCGAGGTCAAGGGCAACGACCTTGGCAAGAACGAGTTTCTTGAGCTGCTGGTGGCCCAGCTGAATAACCAGAACCCGTTGGAACCGCAAGAAAACGGCGAATTCATCGGCCAGCTGGCGCAGTTTAGTACGGTCGAGGGAGTCGAGAAGCTGAACTCCAGTATGGAAACCATCCTTTCCGGCTATCAGTCTTCTCAGGCGCTGCAAGCATCTTCGTTGGTTGGTCGCAAGGTAATCGTGCCGACCGAAAAGGCGGTGGTGGATACCAGCGAGACCTTTAAGGCGAGCCTGGTCCTGCCCACCAGCAGTAGCAACGTCTATGTCAACGTGTATGACGACGCTGGCTCGGTGGTCAACCGAATCAATATGGGGCCTCAGGAAGCGGGGAATGTCTCCTTCATGTGGGACGGCAAAGATGCCAGCGGCAACACAGCGCCGCCGGGAACCTACAAGTTTGAAGCGCAGGCCACTTACAACGGTGAAACCAAGGGTCTTTACACCTTGTTGCCAGCGAACGTCGACAGCGTGACGCTGGGTGGCAACGAGCTGCTGCTCAACCTTGCCGGGCTCGGCAGTGTTCCGCTTTCTCAAGTTCAGGTCATCGGCCAGTAACCATCGTCCGTAACAGCCGGCAGTTCCGGCGAAGGAGCATTCATGTCATTCAATATCGGTCTCAGCGGTCTGCGCGCCGCGAGTAAAGATCTCAACGTCACCGGTAACAACATTGCCAACGCCGGCACGGTTGGCTTCAAGCAGTCGCGGGCGGAGTTTTCCGACGTCTACGCGGCCTCTGTGATGGGTACCGGCAAGAACCCCCAGGGCAGCGGCGTACTGATGTCCAACATTTCCCAGCAGTTCAACCAGGGCAACATCAACTACACGCAGAACGCGCTGGACCTGGCCATCAACGGCAACGGCTTCTTCCAGGTCAGCAATAACGGTGCGGTGAGCTATACCCGTGCGGGCTACTTCGGTAGCGACCGTGATGGCTTTTTGGTAGATAACTTCGGCTACAAACTGCAGGGCTTTCCCGTAGACGGCAATGGCAACCTGCAGAATGGTGTGATTGGTGACCTGCAGATTCAAACCAGCAACCAAGAGCCGAAGTCCACTACTCGGATTGATACTGCCTTCAACTTGAACTCGACGCAGAAGTCGCCGGTTACCTGGCAGACCACTTATGAATCCGAATACGCTGCTTGGCTCAACAATCCGCTGAACGTGGCGGATGTCGCGGCCCCCACGCTTGTTGAGGTGGGGCAGGCGGCTGCTCACGCAGCCACGCAGGCTAATGCCACGTTCGATCCGACTGACCCGACCACTTACAACAGTTCTACATCACTGAATATTTACGATTCTCAGGGCAACGCCCACGTCATGACGCAGTATTTCATCAAGACCGGTGCCAACAACTGGGATATGAAAATGCTGATCGATGGACGCAATCCGGCTGATCCCAGCGTGACGGACCCTTATGTCATGGGCTTGGAGTTTGATTCGTCTGGCGCCCTGAGCGGCATCGATACCGGAGGCTCGGCTCTTTTTAGTGTCGGCACTGACTTGAAGGTCACGCTCAATAGCGCCACCGCGGCGAATCCCAACGGCGGTTGGGTGCCGGCGATTTCTGATGGTGGCACACCAGCCACTTGGTCGCCGAACGGTGCGCTTGCCAACCCCGATGGCATTGTTATGGACTTCAGTAAATCCAGTCAGTACGCCAGCGCTTTCGCTGTCAACAAGGTTAGCCAGGACGGGTATACCACCGGCGAGCTGGCCGGTCTGGAAATCGACGATTCCGGCGTGATTTTCGCTCGCTACACCAACGGCCAATCCAAGGTGCAGGGCCAGATTATCCTTGCCAACTTCGCCAACGTTCAGGGTCTGACTCCGGTTGGCAAGACGCAGTGGGTGCAGTCCTTCGAATCCGGTGAGCCGGTTGTAGGAACGCCGATGTCCGGCACGCTGGGCGCGTTGCAGGCCGGTGCCCTGGAAGATTCCAACGTCGAGCTGTCGGATCAGTTGGTCAACCTGATCGTCGCTCAGCGTAACTATCAGGCGAACGCCAAGACCATCGAAACCGAAAGCGCGATTACCCAGACCATCATCAACCTGCGTTAACGCTTATAGACAAGCCGGCAGTAATCCGCCGTAGCTTCTCTGCACTTAAGGCCCCATCCGGGGCCTTATTTATTTAAAAGGTCTTTAGAGTCAATCATATAGCTCGCGCTTATATGTATGGCACGTTGCTTGCTTTCTATCTCGTCAATAGAACCCTGGGCGTCAAGCCCGCGTCTTGGAGGTTTCGATGGACAAGATGCTTTACGTAGCCATGACCGGCGCCAGCCAGAACGCTCGCGCCCAGCAGGCACACGCGAACAACCTGGCCAACCTGTCCACGACCGGCTTTCGCCGTGATTTCGAACAGGCCCGCTCGATGCAGGTGTTTGGCGACAGTTTTCCGGCGCGTGTCTATGCCATGACCGAACGGCCAGGCACTGATTTCACGTCTGGCTCGTTGCAAGAAACCGGGCGAGATCTAGATGTTGCCGTCGAAGGGAATGGCTGGATCGCGGTGCAGGCACCTGACGGCAGTGAGGCCTATGTGCGTACCGGCAGCTTCAATATCGACACCCTTGGCATGTTGCGTACCGGCGACGGTTTGCCGGTGCTCGGCAATGCCGGGCCGATTGCCATCCCGCCGGAAGAGAAGATCGAGATCGGCCACGATGGTTCCATCAGCATTCGAGCCTTGGGTGAAGACCCGAACGTGGTGGTGACGGTCGATCGGCTTAAGCTGGTCAACCCCGATCCGCAGCAGCTGGAGAAGGGTACCGACGGCATGATTCGCATGAAGGACGGTCAGCCACTGGAGGCCGATGCCGCGGTCAGGGTGACCTCCGGGTTTCTCGAGGCAAGCAACGTCAATGCGGTAGCCGAGATGACCTCGATGCTGGCGTTGGCAAGGCAGTTCGAACTGCACGTGAAGATGATGCGCACCGCCGAAGAAGACGGCGCCGCTGCGGCCCGAGTATTGCAAATCAGCTAGTAATCAGCGCATGGCGCCCGGATACCGGCGCATGAGGAGAAGAATATGCTTCCAGCACTTTGGGTGAGCAAGACAGGTTTGTCCGCGCAGGACATGAACCTGACTACCATTTCCAACAACCTGGCCAACGTTTCCACCACCGGGTTCAAGAAGGATCGTGCCGAATTCCAGGATCTGCTCTATCAGATCCGTCGTCAGCCGGGCGCCCAATCCACTCAGGACAGCGAGCTTCCTTCTGGCCTTCAACTCGGCACTGGTGTACGTATCGTCGGTACGCAGAAGCAGTTCACCGCGGGCAGCCTGCAAACGACCGAGCAACCGCTGGATATGGCCATCAATGGCCGTGGTTTCTTCCAGGTACTGCTGCCCGATGGCACTGTTTCCTATTCCCGCGACGGCAGCTTCCATCTGAATGCCGACGGCCAGATCGTAACGTCCAACGGTTATGCGCTGGAGCCGGCAATCGTCGTGCCGCCAGAGACCCAGACGTTCACTGTCGGTGAAGACGGCACCGTGTCGATCACTACGCTCGGCAACCCTGCGCCGCAGATCATCGGCAACCTGCAAACCGCTGACTTCATCAACCCCGCCGGCCTGCAGGCCATGGGCAGCAACCTGTTCCTGGAAACCGCCGCCAGCGGCGCACCGCAGATCAGCACACCTGGGCTCAACGGTCTGGGAACCGTGCTGCAGAACACTCTGGAAAACTCCAACGTCAGCGTCGTCGAGGAGCTGGTGAACATGATCACCACTCAGCGAGCCTACGAGATGAACTCCAAGGTGATTTCCACCGCCGATCAGATGCTGTCTTTCGTCACCCAGCAGCTCTGACAGGCGCTGGCTGTTGTAGGCAGGTGGCTACCGCGCCTGCCGCTGCTTCAATGGCCCTGGCTGGGCTGAGGTGTTGCATGAGTCGCGTATTGATTGCTTTCTCGCTGGTTTCGGTTGTTGCGCTGAGCGGCTGTGTCGCGCCTGCGCCCAAGCCTGACGACCCCTATTACGCGCCGGTATTGCCGCGCACGCCGTTACCGGCAGCGCAAAACAATGGCGCCATCTACCAGGCTGGTTTCGAAACCAGCCTGTTCGATGATCGCAAGGCTTTCCGAGTCGGGGACATTATTACCATCACGCTCAATGAGCGGACCCAGGCCAGCAAGAACGCCAGCTCGAAGATCTCCAAGGACAGCGACATGGAGATGGGCTTGACCTCTCTTCTGGGCAATGCGGTGAGCATCAACAATCCCGCCGCCGGGCTTCTGCGCAATGGTGGCCCGCTTTCGCTCGATACCGAATTCGGCAGTTCCAGTTCTACTAGTGGCGCTGGCCAGGCGGGGCAGAGCAACAGCTTGTCCGGCTCGATCACCGTGACCGTGTCCGAAGTGTTGCCCAACGGCATTCTGGCCATTCGCGGGGAAAAGTGGCTGACGCTCAATACCGGTGATGAACTGGTTCGTATCGCCGGTCTGATACGTGCCGACGATATCGCCACTGACAACACCGTTTCCTCCATGCGCGTGGCGGATGCGCGCATTACCTATTCGGGCACTGGTGCGTTTGCCGATGCGAGCCAGCCGGGTTGGCTGAGTCGCTTTTTCGTCAGCCCGCTGTGGCCATTCTGAGGGTCATCGTCATGTTCAGAAAAGCCATTGTGCTTCTCGCTTTGCTCGTCATCGGCGCATCGGCCCACGCCGAGCGCCTCAAGGATATCGCCACCATCCAGGGCGTGCGCAGCAACCAGTTGATCGGCTACGGTCTGGTTGTCGGTCTCAATGGCAGCGGTGACCAGACCACACAAACGCCGTTTACCGTGCAGACCTTCAACAACATGCTGGCGCAGTTCGGTATCAAGGTGCCGCCGGGCGGCAACGTGCAGTTGAAGAACGTCGCTGCGGTTTCCATCCATGCCGACCTGCCGCCCTTCGCCAAGCCGGGCCAGACCATCGATATCACGGTTTCCTCAATTGGCAACGCCAAAAGCCTGCGCGGCGGTAGCCTGCTGATGTCGCCGCTCAAGGGCATCGACGGTAACGTCTATGCCATCGCTCAGGGCAACCTGGTCGTGGGCGGTTTCGATGCCGGTGGCGCCGACGGTTCGCGGATTACCGTCAATGTCCCTTCGGCTGGACGTATTCCCGGCGGTGCGACAGTCGAGAGGCCGGTGCCGACTGCTTTCAACCAGGGCAATACGCTGACGCTGAACCTCAATCGCCCGGATTTCACTACTGCGAAAAACATCGTCGACCAGATCAATGACCTGCTCGGGCCGGGTGTGGCACAGGCGCTTGATGGCGGTTCGGTAAGCATCAGCGCACCACTGGACCCCAGCCAGCGGGTCGATTATCTGTCGATTCTGGAAAACCTCGAGGTCGATGTCGGCCAGGCGATGGCCAAGGTCATCATCAACTCGCGTACCGGCACTATCGTCATTGGCCAGAATGTCCGGGTACAACCGGCGGCGGTGACCCATGGCAGCCTCACCGTGACCATTTCCGAAGACCCACAGGTCAGTCAGCCCAATCCGCTGTCGGACGGGCAAACGGTGGTTGTACCCAATTCCAGGGTTCAGGCCGAGCAGGAAGCCAAGCCGATGTTCAAGTTCGGCCCTGGCACCACGCTGGATGAAATCGTTCGGGCGGTTAATCAGGTCGGTGCGGCGCCTGGCGACCTGATGGCCATTCTCGAAGCGCTCAAGCAAGCGGGTGCGCTGCAAGCTGACCTGATCGTGATCTGAGGACGAGAACATGGAAAATCGACTAGGGCTCGGCCAGCGTACGCTCGACAGTGGCAGCTACTCCGACCTGAATCGCCTGAACCAGCTCAAGGTGGGCAAGGATCGGGATGGCGAAGAGAACGTGCGCAAGGTGGCGCAGGAGTTCGAGTCCCTGTTCCTCAACGAGATGCTCAAGTCCATGCGTTCGGCTACCGAAGTGTTGTCCCAAGACAACCCTCTCAACAGCCAGGCCAGCAAGCAGTACCAGGACATGCATGACCAGCAGCTCTCGGTCACCCTGGCCAGAGAGGGCGGTGGCATCGGTCTGGCTGAAGTGCTGATGCGCCAGCTAAGTAAGCGAGAGGAGCCTGCAGAAAAGCCCAACCCGTTCAATCAGGTTGCACAAACTACCGGCACCAAATGGGCGAGCAATCCGAACGCGGCCGTCACGGAGCCTGCCAGGGATGACTCTCGGCTGCTCAATCAGCGGCGTCTGGCATTGCCTGGCAAGCTTGCCGTAGCGGCCGCGGCTTCTGTCGAGATCGGAAAAAACAGTCCTGAAAGCCAGCAGTTGGGTAAGTCGCAGCCTTTGGTGAATACCGACTGGCAGCCGGCTACGGCTTTTGCCGCGCCGCAGGACAAGCCGTTGAGCGTCAACGGTGTCGAAGCGACGGCAGCCAGCTCTCCAAGCAAGACCCGTTTCGACTCGCCGGCAGAATTCATCGCCACCATGCTGCCCATGGCCGAAAAAGCTGCCGCGCGGCTTGGGGTCGAGCCTCGTTTCCTGGTCGCTCAGGCGGCCTTGGAGACCGGTTGGGGCAAGTCCATGATTCGCCAGAAGGACGGCAGCAACAGTCACAACCTGTTCGGCATCAAAGCCACCGGCTGGCAAGGTGCCTCGGCGAACGTGATGACCACCGAATACGTCAACGGCAAGGCCACTCGCGAGAAAGCGGGCTTTCGTGCCTACGATTCCTTCGAGCAGAGTTTCAATGACTATGTGAGGCTGCTGGAGAACAACGGCCGTTATCAGAAGGCGATCCAGGTGGCGAGCACGTCCGGCAACTCGGAACGCTTCGTCAATGAGTTGCAGCAGGCCGGTTATGCCACCGACCCGCAATACGCGCGCAAGATCAACCAGATCGCGCGCAAGGTGCAGACCTATCAAACCATCGCCGACGCCAGTACGGCGTCCGCCATGCGGACCAGAGGCTAAATCATGTCTGACCTACTGAGCATTGGCCTGTCGGGCCTCTCCGCCAGCAAGACCCAGCTGTCCATCACCGGCCACAACATCACCAACGTCAACACACCGGGTTATAGCCGCCAGGACGCGACTCAGGCGACGCGTTCGCCGCAGTTCAGCGGTGCAGGCTATATTGGCTCGGGGACCACGCTGGTAGAGATTCGCCGGACCTATAGCGAGTTTCTTACAACCCAGCTGCGCAGCAGCACGGCGCTTAACAGCGATGTCGAAGCCTACAAGAGCCAGATCAGCCAGCTCGACTCGCTGCTGGCGGGTAGCACGACGGGCATCACGCCTTCGCTACAGAGCTTCTTTTCGGCGTTACAGACGGCTGCTGAAGACCCTGCCAATATCCCGGCACGACAGCTGGTTCTGGCCGAGGCAGAAGGGCTGTCGCGGCGCTTCAATACCGTCTACGACCGCCTTTCCGAGCAGAACAGCTTCACCAACAAGCAGATGGCTGCCGTGAGTGATCAAGTCAATCGCCTGGCCGGCAGTATCGGCAGCCTGAACGAAGCCATTGCCATCGCTGCCGCTAACGGCAAGCAGCCCAACGATCTGCTTGATGCGCGGGATGAGGCGGTGCGCGAACTGTCGACTTATATCGGCGTCACCGTGGTTCCGCAGGATGACAGCAGCTTCAATATTTTCATCGGCAGCGGCCAGCCGCTGGTGGTGGGCAGTAGCGCCGCGCGGCTGGAAGTCGTGCCGGGTCAGGGCGACCCCAACCGTCATGAGGTGCAGTTCATCAGCGGCGGCTCACGGCAGGGCATCACCTCGCAGATCACTGGTGGCGAGCTGGGCGGGCTGATCCGTTATCGCGAAGAGGTGCTGGATTCGACCATGAATTCGCTGGGCCGACTGGCGCTGGCGGTCAGCGATCAGGTCAATAGTCAGCTTGGGCAGGGGCTGGACCTCAAGGGGCAGGTGGGTTCGGCGTTGTTCGGCGATTACAACGATGACGCGCTGGCAAAACTGCGTGTCAATGCCTTCGCCGGTAATACCAGCAACGCGCAACCGGCGCTGAAAATCACCAACACCAGTGCGCTGACCACCAGCGACTACCTCATGGAATATGACGGCACCAGCTATAAGGTGCGGCGCCTGAGCGACAATCAGCCGATGACGGTGGACCCTGCTGCTGACGGCACGCTGAGCATCTTCGACAAGAACGGTCGCGATCAGGGCTTCCAGGTTGTTCCGGGCACTGATCCAGCTCCTGAGCGTGGCGACAAGTTCACCCTACAGCCCACGCGACGCGGTGCCACAGATGTCACAACCGTACTCGATCAGGCGGACCAGCTTGCTTTTGCCGCACCCGTTCGGGCAGAAAGTGCGCTGCAGAATGCAGGTACTGGGGCGATAGGCCAGCCTGATATGGTTTCTGGACCTTCGCCGATCAACATTGGTGAACTCCAAACAGCGTTTGGTAGCGGCTTGAATCTCCAGGTAGCTGTCAATGCTGACGGTACCTATACGCTGCCTCTGCCTTCTGGCTGGTCATATGTCGATAACGACGGAAATGCAATTGCGTCACCGGCCCTGAAGTCGGGCAATAGCAATACTGTACGGCTGGAGTATACGGGTGGCACTGAGCCTTACCAGTTCGAGTTCAATATCAGCGGGCGGCCGCAGGCGGGTGATACTTTCACGTTCAAGTTCAACCAGAGCGGCGTTTCCGACAACCGCAACGCCCTGAAGCTGGCCGATCTGCAAAGCAAGCAGACTGTGGGCGTCGATAACAATGTGCCGGGCTCGGGCTTCAGCCTCACCGATGGTTACGGTGAGCTCGTCGAGCGTGTCGGCACCCTGACTGCTCAGGCGCGAATGGACAGCGATGCTACCGGCGCAATCCTCAAGCAGGCTCAGGACAACCGCGACTCGCTGTCAGCGGTAAACCTCGATGAAGAGGCGGCTAATCTGATCAAGTTCGAGCAGTACTACAACGCCTCGGCCCAGATCATTCAAGTTGCGCGCTCCTTGTTCGATACATTGATCAGTACCTTCCGCTAATAGGCCCGACCATGCGCATTTCCACCTTGCAAGCATTTAATAATGGCGTCGCCGGGCTGCAGCGCAACTACGCCAACGCGACCCGGACCCAGGAACAAATCAGCACCGGCAACCGTATTCTTACGCCGGCAGATGATCCGGTAGCCTCGGTACGCCTGTTGCAACTTGAGCAGCAACAGAATGTGCTCGGCCAGTACAAATCCAACCTGACGGCGGCAAAGAACAGCCTTACCCAGGAAGAGGCCACGCTTAACTCGGTTAACACCGTGCTACACCGTGTGCGCGAGCTGGCCTTACAGGCCGGCAACGGCGCGCTCGACCCGCAGGACCGCCAATCCATCGCAGCCGAGCTGCGTGAGCGTGAGGATGAGCTGCTGTCGCTGATGAATACCCGCAACGCGCGAGGCGAGTATCTGTTCTCAGGTTTTCAGGGTAAGACGCAGCCCTTCGTGCGTGGCCCAGAGGGCAGCTACAGCTATCAGGGTGACGAAGGGCAGCGCAAGTTGCAGATTGCCAGTTCGTTGAACATAGCCATCAGCGACAGCGGCAAGTCGATCTTCGAGAGTGTTACTAATGCGGGGCGCCTCTCTGCGACCGCAGCAACAGTGGACAGCACACCTTCAGCGCTATCCATTTCCGCTCCGTTGGTCAGTGACGAAGTTGCTCTCGCGGGATTGGGCGACATCACTATCACCTTCGATGCAAGCCCAAATGAACGCAACTACATCGTCACAGATGCCACTGGCAATACTTTACAAGCCGGCAGCCTAGACGACGATCCCGCGTCTCAGAACCGGTTGGACGTAGGTGGTGTGACTCTGTTCATCGAAGGCTCGCCTTCGGCCTCTGGCGAAACCATAAAGCTCAGTCAAACGGGGAACCAGAAACAGGGCATTCTCGACACCATTGCCAAGCTGGGCATGGCTCTGGAAGACCCATCCTCCAGCAACACCGATATTCGCGATGCTGTCGCTGTGGCGGTCACTAATATTGACCATGGCATGATCAGCGTGGATGCTGCACGCGGCAATATCGGCGCACGCTTGAACGTGATCGAGACCACTCTGACCGACAACGAAGACGTGGCGCTGGTCAACAAGTCAGTGCAGGCCGAATTGCGTGAGCTGGACTACGCCGAAGCGCTGTCGCGGCTCTCCTTCCAGACCATCATTCTCGAAGCGGCTCAGCAGAGTTACATAAAGATAAGCGGGCTCAATCTATTCAATAGGATGTGATAGCAGGCCAAGCGACTTTGGTCACAAAATCGCTCTGCCTTGTTTGACTTGTAGCGGTTGGCTCTTAGAGTGGTTCTCGCGGCGCATGGAGTACCGCGCCGGATTATTCCGACACTCAAAAGGATGTGAACAATGAACAAGTCATTTATCTACGCAGCAACCCTGGCTCTGCTTACCGGGGTTTCCATGGGTAGCTATGCTGAAACCAAACCAGTCAAATCTCCTAACGTTGAGCTGGCTGCGATTGCCCAAGTGAATATCAACACTGCCGACGCCGAAACCCTGACGCGTGAACTCAAGGGCATTGGTGCGGCAAAAGCCAAAGCAATCGTCGAGTACCGCGAAGCGCATGGCCCGTTCAGCTCCGTTGATGAGTTGCTGGAGGTAAAGGGCATCGGCACGTCAATCTTAGACAAGAACCGGGCCATACTCAGCTTGAACTGACTACCTAGACATCATCCTAAAGCCGGTCAAATCGACCGGCTTTTTTTATTGCGCCGTAACCCCGCAAGTGGAAGCGATGCGGACGGACGTGAACGTCAGGGTAAGCAGCATTGTCTGTGCAGGACTGGCAGCTTGGTTGTCCACCCTAAAAGGTTGATAAAGAGCCTTAAAAAAGCGTTGACATGAATGGTTATGCACATTCCTGATAACCCGCTGCTTCTTCCGGGAAGGTAGCTATCAGATTTTTCTATGGATAATATAAGTCATTGATTTATAAGGTTATTTCACGATTGGGTAAAAACTCGCCGATCTGATTGGAGCCCGCATCAGGCGGGCGTTTGAGAGAGTCATCCATAATCTATTCACAGTGTTATCCACAGGTTTTGTGGATAAGCGTCTACAAGCCAAACAGGATGGGCATTGGCGGGTTGGCTTTGGAGACTAAGCGATGAAAGTACCCTGGCGATTGATCAAGTATCTACCGATAGCGCAGAGCGTTCTGGCTCGCGGCAGGTTGCCGGCAGTGCTTATCGCCGTCGCTCGTAAGAGCTCTTCTCGCGGCGGACTGTTCAAGGGGCTGCGCGACGAACTTGGGCTGCTTCAGGCATTGTGTGTCGCCTGGTGGCGAGGTGAGTACCGCGCAGTCAGTAAGCCGGCGCTGATCGCAGTGGTGGCAGGCCTTCTGTATTTTCTCGCGCCTCTGGATGCCATTCCGGACTGGATTCCGGGGCTTGGCTTCATTGATGACCTTGCGGTGCTTGGCTGGGTGATGCGCAAGTGGTCTGGTGAACTGGAGGCCTTCCGCATCTGGCGAGACGGTCAGTCAGCAGAGGTGCGTGAAGGTTTGGAGCGTCTGCCTACTGCCGATGAAGCCAAAGCGGAAAAGTAAAATAGCGAAAATGAACGAAACAGCAGGTATTAATCCTTTTTGTTCGCCAAATTCACCTAAAAAACATCGAACGTCGTTTTTGTTTAATTCGACATGTGGACGCTTTGGCTAAAAAAGCACCCTCGGACTGTTAAGATTCGGCTTTCACGGAATCCACCAGCAGGTAGGTAGCTGATGAATGTTCAAACCATCATGCGTGATGGCAAGCCTGAATATGCGGTATTGGCCTGGGCCGACTATCAGGCTCTGCTGAATGCCCTCGGCCGTCCATCCATCGAGACGAGTGATAACCCTGCTCCGGCTGCTTTGCCCAAATTCGCCGAGTTGCCCGCATTGCGGGAAGCCAAGGGCATCAGCCAGGAGGCACTAGCGCGTCTGGTGGGTATCAGCCCGGTCTATCTGGCGCTGATCGAGCAGGGCGAGCGTGATCCAGGTGAGCCCATACGCCGTGCGCTGGCACGTGCGCTGGAGATTGCACAATGGAGCCCGGAAGCGTGAGCGACGCTGCAGCGTCAATTCGCATCAGCCGACCACACTGGCATGCGCTGCTTGATGAGTTGAATGACGCCCGACTGCAGCGCCATCTGGTTACTTATCGTTCCTTGCTCGAACGGCTTCAACTGCCTGCCCCCGCCATGCAGACCCTGGCAGCCGCGCTAGAACATCTGGCAATGCTGGATGCGCAGGCTGACCGACCGTTGCGCAGCGTGCTGGTGATCAGCCAGAGCGCCAGCCGTTTGCCCAGAACCGGCTTCTTCGAGTGTGCAGCACGCCTGGGGCGTTTCTGTGGCCCCGTTGATGGTACCGCTGCGGCTTCCTGGCATGCGGGAGAAGTAGCGCGAGTGTTTGAATTCGACTACCCGGAGGCTCCGTGATGCTGCTCAAAATTCGTGCCCGTGCGGGTTACTGGATCGCACGCAAAATGATGGGTTCACGCTGGGCCGTGCAGCAGCCGAAACTGTGGCGCTGGATGGAAGGGCAGTTTTCCCGCATGGCTGGTATAGGCGATGCGAAGGCGCAAAGCTTTTACGGCCATATCCTGCTTTTTCGCGGTCAAGGCTATGGTGCGAAAAAGGAAGGCATACGTTTGCTGCGCCTGGCAGCCGAGGCTGGTGATGCCAAGGCAGCCTATCAGATGGGGGTCGTCAGCCTTAGTGAAGACGCGAGTCACGGCCCTGATGGCGTTCAGGCTGCAAGCTGGTGGAAGCGGGCGGTCGAGGCCGGTCATCCCTTGGCTGCAACCCGACTGTCGCAGCTGTATGCCGCAGGCGGCCACGGGCTCGCTTCCGACAAGCAGCAGGCCGAGCACTACAAGGGTAGGGCTGCCGGGCTCGGGCTGTGAGCCATCGGTAGAGGGTTAGGCTCAACATTTACGCTGAAGCCGGGCGTGTGCTTGGCTATGCATTGGTTTGCGAGACAAGTCCGAGATGCGCCGCATTGAGCTGTGAGGCCGGGGCACGGCATGTTGCTGCCACCCCTGGTGTAGCTGTAGGTACCGTTGAATCGCTTGAAATGATCAATGTCCACAGCAAATGACGGCTTCGCAACCTTCATGAAAAAGGCGGATCAGGTATTGCAGAATGAGCAAGCTGCCTGGCAGAAAGACTAGTGGCTGGACATAGCGCATCCACTGAGCTTTTCATTTCAGTGATCAGCTTCAGTACATGATTAGCCGGCCCAGACCGTAATACGGCCGTTGCGTGTGATGACGAAATCCTCATCGTTACGCTGTCGGGCGCAGCTGGTCAGCAGACGGCTGACCCGATGCAGTTAGATGACGACCTTTTCCGCGGGGATGCCGTATTGCTGCGGCAGCCTGAGGGTACGACCAGGCTTGTGGCAGGCATCGAGCAGGTTTCCGGTGCGGCGTTGAGAAACAGCTGTCCCTGCATCTGCAAATAGTGGTATCGGCGGCAGGCGTGTTCGCGGCAGAGCATCTCCAGCTCGTCGAGGCGTCCACCATGACGTGCTGCTGCGAGCAGGTTGATGGGAGAGTGCAGCGCCGAATCCGACGGGTCTCGCGTCAGCGCTTCATGGCCAACGATGCGTCGCGTAACTTGAAATGATGGGTTGAAACAGGCTACTGATGTCGCCGTGAGCGAGGATGTGATTCAGCGTGCGCAACTGCTCGGTGACAGTCATGTGGGTTCCGTGGGTCATTGACATGCGAAGAGCCGCTTAGCGGCTCTTCGTATTTCACTCCACAGCGATGTCTTTTTGATGACATCGAGCAGGTAGTCAGTCCTTCGGCAGGCTGTTCTTGGCTACAGCCTCGTTCAGGCCCAGCCAGTCGAGCAGGATTCTTCCGCTCTCTGCAAGATAGGCATCATCTTCAGGATTGCCTTTCTTTTCTTCGGTGTGCGGCGTCGCTTCGTCCTGGCGCTCCAGCTTGGCCAAGGGTTTCTCACCCTTCGCTTCGCGCAGAGCATTTTCCAGCATCAGCTGTCGCCTCTCGATACCTTCCTGCTGCGCCCGACGCTTCTCTTCGTTGAGGCTGACCGTAGTTTCATGGCTCAGCTCCTGCGCAAGGGCGAGGCGATTGCGGGTGAAGACGAAGTCGGGGTTATCCCCGGTCCGCGTTTCGTGACGGGCCTTGAGCTCGACAAGAAATGGCTTGAACGGGTTCATGTCCGCGCTGTGCACGGCTCGAATGCTGTCCCACGGTAGGGCTTCGGGCAGGGCGCTCTCGCCGATTTCGCTGGTGTCGACTTCAGCTGGATAGGATATGTCCGGGATCACGCCCTGGTGCTGCGTGCTCTGTCCGGAAACCCGATAGAACTTGGCGAGCGTCAGTTTCAGTTCGCCGTGATTGAGCGGCTGAACGGTCTGTACTGTGCCTTTGCCAAACGTCTGGCCACCGAGAATAAGCGCCCGATGGTAATCCTGCATCGCGCCGGCGAAGATCTCTGAAGCCGAGGCGGACAAACGATTCACCAGCACGGCGAGCGGGCCCTTGTAGAAGGCGCCTGGCTGCTCGTCGGCGAGGATATCTACACGGCCGTCGCTATTGCGTACCAGCACGGTTGGCCCCTGCTCGATAAACAAGCCTGTCAGTTCGGTCGCTTCCTGCAGCGAGCCCCCGCCATTGTTGCGCAGGTCGATCACCACGCCATCGACCTTTTCCTGCTGCAGTTCGGTTAGCAGCTTCTTTACATCACGGGTCGTGCTCTTGTAGTTCTTGTCGCCGGAACGCAGAGCTTTGAAGTCGAGATAAAAGGCCGGAATTTCGATCACGCCGAGTTTGTAGTCACGGCCTTCATGCTGGAGGTTAAGAATCGACTTTTTGGCCGCTTGTTCTTCGAGTTTTACAGCTTCACGCGTGATGGCGACGATCTTGCTGCTCTGATCATTCGGTGCATTGCTGGCCGGGATGACTTCGAGGCGAACGACCGAGCCCTTGGGGCCACGAATCAGCTTGACCACCTCATCGAGGCGCCAGCCGATCACGTCGACCATCTCATCGTCGCTCTGGGCGACACCGATAATCTTGTCGGCGGGTGCGATCTGCTTGCTCTTCTCGGCTGGTCCGGCAGGAACCAGGCGCACGACCTTGACGTGTTCGTTATCGCTCTGCAGGACGGCGCCGATGCCCTCCAGGGAGAGGCTCATATTGATATCGAAATTTTCCGCGTTGTCCGGCGACAGGTATTGAGTGTGTGGGTCGTAGGATTGTGCGAATGCGTTGATATAGGTCTGGAACACATCTTCGCCACGGGTCTGATCCAGCCGTGCAAGCTGGTTCTTGTAGCGTTTGGTGAGCAGCTCTTCGATGTCTTTGGAATCCTTGCCAGCGATCTTCAGACGCAGCACTTCGTCCTTAACGCGTTTGCGCCAGAGGTCGTCGAGTTCTGCCATGTCCTTCGACCAGGCGGCATTCTTACGATCAACAAGTAATTCCTCGTCAACCGTGAAGTCAAAGTGGTCCACGCCTTTTTCCAGCAGGCTCAGGGCGTATTGCAGGCGACCCTGAAACCGCTCCAGGTGCAGCCTGTAGATGGCAAAGCCGGGCTCGAGATTGCCGTTTTTCAGGTAGTTGTCGAAGTCGCTGCGCGAGGCCTCGAATTTGGCGAGGTCGCCGGCAGTGAAATAGCTGCGCGACGGATCGAGCATCTCGATGTAGCTGTCGAAGATTTTCGCCGAGCGTGCGTCGTTGAGCGGTGGTTTGTTGTAATGATGGCGTTTGAGTAGCTCCACCACATTAAGGCTGGCAATCACCTGATCGCGGTCGGGCTGCAGATACTCCCAGCTGGTGACGTTGCCGGGCTTGGCCAGGGCGAATGATGCCTGAAGGCCGAAGAACAAGGCGAAGATGCCAAGGGCCAGGGTAGCTTTGGGGCGGAAGGGGCGACGTGAGGCTGGGTAATAACGCATATTAGGCCATCAAGTTGGGCGCCGGCCGCAATCATTGGTCGACGGTAAAGAGTAATAGCCCGATGGTAACAGGTGGTTGCGAACGTCAGCGAGTGACGGTTGGGCGAACGCAAGTTTCAACAATATGGAGGCAGCATGAAGGCTTTGCAAGGTGTCGAGGGACAACTGGAATGGGCGCAACGTGACGCGCCGCAATGTGCTTCAGGGCAGGTACGTATTCGAGTAGCGGCGGCGGGGTTGAACCGGGCTGATCTGCTGCAACGTGCCGGGTATTATCCGCCGCCGGCAGGTGTCACCGACATTCTCGGTCTGGAATGTGCGGGTGTGATCAGTGAGGTTGGCGAGGGCGGCCAGTGGCAGGTTGGTGACCGTGTCTGCGCGCTGCTGGCCGGTGGCGGCATGGCGGAGGAAGTGGTCGTCGACGGCCGGCATGTGCTGCCGGTTCCCGAGGGTTTCTCGCTGCATGAAGCGGCGGTTATCCCTGAGGTGTACGCCACCGCCTGGCTCAACCTGTATCGCCTCGGCGCTCTGCAACCGGGCGAAAAGGTGCTGCTGCACGCGGGGGCCAGCGGTGTCGGTTCTGCGGCGATCCAGCTGTGTAAAGCATTTAACAACCCCTGCTGGGTTAGCGTGGGCTCCGCCGAGCGCCTGGCGTACTGCGAGTCCTTAGGGGCACAGGGCGGCGTGCTGCGGGGTGAGACACTCGAAGCGCTACGCGATTTCGCACCTTTCGATCTGATTCTCGACCCCGTGGGCGCCAAATACGCCGTGCTCAACCTGCAGCTGCTCGGCACTGACGCGCGCTGGGTGATGATCGGCCTGATGGGCGGGCGCAAGGGCGAGCTGGACTTCGGCGCGCTGTTGGCCAAACGCGTCCAGCTGATAGGTTCGACCTTGCGCAGCCGTGATACCGACGATAAGGCTGCTTTAATAGCCGAGCTGAAGGAGAAAGTCTGGCCGCTTTTCGCCAGCGGACAGCTGTCGCCGCGTCTGGAGCGGACGTTCCCGATTGGCGACGCAGTTGCTGCGTTCGAGATGCTCGCCAGCAATACCGTGTCCGGCAAGGTGGCGCTGGTGGTCGACCCTGATCTGCAGTGATCTAGAGGCCGGACGAGAAGGCGCTCGTCCGGCCGCCTGCTCAGGGCAGTGTTGAGCTCGAATAGAAAGCGCTGAGTACCTTAACCAGCTGTGCCAGATCCTGACTGCCAGCCAGCTCGCGTATCGAGTGCATGCCGAAGGTTGGCAGGCCAATGTCTACGGTGCGCACTCCCAGCTGGCTTGCGGTGATGGGGCCGATAGTGGAGCCGCAACCCATATCGCTCCGGGTGACGAAGCTCTGCACCGAGACTTCGTTTTCCAAACAGAGATGGCGGAAAAAGCCCGCTGTTTCGCTGCTGGTGGCATAGCGCTGGTTGTTGTTGATCTTGATCACCGGGCCGGCGTTGAGCTTCGGCCCGTGATTGCCGTCGTGTTTGTCGCTGTAGTTGGGGTGCACGCCATGAGCGTTGTCTGCGGAAATCAGCAAGGAGCGGTTGATGCAGCGCTGGAATGCCTCCTCCTCAGGCAGTATGCGGCGCAGCACCTGCTCCAGGAAGGGGCCGTCTGCACCGCACATGGAAGCTGAGCCGACTTCTTCGTGATCGGTACAGATCAGTACGCAGCTTTCCTCTGGAGCGGCTCGCAGCAGCGCCTGCAGCCCAGCGAAGCATGACAGCAGGTTGTCCAGCCGTGCCCCGGCGATGAAGTCGCCATGCAGGCCGATGACGGCGGCGCTCTGGGTATCGTAGAAACTCAACTCGAAATCCAGCACCACGTCGGCGAGCAGACCGTGTTCACGGCTGAGCTGGTCCGCCAGCAGGGCACGAAAATCTGGACTTTCCTCACTGGCGATCTGCGCCAGGATGGGCGGCAGTTCGGTTTGTGGGTTGATGGCCCAACCCTGGTTTGCTTCTCGATTGAGATGAATGGCAAGGCTTGGGATCACGGCGATCGGCAGCTTGAAGTCGATCAGCTGACTTTCAATGCGACCGTTACGGCTGAAGGTGACGCGTCCTGCCAGAGACAGGTCGCGGTCAAACCAAGGTGCGAGCAGTGCGCCGCCATAAACTTCTACACCCAATTGCCAAAAACCCTGGCGCTGCAGTTCCGGTTGCGGTTTGACCCGCAGGCAGGGGCTGTCGGTATGCGCGCCGACCAAGCGTAGGCCGTGTTCGACGGGTGAGTTACTGCCAAGTTGAAATGCGATGATTGAGGAGTCGTTGCGGGTGACGTAATAACGCCCGCCAGGTTCGGTGTGCCAGGTCTCGCTTTCGTTCAGTGCCTTGAAGCCGGCGCTTTGTAATATCTGGGCAATGCTGGCGGTGGCATGAAACGGCGTGGGGGAGGCCTGGAGAAAATCGATCAGGCCCTGGTTAAGTTCTTCGCGCATGGGGGGCTCCGGACAGCAGGACTGGAAAGTCTATCCCATCGCTCGGCAAGACTGCAGCTGATGGCCCCGGGCTCTGGTCAGTTTAGAATGGCGCCGGGCAGTCGAAGCGCATCCGCTCACCGGTTTGCGGGTGAGTCAGACCGAGCATGCTAGCGTGCAGACACAGCCGTTCGTGAGCGTTGAGCGCCTGTCCATGGGCATAGAGACGGTCGCCCAGCAGCGGGTGACCGATAGACAGCATGTGTACGCGCAGCTGGTGCGAGCGCCCAGTGATGGGGGTGAGTTCAACGCGGCTGAAATCACCGCAGCGCTCGATCACGCGCCAGTAGGTCAGGGCGTGCTTGCCCAGTTCATGATCGACGACATGCCGGGGCTTGGTCGGGGGATCGTAGCGCAGAGGCAGGTCAATGCTGCCGCTGTCCTGTTCCGGCTGGCCCCAACATAATGCGGCGTAGGCCTTTTCCGTCTCGCGATCATGGAACTGTCGTGACAGTTCGCGATGACTGTCGGCATCACGGGCCAGCACGATCAGGCCGGAGGTTTCCCAGTCCAGCCGATGCACGATGCGCGCCTCGGGGAAGCCGTTTTCCTGCAAGCGAGTCACCAGGCAATCCCGGTTGTCCTCGGCGCGACCGGGTACCGACAGCAACAGAGTGGGCTTGTTGATCACCAGCAGGGCGGCGTCCTGGTGGACGATCTGAATGTTGCTTAACGGCATTCTAGATTTCCAAAACGAAGACGGCGACCCAGGGGTCGCCGTTTTCTGCAACGGATTTGATTAACGGTCCGGCAGGGTAATGTTTAGTTCGAGAATCGAGCAACTGCCCTGGTCTTCGAGCGCGACCTGGACCTGATCCTGGTCGATATTGACGTACTTGCGGATCACCTCGACCAGCTCTTTTTGCAAAGCGGGTAGATAGTCCGGCTGCGTACGCTGGCCACGCTCATGAGCGACGATGATCTGCAGGCGTTCCTTGGCAATATTAGCCGGGGTTTCCTTTTTCTTGCGTTCGCGGAAGAAGTCCAGCAGGTTCATTCTCGACCTCCAAACAGACGCGCAAGGAAGCCCTGCTTCTTGGCATCGAGGAAACGGTGACTGACTTCCTTGCCCAGCAAGCGATCTACGGCGTCGCTGTAAGCCTGACCGGCATCGCTCTGGTCATCGAGGATGACCGGCACGCCCTGGTTGGAAGCCTTGAGTACCGCCTGGGATTCGGGGATGACGCCCAGCAGGCGGATAGAAAGAATTTCCTCGACATCTTCGACGCCGAGCATTTCGCCCTTGACCACGCGCTCGGGGTTGTAACGAGTCAGCAGCAGGTGTTCCTTGATCGGCTCCTCACCTTTTTCAGCGCGGCGCGATTTGCTCGCCAGCAGGCCGAGCATGCGGTCGGAGTCGCGTACCGAGGACACTTCCGGGTTGGTCACAACGATGGCTTCATCGGCGTAATACATCGCCAGATGCGCGCCTTTCTCGATGCCTGCAGGCGAATCGCAGATCACGTATTCGAAAGTCTTCGCCAGCTCGTCGATAACCTTGCCGACGCCCTCAAGGGTCAGTGCATCTTTGTCGCGGGTCTGGCTGGCAGCCAGGACAAAGAGGTTTTCCAGACGCTTGTCCTTGATCAGGGCTTGGGACAGGGTGGCGTCGCCGTTGATGACGTTGACGAAGTCATACACCACGCGTCGCTCGCAGCCCATGATCAGGTCAAGATTACGCAGGCCGACGTCGAAGTCGACGATTGCGGTCTTGTGGCCACGCAGGGCGAGGCCGGTACCGATGGCGGCGCTGGAGGTGGTCTTGCCGACGCCGCCCTTGCCGGAAGTGACTACGAGGATCTTGGCCAAGGTGATTCACCCTAAGAATATGGAAATCGGGACCGCCAGCCGAGTCGGCGTACGGTGGCCCGTTGTCTTGAAAATTCGCGGAAGTATCCGTTAAAGGCGAATGATGTTCAACACGTCGCCAGATAGCTTCATTTGTACTGCTTCGGCCCATAAAGGGTCGCGCCGCAGGTCTTCGGCCACCTTGTACTGCCCGGCAATGGAAACCATTTCTGCGCCGAGCTGCTGGCAGAAGATTCGAGCATTGGTGTCGCCCTTGATGCCCGCCAGAGCACGACCGCGCAGCGGACCGTAGACATGGATGTTGCCATCGGCGAGAAGTTCCGCACCTGGGCTGACAGTCGCCATGACGATCAGGTCGCCCCCCTGCGCATAAATCTGCTGTCCGCCCCGTACGGGGGAGGTAATGATGCGGGTCGGGCGATAGGCCGGTTCGGCAGGTTTGGCGGGCTCAGCGGCCGCCTTGGCGGAAAGGTCGAGCTTGCGTTCGCGCGCGCCGGAAGGTGGCAGAACGGCCATGTCGAGCGCATTCGCGGCTTCGACTAGCTGTGGGTCAGCTGCCCGCAGAGCCAGAGTACGCAGGCCGTGCTTGCGGCACAGCGCAATCACTGCGGGCAGGTCGAGGTCGCAGCTGGCCGGCAGCTTGTCCAGCGCCAGCACCAGGGGCGTGTTGTTGAAGAAATCGGGTGCCTGCTCGACCTTCAGGGCCAGTTGCTGGTCGAGGCGCTCCAGATCGTTTTGTGTCAGCTCCAGCACGGTAATGGCCAGCATGCTGCCCTTGAGTTGGAAGACGGGGACTTGGTCGAGAAGGTCGGCTTGGCTCATGGTCTGCCTGCTGCGGTAAATGGCGAGGACTTATAGCGGGGCAGACGGGCACCTGCAAGTCGCAAGCGACACGCAACGGAAAACAACGGCAAAAGAAAGCATGGCAGCGCGGCTTGCGGCTGCCGCACCGGCATTTTTTGTCCCGAGGGCTTAGAATGCTCCGTTTTACCGGTTCGAGCTTGCCGATGGATCGTCCCCGCTTTCGCGCATCCTTTGTTCACCCTCGCTTCTGGCCGCTTTGGCTGGGCTTGGGGTTGCTGTGGCTGGTGGTCCAGCTGCCCTATAGGATTTTGCTGCTGCTGGGGCGAGGTCTGGGTGCGCTGATGTACCTGTCCGCCCGCTCGCGTCGCCATATCGTGCAGCGCAACCTCGAGCTGTGCTTCCCGCAGCTGAGCGCCAGCGAGCGTGAGCGGCTGGTGCGTAAGAATTTTTCCTCCACCGGCATCGCCTTCTTCGAGATGGCCATGAGTTGGTGGTGGCCCAAGGCGCGTTTGCAGCGGCTGGCGCATGTCGAAGGTCTGGAGCATCTGCAGCAGGCGCAGGCCGAAGGGCAGGGCGTTATTCTGATGGCGCTGCATTTCACCACCTTGGAAATCGGCGCGGCGTTACTCGGTCAGCATCACACCATCGACGGCATGTATCGCGAGCATAAAAACCCGGTTTTCGATTACGTCCAGCGGCGCGGGCGCGAGCGCCACAACGACGATGCCACAGCCATCGAGCGCGAGGACGTTCGCGCCATGCTCAAGGTACTGAGGGCGGGGCGGGCGATCTGGTATGCGCCGGATCAGGATTACGGTCGTAAACAGAGCATTTTCGTGCCGTTGTTCGGCATTCAGGCGGCAACTGTTACGGCGACAACCAAGTTCGCCCGGTTGGGACGAGCGAGGGTGTTGCCCTATACCCAGGAGCGGCTGGCAGACGGCAGCGGTTACCGGCTAGTGATCCACCCGCCCCTGACGGACTTTCCGGGTGAGAGCGAGGAAGCGGACTGCCGGCGGGTAAATGTCTGGATCGAGCAGGCGGTCGGTCAGTGCCCAGAGCAGTATCTGTGGGCGCATCGTCGCTTCAAGACCCGTCCCGAAGGCAAGCCCAAACTGTATTAGAAGCTGTTGCCGTTTCGTTCGGCTATGCCGCTGTCTGTTGTGCCGGGCAGTCGCTTTTGTAAGACCGAATTCATTCGCGAGCCTTTGACGGTGAGCTTGCGTGCCGGAGCAAAAAGCAAAGCTCGCGGACAAGTCCGCTCATTCCTTGCGCCGAACTGACCCTGATCACTCCTCGATCTGCAGTTCCCGCGCCCTGGTGTAGATATACCGAACCTTTTCGTACTCGAATGGCGAATTAAGCTGGCCATATCTCAGGCTGGTGGTGTGGCGTAGGTCAATCAGGCGCAGCGCTGTCAGGCCGAGCTCGCCGCCACTGGCCTGCGAGTAGCTGAAATAATCGACTTGTCTTTCGACGGCAAAATCCATCACCTGGCCTGTAGTGTCGCGCAGGTTGGATGGGCCAAGCGCCGGCAAGATCAGGTATGGCCCGTTAGGCACGCCGTAAAACCCTAGCGTTTGTCCGAAGTCTTCCCGATAGCGCGGTAGACCCATGCGGGTCGCTGGGTCCCAGATACCGCCAACGCCGATTATCGTGTTGAACAGCAACCTGGCCGTGGTGTTCATTGCCCGCTCGCCCTTGAGCTGAGCCAGGCTGTTGAACAGCGTGGGGATATCGCCCAGATTGTTAAAGAAGTTGCTCACGCCAGTGCGCACGACCTTAGGCGTTACGTAGCGGTAGCCGCGGACCGCCGGCAGCATCACCCACTGGTCCAGGCGGTAATTGAAGTAATACATGCGCCGATTTACCGATTCCCAAGGGTCGTGAATGTCCAGCGCATCGAAGGTGGCGCGCTCGAATTCACGCTGATTCAGCCCCGGATTGAACTCCAGCGTACGCAGAGGATGGGTGAACCCATCCTCGTCAGGAGTGCTGCTTTGGGCGTGGGTAGCGCTGGTTAGCAGCGCGAGTAGGGTTGCAGCCCCAAGTTTTTTCATCAGCATCCTAGCCACGGAAGAACTCCAGCATATCGTGAGCGTTGACCCGGTAGTCGAGGTTGCCGCAATGCCCGCCACGGGGATACAGGGTCATGCGTTCGCCAAAGGTCCTGCGCAGGAAACCAAGGTCTCCGTCGCCCAGGATAATGTCGTCGGCATTGTGCATAACGCCGATTTTAGGGCTGTCTCGCAGGTAGTCTTCAAGCGCGTAAAGGCTGACCTGCTGGATCAGTTGCGGCAGACCGCTACCGTCCTGCCTGGCGCGCCACATGGGGATCAACTGCTCGGTGAGGTAGCAGTCGAAGTCGCATAGCAGCGCACGGCGGAAGAAGGGTTCCAGGCTGGTGCCTTCGTCAATTGGGTAGCCGGGCGGCACGATCAAGCCGCGGCGATTGATCAAGTCGGACGTGAAGGCGATGTCGGCTGCGGAAAAGCGGAAGACAGAGCCAATCAGCATCGCCATCTGCTCATCGCTCAGTCGCAGCGCCGACTGCTGGAAGTCGAAGAGCATGGCCGCATCAAGATCGATCACACCCTCCTGGCGATAGTAGCGGGTGAGCTTTTCCAGGATAAGTTCGTAGAAGGTGGTGCTGTTATCGATGCCTTCCACCCGAGTCTGCACCAGCCTGTCTAGGTTGCTGATGGAGGTGTAGAGATTTACCGGTGGGTTGAGCAGCATCACACGCTTGAAGTTGAAGCTCTGCCGTGTCTCGTCCAGTTGGCTGACGAAGGCGGCGTTGAGTGCGCCAAGGCTATAGCCGGTGAGGTGGAACTCGGTGACCTGCAGATCGCGCTGCTGGGCTCGAACCGCCTGCATGACCCGGTACAGGTCTTGGGCGTCCTCAGGGCTATAACCCGGTGTGGCGAAACGCGAAGCGGCAGCGATGAAGTCGAAACTGGTGGGCGATGACAGTTGCACGACGTGATAGCCGGCACCGTAAAAGACACGTTTTAGCGCTTCGGTCTTGCCTGCGGCATAACTCGCGCCCGTTCCGGAAATGATGAACATCAGTGGTGCGGCGCCGGGCTGGCGAGCCAGGCGGTAGGTCAGCCTTTTCACCGCCCAAAAGTTGTCCGGCAGGGTGAACTCGCGCTCCGGATGCAAGCGCAGGCTGTAATCGGCCTGATCGATATCCTCGTCAGTGGGGGTGACGGCGCGCAGTTCCAGGGGAGTCGAAGCGATGGTCGCCTCGAAGGGGTTACTCAGCGGGTAGCCATACGCCTCGACGCTTATGTCAGCCGCATAGGCGGACGACATGACTAGCGCGAGTAAGGCAGACAACAACGGCAATCGCATCGGTACTTCTCCATGACGGGGTGAGTGTCTGAGTGGGCAATCACGCTCCGCTTCGGACTCCTTGTATCACTGATTGACCGCGGCGAAGCCGTCTGGTTGCGCTGCGATGGCATGCGCCGTTCCCGATCCTCGCTGCGAGGACGGCTGTCAGGCGTGGTGATGTAGCCAGGCGTGAGCCGGAATCCCCTTTGAGGTGGTTTTGCGCTTGTCCAGTCGCTGCCAGATCTTCTCATGGAAGTAGAAGCCGACCGAATTGCACAGGGGCTCGACTGCAGCTACCAGGCCACCGATGGCGAGGCTTCCAGTCAAGGCATAGGTGACCGAGAAGGCTATGCAGAAGTGCATCAGGGTAAAGGTGATGGTCTTGGTCATGGCTGCTATTTCCAGGTGGCCAGGTGGGGCGGGCACCGAATTGCCCTCCTACAAGCGAATTCTGAGTCATTCCAAGTCAAGGCAAAAATGAGACAAGCCGATCGGCGGTATAGCCATGCTCTATTTTGCGCGACGATATGTCACAGATGCGTCTAGGACGCGGCTTTGGGCGGAATAAAAACAAGACTATAGTCGAGTAGCGCTCAATTGAGACGGCCCTAAAGTAGCGCCCCTGCCCTCACTGGAGGGCTAGGAACGTGCGGAGAAAACACAATGAACAATGAAAACCTGTACCAGCAAATTTATGACAATCCGCGGTTCCAGGAGCTGGTTGCAAAGCGCGGTCGCTTTGCCTGGCTGCTGTCGAGCCTGATGCTTGGTGCTTATCTGGCCTTCATCCTGACCATCGCATTCGAGCCCACGATTCTGGGCATTCCGCTTGCCGCAGGCAGTGTCACTACCTGGGGTATTCCGCTGGGTGTCGGCGTGATCTTCATGGCCTTTGTCCTGACCGGTGTCTACGTACAGCGTGCCAATGGCGAGTTCGATCGTCTTAACCAGGAAATCCTCGACGAGGCCCAGAAGTGATGAAATCTCGTTTCCTGATTGCTGCTGCTTTGCTGGCAGCATCTCCGTTGCTGCTGGCCGGCGAAGCTCTAACGGGCGAAGTCCAGAAGCAAGCGACCAACTGGACCGCCATTACCATGTTCGTGGTCTTCATCGCATTCACGATGGGGATCACCAAGTGGGCGGCCAAACGCAACACCTCCACAGCGGACTATTACACTGCTGGCGGCAGCATTACCGGCTTCCAGAACGGCCTGGCGATTGCTGGCGACTACATGTCTGCGGCGTCATTCCTGGGTATTTCTGCGCTGGTATTCACCAGTGGTTACGACGGCCTGATCTACTCCATCGGCTTCCTGGTCGGCTGGCCGCTGATCCTGTTTCTGATGGCCGAGCGCCTGCGTAACCTGGGCAAGTTCAACTTCTCGGACGTGGCCTCCTATCGCCTTGGCCAAACCCAGATACGCATCCTGTCTGCATTGGGTTCACTTACTGTGGTGGCTTTCTACCTGATTGCGCAGATGGTTGGTGCCGGCAAGCTGATCCAGTTGCTGTTTGGCCTGGACTACATAGTTGCGGTGATTCTGGTGGGTGTGTTGATGGTCATGTACGTGCTGTTTGGCGGCATGCTGGCCACTACCTGGGTACAGATCATCAAGGCCGTGCTGCTCCTGTCCGGTGCCAGCTTCATGGCGCTGATGGTGATGAAGGGCGTGAACTTCGACTTCGGTGCACTGTTCTCTGAGGCGGTGAAGATCCATGAGAAGGGCGAGGCCATCATGAGCCCCGGCGGCCTGGTGACCGATCCGATCTCGGCAATCTCCCTGGGTCTGGCGCTGATGTTTGGTACCGCTGGTCTGCCACACATTCTTATGCGCTTCTTCACCGTTTCCGACGCCAAGGAAGCGCGCAAGAGCGTGTTCTACGCCACTGGCTTCATCGGTTACTTCTACATTCTGACCTTCATCATCGGCTTCGGCGCGATCCTGCTGGTCAGCACCAACCCCGAGTACAAGGACGCCACTGGCGCCATCATCGGCGGCACCAACATGGTAGCGGTGCACCTGGCCGAAGCGGTCGGCGGCAACCTGTTCCTGGGCTTCATCTCCGCAGTTGCTTTCGCCACCATCCTGGCGGTGGTCGCCGGCTTGACGCTGGCTGGTGCCTCGGCGGTATCCCATGACCTGTACGCCTGCGTGATCAAGAAGGGCAAGGCCAAGGAAGCCGATGAGATGCGCGTGACCAAGATCACCACGCTTTCGCTGGGTGTGATTGCGATCCTGCTGGGCATCGCCTTCGAGAAGCAGAATATTGCCTTCATGGTCGGCCTGGCCTTCTCCATCGCCGCCAGCTGCAACTTCCCGGTGCTGTTCCTTTCCATGTACTGGAAGAATCTGACCACCCGCGGAGCGTTGTTCGGTGGCTCCTTGGGCTTGTTCACCGCGCTGATTCTGACGGTGCTCAGCCCGACAGTCTGGGTGCAGGTGCTGGGTAACGCGGAGGCGATCTTCCCGTACTCCTACCCAGCACTGTTCTCGGTTAGCGCTGCCTTCCTCGGTATCTGGTTCTTCTCGATCACCGACAAGAGTCGCCGTGCAGGCGAGGAGCGCTCGCGGTTCTTCTCGCAGTTCGTTCGCTCGCAGACCGGGCTGGGTGCCACTGGCGCCGTTGCTCACTGATAAGGCGTTAGCGTGAAGCCAAAGGGCAGCTTTCGAGCTGCCCTTTTGCATTTCAGCGGCCATGCAAAGCGCTCGTCATTCAGTACTTGAATGAAGGTCAGGGTCAGCATTGGCTTTGGCTAGACTCGCTGCGACTCAACGAATGAAAGGCGGCGGACGATGCAAGATCGCATGATGATTACAGGTGCCGGCTCTGGCCTTGGGCGCGAAATCGCTTTGCGCTGGGCGCGTGAAGGTTGGCGGCTAGCGCTTTCGGACGTCAATGAAGCCGGTTTGAACGAGACGCTGGAAATGGTGCGTCAAGCAGGCGGAGACGGTTTCACTCAGCGTTGCGATGTTCGCGACTACAGCCAGCTGACGGCACTGGCGCAGGCCTGCGCGGCCAAGCTCGGCGGCATCGATGTGCTGGTGAACAACGCCGGCGTCGCATCGGGTGGTTTCTTCGACGAGCTCTCGCTGGAAGATTGGGACTGGCAGATCGCGATCAACCTGATGGGTGTGGTCAAGGGCTGCAAGGCGTTCCTGCCGCTGGTCCGGGAAAGCCGTGGCACGATTATCAACATTGCCTCAATGGCGGCGCTGATGCAGGCGCCGGGCATGAGCAACTACAACGTGGCCAAGGCCGGTGTGGTGGCTCTGTCGGAAAGCCTGTTGGTTGAGCTCAAGCCCCAGGGTGTCGACGTTCATGTGGTTTGCCCGTCGTTCTTTCAGACCAACCTGATGAATTCGTTCCGCGGCCCGACGCCAAGCATGAAGGCCCAGGTCAGCAAGCTGCTCGAAGCCTCGCCGATTACGGCTGCCGAGATTGCCGAATATATCCATCAGCAAGTTGCCGAGGGCGTGTTCATGATCCTGCCCCACGAGCAGGGACGTATGGCCTGGAAAGCCAAGCAGCGTGATCCTCAGGTGATCTACGACGAGATGACCACGATGACGGTGAAGATGCTCAGCAAGCAGAAACCTGACTGAGAAGTCCGAAAGGCTTGCCCGAAGCCGGGAGGCGGGGGTAGGGTGGCCAACCCGCTTCCGGCTCTGCTTTCAGGATTCACTGTGAACAACCCATCCCGCTGGCTACTCATGCTGGCTCTGGTGCTAGCCGCCATCAATCTGCGTCCTGGTATCACTTCTTTTGCGCCGCTGATCGAGCGTGTTGCCGAGGCGCTTGACCTCAGTCGCGGCCTGGTCAGCCTAACCACCGCTCTGCCGGTGTTGTTGATGGGGCTGCTAGCGCCATGGGCGCCACGCCTTGCGGTGCGTTTCGGGCTGGAGCGGACCATTGCTGGTTGCCTGGGGCTGATCGCCATAGCTTTGTCGCTGCGCGTTCTAGGTGATAACGCGGTACTGCTGATCGTCACGGCAGCCATGGTCGGTGCCGGTATTGCCGTCGCCGGCCCGCTGCTGTCGGGCTTCATCAAGCGCTATTTCCTTGATCGCATTGGCAAGACTGCCGCCTTCTATTCCCTGAGCATGGCCATCGGCGGCACCATCGGCGTGGTGCTGACCGTACCTGCGATGCAATGGCTGGGAGGGCGCTGGACCTGGGCGCTGGCTCTCTGGGCGATTCCCGCCGTGTTGGCGCTGTTGATATGGTTGCGCTTGCCGAATCAGCCGGAAGCGCCCAGCGAAAGCCGTGCGGGGCTGCCCTGGAATCAGCCGAGAGCCTGGCTCGTGAGTGGCTATTTTGCACTGCAGGCGGGGCTGTTCTACGCGCTGACTACCTGGCTGGTGGCGCGTTATCACGAGGCCGGCTTCAGTCTGACGCAGGGCAATGCGTTCTTCAGCGCCTTTATGCTGATCGGTTTGCCGAGTGCCTTTGCGTTGCCCTGGGTGGCGCAGCGTTTTGGTAATCGACACCTGCTGATGTCTGCCTGCGGTGTGATTGCGACCACGTCACTGTTGTTGATCGCCTGGGCGCCCCAGGTTCAGCCCCTGGTGGTCTGCATGCTGCTGGGGGTGGCCCTGAACGGGACGTTCTCACTGGCGATGCTGCTGCCCATGTATGAAGCCGGCTCACCGCTAGCGGTCAGTCGCCTGACAGCGATGATGCTCTGTACCGGATATTGCCTGGCGTGTCTGTCGCCGGTACTGATCGGTCTGGGCCGTGATCTGGCCGGTGATTATCGTGTGCCGTTCCTGGTGCTCGCAGGAATGTCGGCGACGATGTCGGTGCTGGCAATGGGGCTTGCGCCACCTCGACGTGAGCAGCCGGCTGGCTAAGCAGGCAACTGTGGCCTGCATCACTTTGCGAACGGTGAAGCCCGGTAGCAGCCGGTCCGGTGCTGGAACGAGGGCAAGAATTGGTTGAACATGTCGGGCTTTCCTCTGGAGTGAGCCTGTGGAGCCAGAATCCATCGTCTACGGCAGCATCCGCGACTGGCCTTCCGCCGATATCGAGCAGGGCCGCATGCGTCGTGCAGTCAACCGCCGTGCGCTGGATAATCTGCCGCAAGGAGAGGGCTGGCCCTTCCTCGGGCGGGAGATGTTTTCCTTCTGCGAGGACGCCGGTCTGTACCAGACCCAAGTGATTCACTTCGGCGCCAGCTATCGGGCCGTGGAATACGAATGGGCACTGTGGGTGCGTCACTTCGAAGCGCTGCTTGATGAGCTCTACTGGACCAGCGCCGTAGTCCATCTGGAAACTGAGCTTAACGGTACTCACACCTTCCGCTGGGAAACCGAAAGCGGCTCGCACAGCCCACACCAGCGTGATCTGCGCATGCGCTGCGCCTGGGAGCGTGACGGCGGAGTGCTGGGTTGAAGCGATTTTCAAGCCTGCAGATGCCGAATTTCTGCCAGCGGCGCACAACAGCCGAACAAGTTCGGTCCTAGGCCCAAAACTCTTCCTCAATCATCCAGCCACTCTCTCGGCACCTCGTGCTTGAGTGCCAGCTGACATTGCTGGTGCTCCACATCGAAGATGATCACCGCAGTGCCCTTTTCCAGCGCGCGACGCACCCGCTCGACCCGTATTTGTAGCGGGGTTTCGTCGCCATTGTCGGTGCCGTCGCGGGTGACGAAGTCCTCGATCAGGCGGGTGAGTGTTTCGGGTTCGAGCTGGTCGTAAGGAATGAGCATGTTTTTTCGAGGACGGCTGATAACGGGCGGGCAAGGATACAGGCAGGCCGTTTAGTAGGCCGTCAAAAACTACCTGCGTTGGCAATACTGCGTTAAAACAAGCTCGGAAAGCCGCTTGCGGCTAACGCGCCTCAGCGCGGCCCGAAGGGCGAACGAAGTGAGTAATGCTCATTTAGAACACTAAACTCGTACGCGAGTCGGTCCGTTCCTCGCCTATTTTGACTCGCCTGCCTCGCCTACATTTTTTCAACGACCTGCTAGTCGTCTTTCCTGCCCTCTGCAGGCCTCTCCAGAATTGCATCGACCGGCGGCACCCGGGTGTCGTTCTCCATCTGCGTATCGTGTTCCAGCTGATGACTAAAGCTTTCCAGGGAGTCCTGGGAGGCATGGGCGTCGCTGGGAAATACCGGCGGGCTGAGCAGATAGGCGCTGACCAGCCGGCTCAGGGCCAACAAGCTGTCGATATGGGTGCGCTCGTACCCATGGGTGGCATCGCAGCCGAACGCCAGCAGCGCGGTGCGAATATCATGGCCGGCGGCAATCGCTGACTGGGCATCGCTGTGGTAATAGCGAAACAGGTCGCGACGTACCTGGATATCGTTGCTGGTCGCCAGCTTTAGCAGGTGACGCGAGAGGTGGTAATCATAGGGGCCGCCCGAATCCTGCATGGCGACGGTGACGGCATGTTCACTAGAGGCTTGGCCTTTGGCAGCCGGAGCGATGTCGATACCGACGAACTCACTGACGTCCCAAGGTAGCGCGCCTGCGGCACCGGACCCGGTTTCCTCGGTGATGGTGAACAGCGGATGGCAATCGATGGGGAGTTCCTGCCCGCTTTCGACGACCGCTTTCAGCGCCGTCAGCAGGGCAGCCACGCCGGCCTTGTCGTCCAGGTGTCGGGCGCTGATATAGCCGCTGTCGGTGAATTCCGGCATCGGGTCGAACGCGACGAAATCACCCACGTTGATGCCCAGTGCCAGGGTTTCGTCGAGACTGTTGGTCCGGGCATCCAGGCGCAGTTCAACGTGGTCCCAGCTGATGGGCATGGTGTCGACCTCGGTATTGAAGGCATGCCCCGAGGCGAGCAGGGGCAGCACGCTGCCGCGAATGACGCCCTCGTCGGTAAAGACGCTGACGCGGCTGCCTTCGGCGAAGCGGCTCGACCAGCAGCCTACCGGCGAAAGGCTCAGACGCCCGCTGTCACGCACCTCGCGTACGCTGGCGCCAATGGTGTCCAGGTGCGCGGCGATGGCACGGTCCGGGCTGTCCTGGCGCCCTTTGAGCGTGGCGCGGATGGTGCCGCGCCGGGTCAGCTCGAAGGGGATGCCAAGTTCCTTAAGGCGTTCGGCAACATAGCGCACGATAGTGTCGGTAAAGCCGGTGGGACTGGGAATAGCGAGGGTTTCCAGCAACACGCGCTGCAGGTAATTGATGTCTGGCTCGGGAATGCGGTTGGTCACTTGTACTCCTGCTCAGGTTATTGGGGGTGACCCAGGCTGGCGCTGTGACTCAGCGGAAACAGCAGGTCGATAAAGCGTTCGGCGGTAGGTTGCGGGTGATGATTGGCCAGGCCCACACGCTCGTTGGCTTCGATAAAGACATAGTCGGGCTGATCCGGCGCCGCGACCAGCAGGTCCAGCCCGACCACCGGAATATCCAGTGCTCGCGCTGCGTGAACAGCGGCTTCAACCAGCAGGGGATGCAGCTGCTCGGTGACATCTTCGAGGGTGCCGCCAGTGTGCAGGTTGGCGGTACGGCGAACCGTCAGATGCTGGCCGCAGGGCAGGACGCTGTCGTAGTCAAAGCCGGCATCCTGCAGGCAACGCAGGGTTTCGTCGTCCATCGGAATGCAGCTTTCACCGCCCGTGGCCGCCTGGCGCCGGCGGCTCTGTGCCTCGATCAGCTTGCCGATGCTGTGGTTACCATCGCCGACGACTTCCGCAGGACGACGAATGGCTGCGGCGACCACTTCATAACCGATCACCACGATGCGCAGATCGTGCCCTGGGTGGAAGCTTTCCAGCAGGACGCGCTGGTCAAATTGGCGCGCACGGACAATGGCCTCTTCGACTTCCTCGGCGGTGCGCAGGTCTACCGAGACGCCGTTGCCCTGTTCTCCATCTACGGGCTTGACCACCAGGCTGCCGTGTTCATGCAAAAAGGCTGCGTTGTCTTCGGCGGAGCCCGCCAGGCGATGGGCGGGCAGAGTCAGGCCGGCACGCGCCAAGGTGCGATGGGTCAGACTCTTGTCCTGACACAGCGTCATGCTTACTGCAGAGGTCAGGTCCGATAGCGATTCGCGGCAGCGCACACGCCGGCCGCCTTGAGTGAGGGTGAAGAGGCCGGCTTCGGCATCATCGATACTGACTTCGATGCCGCGCCGGCGTGCCTCGTCGACGATGATCCGGGCGTAAGGATTGAGCGTGGCTTCAGGAGCTGGGCCTAAGAACAGCGGCTGGTTGAAGCTGTTCTTACGTTTGACGGTGAAGGTTTGCAAGTCACGGAAACCAAGTTTGGCGTAGAGCGCCTTGGCCTGGTGATTGTCATGCAGCACCGACAGATCCAGATAGGCCAGGCCGCGGCCCATGCACTGTTCGATCAGGTGCCGCACCAACGCCTCGCCGACGCCGGGACGTGTGCAGCTGGGGGCGACCGCCAGGCACCAGAGGCTGGAGCCGTGTTCCGGATCGTTGAAGGCTTTATGGTGATTGATGCCCATGACACTACCGATGACCTGCCCGCTGTCCTCGTCTTCAGCCAGCCAGTAGACCGGCCCGCCTTCTTCGCGTGGTGTGCAACGCTCGGGGTCGACCGGCAGCATGCCGCGTGACTGATAAAGGGAGTTGATGGCCTTCCAGTCCGCTTCGCTTTGCGCGCGGCGAATGCTAAAACCGCGAAATCTACGCCGTGCCGGTCGGTAGTCGGTGAACCAGATGCGCAGGGTGTCGGAGGGATCGAGAAAGAGTTGTTGCGGCGCATGGGCGAGTACCTGATGCGGCGCGGCGACATATAGAGCGATGTCGCGTTCGCCTGCCTGTTCGCCCAGCAGGTCAGCCGCCAGTTCAGCCGGCTCGGCATAGGTGTGGCCGACCAGAATCCGCCCCCAGCCGCAATGCAGGGTGACCGGGCCGGGTTGTTCGGTCTGTCCATCACCAGCCAGACGCGCCTGCAGCCGCTCGTAGGTTGGTGCCTGGCCGCGCAACAATCGCTGTCCGTATGCTTGAGACTTCTGCATGTGGCTTCCCTTGTTTGTGATGGTCTCGCGAGCGAGGCGAGTCAGAGCCCCTGTTCGCTCAGCCATAGGTTGAGTGCCGCCAGTTGCCACAGTTTCGAACCGCGCAGAGGCGTCAGTTGGCCATCAGGGTCATTAAATAGTTTGTCGAGCATGGCCGGCTCGTAGAGGCCGCGGTCCTGGCTTGGGTCGGTGAGCAGCTCGCGTACCCAGTTCAGGGTGACGCCCTGCAGGTGCTTTAGGCCGGGTACCGGGAAATAGCCCTTGGGCCGGTCGATGACCTCTGCCGGAATGACCTTGCGTGAGGCTTCCTTAAGGACGTATTTGCCACCGCCGGGGAGCTTGTATTGCGCCGGGATGCGCGCCGAAAGCTCGGCGACATTGTGATCGAGAAAAGGCACGCGGGCTTCCAGGCCCCAGGCCATGGTCATGTTGTCCACGCGCTTGACCGGGTCTTCCACCAACATCACGGTGCTGTCGATACGCAGCGCCTTGTCCACTGCTGCGTCGGCACCGGGATGTGCGAAGTGCTGACGTACGAAGTCGCCGGAGAAATCGCCCTTGACCCACTTCGCCTGCATGGTCTCGGCGTATTCCTCGTAGCTACGGTCGCGGAAGGCAGCGAGGTAGGCCGCTGCCGGGTCCTCTGCGCCATCGACTTGGGGATACCAGTGATAGCCGGCGAACAGCTCGTCGGCGCCCTGGCCGCTCTGAACCACCTTGCAGTGCTTCGATACCTCACGTGACAACAGGTAAAAGGCGATGCAGTCATGGCTGACCATCGGCTCGCTCATAGCCTGGAAGGCGGAGGGCAGCTGTTCGAGGATTTCTTTTTCCTGGATACGCAACTGGTGGTGGCGCGTCTGGTAGTGGTTGGCGATCAGGTCGGAATACTTGAATTCGTCGCCGCGCTCGCCGCCGGCATCTTCGAAGCCGATGGAAAAGGTCAACAGGTTGTCCGCCGCGCCGGCTTCGCGGAGCAGGCCGACCAGCAGGCTGGAGTCGACGCCTCCGGAAAGCAGCACCCCCACGTCAACTGCTGCCCGTTGGCGCAACGCCACAGATTTGCGCAGCGCCGCCAAGGTGCGTTCCTGCCAGTCCTCGAATGTGTAGTTCTGCTCGTCCTCACGGGCGCCAAATGTCAGCTCCCACCAGCGCTGCTGGTGAGACTTGCCGCTGGCATCGACGCGCATGAAGGTACCTGGCGGCAGCTTCTCGATTCCGGCGATCATCGTGTCCGGGGCTGGCACTACGGCGTGAAAACTCATGTAGTGGTTGAGCGCCACCGGGTTCAGCACGCCGGCGATATCGCCGCCCTTGAGCAGCGCTGGCAGGCTGGAAGCGAAGCGCAGCCTATCGCCAGTGAGAGACAAGTACAGCGGCTTAATGCCAAGCCGATCGCGGGCGATGAACAATTCCTGCACATCGCGCTGCCAGATGGCGAAGGCGAACATACCGTTCAGGCGTGGCAACAGGGCCTCGCCCCAGGCATGAAAGCCCTTGAGCAGCACCTCGGTATCACCTTCGGAAAAGAAGCGATAGCCGAGCCCTTCTAGCTCTGCGCGCAGTTCCGGATAGTTGTAGATGGCGCCGTTGAAGACCATGGACAGGCCCAGCATCGAATCGATCATCGGCTGGCCCGAGGCCTCGCACAGGTCCATGATCTTCAGCCGCCGATGACCCATGGCCATCGGGCCGGCGCTATGAAAGCCGCTTGCGTCGGGGCCGCGAGCGGTCAGGTGTTGAGTGATGCGTTCAATCGCCGCCAGGTCAGCGGGTCGATTATCGAAACGAAGTTCTCCAGCTATGCCACACACATGGAATTCCTTACCGGTTTTGCCGTTCGGGAGTGTGACTGGCAGCCTGAGCGCGAAGTTCAGGTTTCCAGACGGTGTGTTGCCGAGGGCTCGTTGATTCCTTGGCCCGTCAGCCGTTACAGGGAAACAAAGCCTGGCCTGCCGGTCAAATTTCGAGCAACGGGCCACGCTGGGCTCACTACAGTCGAAACCCTTCGATGATGTGCTCGGCCAGCGTTTCGCTGGCTTGTGAGCGATTGCGTTCGCTACGCAGCAACATGATGCTGGCAAGGGGCAGTTCCGGCATGCCTTCAGCCTTGCCCAGCAGGCGCAGCTCAGGCGGCACCACGCTTTGCAATTGGGCCGAAACTGCCAATCCAGCGCCGACCACGGCTAGCAACGCTGAGAGGCTGGGGCTGGTATAGGCAACCCGGTAGGCGAGATCCAGACCGTCCAGTGCATTGCACGCCCAGGCCCGGCACAAACAGTCGGTATTGAACATCGCCAAGGGCATCGGGCGCTGCTCATGGGTGTTGAAACCGGGCGCTTCGGCCCAAACGAAACGCTCGCGCCGCAGCAACTGGCCGATTTCCGTGCCCGGCTCACGGGTCACGATGGACAAGTCCAGGTCCCGCCGTTGCAGCAGCAGGAACGAGGGTTCGCAGTGAACCTCGACCTGCACCAGCGGGTAGCTCTGGGCGAAGCGGGAGAGAATCCCAGGCAGAAAACGCATCACATAGTCATCCGGGGTGCCGATGCGCACCGAGCCGACCATGTGCGGCTCGCGCAGGGTGGTCAGCACCTCGCCGTGCAGCTTGAGAATCCGGCGTGCGTAACCCAGTAGTACCTGCCCTTCAGGCGTCAGCTTCACCTGGCGGCCATCACGCTCGAACAGGGAGCGCTGCAGCACATCTTCTTCTAGGCGTTTCATCTGCATGCTGATCGCCGATTGCGTGCGGTTTACTGCCTCCGCCGCACGAGTAAACCCGCCATGATCGGCAATCGCGACAAAGCTGCGCAGCAGCTCGGCATCAATGCTGGGATAGTTGGCCATTCATCAATCTCCGAGATGCATGTCATCAGAAACATTCGTTGGATTGATCGTAATCCCGGCCAGAAACTAGCGCCATCCACTTGGAGGGCATGCAGATGAAAGGTCAAAACGCATTTGTGCAAAGGGCTCATTCGTCATCAAGCAGCCTGCAGGCGCTTTCGGTTTTTTTGCGCAGCGCCTGGAGCCAACTGGTGCGCTGGCAAACGCTTTATCATCAGCGTCAGCAGCTCGCTGCACTCAGCGACGAAATGCTCAAGGACATCGGACGCAGCCGCGCCGATGTCGAGACAGAGGTTAATAAACCGTTCTGGGACGATCCGCTGAACCGCCGCTGATCAATGATTCATGAAGTACTACGGATCAACTTGCGCAGTAGGAAGCGATTGGGGTGGCAGGCCTCGGCAATGGCGCGGGGTAGTGGCAGCGGCTCGCCGTCCAGCCAGGCCGCCAGCAGCTCGCCGGCAAGAGGTGTGGTAATCACTCCGCGAGAGCCATGGGCGGTGTTCACGTACAAGCCATCCAGCCAGGGGCAGGGTGAATCCGGCACCTGGCGGGCGTCTTTGCTCAGTGCCGCATAGGTTTCGGCAAAGGCGGGCGCGTCTGCCAGCGGGCCGATGATCGGCAGATAGTCGGGGCTGGTGCAGCGCATGGCGACACGCCCCTGTAACTGCTCGAGTGGGAGACGGTCGGCCTGGAGCTTTTCATGCAGATCGCCGGAGATTTCTTCCAGCATTTCCAGGTTGGCGAGGTGCTCGGCTTCGCTCGGGGTGGGATCGGTATCGGCAAAGTTGAAGCTTGCGCCCAGGGTGTGCAGGCCGTCGCGCTCGGGAGCCACATAACCCTTGGCGCAGAGTACGGTTTTCAGCGCCGTGCTCTGTTCGGTCATCGGCAGGCCGGTGATCTGCCCGCGAATGCGTTTAAGTGGCAGCCAGGCGCTCTGCTCAAAACGGGCCACATCGGCGGCGCCGGCGAGGATCGCGACAGGCGCCTCGGCCAAAACCTCGCCGTTTTCGACGGCCTGCCACAACTTGCCACTACGGCGCAGTTCGATAGGGTGGCTATGGGGGCGCAGTTCGATGGCGGGGTCGTCGCTTAGCCAGCGGCACAGCGCGGGTGGGTGCACCCAGCCTGCGTCGGGGTAGAACAGCCCGCCGTTGCGCAGCTCGACGCCCGCCCGTTGCTCGGCCTGGGTGCGGTTCAGTTCGTGCAGCAAGGTATTCGGGAAAACGCCTGCCAGTTCAGCCTGGCGGGCGGCTTCCTTGTTATCAAAGGCAATCTGCAGCACGCCGCAGGCATCCCAGTCCCGGCCCTGCTGCAGATTACGTAGCAGCCGGCGGGTGTAGCCGAAACCGCTTACGACCAGCTGTGAAAGTGCCGTGCCATGGGCGGAAAGCTTCAGGTAGAGCACGCCCTGGGGATTGCCCGAGCCTTCTGCAGCGATCTCAGCGTGGCGCTCTAGCAGCGTCACTTTCCAGCCGCGTGCGGCCAGGCTGGCGGCGCTGGCGCAACCGGCCAAACCGGCACCGATCACCAGCGCTTTGCGCTGCGCCGGCTTGAATGTGGGGCGGGCAAACCAGGGTTTGCCAGGTTGCGAAACAGGATTGTCGAAGTGGCCCTTCAGGCTTTCACGTTTGTGCCCGAAGCCCGGAATGCGTTCGGCCTCGAACCCTGCCGCCAGCAAGCCCCGGCGAACCACGCCAGCGCTGGTGAAGGTTGCCAGGGTCGCGTCGGCGGCAGACAGACGGGCCAGTTGTGCGAACAGTTCCGGCTGCCACATGTCCGGGTTCTTTGACGGAGCAAAACCATCGAGAAACCAGGCATCGATCTGTGCGTCCAGGCTGCTCAGACTCTCCAGCGCGTCGCCAACCATCAGCGTCAGGGTGATGCGCCCGAAGCGAAATTGCTGGAAGCCCGGATTCACCGCCACGTACTGTTCCAGCAGTTGCCCAGCCAGGCCGTGAAGCTCGGGCCACAAGGCCAGTGCTCGCTGCAGGTCCTCGGGGGTCAGCGGATGCTTTTCTACGCTGATGAAATGCAGGAAGCTGCCAGCCGGCGCCTGCTGCTCGAAGAGCCGCCAGGTACAGAGAAAATTGAGTCCCGTGCCGAAGCCCGTTTCGCCGATCACCAGTCGCTGGCCGTCATGCAGCCCTGCGAAACGCTCGGCCAGTCGGTTCGGCTGCAGGAACACGTGCGCCGTTTCGGCCAACCCCGAGGCGCGAGAAAAGTACACATCGCCATAGCGGCGCGATTGCGGCTGGCCGTTTTCGTCCCAGTCGAGTTCGGCGTGCTGCAGAGGCGTCGGGGTGTCGGCGGGCATGGTGGTGTCCTGGAAAACGAGGTGCGCGATTCTAGCAGGCTGTTGAAAACTACCCGCTCTTAGGCGGCGCAAAATCGATGCGGCACGCGTCGTAGCTTGTGGATGTCATAAGTTACCGGCCACTGCCATCAGTCAATTTCGGACGCCTCGTTTTTGCGACACTGGCCACCCTTTCGGGAAGTACCCGGCAATGAATACTTTGGAGAAGACGATGTTCGAGTCTGCGGAAATCGGCCACAGCATCGACAAGGCCACCTACGACGCCGAAGTGCCGATCCTGCGCGAAGCCTTGCTCCATGCCCAGAATCGGCTCCGGGAACAGGCGCGTTTCCCGGTGCTCATCCTGATCAACGGGATCGAAGGGGCGGGCAAGGGCGAGACGATCAAGTTGCTCAGTGAATGGATGGACCCGCGCCTGATCCGCGTCGACAGCTTCGACGTGCCTACCGACGAGGAGCTGTCGCACCCGCCTGCCTGGCGCTACTGGCGACGTATGCCAGCGAAGGGGCAGACCGGCATCTTTTTCGGCAACTGGTACAGCAAAATGCTGGAAGACCGAGTGCACGGACGCACGCGCAAGGTCGATCTGGAACTGGCCATCAGTCGTGCGCAGCGCCTGGAGCGCATGCTCTGTGACGAAGGTGTGCTGATCTTCAAGTTCTGGTTTCACCTGTCCAAGGACCGCATGCTTCAGCGCCTTGCTTCGCTCAAGGATGACCCGCTGCACAGCTGGCGCATCAGCCCGCTGGATTGGCAGCAGTCCAAGACTTACGACCGATTCGTGCGCTACGGCGAACTGATCCTGCGGCGCAGTAGCCGCAATTTCGCACCCTGGTATGTGATCGAGGGAGCTGACGAGCGATACCGCAGCCTGATCGCCGGGCGCCTGTTGCTTGGTGGGCTGAACGCGGCGCTTGATGCCGTCAGTAGCCCAACGGTGGCGCCGCATACAGCGCCAGTGGAGGCGGACATGAGCCTGAACCGGATCAGCCTGCTCGGCAGCCTGGACCTCTCGCAGAAGCTGGACAAGGAGGCCTTCAAACAGCAACTAGCCGACGAGCAGGCGCGGCTGTCGCACTTGCTACGTGATAGGCGCCTGCGCAAGCGCGGCGTACTGGCGCTGTTCGAGGGGCATGATGCGGCAGGGAAGGGCAGCGCCATCCGGCGTATCACCGGCGCGCTGGACCCGCGGCTGTATCGAACCGTGCAGGTGGCGGCACCCAGTGAGGATGAACGAGCCAAACCATGGCTCTGGCGTTTCTGGCGCGGTGTACCAGCGCGCGGGCAGTTCACGATATTCGATCGCTCTTGGTACGGGCGGGTGCTGGTCGAGCGGGTCGAGGGTTTCTGTACGCCGGACGAATGGTTGCGGGCTTACAACGAGATCAACGATTTCGAGGAACAGTTGGTCGAGGCGGGCGTAGTGGTGGTCAAGTTCTGGCTGTCTATCGACAAGGAGACCCAGTTAGAGCGTTTCAAGGAGCGGGAGAACACTCCGCATAAACACTTCAAAATCACCGAGGAAGACTGGCGCAACCGCGAGAAGTGGGATGACTACAGCAACGCGGTAACCGACATGGTCGATCGCACCAGCACGGAAATCGCGCCCTGGACACTGGTGGAAGCCAACGACAAGCGCTTTGCCCGGATCAAGGTCCTGCGCACGCTCAACGAAGCGCTAGAGGCGGCCATTGCAAAGGACTGAGAGCGAGCGGGGAAAAGCCCTCGCTTTGCCGGTGAAGCCGCTCCCGCCGTTCGGCACTCATGGCCGACGGCGGCTGCGGCTTCACTTCATCATCCCAGCTTTGCTTCCAGCAGTTCTAGCCAGGTTCCAGCATGGTTTCGGGGCGCACCCACTGGTCGAACTCCTCATCGCTGAGGTAGCCAAGTTGCAATGCTGCTTCGCGCAGGGTGGTGCCTTCGGCATAGGCTTTCTTGGCGATTTCCGCCGCTTTGTCGTAGCCGATATGCGGGTTCAGTGCCGTTACCAGCATCAGGCCGCGCTCCAGGTGTTCGGCCATGCGCTCGGGGTCCGGCTCCATACCGACGATGCAGTGACTGTTGAAGTTGCGACAGCCATCGGCCAGCAGGCGAATCGATTCCAGCAGGTTGTGGATGATCACCGGCTTGAACACGTTGAGCTGCAGGTGCCCCTGGCTCGCAGCGAAGCCGATGGTCACGTCGTTACCCATCACCTGGCAGGCGAGCATCGACAGCGCCTCGCACTGAGTCGGATTGACCTTGCCGGGCATGATCGAGCTGCCCGGCTCGTTGGCCGGCAGGCGCACTTCGGCAAAACCACCACGGGGGCCGGAGCCGAGCAGGCGCAGGTCGTTGGCGATCTTCATCAGTGCCACAGCCAGAGTTTTCAGCGCGCCGGACAGAGCCACCAGCGGCTCATGCCCGGCCAGCGCGGCGAACTTGTTCGGCGCCGATACGAAAGGCAGGCCTGACAGCGCCGCCAGTTCCGCCGCGATGGCATCGGCAAAGCCCTGCGGTGCGTTGAGCCCAGTGCCAACGGCGGTACCGCCCTGGGCCAGCTCATAGACGGCCGGCATCGTCTGGCGGATGGCGCGCTCGGCTATGTCCAGCTGCGCGACGAATGCCGACAACTCCTGGCCGAAGGTGACAGGTGTTGCGTCCATCATGTGTGTGCGCCCGGTTTTCACCAGCTTGCCATGGCGCGCCGCCTGCTCGGCCAAGCCGCCGGACAGCTCGGCGATGGCAGGCACTAACTGGTCGTGTACCGCCTTGGCAGCTGCAATGTGCATGGCGGTAGGGAAACAGTCATTGGAGCTTTGCGCGCGGTTGACGTGATCGTTCGGGTGCACCGGGCTTTTGCCGCCACGGGTGCCACCGGCTAGCTCGTTGGCGCGCCCGGCGATCACTTCGTTGACGTTCATGTTGCTCTGCGTGCCGCTGCCGGTTTGCCAGACCACCAGGGGGAACTGCTCGTCGTGCTGGCCGTGAAGGATCTCGTCAGCAGCCTGCTCGATCAGCCGGGCAACATCCGGCGGCAGGTCGCCGATGCGGTCATTGACCCGCGCCGCCGCCTTTTTGATCAGCGCCAGCGCGTGGCACACGGCCAACGGCATGCGCTGATCGCCGATGGCAAAGTTGCTGATCGAGCGCTGGGTCTGTGCACCCCAGTAGGCCTGTTCCGGTACTTCAACAGGGCCGAGGCTGTCGGTTTCGGTGCGGGTCATGCCGTACTCCATACGAAAAGGTAAGGTCTAGCCTAGTTAGGTCGCCCGGAACCGGCCCAGGTTCAATTGGCCGGTCTGCCGTTCCTTGAGAGATTGGAACTCCACGCGCAGAATGTGTCCACTGAGGCACTTCTATCGCCTTCCAAGGATCATTCAATGCACATTTTTCGTATAGCTGGCCTCTGCGGCGCAATCTCACTCGCGCTGTTGAGCGCTCATGTCAGCGCCGACCAGGCCAGCCACGCCGCCAAGGCCGAGCGCTTCCTCGAGCTGGTCGGAGCTAACCGCCTGACCGTGCCAGTGTATGCTCAAGTCCAGCAGATGTTCGCCGAGCGCTTTACCCAGACGCAGGCGCCGGAAAGCAAGCGTGCGCAGCTGGAAAGCTACCAGTCCAAGGCCGACGCCGTGCTTGATCGGGAGATCGGCTGGAACAAGCTGAAGCCCGATCTGGTTGCGCTCTACAGCGAAGCGTTCAGCGAGCAGGAACTGGCCGAACTGAACGAATTCTATGCATCCGAGCTGGGCAAGAAGGTGCTGGCCAGATTGCCGCAACTCAATGCGCGCTCGGCGCAGCTGACCCAGGCCCGGCTTGAAGGTGCGGTGCCCGAGGTGAACAAGCTGCTGGCGGACATGACCGCCGAACTCGATACCCAGAAAAAGCCCTGATGGAGTTGGCTAGGCATGAGCAAATTGAACACGATTGAAGGCGCCCTGCAGGCGCTGCAACCCGAGCATCTGCAGGTGCTCGATGAAAGCCATATGCACAGCCGCGGTCAGGAGACTCACTACAAGGCGGTGATCGTCAGCGAGCAGTTTGCCGGCCTCAATCCCGTCAAGCGTCACCAGAAGGCCTATGCAGCCATGGGCGAGCTGATGCAGCAGATCCATGCTCTGGCACTGCACACCTATACGCCTGAAGAATGGCAGCAGCAAAGTGTCGTGCCGGCTTCGCCGGTGTGCGCAGGTGGGCATAAATAGCCGTTTGGCTGTCACCTGAGACACCTGCGCCTTTGTTGATAGAATTGCGCACCGCGCCGGCTCACGCCGGCGCTGCCTTTTTTGCATTCCCGGTCCGTCCTTTACGAGGATGACCACTGGAGGAAGTCCCGCATGACCCAGAAAGTCGTCGTCGCGGCGCTGTACAAGTTCGTTTCTCTGCCGGACTACGTCGCGTTACGTGAACCCCTGCTCAATGCCCTGGAAGCCAATGGCATCAAGGGCACACTGCTGCTCGCCGAGGAAGGCATCAATGGCACCGTTGCCGGTAGCCGTGAAGGAATCGATGCGCTGCTCGCTTGGTTCGGCACCGATCCGCGTCTGGCCGATATCGACCACAAGGAATCTCGCTGCGACGAGCCACCGTTCTACCGCACCAAGGTCAAGCTGAAGAAGGAGATCGTCACCCTCGGCGTACCTGGCGTCGATCCCAGCCAGCGGGTCGGAACCTATGTCGAGCCGAAGGACTGGAACGCCCTGATCGACGATCCCGAGGTGCTGCTGATCGATACCCGCAACGACTACGAGGTGGCCATCGGTACCTTCGAAGGCGCGATCGACCCGCAGACCAAGTCCTTCCGCGAGTTTCCCGAGTACATCAAGGCCCATTACGACCCGGCGAAGCATAAGAAGGTGGCGATGTTCTGCACCGGCGGCATCCGCTGCGAGAAGGCCTCAAGCTACATGTTGGGCGAGGGTTTTGAGGAGGTTTATCACCTCAAGGGCGGCATCCTCAAATATCTGGAGGAAGTGCCCGAGGACGAAACTCGCTGGCGCGGCGACTGCTATGTGTTCGACAACCGGGTGACCGTGCGTCACGATCTCAGCGAGGGCGATTTCGACCAATGCCACGCTTGCCGTACACCGGTTTCCGTGGAAGATCGCCAGTCGGAGCATTACGCCCCCGGTATCAGCTGCCCGTATTGCTGGGATACGCTGAGCGAAAAAACCCGCACCAGCGCCCGTGAGCGGCAAAAGCAGATCGAGCTGGCGCTCAAGCGCAACCAGCCACATCCCATCGGTCACAACTACCGCAAGCAGGGTGCGTGACGAAACGGGTCGAGGAGTACCGATGAGCACCCGACTGATCTATGTGATGGACCCCATGTGCTCCTGGTGCTGGGGTTTTGCGCCGGTGGCCCAAGCATTGGCGGAGCAGGCAAGAGCCTGCGGCATCGGGATGCAATTGGTGGTCGGCGGCCTGCGCCGCGAACGGCTGGCCATGGACGGCGCTGGACGCGAACGTACCCTGTCCTATTGGCGTGCGGTTCATGAGGCCAGCGCACAGCCCTTCGACCTCGAACAAGGTTTGCCCGACGGCTTGATATACGACACCGAACCTGCCTGTCGTGCGTTGGTAGCCGCGCGCAGCCTCGATGAGCCAAGCGTCTGGCCGCTGGCGCTGCGTATCCAGCAGGCTTTCTACGTGGAGCGCTGCGACGTCACCCAACCACAACGGCTGGTGGAGCTGGCCGAGGCCAGCGGGCTGTCGCGTGGTGAGTTTGCCGACCGTTTCGATTCCCAGGCCATTCGCGACGCCACCGCGGGGGATTTCGACTGGGCGCGCAACCTTGGCATCGCCGGGTTTCCAACCCTACTCGCTGAACACGATGGGCAGCTGGCGCTGCTGACCAATGGCTACCAGCCATTGGCGGCGCTGGAGCCGTTGCTATCACGCTGGTTGGAGCGCAACGCGCATGCCTGATCAGCTCAGCTGGGCGGAGATTCGCCGTCTTGCGCTGCATCACCGCAAGGCACTGATCGTGGCCAATCTGATCGCCGTGCTGGCGACCCTGAGCAGCGTGCCCATTCCCTTGTTGCTACCGTTGCTGGTCGATGAAGTGTTGCTCGGTGACGGCAACACGGCGCTGCAGATCATGGACCGCTTCCTGCCCGCAGACTGGCAGACGGCGGTCGGTTATATCGGCCTGATGCTTTGCCTGACGCTGCTGCTGCGCGGCTCTGCGCTGGTGTTCAACGTGCTGCAGGCGCGGCTGTTCGCGCGGTTGTCGAAGGATATCGTTTACCGTATCCGCATCCGCCTTATCGAACGCCTCAAGCGCATCGCCCTGGCCGAATACGAAAGCCTCGGCGGCGGCACGGTGGCGGCGCACTTGGTCACTGACCTGGAGACCATCGACAAATTCGTCGGTGAAACCCTCAGCCGTCTGCTGGTGGCACTGCTGTCGATTGTCGGCACTGCGGCGATCCTGCTGTGGATGCACTGGCAACTGGCGCTGCTGATCCTGCTGTTCAATCCGCTGGTGATCTACGCCACGGTGCAGCTGGGCAAGCGCGTCAAGCACCTGAAGAAACTGGAAAACGACAGCACCTCGCGCTTCACTCAGGCACTCACCGAAACGCTGGATGCAATCCAGGAAGTGCGTGCCGGCAACCGCCAGGGCTTCTTCCTCGGTCGGCTGGGGTTCAAGGCCCGCGAGGTACGCGACCATGCGGTGGCTTCGCAGTGGAAGACCGATGCCTCCAATCGCGCCAGCGGTCTACTGTTCCAGTTCGGTATCGACGTGTTCCGCGCCGCGGCGATGCTCACGGTGCTGCTCTCTGATCTGTCCATCGGGCAGATGCTGGCGGTGTTTAGCTACCTCTGGTTCATGATCGGCCCTGTGGAGCAGCTGCTCAGTTTGCAATACGCCTTCTATGCCGCCGGCGGCGCGCTGACGCGAATCAATCAGTTGCTGGCACGGGCCGACGAGCCGCAGTACGAGGGTGGCTGCAACCCTTTTGCGAGCAGCCGCACGGTGGGCATCGAGGTGCGCGGGCTGCATTTCTCCTATCAGGACGAGCCGGTGCTGGAAGGGCTGGATCTGAGCATCGCACCTGGCGAGAAGGTCGCCATCGTCGGCGCCAGCGGTGGCGGCAAGAGCACCTTGGTGCAATTGCTGCTGGGGCTGTATCGCGCCCAGACCGGGGAGATTCGCTACGGCGGCGCCACTCTGGAACAGATCGGTCTGGACTGCGTGCGCGAGCATGTCGCGGTGGTGATGCAGCACCCGGCGCTGTTCAACGATACCGTGCGCGCCAACCTGCTGATGGGCCGCGAGCGTGACGATGAGGCTTGCTGGCACGCGCTGGAAATCGCCCAGCTGTCTGACACTATCCATCAGTTGCCCGAGGGGCTGGACAGCATTGTCGGACGCTCAGGCGTGCGCCTTTCAGGTGGCCAGCGACAGCGGCTGGCAGTCGCGCGGATGATTCTCGCCGACCCCAGCGTGGTGATTCTCGACGAAGCTACCTCGGCCCTGGACAGCGCTACCGAATATGCACTGCACCAGGCGCTGAATCGCTTCCTCAAGGGGCGCACAACGCTGATCATCGCGCATCGTCTGTCAGCGGTGAAACAGGCCGACCGAGTGCTGGTCTTCGATGGCGGGCGCATCGCCGAGCAGGGCGAGCATTTGCAGCTGATTGCCGAAGGGGGGCTCTACGCCCGGCTGTATGGGCATTTACAGCAGCATTAAGGGATCGCGCCGCAACGCTAGTCAATTCGTCCGAATTATGGCGATAGGTTGTTGACGCTTTGCTGCGTCAGGGCCGGCAAAAGGCTATTATTCCGCTCCCGCTGCTGTCGCATATCCCGGCGACGCCGTTTTAACTCATTAGCAGGTTGCTCCTGATGCAGTTCGATCTCTTCGCCAACCTTTCCGTCGGTAAAAAGCTGCTGGCCGGCTTTGCCATGGTCATTGCGCTAACACTTGGTGTGGCCGGTACCGGTTTTTATGCGGTGGACTCGATCCTGACCCGCTCCGCACAGATGAACCAGCTCTCGCACATCAATGCTGCAATTCTCGACGCCCGCGGCCAGGAGCGTGATTACGCATTGACCCGCCGGCCGGCATCCGCCGAAGCCTTGCGCGAAACGCTGAAGCGCCTCGATCAAGGGCTGATCGAGCTGGAGGCGCAGTACGTCGGTGATGAGCGAGCGCAACTGCGGCAGATTCGCAGCGATGCCGAAGTCTATGCCAAGCAGTTCAACGAGTACGGTTTTCTCATCGACCGTGGCGCGCAGCTGCGCGAGCACATGGGCGAGGCGGCGCAGCTGAGCCGTGAAGAGTTCGAGTTCATCGAGCTGAGCATGTACGACGCTGTACGGTTGATGCGAATCGAAGGCAACCGGGTGCCAGGTAGTGACCCGCTGACCGTTGCCGAGGCGACGTCGGGTCTGACCAAGCGGATTCTCGATCTGCGCACCTACGAGAGCCTCTACATCGGCAACAGCTCACAGGCGGCGGTTGAGAGTTGGAACGAGGTTTTCGCCGAGGTGCAAAGCATCGGCGAAGGTCTCAAGCGCTGGCTCAATGAGGACCAGCAAACCACGATGGATGGGGCAATGGCGGCCATCGGCAACTATGAAAAGGCCTTTACCGAGTTCCGCGGTAACCGTGGTACGCGGGTTGCGCTGGAGCAGGCCATGGAGGGGCAGGCACGGCGTATCCTTGATGCAGCCGACCAGGCACTGGCCCAGGCGACAGCAGCCATGCAGACCCAGCGCAGCAATGCCTTCCTGCTGCTGGCAGTGATTACCGCCTTGGCGGCGCTGATCGGTATGGTCGCTGCCACGCTGATCTCGCGCATGATCGTGGTGCCGTTGCGCTACACCGTGCAGTTGGCGCAGCAGGTCGCTGGCGGTGACCTGACCCAGGCGCAGCGTGTTACCCGGCGCGATGAGCTCGGTCAGTTGCAGCAGGCCATGGCCGACATGACGCAAAGTCTGCGCAGCCTGATCGGGCGCATCGGCGGTGGTGTCGGGCAGATTGCCACTGCCGCCGAACAGCTCTCTGCCGTGACAGCACAGACCAGCGCCGGCGTGCAGAAGCAGCGTGTCGAAACCGAACAGGTGGTAACTGCCATTCACCAGATGTCTGCCACCGTCCAGGAAGTCGCACAGAACGCCGAGCAGGCGTCGCAAGCGGCAAACGAAGCCGACCGCCAGGCTCGCCAGGGCGACCTGGTGGTGCAGGATGCCGTCGTGCAGGTGGGCAACCTGGCCGGTGAGGTCGAAGAGTCGGCTAATGCCATCGAGGCGCTGCATGCCGAAAGTGGGCGCATCGGCAGCGTGCTTGAAGTGATTCGTGCAGTCGCTGAACAGACCAACCTGCTGGCACTCAACGCTGCCATCGAAGCCGCGCGTGCCGGCGAGCAGGGCCGCGGTTTTGCCGTGGTCGCCGATGAAGTGCGCGCACTGGCACGGCGTACCCATGATTCAACCGAGGAGATCGAAGGCCTGATCCGCAATCTGCAGCGCGTGGCGCAGGATGCGGTCGAAAAGATGCAGAGCAGCCGCAATCTCACGCAGCGCACTGTGGAGCTGGCCAACGAGGCCGGTGTGGCGCTGGGGCGTATCACTGAGTCGGTGTCCACCATTGAGCAGATGAACCAGCAGATCGCCGCCGCCGCTGAGGAACAGAGTGCCGTGGCGGAAAACATCTCCGAGAGCGTGACCCGGGTACACGATATCGGCGAACAGAGCGCCAGTGCCAGCGAGCAGACGGCCAGCGCCAGCGCCGAGCTGGCGCGCCTGGGCACTGAGCTGCAGGCGCTGGTCAAGCAGTTCCGCACCTGATGCGGTAACCGCTTCATCGATGTCCCGGACCCCGGCCTTGCGCCGGGGTCTTTGTTTCTGAGGTGCTGAACTCCACGTGGGTGTGTCGATCTAGACAGATCACTGCGGTGGCATTTGCCTGTGGCCGTAGCCCTTGCGAGGAAGCTTGTTCATGCGTACTGCCCCAACCACCGCCTCTGCGCCGGACGGTGACGACCAGACCCGTTTGCGGCGCGCCATTACCGGGCCGGCGCTGTTCCTGTTCATCCTTGGCGACGTGCTGGGCGCCGGAGTCTATGCGCTGGTGGGCAAGATTGCCGTGCAGGTGGGCGGTGCGGTCTGGGTGCCACTGCTGGTGGCCTTGGGTTTCGCCTTACTCACCGCAGGTTCCTACGCGGAGCTGGTGACCAAGTACCCCAAGGCGGGAGGCTCGGCGGTGTTCGCCGAGCGTGCATTCGGCAGCCCCTTGCTGTCGTTTCTAGTCGGGTTCGCCATGCTTGCTGCTGCGGTGACCAGCGCGGCGGGCCTGTCGCTGGCCTTTGCTGGCGATTATCTCGGCGCCTTCTTCGATACTCCGGCGGTGCCTACTGCACTGGTGTTTCTGCTACTGATCGCGCTGCTCAACGCGCGAGGTATCCGCGAGTCCATGGGCGCCAATATCGTTATGACGCTCATTGAGGTGTCCGGCCTGGTTCTGGTGATTGTGCTGGCCGCGCGCTTTGTGCTCGGCGGTGCGGGTGAGCCGGCGCGCGTTCTGGAGTTCACGCCGGGCATTTCACCGGCTGTGGCGGTGCTGGGCGCGGCGCTGCTAGCGTTCTATTCCTATGTCGGCTTCGAGGTGTCCGCCAATGTCGCCGAGGAGGTCCGTGACGTGCGACGTGTCTACCCGCGAGCGCTTTTCGGCGCGCTGCTGGTGGCGGGGCTGATCTACCTGGGCGTCGGCTTGGCGGCTTCGGTGATACTGTCGCCGCAGGCTTTGGGTGAATCCTCGGCGCCTTTGCTGGATGTGGTGCGCGCGACGGGCTATGCCGTGCCGGAGAACCTTTTTGCGCTGATTGCCCTGATAGCCGTGGCCAACGGCGCACTGCTGACCATGATCATGGCCAGCCGACTGGCTTATGGGATGGCGGATCGCGGCTTGCTGCCGACGATGCTGATCCGCGTACTGCCGGGGCGGCGCACGCCTTGGTTGGCCATTGTTCTGACGACCCTGGTGGCAATGCTGCTGACCGTGACTGGCAGTCTCTCGGTGCTGGCGGAGACGGTGGTGCTGCTGCTTCTGTTCGTCTTTATCGCGACCAACGTCGCCGTGCTGGTGCTGCGCAAGGACCGCATCGCCGAGCCGCACTTCCGCACGCCAACCATCATGCCGGTGCTGGCAATCCTCTCGTGCCTGCTACTGCTGGCCCAGCAGAGTGCTGGCACCTGGTTGCGTGCTGTCCTGCTGCTGGGCCTTGGCGTCCTGCTATACGGCATCGGTCGCTGGCAGGCACGGCGCCTTAGCGCCGGCTGAGGTCCGCTGCCCATTCGTCCAGCGGGACTTCCGGGTGCTGCTGCCAGATTCGCTGCCAGAGCACCTGAAGTCGGCTCATATCGCCGCGTTCGGCGGGCAAGCGCTCGACATGCTGGATCAGCCGCCAGTCGCCGTCCCGCTGCTCCGCCAGGGCGAAGCGGAAGGGGTGGAAGCCGGTCATGCCCAGCCGCAGGTCGGTGACCAGTAGCTGATGGCCAATGACGTCATAGCGCATCACGCCCCCGGTGAACCACTGCAGCCGCGCATGTTGCGGCGAGTCGGTCAGCAGCGTTGAGAGCTGTTCGTTCCGTGGCAGGCGTATCAGCCGGGGAGGCTCGGAGTCGAACCAGCTCACCAGGCTTTCGTAGTAATCCTCGCCATCCACCAGCACCACGCGCCAGAGCAGACTGTTGAACGGCGTCGGTGCGCTGAACAGCTGTTCTACCTGCAGCTTCTCCTGTGCCAACAGAGCCTCGACCCGTTGTTCGGCCATCTGTTTGCCGGCTAGCGTGAAACCCAGGTAGCAGGTCGACACCGCCAGCGCCGCGGTGACCCAGCGGGTCGCCCGACCGGCGTAGCCCGCTATCGCGCCGGCGAGCACGGCCAGTAGCAATGGCAGGGTGTACATCGGGTCGATGATGAACACGCTGGACCAGGCCACCGGGGCCGAGGTGAGCGGCCAGAACAGCTGCGTGCCATAAGTGGTGAAGGCATCCAGGGTGACGTGGGTGGTTAGCACCAGCCAGATCGTCAGAAACAGCCGCATCGCCGAGTAATCCGGGTGCGGACGTATTCGTCGGATCAACCAGGCCAGCACCACCGCTACTACGCTGAGGACGAACAGCGAATGGCTGAAGCCCCGGTGGTAGGTCGTGTTGGCGACCGCGTCGCCGTAGTCGATGATTACATCAAGGTCTGGCAAGGTGCCGAGTACGGCGCCATAAAGTAGCGCCTTGCGGCCCTGCCAGCGGCCCAGCAGAGAGGCCTGCACGCTGGCGCCCAGTAGCGCCTGGGTGATCGAGTCCATGAAGTGTCCTATTGGAGCGGGGGCGTTACCTTAGCTGAAGCGCCGGAGCGTTTCGGCGAGAAATCATGTAAAAGCATGTCGGCGGCCGCCGGGTCATAGGACAATGCCGCTGCTTATCCCTCAGCAACGAAGGCTTCTGATGCTGGAAATCTCCAATGCCGTTCACCTGCCCGACAGCGAGATCGAGTTGACCGCGATCCGTGCGCAGGGTGCCGGCGGACAGAACGTCAACAAGGTCTCCAGCGCGATGCATCTGCGCTTCGATATCCAGGCTTCGTCGCTACCGGATTTCTACAAGGAACGGCTGCTGGCGCTGCGTGATAGTCGCATCACTGCCGATGGGGTGATCGTCCTCAAGGCTCAGCAGTACCGGACCCAAGAGCAGAACCGTGCCGATGCGCTGGAGCGATTGGTCGAGCTGATCCACAGCGCAACGAAAGTCGAGAAGGCGCGGCGCCCGACACGCCCGACCCTGGGCTCGAAAAAGCGCAGGCTGGAGGGCAAGAGCAAACGCGGCGCGATCAAGGCCGGGCGAGGCAAGGTAGATTTTTGAGCCCTTCGCGGCAGGCGGTCAGGATCCGGTGCGCTGGTCTGGCTCCGGCTCCTGAACTGTTTCCGCGTCGTCCGGCTCGGGTTCTAAGGGTGGCAGATCGTCCAGATCCTCTTCGGCCAGCGTCTCCTCGGTCGGTGGCACTTCTGGCGCATCGGGCATCAGCTCCATCACTGTCGGGCTGGTGCGCAGTATCGGGGTGAAATGGCCATGGGGCTCGGTGATCAGATCCATGACCTTGCGCGGTCGATAGAACGCGTAGAACGACAGTACGCCGAGCGACACCGCGTAGAACAGCGGCAGCGCCACTGGTCCCGCCAGGTGCATCAGCCCACCGGCGGCCACCGGGCCGAGAGCGGCGCCGAAGCCGTTGGATAGCAGTAGCCCGCTGGAGCCGGACAGAATTTCGTCAGGGTTCAGGTGGTCGACCATCTGCGCTACGGCGATGGAATAGATCGAGAATGCCAGCCCGCCCCAGACGAACATCAGCCCCAACAGCGCGGTGCTGGCTTCGAGAACCGTCGCCGCCAGCGGTAGTGCTGCCGCCAGAGTCACCACCCAGAGCAACACAACGCGGCGCTCGAAACGGTCAGAGAGCAGCCCGATAGGCCATTGCAGGACCGCGCCGCCGAGGATGGTCACGCTCATCATCAGGCCGACGCCTGTCGCATCAAAGCCCACCTGGCCCGCGTATACCGGCGCCAACCCCCAGAAGCCGCCCAGCGCGAAACCCGAGATGCCGGCTGCCATCAACGGCAGCGGTGCGATGCGTGCCAGCTGCAAGAGGTCGGTTGACGGCACGTCGGGCAATGTCGGCTGCGGCTGCCGAGTGAGAGTGATTGGCATCATCGCCCCGCCGATAAGGATGGTTGCCAGGGCGAACAGGGTGAACGCCATCGGGCTGTCCAGCCCCAATAATTGCTGAGCCGCAGCCAGCGAGCCGAGGTTCACCGCCATGTAGATGGCGAATACCTGGCCGCGCTTTTCACCGTTGACCTGGGCGTTGAGCCAGCTTTCGATGACGATGTACAGCGTCACCAAAGCGACGCCGTACATCACGCGCAGCACTAGCCAGACCCAGGGGTTGACGATCATTACGTGCAGCAGCACCACGGTGGCAGCCAGCGCGGCGTAGAAGGAAAACGTGCGGATGTGGCCGATCCGCCGGATCAGCGAAGGTGCCAGCCAGGTGCCGATGAGAAAGCCGGAAAAATAGCCGGACATCAGCAGGCCGATCATGCCGGTGGAGTAGCCTTCGGCCACGCCGCGAAGCGTCAGCAGCGTGTTGAGCAGGCCATGGCCAAGCAGCAAAAGCGTAACCCCAACGAGCAGAGAGCTGATGGGGGCGATCAAGGACTTCATGGCGACACCCTTAGGTAACGAAATCAGCTAAAGCGAATACCGGTACGCCGGACATTGGCGCGTCGATAGGCAGAACATGCTGATTAATAAGCGAAAAAACAGGTTAGGTGCGATAGAGACATTACAACATACCGCTCTCAGTGTAGTCGTTGGGCAGCAGCGATCGCTTAGGATTCCCGCAGTGGGGCGCACGACAGCGGCTCGGCATGACGTACCGCCTGATTCAGAGATTGCACCGCCTCGACCATTGCCTCTCGATCCAACGAACCGGATAAGGTGATCGCCGCCTGTTCGACAACAGCCTTGGCGTGGCGAAGCAGTACCTGTTCGGGGGCGCTCTCGCCGGCGGCGTAGAGCAGGTTCTTGCAGGCCTGCAGCAGCGTCAGCAGCACGTGCAGGTCGCTGCCTCCGTAGCGGCGTAGGGGACCGAAGGCCAGCTGCAGCATCGCGTCCAGGTCAAGTTCGCGGATGAATATGCGTGGCTGGTCATCTGCTGGAATGACTTCGTGAGTGGGCAAGCGCATGCGTTCGGCCAGCAGTACCCCGAGCATGTCGATTGCCTTGATGGCCGTACCGGGGTCGTTGATGCCGGGGCTCAATGCCCGAATGGCAATCTCGCCGATTTGCTTGAAGCCGAAAAAGAAGTGCCGATGGGCATACTCCTCGACATAGAAGTCAAAGCAATCCAGTAGCTGGCTCACGCATTCCTCGTCCAGCTCACGGTCCAGGCGGATTAGTGGATGCCCCGGCATTACGAAAAAGCCGTAATGCACCTGCACCGTCATACGGGCGTCATGCTCCTGCAGCAGCACCTGCGCGGCAGTGGCGTTCAGCGCCTTGAAGTAACCCGAGCGTTGAGCGCGAACCGTCGTCCAACCGGCATCGGAGGGCCAGGGCACCGCCTCGCGATTGTCCAGCTGGCGGCGCCTGTCCTGGAGCTGCCCCAGGGTCTGTTTGTAGACGCGGTTGAGGATGTAGTCGACTTGGATCGACAGGGAGATCGAGCGGATGAAGTAGATGAACAGGCACAGGCAGATCACGCCCAGAAAGAGCGCCAGAAAGATTCCCAGGCTTGGCACGTTGATATCGTTGCCTTCCTGGATGGTGGAGATAAGCATCAGTGAGTCGATGATCGTGCCCAGGTAGACGCCGAGCACCACCTGATGGCTGCGGCTGCTGATCAGCCCAGGGATTACCCGTGGCGACAGCGACGAGGCTGTCGAATTGAGCACCACCATGACCATGGAGAAGCTAAATACCATCAGCGAGATAATCCCGCCGACCAGAGTGCCGAGAATCAGCCGGGCGTTCTCGGCGTTCTTTACCAGGCCGAACTCGAGCTGGTCCTTGTAGGGCTGCAACCAGGTCAGCTCCAGCACGATGATGATCAGGCACAGGCAGGCCAGGCCCAGGGCGATCAACGTAGGGAAGAATGCGATGCTGCCGAGGATTCGGTGATACAGGCGGAACCGCCTGTTGGTCAGTGCGGACATGTCAGCTCTCTGCAGGGTTTCGGCGAAGCGTGCCTACCCGCCGTTCGGCAGCAATGGCCGGGCAACGTTCGTTTCGCTAGTTACATCGGGTGCCAGGGTGGCGATCAGTGCTCGTACCGAGCCGGGCAGGGCATCCAGCTCGCGCACCAGAATGCTGCGTTCGCGTACCGCCCAGGGCTCGTCCAGCTCCACCAGTGCCAGCTGCATGGTGCGGCTGTGCCGCCGCGCGGCGGACTCGGGGATGATGCCGATGCCAACCCCGGCTTCGATCATCCGACACACCGCTTCGAAGCTGGACACTTGAATCCGCAGCGACAGCTGACTGCCGAGCTTCTCGACCCGGTCACGCAGAAAGGTCAGCAAGGTGCTGCCTTCGTGCAGGCCAATGTGCTGGTAGGCCAGGGTCTGGCGCAGGGTAATCCGTGATTCGCCAGCCAGGGGGTGGCCGACAGGCACGCCCAGTAACAGGCGGTCGGTACTGAAGTGCAGTACCTGTAGGCCTTCGGCCTGCACTGGACCTGCGATGATGCCGATGTCGGTGCTGCCATCAAGCACGCCACGCACGATGTCGCGGCTCAGGCGCTCCTGCAGGTCCACGGTCACTCCGGGGCGCTGGGCGAGAAAGCCAGCCAGCACTTCCGGCAGAAACTCGGTGACGGCCGTGGTGTTGGCGAAGATGCGGATGTGCCCGGCCGAGTCGGTACCGTATTCGGTGAACTCGCTTTTCAGGTAATCCACCTGACGCATGATCAGCCGCGCATGCTGCAACAGCTTCTCGCCGGCCGGTGTCAGCTCCACTCCACGGCTGTCGCGGTAGAGCAGGCGGCTGTCGAGCTGGCTTTCCAGCGCCTTGATTCGTGCACTGGCTGCCGCCGGGGAGAGATGCGCCCGCCGCGCGCCTTGGGTCAGGCTGGGGGATTCGGCGATATGGATGAACAGGCGCAGATCGGCCAGATCGAAATGCATTGTGGCGCTCACTGGGGCAACAGGCGTTCAGCATAGCCGAACGCTGGTGTCGGTAAATACAAATTCTCGGAACGCCAGCGTCATAGCATCCTGCGGCAAAACAACACAGCGCGGACCACACCGATGACCGACTCTGCTTTGACTGCCTGGATCGGACGCACCCAGGACGTTCACGATCAACTGAGCCGCAACCTGATCCAACGCATCGCCGCGACCTTTGGCGAGCCTAATCCGGGCCATGGCGAACCGTTGCCGCCACTGTGGCAGTGGTGCTTCTTCCAGGACACCGTCGCCGAGTCCGGCCTCGGTGAAGACGGTCATCCGGCCCGCGGCGGCTTCCTGCCACCGGCCGGCGATCGCAACCGTATGTGGGCCGGCGGGCGCCTGGAATTCCACGAGCCGTTGAAGGTAGGCGGCGAAGCCACTCGCACCACCACCATTCTCAACGTCGAGGAAAAGGTCGGTCGCACCGGGTCGCTGCTGTTCGTCACCCTGCGCCACGATTATTCGCAGGACGGCCGGTTGGCCATCCGCGAGGAACAGGACATCGTCTATCGCGAGCCGACCCCGCCGAAGCTCTCCAGCGGCGAGCCATTGCCGAGCGGCAACTGGCGCGAGTCGGTCGAGCCCACGCCGACGCTGCTGTTCCGCTATTCGGCGGTCACCTTCAACGGCCACCGCATTCATTACGACTGGCCCTACGTCACCGAGACCGAGGGCTATCCGGGCCTGGTGGTGCACGGCCCGCTGATCGCGACCCTCAACCTGCGCGCTTTCTGCCGGGCGATACCAGAAGCACGCGTACGCCGTTTTTCCTACCGGGGTGTGCGCCCGCTAATCGCGCCGCAGCCTTTCGAGGTAGGCGGGCACATCGTGGCGCCGGGCAAGGCCGAGCTGTGGGCGGGCAACGCCGACGGCGTCGCGCAGAAGGCCGAAGTGGAATTTGACTGAACAGCGGAGATTCGGTGGATGTGAAAAGCGACATCCACCCTACGTACACGCAACAACGACAAGAATTGAGGAAGCACCATGAATCCGTACCTGAACGAAGAATACAACGCCATCCGTGAAGGCGTGCGCGCCCTCTGCGCTGAGTTCCCGGCTGAATACTGGCGCAAGATCGACGAGGAAAAGGGCTTTCCTGAAGCCTTCGTTACGGCGCTGACCGAAGCTGGCTGGCTGTCGGCGATGATTCCGGAAGAGTACGGCGGTTCGGGCCTGGGCCTGGCCGAAGCCTCGATTATCCTCGAGGAAGTGAACCGTTGCGGCGGCAACTCCGGCACCGTGCATGGCCAGATGTACAACATGTTCACCCTGTTGCGTAACGGTAGCGAAGAGCAGAAGCGCTACTACCTGCCCAAGCTGGCCAGCGGCGAGTTGCGCCTGCAGTCCATGGGCGTGACCGAGCCGACCACCGGCACCGACACCACCAAGATCAAGACCACGGCGGTGAAGAAGGGTGACAAGTACGTCATCAACGGCCAGAAGGTATGGATCTCCCGTATCCAGCATTCGGACCTGATGATCCTGCTGGCCCGCACCACCCCGCTGGCCGAGGTGAAGAAGAAGGCCGACGGCATGTCGATCTTCCTGGTCGACCTGCGCGAAGCCATCGGCAACGGCCTGACCGTGCAGCCGATCGCCAACATGGTCAACCACGAGACCAATGAGCTGTTCTTCGACAACCTGGAGATCCCCGAGTCCGCGCTGATCGGCGAAGAGGGCAAGGGCTTCCGCTACATCCTCGACGGCTTGAATGCCGAACGCACCCTGATCGCCGCCGAGTGCATCGGCGACGGTCGCTGGTTCACCGAAAAGTCGGCCCAATACGCCCGTGATCGCGTGGTGTTCGGCCGCCCCATCGGCCAGAACCAGGGTGTGCAGTTCCCCATCGCCGAAGGCCATATCGAGCTGGAAGCGGCCGACCTGATGCGCTGGCGCGCCTGTGAAGAGTACGACGCCGGCCGCAACGCGGGTGCTGCGGCCAACATGGCCAAGTACCTAGCGGCCAAGGCGAGCTGGGAAGCGGCCAACGCCTGCATGCAGACCCACGGCGGCTTCGGCTTCGCCAACGAATACGACATCGAGCGCAAATTCCGCGAGACGCGCCTGTACCAGGTGGCGCCGATCTCCACCAACCTGATCCTGTCGTACGTGGCCGAGCACCTGCTGGAGCTACCGCGCTCGTTCTGAACATCGTCCAGGCGCGGCTGCGCATCGGTCGGGCGGCGTTGGAAACGCCCTCGAAATGCTCATGTGCTTCAGCACACTGCGCTTTCTCGGACGACTCCGCCTTGCCCGGCGCTAGCTCGCTCGCGCTTGATCCGATGTTGAGATGTTGATGAGTAGGGTGGAAAACGGCGAAGCCTTTTCCACGCGTATCGAACAGGCAACACAGCGGTGGAAAAGACCTGCGGTCGTTTTCCACCCTACGAACCACGACCGGAGAGAAGCCATGCAGATCAGCCACCTCGATCATCTGGTGCTGACCGTCGCTGACATCGATGTCACGACGGATTTCTACTGCCGCGTGCTGGGCATGCAGGCGGTGGAGTTCGGCGAAGGGCGCAAGGCGCTCGCCTTCGGTCAGCAGAAGATCAACCTGCACCTGGCCGGGCGCGAGTTCGAGCCGAAGGCCGAACGGCCGATGCCGGGCTCGGCGGATCTCTGCTTCATCGTTTCCACCCCGCTGGAAGAGGTCATCGATCACCTCGAACGGCAGGGCGTGGCCATCCTTGAAGGCCCGGTCCGGCGGACCGGTGCCACCGGCCCGATCCGCTCGGTCTACCTGCGCGATCCGGACCTGAACCTGATTGAACTGTCCAATTATCTGGAGCTGACAGCATGAGCCAGCACACCCAAGCATTGACCGAATTTCTCGCCGGGCTGCAGTACGAGCAGATTCCCGACGCCGTGCTCGCCCGCACCGAAGACCTTTTTCTCGACTGGCTGGCCTCTGCGCTGGCCAGCGCCGGCTCGCACCCGATTCCGCTATTCGAGCGCTATGCCGAGCAGATGGGCCCGGCTGACGGCCCGGCGCGCATCTTCGTCAACGGCAAGAGCAGCAGCGCCTATTTCGCCGCGCTGGTGAACGGCGCCAGCTCGCACCTGGTGGAGCAGGACGACCTGCACAACAGCTCGGTGCTGCACCCGGCCACCGTAGTGTTCCCGGCTGCACTCGCAGCGGCGCAGGATCTCGGCAAATCCGGCCGCGACCTGCTGGTCGCCTCGGTAGCCGGTTATGAGGCGGGCATTCGCATCGGCGAATTCCTCGGTCGCTCGCACTATCGCATCTTCCACACCACCGCGACCGTCGGCACCCTGGCTGCCGCCGTGGCGGTGGGCAAGCTGATGGGCTTCGACCAGAAGCAGTTCACCAACCTGCTGGGCAGCGCCGGCACCCAGGCCGCCGGCCTGTGGGAATTCCTTCGTGATGCTGCTGACTCCAAGCAGCTGCACACCGCCAAGGCTGCCGCCGATGGCCTGCTGGCGGCCTATCTGACCAGAGACGGGCTGACCGGCGCGCAGAACATTCTCGAAGGCGAGCAGGGCATGGCGGCGGGGATGTCGAAGGATGCCAACCCGGCCGCGTTGTCCGATCGCCTCGGCAGCCGCTGGGCGCTGGCCGAGACCTCGTTCAAGTTCCACGCGTCCTGCCGCCACACCCATCCGGCCGCCGACGCGCTGCTGGACCTGATGCAGCGCGAGAAGCTCAGCGCCGACGACATCGCCAGCGTCACGACCCGCGTGCACCAGGGCGCCATTGACGTGCTGGGTCGCGTGGTGGTGCCGCAGACCGTGCACCAGGCCAAGTTCTCAATGGGCACGGTGCTGGGCCTGATCGCCCTTTATGGCAAGGCCGGGTTGACCGAATTCCATACCCACGCGCTTACCGATCCGCGCGTCGGCCAGTTCCGCGAGAAGGTTTCGATGATGCTCGACGCCCAGGTGGACGATGCCTATCCGGCGCGCTGGCTCGGCCGTGTTGAGGTGAACACAAAAGACGGCCGCACCCTGCACGGTTCTATCGACGAACCCAAGGGCGATCCGGGCAACACCCTGAGCCGCGCCGAGCTGGAGGACAAGTTTCGGCGTCTGGTGCAGTTCTCCGGCGCACGCAGCGCGGACGAGGCGGGCGCCTTGATCGACAAGGTCTGGCGCTTGCGCGAGCTGGAACGGCTGGACGAGCTGGCCTGACCGTAGGGTGGATGACGGCGAAGCCTCATCCACCAGAACGGCGAAAGCGCTGCTGGGACTTGAACGAACGCGTGGAAAAGGCTTTGCCGTTTTCCACCCTACGCCGAATTTGCAGGAACCCGATATGAACGACACAACCGCCAAACCCCGCCCGCTCGACGGTATCACCGTGGTCAGCCTCGAGCACGCCATCGCCGCGCCGTTCTGCACGCGCCAGCTGGCCGATCTCGGCGCGCGGGTGATCAAGGTCGAGCGGCCCGGCTCCGGTGATTTCGCCCGGGGCTACGACGAGCGTGTCGATGGCCTGGCTTCGCACTTCGTCTGGACCAACCGTTCCAAGGAAAGCCTGACGTTGGATGCCAAAAAGCCGGGCGCCGACGCGGTGCTGGAGCAGCTTCTGGCCAAGGCCGACGTGCTGGTGCAGAACCTGGCACCCGGCGCTGCGGCACGCATGGGGCTGTCGTTCGAGGCGCTGCACGAGCGCTATCCGCGCCTGATCGTCTGCGACATTTCCGGCTACGGCGAAGGCGGCCCTTACGAGCAGAAGAAGGCCTACGACTTGCTGATCCAGTCCGAGGGTGGCTTTCTTTCCGTCACCGGCGGGCCGGGCGATACCGAAATGGCCAAGGCTGGTTGCTCCATCGCCGACATCGCCGCCGGCATGTACGCCTACACCGGCGTGCTCTCGGCGTTGATGCTGCGCGACAAGACCGGCGTTGGCAGCCGCATTGACGTTTCCATGCTGGAAAGCCTGGTGGAATGGATGGGCTATCCACTGTATTACGCCTACCAGGGCGCTATGCCGCCGCCGCGTGCCGGCGCGGCCCACGCCACCATCTACCCCTACGGGCCATTTCCGACCGGCGACGGCGGCACGGTGATGCTCGGTCTGCAAAACGAGCGTGAGTGGTTGCTGTTCTGCGAGAAGGTGCTGCTGCAGCCGGAACTGGCCCAGGACGAGCGTTTTTCGGCGAACTTCAAACGCTCGGAAAACCGCGCCGAGCTGCGTGCCCTGATCGTCGAGGCGTTTTCCAAGCTTACCGCTGAGGAAGTCATCACCCGTCTGGACAACGCACCCATTGCCAACGCCCACGTCAACGATATGGCCGGTGTCTGGGCGCACCCGCAGCTCAAGGCCCGCGGGCGCTGGAGCGAGGTGGACAGCCCGTCCGGCAAGCTGCCGGCCTTGCTGCCGCCGGGGCGCAACACAGCCTTCAGCCCGCGTATGGACCCGATCCCGGCGCTGGGCCAGCACACCGATGCGCTGCTGTCCGAGCTGGGCTATGCCGCCGGTGACATCCAACGTCTGCACGAAGAGGGCGCGGTGTGACCGCGCCGAGGAAGGAACCCATGAATACAGTCATCATCCGTACCGCACTGTTTGTTCCGGCCACTCGGCCGGAGCGGATTCCCAAGGCGCTGGCTACTGGCGCCGACGCGGTCATCGTCGATCTGGAAGACGCCGTCGCCGAGAACCTGAAGCGTGAGGCTCGGGCCAATCTCGACACCTTTCTCACCGAGAACCCGCAAGCGCGGGTACTGGTGCGCATCAACGCACCGACGCATCCGGAGCAGGCCGACGACCTGGCCCTGTGCGTACGTCATCCCGGTGTGATCGGCGTGCTGCTGCCGAAGGTGGAAAGCGCTGTGCAGGTGGCCCTGGTGGCCGGCTGCGACAAGCCTGTGTGGCCGATCATCGAGAGTGCGCGAGGGCTCGCCCATCTGGCCGAGATCGCCCATGCCCAGGGCGTCGAGCGCCTGTCATTTGGCGCGCTGGATCTGGGCCTGGACCTAGGGCTAGCCAGCGGCACGGTGGGCGCCGAACGCATGCTCGACCAGGCGCGCTACGCCATCGTGCTGCAGTCGCGCCTGGCCGGTCTGGCCGCGCCGCTGGACAGCGTGTTCCCCGATATCAAGAACCTCGATGGCCTCGCCACCTTTACCGCCAACGCCAGCGAAATGGGCTTTGGCGGAGTGCTGTGCATTCATCCCAGCCAGGTCGCCGTGGTGCATGAAACGCTTATGCCCAGCGCCGAGGAGCTTGACTGGGCCAATCGCATCCTTGCCGCTGGAGCCAGTGGTGAAGGGGTGTTCGTGGTGGACGGACAAATGGTCGATGCCCCTGTCATCGGTCGTGCCCGCCGCCTTCTGCAACGTGCCGGGCAAGCGACTCCCTGAAGAAGGGGCGCCTGCCTGCGAGCGTACCGATTCGACAAAAACAAGAGGGTACAAGCATGATCCATCGCACCATCAAAACACTCGCCTGCGCAATTTCTCTGTCAGTGGCCGGCCTGGTCCAGGCGGCCGAGCCGGCCTCCGCTCCCATCAGCATCAAGTTCGCCCACGTTGTCGCGGACAATACACCGAAGGGACAAGGCGCTCTGCTGTTCAAAAAACTGGCTGAGGAGCGCTTGCCAGGTAAGGTCAGGGTCGAGGTTTATCCGAACTCGTCGTTGTTTGGTGATGGCAAAGAAATGGAAGCTCTCCTGCTTGGCGACGTGCAATTGCTTGCTCCATCGCTGGCCAAGTTCGAGCACTACAACAAAGGCATCCAAATTTTCGACCTGCCGTTCCTGTTCGACGACATCGAGGCCGTCGATCGCTTCCAGGCGAGCCCGCAAGGCCAGAAGTTGCTCAGCAGCATGGAAGACAAGGGGATCACCGGCCTGGCCTACTGGCACAACGGCATGAAGCAGCTGTCGTCCAACAAGGCGCTACATGAGCCCAAGGATGCTCGCGGGCTGAAGTTCCGCGTGCAGGCCTCCAACGTACTTGACGAGCAGTTCAAGGCGCTCCGTGCCAACCCACGCAAAATGAGCTTCGCAGAGGTCTACCAAGGCCTGCAGACCGGTGTGGTCAATGGTACGGAGAATACCTGGTCGAACTATTACAGCCAGAAAGTCCATGAAGTGCAGCCGTACTTCACCCATTCCGAGCACGGCGTGATCGACTACATGGTGATCACCAACACCAAGTTCTGGAACGGCCTGCCGGAAGACTTGCGTGGCGAGCTGAAAGCGATCATGCAGGAGGTTACTGTCGAGGTGAACCGTCAGGCGGACGATCTAAATCGCGAAGCGCGGGATGAGATTGCCAAGTCAGGTGCCAGCGAAATCATCGAGCTGACTCCCGAGCAACGTGCCAAGTGGCGTGAGGCGATGCAGCCGGTGTGGAAGAAGTTCGAAGGCGAGATCGGCAAGGAACTGATCGACGCTGCGCTTTCGGCCAACCAGCCGTAGCCACTGGTGCTGTAACAAAAAGGCCCGCAGTCACCTGCGGGCCTTTCTCATTTATAGCAGTGGGATATTCCCGACTGGATCAGACCAGGTCGGTTCCGTCGCGCTTGGCGATACGGATGTCGTTGGCGAGGCCGAAGCAGAGCAGGCCGAGCACGGCGGTGGCCATGGCAGGCCAGATTAGGACATAGGCAGTCAGAGCGATACTGGACATGGGATGTTCTCCTTTTCTTTAGTCTTGGTTTCAATTTCGTGTTCAGTTGTCTGGAAGGCGACGACCTGCTGGCCGATCCGATCGAAGTCGAAGCGCTTCTGGTTGCGCAGGCTGATGGCCACACAAACAACCATGCTGACGCCGTAAGCGGTCAGTGAGCTGAGCAGAACGGTGTAGTCACGCAGGAAGCCCACAGCGAACGGCGCCAGCGCCAGCGCTGCAAGCGTGCCGAGCAGGATGCCGGCACGGCGGCCGAAGAAGCCGAAGGTCATTAGGCCGATCACCACGCCGCCGCCAACGGATGCACAGAGCTCGAAGAAAACGCCCATAACGCCATCCATCGTAACCAGCTCGAAGCGGCTGACCAGGAACATCAGGAACGCCGAAAGCGCGGCCCAGGTGAATGCCTTGTTGGTGACGCGATCCCAGAACAGGCTGGCGATCACCGGGAAGACGATGGAGCCCCAGAGCGCGCCGACGAAGATCAGCATGGTGAGGATGTCGAGCTTGAGGCTGGCGAAGACCACACCAACCATGGTCGCAACGATCATGGTCAGGCGGCCGACGCGCAGCATCACGGTCGGGTTGGGTTTGTTCTTGGCCAGTGTCTTGCCGTAGATGTCGGTCATCACGATGGAGGACAGTGCTGACAGGTCCGAGTCGGCGGTTGAGGACAGCGAGCCGATTACCATGATGAACAGCAGCCCGATCATGAACGGCGGCAGGTAGTTTGACGCCATCTGCGGGATCAGGTTGTTCAGATCGCCGTCGATGGGTTCGACGCCAGCCAGCAGCGCCAGCAGACCGAGCATGCCGAGGCCGATGACGATGGCGCCGTAGCCGACAGTCGCGGTGAGGAAGGTCGGTTTGATCAGGTCTTCGCGCACGGCGAACAGGCGCTGGGCAATGGTCTGGTTGCCGATGGCGTAGGCCAGTACGGCGACGAAGAAGGGTGCGCCTTGTTCGAGGATTGCCGTCGGTGAATAGAAGCTCGCCTGTTCCGGCGCCAAACGTGCCATGCCAGTTTCGAACAGTTCTGGTCCGCCCAGCTGGAAGAAGATCATCGGAATGATGATGACCGCAGCGAGGATCATGGCTACCAACTGGCCGAAATCGGTCAGCACCGAAGAGCGGAAGCCCGACCAGAGGGTATAGGAGAGGACGCCGAAGCCGGCGAAAAGCACGCCATGCACGAAGCTCAGCGGCGAGAGGATTTCGACCAGTGCACCTGCCGCGGTGAAGTTGACTGTGAGGCTGATGCAGCTACCGAGGATATTGGAGCCGGCAAGGATCATCTGACTGGAGCGCCCGTGGCGGGCATGCATGATTTCGCCGAGGGTGTGCGCCTTTGGTGCCAGCTGACGGAAGCGCTTGCCGAAGGGGTAGATGAACAGAATCATCAGCGCGCCCCAGAAACCGTAGTGCAGGGCGCCGGATAGGCCGTACTTGTAGCCTGCGCTGGCTGCGGCGTAGAAGGAAGCGGCCCAGATCCAGGTAGCGGTCATGCTCGCGGCTGACATGCCGAAGCCCACTTCATTGCTGGAAACCATGTAGCTGTCTACGTTTTCCTTCTTCTGCACGATGCGCGTCGAGACCAAAAACGTCAGGCCGTAGAAGCCCAGCAATAGAAGTAGAACGGTGGGTAGGGCGAGCTGATACACAAAAACTCCTTTATAGCCTCAAGCACCGCCGGCGCGACGCTAGGCCGTAAATACGGCAGGCGTTTTATAAGCAACCCGTTTTGCCGCACATTGCAGACATGGTCGAGCTGTAGCTCGAGGGGTTGCGAGCTGAGAAGGCGTACAGGAAGGGATCGCACGTTGCGATCCTGAGCATGGGCGAAGGCTTCTTGCTTCGCCGCCCCGGCCTGTCGCCAAGAGTGCCGGCAGTCGTCAGTCGACAGTTGAAATCACGTCTGGCAGCTCATGGCCTGACGTGCAAAAGCGAGCGGAATATACCACGCTCTGTGGCAAATGGCGAACGAGGCGGGGTATCTATTCCGGAACTTGCTGAAAAGGCTTGTTTCCAGCATCGGATTTGCTGATCGGGGCGTGCATTTATTCGGGTATTCACCGTGCCAGGCAGCCCAGCTGGGCCGCCTGGCTGGCTGCAAAGGTCGCATATCAGATGATGCCGCGTTCGCGCAGACCCTGGCGCTGCGCTTCGCTCAGGCCGAGGCCGGCGAGAATGTCCTCGGTGTGCTCACCTAATTGTGGGCCGCCCTGGCCGATTCGTCCGGGGGTGCGGCTAAGTTTGGGTAGTACCCCAGGTACTTTCAGCGGGCCGGCGGAGGTCAAGGTCTGCTCAATCATCTGCCGCGCGAGGTAATGCGGGTCGGCGACGATATCGGCCGCAGTGTAGGGGTAGCCTGATGGCACGCTGGCGGTCTTGAGCGCTTCCAACACTTCGTCGCGACTGAGGCGTGCGGTCCATTCACCGATGGCGCTGTCGATCAGCTCGGCATGCTGGGCGCGGCCGTCGTTGTGGACGAAGCGCGGGTCGTCGGCCAGGTCCTGGCGGTCCATCAGGGTCATCAAACGCTTATAGATGCTGTCGCCATTGCCGGCGATCAGCACGTAACTGCCATCCTTGCAGAGGTAGGAGTTGGACGGCGTGATACCGGGCAGGGCGCTGCCGGCCGGTTCGCGCACATAACCGAAGGCGTCGTATTCAGGCACCAGACTTTCCATCATGGCGAATACCGATTCGTACAACGCCACGTCGATCTGCTGACCGATGCCGCTGCGATGGCGCTCTTGCAGAGCCAATAGCACGCCGATCACGCCGTATAGCGAGGACAGCGAATCGCCGATGCTGACCCCGACCCGCACCGGCGGCTGGCCAGGATATCCGGTCAGGTGGCGCAGGCCGCCCATTGCCTCGCCGACCACGCCGAAGCCCGGCCGGTCGCGGTAAGGGCCGGTCTGGCCGTAACCGGAGATGCGCAGCATGATCAGGCGCGGGTTGAGCTGCGATAACGCCTCCCAGCCAAGCCCCCATTCTTCCAAAGTGCCAGGGCGGAAGTTCTCCACCACCACGTCGGCTTCGGCTACCAGCTGGCGCACTATGTCCTGGGCTTCAGGCTCCCTTAGATCAAGAGTGAGCGAGTGCTTGTTGCGTGACTGCACATGCCACCAGAGGGAGGTGCCGTCCTTGAGCTTGCGCCATTTGCGCAGCGGGTCGCCGGTGCCCGGTGGTTCGATCTTGATCACCTCGGCGCCAAATTCGCCCAGCAGCTTGCTGGCAAAGGGGCCGGCGATCAGCTGACCCATCTCGATGACCTTGATGCCATGCAGGGGCAGGACATTGCCGTGTTGTTCCATGGTTGCGCTACCTGTGTACTGTCATTCGTGGGTGAGCATGACCGAGCGCCGCCGTGCAGGGCAATCTCGACCGTGCCGTAGCCGGTCTATGCTGGTGAAAGCCGGGGCGGGGCGTGACGGCGAAGGAACGCATCCGCACCAGCGGGAATCAAACGCAATGTCTGCCAGGCGCGTGGATGGGAACAGGGTTTCGCCTGCGAGACAGGAGTGACAACTAGCGGGCTGATGAAAGCGTAGGCGAGGTAGGCAAGACGAGGCGCAACGACCAGCGGGAGTAACAACCGAAGGCTGGCCCGAAGGGTGAGCGCAGCGAGTCAAAACAACCGAAAAAGCGGAGTTTACTGTTGTAAATGAGCATTTTGAGGCTGTTTTTAACGACGTATTGCCAACGCAGGTAGCTTTCAACAGCCTGCTTGCCATGACATGAGGTGACTGCCCATGAGCACTGCGTCCCTGTACCCCGTGCGGCCCGAAGTGGCGGCGGGGTCGCTGACCGATGAAGCCGCATACAAGGCTCTATATCAGCAATCAGTGGTGAACCCCGAAGGATTCTGGCGTGAACAGGCGGCGCGCCTGGACTGGATCAGGCCCTTCACCCGAGTCAAACAGACCTCCTTCGAAGACCACCATGTGGATATCAAGTGGTTCGCAGACGGCACGCTGAACGTGTCGGCCAACTGCCTGGACCGCCACCTGCAGGCGCGCGGCGATGAGGTGGCGATCATCTGGGAAGGTGACGACCCCGCCGACTGCCGGCGTATCACCTATCGCGAATTGCACCAGGAAGTCAGCCGCTTCGCCAATGCCCTGCGCGGGCAGGATGTGCATCGCGGCGATGTGGTGACCATATATATGCCGATGATCCCTGAAGTGGCGGTGGCGATGCTGGCCTGCGCCCGTATTGGTGCGATTCATTCGGTAGTGTTTGGCGGCTTTTCACCCGAAGCGCTGGCGGGGCGCATCATCGATGGCGACTCCAAAGTGGTGATCACCGCCGACGAAGGCCTGCGTGGCGGCAAGACTGTGCCGCTGAAGGCCAATGTCGATGAAGCTTTGACCAATCCTCGCACCCGCTGCGTGCAGAAGATCATCGTGGTGCGTCGCACCGGCGGCGACATCAAATGGAATCAGCACCGTGATGTTTGGTATCACGAGCTGATGCATGTGGCCGGCGAAGTTTGCGCGCCCAAGGAAATGGGCGCAGAGGAACCGCTGTTTATCCTCTATACCTCCGGCTCCACCGGCAAGCCCAAGGGTGTGCTGCACACCTCGGGTGGCTACCTGCTGTATGCAGCCCTGACCCATGAGCGCGTGTTCGACTATCGTCCCGGTGAGGTCTATTGGTGTACCGCTGATGTGGGCTGGATCACCGGGCACAGCTATATCATCTACGGCCCGCTGGCCAACGGCGCGACCACGCTGATGTATGAGGGGGTGCCCAACTACCCGGATGTCACGCGTATTGCGCAGATCATCGACAGGCACAAGGTCAACATCCTCTATACCGCGCCTACGGCGATACGCTCGATGATGGCCGAAGGGGCCGCGGCGGTTGCGGGCGCCGATGGTTCGAGCCTGCGCCTGCTCGGAACCGTTGGCGAGCCGATCAATCCCGAGGCCTGGCACTGGTATTACGAAACCGTCGGACAGTCGCGCTGCCCCATCGTCGATACCTGGTGGCAGACCGAGACGGGCGGAATCCTGATCAGCCCCTTGCCAGGCGCCACTGCGCTGAAGCCGGGTTCTGCGACCCGGCCTTTCTTCGGTGTGGTGCCCGGCCTGGTAGACAACCTGGGCAACCTGCTGGAAGGGCCGGCCGAAGGCAATCTGGTAGTTCTCGACTCCTGGCCGGGCCAGATGCGCAGCCTCTATCGCGACCACGACCGCTTCGTCGATACCTACTTCAAGGCCTTCCGCGGCATGTACTTCACCGGCGATGGCGCGCGCCGCGATGAGGATGGCTATTACTGGATCACCGGGCGTGTGGATGATGTGCTGAACGTCTCCGGGCACCGCATGGGTACGGCGGAAATCGAAAGTGCGCTGGTCGCCCATCCCAAGGTGGCCGAGGCGGCGGTGGTCGGTGTACCGCATCCGGTGAAGGGGCAGGGCATCTATGTCTACGTCACGCTGCTGCATGGCGAGCAGCCAAGCGATTCGCTGCGCAAGGAGCTGCAACAATGGGTGCGCCATGAAATCGGCCCGATTGCCGTGCCGGATACCCTGCAGTGGGCGGCGGCATTGCCCAAAACGCGCTCGGGCAAGATCATGCGGCGCCTGCTGCGCAAGATAGCCATGGATGATTTCGATTCGCTGGGCGATCTTTCGACGCTGGCCGATCCCGGCGTGGTGCAGCAGCTGATCGATGCGCACCGAAGTATTCGGCGCGACTGAGCACTTGGGCATCGAGCCGCCCAATGCTTCAATCAGGAAGCCGACGACGCTGGCTTTGGCGTCGTCGGCTGCTCCTGCTGCACCTGGCTGACCAACATTTCCGGCAGATTACCGCCAATGAATTCCACTTGGCGGATGGGATGCGCGAAGTCCACTTCCAGCTCGTGCACGCCTTCGAGTAGCCGCAGGTTGATCTCCTCCTGCACGTCCATGTACGCGTTGTAGTCGGCGGTTTGCATGATGTAGACAACTTCGTAGGTCAGCTGGCTGTTATCGAAGGCGAAGAAATGCGCCCGGTCGAACTTGGCCATCTCGATGTCATCGATGATCTTGCGCAGCAGCTGGCTGATCTCACGCAGCTTGTTGGCAGGGGTCTTGTAGCTGATGCCGAACTTGAAAACGATCCGTCGCGTATTCATGCGCTTGTAATTGTGGATCGTCTGCGAAAGCAGGTCGGCGTTCGCGCACACCACCTGCTCGCCGCTCAGGCTACGGATGCGTGTGGTTTTCAGACCGATATGTTCGATGTTGCCGGCGATATCGCCGAAGACCACGAAGTCACCGATCTCAAACGGCTTGTCGATTCCGATGGAAAGCGAGGCGAAAACGTCGCTGAGCAACGTCTGCACGGCCAGGGCAATGGCGATGCCGCCCACACCCAGGCTGGCCACCATGGCGGTGATGTCTACGCCTAGGTTGGCCAGGATAGACAACAGCATCATGGTCCAGACGACGATGCGCAGCATGATGCCGATGATGGTGGTGGTCACCGGATTGCGTGCCTTGCCGTCGCGCGTGAGGCTGTCCATCCACAGATGCACCGCGGTATCGAGCCAGAGCGCGATCTGGAACGCCAGTGCTATGAACCAGCCATGGGACATGGCCGATTCCCAGCGATCAGGTAGCTCCGCGAACTTCAGGCCGATCAGCAGCGACATCGCGATCAGCAGCAGCTGGCTGGTACGGCTGAGCATTTCCGCGACGATGCCGGCAAAGCCGCTGGGCGATCCCTTGCCCAGTTTGCGTAGGCGGCTGGTGACGATCTTGAGGACGGTTTGCAGCACCAGATAGCTGACAAAGGTGGCGCCCGCGACTATGGCGATGTTGATCCACAGCGTTTCGTTCAGCATCGCTTCCCAGTTCATCAATTACCTCCTGTGACAGACGCGGCCAAGCGCCGGCAATGGCTACTTTTCAGTAGCCTTTGCCAAGCATTAGTTCCTTGTTGGGGTGAATTGGCTGATAAAGGCAGGCGTCGCGCCGCAGCCGAAACGTCGTCAGCGGGAGGGAGCGTGCCCGCGCAGTTGCTCGTAAGCGCCGGCGTTGATGACCTGGGTGTAGCCCATCTCGAGCAGTAGGTCCTGGGCGGCGGACGAGCGCCGGCCACTGCGGCAGTAGAGTGCGATGGGCGTGTCTTTGTCAGGTGCGACTTGAGCGATGCGCTGAGCCAAGTCAGCGGTTTCGATGCGAAGCGCGCCGGGCAGCGCACCCTGCGCGTGTTCCGGCGCGGTGCGGACATCGATCAGGACGGTGTCGGGGTTCTGTAAGGCGGCAAGTGCCGCCGGCCGGTCGACCTCACCGGCCGCGGCGGCGGTGGTGAAGGTCATAAGTAGCGCGAGCAGCTTATACATGGCTCTCTCTCGATTCGTTTGAGACTGGTGTTCAACCAATCAGGCGAGTCAGGTTCGGCAAGATCAGGATGACAGTAACGGCAACCAGAATCAGCGTCGCCTGCTTGAACTTCTTCTGTTTGAACATTGCTGAAGCCCTTTTTATTGTTATTGCGGCAGTGATGTTCCAGTCGGGTTTGTGGCGTTCCCTCAAGCGGCCAGACCTACAAGCCTGGAAGCTGGAAAGCAAGCAATATGTAGACCATTACACTGTGGTAGCCGGCAAGACGCCTGTCTCTGCCGCTTACACGCTTGGCGGAAGGTCAAGGACGGGCGCGCCGCCGCGGCGATTTACCGGGCGGCGGGTGGAAACGGAACAAGGAGGGTAACGGCGCAGCGGCGTATTGAGGGGATTCGGCTGGCGGCTCAGAAGCCGGAGAACGCGGCTGGCGCCGCGTATTGGTTCACGTCTTGTCTGGTAGCAAGAAGTTGCCAGGTCCTTTGTTTTCCAAGGTCGGTACTTCGGCTTCGTCCTTGAGGTCGACGCCCGAGAGCTGCCTGCGGCAGGCTTCGCGCATCAGGTACAGCAAACGGAAGGCGGCCATGCCGTAGCTCAGGCCTTCCAGGCGTACGTTGGAGATGCAGTTGCGATAGGCGTCGTTGAGGCCAACCCGGGGGGCATAGGTGAAGTACAGACCGAGGCTGTCCGGTGAGCTTAGGCCGGGCCGCTCGCCGATCAGAATCACTGTCATCTTCGCCTTCAGCCGTTCGCCTATCTCGTCGGCAACCGCCACCCGGCCTTGCTCCACCAGCGTTATCGGGGCCAGCGACCAGCCTTCGGCTGTCACCTGATCGAGCAGTCGCTTGAGGAAGGGCAGGCTATGGCGGCTGACGGCAAGCGATGACAAACCGTCGGCGATGACGATGGCCAGGTCGTGGCCGCCGCCGTGCTCCTTGACGTGGGCGTCCAGCATTGCAGCAGACTCATCATCCAGACGGCGGCCCAGGTCAGGGCGCTGCAGGTAGGTATGCCGGTCCCCGGCAGCGCTGCGCAGCAGCAGGGTGTTATGGCCGAGGTTGTGCAGCTCCTCGCGCAGGACGCTGTGGTCGAACGGCAGGTGCACGGCGTCGCGCGCCTGGGCGTGGGCGAACTGGAAGTCGAGCTGGGCGCGGCTTGGCAGGCTGGTGCCGGCGCGGCCCAGGGCGATGCGCGCAGGGGTCAGCTGACGCAGCGCCTGCCAGGGGTTTTCGGTGGTGGGGGTCTGTTCGGACATGCGTACCTCTGCATGAAAAAATCAGGAAAGACTCAGGACAGCTGGGCCAGCGCCTGACGGAAGGCGGGTGGCAGGTCGTTACCCATACGCAGCTGACCATCCTGCTGGTGGAGGATGCCCATGCGTGCCAGCCATTCTTCGAACTCTGGCGCCGCACGCAGGCCCAGCACCTTTCGCGCATAAAGCGCGTCGTGGAAGGAAGTGGTCTGGTAGTTGAGCATCACATCATCCGAACCCGGAATGCCCATGATGAAGTTGATGCCGGCGGCGCCCAGCAGGGTCAGCAGCATGTCCATGTCATCCTGATCAGCTTCGGCATGGTTGGTGTAGCAGATGTCGCAGCCCATGGGCACGCCCAGCAGCTTGCCGCAGAAGTGGTCCTCCAGACCGGCGCGGATGATCTGCTTGCCGTTGTAGAGGTATTCCGGGCCGATGAAACCGACCACGGTGTTGACTAGAAACGGGTTGAAATGACGGGCCACCGCGTACGCACGGGCCTCGCAGGTCTGCTGGTCGACATCATGATGGGCGTTGGCCGACAGCGCGCTGCCCTGGCCGGTTTCAAAGTACATCAGGTTATTGCCCAGCGTGCCGCGCTTGAGGCTAAGGCCGGCCTCGTAGCCTTCCTGGAGCACCTTGAGGCTGATGCCGAAGCTGGCGTTGGCCGCTTCGGTACCCGCGATGGACTGGAACACCAGATCCAGCGGCGCGCCGCGTTCGATGGCGGCGATGGAGCTGGTGACGTGGGTCAGCACGCAGGACTGTGTCGGGATCTCGTAGCGCTGGATGACGGCGTCGAGCATCTCCACCAGTGTGCAGATCGAGCCCATGCTGTCGGTCGCCGGGTTGATGCCGATCATGGCGTCGCCGTTGCCATAGAGCAGCCCGTCGAGGGTGCTGGCGGCGATGCCCGCCGGATCGTCAGTCGGGTGGTTGGGTTGCAGGCGCGTGGACATATGGCCACGCAGGCCCATGGTGTTGCGAAAACGGGTGACCACACGGATCTTCTGCGCGACCAGGATCAGGTCCTGCACGCGCATGATCTTCGAGACCGCCGCCGCCATTTCGGGCGTCAGCCCCGGCGCCAGGGCGCGCAGGCTGGCTTCGTCGGCCTGGTCACCGAGCAGCCAGTCGCGCAGGCCGCCCACCGTAAGGTGGCTGACCGGAGCAAAAGCGGCGGCGTCATGGGTGTCGACGATCAGCCGGGTGACTTCGTCGTTTTCGTACGGAATTACCGCTTCGGTCAGGAACTGCTTGAGGGGTACGTCGGCTAGGGTCATCTGTGCCGCGGCACGCTCGGCGTCGCTGTCTGCTGCGATGCCTGCAAGGCAATCGCCCGAGCGCAGCGGGCTGGCCTTGGCCAGCAGTTCGCGCAGGCTGTCGAAGCGCCAGGTCTGGCCGCCAATGCTGTGGGAGTAGGTTGTCATTTCAGTCTCCTGGAATGCGTTGAAATTAGATCGTTCAGGAGGCCTGCTTTTTCAGCAGCCTTTCCAGGCGGTTACCGGCGGCACGGTGTTTGAGAATTTCGAAGACTTTCTCGGCCACCACGCTGCCGGCCTCGATGGGTGGCAGGCCGCCGCTGTAGATGTTGGAGATCACCGTGTATTCGTAGCGGATGTCGGCGTTGCCACTGAAGCGGGCTGCCTGCTCGCGTGCTTTGTCGTCCGGCAGGCGGTAGCCCAGGTAGGCGGACATGCTGCGCGAAGCCAGGGCATCGCCACCGGGGCGCTCGCCGATCAGTACGACAATCAGCTGTGGTTGCAATGCCTCGCCCACCGACTCGGCAAGCTTGACCCGGCCATAAGGCGCCAGGATCGGCTGCCCGATGCGCAGTTCGCGGCTGCGCAGGCCGTCCAGCAGCACCGGCAGCAGGTCGGGAACGTTGTGGTGGATGGCCTCGGCGCTGAGGCCGTCGGAGATGACGATCTGCACGTCGTTGTATTCGGGCTGCAGACCTTGCAGCTCCTGCTCGGCCAGGCGGGCGCCAAGTTCCGGGTCCTGCAGGTGGGCCAGCTTGTCCGGGGCGCGGGTGTGCAGCTCGCGCAGCGGAATATCGGCGATTTCCGTGGGGCGCAGGTCGACGTAGATCGCTTCGCGGGCCACCGCCAGGTTGGCGCGCACGGTGCGCGAGACCCGGTTGGCCGGACGTGGCCCTGCGTTGTCGAAGCCGTAGGTGGCCGGGGTGGACTCGCTCAGGCGCTGGAAGTCGATGTCCGACTCGCAAAATATGCGCGGGTTGCCCCAGTTCGGGCCGCGGCTGACATTGCCGTGGCTGTCCTGCTCGAAGATGCCCCGCGACAGCGCCCAGCGCAGGTACTCCGGGGCCGGTGCCAGGTCGTGGACTTCCCTCAGGGTCTGGTTGTCGTGGGCACTGGTGTCGAAGTAGGCGAGCATCCGGTCGGTGCTCAGGTAGACGTCCATGAAGAAGTTGGCGCCCGCTGCAGTGAGCAGTTCGGTGGCCATCTGCTGGCCTTCCACGGTGACCTGAGAGTGCAAGGTGTAGCAGGGCGCCATGCCCATCGGCAGACCGAGCAGCTTGCCCATGAACTGGTCCTGCAGGCAGGAATAGGTCATCTCGAAGTTGTCCAGGTGGGTCTCCGGGCCGATGAAGCCGGTGACGTTGTTCACCATGAACGGCTTGTAGCGCCGGGCCAGGCCGTAGCACAGCGCTTCGGTGGTAGCCATGTCGATGCCTTCGTGCTTGCCGTAGGTCAGCTCGCTGCCCTGGCCGGTCTCGAAGTACATGAAGTTTTCCGCCATCTCACGCAGCGGCCCTTGTTCGCGCATGGTCTGCCAGGCTTGGTCGAGCAGTTCGACAGTGACGTCGAATTCGTCGGTCAGGGTGCGTTCGGTGCCGGCCAGGCTCTGGAACATGATTTCCACCGGCGCGCCCTGTTCCAGGCAGGCCAGTTGCGTCTTGATGTGCGAGAGCACGCAGATCTGCGTCGGTGCGCCTGTTTCGCGGCGCAGCTTGTCCAGATGGCGCAGGGTGGCGCCGATGTTATCGACGGTGTCGATGGCCGGGTTGAGTCCGATCAGCGCATCGCCCGCGCCCATGCTCAGGCCTGTGTAGACCAGCAGGGTGATGCCGCTGAGATTGTCGGTAGGGTGGTTGGGCTGCAGGCGCGACGACAGCGTGCCTGGCAGGCCGACCAGGGTGCGTGCCTTGGCCGCGGCGCCGGTCTTGAGCTTCTTCGACAGCAGGATCAGTTCGTGGACATCCAGCAGCTTGGCCAGCGCGGCGGCCATCACCCCGGTCAGCGCCTGGCCGATGCGGCGAATTTCATTGCCGTTGCTGCGCAGCAGGCGATCTTTCAGCTCGCCCAAGGTTAGCCCGGCGATGTCGCTGAAGGTGTCCAAGTCAATGTCATAGTTGACCCGCATCACGCTGTCGATGCGGCCTTTGCGGTCGGTCAGCGGATGGTCGTAGTAGTGCTGCAGCGTCAGCTCTGACAGCACCTTGCGGGCGGCCTCGCGGGTCACTTCGTCCGCAGCGGCCAGGCCGGCCACACGCTCGCCAGCCTTGCTGATGTCGGCGGCGCCAAGGACGGCCTTGAGGCTGGGGAATTCGACCGGGCGATCCATGATGCAGGTGGTGTAGGGGCGCTCGGCCGATGCCGGCGGCAGTTGGATCTGCTCAAGCGGTTTCAGGGACATGCGGCTTCTCCTGTACGGATTGTTGTTGTCAGTGCACGCCGTAAAAGGCGACCGGCACGATCTGTTGTCGGGGTTTGCCCAGGTTGACGTAGTGGGCGTGGCGTTCACGCACTTCGTCGATCACTAGTAGGTTGACCGGCAAACGGCCCCAGTCGCTGGCGTAGTTGCCCAAGGCGTGGCCGGCGTTGCTTTCCAGCAGGATCACCAGCGGCCAGTCAGCATCCGGGCCGACCTGGGCGATGGCGGCGGCCAGCCGCCCGCCGAGCTGACGTATAGCCTGTAATCTCGGCGTGCTGCCGCTATCCAGCAGTTGCAGGCAGGCGCCACCCTGACTGCTGCGCGCCATGGTGATGGCATCGACCAGCTGCGCTTGGCTTGCGCTGGTTTCCAGGCGCGCGACTATGGGTAGGTCCTTGAGCGGCAGCACGTGTGGGCGCGGCAGAAACAAGGTGGTGCCGGAAATCTCGGTGTTGTGCAGGGTCAGCCCGTAGACCGTGGCGCGTCCACGGTTTTCCGGCACCAGCCGCTGTGCATCGCGCACCAGACGCGGGGTAGCGGCAATGGCCAGAGCTAAGTCGATACCGAGGTCGCCGTAGTGGGTGGTGCCGGGCAAGACCTGGCCGTCAAGGTGGCGATAGAGCAGTTCGCCTACGCCGCCGGAGAAGGTCACTGCGCAAGCGTCAGATAGCACGGACAGGTTCAGCGGAATCTGTTCGATCTGCTGCCCCAGACCGGAAGCGAAGAACGCCGTATCGCCCTCGACGATGGCCAGCAGAGCGTGGATGTACCAGTTCAGCACGGTATCCACTTGCCGCCGGTCAAGTTCGTTGCCAAGTCGCTCGTCGATTCCCAGCGTGCGCAGCAGCTGGGCGCCGAAGTTCGATACACCGCTCAGGCGATAGCTGCCCGGCTCGAACTGCAAGTGACGGGCACCGATGAAGTGACAACCACAGGCCAGCACGTTGCCGGCCAGCCCAAGTGCCGCGTTGGTGGTGCCGCCGCCGATATCCAGGTTCAGTAGCGGCTGTTCATCATGGAAGCGGCTCAGAGCCGAGCAACTGCCCATGAAGGCCAGCCAGGACTCCAGGCCGCCGTCGTCGGCCCGGGTGACCAGCGTATCGCCGACGAGCTCGCTCACCAGCTCGGCCAGCGCCTGGGCGTTGTGTTGCTGAGCGGCCAGGCCGGTGATGATGACGCCGCCGGAGAACAGATCTCCGGCCGTCACGCCGGCTTCACCCAGCCAGGTAGCAATCAGGTCACGGATGGCTACGAGGTCGATGCTGCCGTGGTTGAATGGTGTGAACACCGGTTCACCACGGTACAGCACGCGCGGGTCCTGCAGAGCCATGCGTCCGGTCACGCAATGGCTGCTGATGCTGGCTTGCGCGATCAGTGCGCTGCTGGTGGTGGAACCGAAGTCCAACCCCAGCAATAGCACTTGTCCGCCATTGGCAATGGCCTGCGGCATGCTCATTCACCTTGTCGTGTCAGACCGGTACGGTCTTCTTCGTCGGCAATTCGCTGTCACCGGGTTGCGGGCTCAGGTACTCGCCTTCCTCGATGATGCCGGCGGCGCGATCCTGCTGCTCCAGCTGCAGCGCCTTGGGCACCGACAGCCAGTAGGCTAGCCCCACCGCAGTGAAACCGGCGAGTATCTTGCCGATCAATACCGGCAGGATGATGGTCGGCTGAAAATTGGCGGTGAACGACAAGTGGTCGCCGAGCAGGAAGGCCGCGCACACGCCGAAGGCGATGTTCAGCACCTTGTCCTTTGGTGGCATGAAGCGCACCAGGCGGAACATGGCGAGGATATTGGCGATGGTCGCCAGCATGCCGGCGCTGCCCACGGCGCTCAGGCCGACCTTGCTACCCAGGGCTTCCAGCGGGCCACCGAAGTACTTGCGCAGGAGGTAGACCATCGGGAAGGCACCGGCCAGCATGATGCCGATATAGCCTGCTGTTTCCAGAGCGCGGGTCTGATCCTCGGCATCGGCGATGATCGGGTCGAAGCCCCAGCCACCCAGCACGATGGTGAACACGCCGGTGAAGTACTCGACGATAGAGAACACCAGCACCAGCTTGATCAGCGCATCCATGCCGCGACCGAAGGCGATGAAGCCCTTGATCATCATGTCCGGCAGGAAGCGAAGGCCGAGGGCCAGAGCCACTACGAAGATGATGATTGGCAGCAGGTTGGCGAACACGCCGCCCAGTCCCATGGCCAACTGGTAGGTGGCCTCGCCGTTGGTGGCGACCACTTCGCGCACCATGGGGTTGCTGAACACCAGGATGGCGCTGGCGATCATTACGCCGATGGGGATGGTCAGGATGCCGGACATGATGCCCAGGGCCATGTACTTGTGGTCACGCTTGTCGAGCATGGCCAGGCCCATGGGGATCGAGAAGACGATGGTCGCACCGCCCATGAAACCGGTGATCAGCGCCATGATCAGCGCTTCCTTGCTGGCCGCCAGGGCCGAGGCGAGGTGATAGCCACCCATGTCCGAGGCGATGATCATCGTCGCGGCCAGTGCCGGGTCGGCACCCAGGGCATCGAAGAACGGCCCGAAGACGCTTTCGATCATCACGGTCAGGTAGGGGATGGAGGCCATGATCCCGGCTGCTGGAACGAAGATGTGGCCCGTGGCATGGATACCCTCCATGAACTCCTTGCCGAGGCCTTTTTCACTGTCACGAATGGCTGCAAAGGCCCCGAGGACCGCGCAGAACATGATGACGTACAGGACGTAATTACCGATCTGATCCATTGCTTTGCCCTTTTCTTATGGTTTTGCCAGGCGCCAGAAGCCAGTCGAAGCCTGCACCAGGCAGGCTGAAATCCGGCTTTGAGCGGTGTCACGGTGTTCGTTACGGGAGCGTTCCGCTCCCGCTGATGAAGGATCACGGTGGCGTGTGTGGAGGGGCCGGGCGCGTGCAAGGCCAGCCCCGTTGCTTTCAGGTTAGAAGAAACCCAGTGGATTGATGTCGTAGCTGACGAGCAGGTTCTTGGTCTGCTGGTAGTGGTCGAGCATCATCTTGTGAGTTTCGCGACCGACACCGGACTTCTTGTAGCCACCGAAGGCCGCGTGCGCCGGGTACAGGTGGTAGCAGTTGGTCCAGACGCGCCCGGCTTTGATCCCACGGCCCATGCGGTAGGCGCGGTTGATGTCACGGGTCCAGACGCCAGCGCCCAGGCCGAACTCGCTGTCGTTGGCAATCGCCAGCGCTTCGGCT
>DDVX01000009.1 GCA_002345575.1 Stutzerimonas stutzeri
ACCACATTAAGGGAGGCTGCCGCCTCCCAGCGCTATCCTTCCCCGCACTAGAAGTACGGGGCTTGTCGCGCATTTTGGTCAGCTCTTGATTGAGGCGCAGAAAGAGTTGGTTCGCATGCAATCAGCCTTATCTGGCTTGGCTCGCTGAGCAAGTGAGCATGCAAGCTGATGTCCGCTAGAGATACTCCGGTCTGACGATGCTCTTGAGCTGATCATGCGTAATGGTCAGTTCGGGGTGCCCGCTGGAGTAGGGTGCGATGCTGTAGACGTCATATTTGAGCAGGATGCTGTTCTTGAGCATCGCGATATGGGCAGTCTGCTGAAACGGCCAGAATTCAATGAACTGGGCGTCCTGGTCGTGCTCGTTTTCCACCAGCCAGCGCTGGTGCGCCTGGCGTGCAACGCGCCAGAAGTTGCCGGCCTGGCCTGGTCGCAGGATGTCGTTAAGGCGCAGTTCGCGATTCTGCTTGCGATCGAAATTGATAAAGCCGCGGCCGGGCATGCCATGGGCGCCGCCGGTGAAGAGGTAGCTGGACAGCTCCACCACCAAAATATCGCCGTGACGTTCGCGCAGTTTGGCTTGCAAGTAGCTGCTCCAGTGTGGCTCGGCGTCGCGCAGAAAGATCTCTTGGTAGCTCTCCAGGGTCGCAGGCATTTGGCTTTCTGGGCCGAACATTGTCATGCGACGCAGCCGTTCGTCGATCAATGCGTTGAGCACTGGCTCGTTGATGAAGTGTTCGGTGTCGATGTTCACCAGCGGGCAGCTCTCGTCCTGCTCGGGACAGCCAGCGGGACGCTGTTCGCTGACGACCTGTCTGATCTCGACCGCCGGTGCGCCACCGAAATGTTGGCAAGCGCTTAGCAACAGGGCCGTGGCGGTCAGGGCAACGATGTTTCGAAAACGCAACGCAGACCGTTTGAAGACTGCGGGTGCTGTCAGCACGGTTTGAAGGTCCGTATCTTTTCGCTGTCCGTGCCTGCTGGCTGCCTTGCCGAGGTTTTCAAACAGCCTACAAGTGGGATTCATCCGGTTTCCTCTGGTTCTACGCTGCGGTTTCGAGTCTGAGCAGCCTGGGAAGTTCTGCGCGAGCCAGCCCGAGTTTTCATTCCGCGGTTGCTGGTCGTAACAGGCTGCAAGCGAGCATCTAGCGCGCTAGGATAACCTTTCAAAGACCGCTCACGCAGTGACGGCTGATGTCCTTCCTGTGGCGCTTCGCGTCGCGGAATAACCGATATGTGAGTGTGCAATGACCGAGATTTTCAAAGCCGGACCCGATGACGTGGAAATCATCCAGCGGGATCGCTGTTTCAGCGGTTTCTATAACCTGGATCGCTTCCGGCTGCGTCATCGGCTGTTTCGAGGCGGCATGGGTGCTGAAATCGAGCGCGAACTCTTCGTGCGCCATGATGCTGTGTGCGTGTTGCCCTACGACCCGCAGCGCGACGAGGTGGTGCTGGTCGAACAGTTCCGTATGGGCGCCATGGCGCGTGGCGACAACCCCTGGCTGGTGGAAACCGTGGCCGGTCTGATTGACAAGGATGAACAGCCCGAGGAAGTGGCTCGCCGCGAAGCCATTGAAGAAGCCGGGTTGGAGATGGGGGAATTATGGCCGGTAACCGCTTATTACCCATCGCCGGGCGGCAGTACCGAGCGCATTCACCTCTATGTTGGGCGCTGCAGCAGCCTTGGGGCCGGCGGCGTGTTTGGTCTGGAAGAGGAGGGCGAGGATATTCGCGCCACGGTCTGGCCGCTGGATACGGCGCTGGCTGCCTTGCGAGACGGTAGCATCGACAACGCTGCAACCATCATTGCGCTGCAATGGCTGGCCTTGAACCGCGATGAAATCAGGGAGGCCTGGGCATGAGGATGAAACGCGAGCGCTATCGTGTCGACCTGCTGGAGCTGCAGTCGGCCTGTGAGGCGAACTATCTGCGGTTGATGCAGTTGCTGCCTGATATGCGCCACCAGCCCGATGTGCGGCGCATAGCAATGAGTCAGGGGGACCGGCTGCTGGGCGTGCTGGTGCTGCAGGTGGTGGAAAACTGCCCTTACACCAGCACGTTGCGTATCACTCAGGAGCACTGCCTGCCCTGGCTGCCGGCACCGCGGATGGAGGTGCGGGTCTATCACGATGCACGCATGGCCGAAGTCATCAGTGCAGAAAATGCGCGGCGCTTTCGCGGCATTTATCCCTACCCCAACGCGCAGATGCATCAGCCCAACGAGAAGAACCAGCTCAACCTTTTTCTCGGCGAATGGCTGGGGCACTGCCTGGCCTGTGGGTATGAGTTGGAGCCGGTGATCTAGCGCGCTTGGCCTGTTGTTCTGTGCTGGATGATTCGAAATGACATGTGCGTAAGTGGCATCGTAAAAGGGGGTGGGCTTGCTGCGTGTCGCTTGGATAAACGGTCTATCTGTGACCCACGCCCGCAATGCACGGTTTAACTCCCGATCAGCTGCAACCATAATTCCTCTCGTCATCCGGGCAAAGGAGACGGAGTCTTGCCTGTCCAATCTCTTAACGCTGAGAAAGATTCGGTACTGCTTGTGCAGCTGACCGATAGCCATCTGTTCGCCGAGGCGAGCGACAGGCTATTGGGCATGGACACGGCCGAGGGTCTACAGCGTGTCGTCGAGCGCGTTCTTGTTGAGCAGCCCTGTGTGGACCTGCTTCTGGCGACAGGCGACCTGTCCCAGGATGGCTCGACTGCCTCCTACGAACTTTTTCGCACGCTCTGCGAACCCATCCAGGCGCCTGCGCGCTGGTGCCCCGGTAATCATGACGAGCTTGCTGCGATGCGGCAGGTCACGCAGGGCAGTGAGCTGATGGCGCCGGTCCTCGATATCGGTGCCTGGCGCGTGGTGATGCTCGATACGCTGGTGCCCGGATCGGTTTTCGGCATGCTGCGCAGCGAACAGCTTGAGCTGCTTGAGCACGCCTTGCAGGAAGCGCCGGACAGATATCATCTGATCTGCCTGCACCACCACCCGGTGCTCATCGGCAGCCATTGGATGGACCAGATCGGGCTGCACAATAGCGAGGCGCTTTTCGAAGTGGTGGATCGCTACCCCAATGTCAGAGCGCTGCTCTGGGGCCACATTCACCAGGAGTTCGACGACCAGCGCAACGGCGTGCGGCTGCTAGCCTCACCGTCTACCGGCGTGCAATTCGCCGTTGGCAGTGAAAAATTCCAAGTGGACAGACTCGCGCCCGGTTACCGCTGGCTGCGTCTCCATGCCGATGGCCAGCTTGAAACCGGCGTGTCGCGGGTGGACGGGGTGGACTTCGGGGTGGACTACAGCATTGAGGGGTATTGACGGCTTATTCTCGTGCATGGCCGCAGTGGCAACGGCGGAAGCGCTTCGGCGTTTCCATCCTACTGGCTGCGAGTATGAGGCTGTCGGTTTTCAGGTTGCAGAAAAGGTCGGGTGGCTTGTAGCCTTGCTCCTTTTCACTGAACTGTATCCATGTCCAGTTGCCCGCCTTCGATTCTTTATTTGCACGGCCTCAACAGCTCCCCACTTTCGCACAAAGCGAGCCAGCTGACGGCTGCGCTGGAGCGTATCGGGATGAGTGCGCGGCTACAGGTGCCGGCGTTGCATCATCATCCGCGCCAGGCCATCGCGCAGCTTGAGACGGCCATCGCCGAGTTGGGGCGTCCTGTGCTGGTCGGCAGTTCGCTCGGCGGCTACTATGCGACGCACCTTGCCGAGCGTCACGGGCTCAGGGCTTTGCTGATCAACCCAGCGGTGACGCCGCATCGCCGTTTCGACGGCTATCTCGGTCCGCAGACCAACCTTTATAGCGGTGAAGTCTGGGAGCTTACCCGGGACCACGTTGCTGCACTGGCAGAACTTGAAGTTGCGCCGCCGCAGGATGCCGAACGCTATCAGGTCTGGCTGCAGACTGGCGACGAAACGCTGGATTATCGCGATGCGGTGGAATTCTATCGTGGCTGCGCGCTGCGCATTCAGGCCGGCGGCGATCACGGTTTTCAGGGCTTTGCCGAGCGGCTTCCGGCATTACTGGCGTTTGCCGGTTTTGCGCCGGCAGATTTTATCGAAGCCGATTTCTCCGATCTCTAAGGACATCACGAAACGCCCATGTCTTATACCGCAGAAGCCATTGAAGTCCTCTCCGGCCTTGACCCGGTGCGCAAGCGTCCGGGTATGTACACCGACACCTCGCGGCCCAACCACCTGGCTCAGGAAGTTATCGACAACAGCGTCGATGAGGCGCTGGCCGGGCATGCCAGCTCGGTCCAGGTGATTCTGCATCAGGACAATTCGCTGCAGGTCCTCGACGATGGCCGTGGGATGCCGGTGGATATCCACCCTGAAGAGGGCGTTTCGGGCGTCGAACTGATCCTTACCAAGCTGCATGCCGGCGGCAAGTTTTCCAACAAGAACTACCAGTTCTCCGGTGGCCTGCACGGTGTCGGGATTTCCGTAGTCAATGCGCTTTCGACGCGGGTCGAGGTGACCGTCAAGCGCGATGGCAACGAGTACCGCATGCATTTTGCCGATGGTTACAAGGGCAGCGAGCTGGAAATCGTCGGCAGCGTTGGCAAGCGCAATACCGGTACCAGCGTGCATTTCTGGGCCGACCCGAAATACTTCGACTCGCCGAAATTCTCCATCAGCCGCCTCAAGCATGTACTCAAGGCCAAGGCCGTGTTGTGTCCGGGGCTGAATGTCAGTTTCGAGGACAAGAACACTGGCGAGAAGGTCGAGTGGCATTACGAAGATGGCCTGCGCTCCTATCTGGTCGACTCGGTCAGCGAGTTCGTCCGTCTGCCGGATGAGCCTTTCACTGGAAGCCTGGCCGGCAACACCGAGGCCGCGGACTGGGCGCTGCTATGGCTGCCCGAGGGTGGCGACAGTGTTCAGGAAAGCTACGTCAATCTGATCCCCACGGCTCAGGGCGGCACCCACGTCAACGGCCTGCGCCAGGGTCTGCTGGACGCCATGCGCGAATTCTGCGAGTTCCGCAGCTTGCTGCCGCGCGGAGTGAAACTGGCGCCGGAAGATATCTGGGAGCGTATCGCCTTCGTCCTGTCGATGAAGATGCAGGAGCCGCAGTTCTCCGGTCAGACCAAGGAGCGCCTGTCGTCGCGTGAAGCGGCGGCCTTTGTTTCCGGGGTGGTCAAGGATGCCTTCAGTCTGTGGCTCAACGCTCATCCCGAGCTGGGGTTGCAGCTCGCCGAACTGGCCATCAGCAATGCCGGGCGGCGGCTCAAGGCGAGCAAGAAGATCGAGCGCAAGAAGGTCACCCAAGGCCCTGCGTTGCCGGGCAAGCTGGCCGATTGTGCCGGCCAGGATCCGGCCCGCGCCGAGCTGTTTCTGGTGGAAGGCGATTCCGCCGGCGGCAGTGCCAAGCAGGCGCGGGACAAGGAGTTTCAGGCGATCCTGCCGCTGCGTGGCAAGATCCTCAATACCTGGGAAGTGGACGGCGGTGAAGTGCTGGCCAGTCAGGAGGTCCATCACATCGCTGTCGCCATTGGCCTTGATCCCGGCTCGGCGGACCTCTCGCAGCTGCGCTACGGCAAGGTCTGCATTCTCGCTGACGCCGACTCCGATGGCCTGCACATCGCCACGCTGCTCTGCGCGCTGTTCGTCCAGCATTTCCGCCCGCTGGTGGAGGCCGGGCACGTCTACGTCGCCATGCCACCGCTGTACCGCATCGATCTGGGCAAGGACATCTTCTATGCGCTGGATGAGCCCGAGCGCGACGGCATTCTCGAACGCCTGGTGGCCGAAAAGCGCCGCGGCAAGCCGCAGGTCACGCGCTTTAAGGGCCTGGGCGAGATGAATCCGCCGCAGCTGCGTGAAACCACCATGGACCCGAACACCCGCCGGCTGGTGCAGCTGACGCTGGATGATTTTGAGAGCACCCGCGAAATTATGGACATGTTGCTGGCCAAGAAGCGCGCCGGTGACCGCAAGAGCTGGCTGGAGTCCAAGGGTAACCTGGCTGAGGTGCTGGTTTGAACTGTCGCTCGATTGCGCTGCTGTTGGCGCTGGCGGCACCGGTCTGGGCTGCCGAGGCGATTCCCGAGCTTGAGTTGGTCAGTGAGCACCCTGTCGACGGCATGGAGACGGGTAACCTCTCCGGTATGGCTTGGTGCGGCGACGGTCTGTGGGTGGTTTCCGACCGTGAGGACAACCTGCTTTATCGCCTCGATGGAAGCGATGGAGGTGATGGAGGTGATGTTTGGCAGGCGCAAACGGAGCACTTCGAGCTGCCGCCCGTGCCCGATACCGGTCTGCCCTGGGGAATGCGCATGCGCACCCAGGCCACTGGTGTGGTGCGCGGCGGACAGATGGATTTCGAGGGGCTTGCTTGCGACCGACTGGGTAATCGCTATCTGGTCAGCGAGGCACACGGGGCAGTGCTCAGGGTGAGTCCGGCGGGTACGTCGCAATGGCTTAACCAGCCGACCGGTTTGATCCGGCAGGCGCGCGCCAGTGGCATGTTGTTGAAGTTCAACGCCATGTTCGAGGGCATCGCCGTTGACCCTGATGCTGATCGGATGTGGCTCGCTGCCGAACGCGAGCGGCGCGGCCTGCTGGTGATGCATCGCAACCAGAGCAGCTGGCACTGTACCGGTGGCTGCGTGTTGCTGGTCGAGGGTGGTAGTGAACTGCCGCCGCCGGCGCTGGGTGACCGGCCGTTGCCGAAGAGCTTTTCCGCGCTGGCCTATTTCAATGACCGACTGTTCACCCTCGAACCCAATGCCCACCGCGTCTGCCGCCGCAACTTGGCCAGCGGCAAGGTCGAGCGTTGCTGGTCCTATGCCGCCACGGCGTTGGCCGACCCGCGTCGCTACGACACACCATTTGGCAATGCCGAAGCGCTGTCTCTGGATGAGCAGGGCGCCTGGATCGGAGTGGACAACAACGCCCAGACCCGCGCGGACGGTGAGAAGCGTCCGGTCGTCTGGCGTTTCGCCGCGCCGCGTGGCGGCTGGAGTGTCAGGTAGTGAGCCAGCCTGCGGGGCGTCGTGCTGGCCGGGTCATGCTGGTGCTGGCCTGGGGTATCGGCATTCTGCTGGCGACAAAGTTTTTCGCCGACTGGGAACAGAGCCGCTTCAATCCCAACAAGCAACCCGTTTCGCTGGTACAGGGCGAACACATCGAAGTGCTGCTGGAAGGCAATGCCCAGGGTCATTTCGTCGCCAGCGGGCGAATCAATGGCGAAGCGGTGGTGTTTCTGCTGGATACCGGCGCCACCGATGTCGCCATTCCGGCTGAGGTAGCCGGCAAACTGGAGCTTGAGCGCGGTGCGCCGATCCTGCTGCAGACGGCCAACGGCCAGACCACTGGCTATCGCACGGTGCTCGACAGCCTGAGCCTCGGCGACATCGTCCTGCGCGATGTACGTGCCATCGTTGCGCCTGGCTTTGACGGCGAACAGATTTTGCTGGGCATGAGTGCCCTGAAACAACTCGAATTCACCCAGCGCGCCGGCACTCTGGTGCTGCGCCAACACGCCACGGATCGACCATGAGCGATATTCTCGACCTGAGCCTGGACGGTGTAGAGCGGCGTTCCCTCGCCGACTTCACCGAGCAGGCCTACCTCAACTATTCCATGTACGTGATCATGGACCGCGCCCTGCCGCACATCGGCGACGGCTTGAAGCCGGTACAGCGGCGCATCATCTATGCCATGAGCGAGCTGGGCTTGAGTGCCGACTCCAAGCACAAGAAATCCGCGCGTACTGTGGGCGACGTGCTCGGCAAGTTTCACCCTCACGGCGACTCGGCCTGTTACGAAGCCATGGTGCTGATGGCCCAGCCGTTCAGCTATCGCTACACGCTGGTCGATGGCCAGGGCAACTGGGGTGCGCCGGACGATCCGAAATCCTTTGCCGCCATGCGTTATACCGAGGCGCGGCTGTCGCGTTATTCCGAAACCCTGCTCTCGGAGCTCGGCCAGGGCACCGTGGACTGGGTGCCGAACTTCGACGGCACGCTGGATGAGCCAGCAACCCTGCCAGCGCGCCTGCCCAATCTGCTGCTCAACGGAACTACGGGTATCGCCGTAGGCATGGCTACCGATGTGCCGCCGCATAACCTGCGCGAAGTGGCCACCGCCTGCGTGCGCTTGCTAGACGAGCCGAACGCCACGGTCGAACAGCTCTGCGAGCATGTGCAGGGGCCGGATTACCCGACCGAGGCGGAGATCATCACGCCGCGTGCGGATCTGCTGAAAATCTACGAAACCGGCCGCGGCTCGGTGCGCATGCGTGCCGTGTACCGGGTCGAGGATGGCGATATTGTCGTCACCGCGTTGCCGCATCAGGTCTCCGGCGCCAAGGTGCTGGAACAGATCGCCGCGCAGATGCAGGCCAAGAAGCTGCCAATGGTGGCCGACCTGCGCGATGAGTCCGATCACGAGAACCCGTGCCGTATCGTCATCATTCCGCGCTCCAATCGGGTCAATGCCGACGAACTGATGACGCACCTGTTCGCCACCACCGATCTGGAGTCCAGCTACCGGGTCAACACCAATGTCATCGGCCTCGACGGTAAACCACAGGTGAAAAACCTGCGGGTGCTGCTGTCCGAGTGGCTGACCTACCGCATCGGCACCGTGCGTCGCCGCTTGCAGTTCCGCCTGGACAAGGTGGAGAAACGTCTGCACCTGTTGGAAGGCTTGCTGGTAGCGTTCCTCAACCTCGATGAGGTGATTCACATCATCCGCACTGAGGACCAGCCCAAGCCCGTGCTTATGGCGCGCTTCGGGCTGTCCGAACTTCAGGCCGACTACATCCTCGACACCCGCCTGCGCCAGCTGGCGCGGCTGGAGGAAATGAAGATCCGCGGCGAGCAGGACGAGCTGGCCAAGGAGCGCGAGAAGCTGCTGACGTTGCTTGGCAGCGAAGCCAAGCTGAAGAAGCTGGTGCGCAAGGAGCTGATTGCCGATGCCGAAACCTACGGCGATGACCGCCGCTCGCCCATCGTCGCGCGGGCCGAGGCGCGGGCGCTGACGGAGAACGAGCTGCTGCCGTCCGAGCCGGTCACCGTGGTGATTTCCGAGAAGGGCTGGGCGCGCTGCGCCAAGGGTCATGACATCGATGCCACCGGGCTATCGTACAAGGCCGGAGATGGCTTCAAGGCCGCCGCTAGCGGACGCTCTAACCAGTACGCGGTATTTATCGATTCCACCGGGCGCAGCTATTCGCTGGCGGCGCATTCACTGCCCTCAGCGCGCGGCCAGGGTGAGCCGCTGACCGGCCGTCTGACGCCACCGCCGGGCGCCGGTTTCGAATGTGTGCTGTTGCCCGAGGACGATGCGCTCTATGTGATCGCTTCGGATGCGGGCTACGGCTTTGTGGTCAAGGGCGAAGACCTGCAGGCCAAAAACAAGGCCGGCAAGGCGCTGTTGTCGCTGCCCGCTGGTGCCAAGGTTATTGCGCCGCGCCCGCTCGGCAGCCGCGAGGAAGACTGGCTGGCGGCGGTGACCACCGAGGGGCGCCTGCTGGTATTCCCGGTGCGCGACCTGCCGCAGCTGGGCAAAGGCAAGGGCAACAAGATCATCGGCATTCCGGGTGATCGTGTGGCCAGCCGCGAGGAATATGTGATCGATCTAGCCGTGCTGCCAACTGGCGCGACGCTGGTGCTACAGGCTGGCAAGCGCACCCTGTCGTTGCGTGCTGACGACCTGGAGCACTACAAAGGCGAGCGTGGCCGGCGCGGCAACAAGCTCCCGCGAGGCTTTCAGCGAGTGGATGGGTTGCTGGTCGAGGCGACATGATTGGCAATCCAGACTCTAGCGTCCTCGGCCCGATTCACGGAAGATAGCGGGCTTTCCCGTATTGCGCCCCGAAGATCGACAGGCAGCCGATGACGAGGGCTTTCGGCGATGCGGACAGCCGTCCGGCCGACAAGCTCTTTGGTCGTGAGTAGAGGTAGAAACGAACGTGTTGCGCTTCTCGACTGTAGTGTTGCTGGCTTGCGCCAGCCTGGCCGGCTGTATGACGCAGCCGGTACCCATGTACCGACTCGATACTGGTATCACCGAGGCTCCCGCAGAGGAAGGCCGATTGGCCGTATTGCTGGGGCCGGTAACGCTGGCTGACTACCTGCAGCGCGATGCGCTGCTGCAACGCCTGCCCGATGGCAGTCTGGTGCCGGATGGGCAGCAGGCACGCTGGGCTGGCAGCCTGCAGGGCGATATTGATCAGCTATTGCTGCGCCAGCTGGCCTGGCGGTTGAAAACCCAGCGTTTGGAACTCAGTCCCGGCAAAGGATTCAGTCCTGACGTGCAGGTGGAACTGGATATCACTCGCCTGGATTCCGGCCCCGAACATCCGGCGGTGCTTGAGGCACAGTGGCGCCTGCTGGACGCCAACGGCAAACGCCACGGCAGCCGGCTGATACGCCTGCAGGAAGAGCATGAGGGAGGTACGACCGATCAGGTACGGGCGCAAAGCGTGCTGTTGCAGCGTCTGAGCGAGATGATGGCCGCCGCAATCGAGCCCCTGGCTACGGCGAAGGCGCCGCCCAGGCGCAATAATCCCGTGGTCAAGGCACCGGCCAAGCCGGAACCGCAGCAGCCGGTCATCCATGCCATCGAGCCGATCCGGACCGATCTGGAAGTGTTTCGCTTCTGACCCCTGGTTTGTTCGTGACTCAGTCGCTCCCTGTTGTGGAGCTACTGAGTCACGAAGCCCATATTCGATGCTTGCTCGGGGTTGACCTTGTTCGCGGGCATGGCCCGCTACCGGAGCGGTGGCTCGCTGCCCTTGTGGGAACGGGCCATGCCCGTGAAGGATTCCGTCTCCTGAAAGGTCGCGGGTCATTGTAGTTGGAAGCCTTAGCCAGATTAGCCGAAGGTGTAAGCCGGCTACTGCATGCGCCCGGTTTCCACGGTCCTCGTCGTCAAACCCGCTTAAGTACGGTTGCGCAGCTCACGCATGCGCGTCAGCTGGCGTTCGAGCAGCGATGGGTAGGGCTCGAGGAGGCGCTCGACGCAGCAGGCGCCCTGTGGGCTGGCGATGGAACGGATGCTGGCGCGTTGGCGGATCAGTGGGTCGTCGCCAATTTCTCGCTCAATCAACAACAGGTTGCGGCTGTGCAGGGACATTTCCAGCGCCGCCTGTGCCGGCGCGCTGAGTAGCAGATCACCCTGGCTGAGATCGTACAGGTCCTCGCCCTGGGTCAGACCGAGCTGCAGGTTCAGGGTAATACCAATGTCGGCTACCTCGATCTGCAGGGAATGCCCAAGCGCGCGCATCAGTTCGCCGCAGCAGATGGCATGGGTCAGGTAGTTCTGTTCGTCGTCCTGGCTGTGAAACAGCATCAGGCTGCTGCCATCGTTGAGCGTGTGCAGTTCGGCCTGATAGAGCGTCGCAGCCTGCTGCAGGCTGTTGCGATAGCGCTGCAGGAGTTCGGTCAGCCGAGGGCGCGGCAACCGACGCAGTTGCTCCTGGGAGCCGAGCTGGATCGCCAGTACGGCGCTCTTGCCGGCAACGACCGGTGGCGGCGCGGGAGCGACAGCATGGGGTGCAGGTCGTGGCGTCGGCTCGGCAAAAGGCGGGTCGTCATCGAACGGATCGAAGTCGTCCGCACCGATCAGCGTAGGGCGAGGGCCTTCCTCCGGCTGCAGTTCATCTTCATCATCGCCGGCGTAGTGCGCGTCGGTGCGAGGTAGGGTCGGCACCTCGAAATCCGCTGTGTAGACATCATGCAGGCTGTCGTCGAGTTCAATTTCCGGCTCGGGCGCTTCCGGCACCAGGCGTGCCTGCAGTTGCCGCGCCAGATCGCCGATTTCATCCTGTCGCCAGGCACCAGGCGCCAGATCATCTGGGTCACGCAGCCATACACGCAGTTGCATCAGCGGCGTTGACAGCTGGCGACCCAGGCGCATGCTCAGTACCAGCGAGAGCACCAGCAGGATCAGGCTGATCAGCCCCATGGTCTGCAGGCTGACGGTCATCGGCTGCTGGAACTTGCGCATGTCTAGGCTGACGCGCAGGTGTCCGGCAATCACTTCCTGGAAGCTGATAGGCGTGGAGTAGAGGCCTTCTTCATCACCGAGCAGGTTGCGCTGAGGGCGTGAGCCAGATTCAGCCATCACCCGGTTGTCCACACTGTAGATAGCCGCATGGGCCACCAGCGGATTCTTAACCAGATTGCTCAACAGCACATTGAGGCTGAGGAGGTCGTTGGCTGCCAGCAGGTCGGTGGCCGACGCAGCGGTCTGCACAATCAGGCTCTGGCCGAGGGCATCGGCTTGCTGCTGCATGGCGCTTTTGAACTGCATGCCCATGACCCAGGCGTGGATCAGCAATGCCAGCGCAACGAGCAGCAGGGTGTGGCTGACCACCCGCAGCACCAGCGGGATTCGACGCTGGCGTAATGCACGATAGATCAACAGAAAGAAATTGTCGGGCTTGACGGATGCGGGCCGGTTCACAGAGCGCGGCTCTACTCATAAGGAAAGTGTCGCGCAGTATACGGAAAGCATGGCAGGGGCTGAAGGTCTGCACTGCAAAGCAGACGAATTGCAGCACTTTGCCTGCAGCTCAGTGACGCGTAAGCGGTAGCCGCCAGCGGCGCGTCGGCTGTTGTAGAATGCCTGCCTTCTTTGCCATGGGAGCTGCGCCTTGCGCGAAATCGTCCTGATCAACATCACCGGGGAAGATCGTCCCGGCCTGACAGCTGCCATCACCGGCGTGCTCGCCCAGGGCGGCGTGAGCATTCTCGACATCGGCCAGGCGGTGATCCACGACACTCTGTCGTTCGGCATTCTGGTGGAGATCCCAGATACCGAGGGTGCATCTTCGGTGCTTAAAGACGTGCTGTTCATGGGCTACAAGCATGACCAGCAGGTACGCTTTACGCCGGTCGCCGAAGCCGACTACCAGCAATGGGTGGCCGGCCAGGGCAAGCCACGGCATATCGTCACGCTGCTGACACGCAAGGTCACGGCCGAGCAGTTGCAGCGCGTCAGCTCGATCACCGCCAAGTATGGCCTCAACATCGACCATATCGACCGGCTTTCCGGGCGTCAGCCGCTGGACATGCCGGAAGAGCTCGGCAAGGGCTGCATCGAGTTTTCGGTGCGTGGCGAGCCTGCCGATATCGATGCCCTGCGCGCAGAGTTCCTCAGCGTGGCCCAGGAGCTGAACGTTGATATCGCCTTCCAGCGTGATTCGGTGTTCCGCCGCAATCGCCGCCTGGCGGTGTTCGACATGGATTCGACACTGATCGAGGCGGAGGTCATCGACGAGCTGGCCAAGGCCGCTGGTGTCGGCGAGCAGGTTTCGGAAATCACCGAGCGGGCGATGCGCGGCGAGTTGGACTTTCGCGCCAGCTTCAAGGAGCGCTTGGCACTGCTGGAAGGTCTGGAGGAAAGCGTGCTGGGCGAAGTCGGCGCCAGCCTGCGGCTGACCGAGGGTGCCGAACTGCTGTTCGCCGAGCTCAAGCGCCTGGGCTACAAGACGGCGATCCTCTCGGGCGGCTTCAGCTATTTCGCCAGGCAGCTGCAGCAGAAGCTAGGCATCGATTATGTCTATGCCAACGAGCTGGAAATTGTCGACGGCAAACTGACTGGCGTGGCGCTGGAGCCTATCGTCGACGCCCAGCGCAAGGCTGATCTGCTACGTGAGCTGGCGCAGAAGGAAGGTTTGCGCCTGGAGCAGACCATCGCCGTCGGCGACGGCGCCAATGACTTGCCGATGCTCGGCCTGGCCGGTTTGGGTGTCGCCTTCCGCGCCAAACCGCTGGTCAAACAGTCGGCCAAGCAGGCTATCTCAACACTGGGCCTGGATGGGATTCTTTATTTGCTGGGATTCCGTGATAGGGAAGGGCTGGAGTAGGAGCGGGCCGCAGTCTTCGTGGGAGCAGGCCACGCCCGCGAACCAAGCTACACACCAGTTTGGCCCCTTTCACGGGCATGGCCCGTTCTCACATAAAGCTGTGGGCTGCCGCTCCTCGTAGAAACGGGCACGCCCGCGAACAGCTCCGCCATAGGGCTTGTTCGCGAGCATGGCTCCTACGTGCTTACGGCTTGATTGCGATCTTCAGTACGCCGTCGCGCTGGTTGGCGAACAGGTCGTAGGCCTCGGCGATGGAGTCCAGTTTGTATTCGTGGGTGACCAGCGGAGCGAGGTCGACGCGACCGGAAGCCACCACGTTAAGCAGGCGGCGCATGCGTTCCTTGCCGCCAGCGCACAGTGACGTGATGATTTTGTGATCTCCGAGGCCGGCATAGAAGGCGCCCAGGGGAATGCTCAGGTCCTGAGAGTAGACGCCCAGGCTGGACAGCGTGCCGCCGGGTTTGAGCACGCGTAGGGATTGTTCGAAGGTCAGCTGAGTGCCGAGCGCTTCGATGGCGGCGTCCACACCGCGGCCGCCGGTGATCTTGAGAATTTCCTCCACCACGTCGACGTTTTTGTAGTTCAGCGTGACGTCGGCACCCATCTGCTTGGCGATTTCCAGCCGCGAATCGACGCCATCCACGACGATGATGCAGCTCGCACCGCGCAATTTCGCACCGGCGGTGGCGCACAGGCCGATGGGGCCCTGGGCGAAGATCGCCACGATATCGCCAATCTTGATGTCAGCTTTTTCCGCGCCGCCGAAGCCGGTGGACATGATGTCCGGGCACATCAGCACCTGTTCGTCGGTGAGAGCGTCAGGCACCGGCGCCAGGTTGGCTTGGGCATCGGGCACCAGCACGTACTCGGCCTGGGTGCCGTCGATGGTGTTGCCGAAGCGCCAGCCGCCCATGGGCTTGTAGCCGTGGCAACTGCAGCCGTCAGCCTGTGACGAAACTCCGTCCTGGCTGGCGTAGGAAGAAAAGTCCGGGCAGATGGCGCCTGCGATCACCCGCTGGCCTTCTTCGTAGCCCTTCACGTTGCTGCCCAGCTTTTCGATGATGCCTACTGGCTCGTGACCGATGGTCAGCCCTTTGGCTACCGGGTATTCGCCCTTGAGGATATGCACATCGGTGCCGCAGATAGTGGTGGTCGTGATGCGCACCAGGGCATCGTTGGGGCCTGGCTGGGGAATGGGTTTGTCGGCAAGCTCAATGCGGCCTGGCTCAACGAATACGGCGGCTTTCATCATGGTCATGTCGATCTCCTGGCTGGATGCGTCCGTGCACTGTAGACCAGCAGGGTGAAGCCCAGGTGACCGGGATCAAGGCTTGCGGCGGTGCTCTCGTCGCGAGCCGCTATTCCTCGTCCGAGGAGAAGTTGTAATCCATCGACTGGCTTGGGCCTTGCAGGTATTGACCCTGGATGTAGCCGACGCCAGCTTGCCAGAGCGTGGCCAGCACGGTGGCGCTGTCGACGAAGGGGACGATGGTCTGCCGGGATTGCGCATGCAGGTCGGCCAGCATCTGCTTGAGAGTTTCCTGGTTTTCCTGACGGCCCAGATCCTGAGTGTAGGAGCCATCGATTTTGATGAAATCGGCGTTCAGGTGCTTGAGCGTATTGAGTGGGTTGGGTGCGCAGCCAAACTGATTCAGAGCAGTGCGGCAGCCCAGCCCGGCCAGTCCCTGGGAAAGTATCTTGGCCTGCTTGAGGTAGGCGACGGCATCGCTCTCGGCGATCTGGAAGACCAATGATTCCGACGGCAGGCGCGATGCCTTAAGTGCCGCGCCCAACCAAGCCAGCAATGTAGGATCGTTCAGGCTGGCACTCGACAGGTTGAGAAACAGCCGTGTGCTATGGCCTTTGCTGCGATGTTCGGCGAGCAGCTTGATGGAGTTGAGCAGCACCCAGCGATCAATCTTGGTGGCCAATCCAGCTTCCTTTGCCGCATCGAGGAAAATCCCAGGCGGTACTTCAGTGCCTTTCGGATCCAGCAGGCGCAGCAGCACTTCGTAGTGTTCTTGGTTGTCGCCGCGCAGGCTGATGATCGGCTGGAACAGCAGGCGGAAGCTGTTCTTCTCCAGTGCCTGCTGCACCATGGCAAGGATGTCGCCGCGGCCGGCGGCGGCGGCCAGTTCGTCTGCCGGGTTGTAGATGCGCAGCGCATTGCCGTTGGTCAATTCTTCGGCGCAGCGATGGGCGCGGTCGATGATGTTGCGAGTGGTGGCGGTCTGCTCATCGAGACTGGCAGCACCGATGCTGAGAGTGGTCTGTACCGTGCGCCCAGCGATTTCGAACAGATGCCCTTCGACTTTGTGCAGCAGTTTGTTGAAAAGCGGCTCGCACTGCTGCGCCGTACATTCGGGCAGCAGTGCGGCGAAGGCGTCGTCGCCGAAGCGGGCGAGCTGGGCTGTCTCGGGGAAGTGCGTACGCAGCTGGTTGGCCAGTTCGGCCAACAGTCGGTCGCACTCGGCAAGGCCAATGTTGGCCTGCAGACTGGCGAAACGATCGACACGGATATAGGCCAGGCAGGCATCCTGGCTGGCATTGACGGCGCGTGCCACAGCCTGATCGAGCAGGTCGAGGAAGTGAGTACGGTTGTGCAGGCCGGTCACCGGATCCTGGCTGCTGATTTCGCGCAGCTTCGCCAGCTCGGTGCTGTCGCTTTCGGCGCGAATCACGACCTGAATGCAGGGCTCGCCGTCATAGGTGGCAGGAGAAAAGCTCATGCGTGCTTTGAAATCACTACCGTCGGCCCGGATGCCTTGGCATACCAACTCGGAGTTCTCCGGAATGCTTTGGTAGTTCTTCAGGAAACCCTTGAACTCGACCTGGTCGCAGCTGGCGATCAGGTCGATCATCGGCATGCCTTCCAGCTCCTCGACATCCTCGTAGGCAAACATCTCCAGATAGGCGCGGTTGGCGTAGATGTGCATGCCGTCATGCACATAGGCGATGGCATCCACCGAGCTTTCCAACAGCAGCTGACAGCGCTTTTCGGCTTCGCGCAGCGCCAGTTCGGCAGTTCGGCGGGCCCGACGCTCTTCGAGGTTCACCAACTCCCGGCTGGCTACCAGAATCAGCCATTCATCTTCATGTTGCGGAAGCGCGGCCTGGGCCCCGAGCATCAGGGCCTCGGTGATTGCATCGGCGTCATTGCCATCGACCAGCTGGATGACGGGGATGTCCTTGCCCTGCTTGCGAATCGTGCTGGTGGCTTCGTTCGGGTCGAGGTTGTCGCTGGTCGGGGCGTTGATCAGCAAGTCCCAGGTCTGCTGGAGCGCCTCTGCTAGATCCTCGCCCGAGGTGAGTCGGTGGACCCGTGTTGCCTGGCCGGCATTGCGGAAAAGACTGACCAGCCGCTCGGCTTCATTTTGCGAGTCTTCGAGGATCAGCAGGCGGATGGTTTTCTTTTGCGGGGACATGGCGGCTGCTTTGGAACGCGCCATAGCGGGGCGTTAGGACTAAAAAACAGTGAGCCGCAATCTACAGCGACTTCCAGAGTGAGTCAAAATCTTCACCCGCGGATGCTCCCTGGGCCCCGCGCATTGTGACAGGGGTCTCCTGGGGTGCGGCGGCAAGGCCGACCAGTTGATATTCGAACTGGTTGTAACTGCCAGAGCTGTTCTGGCGCCGACGCAACAGTGCGCGGTGTTCTTCGCCGTTCTGGTTGATCAGGACTTTCTGGCCTTCCTGGAACGGCAGGCGCGGCGCGATGACAGTTGCCGGACGGGAAATGACGCTGATTTCCGGCAGCAGCAGTGCGCGCAGGTATTCGCTGCCCTGATCGGTCTTGCGCAACAGACGCAGGCCGCAGGGCTGTGCATGGGGAGCGATAAGCTCGACACCCATCTGCGGGCCGGCGCCGCGTACCTGGCGCACCCAGCGGACAATGGCCACGCTCCAGCTTTCTTCGGTGTTATTGCGCAGGCCGAGCAATTCACCGGCCTGCAGCTGCGCTGGTGTTTCGCCCGGCCATGACAGGCAGTAGCCACCGGGGCTGTGGTTGATCAGCTGCACGTCGTGGATCGGGTAGGCTGGCTCGAACGGTGGCGGTGAGGCCTGCTCTGCGTCGACTTTGACGGGGCGAACAAACTCAATGCAGTCCGTAGGCAACAGGCCCATTTCATTGACTGGCTGAGCGTCGAACGCAACCGACCAGACGTCGGGAGCGGCATTGTTCAGCTTGAACGACGAGTGGGTACTTTCCGGCCTTTGCAGCAGCTCACCAAAGGGGCGCTGGCCAGCGAGATGGTAGTGCAGGGCGCTCATGCCGACGCACAGCTGCACGCTGCCCTGTGTCGGAATACGCTGGAAGCTGCGTTCGGAGGCACTGCCCCACGCCGAGCAGAGGTGTTGCAGCAGGTCAGGGCCAAATCCTGCGGGAACCTCCAGTTTGGCTCCAGGCACGCCGGGCTCGTCCTGAATGTACGCCTTGATCGCATCCACCAGCATGTGCGGGTCGATACCTAGCTGCAGCGGTAGCTCCTCGCCTCTGACCATCGAGCGATAACGTGGCGGACCATCGAGGCGCGGCGAGAGTACCAGCAGGCTGGATGAATGCTGCGCCGGCAGCAGACGCACCAGAACGCTCCAGGGCTCAAGCGCCTGCGTCAGTTGGGCGATGTTCTGCTGGCGCAGCTGGTTGCAGCGGGCGCTGCCTAGCATCAGTGCGACGATGTAGCTGCGCTCGGCACTCAGCCCCGCAGAGCCACGAGCAAGGTCATCGCGCACGAGGGTTTCTTGCACGCCGTGCTCGACGGCTATGGTGTAGAGCTGGTGCAGTTCCAACCAGAGCCCTTCGGGGGGCGGGCTGTACAGTTGTGTAGAACGCGCCAGTATTGCGCACAGGCTGTGGATTGCTCGTTGCAGCACGATGGTGAGCAATGGCAGACGTTCGCGCCCGGCCTGGGGCGCAAGCCTCACAGTGATCATCTTGTAGCCGGTGGCCAGGTGATTCTGCAGCGCCTGGCACAGACTGGCGATCTTGCGCGGTCGCTCGCCGAGAACGACAGGCTGGTTGAGCAGGTAGCCGCGTCCCAGCTGACGACAAATGAAATGGATCTCCGGCCGCATCAGCTCCAGCAATTGCAGGCGATTCTGGGTCGGGGTGCGCAGCTGGTTAAGTTCGCGCATTGCCTGGTACAGCAGTCGTGCGGTTTCTCCAAGGTTGGCCTTGGGCAGGCCGGCCAGCCATATTTTGAGATCGCGGGTGTTGGGCTCACAGAAGGACAACCCCTGGCAATCCGGCGTAGGTACACGCAACAGCAGTGGTTGACTGGGGCTTTCCAAACGACGAACTCCGCACGAGGTCTTGGTGCCAGCCAGCAAAAGCTGGCTGGGGTTCCATATAAGTTTTCCTATGATATCAAAATGAAATCATGGTTCCGTTATCATAGCGGACATGTAGGTATTGGGCACCCCAGGCCGATCACTGGTGTATTTAGAGCGCCGGGTTAACTTCCACTGTGACGGGCGGAGCCACCGGTTTGCTCTGGCCCAGACTTTCGCCCATGCGGACCGGGGACAGAGCAGATAGCTCTTCGGCCCAGCGCACCTGATCCGGCCCGAACAGCAGGACCACGGTCGAGCCGAGTTTGAAGCGACCCATCTCCGCGCCTTTTTCCAGGTGAATGGGCGCGCGCGCCGCTTCGTCGTAACGGATGCTCTTGAGGCTGCGCTTGGGTGGCGTGACCAGCCCGGCCCAGACAGTCTCCACGCTGGCGACGATCATCGCGCCGACCAGCACCATGGCCATCGGCCCGCGCTCGGTATCGAACAGGCAGACCACCCGCTCGTTGCGAGCGAACAGCTCCGGCACGCCTTCAGCGGTTACGGTGTTTACCGAGAAGACGCGTCCAGGCACGTAGACCATTTCACGCAGGGTGCCGGCCAGCGGCATGTGGACGCGGTGATAATCCTTGGGCGACAGGTAAACGGTGGCGAAATCACCGCCCATGAAAGGCGCGGCGCGCGCGTGATCGCCGCCAAGCAGCTCCATCACGCTGTAGCTGTGACCCTTGGCCTGGAAGATGCGGCCCTGATCGATCTTGCCAAGCTGACTGATGGCTCCGTCACAGGGGTTGAGAATCGCGCCGGGGGTCGGGTCCAGCGGGCGCGCGCCGTCTTTCAGGGCGCGGGTGAAGAATGCGTTGAAATGCTCATAGGCAGTCGGCTCTTCGATCTGCGCCTCGTGCATGTCCACTTTGAAATGACGGACGAACCACTTGATGAAGGTGTTCTTCACCCAGGGCAGACGGCATTCGGCAACACAGCCGGCCAGGCGCGAGATCAGATGATGCGGAAGCAAGTACTGACTGAAAACGAACAAGCGATCTTTCATGGATGACCTTTTCATTGCTGGATCGGGGTGTCGGGCAGATTGCCCCACTCGCCCCAGGAGCCTGGATAGCCTTTGACTCGCGGGTAGCCCAAGGCCTTGGCCAGCAGATAAGTGAAGCCGGAGCGGTGATGCGTCTGGCAGTGGGTGATGATTTCCTTGTCGGGACTGATGCCAAGCGCCAGTAGCTGTTCGGCAATATCCTCGCGGATACGCATGGCCCGGGCCGGGTCCATGGCTGCGGTCCATTCGAAATTGACTGCACCCGGAATATGCCCGGCGCGTGCCGTGAGGACCTTTTCACCGCGGTATTCCTGTGGCGAGCGGGCGTCCCAGATAACCAGGTCATTGGCGCCGAGGCGGCTTTCTATATAGTCGCGGGTCGCGCTAGGTGCGTCATCGAGTTCTAGGCTTGCGCTTGCCTCTATGGGCGTGGGCACATCCTGGGTCAGCCTGCGCTGCTCAGCCATCCAGGCGTGCAGGCCACCGTTGAGGTAGTGGTAGCGATGATGGCCAATGACATCCAGCAGCCAGATGAAGCGTCCGGCCCAGCCGCCGCCCTCGTCGTCGTAAACCACGTAAACGGCATCTGGACGGTGCCCCAGTGCGCCAAACAGGGCTTCCAGTCGGGCTTTTTCCGGCAACAGCCCCGGTGCCGGCGGCTGGCCGAGCTGGGTTGCCTTGGGATCGACGAAGCGGGCGCCTGGCAGATGGCCTTCGGCATAGCGCGCGGCACTGGTCAGGTCGACGAGTATCAGCTCGGGGGCGTCCAGTCGCTCGGCCAGTTGGGCCGGCTCGATGACCAGAGGAAGTGAGGTGAAAACGGACACGGCTAGTCTCAGTGCAAACTCGAAGTGGGCAGTCTAACTAAAAAGTTCAGTTGCCGCGCTTGCTGAACGTCGCCAGGGCGCGCTCGATGCATTGCACGGTTTTACCGAATGCCTGCAAGCTTGTTTCGTTGAATTCGCTGTTGTTCTGGTCGGCCACTACCAGCATGACGACGCGGTCCTCAAGTCCAATCGAGCGCAGCAAAAGGTGTGTGCTGGGGAAAAGCTTCTTCAGCCCACCTGGCAGCATGGCCGAAAATTGCGCCACGTTGTCTGGGCTCAGACGCAGCAGTGCCGGCTTTTCCAGCAGCTTGTGCAGCGCCTGGCTCTGGGCGGGGTCGAGGACCAGGCGAGCTGCCGATGGCGCAAGGCCGCTGGCCTGCTGGGCGAGCAGGCGGCGCTGTTTGCGGTCGACGAGCATCAGCAACACCCGTTGCATCCCGGCACTGGCCAGGGCCTTGCAGGCGGTTGCAGTCAGTTGCAGCACATTGTCGTACGGGCTGCGCTCGCTCAATAGTTCGCGACAGTGTGTACGCCAAGCCGTCAGGTTCTCGGCGTTGGGCAGTTGGGCCTTTCGCGCCACCTGAAAGCGGCTTCCGCTGGGCCAGAGCAGCCCTTGGGCGGGATGCCAGAGATCCGTTGGGCCTATTTCCCTGGCGCTGGCAGCGGCCTGCTGGTGCACCATCTGTTGCAGTTCGTTGAGTGGCACCTGCAGGTAGAGACCAGTCAGCCATTGCCAGCGCAGGCAATGTATGTCGTGCCAGCTGTGGTGCGCAGACAGCGCCAGGCCGTTGGCCAGCAGAATGGTATTGCTCGGCAGGGTAAGCCATCGGCGCAGCGGTGGGTCGGCGTCGAGCATCTGCTGTTGATGCAGCGGGTTTTCAATGTCGCGGGCAATATGCAGTGCCTTGATCAGCATGCGGCGGTTGCCATTGAGCATCCGGTAGCCCATGACGATCCACTCAGGCAGGCCCCAGTGTGCGGCAAGGGATGCGCAGAGCTCCGGCAGCGATACGCCAAGGACTTCCCGTTCGACCCGCGCCACGGGTTCGTGCCTGACCAATACCCGCTGCTCCCAGATGGACAGCAGCTGCGGATGGGCTGCGACCAGCGTCCAGATCGGCGAGAGGAACAGCAGGCTGCTCCAGTGGATTTCCTGCCAGAGCCGCGCCAGCCGCGCGGCGAACAGGCCGTTGGCTTGCTGGCTGGCGTGGCGGCTGATGAGGATGATTTGCCGTAGTGCGGGGTTGATGTCGCAGGTCTGGGTCGGCGGAATGAGCACAAACAGAGCTTCGGCGCGCTTCAGACCGATGCGGCTTAGCGCCACCTCCAGACTTTCCGCAGGGCTGGCTGCGTGGCGGTTGGCGTCACGAATTACCGTGAGCGCCATGACTGGACTTTGCTTGATCAGTTCGGCGATCTGGCCCATGGACAGGCTGCTGTCGCGCAAAGCCTGCAGGACCTGGGCGTGGACGTCGGCGAAAGCGGGCAATACCACAGCGTCCAGCGCCTTGATCCAGGCGGGCAGGGTGCACGGGAGAGTGTTTGTGGTCATTTAGCTACCGAACTGGCTTTTCGTCGTGACGGCCTTTAGTCTGGCGCAAAAGTTCCGATAACCCGAATAATTCTTTTCATGCTCCCCGCCTGACCCCAAGATCGAGTGCGCGAAAATGGCGCGGTTCGTGTTCGGGTGTCACCGCGTCAAGGCTCTAGACGTATCTCTTTTATGGTAAAAATCCTCGGCATCATCATAGTCTTCGCCAGCGTATTGGGCGGTTTCGTGCTTTCTGGCGGCATGATCGGCGCGCTTATACATCCTTTTGAGATGTTGATCATATTTGGAGCAGCCTTTGGCGGGTTTCTCCAGGCCAACCCTGGCAGCACAACCAAGCTCGTATTCAAGAAATCGCTGCAGATGTTCGGCTCAAGATTCAACCAGAAATACTATCTGGAAGTGCTTGGCCTGCTTTACGAGATACTCAACAAGAGCCGCCGCGAGGGGATGATGGCCATCGAAGCGGATATAGAGGAGCCCGCTTCCAGCCCGATCTTCAGCAAGTATCCGGCGATTCTCAAAGATGCGCGGATGACCGAGTACATCTGCGATTACCTGCGCATCATGTCCTCCGGCAATATGGCGCCGCATGAGCTTGAAGGGCTGTTCGATATGGAGATGAGCGGCCTCAAGGAGGAGCTGGAGCATCCCGCTCATGCCGTGAATAGGGTTGCCGACGGTCTGCCGGCCATGGGTATCGTTGCTGCGGTATTGGGTATCGTCCTCACCATGTCGATACTCGCTGAGGCGGACAACGCCATGATCGGCTTGAAGGTCGGCGCGGCACTAGTGGGGACCTTCCTCGGTATCCTCGCGGCCTATGGCTTTGTCGGTCCGCTGGCATCGGCGCTGGAGCATGACGCCAAGGAAGAGCTGAACCTGTACGAAGGCATCAAGGCCACCCTGGTCGCTTCCGCTTCCGGCATGCCGCCCACGCTCGCCGTTGAGTTTGGCCGCAAGACGCTGCTGCCAGCCCATCGGCCGAGCTTCAGCGAGCTCGAACAAACCGTTCGCGGCAGTTGACGAGCGATGGATAATACCCAGCCGATCATCATTAAACGGGTCAAGAAGGTCGCGGGCGGCCATCATGGGGGCGCCTGGAAGATCGCCTTTGCCGACTTCATGACGGCGATGATGGCCTTCTTCCTGGTGATGTGGTTGATGACATCGGCCACCCCGGAGCAGAAGCGCGCCATCTCCGGTTACTTTCAGGACCCCATCGGCTTTACCGAGAGTGCCAGTCCCCACGTCATTGATCTGGGTGGTACGCCCACGCCGTCTCCGGACCGGACTCTTCATGACGAGCCGGACCCGGCCGTCACGCAGCAGCCTTCGACGATAGATGCCGAGCAGCTGGAAAATCTTTCCGAGCAGATGGAGCGAGAGCGGCTGGAGATCGTGCTGCAGGAGTTGCAGAACAAGGTCGAGGAAAATCCCGACCTGACCCGTTTCAAGGACCAGATCCTGTTCGAGATCACCCAGGACGGTTTGCGCATCCAGATCGTGGATACGGAGAACCGGCCGATGTTCGCTCTGGGCAGTGCTCAGCTGCAGCCGTATTTCGAAGATATTTTGCTGGCCATGGCCGACACCATCCGTGCGCTGCCGAACAAGATCAGCATAAGCGGCCATACCGACGCCAAGCCCTTCGTCGGTCGAGGCGATTTCGGCAACTGGGAGCTATCGGCCGGGCGCGCCAACGCCGCCCGACGCACCCTTATCGCAGGCGGCTATCCCGATGAGCAGATTGCTCGCGTGGTGGGTTATGCCTCCTCGGCGCTGTACGACCGCGAGGACCCGCTCAATCCGATTAACCGACGCATCGACATGCTGGTGCTGACCAAGAAAGCGCAGCGCAGTATCGAAGGTGAGCAGTCCGAGCAGGCGGTGCCTGCGGCGGAAAGTCCGGAAGACTCGAACGAAGCCGCGCCAGGCCAGGTGCCTGAGGAGCCTCTGCAGCCGCCCCAGTTGCGCGAACGGCTGAATATCTTCGAGGAAGGTGTGTTGAGCTTCGACGAGCAGAAGTAGGCTGAGTCAGACCGAAGCGGACCGCAGAAACTCTGCCTTATTCCGCCAGCCCGCTGAGGATGTAGCGATAGCTGGCCATGCGCTGTGGTCGGATACGGCCTTCTTCAAGAGCCTTGAGCAGGGCGCAGCCGGGTTCGCGGTCGTGCTTGCAGTCGCGGAAGCGGCACTGCCCCAGCAGGTCATTGAATTCTATGAAGCCCGCTTCCACGTCGGCGCGGCTGACATGCCCAAGGCCAAACTCGCGAATGCCGGGGGAGTCGATCAGCTCGCCGCCGCCGGGGAAATGGAACAGCCGTGCGGTGGTAGTGGTGTGGGTACCCTTGCCGGTCAGCTCTGAGAGCGCGCCAACGCGGGTGTCGACGCCAGGCAGCAGGCTGTTCACCAGCGACGACTTGCCGACTCCGGATTGCCCGACGAATACACTGACGTGGCCGTCGAGTCGTGCCTTGAGCGCGTCCATGCCGGCGCCGTCATGAGCTGAGACTTCCAGCAACGGATAACCCAGGCTGCGGTATACCGAAAGCAATGCCTCCAGCGCGGCCTCATTCTGGGCGTCGATCAGATCGGCCTTGTTCAGCAACAGCAGCGGCGTGATGCCGGCGTGCTCGGCGGCTATCAAATAGCGATCGATAAGGTTGGCATGCGGCTCCGGCAGCGGCGCGAAGACGATCACGATCAGGTCGACATTGGCTGCCACCGGCTTAAGCTGGCCACGGGTATCGGGGCGGCACAATTCGGAGTGGCGCGGCAACTGCGCGACGATGACGCCAATCCCCTGGTTGCCTGGACGCCAGACCACCTGGTCGCCAGTTACCAGCGCCGGCAGGTTGGCTCGCAAATGGCACCGGAAAACCTGGCCGCGTAGCTCGCCATCCTGCGCCTCGACCTCGACTTGCACGCCGAAGTGGGCAATGACCAGGCCAGTCTGCTCTGGTCCAAGGTCGCCACCTTCCAGCTCTTCAACTGCGCGCGACTCACGGCGAGCGGCACGCGCCGCGCGCTCTCCCTGGATTTTCTCGATGCGCCAGTTCTGCCTGCGGTTGAGTTGGCGTTTGGCCATTTGTTGGGGTGTCCAGGCTGGAAATCGAATGATTCTAGCATGGGGCAATTCAACGCCGCTGGCTGTGGAGAGCTGTTTGCTGCCTGTTAAACTCAGCGACTTTTCGTAGCCCTGCGAACGCCCATGCCTGCCTTGTCATTCACGAGACATCCCGCATTGCTGGCGCTGGTCAGCCAGTTTGCTGGGTTTTTGATCGTCTGGTTGCTGCTGTGGTTGCTGGCACGACTGGCAGGATGGACAACAACCCTCATGCTGGCGGCCTGCCTGCAGGGGCTGCTGGCCGCACTGATCGGGCGGCAGCTCGGACTGCCGCGCTGGTGGCTGCCGATAAACCTCTGTTTTGTGCCGGGGCTGGTGCTGACGCAAGGGCATACGCTGCCGCCCTGGTTGCTGCTATGCGGTTTCGTTGTGCTAATACTGCTGAACTGGAATGCGCTGTTGGAGCGTGTGCCGCTCTATCTGAGCGGTTCGGCTGCCGAGCAGCAGCTGCACCGTCAACTGGCCAGGCTGCCTTCCGGCTTTCGCTTCATCGATTTGGGCAGCGGGCTTGGCGGGCCGTTGCTGCGTCTGGCCAGGGCGTATCCGAATGGGCATTTCGTCGGGGTCGAAAGCGCTCCGCTGGCGTTCCTGGTGTGTCGCCTACGCTGTCTGCTGCAGCCCAACTGCCGCGTGTACTTGCGCAGTTTCTGGCGGGAGTCGCTGGCACCCTGCGATGTGGTTTACTGCTTCCTGTCCCCGGCGCCCATGCCGGCTCTATGGAGCAAGGCATGCGCCGAAATGCGGGCCGATGCATTGTTGATCAGCAACAGTTTTGAAGTGCCGAATGTCGAGGCCGAGGAAGTCGTGCCGCTCGAAGACTGGCGTCACTCGCAGCTGCTGGTCTATCGGCCCGGTTGCGCTACGCGCGACTGATCGCCTGCTAGACTGCGCGCCACTTCTCAAGGAGCTCACCATGCAAAACCCGCAGAATCTGATCTGGATCGACTTGGAAATGACCGGTCTGGACCCGGACAACGACGTCATCATCGAGATGGCCACCATCGTCACCGACAGCCAGCTCAACGTACTGGCCGAGGGGCCGGTCATTGCTATCCATCAAAGTGACGAGATTCTAGCCGGTATGGATGAGTGGAATACTCGGCAGCATGGCGGCTCGGGGCTGACCCAGCGTGTACGCGAGAGCCGGATCAGCACCGAAGAAGCCGAGGCGCAGACGCTGGCGTTTCTTGAGCAATGGGTGCCCAAGGGCAAGTCGCCGATTTGTGGCAACAGCATTTGCCAGGATCGGCGCTTCCTCTACCGCCGCATGCCGACGTTGGAAGCCTACTTTCATTACCGCAATCTCGACGTTTCCACCCTCAAGGAACTGGCGGCGCGCTGGGCGCCGGAGGTACTTGCAGGCTTCAAGAAGGGCGGTACGCATCTGGCGATGGACGATATCCGCGAATCAATCGCGGAGCTGCGCCACTATCGCGAGCATTTCATCAAGGGTTGAGGTCTTGTTCGTCGGATCATGCCTTCGGCTAATTCGTCCTACGAACAGCTTCGCCGCGGGTCGCGCCTGAGTTTGATGTGGGCTGGCTGCTTTATGGGAGCCCCGCCCTCGACGCGCGAAATGTCAGCCGCCAGCCTATTTTCCAAGCTTTCTCAATTCGTCCGATTCGATCACCCGCGTGCCCTTGTCGTCCTCAAGTGCCAGGCGCCATAGGGCACGGGCTAGGGTGCAGGCCGAGATGCCGCGGTATTTCCCCGGCAGCAGGTAGGAAAGCGGGGCGGTCAGACGTTCCACCGGTCTTACTTCCATGCGCGGGCCGAGCAGTTGCGAGGGGCGAACGATGGTCAGTTGAGGCCAGTTCTGGGCGCGCAGGGCGTTTTCCATCTTGCCCTTGACCCGGCAATAGAAGATCGAGCTGTCCGAACTCGCGCCCAGTGAACTGATTACCAGCAGATGACGCACGCCCAGCTCGCGGGCGCGGCGGGCGAATTCCAATACCAAATCATGGTCGACGGCGCGGAAGGCTTCCTGGCTTCCGGCTTCTTTGAGTGTGCTGCCCAGGCAGCAGAACGCGGTGTCGAAGTTGCCGCTTAGCTGTGGCAGCAATTCCTGCAGCGGGCCAACGGGATTGAGCAGGTGCGGGTGTTCGGCCAGTGGTTTGCGGCTGGGGGCCAGGACACACTCGACGGTGGGTTCATTGAGTAGGCGGTCAAGAAGGTGCTCGCCGGTCAGGCCGGTGGCGCCGGCAAGCAAAATGCGCTGGGGCGTCAGATACATGGTTTGGCTTCCTGTGCGGTAGTCGGCTGGAGTGGGCGCTGGTCCGCCGCGATTGCCCCGTCTCCCGTTCCGATAGTGGTCCCCGTCGCTGCCATTGGGCAAGCCCCTGATGCGCAGATGTGAAACCTGGCACGCCGCCAACCGAAACCCTCGCTGAACGACGGCTACTTCAGAGAATGCAAAGCGCTAGCGTCTCGGCGATGAAGGCGGGTTTCTCCACGCCCTCGATTTCCATCACGGCGCGCGCCTTGAGCAGCCACTGGCCGGGATTCTTTTCGTAGGCGTCGAGCAGTGTCACGGCCAGGCGCACCCGTGAGCCAACCCGTACTGGCTGGATGAAGCGCAGGCTGTCGAGCCCGTAGTTGACGCCCATCCGGGTCCCTTCGGGGATAACTAGCAGGTCGTCCATCAGCATCGGTATCAGTGACAGCGAGAGAAAACCATGGGCAATGGTGCCGCCGAAAGGCGTCTGCGCGGCTCTTTCGGGATCGACATGAATGAACTGGCGATCCCCAGTGCATTCGGCAAAGCGGTCGACCCGCTGCTGGTCGATGTCGAGCCATGGCGAGTGGCCGAGTGCCTTGCCGATGTGGTTCTTGAGTTCTGCTATGGATACCTGTGGCATGGGGCCTCCGGGATTATCGCTCTGTGTGGCCTGCAAGATCAGCATGCAGATGGCGTCGAGACAAGCAGGCATACCTGCTGCGAATGTTGGGTCATAGATGTGCGCGACGTGATAGCTGACGCCAGGTCATGGCGGGCCGCTTATACTCGCGTTTCCTGCTTCGGAGGTTCCCCATGCTGCTACGCGGGCTGACCTGGCTGGTGCTGTTTCAATTGCTCGGCACCGCACTCAATGTTCTTTTCATACCCGTATTGCCGGGGCCGATTATCGGCTTGCTGCTGCTGTTCGTTGCGCTGTTGCTACGTGGCAGCGCCAGTGAGTCGCTGCAGCTCGCCGCCCGCAGCCTGCTGCGCTATCTGCCGCTGCTGCTGGTGCCGCCTGCGGTGGGTGTGATGGCCTATACCCAGGCGATTCTCGACGACTTCTGGGCCATTGTCGGCGTGCTGGTGCTGTCGCTGGTGGTGTCTCTGGTGTTCACCGGCTGGCTGATGCAGTTGCTGATACGTCGCCAGCAGCGCAAGAGGGCGCGCACATGATTGCCTTGCAATGGCAGGCCGCCTGGGAGGCGGTGATTCATCATCCGCTGTTCGGTGTGGCCATCACCCTTGCCGCCTTCCAGCTGTCTTTCGCCGCCTATGAGAAGACCCGCTGGGTCTTCCTGCAGCCGGTGCTGGTGTCCATGCTGTTGGTAGTCGGAATCCTGCTGGCCTGTGGCATCGGCTATGAGGAATATCGGTTCAGCGCGCAGATGCTTACCGTCCTGTTGGGGCCGGCTACGGTGGCCCTGGCGGTGCCGCTGTACCTTAATCTGCGGCGGATTCGCGAGCTGTTCGGGCCGATCATGCTGACGCTGCTGATAGCCGGCAGCGTGGCGACGGCGCTGGGGATGGCGCTGGCCTGGGCCTTTGGCGCCGACCAGATGATCTTGATGACTCTGGCACCGAAGTCCGTAACCTCGCCCATTGCGATGCTGGTGGCTGAGCAGATCGGAGGCGTGGTGGCGCTGGCGGCAGTGTTCGTGATGATTACTGGCATCATCGGGGCGATCTTCGGTCCGGAACTGTTGCGCCGTTTTGGCGTTCAGCATCCTGCGGCACGCGGCATGGCGCTGGGCCTGACCGCGCATGCCGTAGGGACCGCCCAGGCGCTGCAGGAAAGTGACGAGTGCGGCGCGTTTGCGGCGCTGGCGATGAGCCTGATGGGCGTGATGACGGCGGTCTTGCTGCCGTTGGCCGTGACGCTATGGTTGTAGCAGGCCATTGAGAAACGTCGGCGAGGCAGGCACGACAAGGCAAAAACAGGCGAGGAACGGACCGGGCTCGCGTACGAGTTTAGGAGTTCTAAATGAGCATTTGCGAACCTGTTTCTAACGCAATATTGCCAGCGCAGGTGGTTTTCAACGGTCTGTAAGGAGTTTTGATGAAGTTGCCGCTGTTTCCTCTCGATACCGTGCTGTTCCCCGGTTGCATGCTCGATCTGCAGATATTTGAGGCGCGCTATCTGGATATGATCAGCCGCTGCCTGAAAGCGGGGCACGGTTTCGGCGTGGTGCACATCATCGAGGGAAGTGAGGTTGGTACGGCGGCGAAGCTGTTTGCCCGAACCGGCTGCGAGGCGCTGATCCGCGACTGGCAGCAACGTCCCAATGGCCTGCTGGGGATTCGTGTCGAGGGCGGCCGGCGTTTTGATGTGGGTGTGAGCGAGGTGCAGCCTGATCAGCTTACGCTGGCCGAGATTGACTGGCGCGACGAGCCTGAAGAGTTACCGCTCACCGAACAACATGCTGAGCTGGCTATCTTGCGTGAAGCGCTCGGCCAGCATCCGATGATCGAGGCCCTGGGTATGGGTGGAGCGGCAAGGGGGCAGCGATCCCTGGCGAATCAGCTGGCTTATCTGTTGCCGTTCCAATCGGAACAGAAACTTGAATTGCTTCGCCTGGATGATCCGTTGATCCAGCTGGAGCGCATCCAACTGCTGCTTGAGCAGTTGCAGGAAGACGGCCCGCACTGAGCGATCAATAGCGGTACAGTCGCATGCCTTCTGGTAATCCCCATAGCGTGAGCAGGCCAACCAGCCCCAGGGTAGCCGGCAATATTAGCCACCAGACATTCGGCGATAGCGCGCCCAGGGGCGTGCGCCACTGCACGATACTCAGGCTGGCCGCGCAGACTGTCGCTGCCAGTAGCGCGCCGGCAATCACGTCGGTTGGCCAGTGCACGCCAAGATAGACTCGTGACAGGGCGATGGCAGTCGCGGGCAGCGCCGCCAGCAGTACCCAGGTCAGGCGCAGCCGAGGCGGTTGCTCGCGGCTGGCGAGCACGCCGAGGGTGAGAAAGAGGGCAAAGGCCGCCGAGCTGTGGCCACTGGGGAAACTGAAGGTTTCCAGCGGTTGCAGCAGTACTTCCGGGCGCACCCGGGCAAATGCTGCCTTCAGGGCCCCATTGGCCAGCGCAGTACCCAGCAGGGTGAGGATGGCGAAGGCCGCTGCGCGCCATTGCCTGGCGAATATCAGCAGCAGGCACAGCAGCACAGCAGCCCAGAGCTGGGTGTGGTAGTCCCCGGCGCGGGTGACGATCACCATGAAGCGGTCGAAGATCGGGCTGCGCTCGCCCTGGACCACCGTCATCAGGCCCTCATCGAATTCCACGAGATAAGGCCAGCCGAACAGCAGCCCCAGCAGAATCAACGCGCCCAGGAGGGCCGCCAGCGGACTGACCCAGCGCAACTGGCGCAGGCTGTAATGGGTTACGCCGCCCGTCAGTAGCAGCAGGGCCGCGAGAACGATCCCCGCTTCGCCCCAGAAGCCGTCCGGCAGCGGCAGTCGTACGGCGGCGCCTGCGGTCCAGCCTGGTAGCAGATAGGCCATCGACCAGCCTGCGGTTGCGGCCAGGCTGACCAGAAGGAAACGTCCGAACGGCATGTCCAGCATGCCTGCCGTGAGCGGCAGCATGGGCCGCAAGGGCCCGATGAAACGGCCCACCAGCAGGCTGGCAACACCGTAGCGGGCAACATACAGTTCTGCTCGGGCGAGCCACTCCGGATGGTTGCGTAAGCCACGCAGGCTGCGGATGTTCTGGTGATAGCGGCGGCCCAGTGCGTAGGACAGCAGATCTCCAAGCAGCCCGCCGACAAAGCCCAGCATTAGCGTTTCACCGAGAGTCAGAATGCCGCTGCCGGCCAGGGCGGCCAGGGCAAACAGCAGCACGGTGCCGGGTATCAGCAGACCGACCACCGCCAGGCATTCCATGCAGGCCGCCACGAACAGGATCAGACCCAGCCACTGTGGGTAATCGGCCAGCCAGCGGGCCAGAGGGGCGAGCCATTCGGGCATGAGGGTTTTCCTTGGATCGGGAGGCTTTCGACCCGTGCGAACCTGCAGTGGTTTCGAGGGCGCGCGATGATAACGCTAGTTGTCACCGGGACGGGAGGCCGCGCCGTTCGAGCGCTTCGCTGTGCGTAGGCTGCGTGGGAAGGCTATAATCTGTCGCTTTCTCTTCACTTCAGGCCAGCCAGACCATGACCGAGCCCGTACAGGACTACATGACCCGCCTCGGCCGCGCCGCGCGTGAGGCATCACGCGTGCTTGCGCGAGCCTCGACTGCGCAGAAGAACCGTGCGTTGCATGCGGCGGCGGCGGCACTGGATGCAGCACGCGACGAACTGCTTGCCGCCAATCAGCTGGACCTCGACGCCGGCCGTGCCAACGGCCTCGATGAGGCCATGCTCGATCGCCTGGCACTGACCCCGGCGCGTATCGACGACATGATCGAAGGCTTGCGCCAGGTCGCGACCCTGCCGGACCCGATCGGCGAGATCCGCGACATGCGCTATCTGCCTTCCGGCATCCAGGTCGGCCGCATGCGGGTACCGCTGGGCGTGGTGGGGATCATCTACGAGTCGCGGCCCAACGTGACCATCGACGCCGCCAGCCTTTGCCTGAAGTCGGGCAACGCCACCATCCTGCGCGGCGGCTCCGAGGCGATCCACTCGAACCAGGCTATTGCCCGCTGCATCCAGCTGGGCCTGGCCGAGGCCGAACTGCCGGCCGCTGCCGTGCAGGTGGTCGAAACCATTGATCGAGCCGCCGTAGGGGCGCTGATCAGCATGCCCGAGTACGTCGACGTCATCGTCCCCCGCGGCGGCAAGGGCCTGATCGAGCGCATCAGCCGCGATGCCACCGTGCCGGTGATCAAGCACCTGGATGGCATCTGCCATGTCTACATCGACGTGGCCGCCGATCTGGACAAGGCCATCCGTGTCGCCGACAACGCCAAGACCCAGCGTTACGCGCCCTGTAACGCCATGGAGACGCTGTTGGTGCACGCAGAGATCGCGCCACGCGTGCTACCGCCGCTGGCTGCCATCTATCGTGACAAGGGTGTGGAGCTGCGCGGCTGTCCGCGCACCCGCGAAATGCTTGGCGCCGAAGTGCTGGTTGCCACCGAAGAAGACTGGGGCACCGAGTACAACGCGCCGATCCTCTCGATCCGCGTGGTCGACTCACTGGATGAGGCCATCGACCACATCAACCGTTATGGCTCGCAGCACACCGATGCCATCGTCAGCGAGAACTTCAGCGACGCCCGCCGCTTCATCACCGAAGTGGATTCTGCCTCGGTGATGATCAACGCCTCTACCCGCTTCGCCGATGGCTTCGAGTACGGTCTGGGTGCCGAGATCGGCATCTCCACCGACAAGCTGCACGCGCGCGGCCCGGTCGGGCTGGAAGGCCTGACCAGTGAGAAGTACCTGGTCTTCGGCGACGGTCACGTGCGTACTTGATGGATTCGACCCGTACACCACGGCGCATCGGTCTGCTCGGGGGCACCTTCGACCCCGTGCATATCGGCCATTTGCGAGGTGCGCTGGAGGTGGCCGAATACCTTGGGCTGGATGAGGTTCGCCTGCTGCCCAATTTCCGCCCGCCGCATCGCGAGACGCCCAGCTGCTCGGCGCAGGATCGCCTGGCCATGGTGCGCCTGGCGGTGGAGGGCTTGCCACTGCTGCTAGTGGATGCGCGCGAGCTGGAGCGTGACAAACCGTCCTACACCATCGATACGCTGGAGTCCCTGCGTGCCGAGCTGGCTGCGGACGACCAGTTGTTTCTGATCGTCGGCTGGGATGCGTTCTGCGGTCTGCCGAGCTGGTATCGCTGGAGCGAGCTGCTCGATCATTGCCATATTCTGGTGATGCAGCGTCCGGACGCCGACAGCGAGGCGCCCGAGGCACTGCGCGATCTGCAGGCTGCGCGTAGCGTCAACGATCCGCTGGCGCTGACCGGCAGCGGCGGGCAGATCGCCTTTGTTTGGCAGGCACCTCTTGGGGTGTCGGCCACGCGAATCCGTCAATTTCTGGCCAGTGGCCGTTCGGTGCGTTTTTTGGTGCCCGACGCCGTACTGGCTTATATCAACGCGCACGGACTTTACCGGGCGTCGAACTGAGGTTGTTGCAACTTATGCAGAATGAAGCTTTGGTCCAGCTGGTCGTGAGCGCCCTGGAAGATGTAAAAGGCACCGAGATCACCACCATTGATGTACGCGGCAAGACCAGCGTCACCGATTTCATGGTGATCGCCAGCGGTACGTCCAGTCGTCACGTGAAGGCGCTGGCCGACAACGTGCTGGAGAAGGTCAAGGAGCAGGGCTTGCGCCCGCTTGGCAGTGAGGGGCTGGAAGGTGGCGAGTGGGCGCTGCTCGACCTGGGCGATGTGGTGGTGCATGTGATGCAGGTGCCGACGCGCCAGTTCTATGACCTCGAACGCCTCTGGCAGGGTGCCGAGCAGAGCCGCGCTCAGCATATGGGCGAGCAGGAATAATCGAGCCGTGCGGGTCAAGCTGATCGCCGTGGGTTCGAAGATGCCGCGCTGGGTCGAGGATGGCTGGCACGAATATGCTCGCCGTCTGCCGTCCGAGCTGCCGCTGGAACTGCATGAAATATCCCTCAACACACGCGGCAAGAATGCCGACGTAGCACGGTTGATTCGCCAGGAAGGCGAGGCCATGCTGGCCAAGGTGCAGCCAGGTGAGCGTATCGTCACTCTCGAAGTGACGGGGCGGCCTTGGAGTACCGAGCAGCTGGCCGCCGAGCTGGAGCGCTGGCGGCTTGATGCGCGCAACGTCAACCTGATGGTGGGCGGACCGGAAGGGCTGGCGCCGGAAGTCTGTGCACGCAGCGAGCAGCGTTGGTCGCTGTCGCCGCTTACCCTGCCGCATCCGCTGGTGCGCATTCTCATCGGCGAGCAGATCTATCGTGCCTGGACGTTGCTGTCAGGGCACCCTTATCACAAGTGAAGTAGTAAACGCCCCGGATGTCCCAGCCGATAACCCTGAAAGACCACGAAAAGGATGCCCAGCTGGTGCGTCGGCGGGTCTTCGTGGGTGTAGCGATTGTGCTGGTGATGGTGACGGTGCTTATCGCGCGGATGTACTACCTGCAGGTGGTGCAGTATGAGCACCACTCGACGCTGTCGGAGAACAACCGCGTTCACGTGCAGCCGATCCCGCCCAACCGTGGGCTGATCTTCGACCGCGATGGCCGCATCATCGCTGACAACCGCCCGAGCTTCAGCCTGACAGTGACCCGTGAGCGGGCTGGAGATTGGCGTCAGACGCTGGATACGGTGGTCGAGGTGTTGCAGTTGACCGCCGAGGATCGCGAGCTGTTCGAGAAGCGCGTACTACAGGGGCGGCGGCCCTTCGAGCCGGTACCGATCATGTACGAGCTGTCCGAAGAGCAGATTGCCCGTGTTGCGGTGGATCAGTTCCGGCTACCTGGCATCGAGGTTGCGGCGCAGCTGGTGCGTCACTACCCGCAGGGCGAGCACTTCGCACATTCGGTGGGCTATGTCGGGCGCATCAACGAGGCCGAGCTCAAGCAGCTTGACTCGGTCAATTACAGTGGCACACACCACATCGGCAAGACCGGAGTGGAGAAATTCTACGAGGACGTGCTGCATGGTCGGGTCGGCTACGAGGAGGTCGAGACAAACGCCCGTGGCCGTGTTCTGCGGGTACTCAAGCGCACCGATCCAATCCCCGGCAAGGACCTGACGCTGACACTCGACCTGGACCTGCAGGAAGCCGCTGAAGCCGCGCTCGGCGGGCGCCGTGGTGCCGTCGTGGCCCTGCAGCCGGCTACTGGTGAGGTGCTGGCGATGGTCAGCCAACCGAGCTTCAACCCCAACCTGTTCGTCACCGGCATCAGCTTCAAGGCCTATGGCGAACTGCGCGATTCCATTGACCGGCCGCTGTTCAACCGTGTGTTGCGCGGCCTCTACCCGCCGGGCTCGACCATCAAGCCGATGATGGCGGTGGCTGGCCTCGATACTGGTGTGGTCACCGAGACGAGCAAGGTGTTCGATCCCGGGTTCTTTCAGCTGCCCAACGTGAAGCACAAATATCGCAACTGGAACCGCGGTGGCGATGGTTGGGTCGATCTGGAGCTGGCTATGGCTCGCTCCAACGACACCTACTTTTACGACATGGCCCACAAGATGGGCATCGACCGGATGCATGACTATATGACCCGCTTCGGCATCGGCCAGCGGGTGTCGCTGGACATGTTCGAGGAAACCGCCGGTCTGATGCCTTCACGTGACTGGAAGCGTGCGCGCTATCGCCAGGCGTGGTATCCGGGCGAAACGGTGATTCTCGGCATTGGCCAGGGCTACATGCAGACCACGCCGCTGCAACTGGCCCAGGCGACGGCGCTGATGGCTACCAAAGGCAAGTGGATTCGGCCGCATCTGGCGCGGCATTTCGAGGGCGAGTTGCCGGTTGATCCGCAGCCGATGCCAGATATAGAGCTGCGCAATCCGCACTACTGGGATGCGGCCATCAATGGCATGGAGCAGGTGATGCATGGCGCGCGCGGCACGGCGAGAAAGGTCGGGGAGTCGTCGCTGTATCGCATTGCCGGCAAGAGCGGCACGGCGCAGGTAGTGGCGATCAAGCAGGGTGAGCGCTATGACAGCGGCAAGCTCAACGAGCGGCACCGTGACCACGCACTGTTCGTGGCCTTCGCGCCTGTCGACAACCCGCAGATCGCCGTGGCAGTGATGGTCGAAAACGGGGAGTCCGGCTCCGGCGTCGCCGCCCCGATGGCCAAGCTGGTGATGGATGCCTGGCTGCTCAATGAGCATGGGCAGTTGAAGGCCGAATACGCGCCCCCTCTAAGCGCTGAGGCAGGCAAGCCATGAGCGGGACTTTCGATCGAACGCTTTCGAACACCGATGTGATGCGTCGCCGCGCGACACTGCTGCAACGCATGCACATCGATGGTGTGTTGCTGTTGCTGTTGCTGTTGCTGGCGGCGGGCAGCATGTTCATCCTCTATTCAGCCGGCGGCAAGAACCTGGACCTGCTGATCAAGCAGGCCACCTCGTATGGTATCGGCCTGGTTGCCATGTTGGTCGTCGCCCAGCTCGAGCCGCGCTTCATGGCGCGCTGGGTGCCGTTGGGCTACCTGGTGGCGGTGGCGTTGCTGATTGTGGTGGAGTTTTTCGGCTACACGGCGATGGGCGCGACTCGGTGGATCAGCATCCCTGGAGTGATCCGCTTCCAGCCATCGGAGATCATCAAGATCATCATGCCGATGACGATTGCCTGGTACCTGTCGACCCGTGCGCTACCGCCTGGTATCAAGCACACGGCGGTCAGCCTGTGTCTGATCGTCATGCCCTTCATGCTGATCCTCAAGCAGCCGGACCTGGGCACCGCGCTGCAGGTGGTAGTTTCCGGTGCCTTCGTGCTGTTTCTTGCCGGCCTGCGCTGGCGCTGGGTTTTCGGGGCGTTGGCAGCGCTGGTGCCGGTTGCGGTGGGGATGTGGTACTTCGTCCTGCACAATTACCAGAAACAACGCGTGCTTACCTTTCTTGACCCGGAAAGCGATCCGCTCGGTACCGGTTGGAACATCATCCAGTCCAAGGCTGCAATCGGCTCTGGCGGCGTGTTCGGCAAGGGCTGGCTGATGGGCACCCAATCTCATCTGGATTTTTTGCCGGAAAGCCATACGGACTTTATCATTGCCGTCCTGGCCGAAGAGTTCGGCCTGGTGGGGGTTTGTCTGCTGCTGCTGGTTTATCTTCTGTTGATCGGGCGCGGCCTGATCATCACGGTTCAGGCACAGACGCTGTTCGGCAAGCTGCTTGCCGGGGCGCTGACCATGACATTTTCCGTTTATGTTTTCATCAATATCGGTATGGTCAGCGGGCTGCTGCCGGTAGTGGGGGTGCCGCTGCCCTTCATCAGTTTTGGCGGAACATCATTGGTAACCCTGCTGGCGGGGTTCGGGGTTTTGATGTCGATCCACACCCATCGCAAGTGGATCGCACAGGTTTAGAGTGAATGTCTTGAAATCATTAGCTGGCAGACTGTTAAAACACGTAGGCGTGGCAGGCAAGACGAGGCAAAAACAGCAGGTGGTTTTTCAACGGTCTGCTAATGCCCGGATAAAGCGCGTGCTTTGCAGCGTGGGGCTCTTTGCTGCATTGGCTGGCAATCAAGTGGCGAGCGCCGCCGACTATGAGGGCGAGAAAATCGCCGAGTTCGTTCGCGAAATGACTCAGGATTACGGCTTTGTCAGCGAGCAGCTGGTCGAACTGCTGGCCCAAGCGGAGCGTAAGCAGGGCATTCTCGATGCCATTTCGCGCCCCGCCGAGCGGGTCAAACCGTGGAAGGAATACCGGCCGATCTTCCTGACCGACGCGCGCGTTGCCCAGGGCGTCGATTTCTGGCGCGAAAACGAAGCCGCACTGACGCGTGCCGAGGCCGAGTTTGGCGTGCCTGCCGAAGTGATCGTGTCGATCATCGGTGTGGAAACCTTCTACGGTCGCAACACTGGCAGCCATCGGGTCATCGATGCGCTGACCACGCTGGGCTTCGACTACCCGCCGCGCCAGCCGTTCTTTCGCCAGCAACTCAAGGAGTTTCTGCTGCTGACCCGTGAAGAGCAGGTCGATCCGCTGACGCTGACCGGTTCCTACGCAGGTGCCATGGGGCTGCCGCAGTTCATGCCGAGCAGCTTCCGCGCCTATGCGGTGGATTTCGATGACGACGGCCGCATCGATATCTGGAAAAACCCGGTGGATGCCATTGGTAGCGCCGCCAACTATTTCAAGCAGCACGGCTGGAAAGCCGGTGAGCCGGTCGTCGCGCGCGCCACGGTAAAAGGCGAGCGGCATGCCGAAGGGCTCACTCAAGGGCTGGAGCCTGTTCTCAATGCAGCCCAACTGCGTGAGCTGGGCTGGCACAGCGACGACACCATCGCCGACGACACGGCCGTAACCGCCTTCCGCCTGGAAGGGGCAGAGGGGGATGAATTCTGGGTCGGCTTGCCGAACTTCTACGTCATCACGCGCTACAACCGCAGCGTCATGTATGCAATGGCAGTGCATCAACTGGCCGAGCAGCTTGTCGAAGCCAAGGGGGCACAATGACCAGTCTGCCACTTCGACTGCTAGGGTTGACGGCCGCCATCCTGCTGGCTGTTGGTTGTTCCTCCAAGCCGCCTTCGTCGTCACCGCCTGCGGTGGTAAAGGGCGGGGGCATCAGCGGTCCGGGTAACTATTCGCGGCCAAACCAGGATGGCGCGCCTTGGTGGGACGTGGATGTTTCAGCGATTCCTGACGCGGTGCCGACGCCTCATTTCGGCCCGTTCAAGGCCAGCCCATATAAGGTACTAGGCAAGACCTATTATCCGATTGCCGATGGCCGCAGCTACCATGAAACCGGCACGGCTTCCTGGTACGGCACCAAGTTCCATGGCCAGCCGACCGCCAATGGCGAAAAGTACGATTTGTACGGTATGAGTGCTGCGCACAAGACACTGCCGCTGCCCAGCTACGTTCGGGTGACCAATATCGATAACGGCAAGGCGGTGGTGTTGCGGGTCAATGATCGTGGCCCCTTCTATTCGGATCGCATCATCGATCTATCCTTTGCCGCCGCGAAAAAGCTGGGCTTCGCCGAGTCGGGAACGGCCCGGGTCAAGGTCGAGGGCATCGATCCCGTGCAGTGGTGGGCCGACCGCGGTCAGCCTGTGCCGATGGTCCTGGCACAGCCGCAAAAGGTTGCCAGCCAGCCAACTACCAGTGCGCTTGCGCAGCCGGTCGAGACCTACACGCCGCCGCCAACGCAGCATGCCGGTGCTACGCTACCGGTTGAGGTCGCTAACGGCAGTGGTGCTGGTGTTTCCGGCCTGTTCTTGCAGGTCGGCGCATTCGCCAACCCGGACGCTGCTCAGTTGCTGCGCGACAAGCTAAGCAGCATGACCGGCGCTCCGGTATTCGTCAGTTCGGTGGTTCACCGCGAGCAGGTGCTGCACCGAGTTCGCCTCGGCCCCATCGCCTCGCTGGACGAGGCCGAGCAGATCGAGCAAAGCGTGCGCCTCGCCAACCTTGGGCAGCCCCGCCGAGTGCGAGCTGACTGATGCGCCGACTGCGGAATTCATGACACCGATACTGTTTCGCCCCACACCCATTTTCGAGAGAGCAATGACTATCACCACCTATGTGCATCGCCTGTTTCTTCTGGTCCTGCTGACGGTAGCGCCGGTTGCGCTGGCGCAGACATCCATCACGCCCTCCGCCCCGCAGCTGGCGGCCAAATCCTATGTGCTGATGGATGCAGCAAGCGGCACGGTGCTGGTGGAAAGCGGCGGCGATGAGCGTCTGCCACCGGCCAGTCTGACCAAGCTGATGACTGCCTATATCGCCACCCTGGAAATCCAGAAGGGCAAGATTGCCGAGAGCGACATGGTCACCGTCAGCGAAAAGGCCTGGCGTACCGGCGGCTCGCGGATGTTCATCCAGGTCAATACTCAGGTTTCAGTGGACGACCTGCTGCACGGCATCATCATCCAGTCCGGCAACGACGCTAGCGTCGCCATGGCCGAATACATCGCCGGCAGCGAAGAAGCCTTCGCCGACCTGATGAATGCCGCTGCGCAGCGGCTGGGCATGACCAATACCCACTTCGTCAACTCCACCGGCCTGCCGCACCCTGACCATTACTCCTCGGCGGCCGATATGGCCAAGCTTGCCCGCGCGATCATCTACGAAGACCCGGCGCACTACGGCATCTACGCGCAGAAGGAATTTCTCTGGAACAACATCAAGCAGCCCAACCGCAACCTGCTGCTGTGGCGCGACAAGACCGTCGATGGCCTGAAGACCGGCCATACCGACGAAGCTGGCTACTGCCTGGTAGCATCGGCGGTGCGTGACGGCATGCGCCTGATCAGCGTGGTGTTCGGCACCAACAGTGAGCAGTCACGCGCAGCTGAAACGCAGAAGCTGCTGACCTACGGTTTCCGCTTCTTCGAAACGCGTACCTTCTATCAGCAGGGCGTCGAGCTGGCACAGTCCCGTGTCTGGAAAGGTCAGCAGGATCAGGTCAGCGCCGGATTGGCCAAGGATCTGACCATGACCCTGCCGCGCGGCCAGCTGGAAAAGTTGCAGGCCGGCATGACTTTCAATCCGGAGCTGATCGCACCCATCCAGCAGGGTGACGTGATCGGCAAGGTCGAGGTCAGGCTCAACGATGAGGTGCTGCAGAGCACCGATCTGATCGCCCTGCAAACGGTTGAAGAAGGTGGGCTGTTCCGCCGCTTTTGGGATAGCATCCGACTGTTCTTCTTCAACCTCTTCAACTGACAACCTCTTGCGCGCGCCCTGGCCACCCTGCCGGGGCGCGTTTGCGGATCACGAGTCCGTCACTGCCATGAATGAACAGACAAGCGATACACAGGCACCCAAAATAGAATTCCCCTGCGAGCGTTATCCGATCAAGGTGATCGGAGAGGCGGGAGAGGGTTTTCACGAGGCAGTGGTCGAGGTAATACGTCGGCACGCCCCGGATTTCGATGAAACCACGCTCGTAACGCGCGATAGCCGTAACGGCCGCTTCCTCTCCGTTCAGGTGTTAATCACCGCGACTGGAGTCGAGCAGCTGCAGGCGATTCACGTCGACCTGCGGGCAACCGGGCGCGTGCAAATGGTGCTCTGATGAGCGCCTTCTTCTTGCTGTTCCGGCTGCATTTGCGAAGTGCCTTCGGAGCCCGTCAATGAACGGCTCAGTCCTCGGCGTGCGTGACCTCGGGCTGATCGAGTACGAGCCTGCCTGGCAGGCCATGCAGCGCTTTACCAATACGCGGGGGCCGGCCACCGACGATGAAGTCTGGCTGCTGCAACACCTGCCAGTATTCACTCAAGGCCAGGCCGGCAAGGCCGAGCATCTGCTGTTGCCCGGCGATATTCCCGTGGTGCAAGCTGACCGTGGCGGCCAGGTGACCTATCACGGGCCGGGACAGCTGGTCTGCTACCTACTGCTGGATGTGCGTCGCCTGGGCATCGGTGTGCGTGAGCTGGTCAGCCGTATCGAACAGAGCCTGATCGATTTGCTTGCCAGCTACGATGTGCAGGCTGTAGCAAAGCCCGATGCGCCTGGCGTCTACGTTAACGGCGCGAAGATCGCTTCCCTCGGCCTGCGAATCCGCAGCGGACGCTCATTTCATGGCTTGGCGCTGAACGTGGACATGGATCTGGAACCCTTCGGGCGGATAAACCCCTGCGGCTACGCCGGCATGGCCATGACCCAGCTGGCCGATTTGATCGCTAGGCCGGTAGCACTTTCCGAGGTTAGTGACCGACTGCGTGAACAGCTGGTCAAGCACCTCGGCTACGCGCAGCAGCAGGCGCTGACGGGTTCGGTTGAGCACTAAGCCGGGGGCTTGCTCATTCACTGTGTAGGGAAAAAGTGGTGGATACGAACGCTTGCCCAGGCGAGGCCTGGGCAGGCGTTTTTCGGGTCGATCAGTTCAGATTGAGAGTCGGAATCAGGCTGCTATCAAACGCCTGCCCCGGCACTGGAACCGGGGCGGCCAGGCCCAGGTTGTTCTTCTCAAACACCCGATCGGCTCGGTAGCTGGAGCGCACCAGTGGACCGGCGGCGACTTCCATAAAGCCCTTTTCCAGGCCGATATCGCGCAAACGGTTGAATTCCTCGGGGCTGACCCAGCGTTTGACCGGTAGGTGGTTGCGGGTCGGCTGCAGGTACTGGCCGAGGGTGAGGATGTCTACGCCGATGGCGCGCAGGTCATCCATGGTCTGCAGCACTTCCTCGTCGCTTTCGCCCAGGCCCAGCATCAGGCTGGTCTTGGTCAGCATCTGCGGACGATGGCGCTTGGCGTGCTCCAGCACGCGCAGGGTCTTCTCGTAGCCGGCGCGGGGGTCGCGTACTTCATGGGTCAGGCGCTTGACCGTCTCAACGTTTTGCGCGAAGACTTCCAGGCCAGAGTCCGCTACGCGTTCAATGGCTTGCAGGTCGCCGTCGAAGTCCGGGGTCAGGGCCTCGACTACTACCTGCGGGGTGCGCTCCTTGATGGCACGCACACAGGCGGCGTAGTGTGCGGCGCCGCCGTCATCCAGGTCGTCGCGGTCCACCGAGGTCAGTACGATATAGCGCAGCGCCATCAGCTCTACCGACTTGGCGGTGTTCTGTGGCTCCTCCTGATCCAGCCAGCCGTTGGGATTGCCGGTATCCACCGCGCAGAAGCGGCACGCGCGGGTGCACACCGAGCCCATCAGCATGATAGTGGCGGTACCGTTGGACCAGCATTCACCCATGTTCGGGCAGTGGGATTCCTGGCATACGGTGCTCAGGCGGTGTTCGCTGACATTGCGCTTGACCGCTTCGAAGCGGCTGCCGCTGGGTGCCTTGACCCGCAGCCACTTGGGCTTGGGTTCGAACACTTGGGGTTCGCTTGAGGCGCGGCGCTTCTGCCCGTCCTTGATCGCGGTGATGCCCTGATCGGTGCGGAATTTTTCGCCGCTGGCAACGGTTTTGGGCGGGGAGATATCGGACATCGGCTTTCTGGGCTCCGCTAGAGGCTCCGTGGACGAGGCGGCTCGTGGCCGCCGTGCAGTTTATCACAGGCACTGCCCCTTCAGTCCGCCTAGCGCGATGCAGTTCAGGCCTGCGGCTATGCTCGCTACGGATTTGCCCGCAGGCGTCCCAACAGCTGTTGTGTCGGATGGCCGTCGGCGGGCCAGCCCAGTTGCTGCTGAAAACCGCGAATGGCGCTGCGAGTGTTGGCTCCGATGATGCCGTCCGCAGTACCTGGATCGAAGCCCCTGGCAGCCAGTCGCTCCTGTAATTCCAGCCGTTCGGAGCGACTCAGCGGCTGCTCGCCCAGAGGCCAGCTGGCGCGAATCTGGCCGGCACCGTCGAAACGCTCAGCGAGCAGGCCGATAGCCAGCGCATAGGACGATGAGTTGTTGTAGCGCAGGATGGTGCGGAAGTTATCCAGAATCAGGAATGCCGGGCCGCGGTGGCCGGCGGGTAGCAGCAGACTGGCATTCGCGTCCTGCCCGGTGGCGGGCAGCCCCTGCAGACCCATGCCGCGCCATTCATTCAAAGGTTTGCGGATGCTGCTATCGGCCAAGGCGTAGTCAAAGCCCTTTGGCAGTACCACCTCGAAGCCCCAGGGTTGGCCTGTTTTCCATCCCGAGGACTGCAAGTAGTGAGCAGCTGAAGCCAGCGCATCGGCGGAGCTTTTCCAGATGTCACGGCGGCCATCACCGTCAAAATCCACGGCATAGCTGTTGTATGTGGTGGGAATGAACTGGGTCTGGCCCATGGCACCGGCCCAGGAGCCACGCAGATTGTCGGGCGAAACGTCGCCGCGCTCCAGGATGTCCAGAGCGGCCAGCAACTGGCTCTTGGCAAAGCTCGGACGGCGTCCTTCGTGAGCCAGGGTAGCCAATGAGCGGATCACCGACTTGTCGCCCATGATATTGCCAAAGTTGCTTTCCAGCCCCCATATGGCAACCAGCGTGTTGCGGTCGACACCATAGCGGCGCTCGATGGCTGAGAGGGTCGCCTCGTGCTGGCTAAGCAGGCGCTTGCCGCTCGTTACCCGCTGCGCGGCAAGGGCGCCTTCGAGATATTGCCAGACCGGACGAGTGAACTCCGGTTGGCTGCGATCAGCAGTGATGATGGATGGATCGGGCGTGACTCCGGCAAAAGCGCGATCGAACAGTTCTGCCGGGACGCCGGCCTGCAGGGCTTCAACGCGAAAGGCGTCGCGCCACTGGGCGAAGCTCTGTTGCGGCACTTCGGCTTGCGTGCCGGAGGCGGCAGTATTGGCGGTCTGGGTTGGTACGGCGTGCTGCGTACCGGTGCTCGGCGTGGCTTGAGCAAGTGGGTCGGCAGCGCAGGCAGCCATGATGCTCAGGGCTGAAGCGGCAATCAGAACTCGTGGGAGTACAACGGGGGCGAAGGTGTAAAGCATGCACCACTTCTCGACAGGACATCGGTGGGTGACATTAGCACGCTTTGAAGGGCTTGGCTTTTCAGGCTGCCAGAAGGAGTGAAGCCCCCCAGTTGTCGGACTGGGAGGCTTCGCGGCGGTAACTGCCTTTGCCTTTTTTCGGTTGTTCCTGGCGGCTGCGGAACAGGGGTTGTGCCACCAGTGATTTGGCCTTGTTCGGCCGCTTTTGGCTCTTTGCCATGTGCTCGTCCTCTGGGGGTTGGAGTTGGGCGCATCATAGGCGTTGTGCAAAAAATGTCCAGCGGGGAGGCGTTTGAATAAATTCGCCCCTACAGGAGTGAGCAGGCAGGGCGTCTTGCTGGAGCGAGCTTGTTCGGCCAGCCGGGCTAAAGCCCGAGCCGTCGTCCGCTCATCTGCAGGCAGAGGTTGGCCAGGCTGGCCCAGGGATTACCTGCGGCCTGGCCCTTGATCTGTTCGTCGATGAGTTGTGCGCTCATCAGCAGCCTTTGCCAGCCGCTGACGTCGTGGCGTTGCAGGGCCTTGCTGACCAGCGGCCGACGTTTGTCCCAGACTGGTGGACGTGCCTGGCTGAAGGCCCGATCGAGGGGAGTGCCCTGGCTGTACAGCAGGGCGATATTGGCCAGCTGGCGGACTTCGCGAGCGAGCATGGTCATGATGAACAGTGGCTCCACACCTTCACCACGCAAGCCATCGAGCATGCGCAGGACATGTTCGGGTTGGCCCTGCAGAACTGCATCGATCAGGCCAAAGACATCATAGCGGGCACTGTCGGCAACGGCGGACTGGACGGTTGCAGCGGTGACCTGGCCGGCCTCGGCGAGGAGCTTGAGCTTCTCGATTTCCTGTGCGGCGGCCAGCAAATTGCCTTCGACCCGTGCGGCGATCAGCTCCACAGCTTCCTGGTCGGCAGCCAGGCCGGCCTGTGACAGGCGCTGGCGAATCCACTGGGGCAGTTGCGCAGCATCCACCGGCCAGATCTGTACAAACTGCACCTGTTTGCCATCGATCAGTGCCTTGGCCCATTTGGTTTTTTGGGTGTTGCCGTCGAGCTTCGGCAGGCTGATCAGCAGTACGGTGTCTTCGGCAGGGCGGGCCAGATAGTCGAGCAGCGCTGCGGTGCCCTTGTCGCCGGGCTTGCCGTTGGGGATGCGCAGCTCCAGTAGACGACGCTCGGCAAACAGCGAAAGGCTGGCGCCAGCCTCGACGAGCTGGCCCCAATCGAAGCCAGTTTCAGCATTGAGCACCTGACGTTCGCTGAAGTCCTGCTGGCGGCACGCGGCGCGAATGGCGTCGCAGGCTTCCTGGCACAACAGGTGCTCATCGCCGCTGACCACGTAGACAGGTGCTAGTGGACCTTGCAGGTGTTTGCCGAGCTGGGCGGGGGAGAGTTTCATGGTCGATTAGGAAGCCGGGAGCAGCGAAGCTCCCGATGCATCACTGAATCGGCAGTTCGATGGGCGACTGCTGTGGCTGCGAGGCCTGTTCTTGCTGCTGCGCTTCGATGGCTTCGGCTTCGGCGCGCTGACGAGCTTCAGCGGTCTGCTGCAGTTGGTCGAGCTGGGCCGGAGTAATACTGCTGATGCGCATGTTCAGCTGCTGCAACAGTTCGCGGCGCATTTCGCTGCGCAGCTGGTTGGCTTCCTGGTCGGAGCCGATCAGGTTGCTGCTGTCGTGGACGTAGACTTTCTGCACCTCGATGCTGTCTTCCAGCAGCACGGTGTTCTGCGGGCCGCGGAATTGGTAGTCGAGGATGCTGGTCAGCTCGTATTCGGCACTGCGCGCCGAGCTTGTGTAGCTGGCTGTGCGCTGGCGGGTCTGCTCGCGCACCAGATCGAGGGTGTAACGCGCACCTTCGTGGACTCGAACGTCGTTGTTCTTCAGCAGCTGTTCAAGCTCCCGGACCGTATCGCCATGGCTGTTACGCGCCTGCAGGTTAATTTCCTCCAGAGCAAAATCGTCCATGCCTGTTCCACGAAGCTGGAAGCCGCAGGCGCTAAGCAGCATAACCATGCCGGCCATCATTACAGTGCGTTTGATCATCCTGTTATCCCCTTGCCAGCCCTGGCGCTGTGCGCCACGGCAAATCAGTTTGCGACGATATTGACCAGTTTGCCCGGCACCACGATGACCTTGCGGATCGTCTGCCCTTCGGTGAAACGCACGACGTTCTCGTTGGCTCGTGCTGCCGCTTCGACTTCTTCGCGGCTGGCGCTGGCCGGCACTTCGATCTGGCCACGCAACTTGCCGTTGACCTGTACCACCAGGGTCAGGTTGTCCTGCACCAGTGCGGACTGATCCACCGTAGGCCAGGCCGCATCGATAACGGAGCCACTTTTGCCCAGTTGCTGCCAGAGTTCGTGGCAGATGTGCGGAGTGATCGGCGCCAGCAGCAGCGCAACCGCTTCCAGACCTTCCTGCAGCAGTGCACGATCCTGCTCGGATGCCGTAGAGGCTTTTTCCAGCACGTTCATCAGGGTCATCACCTGAGCGATGGCGGTGTTGAATTTGTGGTGCTGGCCAACATCGATACTGGCCTGTTTGATAGCCAGGTGAATGGCGCGGCGCACGGCTTTTTGCGCGTCGTTCAGGCCGGATACATCCAGCACGCCAGGCAGGCCGGCGCTGACATGGGCATGAGCCAGACGCCAGACGCGGCGCAGGAAGCGGTTGGCGCCTTCGATGCCGGAGTCGGACCATTCGCAGCTCATGTCGGGCGGCGAGGCGAACATCATGAACAGGCGGCAGGTGTCGGCGCCGTAGGCGTCGATCATCGACTGTGGGTCGACGCCGTTGTTCTTCGACTTGGACATCTTCTCAGTGCCGCCGATTTCCACCGGCAGGCCGTCGGATTTCAGTTTGGCACCGATGACCTTGGCTTTCGTATCGCGCTCGACTTCCACATCCGCCGGGTTGAACCAGTCCTTGCCGCCGTTTGGCAGGGTGCGGTAGTAGGTGTCGGCCACCACCATGCCTTGGGTCAGCAGGTTCTTGAACGGCTCATTCGATGACACCAGGCCCTCATCGCGCATCAGCTTGTGGAAGAAGCGTGCGTAGAGCAGGTGCAGAATGGCGTGTTCGATGCCGCCGATGTACTGGTCCACTGGCAACCAGTGGTTGGCGGCTTTCGGGTCAACCATGCCCAGTTCGTAGTTCGGCGAGGCGTAGCGGGCGAAGTACCAAGACGACTCGACGAAAGTGTCCATGGTGTCGGTTTCGCGCCGGGCCGACTTGCCGCAGCTCGGGCAGCTGCACTGGTAGAACTCAGGCATGCGGGCCAGCGGTGAGCCGGCGCCGTCGGGCACGATGTCTTCCGGCAGTTTGACCGGCAGCTGATCCTCCGGTACCGGTACGTCGCCACAGCTTTCGCAGTGGATGATCGGGATCGGGCAGCCCCAGTAGCGCTGGCGGCTGATGCCCCAGTCGCGCAGGCGGAACTGGGTACGTGCCTGGCCGAGGCTTTTTTTCTGCAGGGCAACTTCAATGGCGTCGAAGGCGCCGTCGAAATCCAGCCCATCGTACAAACCGGAGTTGATCAGTTCGCCATGTTCACCGTAAGCATCCTGCCAAGGGGCAGGCGTTTCGTCGCCGGCGCTGGTGCGCACCACAGGCTTGATTGGCAGGTCGTACTTGCTGGCAAATTCGAAGTCGCGCTCATCGTGGGCGGGCACGGCCATGACCGCACCTTCGCCGTAGCCCATCAGTACGTAGTTGGCGACCCACACCGGCAGCAGCTCGCCGGTGAGTGGGTGCTGTACGCGCAGGGCGGTGGCCAGGCCTTTCTTTTCTTGGGTGGCGAGATCGGCTTCAGCGACGCCGCCACGCTTGCATTCGTCGATGAACCCCTGCAGTTCGGGATTGTTCTGTGCAGCCAGAGTCGCCAACGGATGCTCGGCGGCGACTGCCACATAAGTGGCGCCCATCAGAGTGTCGGGGCGAGTGGTGAAGACCTTCATCACGCCTTCGCTGCCGATGCTCGCCACGTCGTAGGGGAAAGCGATTTCCATACCGCGGGACTTGCCGATCCAGTTGCGCTGCATCGTCTTGACCTGTTCCGGCCAGCCGTCCAGCCCGTCCAGGCTCTCCAGCAGCTCATCCGCGTAGGCCGTGATCTTGAAGTAGTACATGGGGATTTCGCGCTTTTCGATCAGCGCGCCGGAACGCCAGCCGCGGCCGTCGATGACCTGCTCGTTGGCCAGTACGGTCTGGTCCACAGGGTCCCAGTTGACGGTGCCGTTCTTGCGGTAAATCACGCCCTTCTTGTACAGACGGGTGAACAGCCACTGTTCCCAGCGGTAGTAATCGGGCTTGCAGGTGGTGACCTCGCGCGTCCAGTCCACAGCCAGGCCCAGGGTTTTCAGCTGGGTCTTCATGTACTGGATGTTTTCGTAGGTCCACTTGGCCGGCGCTACCTGATTCTTCATCGCGGCGTTTTCCGCCGGCATGCCGAACGCGTCCCAGCCCATCGGCTGCAGGACGTTCTTGCCCAGCATGCGCTGGTAGCGGGCGATCACGTCGCCGATCGTGTAGTTGCGCACGTGCCCCATGTGCAGCTTGCCGCTGGGGTAGGGGAACATCGACAGGCAATAGAAGGTGTCCTTGCCGGGCTGTTCGCTCACTTCAAAGGATTTCTGCGCTTCCCAGTGGGATTGCGCGGCGGCTTCGATTTCACGGGGCAGATACTGTTCGTGCATGGCTACTGGCGTTGAGAGGGGACTGGCGTTCCGACAGATTGGCGGCAGCTGCAAAACAAGCCTTACAGGCGGTAGCGCAACGGGCCGAAAGCGGAAGCATGGAAGCCCCGTAGCATACATGACCCCCCTTCACGGAGGGAAACCTGATTTGCCGTTCGCCGGGCTACGCCTTTTGTCCAAGGCCTGCGCGCTGAGCCTGAACTACGCTTGCTCAAGGGGTGGGACGGACAAAGAGGTGAACCATGAGTGAAGAGCACCGGACGGACGAGGGCAACCTGTATGGGCGTGTGCTACAGCGGTTGACGCTGGCGCTGGAGGAGGCTGAGCGAACGGCGAGCGCAGGCGGGGAGGCCGGCGGCGAGCTGGAAGTCGGCGGGCTAACGCCGGCAGAATTTGAGTTGATTCGGGCGTATCTGCAGCAGGATGCGCGCTGGTTGTCGGGCTGGCATGCGGCCGCCGAAGAACAGGCGCAGATGGTGCGTCTGGCTACGCGACCGACGCTGCGCGGTTTGCGCCAGCACCCTGGCAAGACCTGCAAGCAGGCTCCGCTTGCCCTCCGGCAGGTGCTGACGTGTGCTATCTGTGGCGCCACGGTGAACTGGCCGGAAACTGCCGGGCCGGCCGCCTGTACCTCCTGTGGCTCGCAGCTGCTGCGCGCACGACAGCGTTTGCATACCTACCCCAAACACTAGTGGCTATTTGATTTCATTGCGGGTGCATGCGCGGTGGCTTGAAGAGTAGAGTTGCAGCTACCGCCACGCAGGAGCCGCGCATGCCGATACGTTATTTCTTCAAACAGTTGATCTTGCCGCCTGGCGGCTTGTTGTTGCTGCTGCTTATCGGCTGGTGGCTACGGCGACGGGCGCCACGCCTGGCGGCCTGCTGCTTCGTGCTGGGTTTTGGCGGGCTTTGGCTGATGAGCCTGCCGGTCACTGTGGAGTGGGCGGGACGGGCGCTGGAAAGTGAGCCGGCGCTTGAGCATGCACGCTGGGGCAGCTTGAACAGGCAGGCCCAGGCGATCGTGGTGCTTGGCGCTGGTCGTGAACAGGCGGATCCGGGGTGGGGGTCGGACCAGCCCAGCCATATCGCCCTTGAGCGGCTGCGCTATGCGTCGCGCTTGGCCAAGGCCTCGGGCTTGCCGATCCTGGCCAGCGGCGGCCTGCATTATGGCAAGCCGCCGAGCGAGGCCCTGTTGGCGGCCGAGGCCATGCAGCGGGATTTCAATACTACCGTGCGCTGGCTGGAAGAGCGTAGCCGCACCACTTGGGAAAACGCCGTGTACAGCGCTGAAATGCTCAAGGCCGCCGGCATCCAGCGAGTCGTGCTGGTGACCTCTGCCGCGCACATGCCGCGTTCGCGTTGGAGCTTCGAGCAGCAGGGCCTGGAAGTGATTGCAGCGCCGGTGGGCTTTCTCGGTGTTCCTCACGGACGGCCTTTTGGCGGTTGGATGCCGGAGACCAGGGCCGTCTGGCAGAGCGGCATGCTGCTCAACGAGGCGGCGGGGCTGCTGGTTTATCCGTTGCTGTATTCGGCGCGGGAAGAGTAAGGCAACAACCGCGCGGCTGGCAGCTTTGTGGATGCCGCTTCACCGATTCATCTAGACTCCGCTCGGTGAACCGGTGAGGCATGGTTTACCCCACGCTGACTCCTAGGAGTGGATGCCGCTTTCTACATCTACTACAACCCCGGACCGGTGGCAGCACAAATCAACGCTCAACGCAGGTTTTCTTTCGCCGCCACACCGCGCAGCCCAGCAGTACCACACACAGCACTATCAGCGGCCAGGAGCGCCATTGTAGAAAGGGTGTCAGCCCCTGCATGGGCGTGACTTCGCCGTAGAGCACGGCTTGCTCAAAAGCCGGAACCCGTTCGGCAATGCGGCCGTATGGATCGATCAGCACGGTAACGCCATTGTTGGTGGCGCGGATCATCCAGCGACCGGCTTCCAGCGCGCGCATCTGCGCCATCTGCAAATGTTGCAGCGGGCCGATGGAGCGTCCGAACCAGGCGTCGTTGCTGACGGTGAGGAGGATGTCGCTCTGCGCCGCGAGGCTGGCGGCAAACTCCGGGTAAACCACTTCGTAGCAAATGAACGGGGCGATATTGTAGCCCTTGGCTTGCAACAGCGCCTGCCCAGGTTCACCACGGGCGAAATCGGACATGGGCAGATCGAAGAACGCGATCAGGCCGCGTAACAGCTCCTGCAGCGGCACGTATTCACCAAAGGGCACCAGCTTCTGCTTGAGGTAGGTGCCTTGGGCATCGCCGGCGCTGGTCAGTGCGTTGTAGTAGCGCACTTCGCCTTCGGCGTTCGCCTGGCGTACAGGCACGCCGGTAATCAGCGCTGACTGCCTGTCCTCGGCGAAGCGGCTCATCATGCTCAGGTAACCTTCGGCGTGATCCTTGAGAATCGGCACCGCTGTTTCCGGCCAGATGATGAGGTCGGCAGGGCGGCTGCGGAAAGTCATGTCGCGGTAGAGCAGCAGCTGCATTTCCAGCTTTTTCGGGTCCCACTTGAGGCTCTGGGCGACGTTGCCCTGCATGGCCGCAACGCTGATGGGCGCAGCTTTGAGGCTGGTCCAGGCATGCTGGCCTAGACCCATCGCGCCGGCCCAGAGTGCAGCTAGCATCACCAGAGCCGTACCCAGCGCGGCTTTTTGTGACAGCAGGCGGGGTAGCTGGATGAGCAAGGCAGCCGTCAGGACGATTGCAAAGCTCAGCAGCCAGACACCGCCGAGTGGCGCGAGCGCGGCGAGCGGGCCGTCCAGCTGGCTGTAACCAAGATACAACCAGGGGAAACCGGTCAATACCCAGCCGCGCAGGGCGTCCAGGGCAAGCCAAAGTGCGGCGAACGTCAGCGCATCGAGTAGTAGGGCGTTGGGCTGGCGAAGCCAGCGCGCCCAAACCCAGCCCAGCAGCGCGAAGAACAGTGCGAGACCGGCAACGAAGCCCAGCGTGAGCGCTCCGGCCAGCGGCGGCGGCGCGGCACCGAAGTCATGGATGCTGACATAGACCCAGCTGACGCCCGAGCTGAACAGGCCAAAGCCATAGCACCAGCCGCGGCCTGCCGCCTGTTTCGCGGCAGGCTCGCGCAGGCCGAGATAGAGCAGGCCGACCGAGACCAGCGCCAGCGGCCAGATATCAAAGGGTGCCAATGAAAGTGTGGTCAGGGCGCCGGCGACCAGCGCCAGCAGGTTGCCCGGCCAGCCGGAGCGGGTGATCCAGTGCATCGGGACTCCTGCGGTTTAGCGGTTTTCCGCCATGCGCGTGATACGCAGCATATGCACCCGGCGGCTGTCGGCGTTGAGCACGCGGAAGCGGAAGCGGTCTATTTCTACGACCTCATTGCGTTTGGGCAGGTGGCCGAAGCTGTTCATGACCAGGCCGGCCACCGTATCGAATTCCTCGTCGGGAAATTCGCTCTGGAAGAACTCGTTGAAGCTATCGATGGGCGTCAGTGCCTTGACCAGGAAGTCACCGCTGGGCAGCGGGCGGATGTAGCTGTCTTCCTCGATATCGTGCTCGTCCTCGATATCGCCAACGATCTGCTCAAGCACATCTTCAATGGTCACCAGGCCGGCGACCCCGCCGTACTCGTCGATGACGATGGCCATGTGGCTGTGGTTGGCGCGGAACTCGCGCAGCAGTACGTTGAGACGCTTGGATTCAGGAACGAAGTTCGCAGGGCGCAGCAGGTCCTTGATGTCGAAGTTGGGTTGCTCGCCTTGCAGTATCAGCGGCAGCAGATCTTTGGCCAGCAGCACGCCGATGACCTCGTCGAGGCTGTCGCCAACGACCGGATAGCGCGAATGCGCGGCGGAAATAATCGCCGGCAAAAACTCTTTCGGCGACTGGTCGGCCCGGATGCTCATCACCTGCGAGCGCGGCACCATGATGTCGCGTACCTGCAAGTCAGCAACCTGGATAGCGCCCTCGACAATGGCCAGGGCTTCGGTATCGAGCAGTTTGTTCTGATGGGCACCGCGCAGGATTTCCAGTAAATCTTCGCGGGTTTTCGGCTCCTGGGCAAAAGCCTGGGTGATTTTTCCAAACCACGACTTCTGCCCGTTGCTCGATCGATCTTCGCTCATGTTTTGACTCAATGGTCCCTTGTAAGTGCCCATGTGGGCTATTCGTCGGCGTAGGGGTCGGGGTGACCCAGTTCGGCCAACAGTTGGCGTTCGAGACTTTCCATTTCTTCGGCTTCATCGTCGTCGATGTGGTCGTAGCCGAGCAGGTGCAGGCAGCCATGGATTACCAGGTGCGCCCAATGCGCCTGCAGTGCCTTGCCCTGTTCGGCGGCTTCGCGCTCGACCACCGGCACGCAAATGACCAGATCACCGAGTAGTGGTATATCCAGCAGCGGAACGCCGCCCGGGCCTTCCGGTACGTCGGCAGGAAAAGACAGCACGTTAGTAGCGTAATCCTTCTGCCGCCAGGTGCTGTTCAGCTCGCGACCTTCGGGCTCGTCGACGAGGCGGATGGTCAGTTCGGAATCAGCGCTGCGCTGGCGCAGCGCCAGTTCGCACCAACGCCGCAGGTCCGCCTCAGCGGGTACCGTACCGCTAGTGGCGCATTGCAGGTCCAGTTCAATCACGGGACTGCCTGCTGGCTGGCGGCTGCTTTTCTTCGAATGCCTCGTAAGCCTCTACGATGCGCTGCACCAGTGGATGGCGTACCACGTCCTTGGCCTGGAAATGGGTGAAGCTGATGCCGTTGACGTCCTTGAGCACTTCCATCACGTGGGTCAGACCCGATTTAGTGCCGCGCGGTAAGTCGACCTGAGTGATATCGCCGGTGATCACCGCGGTGGAGCCAAAACCGATCCGGGTGAGGAACATCTTCATCTGTTCCAGTGTGGTGTTCTGGCTTTCGTCGAGGATGATGAAGCTGTTGTTCAGCGTGCGCCCGCGCATGTAAGCAAGCGGAGCGACTTCGATCACCTGCTTCTCGATCAGTCGCGCCACGTGTTCGAAACCGAGCATTTCGTAAAGCGCGTCGTACAGCGGGCGCAAGTAGGGGTCGATCTTCTGAGCAAGGTCGCCTGGCAGGAAACCGAGCTTCTCGCCAGCCTCAACCGCCGGGCGCACCAGCAGGATGCGACGGATCTGCTCGCGCTCCAGCGCATCGACGGCGCAGGCGACGGCCAGGTAGGTTTTGCCGGTCCCGGCCGGACCGATGCCGAAATTGATGTCGTGATCCAGGATCGACTGCACGTAGCGCTGCTGGTTGGCACCGCGTGGACGAATGTTGCCCTTGCGGGTGCGCAGGGAAATGTTCGGCGTGGTGGAGGGGTTGGCCAGCTCCTCCATGCCCGATTCCTGCAGAAACAGGTGAACCAGATCCGGTGACAACTCGGTGCTCTTGGTTTCACGGTACAGGCGGCGCAGCAGGTTCTCGGCGGACTTGACGATATCGCTCGGGCCAACCAGTTCGAACTGGTTGCCGCGGTTGCGAATCTCCAGGTCAAGGCGCCGTTCGATCAGTCGCAGATGCTCGTCGAATTGGCCGCAGAGATTGGCGAAGCGGTTAGCTTCAAAGGGTTCGAGGGTAAAGCGTAAAGGTTCTGTAGGTGCGTTCAAGGGCTTTTGATTGACCGTGCTCGGCAAATAAGGAAAACGAAGAATAGCGCTGTGGGAGGAAAAAAGCAGCGCAATGCAAAAAAGCAGCTTAACGGCATTGCTGTAGGGCCGAATTTATTCGGCCGAGCGCGCGGTCGAACGAGTTCGGCCCCTGCAGGCTTTAGCCGATCAACGACCCGCGCAACGAATGCGGCAGGGCTTCATCGATGTGCACGTCGACGAACTGGCCGATCAGTCGCGGGTTGTCGCAGCGGAAATTGACGATACGGTTGTGTTCGGTGCGGCCCTGGAGCATGCCGGGGTCCTTCTTCGAGTAGTCCGTGACCAGGATGCGCTGAGTGGTGCCTGCCATCCGTCGGCTGTTCTCGAAGCCCTGCTGGTTGATGCGCTGCTGCAGGATTGCCAGGCGCTGCTTCTTCACTTCATCCGGGGTGTCGTCAGCCAGGTCCGCTGCTGGCGTGCCGGGGCGTGAGCTGTAGACGAAGGAGTAGGAGAAGTCGAAGCCGACGTCCTCGATCAGCTTCATGGTCTGCTCGAAATCCTTGTCGGTCTCGCCGGGGAAGCCGACGATGAAATCCGAGCTGATCAGAATGTCCGGCACCGCTGCCTTGAGCTTGCGGATACGCGATTTGTACTCCAGCGCCGTATGGTTGCGCTTCATGCCGGCTAGTACACGATCCGAGCCGGACTGCACGGGCAGGTGCAGGTACTTCACCAGCTCCGGCACTTCGGCATGGGCCTGGATCAGGGCGTCGGAAAATTCCAGCGGGTGGCTGGTGGTGTAGCGGATGCGGTCGATACCGTCGATGGCAGCGACGACACGAATCAGTTCGGCCAGGTCGGCGGTGCGCCCGTCATGGGTCGCGCCGCGGTAGCCGTTTACGTTCTGCCCCAGCAACGTGACTTCGCGTACGCCGTGCTCGGCCAGGTGGATGACCTCGGCCAGCACGTCGTCGAAGGGGCGGCTGACTTCTTCGCCGCGGGTGTAGGGTACGACGCAAAAAGTGCAGTATTTGCTACAGCCTTCCATTACCGAGACGTAGGCCGTTGGGCCGTCGACACGAGGTTCCGGCAGTCGATCGAATTTTTCGATTTCAGGGAAGGAGATATCCACTTGCGGTTGCTGGGTCGCGCGCGCCGCGTCGATCATTTCCGGCAGTCGATGCAGGGTTTGTGGGCCGAATACCACATCCACATAAGGCGCACGATCGCGGATAGCCGCGCCTTCCTGGCTGGCCACGCAACCGCCGACGCCGATGACCAGCTCGGGATTGCTCTGTTTCAGCTCCCGCCAGCGCCCAAGCTGGGAGAAGACTTTCTCCTGTGCCTTCTCGCGAATCGAACATGTATTGAGCAGAATCACATCGGCTTCGGCCGGATTGGTGGTGATTTCGAGCGGCTGCTGCTCACCCAGCAGATCCACCATGCGCGAGCTGTCGTACTCGTTCATCTGGCAGCCATGGGTTTCGATGTAGAGCTTGCGGGTCATGTTACGGGCCGGCGTTGTGCAAAAAATGACCGGCCATTATATGGCGATGAAGAGGGCGAGAAAAGCTATTCCCCTGCTGTCTGCAATTCCATCAGGTAGCCACGAAAAATCTGGCCGAGAACCTGAGTGGCAATTTCCAGCTCATCGCGACGCATTTGCGCCGAGACACGGTCGGCTGTGTCGAGGGCTTCTTCCTCGCCATTGACCGCTGACATTTTCAGGACCACATAGGCCTGTACATTGTTCGCCGGTACGCCTTCGCCGCGGAAGAACATCACTCCAAGGCGATGCTGTGCCAGCGCATGACCCTGCAGCGAGGCCTGCTCGAACCAGTACAGTGCCTTGGCCAGATCGCGCGGCGCCTGCTTGCCGTCGTAGTGGTATTCGCCCAGCTCGTAACTGGCCTGCACGTCACCCGCACTGGCGGCCTGCTCGCAGGCCCCTAAGGCCTCACGTACAGCTTCGGGGGCGGTATTCAGCGCGCAGCGAGAAGTGGCGGGGATCAGCAGCGAGTTGCCGCCCGCGACGACTGGCAGGGAGGTGAGTAGCAGCAAGCAGCCAAAAGCCAGGCTGCGGCCGGTGCGAGTCATGAATCAAAGCGCCTCGATGATCAGGGCGGTGATTGAAATATCGGCAGAAACGAGCCGACTGTCACATTATGGATAAGCCGTTGCCTGCTTACAAAGGCTTTCATTGGTAGGCAAGGCTTTTTTATGCCTGATCGAGTCTTTGCTCATCGGCGCTAAGCGGCAGTCTGACCAAAATGCGCGACAAGCCCCGTACTTCTAGTGCGGGGAAGGATAGCGCAGGGAGGCGGCAGCCTACCTTAAGGTGGTCGGGTTTGTTGCTCAATATATTGCCGTATCACTGA
>DDVX01000001.1 GCA_002345575.1 Stutzerimonas stutzeri
GGCTACTTCAGACCATCCCTAGGTAAAATATCAATAATTCGCCACCCTCTGCTTATTAGCTCACACCCCAAGGATAGGACATGCAAAAGGCTGCTCAGCTCGCCCGCAACTTTCCCAGCCGGGTAAAGCTCGCTGCAATACAGATTTTCACGGCACGGACACCTTCCAATGAGCTGAAAGCTACCTTGCAACGTGCCTTTGACGAACTAGCTTCCAGCAAGCGCACGAGGACGACCCTGGAGGCTCGCCTTCAAGAGAACCGTCTTTTCATTAAAAGCTCGCGCCTTACCGGTTTCCGCTCACGCTTTCGTACGACGCTTGGCATTGAGCGGCGAAAATGCGGACTTGACTGGGAGCTAGCAGAGTTGCTCAACACGGTAAGAGCGCAAGAGTTGCAAGCGCCAACTGCCCGGCTTCTAGGCTTTGCATATCGTAAGCAACTTGGTCTGGTAAGGGATTTCTCACTGATATTCGAGCTTTTGGAAGACTACCTTCCGAGCCATCAGTGGCTGGCGCAGGATGTTGATCCGTTACCGTTCTGAGGAGTTGCTTCACGCTTTTCCGCGAGCTTCATGAAAAACAGATTTATCATCTCGACTTGTGGGCAGGCAACATTATGGTTGACTCTCGCGACGAATCACTTCGAGTCGTTGACTTTGAAAATTGCCTGCATGGGGCCACTCATTATGAACCTGAAATGCTGGGCTTCATGTATGGCCACTTTTTTCAACGGGAAATCAACCGGCATGTCGATGAGCCCACTTATGACCGCCTGGTCAAAGAATCCATATCTGAACTCTCTATCGATCCAGTTCGTTTCAAGCGCACCTACACCATGAGCAAGCACGAAAAAGTTGGGCGTAAGGAGCGGCACCTACTACACCGCCGCGGCCTTCTGATAACAGGCTGAGCAAACACGCAGTTATCAGCGGGGACGCATCATCACAAAGATGGCTCCTAGGACAGAGCCCACCCCTATGGGATGGGGCTGGACTGCCCTACGCCTTGCGGATCTTCTCGACGATGGCCGTGGTCGAGCTGTTTTCCACCAGGCCCAGAATACGCACGTCACCGCCCCAGGCCCTGACCAGCTCGGCACCGACCACCTGATCGACACCATAATCGCCGCCCTTCACCAGAACATCGGGACGTACCTGAACCAGCAGGCTCTCGGGAGTATTCTCGGAAAAGCACACCACCCAGTCCACCGCCTCCAGTCCGGCCAGCACAGCCATGCGTCGATCCACGGTATTGATCGGTCGACCCGGTCCTTTCAGGCGACTGACAGAGGCGTCGTCATTGACTGCGACGATCAGGCGGTCGCCTTGCGCGCGGGCTTGCTCCAGATAGGTGACATGCCCGGCATGCAGGATGTCGAAACAACCATTGGTGAAGACGATCTTCTCGCCCTGAGCGCGTGCATCCTCGACCACGGTCAGCAACTGCTCAACCGTCATGGTGCCGCGCCCTGACCCTTCCTCACGCTGAATGGCGCGGCGCAATTCCGGCGCGCTGACGCAGGCAGTACCCAGCTTGGCGACGACGATACTGGCAGCCAGGTTGGCCAGCGCCACCGCTTGCGGCAGCTCGGCACCGGCAGCCAGCGCGGCTGCCAGAGTGGAAATAACAGTGTCACCTGCACCCGTCACGTCGAAGACTTCACGCGCCCGTGCCGGCAGGTGCAATGCTGCCTGATCGGGGCGCAGCAGAGTCATGCCGTGCTCGCCACGGGTCACAAGCAACGCATCCAACTCCAAGCTGCGCATCAGTTCGGCACCCTTGGCCACCAGGTCGGCTTCGTCAGCACAACGACCCACGATGACCTCAAACTCACCCAGGTTCGGAGTGATCAGCGAGGCGCCTCGATAGATTTTAAAATCCTTGCCCTTGGGGTCGGCCAGTACCGGAATACCACGGCGGCGCGCGGCCTGGATCAGCGCCTGGTGATTCTTCAATGCCCCCTTGCCGTAATCCGAAAGTACCAGCACCTTGACGCCGGCCAGCAGACGCTCGACATCCTTGAGCAACGCATCGGCATCGGTCTCGAAGGCTTCCTCGAAATCCATGCGCAGCAGTTGCTGATGACGACTCATGACTCGCAGCTTGACGATGGTCGGCTGATGCTCAATGCGCTGAAAATGCGCCTGCACACCGGCTGCGGCCAAACTGTCGGTCAGGCTTTGGCAAGCCTCATCTTCGCCAGTGACCCCCACCAGCGCCGCTGGCGCACCCAGCGCGGCGATGTTCAACGCCACGTTGGCCGCGCCACCGGGGCGGTCTTCGATCTGCTCAACCTTGACCACCGGCACCGGCGCCTCAGGCGAAATCCGTGACGTGCCGCCATGCCAGTAACGATCGAGCATAACATCGCCCACTACCAGAACAGGGGCTTGGTCAAAACGGGGCATGGACAGCTTCATGGAGGCTCCGACGGGGCAGGAAAAACGTTGCAAAGCATACCAGTATGGAGGCAGCAAATTCTTCCCGTTGCTTACCCGAGTGAACTGGTGCCGCACCGCCGGCTCCCTCAGGCTTCGACGGGAATCATACTTCGCCCTCATCCTTGAACTGCGTCGCGTGCAGCCGTGCGTAGGCTCCATTAGTCGCAAGCAGTTCAGCGTGCGTACCACGCTCGACGATGCGCCCCTGTTCCATCACCAGAATTAGGTCAGCCTTCTCGATGGTGCTCAGGCGATGGGCGATGACGAGCGTGGTACGGCCTGTCATCACATGATCCAGCGCGCCCTGGATATGCCGCTCGGACTCGGTATCCAGCGCCGAAGTCGCTTCATCCAGAATCAGTACCGGCGCGTTCTTCAATAGCGCACGAGCAATGGCCAAGCGCTGACGCTGCCCGCCGGACAGCAGTACGCCATTCTCGCCAACCTGGGTCTGATAACCCTCAGGCATCTGCTTGATGAATTCATCAGCGTAGGCGTCGCGGGCCGCACGCTGGATATCGTCCAGTGGCGCGCCGGCCAGATCACCATAAGCGATGTTGTTGGCGACGGTGTCATTGAACAACGTGACCTGCTGTGTAACCAGAGCGATATGGCGGCGCAGGTTGCGCAGCCGGTAATCCGCGACGTCGACGCCATCCAGCAGAATCTGGCCCTGGTCATGCTGATAGAAGCGCGGGATAAGGTTTGCCAGGGTCGACTTACCACTGCCAGACCGACCAACAAGCGCCACCATCTGCCCTGGTTCGACGTTGAAGCTGATATCGTGCAAAACCTGCTTGTCAGTGCCTGGATAGACGAAACCAAGATCATGAACCTCCAGTCGGCCACTGACCTTGTCGCGCTCAACCGTACCGGCATCCAGCTCAGGGATTTCATCCAACTGCTCGAAGATGCTTTCAGCGCCCGCTACACCTTTCTGAATCGTTGAACTGACTTCCGAAAGTTGGCGAATGGGCTTCGGCAGCAGTCCTGCCAGCGTGATATAGGCCACCAGATCACCTGCCGACGCATCGCCACGCAGCAGCAACACGAGGAACATCAACAGCGCCATTGCACTGTAAATCACCAATTGCAGGGAAGGCGTATAAACCGCGTTAGTCTTGACCATGCGCAGCTGCTTAGCGGTGTTATCAGTGCTGGAAGCCAAAAAACGAGCCTGTTCGTAAGGCTCGCCACCAAAGCTGCGTACCACTCGGTAGCCTTGAATGGTTTCGGATGCCACGTGGGTGACATCGCCCATCGCGACCTGAATCTTCTTGCTCTGCTTGCGGAATTTCTTGCTGGCGCTGGATACCATCACGCCGATTACCGGCAGAATCGCTACCATCACCAGCGTCAATTTCCAGTTCATCCACAGCAGCGTGCCGAACAGGAAAATCACCGTCATGCCTTCACGCACCACCACCTTGATCGCATCCGTCGCCGCACCGGTGACCATGGTCACGTTGTAGGTGATGCGCGAGATCAGGTGGCCGGAGTTGTGGCTGTCGAAGTAACGGTTGGGCAACGTCAGCATGTTGTTGAACAGCGCCACGCGTAAGTCATGAACCAGGCCCAGCGAGACTTTCGCCAGGAAAAAATTGCCGAGGAAGGAACCGATGCCTTGCAGCAAGGCGATCAGCACGATCAGCATGGGCACCGCCTGCAGCAGCTTCAGCTCAGCCAGCCACGGAAGATCCTGCAGATGAGGTACCTGGGCAAAAAAACTGGCGTCCGGGTTGTTAAGCCCATCGACGAAAAACTTGAGAATGTAGCCCAGCATGGGCTGGGTAGAAGCAAAAAGCAGGAAGCCGAGAAGGCTGATTACGAATAGTCCCCAGTAAGGGAGCACATAGCGCAGCAATCGCAAATAAACTTTTACGCTGGATTGCTGGGTAGAATTGGCCATTCGGCAAGCCCCATGAAACGGCTAGAGGAACAAAATGCGGATTGTAACAGCGCAGGAATTGGAAAGCTGGCTAGCCAGTGGCAAAGTGCTTGAACAGGACACCCGGGGCCCCAAGGTCGTCGCCCTCGAGAATGGTCTGTTTCTAAAGATTTTCCATACTCGCCGCCACCCTGTACTTGCACGCCTTTGGCCTTCGGCAAGTCGATTCCAACGCAACACCATGCGCTTGCGACAGATTGGAATTGCAGCCCCCAATGTGGTTGACGTGTTCTGGCTGGACGCTTCTCGCGGCCTTAGTGGCTGCCTCTATACCCCTTTACCGGGCGAGTCCATCGAAAGCCTGCACACTCGCAGCCCAAGTGAAACTCGCGCACTCCTACCGGCACTGGCAGCTTTTGTCAGAACACTACATCACCAAGGCGTTTATTTCCGCTCATTGCATTTGGGAAATATTCTTTATTTAGGGCACAGTAACTTCGGACTAATCGACGTCCTTGACATGCAATTCAAGCGTCGCCCACTGAGCCGCTGGCTCGTAAGGCGCAATCTGGCGCACCTGGAAAAACATCTGCACCGACACAAGGTTTCCGGCTTCCCTTTGGAAATCTTGCTTGAAAGTTATGACAGGAGCTAATTGGCAGACTCTTCATTGCACCTGCAACCAAGCTTACTTTGCCATCTTTTTAATAAGCAAAGCTTTCTAACAAGAGACTAGCCGTGCTCAAGAAAATTCTGGAAATTTTACCTTTCACCATTTTTGCACTATATATCAGCCACTTCTTTCCCTTCTCATCCAAAGCCACTAACAATCTTTTCTATGTAGGCATTGCACTTCCTGGCCTGATTTTTATCTTGCTACAGACGAAAAAAACAGCCCTATCGCACCTGCAAAATCTGCTTTTACCACTTTTATTGCTTGCATGCGTCGTTGCCATTTCAGCAGAGAAATTTGGTGATTTAAAATTCATTATGTATCTCGCCCTCTTTGCGATAGCGCTCAGCGCAACCAAAGACGGAAGGAGCCTTGCTCATCAGGGCATGTGGCTTGCCAGCTTGGCTAACATGGCAATACTTGTCGCCATAAGTATCCACTGGATCGCCTTATCCCTCCAAGCTAACTCAAGCATTCGCTACTCACAGATTCTTGGATTCGAAATAAACCCTGTGCATTCAGCTTTGCTGATATCAATAAGCTTGGGCTATTTATGGACATTCCACTTGGAAAAGCGGTTGCAACAGCGAGGAGTTATTGCTTTTGTTGCTGGCCTCTTCGCCTGTGTAGCCGTAGCGTTGCTCGTCACAATAATATTCCAAGCCAGGTCTGCATTTGTTGGCTTATGTTTATTCTTTGCCGTATATATTTATCAAATGAAAAAAAACCTATGGATTACAGCGTCTCTAGCAATGCTTGTAGCCTTGGTGATCTTCAGCTTAGGTGCTGACGACATACTGGCCAATCGTGGCTTCAGCTATCGTCCACTTATTTGGGAAGATGCATTTAGGCGACTCATAGAGGACTGCGGAATGCTACTGGGCTGCGGCACAGATAATTATTTGTTTGCAGGCCAGTTTCCTCACCCGCATAGTGGTTATGTAAGCGTGCTTTACCAGAGCGGCATCCTGGGCTTTATGGCATTCGCGATCTTCACTGTCATTTTTCTAGTCAGATCGTTTCGCAACGGCTCCCGTTGGCTGCCGCTGGCGATGATAGGTTGGGGGGCGCTTATTACTACCAGTAACGGAATGTTTACTTCCCCATCCCACCCGCTCTGGATATATTTTTGGCTGCCCACGATCATGTGTCTGATAGAAAGCCGAGAGCATCGCGCGCAGTTCCGCCTAATCAAAAAAGCTGATTAGTGGACCGGATAATTCCTTGCTCGCTACACCATATTGCTTGGATAGAGCCGCAAGCTCTTCATATAAGCTTGCTACCCGCTCCTTGAAAACCTGTTCGCCACTGAGGTAAGCGCGCTCCTTTGTGAGATGTTGCAAAAAATGCGCTAGCCGATTGCCAGCGTCACCGCGCAAATGGCCGGGAGGCATTTGCTTCAGCCAGCGTTTTCTACCCATTCCGACCCGAGCCAAGAATGATTTAACACGACGCTTAGTATGAAATGCCCCTCCCTCCTCAACGTAGCAGAATGCCGGATCATAAAACGCATCGGCCTTCAGAATCGTAGGAGACAGGTCGAACATCTGGCTCCAGTCGTACCACTTGCTTTCAAGAAAATGCGGACCGAACCGAAATGGAACCCACGGGATACGAGCGATATCGGAAAAGATGGCGCCATGCATTGCCTCAGTAAGCACAAGCCGTGCTCCAGCCAACTTCCCAAGAAACTCTCCTACCGGTAGCGCTGGTGATAGGAAAGTTAATCCAGCTTGCTGACATGCCGTTTCCCAATCGATATAGGCAAGGGAGGCATGATGCGGAATGACAACAATTGGGCCGATCGATGTTGAGTGCCGGTCAAGGGTGCCAAGAAGGTAAGCAGCATCGGCGATTGCCAGCCGCTCATCAGCACCGATTGCGTGCGCTGTCTGCTTACCCCGGACACAGCGAATATCCCAGCGGGAATCGATTACTGGAAGGCGGCCATAGCCTGCGCCTGTGCCGAAGACGACGATGCGCTCGCAATTGCTGAGACGCTTGCAAAAGTCCTCGCCAAGCAATGTTCCAACACCTAGTAAGCCAACTCGACTGTCGTCCGAAAAGAGATCCGGAGCCAACACTTTTCGCCAAAGCTGACGATTAAGCTCATCTCCCACATTGGGCGTCGCGTCATAGTAATAACACTTCATAAATTCCGTCCTACGACAAGGCCGCCATGCTCTCTATTGTGCTTACCAACCTGGCATAGCTATGCCGCAGACGATGGCAAACTAGCAGTCTTCGCTAATATTTGACAAACCCGCGCAGACCAACAATGAGCAGCAATAAATTCTGTATGACCAAGCTGGGCAATTCGTTCACGCTCGCGCGGGTTCGCCAGATAATATTCAACCTTTTCACGCAACTCGGTAGCTGAGTGAAAAGTCTCAATTTGTTCACCGGGCTTGAATATCTCAGCTATTTCTTCACAGTAATCAGTCAGCAAAAAGCAACCAGCGGAAAGGGCCTCGAATATACGCAAATTCACACCCGTCTCAGCACCGTAGAAATCCGAACGAGTAATATTCAGGACGATTTTCGAATCCTGAAGTAATGAAAGCAGCTCATCGCCCCAGACGGGCCTATCGTCAACCCGTAGCCGCAATGCGGTAGACATCAATGGGTAGTTTCGCTTCCAGCGTGCCCCACGAACAACAAGCCACTCGCGAATGTGCTCCAGTAGAAATATTCTCCGAAGGTCCGCGCTGCCAACAAACAGCACCTCAAACTTAGAACCTTGCTCTCGCTCGGGCATTAACTTAGCCCCAAAAGGCAGGTGATGAGCATTCAACCCAAGGGTATCGCGGAAAAATCGTGTGGTGACCTTTGAAAAGGAAAAAAGCACATCATAAAGAGGCAATTCATTTTTTAGGAAAAAAACAAACTCCCTCTGCTTGGAATACAAGTTGCAACTATCCGTATCATAAATCAGGAACTTTGCACCAACCTCTTTTGCCAGCTGTTTAACTGCTGCCGGATCATAGTGCTTATAGAGAAAGCCAATTACTAATATATGAGTAGGCTTTTCACGCCTGACCTCTTCTTCAAGCTCCTTCAATTGCAAACGAGGCAGATGAAAAAATGCTGCCCTGTCTCGCAATTTATTACGCATTTTATGAAAAGCCGAACGAATGCCATAGAACAGCCTTGAGCGCTGCCGCAACGCATCCAAGTAGACAGTTGGAGTTCCGTGCTCATTAAAAGCCTCATGAAGCTCGCGCCCCAAGGGAACACCGCCAATACCATCGATAATAAAAAACTTTTTTTGCTCGTCGGTCATACTAGGCAAAGACCCTTAGCCATTTGCTTACCGGCCCCGAAACTGTTGACTTATAGCAACGCATCCAAAAAATCCTTAGCGAATACCATGCCTAAAATTCAATGACTGCTTGGGAATTTGAAAAAGAAATAACGCAAACGTTTTATGAAGCGCCGATCCCATTCTTTTAGCGGCATCTGCCTAATTAAACGCCAAGCGAGCCGCTTATTGTGAATCACGGCAGGACCAAGAATACGTGTCAGCAAGCGGGCTTTTCCAGATTGATAGCTAGCATGATCGGCGTAGATATCAAGCACCTGAAGACCGTAGCGGTATTCATCCAGATAGTTGCTGGACAAGCCTACGCCATGCTTGCGGTAAAAAGTCACGACATCTGGAAGGATGGCAATGAAATAACCAGCCTTGGCGATTTTCAAGGTCATCTGGAAATCTTGAACGCGAATCGAAGGGTCATAACCTCCAACAGCCAACATGGCGTCACGCCGGTATACCGCTAGATTACCGCCCACCACAAGCGACAGTGCCAAGGCTTGCGTGAAGTCGAAGCGTTGAATAGCACGTTTCTTTTCCTTTTTGGGCAATAGCTCTCCTTGCTGATCGATTCGCATCGCTACTCCCCCAACACACCCGACCTCTGGATGAGCCTGAAGGTAGCCAACCTGTAGCGTCAGACGCCCCGGCGCCATGACATCATCGGCATCGAACGTCACTACGTACTCACCACGCGCAAGCGCTAGCCCAGCATTCAGTGCGGCGCTCACCCCCTGATTGGTCTGCCGTAAAAACTCCACCCGGCTAACCTGGCTGTTTCGTTGCCAACCATCCAGCGCTGCTGTAATACGCTCAGCGCTACCATCAGTGGAGCCGTCATCAACCACTATGAGTTCAAAGTTCGCGTAGTCCTGCGCCAGCACGCTAGCAAGCGCATCGCCAACGTATTCGGCGTAGTTGTAGCAGGGCACGATGACTGAAACGAGCGGATTGCTGCTAGCCATACTCTCGAATAGTTCCATTTTTTATTTAAGGCGCGCCAGCGTACTGAGGGTCGATTCGCTCGGTAAAAATGACGAGACAAGCTTCCAGAAATGAAGCCTCGCGGCATCGTCCGTGAAGTATTGCTCTAAACGCTGTTCGGCCGTGTATGCGTCATATTCGGTAGTCGACATCCGTTCCAATTGGCTCGCGAAAGCCGTCTCATCCCCAAGAGGAAATAGTGAACCGACTCCGTTGACCACCTCGCGCCCACCGCCACAATCGCTACAAACTATCGGCACTCCCGCCGCCATCGCTTCAAGCAACACCATACCGAAAGGCTCATGATCGGAAGACAAGGCAAAGACATCAAATGCTTTGAAATAACGCCGTCCATTTGGAACCTGCCCACAAAAATGGACTGAACCACTTATCCCCAACTCGTTTGCCAGCGACTTCAGGGTTGCATCCAGCCGACCTGTCCCCATGATCATGAGCAAACTGCCCGACGGCAGTTTGGGGAGGGCTTGGGCAAAGCCGCGAATCAGCGTGACCTGATCCTTGTCTGGATGCAAACGCCCAACATTACCTACAACCCAAGCGCTAAGCGGCAAGCCCAAGTATTCACGAGCTGCCTCACGGGTTATCTGCTCGGCCTGTAGAGCCTCGATATCAATTCGGTTATATAGCGTTTCAATCCGCTCCGCAGGCCAGCCGGGTAAGCAGGCACGAATATTGTCACGTACGGCGTTCGAGACGCCGAGTAGTAGCAAGCGCTTGCGGAACAGGTTTGCAAATATTCGTCTCGACAAGCGCTGATACACATCGAACGCATGATTTACGCCGATAACTGGCAGGCAGGTCGCCAGACAGGCGATATAGGTTGGCTTGAAGCGGTGGGCGATGCACAGGCGGAAATCCCGTCCGCGAATGATCTCGCGTAACCGGCGTATTGCGCCCAACTTGAGGCCGCCTACTTCTTTCGAGCTGTAGCCTAGAAACAACACCTCGTCGGAAGCACAGGCGGTCGCCACTCGCTCATCGGGAGCGCCGGTCAGGAACACCGTGGTGACCCGGTAGGGCGTGCCGGCAAATAGGACGGCGTACTGACGGGCACAATCAAGGAAGGGGCCATCGTAACCATGGCATAGCTGAAGGACACGCGGCCCCTCAGACGGCCTCATACCAATCCTTACCATCTTTCACCACCAGCACATCTTCCATGATCAGGTACTGCAGATCAGACCCATAGAACATGTTCAACGCATCGGTCGGCGAGCAGATCATCGGTTCGCCGCGGCGGTTAAGAGAGGTGTTGAGCGAGACGCCGTTGCCGGTGAGCCTCTCCAGTTCCAGCATCAGGTCATACCAGCGCGGGTTGTGGCGGCGTTCCAGCACCTGGGCGCGGGAGGTGCCATCTTCGTGGACGACTTCACTGACACGCCCCTTCCACTCGTCATTGACCTCGAAAGTGAAGGTCATGAACGGGCTGGGGTGATCGACCTTGAGCATCTGTTCGGCCACTGTATCGAGCATTGACGGGCAGAATGGTCTCCAGCGCTCGCGGAACTTGATCTGCTCGTTGATACGGTCGGCCACGCCAGGGATGCTCGGGCAGCCGATGATAGAGCGGCCACCGAGCGCGCGCGGACCGAATTCCATGCGGCCTTGAAACCAGGCGACCGGGTTACCGTCGACCATGATCTTGGCGATACGCTCGGGCGTATTGGCGATCTGCTTGAACACCGGCTTGTTCGGGTGTTTGGCGCAAGCGGCGATCACCTCTTCGTTGGTATAGGACGGGCCAAGGTAGACGTGTTCCATCTTCTCCACCGGCACGCCGCGCTGGTGCGAAACGTAGGCGGCAGCGCCTACCGCGGTGCCGGCATCGCCGGAGGCGGGCTGAACGAACAGCTCTTTCACGTCCGGACGAGCAATGATCTTCTGGTTCAGTTTGACGTTCAGCGCGCAGCCGCCTGCGAAGGCGATTTTGCCGGTCTGCTTGATGATGTCGCCTAGGTAGTAGTCCATCATCTCCAGCGCCAGCTTTTCGAACAGCGCCTGCATGCTGGCGGCGTAATGGATGTAGGGATCATCGGCGATATCGCCTTCGCGCTTCGGCCCCAGCCACTCGATCAGCTTGGGTGAGAAGTAATAGCCCTTGCCCTTTTCCTTGTAGCGGCGGAACCCGATGACGTTGGCGTATTCGGTGTTGATGATCAGTTCGCCGTTCTCGAACTTCGCCAGTCGCGAGAAATCGTACCTGGCCGCATCGCCGTATGGTGCCATGCCCATGACTTTAAATTCGCCATCGAGCATCTCGAAACCCAAGAACTCGGTAATGGCACCGTACAGGCCACCAAGGGAATCTGGGTCGTAAAATTCCTTGATCTTGTGGATCTTGCCGTTCTCGCCCCAGCCAAAGAAGGTAGTGGCGTACTCACCCTTGCCGTCGATGCCGAGGATCGCGGTTTTCTCGGTAAAGCCAGAGCAATGGTAAGCACTTGAGGCGTGCGCCAGATGATGCTCGACCGGCTGCAGCTTGACCTTTTTCAGATCGAAGCCGAGCTGCTGCAGGCACCATTCGATGCGTTTCTTGTAGCGGTAGTAGCGACGATTGCCCATGAGGATGGCGTCGAGCGCACGATCTGGGGCGTACCAGTAGCGCTTGGCGTAATGCCAGCGAGCTTTTTCGAAGATGCTGATGGGCGCGAAAGGAATCGCCACCACATCGACATCGGACGGCTTGATGCCGGCCTGCTCCAGGCAGAACTTGGCCGACTCGTAGGGCATGCGATTCTTGGCATGCTTGTCGCGCACGAAACGCTCTTCTTCCACGGCGGCTATGAGTTTGCCGTCGATATACAGAGCGGCGGAGGGGTCATGACTGAGAGCGCCGGAAAGGCCAAGGATCGTCAATGCCACGGTGAAGCCTCTTCAAAGCAGCTGTACGCTTCAAGCCTAAACGTCGAAGCGCCAGCAGGTGTCTGGTTCATAGCCCTGCTTTCAAAGGGCTGCTTTCTTCCAACTTCAAGCGCTCGGCTCAAGCTGGCCTGGGTAAGCATTCATCCAACAGCCGGTAAAGCGCCGAATCAGCCGGCCAGTTGCGCAGAAAACGCGCTCGATCTTTGGCAAACGCGTGCACGAACGCCCTCTCGCTCTGGTGATGGCGCAGGCCATCAAGATCGATGAGCAGCCAGCGCCCGTCCTGCCAAAGCAGGTTGGTGCCTTTCATGTCTCCGTGGCTGATACGTTCTCGCAGCAACGAATCGAACAGCTGCCGCAGCGCCGTCAATTCGGACTCGGGCGGCGGTTCAGCAAGGTACGGCTGAAAATGCGAGATTATATCCTGCCCCCCCGCATATTCGGTAATCAGATAGCTGCGTCCGCGCAAGCCCAACCAGCGATGTTCAAGAACGGCCAGAGGTTTAGGCGTGGCGATACCGAGAAAGGCCAGACGATTGCCTTCCACCCAGCTGTGCCAAGCGCGCGTCGGGCGCCAACAACGCTGCAGCCAGTGCCCCAGCCCCTTGATGTTGTAGCGCTTGATGACCAGTGGGTGACCATCCACTTCGACCAGAGCGACGGTGGCACTACCGCCTTTTTTTAGAAAGCTCCCGCCAGCCATGCCATGATCGAGATCGGCGAGCAGCGATTGCAGTCTGGCTTCTTCTTCACGGCGCATCGCAAGCAAACCGCTGGCGCCGCGCCGAACGCTGAACAAGGTGCAATCGCGGCCCGTCTTGTCGAGGTAATCACGCTGGCGCCAGCTTCTGACCTTGGCCACTTCCCGGTTCAAGGCTTCCATAGGTAAGGCATGCTCGCCGTTAACCAGCAGGTAATGCACCAGGAGCTCTTCAATGAAGGGCTCAAGCGCGGCTGGTAACTGCCCGAAGAAGAGGCCGAGATTCTTTAGCACCAGATCGCGCGGCAGCGGCTGGCCGGGCTCTTGAGCCCGCACCCCACCGCCATCGACCAGGTACAGCTGGCCGTCGTAACGCAGAAGATTGTCCAGATGCAGATCGCTCTGCCAGAGACCTCTGGCGTGCAGTCGGCCAATCTCGCCCAGAGCCTCACCGAGAACGCCCTGTTGGGCGTTGGAAAGCAATGGCTCACGCTCGACCGCCTGCCAGGCAGCGCCAAGACTTTCGGCACCTTCAAGAAATTCGAACAGCAACCAGCCGCCCTGCTCCGGCTCGTAGCCCTCGGCCAACAGTTCCGGAGTCGCCATCTGCTGCGCGCGTAGCAGAACGGCACCGTCGCGCTCACGCTTGAAATGCAGCTCCGCTCTGGAGCCGACCATCAACTTGGCGAACACAGCTCGCCCCTGCCATTCAGCCCGAGCGACGTAGCGCTGCCCCGGCAGCACCCGCAGCCATTCGAGCAATTGCAGCTGACCAGCAGGCAAATCCACGCTGAGCGGCAACTGCGGGCTGCGCCCCGTATGCGCCAGTTCGGCCAGTTTCATGCCCGCGCCTCCTTGTTTTGTCGGCGTGCCTGCAGGCGCTCCAGCCAAGTATCAATCTGCAAGTCATCGCGTTCCAGCCCCAGATAGCAGGCTAGCAGCGTGCGCCTTTCTTCATCGTTCCATGGCGCGGCACGACGCATCAGCGCTTCCATATCACCAAGGCGCCCCGCCCTGTCGAACAACATCGACCGGGTCTTCTCCAGATCGATCAAGCAGGCTTCATAACCACCTTCGCTGGCGCGCAGAAAAATATGTTTGGGGTAAAAGCAGCCATGCTTCAGGCCCGCGCCATGCATTTGCGCAGCAAGGTGCCCACAGGCATTCAGAATATCGCGACGCTCAGCGACCATCAGCTGTTGCCAACGCGCGAGCAGAGCCTCCAAGTCCGTCCAGCCATCCAGAGCATGGGTGAGCAGAATCGCGCGACGCTCTCCGGCCACCACGCGCTCGCCATGAAAAGCTGCCTGCAAGGAGGGAATTCCCTTGCTCTGGTAATGACGGATATTGCGAAACTCACGGGTAAGTGTCGGCTCGCCAAGAGGGCGCGCCAGAGAGCGGATAAAGTAGTTGCTCTGCCGTTTCAGGTAGTAGGCCGCCTCATCCAGCTGCAGGCGAAAAACGCTGCTCCAGCCGCCACGCCCCTCGTTGGGTTCATCGACCGCCACCAGCTGTAGCTCCCACAGTGCTTCGAAGCTGTCCAGCCCGTGCCTGCGCAGGATCGTCGCATCCTCAGCGGCGATAAAGTCGCTCATTCGCGCCCCTCGAAATAAGCCAATACCTGGCTGATCACCGCTCTGTCCGCAGCAATCAAATGCGTGCGGCGCTGGTATTGCAGGTAGAAACGCAATCGCTGGCTACGCGACAGCTGATATTTGGCGACCTTGTCAAGGCACGCCAGGTCCTTGACGATGCGTCGGCGCAGCAGTGGCCCCCGCCAGAAATCCCCCGACGGGCAGTCGATGAGGAAGAGTTCGTCAGCATCGTTGACCAGCAGGTTGCGCCATTTCAGATCATTGTGAGCGAAGCGATGATCATGCAGCGTCCGGGTGGCACGAGCCAGCTTTTCGCTTACCCGCTTGACCCAGCGCCCGTCGCTCAGCCGTGGATCGGCCTTCTGTGCCATGGCCGCCATATCGACAGTATTAGGGACTTCCAGGGTAATCAGTGCTCCGCGCATGAATGCTCCTGAGCGACGTTGCAGCCCCCAGGCCACGAGTGGTGCGACGGGAATACCCCAGCGTTCGAAATGCTTGAGATTCTGCCACTCGGCCTTGACGCGCGGGCGGCCCAGATAGCGTCGTAACCCCTTACCGGCAGCCCAGTAGCGCTTGACGTAATAGCGCAGACCTTCTATCTCGACCCGGATGACTTCCGACAGCGGATCACGCGCAATCGGTTCACCTTCGAGCGCGAACACGGCATCCAGATCGGCAAACGCTCGTGCGGCTGCGGCATCTAGGTCAGTCACGATTTTCCAGCCGCTCACCCTTGTGCTCCCGATGCATATTTGCGTTCGAAGCGCGCCTGCAGCTTCGCCGCCTTGCCAGCCAGCCAGCCCAGCAAGGCCGCTTCGTCACGCAGGATCTCGCGTAGCGGCTTTTCGAAATAGCCTTTCAGAAAACGCAGGCGGTCACGCTGGGTCAGTCCGATCTCCAGTGCCGAGAAGTACAGCCCGGCCAGATCCTTGTTGCGCCAGCGGTGCGGCGTCTCCGAGCGAACCTGGGCACGGTGCAGGTCGATCAGCGACAGGCGGAAATCCTCGGCAGTTACCGGTTTGTCGGTGTGTAGCAGGAAGTGGCAGATATAAAAGTCGCGATGGTTGACCCCCGCGCGGTGCATATCGCCGGCCATGCGTGCGACTTCGGCGATCAGCGCGCGCTTGAGGCGTGGCTGTGGCGGCTGTTCACGCCAGGTGGCAGAGAAGTCTTCCAGACTGACGGTTGGCGCCAGCTCTTCGGTGATGATGAAAGAGTGCTGGGTCGCGGGGTTGTTGCCGCGCTCGCCATAGGCCACGGCTGTCATGGTTGGCACGCCGGCCACATGCAAACGTTGCAGCGCACGCCATTCCTGTCCGGCACCCAGCACCGGAGCCTTGGCGGTGAGCAGGTTCTTGGCGATCTCGCCCCAGCCGATGCCGCGGTGGATCTTGACGAAGTAGCCGCGCCCGTCAACCTCGGTACGCAGGGTGCGTCGGCCTTCCAGCTCGCGATAGACCTGGCCTTGCAAGCGCTCTACTTCGGCGAAGGGATCTTTGCCTTGCCAAAGGGTTTTGAAGGGTTCAGCGAGAATCAGCTTTGAAGACACGCGCGCCCCCTATGAAAAGCTTCGCGGGCATGGACCGCTCCTACAGGAGCGAAGATGGCCTGTAATGGCGTAAGGGAAATCCAGCGGACCTTGTGGGAACGGGCCATGCCCGTGAACCGGGGTGACTCGGAAGCTTCGCGGGCGTGGCCCGCTCCTACGGGGTGGTGCGCCATTGCCGATCTGTTCATGACCGCTCTCCGAGAATCACATCGGCGGCTCGCTGCGGCATGCTGTATAGATCGGCGCTGTCGGCATAGCGCAGTGCATTGCCACCCCAGGCCACACGCTGCGCATCATCCTCAAGCATCTGCGCCAGCATGCGGTCCAGCGTGGATTGCTCGAACGGGCTGGGCACGACCCGACCGCAATCAGCATCCTGAATATAGTGGGCGTAGCCGCAGACATCGGTGACCAACACCGGTAGGCCGGCAACCAGTGCCTCCAGCAGTACGGTGCCGGTATTTTCGTTGTAGGCCGGATGGATCAGCAGGTCGGCCCCGAGCAGAAAGCGCGGAACATCGCTGCGCCCCTTGAGAAACTCAACCATGCTCGAAATGCCCAGCGTCTTGGCCTGCAGTTTGAAGGGTCTGGGGTCATCCTGGCCGATCACTAGCAGGCGCGTGCGCCGTTTCAATTCCCGCGGCAGCGCGGCAAGTGCCTTGAGGCTGCGATCGACGCCCTTGGTCTTGAAGCCAGAGCCGATCTGCACCAGCAGCAAGTCGTCGGCGCCAAGCTCGAACTCCTCACGAAACTCTTCACGTATCTCTACCGCGTTGACCGGGGCGCGGCGGTCCTGGGCAATGCCCGGCGGCAGCAGGTGGAAGCGTTCAGCCTGGGTACTGTAATGCTTGACGAACAGCGGCTGCTGCACCTCGGAAATCATCAATATCTCGGTCTCCGACTCGGGCGCGAACACCGCGCGCTCGTACTCGGCGAAGTGCTTGTAGCGGCCCCAGCGGCGATAGATCGGGTTACGCAGGGTTTGCGCCTTGTCCTCGAAGCAGGGGTCGGCAGCGTAGTAGACATCCAGCCCCGGCATCTTGTTGAAGCCCACCACGCGGTCAACCGGACGTGCAGCGAGATCACGCTCGACCCAGGCGGTGAAGCGCTCGTTGCGGGTGTGGTTGAAGATGGCCTTGACGGGGGCGATCAGCACCTCGAAGCCATCCGGCACTTCGCCCTCCCAAATCATCGCGTAGACACGAATGCTGTGACCACGACGCTGGCACTCCTGCGCTATACGCATGAAGTCGCGCTGCAATCCGCCGAAGGGGAAGTACTTGTAGAGGATGAAGGCCAATTGCATCAGTTCGTCTCCGCTGACCGCAACAGGGCCTTGAGTTCATTGGCGACGCGCTCGGGAAGCAGGTCGTCGAAGCATGGAGTGTGGCGATCGCCCTTGCCGGCATTCGGGCCGGTGGCGCACAGGTGAACCTGCGAGCGGCCATAGGCGCCCACCCGTCCTGGCAGGGTCGGGCCGTACAGCGAGATGCTTGGCACATCCAGCGCGGCGGCCAGATGGCCCAGCCCGGTATCCACCGCCACACAGGCACGGGCACCGGCGACCACCTTGGCCACGCCGCCGAGGTTCAGCCGCGGCAATACCGAAGCACTGGCAATGCCATCGGCGATACGTTCGGCACGGGCTTTTTCCTCGGCGCTACCCCAGGGCAGGCGAATCGCCCAACCGAAAGCACTCATGCGCTCGGCCAGTTCGCGCCAGTAGGCTTCCGGCCAGTGCTTGCTGGGCCATGTCGTCCCGTGCAGGAACAAAAGGTAAGGCTCCTCGCCAGGCGTTGCCAGCTGGTTGCGATCCAGACCGTAGTCGCCAATACCTGACGGCTGTTGATAGCCCAATGCCTGGGCGAACAACTGGCGCACTCGCTCCAGCGCATGCTGCTCGCGGGGCACGGGGTAGCGCCGGTCATAGAAGCGCGCCGCCAAGGGCTCGCGCGCAGAGTCGCGGTCCAGGCCAGCCACCGGCGCTTTGACGTAACGGGTCAGCCAGGCGCTTTTCAGCAATCCCTGAGCGTCAATCACCAGGTCATAGCGGGTCTCGCGCAGACGCGCCTTGAAGCGCCGCCACTCACCGGAACGCAGGGTTTGCAGCAGATTCTTGCGCCAGCGGCGAATGGCCACAGGAATCACTTGGGCCACGGCCGGATGCCAGGCGGGAATCTCGGCGAAGCCCTCCTCGACAACCCAGTCGAACTGGATGCCAGGAATCGCCCGTTGCGCATCAGTCAGCGCCGGTAACGTATGCACGACATCGCCCAGCGACGAGGTCTTGATCAGCAGAACGCGCACTCAGTGCTCCAGCGGCAGCGGGTCGGCCAGCGGATCGCCAGCCAAGCGTTGCAGCGCATCCAACACTGGCTGCGGATGCAGGTCGCGCAGGCAATTGTAGTGGCCAAAGCGGCAAGTACGGTCGAAGCAGGGGCTGCACTCAAGCCCCAGGCGGACAATTTCCACCTCGTCGGCCAGCGGCGGCGTGAACTGCGGCGAGGTCGAGCCATAGACCGCCACTAGCGGCCGGTTGAGCGAAGCCGCAACATGCATCAGGCCCGAGTCGTTGGACACCACCGCGGTGGCGCAGGACAGCAGGTCGATGGCCTCGGCCAGGCTGGTTTCGCCACAGAGGTTGGTCGCCTCTTCCTGCAGGCCCGGGATCAGCTCGGCGCGAATCGCCTCGCCCACCGGATGATCCTTCTTCGAGCCGAACAGCCAGACCTGCCAGCCGGCGCGAATCTTCGCCTCGGCCACAGCGGCATAGTGCTCGGAAGGCCAGCGCTTGGATTCACCGAACTCGGCACCCGGGCAGAGCGCCAGCACCGGTCTATCCAGCTCCAGCCCGAATTTGGCGAGCGCAGCCGCGCGGCTGGTTTCATCGATCTGCAGACGCGGTTGCGGATATGGCTGGGGCAACTCGGCATCCGGCTCGAACGCCAACGCCATAAAACGCTCGATCATCAGCGGGTAGCGCTGCTTGTCGAGCTTGCGCATGTCGTTGAGCAAGCCGAAACGCATCTCGCCACGCCAGCCGGTGCGCTTGGGAACACCAGCGAAGAACGGCACCAGCGCCGACTTTAGCGAATTAGGCAGCAGGATCGCCTGCTCGTACTGACCACGCAGACCCAGTGCGACCCTGCGCCGGGTCGCCAGGTCGAGCACGCCATGGCCGAGCGGAAAGCTCAGGGCCTGACGCACTTCGGGCATGCGTTCGAGGATCGGCCGGCTCCACTCGGGCGCCAGCACGTCGATCTGGCAGTTGGGATGGCGCTGTTTCAGGCAGACGAACAGCGTCTGCGCCATCACCATGTCGCCTACCCAACTGGGACCTACGATCAGAATATTCATAAGCTGGAAGCCATAAGCATGAGGGCTGGAAGCGCGTGCCGGAACCTTCTCATCTCCGGCGCCTCGCTTCCAGTCTCGGGCTTACTTGACCAACGTTCGCCATTCGGCATGAGCATCGGTCTTGCCGGTGACCAGGTCGAAGTAAGCTTTCTGCAATTTCTCGGTGATCGGACCACGGCGACCGATGCCAATCTGGCGGCCGTCGAGCTCGCGAATCGGGGTCACTTCCGCGGCGGTGCCGGTGAAGAAGGCCTCGTCGGCGATATAGACCTCGTCGCGGGTGATGCGCTTCTCGACGATCTCGATGCCTTGCTCACGAGCCAGCGTCAGCACGGTGCCACGGGTGATGCCGTTCAGGCATGCGGTGACTTCCGGAGTGTAGATCACGCCATCCTTGATGATGAACACGTTCTCGCCCGAACCCTCAGCGACGTAGCCTTCCGGATCGAGCAGCAGCGCTTCGTCGGCACCGGCGGAGACCGCTTCCTGCAGTGCCAGCATCGAGTTGACGTAGCTGCCGCTGGACTTGGCGCGGGTCATGGTGATGTTGACGTGGTGGCGGGTAAAGGAGCTGGTGCGAATCTTGATGCCTTTCTCCAGCGCTTCTTCGCCCATGTAGGCGCCCCAGTGCCAGGCTGCCACGACCACATGCACTTTCAGGTTGTCGGCGCGGATACCCATGCCTTCCGACCCGTAGAACACCAGCGGACGGACATAAGCCGTCTCAAGGTTGTTCTCACGCACCGCGGCGCGGGTCGCCTCGTTGATCTCTTCCTTGGTGTAAGGAATCTTCATGCCCATGATATGGGCGGAATCGAACAGACGGTCAGTGTGTGCCTGTAGACGGAAGATCGCCGTGCCTTGCGGCGTGTTGTAGGCGCGCACGCCCTCGAAGACACCCATGCCGTAGTGCAGGCTGTGGGTCAGCACATGTGTGGTCGCGTTACGCCATTCGACCAGTTCGCCGTCATACCAGATCACGCCATCACGATCGGCCATCGACATTGGTTGCCACCTCGGAATTCGATAAATGCTGTTGTCAGACGAGAATCAGCTGAGCCCAAGCTCACGCCAGATGCGCATGACTGCGCGACGCTCATCATGAAATTGGTCCCCACTCACCACTTCAGGCAATTTTTGCAGTGATTGCCGGTGGGCTGCGCCACGGTAGGCCTTGTAGGCGTCCTGCAGCAGCCGAACCTCATCGCCGGTCATCAACCCGGCCTGCTCCAACCCGTCGAGAATGCGGATGTTATCGGTATAGCGCAGCAGTTGCGGATGCTGGTGCGACCACGCCAGAGCCGCGTATTGCACCATAAATTCGATATCCACGATACCACCGGCGTCTTGCTTGAGATTGAACTCGCCTTCAGGCTCGAACGCTCTGTCGGCCATGCCGGCCTGGGTTACGCGGGTGCCGAGGTTGTCGCGCATCTTCGCGCGCATGTCGCTGACCTCACTGCGCAACCGTTCAAGATCACGCCCACGCCCCAGCACAGCAGCGCGCACACGTTCGAAATCCTGCGCCAACTGCGGGCAGCCAACCAGCACCCGCGCACGCACCAACGCCTGGTGCTCCCAGGTCCAGGCCTCTTCGCTCTGGTAGCGTTCGAAGGCGCTCAGCGAGCCGACCAGCAGCCCCGAAGCACCGGAGGGCCGCAGGCGCATATCGACTTCATAGAGTTGACCGGAAGTGGTTTGGGCCGTCAGCAGATGAATGATGCGCTGACCCAGGCGGGTAAAAAACTGCCCACCATCGATGGGTTTGACACCATCGGTCTCGGCATTGGAGTCGCCATCATGGATAAACACCAGATCCAGATCGGAGCCGTGACTCATCTCGATGCCGCCAACCTTGCCATAGCCCACGACGATAAAGGCCGGATCGCACAACTCGCCGTCGGCACGCCGCGGGCGACCGTGGCGCGCTACCGTGTGATGCCAGGCCAACGCCAACACCTCGTTGAGGATCGCCTCGGCGAGCCAGGTCAGATAGTCGCTGACTTTCATCAACGGCAGCGTGCCAGCAAGCTCCGAAGCCGCCACGCGCAACCTGTGCGCCAGCTTGAAATTGCGCAGCGCTTCCATTTGCTGCTCCAGATCCTCTTCGGGGATGCGTGCCAGGCGCTCGCGCAGCTCAGCTGCCAGCTCTGGCGCCTGCGGCGGGCGATACAGCCGCCCGGCATTGAGCAGCTCATCGAGCAACAACGGGAAACGGGCGATCTGCTCGGCGATCCATGGGCTGCCTGCGCAGAGTTCCAGCAACCGCTGCAAGGCACCTGGGTTTTCCGTCAGCAGCACCAGATAGGCCGAACGGCGCGCTACCGCTTCGATCAGCGGCAGTACACGTTCGAGCACGAGATCAGGGTCATCCTGCTCGACCGCCTGCGCCAGCAACCGAGGAATAAAAGCATCCAGGCGCTCGCGCCCCAGCCTTTGCATGGTGCGTACCTGCTTCGCGCTGCGCAGCGCGGCAAGTCGCTGGCAGGCAGCCTGACCGTCATGAAACCCCGCTTCGGCCAACTGGAGGCTGGCGTATTCCTCGTCCCAGTCCTGCTCCCACAGCGGCAACCACTCACCGCCCACCAACTCTTCACCCTCGCCCAGCTCGTCCTCGTCGGGATCTGCAATCACCTGGCGGAAGTGCCAGTCAATCCGGCTGCGCCAGTACAGCAGGCGTTCATGGAAGGCGTCCCAGGTGTCGAAACCAAGCATGAAGGCCACGCGGTCGCAGTCGATGCGACTGTCCGGCAGCATTTGTGTCTGACGGTCGTCGATGGCCTGCAGCGCATGCTCGGTGTAACGCAGAAACTCGTAGCCTTCGCGCAACTCATCGACCGCCGCGACGGGCAGGTAGCCTTGCCCGGCCAGGGTCGCCAAAACCTTGAGCAGCGGCCGCTGCTGCAGGCTCAGGTCGCGCCCGCCATGAATCAGCTGAAACGCCTGAGCGATGAATTCCACTTCACGAATGCCGCCAGAGCCCAGCTTAATGTTCGCCGCCACGCCCTTGCGCCGTACTTCCTGCTGGATCAGCTGCTTCATGCCGCGCAGCGCATCAATGGCAGAAAAATCCAGGTAACGGCGATAGACGAAGGGACGCAAAATATCGAGCAGCTCCCGACCGGCCTGCTGGTCGCCGCCGACCACTCGCGATTTGATCATCGCGTAGCGTTCCCAGTCGCGACCCTGGTCCTGGTAATACTGTTCCAGCGCATTAAAGCTCATCACCAGCGCACCGGAGGACCCGTAGGGCCGCAAGCGCATGTCCACGCGGAAGACGAAGCCATCGACGGTTGGCGCATCCAGCGCCTTGATCAGCCGCTGCCCGAGGCGGACGAAAAACTCCTGGTTATCCAACGAGCGACGCGCGCCAGTGGTTTCGCCGCCTTCCGGGTAGCCGAAGATCAGATCGATATCCGATGACAGGTTGAGTTCGTGGGCGCCCAACTTGCCCATGCCGAGGACAACCATCTGCTGCTGGCGGCCACTCCTGCGCCCGGTCGGCACGCCGAATTGCTCGCAATGGCGCGCATAGAGCCAGCGATAGGCCAGATCGATGCAGGTATCGGCAAGGTCCGACAGGTCGGCACAGGTCTCGGCAAGATCAGCTTGGCGTGTCAGGTCGCGCCAGATGATTCGCACTTGCTGACGGTTGCGAAAACGCCTGAGCAGTGTTGCCAGGCTGGCTTCGTCGGCACAATCGGCCAGTAGCGCATTCAGCGCCGTATGCATTTCGCCGGTGCGTAAACGTCGCTCGAGCAGCCCGGCGTCGGCCAGTTGCAGCAACATTTCCGGATCTCGGCTAACCTGTTCGGTGACAAAATCGCTGGCTGCACACACCCGCTCAAAGGCATCGCGCCGCTCGGCAGGCCAGGCAGTAAATTCATCCACGGCCTGCAGCGATGCATCGCGCGCCGCACTGAGGAACGACTCCTTGGCACGAGTGACCAATGGCAGTAGCGATGTCGGCAATGCAACCAATGATGGCAGACTCATATAGGATCCTTAGTGCCGAAACGGCTGCGCGCAGCGCAAACACCGAGGCTTGAGCCTTGGCGCTGATGTCAGCCGGACAGGCCGAGTCGCCGATTTGTAGTTTTACTACGAAAGAATGTTGCAGGGGGCTGAAATAAGCGTTGTTTTGTAGTAAAACTACAGACACCGGCTCTACCCCCGGAACAATCCAAGAACATATACGCGTCGGCTCACGAAGCCGGCAGCGCAGTAGGCAACCGATTCTGGAAGCCTTTCCGCCCTGGAGCAAGCCATGCAAGATCTCGATCCCGTCGAAACCCAGGAATGGCTGGACGCCCTCGAATCCGTCCTCGACAACGAAGGCGAAGACCGAGCCCATTACCTATTGACCCGTATGGGCGAGCTGGCCACCCGCACCGGCACCCAGTTGCCCTATGCGATCACCACGCCCTATCGCAACACCATCCCCGTTACCCACGAAGCGCTGATGCCCGGCGACCTGTTCATGGAGCGGCGCATCCGCTCACTGGTCCGCTGGAACGCGCTGGCGATGGTAATGCGCGCAAACCTGAAAGATCCGGACCTGGGTGGTCACATCTCCACGTTCGCTTCTAGCGCGACGCTTTATGACATCGGCTTCAACTATTTCTTCCAGGCGCCGACCGAAGAACACGGTGGCGACCTAATTTATTACCAGGGCCACGCCTCGCCCGGCATTTACGCTCGCGCCTTCCTTGAAGGCCGCCTGACCGAAGAGCAGATGAACAACTTCCGTCAGGAGGTTGATGGCGGCGGTCTGTCGTCCTATCCGCACCCGCACCTGATGCCGGACTTCTGGCAGTTCCCGACGGTATCCATGGGTCTGGGCCCGATCCAGGCGATCTACCAGGCACGCTTCATGAAGTACCTGGAAAACCGCGGCTTCATTCCTGCTGGCAAGCAGCGCGTATGGTGCTTCATTGGTGATGGCGAGTGCGACGAGCCGGAAACCCTCGGTGCGATTTCCCTGGCCGGGCGTGAAAACCTCGACAACCTGATCTTCGTCATCAACTGCAACCTGCAGCGCCTAGACGGTCCGGTGCGCGGCAATGGCAAGATCATCCAAGAGCTGGAAGGCAACTTCCGCGGCGCTGACTGGAACGTGGTCAAGGTCGTCTGGGGACGCCTGTGGGACCCGCTGTTCGCCGCCGACCACGATGGCCGCATGCAGCGCCGGATGGACGAAGCCATCGACGGCGAGTACCAGAACTACAAGGCCAACGACGGCGCCTATGTGCGCAAGCATTTCTTCGGCGCAGATCCGGAGCTGCTCAAGCGCGTCGAGAAGCTAACCGACCAGGAAGTCTGGAACCTAAACCGTGGCGGCCACGACCCCTACAAGGTGTATGCGGCCTACCATCAGGCAGTCAATCACAAGGGCCAGCCCACCGTCATCCTTGCACATACGATCAAGGGCTACGGCACCGGTGCCGGTGAGGCGAAGAACATCGCCCACAACACCAAGAAGGTCGATACCGAGAGCCTGAAGAAATTCCGCGATCGCTTTAACATCCCGATTGACGACTCGCAGCTGGAAGATCTGCCTTTCTACCGCCCTGCCGAAGACAGCGTGGAAATGCGCTATCTGCGCAAATGTCGTGAAAATCTCGGTGGCCACCTGCCGCAGCGCCGCGACAAGAGCTTCAGCATTCCGACGCCGCCGCTGGAAACCCTCAAAGCTGTTCTTGACGGCTCCGGCGAGCGTGAAATCTCCACGACCATGGCCTTTGGCCGGATCCTGTCCCAGCTGATCAAGGACAAGGACCTGGGCAAGCGCATCGTGCCGATTCTCGCCGACGAGGCGCGCACCTTCGGCATGGAAGGCATGTTCCGCCAGCTGGGCATCTACTCCCCGGTAGGCCAGCTGTACGAGCCAGTCGACCGCGACCAAGTGATGTACTACCGCGAAGAGAAGAGCGGCCAGATCCTTCAGGAAGGCCTGAACGAAGCAGGCGCGTTCTCCTCGTTCATTGCCGCAGGCACCGCCTACAGCAACTACAACCAGCCGATGCTGCCGGTCTACATCTTCTATTCGATGTTTGGCTTCCAGCGGATTGGCGACCTGGCTTGGGCCGCCGGCGATGCACACACCCGCGGCTTCCTGCTGGGTGGCACCTCCGGACGTACCACGCTGAACGGCGAAGGCCTGCAGCACGAGGATGGCCACAGCCATATCCTCGCCAGCACCATCCCCAACTGCCGCAGCTATGACCCCACCTACGGCTACGAGCTGGCGGTGATCATGCATCACGGCATGCACGAAATGATGGAGCAGCAGAAGAACGTCTACTACTACATCACCGTGATGAACGAGAACTACCAGCAGCCGGCCATGCCTGAAGGCGTCGAGGAAGGCATCATCAAGGGCATGTATCTGCTCGAAGAAGCCAAGGGCGACTTCAAGCACCGCGTGCAGCTGATGGGCTCTGGCACCATCCTGCGCGAAGTGCGCGCCGCGGTGGATATCCTTGCCAAGATGGGCATTGGCGCCGATGTCTGGAGCGTCACCAGCTTCAACGAGCTACGTCGCGAAGGCCTGGCTGTGGACCACTGGAACCGCCTGCATCCGATGGAAGAACCACGCAAGAGCTACGTCCAGCAATGCCTGGAGGGTCGCGAAGGCCCGGTGATCGCTTCCACCGACTACATGAAGCTGTTCGCCGACCAGATTCGCCAGTGGGTTCCGTCGCGTGAATTCCAGGTGCTGGGCACCGACGGCTACGGCCGCAGCGACTCGCGCGCCAAGCTGCGTGACTTCTTCGAAGTCGATCGCCGCTGGGTCACGGTCGCCGCGCTGCAAGCGCTGGCCGATCGCGGCGCCATTGAGCGCAAGGTAGTGGCCGAGGCCATCACCGAGTTCGGCATCGATCCCGATAAGCGCAATCCTCTGGATTGCTGATGCTGCGTGCGCACAGGAGAAACTATTGTGAGTGAAACCATACGCGTACCCGACATCGGCAGCGGTGAGGGTGAAGTTATTGAATTGTTCGTCAAGGTCGGCGATCGCATCGAGGCCGACGAGAGCATCCTGACGCTCGAGTCGGACAAGGCCAGCATGGAAATCCCCGCGCCGAAAGCCGGCGTGGTGAAAAGCCTCAAGGTCAAGATGGGCGACCGTCTGAAGGAAGGCGACGAACTGCTGGAGCTGGAAATCGAAGGCGCCGAAGAGGCTGCACCTGCAGCCGAAGCTGCTGCTGAACCAGCCGGCGCCACCACTGGCGGGGCAGTTGACGAAGCCGAAGCGCCGACAGCACCTGGCGATGACGATCCTTCCGCCTCCGCAGAAGCGCCGGCGAGCGAAAGCGTCGAAGAAGTGCGGATTCCGGACATCGGCTCCAGCGGTACTGCCGAGGTCATCGAAGTGATGGTCAGCGTCGGTGATACGGTGGAAGCGGAGCAGTCGCTGATCACCCTGGAGTCCGACAAGGCAAGCATGGAAATCCCTGCGCCAAAGGCCGGTGTTGTCGAAAGTCTTAAGATCAAGGTCGGCGATCAAGCCAAGACTGGCGATCTGATCCTGCGTCTGAAAGTGGCCGGCGCAGCGCCGGCTCCTGCAAAGGCGAAGGCCGAGCCGCAGCCTGCAGAAGGCAAAAAAGCCGAAGCGCCCGAGGAAGCTGTTCCGCAGCAAACGCTGGCACCCAATAAGCAGGGTGTGCCCCCAGCTGAAGCGGGCACCAAAGCGCCGCCGGTGGTCAGCGGGCCGAGCAAGGCCGGCAGCAAGGTCCATGCGGGCCCGGCTGTACGCATGACCGCGCGGGAATTTGGGGTCGATCTGGCCGAGGTCAAGGGCACAGGACCGAAAGGTCGTGTTCTGAAGGAAGACGTCCAGGCCTACGTCAAGTCCCAGCTGCAACAGAGCAAAAACACTGAAGGAGCGACTGGCGGTGCCGGCATCCCGCCGATTCCGACGATCGACTTCAGCCGCTTCGGCGAAACCGAAGAAGTCCCCATGACCCGCCTGATGCAGGTCGGCGCCGCCAACCTGCACCGCAGCTGGCTCAATGTGCCGCACGTGACTCAGTTCGAGTCAGCCGACATCACCGAGCTGGAAGCCTTCCGCGTGGCGCAGAAGGCCGTGGCGGAAAAGGCCGGCGTCAAGCTGACCGTGCTGCCGCTGCTGCTCAAGGCGTGCGCGCACCTGCTCAAGGAGCTGCCAGAGTTCAACAGCTCGCTGGCGCCCAGCGGTAAAGCAGTGATTCGCAAGAAGTACGTACACGTCGGCTTTGCCGTGGACACGCCGGACGGCCTGATGGTACCGGTCATCCGCAACGTCGATCAGAAGAGCCTGCTGCAGCTGGCCGGCGAAGCGGCTCAGCTGGCCGAAAAGGCACGCAACAAGAAGCTTTCAGCGGATGAAATGCAGGGCGCCTGCTTCACCATCTCCAGCCTCGGGCACATTGGCGGCACTGGCTTCACGCCTATCGTCAACGCGCCGGAAGTGGCGATTCTCGGTGTCAGCAAGGCCACCATGCAGCCGGTCTGGGATGGCAACGCCTTCCAGCCCAAGCTGATGCTGCCGCTGTCGCTGTCCTACGATCACCGCGTGATCAACGGGGCTGCTGCGGCACGCTTCACCAAGCGCCTCTCCGAGCTGCTGGCGGACATCCGCACGATACTGCTGTAACCGTTCGAGCGAAACAAAACGCCGCATACCCTCACGGGATGCGGCGTTTTTTGTACCTACGGGTTTGATTGAGCCCCTTTGCTAGAGCGCTGGCTTTTACGCTTCAGCAGAAGCCACTTTTGCATGTGGGAACGGGCCATGCCCGTGAAGGGAGCATGCCGGAGTGCCGGCGAGGTTCGTGGGGGGCCCACTCTTACCGTTTCAACAGTGAAGCTTTCCTGCTCAGCCTTTCTGCAGATTGCGAATCAGGTAGGACAGCGCCTTGGCCAGCTCCTCGGCGCCTTTAGGGTCACGCAGGATGGTCAGCCAAGGCTCGCCATTCTGACTGGCGAACGTGCAAACCACTCCCTGCGGCGGGCATTGGTACTGCACATAAGGATCCATGCCGAAAACCGAGATTCTGCGGTTGCTCACGGCAAGGCTGCCAGCGGCATCACGTCGCTCCTCGCGAATACGCAACTCGCCTGGCGTCCCCACCTCAAGCCGATAACGCAAATCCTGCGGATTCAGCTGCCCCACCTGGTAGGCAGCTCGCAAGCCATAGGTTTCAAGCAGGGCATTGACATGGGTCAGCAACGCCGAACGCTCATCGGAGGTTAGATAGAGCGCCCTGAGCCCCGATAGATATCTCGCCGACTCCTCAGGCTCTAGCCGGTTGGTTTCAGTAGCCTGCAGAGGACTGCCGAGGACGAGCAAAAGTCCGAAAACCCGTAACTTCCAAAGCCGACTTGTCAGTCCCTTCTGCATGATGCACCCTTGCCTTCATTGAATGGAATCAGCTACGCAAACGCCCCAGAGCCCACGCCGCAGCTGGTGGAAAGACTCCCGAAGCATACTGGAAGCCAACCGCTTGATGAAAATACATACCGATGCCGCCAGCCGTATGGCGACCGAGGTTGTGACGCAGTTGCCAGTGCCTGCCAGGCTCGGGATGCTGCGCTTCGAGCGTTTGAACGAATCCAGTTGGGCCTTGCTGTATCTTGATCCCGCCTGCGAGCGTTATTTGGGTCAGCCTGCTGAGGAGCTTTGCTCCCTTATTGACGCGCCTTTTGCCTGCCTGATGGAGCCAGCAGCGCGCCTGCAGCTGCACGATATTGTTCAGGCGCAGCTGGCCAGCCATGGCCACTACTCAATCAGCTATCGACTGCACTCGGCCAACGGATCGTTCAGCATGCTGGAGATCGGCGAGGCATGCCGGCAATACGGCCGCGAAATGCTCCGCGGCTACCTGATCATCGAGCACCAGAGCGCTGCGCAAATCACACCACAGCAAACTCTGCCCATAACCCTGCTCGATCCCCATCGGACCCAGGACAATCATCTGGAACACCTGATCCGTTCACGCGCGCAACAGAACCTGATCGTTCGCCTTGCCAGGCATCGCTATAGCTCTTCCAACCCGCAACTCGAAGCAGCTCAACTGATTACCCAGGCAGCATGCGAAGCCTACGGGATCGCGCGCGCCGCCATCTGGCACCTGAACGGCAGCCGATTGGAGGCTATCGCAGCGTACCGGCGCGATAGCGACGGTTACGAGTATCAGTCAGCGCTGGACATGACGTCCTGCCCTCGCTACCTGCAAGCGCTGCAAAGTGAGCGCGCGCTCGATGTATCTGACATTCGAGTCGATCCGCGTACCCAAGAGCTGTTCGAAAGCTTTTTTGAGCCACGCAAGACCACCTCGATCCTCGATGCGACCATCCGCCTTGGCGGCGAAGTGGTCGGCGTACTCTGCCTGGAACATGCCGGCGAGCCGCGGGCTTGGCTTCCCGACGAAATTGCCTTTGCTGGCGAACTGGCCGACCAGTACGCGCAGGTTTTGGCCAATCAGCAGCGACTCAGCGCTGCCCACAGTCTGAACCTGTTCCGCCGCGCCGTGGAACAGAGCGCCAGCGCCTTCATTCTGGTCGACCGTGAAGGCATCGTTGAATACGTCAATCCGAGCTTCACCTCCATCACCCAATACTCCGCCGATGAGGTTCGCGGGCATCCGCTCGCGGAGCTGACGGCCCTGGAGAATCTCAGCGAACTGCTGTTCGATACTTCTTCTACCCTGGCGCAGCACAACAGCTGGCAGGGCGAATTTCACAGCCGCCGCAAAAATCTGGAGCCGTACTGGGGGCAGCTGTCGATCTCCAAGGTGTTTGCCGAAAATGGCGAGCTGACCCACTACATCGGCATCTACGAAGACATCACCCATAACAAGCTGGCGCAGCAACATATCGAGCAGCTGGCCTACACCGACAACCTGACCAGCCTGGCCAACCGCCCGTTCTTCATTCGAAGCCTCGAAGAGCGTTTCACCGACGACAAAGAGCCACGGCTGTGCCTAATCCTGGTCGATATCGACAACTTCAAGCGCATCAATGACAGCCTCGGCCATCAGACCGGTGACAAACTGCTCAGCAGCCTGGCGCGGCGCTTGGGCAACGGACTAAGCCGAGAAGGCGTGCTGGCACGCTTTGCCAGTAATGAATTTGCTCTGCTGTTCGACGACATGGGATTGGAAGACGGACAGCGCTTGGCCAATCAGGTTCTCAGCACCCTCGACAAGCCGCTGTTCGTTGATAAGCAGCTGATTAACGTCAGCGGCTCTCTGGGCCTGGCCTGCACTCCGCTGCACGGGCGCGACCCGGAAACGTTGATGAAACATGCCGGGCAGGCTCTGCATAAAGCCAAGGCCAACGGCAAGAACCAGGTGCAGGTGTTCACCGAAGCCCTGCATGCCGAGGCCAACTACAAGCTGTTTCTGGAAAGCAACCTGCGCCGCGCCCTGAGTCAGGATGAGCTGGAAATCTTTTATCAGCCCAAGCTGTGCCTGCGCACAGGGCGCTTGCAAGGTCTGGAAGCGTTGTTGCGCTGGCAGCACCCTGAAAAGGGCATGATCCGGCCCGAACAGTTCATCGCCGTGGCGGAAGAAACCGGGCTCATAATCCCCATTGGCAAGTGGGTCGCACGCGAGGCCTGCCGCACCGGTGTACAGCTGGCCGGCCTTGGCCGCGGTACGCTGCAGATCGCCATCAACCTGTCACCCAAGCAGTTTTCCGATCCCGAGTTGGTTGCTTCCATCGCCAGCATTCTGCACGAAGAGCAGTTGCCACCCCAGCTGCTGGAGCTGGAACTGACCGAAAACCTCCTGCTTGATGCTACGGAGCAAACACGCCAACAACTGCTCGGCCTCAAGGCCCTCGGCGTGACGTTGGCGATGGACGATTTCGGTACCGGCTATTCATCCCTGAGCTACCTGAAGAAGTTTCCCATCGACGTGATCAAGATCGATCGAAGCTTTATCAAGGATATCCCGGGTAATCAGGACGACATGGAAATCACCTCCGCGGTCATCGCCATGGCTCGCAACCTGCGCCTGCAAGTCGTCGCCGAAGGTATCGAAACCGCCGAACAACTGGCTTTCCTGCGCTACCATCGATGCGATATCGGCCAAGGCTACCTGTTCGACAAACCGATCCCCAGCAGTCAGCTCGCCGAAGCGCTTCTTCGCTATCCACGCTGGGCCTGATATCCCCACGGCAGCCTGTTAGGCTTTGCACTGCACTCCAAAAAGTTGAGTACCACGTATGACCCTGCGCTCAGAGATTCTCGTTCACAAACAGACCCTGCCTGAGGCGAAACAGGCCCTGCCAGGCCGCGACACTGCGGTACAGGTTCCTGCTGCCCACTTCGTCAACGGCAATCCACTGCAACCGCCCTTTCCTGCACATTTGCAGCAGGCAATGTTCGCCATGGGCTGCTTCTGGGGCGCGGAACGGCGTCTCTGGCAACAGCCGGGCGTCTGGACGACAGCAGTGGGCTATGCCGGTGGAATCACACCCAACCCTAGCTACGAAGAAGTCTGCTCCGGCCTGACCGGCCATGCGGAAGCCGTGCTGGTGGTATTCGATCCGCAGGAAGTCACCTATGAGGAATTGCTCAAGCTGTTCTGGGAAGTTCACAACCCAACCCAGGGCATGCGTCAGGGCAACGACATCGGTACTCAATACCGTTCTGCCATCTACTGCTTCGACAACGAGCAACTGACCCAGGCGCGCAGCAGCCAGGAACGCTTCCAGGCCCAGCTGGACGAGCAAGGCTTCGGCCAGATCACCACCGAGATTACCCAGGTGCCAAACTTCTATTACGCCGAAGCCTATCACCAGCAATATCTGGCGAAGAATCCCGCTGGCTATTGCGGGCTGGGCGGTACCGGGGTTTGCATGCCGGCCTGAGCGATATAGCGAGTACCGAACAACGCGAACTACCCGTCAGTGGGTATAGGAAGGTTCGGAGCCGCAGGAGATTTCGTCACCGCGATAAATGCAAAGGCTTGATCGGGCGTAGCGCGCTGATCGGGCCTTTGACTCCAGTTGCGGCATCAACGGGCAAAAAAAACCCTGCCGAAGCAGGGTCTTTGCAGACTGAATCTGACATCCGTGACTCACGCCTTCCTGGCGCCATTCCCCGTGCATCCGTATTGTTGTCTGCGCTTCCATACGCGGCGTCCCAAGATATGCAGACTACCGATCACGCGGATTAAGCTGTAGTAGCCATTTGCACCACGCCTTGTAAGCTATTACCTACAGAGGGACTTGCGCACCCTCTGTAAGCCATTGGCTAGTGGCACCGTTTTATGATTGAGCAGCTCATTGCCGAAGATGGCCAATTAGCTTCATGTCCTTAGTACTAGAACTGCGCTGCCTCTAGCAGGTACAGCGATTCGCTCCCGGCTTTCACCGACGCACTGAGCGACTCGATGCGCGGCAGAAGACGCGCAAAGTAGAAACGTGCCGTACCCAGCTTGCTCACATAGAAATCGTCCTGCTCCTGCTTGCCCAGTGCAGCAGCGGCCATGCGCGCCCACATGTAGGCGTAAGCCGTGTAGCCGAAGGCATGCAGGTATTCAACCGAAGCTGCCCCAATCTCATTGGGATTGCTCTTTGCGCTCTCGAGAACGAATGCTGTCAGCTCGTCGAGGCTATCCAGCGCAGCTTTCAATGGTGTGACAAATTCAGCCAGCTCCGCACCCGCCTCGGAGCAATAGCTGCGAATCTCGTCGGCAAAGACCTGATACATCTCGCCGCCACTACCAACCACCTTGCGCCCCAAGAGGTCCAGTGCCTGAATGCCGTTGGTGCCTTCGTAAATCTGGGTGATGCGGCAGTCGCGCACCAGCTGTTCCTGCCCCCACTCGCGGATGAAACCGTGGCCACCGAAGACTTGCTGGCCGTGGATCGTGGTCTCCAGACCCATGTCGGTGAGGAACGCCTTGGCCACTGGCGTCAGCAGGGCCACCTGGGATTCGGCACGCTTGCGTGCCTGGGCGTCGTCACTGAATTTGGCGATATCCAACTGCAATGCGACATAACTGGAGAACGCGCGGCCACCTTCATTGAGCGCCTTCATGGTCAGCAGCATGCGGCGTACATCAGGGTGCACGATGATCGGGTCGGCGGCCTTATCGGGTGCCACCGCCCCGGTCGGGGCACGACTCTGGATTCGCTCGCGGGCGTATTCGATAGCGCTCTGGTACGAACGCTCGCCAGTCGCCAACCCCTGAATACCAACGCCCAGGCGCTCGTAGTTCATCATGGTGAACATGGCCGCCAGACCCTTGTTCGGCTCGCCCACCATCCAGCCGGTAGCTCCGTCAAAGTTCATCACGCAGGTGGCCGAGGCCTGAATACCCATCTTGTGTTCGATGGAGCCGCAGGACAGCGAATTGCGCTCGCCCAGCGAACCGTCGTCATTGACCATCACCTTGGGCACCAGGAACAGGGAGATGCCGCGCGAGCCGGCCGGCGCATCGGGCAGCTTGGCCAAGACTAGATGGATGATGTTTTCGGTCAGGTCGTGCTCGCCACCGGTGATGAAGATCTTGGTGCCACTGACCTTGTAGGTGCCGTCAGCCTGCGGCTCGGCCTTGGTGCGGATAATGCCCAGGTCGGTGCCGGCATGGGGCTCGGTCAGGCACATGGAGCCGGCCCAGACGCCGCTGTACATATTGGGCAGGTATTTCTGCTTGAGCTCCTCACTGGCGTGGGCGTAGATGGACAAACAAGCACCGGAGGTCAGCATTGGATACAGGCCGAAGGCCAGGCTCGCCGAGTTCATCATTTCCTCAACCTGGGCGGAGATCGCCTTGGGCATGCCCATACCACCATAAGCCGGATCGCCGCCAACACCGACCCAACCGCCTTCGGCATACAGCTTATAGGCTTCGCGATAACCGGCAGGCGTGCTGACCGCACCATCGTCCCAGTGGCAACCCTCTTCGTCACCGCTGCGATTGAGCGGGCTGATGGTATTGCCGGTGATCTTGCCGGCTTCTTCGAGAATGGCCTCGGCGGTTTCCGCATCAACCACTTCAGCTAGCGCGGGCAATGTTTGCCAGAGCGTCGGCGCATCGAAGACCTCATTCAGGATGAAACGCATGTCGCGCAGCGGTGCTTTGTAGTCAGCCATGGAGAGACCTCGCAGAAACATGTCACCCGGCCGGTTGGCCGCAGGTTTTAGCGAGTCTAACGGACACCAACAGACGCCCAAAGCGTCTTTTTATGACCGCCTGGTTCTTCTACGTAACGAATCCAATTTGCCCAGGCGCTATGCATCGACCGCGGCAGGCTTGTTCGTGCGTACCGCACCGCGACGGTTCTGGCCGAAGGCACGCACACAGTTACGGCCTGCATTCTTCGCACTATAGAGCGCTTGATCCGCTGCCTTGATCACTTCCTCCGGGCCTCGCTGCTCCGGCAACCGCTCGGCCACACCGATACTGATGGTCACCGAAACCTGGCTGCCGTTGCCGCTCCCTCGGCGCCGCTTACCCTGTTGCGCTGCCTTGGGACGGTTCGCTTTGTCGCGCAGCTGCAACCGGTATTCCTCCACGGCCTGACGCACTGCCTCAAGGTGTGGCAAACAGTCGTTCAGGTCGCGACCGGGGAACACCAGAGTGAATTCCTCACCGCCATAACGATTAGCCCGCCCACCCCCACCGATCTTGCGCAGCCGGCTCGCCACCAGTCGCAGCACCTGATCACCGACATCGTGGCCATGTGTATCGTTGAAGGCCTTGAAGTGATCCACATCGGCCATGGCGATCACGTACTGCCGCCCGAGCCGCTGCAGCCGCTCGTTCAGCGCCCGGCGCCCTGGCAAGCCGGTGAGCTCATCGCGGAACGCCATCTGATAGGCTTCCTGGGCAATCGACACGACCAGAATCAGCATCACCATGCTGCTCAACACATTCAGCGCACCGGGCTGTTTGAAAACTTGCGGCAGCATCAGCAGCAGACCGGCCAGTGCGACAAACTGCGCTGCATGCACCGGTCGCGGCTGCCGCAGGTATTGCGCCACCAGCACCACGAAGGCCAGCAGAAACAGCGGATAGGTCAGCTGGATCAGACTGAACCAATCGGCATACAGGCCGGGCCAGCGCACCACCGCCAGCCACTCCAGCAGGCCATCGGGAAACCCACGCGCCAGCATGAACGCGACCACTGAGGCCACAAGCAGCACGGCCAGCCGGGCTAAGCACTCCTGCAGCATCTGAGTGCGCTCCTGCCAGACGCCATACAAGCCGTAAAGCGCCGGTAGCAGTACACAGCACAGATGGAAGATCAGCGCCGCCTCAGGCAGCACCGCTCCGGTTGCCCGGTAATGGTCCGCCTGGGTGTCGAGCAGAAAGTAGACCAGATAAACCACGAGCAGCAGAAAGGCCTCACGGGCGCGCCCATAGGCACTGCAAAACGCCGCTCCCAGCAGCAGAAGCACGGTCGGCAGGACGTTGAACAGCGAGGTGAAGAAGTCGTTGAGACTCGACTGCCGTGCGGCCACCAACCCGCCCACCAGCAAGGCCAGTGGCGAATAGAAATGACCAAAATGCGCGACAAGCCCCGTACTTCTTGTGCAGGGAAGGATAGCGCTGGGAGGTGGCAGCCTCCCTTAATGTGGT
>DDVX01000004.1 GCA_002345575.1 Stutzerimonas stutzeri
GCACCAACAGAGCCAAACCACTACCCTGCCAGCTCGGCGCATTCTACTTGAATTTGCCGTCCGTGCAAGCCTTTTGTTTAGCTAACTTCTTGATTTACAAGAGGTTTTGCTAAAGGCCTGCGCCGGAGAAGGTGCGCATTATAGGCACCCCAGAACCCACGTCAACCGCTATTTGAGGTTTTATTCGGCGAGCAGCGAAATACGGCCAAAAGCTTTCTTTCCGGCCTGGCAGACATGAGTCACTCCGAGCTTGAACATAAAGGCGCGATCAACCACCTCCCCATCAACCCGCACGCCGCCTGAGCCCAGCAGATCCCGAGCCACCGCCGCATTCTTGACCAAGCCGGCGCGGTTCAGCACTGAAGCTATTGGCATATCTTCCGAAGATCGCAGTTCGATTTCAGGGATGTCTTCCGGCAGCTCGCCTTCTTTCATTCTATTGCCGGCTGAGCGATGCGCTGTCGCTGCCGCTTCGTCGCCATGAAAGCGCGCGACAATTTCCTCAGCCAGCTTGATTTTGATATCGCGCGGGTTGGCGCCGCTCTGCACATCCACCTTGAAAGACTCGACCTCTTCTAGGCTGCGGAAGCTGAGCAACTCGAAGTAACGCCACATCAGCGCATCGGGAATTGACACCAACTTGCTATACATGACGCCAGGCGCTTCCTGAATCCCCACGTAATTGCCCAGCGACTTGGACATCTTCTTGACGCCGTCCAACCCTTCGAGAAGCGGCATGGTCACAACACACTGGGACTCTTGCCCATAGGAGCGCTGCAATTCTCTTCCCATCAACAGATTGAATTTCTGATCCGTACCGCCCAGCTCAACATCAGCCTTCAGCGCAACCGAGTCATAGCCCTGCACGAGCGGATAGAGAAACTCGTGTATAGCGATCGGCTGGTTGGACGCATAGCGCTTACTGAAGTCCTCACGCTCCAGCATCCGAGCGACGGTATATTGCGATGCCAAGCGAATGAAGCCCGACGGCTCCAGCTGGTCCATCCATGTGGAGTTGAAGACAACCTCTGTTTTTGCCGGATCAAGAATCTTGAAAACCTGAGTCTTGTAGGTTTCGGCATTTTCAAGAACCTGCTCACGCGTCAAAGGTGGACGAGTCGCACTTTTGCCACTCGGGTCACCAATCATCCCGGTGAAATCGCCTATAAGGAAGATGATGTGATGACCCAGATCTTGGAGCTGGCGAAGCTTATTTATAAGCACCGTATGCCCAAGATGGAGATCGGGCGCTGTCGGGTCGAAGCCGGCCTTGATTCGAAGCGGGAGCCCTCGTTCCAGTTTTGCAATCAACTCAGCCTCTACGAGCACCTCATCAGCGCCCCGCTTGATCACCGACAATTGCTCTTGAACCGACTTCATTTGAGGCCCCACACCGAGAAGTAAAAAGGGCGTAAACCTTACAAGATCGACCAGAAATTACAACGCTAGAGCGCATGCACTGTGGAAATCGACAGCATCACAAGGGTTGCCTAGACAGCACTTTGCTTATATTTTAGGCAGATATTTTTCCTGTACAAAAAATCGCCAGATATCCAATGACCCATTCCAAATCGAAAGCACCGTACTACCCGAAGAGCCATCTACTGGCTGCAAGCGGTGTAGCTGCGCTTCTGAGCCTGGCACTGCTGGTGTTCCCTTCACGTGAAGTCGAGGCGAAAAAAACATTTCTCGACCTCAGACTGGATGCTGCCAGCGAGCTGACACCGGTAGAGATAGCAGAGCCCTCATCAAACACCAATACTGCTCCCAGCCCATTTGCAAACACCCCAGCGCCTGAGCAGCGAGCTTTCCAACAAGTCCCGCCAGAAGCTCAACCAGATGTAAACCCTTTCCTGAAGGAAGTCATAGTCGCCAATGGCGATACCCTCTCGACCGTCTTTGCCAAAGTCGGGCTGCCACAAACCACCGTTCATGAAGTACTGGCCAGCAGTAAGGAAGCTAAGCAGCTGACCCGCCTGAGAATCGGCCAGCGCCTGGAATTCGAGATGGATGAAAAGGGCGGACTTGCACGACTTTCCAGCCCGATAAACAGACTGGAAAGTCTCCAGCTGGAAAAAAACGATAGCGGCTATACATTCAAGAAGGAAAAGCTCCAGCCAGACGTCACTACAACCTACGCCTACGGCCAGATCGAAAGCAGCCTCTTTCTCGCAGCCAAGCGCGCCGGTCTGAGCCATAACCTGACGATGGATCTGGCCAACGTTTTTGGCTACGACATTGATTTCGCTATGGACATCCGTAAGGGCGACTCTTTCGAAGTCGTCTATGAAGAAAAGACTATTGATGGCGAACGAGTAGGGACGGGCAATATTCTTGCCGCTCGCTTTACCAACCGCGGCAAGAACTACACAGCTGTTCGTTACACCAACAAGCAGGGCAACACCAGCTACTACACCGCCGACGGGACCAGCATGCGCAAAGCATTCATCCGCACCCCAGTCGATTTCGCCCGCATCAGCTCGCGCTTCTCCAACGGTCGCAAACACCCAATCCTGAACAAGATCCGCGCGCATAAGGGTGTGGACTACGCAGCGCCACACGGCACGCCTATCAAGAGCGCCGGTGACGGCAAAGTGATTCTGGCTGGACGCAAGGGTGGCTACGGCAACACAGTAGTCATCCAGCACGGCAACCGCTATCGCACGCTGTATGCACACATGCAGGGCTTCGCCAAGGGCGTGAGAAACGGCTCGCAGGTCAAGCAAGGGCAAATCATCGGCTACATCGGCACAACCGGCCTCTCCACCGGCCCGCACTTGCATTACGAGTTCCAAGTCGATGGCGTCCACGTTGATCCGCTCGGCCTCAAGCTTCCCATGGCCGATCCGATTGCCCAGAACGAAAAGCAACGCTTCCTTCAGACCAGCCAGCCTTTGATGGCGCAGATGGACAAAGAGCGCGAGACCATGCTGGCCTTGCAGACTCAATAACCATGCCGATGTATGTCGGCATCATGTCCGGCACCAGTCTCGACGGGCTGGATTTTGCCCTGATCGAACACGACAGCCATACCAGGCTGATCGCCACTCACTACGAACCCATGCCGCAACAACTGAAACAGGACCTGCTCGAGCTCTGCTCGACCGGTCCTGATGAACTGGCTCGCGCAGCACTCGCTGAACAAGCCTGGGCCAATCTGGCGGGAGATGGCGTCCTTCGGCTGCTTCAACAAGCGCAACTCTCGCCCGATGCCATCCGAGCCATCGGCAGTCACGGTCAAACCGTACGGCACGAGCCTCAGCGCAGCTTCACCATCCAGATAGGCAATCCCGCGCTATTGGCAGAGCTGACCGGCATATGCGTGGTTGCAGACTTCCGTCGCCGCGACGTGGCCGCAGGTGGTCAGGGGGCGCCTCTAGTGCCCGCGTTCCACGAAGCCATATTCAGTGACGCCGAATATGCCAGGGCAGTACTCAATATCGGCGGATTCAGTAACCTCAGTCTGCTGCAACCCGGGCGAACCGCGCGCGGCTTCGATTGTGGACCTGGAAACGTGCTGCTGGATGCCTGGATTCAACGCAACCTGGGGCACGCCTACGACCAGAGCGGCGTATGGGCTTCCAGCGGAACAGTGAACGGTGCCCTTCTCCAAGCTTTCTTGGCTGCTCCTTTCTTTTCGGCCCAAGGGCCCAAGAGCACGGGGCGGGAGCTATTCAATCTGGAATGGCTGGAAAATCACCTGGCGAATTTCCCCAGGCTGGCCGCCGAGGACGTGCAGGCCACACTGCTTGAGCTGACCGCGATCAGCATCTGCGATGCGTTGCGAGCAAGTCAGCCGGAAACCAAAGACATGCTGGTTTGCGGAGGCGGCGCGCATAACGCCGCGTTGATGAGAAGGCTACAAGCGCACCTTCCAAACTGCCAGATCAGCAGCACTGCACGCTTCGGGGTAGAGCCCGACTGGATCGAAGCCATGGCTTTCGCCTGGCTGGCGCATTGCTGCCTAGATGGCATCGCCGCTAATCGGCCGAGCGTTACCGGCGCTCGAGGACTGCGCGTGCTGGGTGCGATTTATCCCGCCTGACAGCCCAAACAAAAACGCCGCGCATAGCGCGGCGTTTATCGAGCAAGAGATCAGATCGAGAATGAAGACCCGCAACCGCAGGTGGTAGTGGCATTGGGGTTCTTGATCACGAAGCGTGAGCCTTCCAGCCCTTCCTGGTAGTCGACTTCTGCTCCGGCCAAGTACTGGTAGCTCATGGCATCTACTACCAGGCTCACACCTTCGCGCTCGATGATGGTGTCATCCTCAGCCAACTCTTCATCGAAGGTGAATCCGTACTGGAATCCCGAGCAGCCGCCACCGGTGACAAAAACGCGCAACTTCAGGCGCGGATTGCCTTCTTCCTCGACCAGGTTCTTCACCTTGCTCGCAGCACCCTGACTGAACTGGATGACAGTGGGCGTGAAGGATACGACACTCATTCGGTTCTCCCGGCGCAAAGCGCCTTGTACTGCATTGATAACGCATTATCGTCTTACCCTACGAAATCGGTCAACTATTGCCAGCCGACCGACCCCGCTGGTTGCCGCCTGCGCAGGTCATCGAGACACAGACGGCTCAGGTATTACGGCAACAGCGCCACGTTTCCGAGACCGAGACGCTCATCAAGCCCGAAGAGGATGTTCATGTTCTGCAGCGCCTGACCGGACGCGCCTTTCACCAGATTGTCGATGACCGACAGTACCACCACCAAATCACCTCCCTGCGGGCGATGCACAGCGATGCGGCACATGTTTGCGCCGCGCACGCTACGGGTTTCCGGGTGACTTCCGGCTGGCATCACATCGACGAACGGCTCGTCGGCGTAGCGCTGTTCGTACAGTGCCTGTAGGTCGACAGAGGTGTCGGCGACCGTCGCATACAGCGTTGCATGGATTCCGCGAATCATCGGCGTCAGGTGCGGCACGAAAGTAAGCCCTACTTCGCCGCCAGCAGCACGACGCAGCCCCTGGCTGATCTCCGGCAGGTGGCGATGCCCTTTGACTGCATAAGCCATCATGCTTTCGCCGGCCTCAGCGAACAGCGAGCCGACCTTTGCCGCACGGCCAGCGCCGCTCACACCAGACTTGCAGTCAGCAATCAGCCGCGAAGTATCCGCGAGCCCTGTTTCCAGCAATGGCAAAAAGCCCAACTGAGTCGCCGTGGGGTAACAGCCTGGAACGGCAATTAAGCGCGCTCCGCGAATCTGCTCACGGTTGACTTCCGGCAGGCCATAGACGGCCTCAGGCAGCAGGTCGGGCGCGCCATGGGGCTGACCGTACCATTTCGCCCACTCACCAGCATCCTGCAGGCGGAAGTCCGCTGACAGGTCAATAACTCGAGTACCGGCATCCAGCAACTCCTTCGCCAGAGCGTGAGCGACACCATGGGGTGTTGCAAAGAACACTACGTCACAGGCACCTAGGGTTGCCGCATCCGGCACGCTGAATGCCAGGCCGTCGTAATGACCACGCAGGTTCGGATACATATCCGTGACCTTGACGTCATTTTCGGAGCGCGAGGTGATCACGGTTACGTCGGCCTGGGGATGCTGCGCAAGCAAGCGCAGCAGTTCGACACCGGTATAGCCTGTGCCGCCAACAATTCCGACCTTGATCATGAGTCGCCTCTCGAATGGAACGATAAAGAACCGCTGATGATAAAGCTGCCGGCGCCTGCGGCCAACCATTGAGGTGACGCACGGCCACCCGAGCCACTACTATCTACGCCCAAACCGGACCAGAGAAAAATCGAATGCTCTATCTATGGCTCAAGGCCCTGCACATCATCGCCATCGTCTGCTGGTTCGCCGGACTGTTCTATCTGCCGCGACTGTTCGTCTACCACGCGATGAGTGAAGATCAGCCCAGCCGTGAGCGCTTCAAGGTCATGGAGCGCAAACTGTATCGCGGCATCATGACTCCTTCGATGATCGCCACTCTGATCTTTGGTGGCTGGATGATTGCGCTCAACCCTGCGTTGTTCAGCACTGGTGGCTGGCTGCATGCCAAGCTGACGCTGGTAGTGTTATTGATCGCTTATCACTTTATGTGCGGGTCGCAGCTGAAGCGCTTCGCACGCGACGAGAACTCCCGCAGCCACGTTTTCTATCGCTGGTTCAACGAGGTACCAGTGCTGTTTCTGCTGGCCATCGTCATTCTTGTGGTGGTTAAACCTTTCTGACAAAGGACGCCTACAGCGTGATGTAACACTCATTCTGCACTCCGCTGGTCCCGGCGAAACGCACGTCGCTTGTTGCGTCACCAGCTGCCATTTAGGCTTTGCCGATACCCATTACAAGGACGTGCCATGCAGGCCACCCAATACCGAATCGTCTTCGATGGCGAATTAATGCCTGGCATGGCAGCCGATACCGTCAAGGCCAACCTGGCCCGCCTCTTCAAGAGTGATGCCGGTACGATAGACCGGCTGTTCCAGCAGGGCTCGGTCAACATCAAGCGTGAGCTGAACGAAACGCAGGCAAACAAGTACCTGGGCGCACTGCAGGCTGCCGGTGCAAAAGCCCGCAAGGAGCCTGAGCCCAGGCCAGCTCTGAGCCTCGAGCTCGTGGGCAACGCCGATAAAACAGCTCCGGCAACCCAAGCAACGCAGAACATGGAATGCCCGAAATGTGGACACGCACAGGCGCAGGCGATCCAGTGCGAAAGCTGCGGCATCGTTATTGAGAAATACCTTGCACGGCAGGCCCAGAACACAACCCGGAGCAACCCGGGCGAAGTCAGCCACCCCTACGCACCACCCCGTGCTCAAGTGGCAGAGCCCATCCCAGAGTTTGGCGAGCTCAAGCCCTTTTCCATACGAGGCCGTATTGGCCGCCTGCGCTATCTGGCCTGGTCCATGGTCCTGTCGCTGACCGCCCTGGGTCTGCTATTAGTCGCTGGCAGCATTTTTGCCTTTTCCAGCCTGGCCGGCATTCCGCTGATGGGACTGGCCATCATCGGGTTTCTTGTTGTCACGGTGCAGCTGGGCGTCCAGCGCCTGCATGATATCGGCTGGTCCGGCTGGCTCCTGCTGCTAACCCTGGTCCCTGTGATCGGCTCGATATTCCCCCTGGTCATGCTGCTGGCACCCGGCAGTAAAGGTCTCAATCGATTCGGCGCCGCGCCACCGCCTAACAGCAGTGCGGTGAAGATTCTGGCCGGTCTTTGGCTGCTCGTACCGGTCATCGGCATTCTCGCCGCCATCGCCTTACCGGCCTACCAAAACTATCTGTAGCACGCGCCGCGATAAGAGATCAGGCCTGCACCGTTCGTCCCGAAGCCCAAGCACGAAGTTTGTCGAGAGCCTCAGCCATCACCACTGAAAGCGGTGAGGTCGAGCGGATGCACCCGAGCAAGATCTGTTGATTAGGCTCACGCGATTGGGCCTGACTTGCATAAACCGCGGCTACCACCACCTGCTCGATCTCTGCGCCGGAAAAGCCTTCGCAGGCCGCTGCCAGCTCGGCAAGATCAAAGATCTCCGGGTCCAGTTCACGCCGCTGCAGATGAATGCGAAAGATATCGGAGCGGACGGCGGCATCCGGCAGATCGACAAAAAACAGCTCATCGAAGCGACCCTTGCGCAGCAACTCAGGCGGCAAGCGATCTACTGCGTTGGCAGTAGCCACCATGAAGACTGGCGCCTGGCGCTCGGCCATCCAGGTCAACAGGGTACCGAGGATACGCTGGCTGACTCCGCCGTCCATTTCGCCGGTCGCCAGCCCTTTTTCCAATTCGTCCATCCAGAGTACGCAAGGCGCCATTTGCTCGGCGAGCTTCAATGCTTCGCGCAAATTGCGCTCAGTTTCACCGAAGAACTTATTGTAGAGGCAGGCGAAATCCAGGCGCAGCAATGGCAGCCCCCATAGTCCAGCCACGGCCTTGGCCGCCATGCTCTTGCCGCCACCCTGCACCCCCACCAGCATTACCCCACGCGGCATATCCTTATGGCTGCCCGTCATGAATGCCGCCTGGCGCTCGCCAAGCCAGCGTTTGAAGTTGGTAAGCCCGCCCACGTCGGCAAAGCGCGCCGTTTCGTGCTCGAAACCCAGCACGCCCTGCATATCCAGCAGCTCGAATTTTTTGCGATTGAGTTCCGGCAAATCTTCCTGGGTGATGGCGCCATCATCGCAGATAAGGCTTTGCGCCAGATTACGGGCCTCGGCATGGCTGAGACCGCGCAGGTTCTTCACCACCTGCTGCAGAGTGCGATTATCGGTGCGCACCCGTGCGCCACGGTTGCGCTCGCTCCAGCGGGTCGCCTCATCGCGGACGATGCTCAGCAACTCTTCTTCAGACGGCAGGGTCAGGCTGAAGCGCGCAGCATAGCGCTGCACCTCGGCAGGCAGTTTCAGCGCGTGGGACACCAGCACCAGCGTGGGTGTCGCTGTCCCTTCGGCCATGGCGATTTCCTTGACCAGCCGTACCACCTGCGGCTCCCCGAGGAACGGGTGTAAATCACAGAATACATAGAGGCTTTGCTGAGGGTCATGCTTGACACGTTTGAGCGCGACTTCCGGCGCACAGCTTTCGCCTTCGTCCAACGCCTCTCCGCCAAAGCTAAGGCGACGCAGACCCTCGGTCACAGACCACAGCTGCAACCCCAAGCCACGCGTGACTGCCAGGCCGGTGAGGGTTTCCAGCACGCGGCGCTCATCCCAGGACTCGATGACTACCAGGCGCAGTCTCGATTCCAACACCAGCGCCAGATCATGGATATCGTTCTTCATCATCGTCCTCTTTGCGCAACCTGACCCATCGCTCGATGGCCTGCTAAACTGCGCCGATCATACTTCCGGAGACATGCCATGAATTGTCTGTTCTGCAAGATCGTGGCCGGGGAGATCCCCACTCACAAGCTGTATGAAGACGATCAGGTCATCGCCTTCAAGGACATCGCTCCGCAGGCGCCGGTGCATTTTCTAGTCATTCCGAAGAAGCACATCGCGACCCTGCACGACCTCAGCGAAGAAGATGACAAGGCCCTCGCCGGTCATATCCTCTTCACCGCCCAGCGGCTCGCCGAGGAACAGGGCTGCCAAGAAGGCTTCCGCGTCGTTATGAACTGCAACGACCTCGGTGGCCAGACGGTCTACCACATACATATGCATGTGCTCGGCCAGCGCCAGATGCACTGGCCACCTGGCTGACAGCCCGCACACTCGACTGACGACCGTCCACAAACTTGGAGGCGACATGCCAAACCAGCGTGAATATTCACCTGCCGACCGCCTGCTGCTGCAGGCCGATGCGGCATTACGAACGCTCCTGCCTTTCAATGGCCAGCCAAACCGGCCGAGCCCGGCGCTATTGAAGAACGAGACCGAGCTTAGCGACAGCGAAACACGTCACGTTGCCGGACTGATGCGCATCAATCACACCGGAGAAGTCTGTGCTCAGGGCCTCTACCAAGGCCAGGCGCTGACTGCCCGACTGCCGAATGTGCGCAAGGCTATGGAGCAGGCCGCTGGCGAGGAAGTCGACCACCTGGCCTGGTGTGAACAGCGCATCCGCCAGCTGGGCAGCCGCACCAGCGTGCTCAATCCGCTCTTCTATGGACTGTCATTTGGACTCGGCGCTACGGCAGGACTGATCAGCGACCGGGTCAGCCTGGGCTTTGTCGCGGCCACGGAGGATCAGGTATGCAAGCACCTCGACGAGCATCTTGAGCAGATTCCCGCAGGCGATGAGAAATCTCGGGCGATTCTTCAGCAGATGCGCGTGGACGAGGCCGAACACTCCACAGCAGCCCTGGAAGCGGGTGGCTTTCGCTTCCCTGCACCCGTCAAGTTCGGCATGAGCCTGATGGCCAAGGTCATGACCAAAACGACTTACAGGATTTAACGGGAGGCTGGAAGTCAGCGTGCGGCTCAACCTTCTGAACCGCTGTTCACTTTCTTCCAGCTTCTGACTTCAATTAATCCTCAAGCCAGCTCGATGATCTCGTAGTCATGGGTAATCTTGACGCCGGCGCGTCCGAGCATGATCGAGGCGGAGCAGTATTTTTCCGCCGACAGCTCTACCGCACGCTTTACCTGTGCCTCCTTCAGCCCACGCCCCTTGACCACGAAGTGCAGGTGAATTCGGGTGAACACCTTCGGATCTTCATCCGCGCGCTCCGCCTCCAGAAATGCCTCGCAGCTTTCCACAGGCTGCCGAGACTTCTTCAGGATGCTGACCACATCGAAGTTGCTGCAACCGCCCAGGCCGAGCAGAATCATTTCCATCGGGCGGACGCCAAGATTGCGCCCACCGTTTTCCGGCGGACCGTCCATCACCACGACATGCCCGCTGCCCGACTCGCCAAGAAACATCGCTTCGCCAGCCCACTGAATGCGCGCTTTCATCGACAGACTCCGTAGAAAAAAGAGCGAAGCTTAGCACGAGCACTTTCGTCAAAAAGAGCCAGCAAATCGGCAAATCTCCATCAGAAAGTCGTATTCGTGTCGCAGTCTAGTTGTCGACCGGAGCCGGTCTGTTAAGCTCTGGCGGTCATACTAAAAACAACCAATAAATAATAAAAAATCTGCCTCCACTGGTTATTTTCTTTCGGGACTACAGCATGGTCGCTATAACACTTACGCCCAAAATCAAAAACATCGACAAACTACTCGCTCATTGCCATCGGCGGCGCTACACCGCCAAGAGCACCATCATCTACGCAGGAGATCGCAGCGAGACTCTCTTCTTTATCGTCAAGGGATCGGTCACCATCCTGATTGAGGATGATGATGGTCGCGAGATGATCATCGCCTACCTGAACCCCGGTGACTTTTTCGGTGAGATGGGGCTCTTCGAGAAGGAAGGTACCGAGAAGGAGCGCAGCGCCTGGGTCCGCGCCAAGACTGAATGCGAAGTAGCCGAACTGAGCTATGCCAAGTTCCGCGAGCTGACGCAGCAGGACCCCGACATCCTCTATGCCCTGGGCAGCCAGATGGCGGAGCGACTGCGCAACACTACGCGCAAGGTAGGCGACCTGGCTTTCCTTGACGTCACCGGACGCGTTGCCCGCACTCTACTGGATCTGTGTAAGCAGCCGGATGCGATGACTCACCCGGACGGCATGCAGATCAAGATCACGCGCCAGGAAATCGGCCGCATCGTCGGCTGCTCGCGGGAAATGGTCGGGCGTGTACTAAAGAGCCTGGAAGCTCAGGGACTGGTCTTCGTCAAAGGCAAGACCATGGTGGTATTCGGCACCCGCTGAGTATCCATTGCGAGGCCGGCCTCACAGGCCGGCCCGCGAAACTCGCTCAGTCCGGCTCGCCAGCTGCTCTCGGACGATTGCGTCCCGGGAAGAACAAGCGTTGCAATTCCACACCGGGCTGCTCGGCACGCATAAAGGCTTCGCCCACCAGAAATGCGTACACCTGGTTGATTTCCATAAGCTCAACATCTGCGCGGTGCAGAATCCCGCTCTCGGTCACCACCAACCGGTCACGGGGAATGCGCGGCAGCAGATCGAGCGTGGTTTCCAGATTCAGCTCGAAGGTGTGCAGATCGCGATTGTTGATTCCAAGCAACGGCGCTTCGATACGCAAGGCCCGCTCCAGCTCGGCGCCGTCATGTACCTCTACCAGCACATCCAGGCCCTGCTCCGCTGCCACGTCGGCCAGCTCTTTCATACGCTCATCGGTCAGCGCAGCGACGATCAGCAGGATGCAGTCGGCCCCCAGCGCACGCGCCTCCACGACCTGATACGGATCGACCATGAAATCCTTGCGGATCACCGGCAGGCTGCATGCACTGCGCGCCTGCTGCAGATATTCATCGGCACCCTGGAAGAAATCGATATCGGTCAGCACCGACAGGCAGGTCGCCCCGCCCGCCTCGTAACTTCTGGCGATCTCGGCTGGCTCGAAGTCTTCACGCAGAACGCCCTTGCTCGGCGAGGCCTTCTTGATTTCCGCGATCACTGCAGGCTGCTTGCTGGCAACCTGCTCCTGCAGGCGTCGGGCGAAGCCGCGGACAGGATCTGCGGCCGCCGCCAGCCTTTCCAGCTCAGCCAGGCCCACCTGCGCGCGGCGCTGGGCCACTTCTTCGTACTTTCGCGTAACGATCTTTTCCAGAACGGTTGGCACGCTCATCACGCATTCTCCTGCTTGAACACCACCGTAAAAGAGACCAGCTCTTCGAACTTGTCCCGTGCCAGCCCGCTATGCAGCGCGTCGTGAGCCATCTCCACTCCCTGCTTCAAGCTCGACGCAACGTCTGCAGCATAGAGCGCGGCACCGGCGTTGAGCACGATCATGTCGGCGGCCTTCTGGCCATTCTCGGTTTTCCGTCGGCCCAGCGCATCACGAATCAGTGTCAGCGAGCCCTGCGCGTCTTCGACGTTCAGCCCGATCAAACTCTGACTCTTGATGCCGAAATCTTCAGGTTGCACGCGGTATTCGCTGATCTCGCCATTGCGCAGTTCGGCGACGTAGGTCGGTGCCGCCAGACTGATTTCGTCGAGACCATCCTGCGCATGTACCACCAGCACATGGGTGCTGCCCAGCCGCGCGAGCACTTCGGCCATCGGCCGGCACAGCTCCTTGCTGAACACACCGAGCACCTGATGCTTGACACCCGCCGGGTTGGACATCGGCCCGAGAATATTGAACAAAGTACGCAGTCCCAGCTCGCGGCGTGGCCCTGCGGCATGCTTCATGGCGCCATGGTGAGCAGGCGCGAACATGAAGCCCACACCCACCGCATCGACACTGCGCGCCACTTGCTCGGGGCTGAGATCGAGATAGACGCCCGCCGCTTCGAGCAGATCGGCACTGCCGCTCTTGCCGGAAACTGCGCGGTTGCCATGCTTGGCTACTTTACCGCCCGCCGCTGCGACGACGAAAGCCGCCGCCGTGGAGACGTTGAAGATGTTCATGCCGTCGCCGCCAGTACCACAGGTATCCACCAGGCGATGGGTATCGAACTGCACCGGCTCGGCCAGCTCGCGCATCACTTGCACCGCTCCGACGATCTCGTCGATAGTTTCGCTCTTCATGCGCATGCCCATCAGAAACGCGCCGACCTGCGCATCACTGCACTGTCCGGTCATGATTTGCCGCATGACCGCCTTCATCTCTTCTGTGGTCAGATCCAGCTGGCCAACAATCCTGCTCAGGGCCTCCCTGATGTCCATTAGCGCACGCCTCCGGTCTGCTTCAAGAAATTGGCGAAGAGTTCATGACCCTGCTCAGTGAGGATCGACTCAGGGTGAAATTGCACGCCCTCGACATTCATCGTGCGATGCCGCAGCCCCATGATTTCATCGACGCTGCCATTCTCCCGGCGCGTCCAGGCTGTGACTTCCAGGCAATCAGGCAGGGTTTCACGGCTGACCACCAGCGAGTGGTAGCGGGTAACGGTCAGCGGATTGTTCAGCCCGGTGAAGACACCGCTGTCTTCATGGAAGACTGGGCTGGTCTTGCCATGCATCACCTGGCGCGCCCGCACCACGTCGCCGCCGAAGGCCTGACCGATACTCTGGTGGCCGAGACATACGCCGAGAATCGGTAGTTTGCCGGCGAAGTGGCGAATCAGCTCCAGCGATATGCCCGCTTCATTTGGCGTGCAGGGGCCGGGCGAGACGACGATGCGCTCGGGGTTGAGCGCCTCGATCTCGGCCACGCTCATTTCGTCGTTACGTACCACCCTGACCTCGGCGCCAAGCTCGCCCAGGTACTGCACGACGTTGTAGGTAAAGGAATCGTAGTTATCCAGCATCAGCAGCATGTGCATCACCCTTCATGAATTGCCCTGCTCCACTGGCGTCGCCGCAGCAGTCGCGGCCGCCTTAAAAAAGGCGCTACCGGATGACGGTGGACGACGCGGGAAGCGAATGATTTCTGGCTTGGCGCCAGCAAGACCGGATCAGGTGCGCCAACGCCATCGGGCGTTGGCCTTGAAAAGACATATCAGGAGGATGCTGCTGAATATCACGGAAAGGTCTCGCAAAACGATCGACGCAAAGTAGCCTATGCCAGCCCCTGATTCAACCGGCAACGCCCGCTACGGGGCCATCGCGCCGTCCTGTGCATGCTGCCGGACCGCAGCCAGGGCCGCTGTTAGCTCATGAGCCGGAACCGGTCGTGCATAGAGGTAACCCTGTGCCTCCCGGCAGCCAAGGCGCAGCAGTTCATCGGCAACAGCCTGGTCCTCGACGCCCTCGGCAAGCGTCGTAAGCCCCAGCGAATCAGCCATCTGGATAATGGTGGCGACGATGGCATGACCGTCCTCGGTATCGATACCTTGTACGAAGGAGCGATCAATCTTCAGCGTATCCACCGCCAGCTGGCGCAGATAGGCAAGGCAGGAATAGCCGGTGCCGAAGTCGTCGATCGAAAGCTTGATACCAAACGCCTTGAGCCTGCTTAGCGTGAGCATGACTTCTGCGTTGTTTTCCACCAGGCTCGACTCGGTTAGCTCGAGCTCCAGCGCAGACGCCGGCAGCCCGGTTTTCGCCAGCGCATCATGGACTACTCGCTCCAGCGACCCCTCGTGCAGCTGGGCTGCCGCCACGTTGACTGCGACCCGGGGAATCGCCACACCCTGAGCTCGCCAAGTGGCGGCCTGGCGACAGGCCTCGAGTATCACCCAGTTGCCGATTTCGACAATCAGTCCATTCTCTTCGGCGGCTGATATGAAGCGCCCCGGCAACACCAACCCCCATTGCGGGTGCTGCCAGCGCACCAACGCCTCGACGCCCAACACCCGCCCCGTCGCAATATCCACCTGCGGCTGGTAATGCAGCAGCAGCTCGCTGCGTGAAAGCGCAAGCCGCAGACCATTGACCAGATAGAGCCGCCCGCGCATCTCGGCATCCAGCTCCGAGTCGTAATAGCAGCAACTTCTGCGCCCGCCCTGTTTGGCTTTGTACATAGCCATTTCGGCGTTGCGCAACAGAGTCGGAAAGTCCTCGCCATCATTGGGTCCCAATGCCACGCCGATGGAAACCGGCACCACAATGCTTTGTCGATCCAGCACGAAGGGTTCGGACAGCTCCTTGAGCAACGTTTGGACCACCGCTGAGGCCGCCTCGGCATCCGCCAATTCGGTCAGCAGAATCAGAAACTCATCGCCGCCAGCCCTGGCCAGCATGGCGTTCTCGGGCAGCAACTGTTGCAAACGCTCTGAGGCTCGGCACAGCAGGCGGTCACCAAAGGCATGACCGAAGGAGTCGTTAACCATTTTAAAATGGTCGAAGTCCACATACAGCACGGCTACCGAAGCCTGTTGCTCCTGAGCATCCTTCAGCGCTTGCCGCGTGCGCGCCTGCAGCAGATCAGGCCTGGGCAGCCCCGTCAGGCCATCGTAGAAACTCAGGTACTGAGCCTTTTTCTCGGCGGCATCGCGCTCAGCTTTCTCCACCGCAAGCTTTGCATAGGGTGCGCGCACATTGGCGACGAACACCACTTGGTAGATAAAACAGTAGGAAAGGATCTTGTAGAAATGTCCGAGCAGGCTGAACAAGCCGTTGACGTTGCCGTAGGAGATAAAACATAGCTCAGCGAAGATGGAAACCAGCGTGGCGGCTAGCAGGCCCTCAGCTTGCCATGAGGGCCTGTCCCGGCGCCTGCTCCAGAAGCGCCAGGCGGCAATGGCCAGGAGGCCGATGATCAGCCATTCGCTTACGATCTTGAATGCCGTCAGCCCCGTTCCTTCGATAAAGGTGCGCGGCAGGAGCTGCGGCTGATAGAGCTGCATATAAGTGGCTATGCCGGCCACGGCCAGAGCTACGAGAAGCAATGTCGGGCGCGACAATGAACGCTTCGGCTGCAGACGGAAGGCAACCGCAAGCAGCGTGCAGGCCAGCAACATGCGCGATACCAGCCAGAAGCCTATAGCCTTTTCCACCGACGCCTGGGTTATCCAGTCCGGCATGCCGTTGTAGGACAGCATGTGCGCCAAGTCGATCAAAGCGATGGCGAGAAAGGCACAGCCGAGCAGCGGACTCGACGCGCGCTGCGGACCGTGGCTGTGCCAAACCACCGCAAATACCAGGGAAGCGACGACAATTGCGAAGACTTCAAAGACGATATGCGCCGACAATGGAAACCAGCCAGTGCCGGTCTGCAGGTCGGTGAGGCGGGACAACAACCAGACCACCCCTAGCAACAGCGCGGGGGCTACAACCAGGACGCTGGTCAGGTAACGATTGGTGGGTAATACGGCAGTACTGCTATCCGACTGATACGACATGCGTGATACCGGATGGTAATTCGTCAAGAGCCCTGTATAGGCGAATTCGGACTATATACAGGGCAATTAGCCATTACCATAAAAGCAGTGTGGAAATTAGACGTACTTCCTCAGTAATCAGCGCTCGGCCTTCTCCGCAAGGGCCACTGCACGGAACATGGCGCGACGCTTGTTCAGCGTCTCTTCCCATTCCAACGCCGGTTGCGAGTCGGCGACGATGCCGGCACCGGCCTGCACATGCAGTTCACCATCCTTGATCACCGCGGTGCGGATGGCGATAGCAGTGTCCATGTTGCCGTTCCACGCCAAATAGCCCACAGCGCCGCCGTAAACGCCGCGCTTGACCGGCTCCAGCTCGTCGATGATCTGCATCGCACGCACTTTTGGCGCACCGGACAAGGTCCCCGCCGGCAGAATCGCGCGCAGTGCATCCATTGCCGTCAACGGCGCCCTGAGCTGACCGGTGACGTTGGAAACGATGTGCATAACGTTAGAGTAGCGTTCGATCACCATCTTCTCGGTCAGGCGCACCGAACCGTTTTCAGCGACACGCCCGACGTCGTTGCGCCCCAGATCGATCAGCATCAGGTGTTCGGCCAGCTCCTTGGCATCACTGAGCAGATCCTGCTCCAGCGCCAGATCGGCATCTTCGGTAGCACCGCGCGGACGCGTGCCTGCGATGGGCCGCACCGTGACCAGCCCGTCCTCGACCCGCACCAGCACTTCCGGCGAGGAGCCAACCACGTGGAAATCGCCGAAGTTGAAGAAGTACATGTAGGGGGTCGGATTGAAGCAGCGCAGCGCCCGGTAGAGGTCGATGGGCGCGGCCTTGAATGGAATCGACATGCGCTGGGAAATCACCACCTGCATGCAGTCGCCGGCGAGGATGTAATCCTTGATGCGGTTGACCGACTGTTCGTAGTCGGCATGGGGGAAACTTGAGCGGAACTCCGGCTCGGCGGCGGCCGCCCCCTCGAAGTCCAGCCCCAAACGCGGCGCTATCGGCTGGCGCAGCTTGTCACGCAGTACTTTCAGATGCGCCAGGCCGTCTTCATAAGCATTCGGCTGCGCGGGATCGACCAGCACAATGCAATGCAGCTTGCCCGCCAAGTTATCGAACACCACCACCGCATCGGACACCATCAACAATATGTCCGGCGTGCCCAGCGGATCGGGATTCGGGCAGCCGGCCAGCTTGCGCTCCACATAGCGCACGCTGTCGTAACCGAAATAACCCACCAGCCCGCCATTGAAACGCGGCAGCCCTTCAACCGGCGCGACGCGATAGCGCTGCTGAAAGGATTCGACGAAGGCCAGCGGGTCTTCGACCTCGGTGCTTTCCGTCTCGACGTCATCGGTGGTCACGCTGACGTGCTGATCGTGCACCCGCAACACCGTGCGGCACGGCAGGCCGATAATGGAATAGCGCCCCCACTTCTCGCCACCCTGGACGGACTCAAGCAAGTAGGAGTTGGGCGCATCGGCCAGCTTCAGATACAGCGACAACGGTGTGTCGAAGTCGGCCAGGGTTTCGAAAGACAGAGGGATGCGGTTATGGCCTTCGGCGGCCAAACGCTGGAATTCTTCGCGGGTCATATCAGCCTCGTGGTTGGAGGGGACTTCGTAAACAGCTCGGTAAACACACCGGCATACAGCCGGCCAGAAAAAGTCAGGCTCGCCAGCGCCAGCGCGCCAGGGCCTTGATGACCTTCATCCACTGTTTACGGGTAACCACCACGATCTGATCTCTTCGGCGGGGTGTAGATGAGTCGAACACTAGCGCAGCCCCTGAGCCGAAGCAACCAGCTCACGCAGGTCATCCAGCACCACCGCCGGCTGTTCGTTCGCAATGGGTTCGCCGTGGTTATAGCCGTAGCTGAGTGCGACGCAGGGAACAGCCGCGGCCTTCGCCGCACGCACGTCGTTACGCGAGTCGCCAATGAACAGCGACTCGTTCGGGGCGACACCCGCCTTATCCATCACCCAGAACAGCGCCGCCGGGTCGGGCTTCTGCTGCGGCAGCGTATCCCCGCCGACCAGCCACTGGAAGTAACCGGAAAGGCCCTTCTCCTCCAACAGCGGCTCGATGAATTCCGATGGCTTGTTGGTGATGATCGCTAGTTTGACCTGGCGCTCTCGCAGCCAGTCCAGGCATTCGAGGACGCCGGGGTAGACGGTGGTCAGCTCATGTCCGCCCGCGTAGGCTTGCATGAACAGCGCCAGCGCCGCATCGGTTTGCGCATCATCCACATTGTCATGCTCCAGTCGCCCGGCCAGTGCACGGCGCACCAGTACCCGCGAGCCGTTGCCGACCCAGTTGCGCACGCGAGACACGCCCGCCGGCTCGCGACCGAGCTGCAACAACATCTTGTCCACTGCGGCGGCCAGGTCCGGCACCGAATCAATCAGCGTGCCGTCCAGGTCGAACATCACCAGACGCGGCAGCTGGCCGTCGAACAGCTGCTCCAGACGGGTCATGACCGGGCCAGCGCCAGCTCGGCGCGCATCTGGTCGATCACCGATTTGTAGTCCGGCTGGTTGAAGATTGCCGATCCGGCGACGAAGGTGTCGGCACCCGCCGCGGCGATCTCACGAATATTGTTCGGGTTCACGCCGCCATCGATCTCCAGCCGGATCTCGCGACCGCTGGCGTCGATCAACGCGCGCGCCTCGCGCAGCTTGTCCAGCGTGCCGGGGATGAATTTCTGCCCTCCGAAGCCAGGGTTGACGCTCATCAACAGAATCATGTCGACCTTGTCCATCACGTACTTGAGCACGTCCAGCGGTGTCGCCGGGTTGAACACCAGGCCGGCCTTGGCACCGCCATCCTTGATTAGCTGTAGCGAGCGGTCGACGTGATCGGAGGCTTCGGGGTGGAAGGTGATGTAGCTGGCGCCGGCTTCGAGGAAGTCCCCAATCATGCGATCCACCGGACGAACCATCAGGTGTACGTCGATGGGCGCGGTGACACCATGCTTGCGCAGCGCCGAGCAGACCATCGGACCGATGGTCAGGTTGGGCACGTAGTGGTTGTCCATCACGTCGAAATGGACGATATCCGCGCCAGCGGCGAGGACGTTGTCCACTTCCTCACCCAGACGGGCGAAATTGGCGGAAAGGATCGAAGGGGCGATGGCGAACGGCTGCATGACGACCTCGGTAGCGCGGGCGGAATGCCGCGCATTGTACCCGAGGTCACCAAAGTGCGCGGTCAGCTCAGCTCATCGAAACACTCACCGATGATGGCCAGGCCGCGCTCGAGCACCTCATCCTCCACCGTCAACGGAACCAGCACCCGTAGCACGTTGTAGTAGGTGCCACAGGAGAGCAGGATCAGCCCTTTGTCGCGAGCACGAGCGACGATCTTCCCGGTGAGTTCAGCCGCCGGTCGCGTGCGCTCGGTGTCTTCGAACAGTTCGATGGCAACCATCGCGCCCAGGCCGCGCACCTCCGCGATCTGAGGGTGACGAGACTGGAGAGCCTCGAGCCCAGCGACAAGCTTCTGCCCTACCACCTGACCGCGCTCCAGCAGTCGCTCCTCCTCGAAGACTTCCATCACTGCCAGCGCCGCTGCGCAGGACAGCGGATTGCCCGCATAGGTACCGCCCAGCCCACCTGGCGCGATGGCGTCCATGAGTTCGGCTCGGCCGCACACGCCGGCAATAGGGAAACCGCCACCAACGGATTTGGCGAAGGTGGTGAGGTCGGCAACCACACCCATCTGTTCCATGGCGAAGAAGGTGCCGGTGCGGCCGGCGCCGGTCTGCACTTCGTCGGCGATCAGGACGATGCCATGCTGGTCGCACAGCTGTCGCAGACGGGCCATGAACTCCTTCGGCGCGACGTTGAAGCCGCCTTCGCCCTGCACCGGCTCAATGATGATGGCAGCGATGTCACGCGGCTCGGCGTCGTTCTTGAAAATGCGCTCGATGCTCTCGATGGCGTCGCCAACGCTGACGCCATGCAGCTCACAGGGATAAAGCGCACGGAAGATGCCGCCTGGCATCAGGCCCATGCCCGCCGAATAGGGCGCGACCTTGCCGGTCAGGCCGAGGGTCATCATGGTGCGGCCGTGATAGGCGCCAGTGAAAGCGATCACCCCGGCTCGACCTGTGGCAGCGCGGGCGATCTTCACCGCGTTTTCCACCGCTTCCGAGCCGGTGGTCACCAGCAAGGTCTTTTTGGCGAAATCGCCGGGCACCCGAGCGTTGATTTTTTCACACAGCGCCACATAGGGCTCGTAAGCCAGCACCTGGAAGCAGGTGTGGGTCAGCTTGTGCAACTGATCCTCCACCGCTTTGAGGATCTTCGGATGCAGGTGTCCGGTATTCAGCACAGCGATCCCACCGGCAAAGTCGATGAATTCGCGCCCTTCAACATCCACCACCAGACTATTTCGCGCACGCTCGGCAAAGATCGGATGGATCTGCCCCACACCACGCGGAACGGCGGCAATACGACGTTGCATCAAGGATTCGTTGGTCTGGCTCATGGGCTCCTCGGTGGCCGCTCAAAGGGGCCGGCGGTCGAAATGAATGCAAGTAACAGGCGCAGCGCCATCGCCGCGAACCGTTCAGATTACTCTATGCCGCCGTTCGGGATATTGCACGCCCTTGTCGAAAGATGGATTCCGCACAGCCGCGCTTGCCGTTAGGCTTGCACGATGCAGTTGCGCGCCTGGGAGATTTCGATGCTTTGTCTTTACCGTTGGAGGTCCGGCCTTTGCGCGCTCGCGCTCGCTACCGCAGGTGCGGACGCCAACGAGCCCGAGCCTGCTCCCGAGGCGCCAGTCGTGCCTATTGAGCGCCCAGCTCTTTCATCTCGCAGCGCCAGCATGGCCGCCGACCTTGCGCGCCAGTTGCCACCCGCCGAAGTGCTGTCCCTTCAGGCCGGCGACGAGTCTTTCATGGCGCTCTGGCAAGCGGCGAATGTCGTCGAGCCCAAAGGGCTGGTGATTCTCCTGCCCAGTACAGGCGAAAACGCTGACTGGCCACGCGGCATCGGCCCGCTACGTCGCAGCCTGCCGGATCACGGCTGGCATACCTTGAGCCTCAGTCTGCCGGACTCCGCGAATCAAATTGCGCCAGCCAAACCAGAACCCGAGCCAGCCGAGCCGGCAAGCGAAGATACCGAGCCACCAGGCGAGCCCGAGGAAGCCGGCTACCTGCCCGAGGAAACCGCAGCATTACCCGGCGAAATGATTGACGAGCAGGACGACGAAACCAACGAAAAAACTGAACCCGCTGAGGAAGAAGTTGGATTACCCGAGCGCATCGACGAACGAATTGCTGCTGCTCTGGATCACGCCCGTGGGTTGCAGGCCCGGACCATTATCCTGCTAGGCCAGGGAACAGGAGCTTACTGGGCCGCTCGTCATCTGCAGCAGTGGGCGCCGGATGACGTCAAGCGACTGGCGTTGATTCACCCCCGACAGCCGGACAGCCAGCCGGAGCCCCTGTCGCAGCTTGCTCCTTCACTCAAACTGGCGACCGGAGACTTCTATTACCGCGAGAGCGCCAGTGCTCGCAGCCAGGCCCGTGAGCGTCTGAATGTCAGCCGTCGAATCGGCCACCCTGCCTATCACCAGATCGGCCTGACCGAGCTGACGGGCGAGCATAAGATCAAGCAGGAACAGCTGGTGCGACGCATTCGAGGTTGGCTGGACAGGTCGGCAGATCGGACGAGCCGCCAGTAGGCCGCCGGCAACGCAGCTGTTCTCAATGGCCTGCTAACGGAAGCCTCGGCGCTCGCGAACCAGCGCATAGGCACTTTGCAGTTCGCGGGTGCGCTCGGTCGCCTCGCGGACCTGCACTGGCGTGGCGCCAGCGCCGGCCTGCTTATCCGGGTGATGCTTGCTGAGCAGGCGCCGGTAGGCACGCTTGATTACCTGCGGATCAGTGTCGGCACGCACCCCCAGCAGCCGCAACGCCTGCTCATAAGCGCCCCCAAGATTGCTCGGGCTACCCTGGCGCCGACTACCGGCCTGATCCAACGCGGCAACCGCGGCAGCTTCCCAGCCCATCCACTTGCCCCACAGCAGGACCAGCTCATGGGCACGGGAGTCAACCTGCCCTGATGCACGAGCCATCCGCCAGCAGGCCTGCAGAATTGCCTTTGCCTCGTCGCGACGCCCCCGCAGACGCTGCAAGGGCTCACGCAGCCCCTCGCCACTGGCCTTGCCGCGGTAAAAGGCCTCGATGGCCATACGTTGCGCCGTCTGCGTCATCTGCAGTCTGCGCATCTCGCCGCGCGCCGCCTGGATATGCGCCTCGCTGACCCGCCCGCCACTCTTGGCCAGGCGTCCGAGCAAGAAAAACAGCAGCTCATCGCCCTCCATCAGCATCGTGCCTTCGCCCTTGAAGCGCCGGCGCAGGTCAGCCCAGGAACCCAGTCTCAGCCGCCGGTCGAGCATCTGGCCGATGAGCGCCCCGAGCAAAGCACCTGGAATGCTTGCCAGCAAGCCGCCAGCCAGCGCTCCAAACAGCGTGATGGGCCAAAACATTCAGCAGCTCCCTCCCAGGATTCTTTCAACCTCGGCCAGCCGTTCATGGGTGCCTACATCGATCCAGCGGCCATGATGATGCTCACCACCGACGCTACCCGCCGCCATCGCCCGGCGCAGTAGGGGCGCAAGCTTGAAAGCGCCTGCACTGCAGCCGTCGAACAATCGAGGGCTGAGCAGCGCAATGCCACTGTAAGTCAGCCTGGCATCCATCGCGCCGCCCTCGCCCACCCGTCCATCAACAAGCGCGAAGTCACCGGACGGATGATGTGCAGGATTGTCCACCAGCACCAGATGCGCCAGACCGGCCAATGGCCTTTTCAAGGCGGCGAAATCGTAGTCGGTCCAGATATCGCCATTGATCACCGCGAAGGGCTCCTCGCCCAGTAGCGGTAGCGCGCGATGGATGCCACCGCCGGTTTCCAGCGGCTCGCCCTCGGGGGAATAACGGATGCGTACGCCAAACCTGTCGCCTGTGCCCAGATGTGCCTCGATCTGCTCGCCTAGCCAGGCGTGGTTAATAACCAGCTCCTCGAAGCCGGCCTTCGCCAACGCCTGAACGTGATACTCGATCAGCGGTACGCCACCGGCACACACCAGCGGCTTGGGCGTGTGCAGGGTCAGCGGACGCAGGCGCTCCCCCTTGCCCGCCGCCAGAATCATCGCCTTCATGGGGCCACCTGCGGGCTCGGCAGCTCTCGCAGCAACTGCGCCAGCTCCACCAGCTCCGGACGACGTGCCAGTACCGTCTCTATATAGGCGAAGAAGCGCGGCACATCCGCCAGATAGCGGGGCTTTCCGTCACGATGGCAAATCCGCGCGAAGATGCCGATAACCTTCAGATGCCGCTGCAACCCCATCAGATCGCTGGCGCGCTGAAACTCGGTAAAGCTGTCCTGAACCGGAACACCGGCCGCACGCGTAGCATCCCAGTAGCCCTGCAGCCAGCCCTGCACCCGCTCTTCCGGCCAGCTCAGAAAGGCATCCTTGAACAGCGATGTGATGTCATAGGTCACCGGGCCAATCACCGCATCCTGGAAATCCAGTACGCCGGGGTTGGGCTCGCTGATCATCAGATTGCGCGGCATATAGTCGCGATGTACCACCACAGTTGGCTGCGCCAAAGCGGAGTCGATAAGCAAACGGCAACTGCGCTCCCAGAGCTGCTGCTGCGCCGGACTGAAGCTGTAACCAAGATGATGCTGCACATACCACTCGGGGAACAGCTGCAGTTCGCGCCGCAGCAAGGCCTCGTCATAGCGCGGCAGCTGCGTCGATACTGGCAGTGCCTGGAATGCCAACAACGCCCGGATCGCATCGGTAAACAGCGCATCGGCGTTATCTTCGTCGATGACATCCAGATAGGTCTGCCGGCCAAGATCACCGAGCAGAAGAAAACCACGTTCAAGGTCCTCGGCCAGCACGTCCGGCACATGGATACCCGCCTGGGACAACAATGCCGCCACCTCGACGAAGGGCCTGCAATTTTCATGCGGCGGCGGCGCGTCCATCAGAATCAAGCTGCGATCCGCCGCCTGCCAGCGAAAATAGCGGCGAAAGCTCGCATCGCTGCTGGCCGGAATCAGCGATGCTTCAGGTACCGCCCCCCAGCCACGGCGCGCGAAAATATCTTCCAGACAAGGTTCCAGCCAGGCGCAGAGCTCCTGCAGACGTTGATCGTGTTGCGGCATGTGAGGGGTCTCCAGGGTGCTAGCCGATAGGCGGGTCATGCTTTATTATCCCGGATCTTTCTCAGCCCATCGAGAGGCCTGCGGCCCAGCCCGGCCGATGGCTCGCCGCAAGCACGGACCAAAAAACAAGATGGCAGTCAAAATCCCCGCGTTTCGCAAAAAATTTCCTCTACTGGTTACCGGCAGTCTGCTCGCACTGCAACCCGTAGCGATACCCGTCGCCATCGCTGCCGAACAGTTCGCCTGCCAGCCAGGTGCTGGCGGTGGCTGGGACTGCGCGAGCAATGCCGCCAGCCCGACGCTGCCGCCACGCCCCGCACATAGCGGCAGCGCCACCGCAAGCACTGCCGGCCTTGCCCAATCGGGCACAAGCAAAGCCCAGCGCCAGGCAGCCACGACCACCGATGTCACCAAAAGCAAGGGCCGCGCCCTGGCTTCACGCAGCGCCGACTACAGCCACCTGGACTGGGTCCCGCGCGAACAGCTGACCAACGCGCAACTGGCCGAAACCGGCCCCTACTGCGCCGGCGCCTATGTAGAGCCGAGCCGTCCGGGGCAATTCGACGATACACCCACGAGCGAAGCGCCGACCTACGTATCGTCCAAGGCCACTCGTCACGAGCAGGAGCAGGAAATCTCCACACTGGCCGGCGATGTCGTGCTGCGCCAGGGCAGCATGCAGGCTGAAGCCGATGAGGCGAGTCTCTACCAGCTGGAAAACCGCGGCGAGCTGAAGGGCAATGTCCGCTTGCGCGACCGCAATGCGCTGATGGTGGGTGACCGCGCGGAAATCTTCCTCGACAGCGGTGAAGCCAAGATTGAAAACGCCGAATACGTCCTGCATGACAGCAGGATTCGCGGCAGCGCGCAGTACGCCAAGCGCGAGGAAACCGCCATCATCCGCCTTAAGGATGGCACTTACACCAGCTGCGAACCAGGCGAGAACACCTGGCACCTGAGAGGCAACAACGTCACGCTGAACCCGGCCACCGGTTTCGGCTCGGCTACCAACGTCACGCTGCGGGTCAAGGATATTCCGGTGTTTTACACACCCTATATCCACTTCCCCATCGATGACCGCCGCCAGTCCGGCTTCCTGATGCCGACCATCGGCAGCTCCAGCGACACTGGTTTGGCGCTGTTGACGCCGTACTACTTCAACCTGGCGCCGAACTTCGACGCCACGCTGTACCCGCACCTCATGAGCGATCGCGGCCTGCTGATGGAAGGTGAGTTCCGCTACCTGACCCGCAGCAGCGAAGGCCAGTTCGGTGCCGCCTGGCTGGACGACGACAACGACGACCGCAAGCTGCAATCCGAATACGAAGACCAGCGCTGGATGTACAGCTGGCAGAACCGCAGCGGCTTGGATTCACGCTTGTTGGCCGAAGTCGATTACACGGACATCAGCGACCCTTACTACTTCCAGGATCTGGATACCCAGCTGGGCATCAGCCAGCCGGACTTTCTCGATCAGCGCGGTACTCTGACTTGGCGTGGCGATAGCTACACCGCCAAACTCAACGTGCACGCCTACGAGGCTACCAGCGTTGTCGATACCACGCCGTATGAGCGTCTGCCGCAGCTGACGCTGGATGGCGCGCTGCCCTTCCGGCCCGGTGGGCTGAATTTCGCCTACAGCACGGAGTTCGTCAGCTTTCAGCGCAGCCTGCGTAGCGGAAACTTCATCGACGAAGACGGTACTGCCCAACCTTGGTACGACGAGAACGTAAGCGGCCTCGACCGCGCCGAAGGTGAGCGTATCCACCTTGAGCCCGGTGTCAGTCTGCCGCTGAACTGGAGCTGGGGCTTTATCACGCCATCGCTGAAATATGCCTACACCCAGTATGATCTAGATCTGGATAACCGAGGCAGATTCGGCCCGGGTGGTGTTGGAAACGATTTCGAGGATTCTCCTGACCGCAGCGTGCCCATCTTCAGCGTCGACTCGGGTCTGTATTTCGACCGCGCAACCCAGTGGTTCGGCAACGCCTATCGCCAGACCCTCGAACCCCGCCTGTTCTACCTTTACGTACCCGACGAAGACCAAGACGACATTCCGGTCTTCGATACCGGCGAGAGCAGTTTCAGCTATTCCTCGCTGTGGCGTGAAAACCGCTTCAGCGGCCGCGACCGCATCGGCGATGCCAACCAAGTCTCCCTCGGCGTAACCAGCCGCTGGATCGAGCCCAATGGTTTCGAGCGTCAGCGCCTGAGTATCGGGCAGATCTACTACTTCCGGGACCGCGAAGTACAGCTGCCGGGCATGACCATCGATGACCGTCCTGATGCACGGAGCGATGTCTCGCCGTACGCCCTGGAATATATGTATCGCTACAACCGGGACTGGCGCTTCACTTCTACCTTCAACTGGGATCCGGACCAGGGCCGCACTCGCTCGGGTAGCGCCATGTGGCATTACCAGCCGGCCGACAATCCGAATAAGATCGTCAATATCGGCTACCGCTACCGCAACGACAGCATCCGTTACGACCAGGCCACCGGCCAGTGGACGTACGGCGGCGACTTCGGCGCACCGGGCCAGCCCAACTACATCAAGGACTACTACAAGATCGACCAGCATGACTTCTCGTTCATCTGGCCGGTGGTCCCGCAATGGAGCGTGATCGGGCGCTGGCAGCATGACTACAGTCGCAGCCGTACCCTGGAAGCTTTCGGCGGCTTCGAGTACGACAACTGCTGCTGGAAGATGCGTCTGATCAACCGCTACTGGATCGATTACGACGAGACCAGTCTCAACCCCGACCGCAACGACGAGCCGGATACCGGCATCTTCCTGCAGATCGTGTTCAAAGGCCTCGGCAACGTCATCGGCGGCGCCACTGAGACTTTCCTCGACGAAGGCATACAAGGTTATCGTGAACGTGAAAATCAAGCTTTCTGACACCCTGCGCCCACTCACGCTGGGCGCCTTGCTGCTGGGCAGCGCGCTCTTTGCCACTTCGGCCTCAGCCCAGGTGCGCCCGCTGGACCGTATCGTTGCAATCGTCGATAACGACGTAGTCATGCAGAGCCAGCTGGACCAGCGCCTGCGCGAAGTCCAGCAGACCATCGAAAAGCGCGGCGCGGAAATGCCGCCACTTGATGTCATGCAGCAGCAAGTACTGGAGCGCCTGATCACCGAGAACCTGCAGCTGCAGATCGGCGAACGCTCGGGCATTCGCATCGCCGACGAAGAGCTCAACCAGGCCCTGGCCACCATTGCCCAGCGCAACAATATGACGCTGGAGGAGTTTCGCGACGCACTGGAGCGCGACGGCCTGAGCCTGGACACCGCCCGTGAGCAGATTCGCCGCGAAATGGTCATCAACCGCGTGCGTCAGCGTCGTATTGCCGAGCGCATTCAGATATCCAATCAGGAAGTGGAAAACTTCCTCGCTTCGGATCTCGGCAAGCTGCAGCTCTCCGAAGAATACCGCCTGGCCAACATTCTGATTCCGGTACCCGAATCCTCCGATTCGGCAGCCATTCAGGCGGCTGAAGAAAGCGCAGCGGATACCTGGCAGCAACTGCAGAAAGGTGCGGATTTCGCGCAGCTGGCGGTGTCCCGCTCAGCCAGCGAGAACGCCTTGGAGGGCGGCGACATGGGCTGGCGCAAGGCTGCGCAGCTGCCGCCGCCGTTCGATACCCTGGTTCGCGAACTCGAAGTAGGTGAAGTGACCCAGCCGGTACGCACGCCGCCGGGCTTCATCATGCTCAAGCTGCTGGACAAGCGTGGTGGCGATACCCAGGTGCGTGATGAGGTGCATGTCCGCCATATCCTGATCAAGCCAAGCCAGATTCGCAGCGAAGAGGAAAGCCGTCGCTTGATCGAGCGTCTGCGCGACCGCATCGAAGCGGGCGAAGACTTCGCCGAACTGGCGCGCAATTTTTCCGAAGACCCCGGTTCTGCCCTTAATGGCGGCGACTTGAGCTGGATCGACCCGAACTCGCTGGTTCCAGAGTTTCGCGAAGTCATGACCAACAGCGCCAACGGCCAGCTGTCTGAACCCTTCCAGTCCCAGTTCGGCTGGCACATCTTGGAAGTACTGGGCCGTCGCGCCACAGACGCCAGCGCGGAATTCCGTGAGCAACAAGCCGTGAACCTGCTGCGCAACCGCAAGTACGACGAAGAGCTGCAGGCCTGGTTGCGCCAGATCCGCGACGAAGCCTATGTGGAAGTGAAGCTGTAAGCTGTAGGGAAACGTAGGGTGGATGTCGCTTTTTACATCCACCGCAACTTCGCTCGGCGGATCGATGAAGCGCGACCCACCCTACGAAGCCCGCCTTTGTAGGTCGAATTAGCCGAAGGCGTAATCCGTCGACCAAAAGGCATAATCGGCTGATCAGAGACACAGATCGGAGACGCCATGCCCCTTCCCTTCGTTGTCACACCCGGAGAACCAGCTGGCATTGGTCCCGACCTCTGCTTGCTCATGGCCCGTGAAGCTCAACCTCACACGCTGATTGCCATCGCCAGCCTTGAGTTGCTTAAAGCGCGTGCCGAACTGCTCGGACTGGATATCCAGTTGCTACCGGTTCTGCCGGGCGCCTGGCCGCAAACACCGGCCCCGGCAGGTAGCCTTTACGTCTGGGATACGCCACTGAAAGCACCGGCAGAGCCGGGCCGACTCGACCTCCGCAACGGCCAGTACGTGCTGGAGACCCTGACCCGTGCTGGCCAAGGCTGCCTGGATGGCCACTTCGCCGGGATGATTACCGCCCCGGTGCACAAGGGCGTGATCAACGAGGCGGGCATTGCCTTCTCCGGTCATACCGAGTTTCTTGCCGAACTGACCCATACCGAACAGGTGGTGATGATGCTCGCCACGCACGGCATGCGAGTGGCGCTGGTTACCACACACTTACCGCTCAAGGATGTTGCCGCTGCAATCACCAGCGAACGTCTGGAGCGGGTCACGCGCATCCTGCATGCCGATCTTGTCGGCAAGTTTGGAATCGCCCGACCGCGCATCCTGGTCTGCGGCCTCAACCCACATGCGGGCGAAAGCGGCCACCTGGGGCGCGAAGAGATCGAGATTATCGAGCCGACACTGGCCCGTCTTCGCGATGATGGCATCGACCTGATCGGTCCGCTCCCTGCCGATACGCTGTTCACGCCGAAAAACCTCGACCATTGCGACGCGGTGCTGGCCATGTACCACGACCAGGGCCTGCCGGTGCTCAAGTACAAAGGCTTCGGCGCGGCGGTCAATGTCACCCTGGGACTGCCCATCGTGCGTACCTCGGTCGACCACGGTACCGCGCTGGATCTGGCCGGCACCGGACAGATTGATACCGGGAGCCTGCAAGTCGCACTCGAAACGGCTTATCAGATGAGCGGCGCATAGTCGCTCGTCGGGACGATGAAGCCTGACCGACTTGCACCTGCAAGTCGGGATGATGCCGACACCCGGCGCACCTGCTAAGCTTCGCGCCTTCGTATTTTTCGCTTTACGCTCTTGCTTGACGCTTGCGGCTTGAAGCCTGGAGCTGCCTTCATGTCCGAGTACCAACACCGCGCGCGCAAGCGCTTTGGCCAGAACTTTCTGCACGATGCCGGGGTGATTCACCGCATCCTGCGGGCCATTCATGCCAGGCCGGACGAGCGGCTCGTCGAGATCGGTCCTGGCCAGGGTGCGTTGACCGAAGGCCTGCTCCATAGCGGCGCGCATCTGGATGTGGTGGAACTGGATCTGGACCTGATCCCGATCCTGCAGCACCAATTCGCCGAACGCGAGAACTTCACCCTGCACCAGGGTGATGCACTGAAGTTCGACTTTGCTCGTCTGAGCGAAGCGCCCGACAGCCTGCGTATCGTCGGCAACTTGCCCTACAACATCTCCACACCACTGATCTTCCACCTGCTCGATCACGCGCACCTGATCCGCGACATGCACTTCATGCTGCAGAAGGAAGTGGTCGAGCGCCTGGCCGCGCAGCCCGGCGGCGGAGACTGGGGCCGGCTATCGATCATGGTGCAGTACCATTGTCGCGTAGAGCACCTGTTCAATGTCGGGCCGGGTGCTTTCAACCCCGCGCCCAAGGTCGATTCGGCCATCGTCCGGCTGGTACCACACGCGGAGCTGCCGCATCCGGCACGTGATCACCGTCAGCTCGAAACCGTCGTTCGCCAGGCCTTCAATCAGCGTCGCAAGACCCTGCGCAATACGCTTAAGGGCCTGCTTGACGCAGATGCCATCGCCGCCGCAGACGTCGACGGCGGCCTGCGCCCCGAGCAGCTGGATCTCGCCGCATTCGTTCGTCTTTCCGACCAACTACCCGTCCTTGCATAACGGCACACCGAGCAGAAACCATGTCTGAAGATCTTCGTTACCAGATCGACGTCAGCGTCACGCCACAGTACTTGCCCGAGCAATCGCAGCCGGAACAAAACCGCTATGCCTTTGCCTACAAGGTAGTGATCGAAAATAACGGCCAGGTGCCAGCCCAGCTGCTGTCGCGTCACTGGATCATCACCGACGGCGACGGCCAGGTGCAGGAAGTGCGTGGCGCTGGCGTGGTCGGCGAACAACCGCTGATCGCACCGGGCCAGCAGCATGTCTATACCAGCGGCACCCTGATGAGCTCCACTGTCGGCATCATGCAGGGCAGCTACCAAATGCTTGCCGATGATGGTCACACGTTCGATGCAATAATCGCCCCCTTTCGCCTCGCCGTTCCCGGAGTGCTGCATTGACCACTTACGCTGTGGGCGATCTGCAGGGTTGCCTTGAGCCCCTCCAATGCCTGCTGCAACAGGTCGATTTCAGTCCGTCCCGCGATTGCCTGTGGCTGGCCGGTGATCTGGTCAACCGGGGCCCGCAGTCACTGGAAACGCTACGCTTCGTGCGTGACCTAGGGAGCTCGGGTGTCGCAGTGCTTGGCAACCACGATCTGCATTTGCTGGCCGTGGCCCGCAATATCGACCGCCTGAAGCGCTCCGATACCCTGAGGCCGATTCTCGACGCACCTGACCGCACCGAGTTGATCGACTGGCTGCGCCAGCAGAAGCTCGTACACCACGACAGCGAACGAGAAGCCACCATGGTTCACGCCGGCATCCCGCCGCAGTGGACGCTGGAAAAAGCTCTCAGACGCGCCGCCGAAGTAGAGGAAGTGCTACGTGACGATGCTCTGCTGTTGCCGTTTCTCGATGGCATGTACGGCAACCAGCCGGCCAAGTGGGACAAGGATTTGCACGGCGTTCCACGGCTGCGCCTGATCACCAACTATTTCACCCGCATGCGCTTCTGCAAGGCGGACGGCACGCTGAATCTGGAAGCCAAGGAAGGTCTCGATACCGCTCCCGCCGGCTACGCCCCCTGGTTCAGCCATCCCAATCGCAAGACACGTGGCTGCAAGATCATCTTCGGCCATTGGGCCGCGCTGGAAGGCCACTGCGAAGAGCCCAACGTGTTCGCCTTGGACACCGGCTGCGTCTGGGGCAATGTCATGACCCTGATGAACCTCGACAGCGGCGAAATGCTCCGCTGCGATTGCGACCACGAGGAGCCAACATGACCGATTTCAAACGTATCTCCCCCCAGCAGGCCCAGGCACTACGCGAACAGGGTGGTGTAGTGGTGGATATACGCGACGTCCACAGCTACTCCAGCGGGCACATTCGCGGCTCGACTCATCTGGACAATCACTCGCTGCATGATTTCATTGCCGCAGCCGACCTCGATCAGCCTCTGATCGTCACCTGCTACCACGGCCACTCCAGCCAAAGCGCCGCAGCTTATCTGGTCAATCAGGGCTTCTCGGACGTCTACAGCCTCGACGGCGGTTTTGAAGTCTGGCGCCACACTTTCCCGCAAGACGTCGACCAGGGCGACCCGACATAAAAAGTTACCCTTGGAAGGCCGCATATCACGCGGCCTAGAGCCTTTCGGCTGATAAAAATCAGCACCAAATCGCCGCTCGCCCCCTTTAGCTCGCCAAATCCGAACTATCCTTGAGCTCAGGCCATCCAACAGGTGAAAGTCGACCGGGCCTCAGATCACGACCATCGGCCGTTCGGGGGAGCGCCACCACAAGGTCGCTGCACAACAGCTGGCCGCCCCTGAATGCCTGATGACAACACCGGCTCCGAGCATCGTCCGAGGTGAAGTCAATGAGCATATTCAGCCATTACCAGCAACGATTCGAAGCAACCCGGCAAGAGGAGTATTCGCTTCAGGAATATCTCGATCTGTGCAAGGAAGATCCGGGCACCTACGCCACCGCGGCTGAACGCCTATTGATGGCGATCGGCGAGCCCGAGCTGATCGATACCTCGACCGACTCGCGCCTGTCGCGAATCTTTTCCAACAAGGTGATCCGCCGCTATCCAGCGTTCAGTGATTTCCACGGCATGGAGGATTGCATCGACCAGATCGTCTCCTACTTCCGCCATGCCGCGCAGGGGCTGGAGGAGAAGAAGCAGATCCTCTATCTGCTTGGTCCAGTGGGTGGTGGCAAGTCTTCACTGGCGGAAAAACTCAAGCACCTGATGGAAAAAGTGCCCTTCTACGCCATCAAGGATTCGCCGGTATTCGAGTCACCACTGGGGTTGTTCAACCCTGCCGAAGATGCGCAGATTCTCGAAGAAGATTACGGCATTCCTCCGCGCCATCTCACATCGATCATGTCCCCCTGGGCCACCAAGCGCTTGCAGGAATTCGGTGGAGACATCAGCCAGTTCCGCGTAGTCAAACTCTATCCCTCGATCCTCAATCAGATTGCCGTAGCCAAGACCGAGCCGGGCGACGAGAACAACCAGGACATTTCCGCACTGGTGGGCAAGGTGGATATCCGCAAACTCGAAGAATTCCCACAAAACGACGCTGACGCCTACAGTTACTCAGGCGCGCTGTGCCGAGCCAACCAAGGCCTGATGGAATTCGTCGAGATGTTCAAGGCACCGATCAAGGTGCTACACCCGCTACTGACCGCCACCCAGGAAGGCAACTACAACAGCACCGAGGGCCTTGGGGCGATTCCCTACAGCGGCATCCTGTTGGCTCACTCCAACGAATCGGAATGGCACAGCTTCCGCAACAACAAGAACAACGAAGCCTTTATCGACCGTATCTACATCGTCAAGGTGCCGTACTGCCTGCGCGTCAGCGACGAGGTAAAAATTTACGACAAACTGCTGTTCAACAGCTCTCTGTCCAGAGCCCACTGTGCGCCCGATACGCTGAAGATGCTCGCGCAGTTCTCGGTGCTCTCGCGGCTGAAGGAGCCGGATAACTCCAATATCTACTCGAAGATGCGCGTCTACGACGGCGAAAATCTCAAGGACACCGACCCCAAGGCCAAGTCGATCCAGGAATACCGTGACACGGCCGGTGTCGACGAAGGCATGAACGGCCTTTCGACCCGTTTCGCCTTCAAGATCCTGTCCAAGGTGTTCAACTTCGATCCTCACGAGATAGCTGCGAACCCCGTACACCTGCTTTATGTGCTGGAGCAGCAGATCGAGCAGGAGCAGTTTCCGGCTGAAGTCCGCGAAAAGTACCTGCGCTTCATCAAGGAATACCTGGCACCGCGCTACGTCGAGTTCATCGGCAAGGAAATCCAGACCGCTTACCTGGAAAGCTACAGCGAATACGGTCAGAACATTTTCGACCGCTACGTGCTCTACGCCGACTTCTGGATCCAGGATCAGGAATACCGCGACCCGGAAACCGGCGAAATCCTCAACCGCATGGCTCTTAACGAAGAGCTAGAGAAGATCGAAAAACCCGCCGGCATCAGCAACCCGAAGGATTTCCGCAACGAGATCGTCAACTTCGTACTGCGCGCCCGGGCCAACAACAACGGCAAGAACCCCTCCTGGCTCAGCTATGAAAAGCTGCGCGTGGTAATCGAGAAGAAAATGTTCTCCAACACCGAGGACCTTCTGCCGGTCATCAGCTTCAACGCCAAGGCCAGCAAGGAAGACCAGAAGAAACACAGCGACTTCGTCGTGCGCATGGTCGAGCGCGGCTACACGGAGAAACAGGTTCGCCTGCTCTCGGAATGGTATCTGCGTGTACGTAAATCGCAGTAGAGCAGCTTGATGCCTGAATCCAGCGCTGGAAGTGAAACATGCTTCCAGCGCTGGATTCCAGCTGCACCGGAGGGGCTATGAGCTACGTGATCGACCGCCGCCTGAACGGCAAGAACAAGAGTACGGTGAACCGCCAGCGGTTCCTGCAGCGTTACCGTGGGCATATCAAGAAGGCGGTGGAGGAAGCTGTGGGACGGCGCTCCATCACCGACATGGAGCATGGCGAACAGATCAGCATTCCCGGCCGCGATATCGATGAGCCGGTTCTGCACCATGGCCGCGGCGGCCGACAGACCGTCGTCCACCCAGGCAACAAGGAATTCGTTGCCGGTGAGCGCATCCCGCGACCGCAAGGAGGCGGTGGCGGAGGTGGCGCCGGACAGGCCAGCAATAGCGGCGAAGGCATGGATGACTTCGTCTTCCAGATCACTCAGGAGGAGTTCCTCGATTTCATGTTCGAGGATCTCGAGCTGCCCAACCTGGTCAAGCGCCACCTCACCGGTAGCGACACCTTCAAGACGGTACGCGCCGGCATCAGCAATGAAGGCAACCCGTCGCGGATCAATATCGTCCGTACCCTGCGTTCGGCACATGCCAGACGCATCGCACTATCGGGCAGCAGCCGCACGAAACTGCGCGAGGCAAAGGCCGAACTGGCGCGACTCAAGCTTGAAGAGCCGGACAATTTCACCGATATCCAGGCCGCGGAGCAGGAAATCGAGCGTTTGAGCGCACGCATCAACCGCGTACCCTTTCTCGACACCTTCGACCTGAAATACAACCTGTTGGTCAAACACCCCAACCCCAGCTCCAAGGCCGTGATGTTCTGCCTGATGGACGTTTCCGGCTCCATGACCCAGTCCACCAAGGACATCGCCAAGCGCTTCTTCATCCTGCTCTACCTGTTTCTCAAACGCAGCTACGACAAGATCGAGGTGGTGTTCATCCGCCACCACACCAGTGCGAAGGAAGTGGACGAGGAGGAGTTCTTCTACTCGCGGGAAACTGGCGGCACCATCGTTTCCAGCGCACTGAAAATGATGCAGGAAATCATGGCCGAGCGTTATCCGGTCAACGAGTGGAACATCTATGCGGCCCAAGCCTCGGACGGCGACAACTGGAACGATGATTCGCCGGTCTGCCGCGACATTTTGATCAACCAGATCATGCCGTTCGTCCAGTACTTTTCCTACGTCGAGATTACGCCGCGCGAACATCAGGCTCTGTGGTACGAATACAACCAGGTGGCCGAAGCTTTTGCCGATTCGTTCGCCCAGCAGCAACTGGTGAGCGCGGGGGATATCTATCCGGTGTTCCGCGAACTCTTCCAGCGACGCATGGCCAGCTGAGGTACGCAGTATGAAACGACAGCCCATTTCCACCGGCTCGGAATGGACCTTCGAACTGATCCGCGCCTACGACCGCGAAATTGGCCGGATCGCCGAAGGCTATGCGCTCGACACCTACCCCAACCAGATCGAGGTGATCACTGCAGAGCAGATGATGGATGCCTATGCCTCGGTGGGCATGCCGCTGGGTTATCACCACTGGTCCTACGGCAAGCATTTTCTCAGTACGGAAAAGTCCTACTCTCGCGGCCAGATGGGCCTGGCCTACGAAATCGTGATCAATTCCGACCCCTGCATCGCCTACCTGATGGAAGAAAACACCATCACCATGCAGGCCCTGGTAATCGCCCACGCTTGCTACGGCCACAACAGCTTCTTCAAAGGCAACTACCTGTTCCGCACCTGGACCGACGCCGGCTCTATCATCGACTATCTGGTGTTCGCTCGGCAGTACATCACCCAGTGCGAAGAACGCCACGGCATCAGTGCTGTGGAAGACCTGCTCGACTCCTGCCATGCACTGATGAACTACGGCGTGGACCGTTACAAGCGCCCCTACCCCATCTCCGCTGAGGAAGAACGCCGCCGTCAGAAGGACCGTGAAGAACACCTGCAAAAGCAGATCAACGACCTCTGGCGCACCATTCCGCGCGCGCCCGGCAAAGATGACGATGAGGGCGATAACCAGCGCTTCCCTGCCGAGCCGCAGGAAAACATTCTCTACTTCATCGAAAAACACGCACCGCTGCTCGAACCTTGGCAGCGCGAGATCGTGCGCATCGTGCGCAAGATTGCACAGTACTTCTACCCGCAGCGCCAAACCCAGGTGATGAACGAAGGCTGGGCAACCTTCTGGCACTACACCCTGCTCAACGACCTCTACGACGAGGGGCTGGTCACCGACGGCTTCATGTTCGAGTTCCTGCAATCGCACACCAGCGTGATCTTCCAGCCCGGCTTCGACAGCCCGTATTACAGTGGCATCAACCCCTACACCCTGGGTTTCGCGATGTACCAGGACATCCGTCGTATCTGCGAAAAGCCCACCGAGGAGGACCGCCGCTGGTTTCCCGATATCGCCGGAAGCGACTGGCTGACCACTGTTAAATTCGCCATGCAGAACTTCAAGGATGAAAGCTTCATCCTGCAATTTCTCTCCCCAAAGGTGATCCGCGATCTCAAGCTGTTCAGCATTCTCGACGACGATCACAAAGAAGAACTGCTGGTGCCGGCGATCCATGACGAAAGCGGCTACCACACCATTCGCGAACTACTGGCGGCGCAATACAACCTCGGCAACCGCGAGCCCAACATCCAGGTCTGGAGCGTCGACCGCCGCGGTGACCGCTCGCTGACCCTGCGCCACCAGCAACATGACCGCAAACCTCTGGGCGGTTCCACCGAGGAAGTACTCAAGCATCTGCATCGCCTATGGGGTTTCGACGTCCATCTGCACTCAATGCAGGACGACACCCGGGCATCCACCCACCACATGCCGCCGCGAGCCGAGGCGGAACCAGAAGCCAGATTTCCCGGTATGAACCTGGCGGGACGGCATTAGGGCTAAACCACACTGCCGACCGGCGCGCCTTCGGCCCCGGTCAGGCCCGATCTGCAGCCTGTAAGCCAGCCAAGGCATTTCTTATACGTTGTCGCTTGAAGCCTGAGCCTTCTCTATCATCCTGCGCATGAACGGAGGATGGCATGCAAATCTATAAAGTCGGCGGGGCGGTACGTGATCGTTTGCTGGGTCGTCCCGTAACCGAGGTGGACTGGGTGGTGGTAGGCGCCAGCGCCGAACAGATGCAGACGCTCGGCTATCACCCAGTTGGCGCGGACTTCCCCGTTTTCCTGCACCCGAAAACAGGCGAGGAATACGCGCTGGCGCGCACCGAACGCAAAAGCGGGCGCGGCTACGGCGGTTTCACCTTCTACGCCAGCCCAGAGGTGACGCTGGAAGAAGACCTGATCCGCCGCGACCTCACCATCAACGCTATGGCCGAAAACGAACAGGGGCAGCTGTTCGACCCCTACAACGGCCAGGCCGACCTTGCCGCACGCACGCTCAGGCACGTCTCGCCCGCATTTGCCGAAGATCCGCTGCGGGTACTGCGCGTGGCTCGCTTCGCGGCGCGCTATGCCGAACAGGGCTTTACCGTGGCAGACGAAACCCTGGCACTGATGCGTCAGTTGGCCGAGTCTGACGAGCTCCAAGCTCTAACGCCGGAGCGATGCTGGAAGGAAATCTCCCGCGCTCTGATGGAGCCGCGCCCCGATGTGTTCGTGCAGGTGCTGCGCGATTGCGGAGCACTCGCCGTCCTGTTTCCGGAGATCGACACCCTGTTCGCTGATCACACCGGCAAAGACGAGCAACTACTCAGGGTCCTTCGCCAGTGCGCCCACCATGAACAGTCAGTGAGCATTCGCTGGGCCTGCCTGCTGCACCCCTTGGAGCAGAACTCCTCCGAGCCCAGCAGCAACCAGCGCCTGATCGAAGCCGTAAATGCGCGTTACAAGGTGCCCCGCGACTGTCAGGAACTGGCGCTGCTGGTCGGCGAGTTTCAGGGCCACGCACAACGTGCGCTGGAGCTGGGTGCGGCAGAATTGTTCGACATGTTGCAGCACTTCGACATCCACCGCCGCCCCGAACGCTTCGAACAGTTCATTGCCGCCTGCGAAATGATCGCCAGCGCGAATTCCTCATCTGAACAACGCGGCCATTCGCAAAGTGCCTGGCTTCGCACAGCCGCAGACGCCGTCCGCGCAGTGGAAGCGAAAACGCTGATCGCGCAGGGCTACAAGGGTGCGGAACTGGGAGAAGCCCTGAAACGCGAGCGATTCAATGCCATCAAGGGTTTGGTGGCCAGCCGGCGCTAAGGCCAGCCGGGCGCATCCCGACAGTGGCAGAGCTCACGCAGGGTGGCTCATGCTTTACCGATCCACCGGGTGGCGATCCCCCGGGTGGCGGACCACCGAGCAGAGTTGCGGTGGATGTAAAAAGCGACATCCACCTACGATCTGCCCGGATACTCGTGCAGCAATTGCGGTGGAGTCAGCTCTGTTTCTCCCCAGCGAAAGGCTGTAGGCCAGAGCTTCTGGTCGATCCGCGCCTCCTGCCAAAGCTCGGCAAAGGTCCGGCCATCCAACGGGTGGCGAACATCGGGGGCGAGCAACGAAAGCGGCCAGAGAACGAAAGCATTCTTCAGCACCTCGGGACGAGGTAGCTCCAAACCGTGGAAGTTGCCGATCATATCGCCATACATCAGCACATCGATATCCAGCGGCAGGCCCTTGCGATCCGGCGCGTAGCGACCATTGTCCGCTTCGATGAACTTGAGCCGGCGATCCAGCTCCATCAAGGGCAAGGAGGTGTTACCAGTCACCACCAGGTTGAAGAAATTGTCGCCCTTGTAGCCCACCGCATGGCTTTCGAATACAGGCGAGCAGCGCATATCAGGCAGCAGCAGGCTCAGTGCGTCGAGCCCGGCGTTCAGGTGGTGCTTGCGACCGACATTGCTGCCGAGCCCAAGCAATACGGGTATCAGCGACATCCGCGCTCGATCTCCACACCCAGCGCCGAAGCGCGGGCATTGACGCCCGGTTTGGTCACTCGCAGGCGTAACCATGGAATTCCGAAGCGCTCCATCAGACAGGCTGCGAGGCGCTCGGCGAAGGTCTCAACCAGCTCGAAGCGGGCTGCCTGAGCGAAGTGCTCGATCACCTTGCCAACCTCGGCGTAGTCCAACGCCTTGTCCAGCTCGTCATTTTGCGCGGCCGGACGAATATCCCAGCCCAAGGTCAGATCCAGCCGCAGGCACTGGCGAATACCCCGTTCCCAGTCATAGGCGCCAATCAACGTATCTACTTCCAGCCCTTCGATGAAAACTGTGTCCACGCCATTCGCTCCCACGTCAGGCTCACGTGCGCTGCTAGCAAGTCATCGAAAAATACAGGCGAGGCCGTTTTTTAACGAAGTATTGCCAACGCAGGTAGTTTTACAGCGCCCTGTTAGACTCAGGAACCACTGCCTCGGATGTCATTTCATGTTCTGGCAACTGACACTGCTCGCTTATCTGATCGGATCATTGTCATTTGCCATTTTACTCAGTCGTCTGGCCGGGGTGGCTGACCCACGTGCAGGCGGATCAGGCAATCCTGGGGCGACCAATATGCTGCGTGTAGCTGGCAAACGCCTGGCGATTGCCACGCTGTGCGGCGACCTGCTCAAAGGCCTGCTACCCGTCCTGCTCGCCAGTTTCCTCGCCTTGCCAGTTGAACAACAAAGCTGGATCGCACTAGCCGCAGTGCTCGGTCACCTATATCCGTTGTATTTTCGTTTTCGCGGCGGCAAGGGCGTCGCCACTGCGGCTGGCGCTCTGCTCGGACTTTACCCGCCTGCAGCAATACTGGCGCTGACCGGCTGGCTGCTGGTGTTCAAGCTCTCCCGCACCAGCTCCCTCGCTGCGCTGGCAGCATTACCGCTATGCCTGCCGCTACTCGCCTGGAAGCAACCCGACAGTCTGTTACCGATGAGCTTGCTAGCCTGCCTGATCTTCTGGCGGCATCGCGGCAATCTGCGCAATCTGGCTGCCGGGCGCGAGCGACACTTTTAACGACGCCTAAACGCGCAGCCTAGAACCTTGTTAGACCCCACAGTCAGGCAGACTTTCCATCGGCCAGCGCGCCTGTACCTTGATCGCTAAATCTTCATGCTGCCCGGCCAGCAGTCGCTGGCAGCCGGCATAGGCGATCATCGCGCCGTTGTCGGTACAGAAACGTGGCCGCGCATAAAACACCTGCCCTTTCAGTCCAGTGAGCATGCTTTCCAGACTCTGGCGCAGGGCCTGATTAGCACTCACACCACCGGCGATTACCAGGGTATTGAGACCGGTCTGCTGCAAAGCGCGGCGGCATTTGATCGTCAGCGTATCAACCACTGCCTGCTGGAATGCCAGGGCGATGTCGCAGCGCGTCTGCTCGCCATCGTCACCAGCATTGCGGCAGCGCTGCCAGGTGGTGAGGGTGGAAGTCTTGAGACCGCTGAAGCTGAAATCCAGCCCCGGACGGTCAGTCATGGGACGTGGGAAGACGAAACGCCCAGGTGTACCACGCTCGGCCAGCGCGGCGATTTCCGGGCCTCCCGGATAGCGCAGGCCCATAAGCTTGGCGGTCTTGTCGAAGGCCTCGCCGGCGGCATCGTCCACAGATTCACCCAGCAGTTCATAACGGCCTATGCCGTCGACACGCACCAGTTGCGTATGCCCTCCGGACACCAGCAAGGCGACGAACGGAAACTCCGGCGGCTGCTCTTCGAGCATGGGCGCCAGCAGATGGCCTTCCATATGGTGCACGCCAATCGTCGGTACGCCCCAGGCAAACGCCATCGCCTGCGCGCAGGAAGCGCCCACCAGCAAGGCACCAACCAGACCGGGGCCGGCCGTATAGGCCACCGCATCGATCTGGCTCGAGTCGCGGCCGGCTTCTTCCAGCACCTGACGAATCAGCGGCAGCATGCGCTTAACGTGATCGCGCGACGCCAGCTCGGGCACTACCCCACCATAGACGCGATGCAGATCGATCTGACTGAACAGCGCATCGGCCAGAAGCCCCTGTTCGCTGTCATACAGCGCGACACCGGTTTCGTCGCATGAAGTTTCCAGCCCCAGCACCAGCATGGGTGTGTAACCTATAGAGAAGCGAATGAAGCCGCGCATGATAATCGCCATGGTGCCGCAGGGGCCAGGACTCTGATGCTTTTTCGCTCAACGCCCTTTGCATTCCTCGCAGCAAGGCGTTAACATCCGCAACCCTTAAAACCAGCGTGCTCGCGATATTTGCCGAAGCGCGTTGTAACCGGTAAACAAGTGAAGGTACGTCCTGGATGCCCAACGTTAAAGTCAAAGAAAACGAACCATTCGACGTAGCTCTGCGTCGCTTCAAGCGTTCGTGTGAAAAAGCCGGCGTGCTGGCAGAAGTCCGCAGCCGCGAGTTCTACGAGAAGCCCACTGCCGAGCGCAAGCGTAAAGCTGCTGCCGCAGTCAAGCGTCACGCCAAGAAAGTGCAGCGCGAACAGCGCCGCAGCGTTCGTCTGTACTGATCCAAGTACAACGAAGCCGCATAAAGCCCGGTTAATACCGGGCTTTGCATTTGCGCCGAAAAAAGACTCCGCTTCGCCAGCTGGCGAATGGGCGGAGTTTTTTCATTTCCGCGCCATTCACCGCGAGCGTAATCTGAAGCCCTTATGGCCGGCCTGATCCCACAGTCCTTCATTGACGACCTGCTCAACCGCTCCGACATTGTCGAAGTGGTGAGTTCGCGTATTCAACTGAAAAAAGCCGGAAAGAATTACACCGCCTGCTGCCCCTTCCACAAGGAAAAGACTCCCTCGTTCAGCGTCAGTCCCGACAAGCAGTTCTATTACTGCTTCGGCTGTGGCGCAGGCGGCAACGCCCTTGGCTTCATCATGGATCACGACAGCCTGGACTTTCCCCAGGCGGTCGAAGACCTCGCCAAGCGCGCCGGCATGGAAGTGCCCCGCGAGGAAAGCGGCCCCGGCCGCAAGCCGCGGCAGCCGGTCGACTCACCGCTGTACCCGCTGCTCGATGCAGCCGCCGAGTACTACCGTCAAGCGCTGAAGAATCACCCGGCGCGCAAGGCCGCTGTTGAATACCTCAAGAGCCGCGGCCTGTCCGGTGTGATCGCTAGGGACTTCAGTCTCGGCTTCGCACCGCCCGGCTGGGACAACCTGATCAAGCACCTGGGCGGCGACAATCTGCAGCACAAGGCCATGCTCGACGCCGGTCTGCTGATCGAGAATGCTGAAACCGGTCGCAGCTACGATCGCTTCCGTGACCGCGTGATGTTTCCGATCCGCGATAGCCGCGGACGAATCATCGCCTTCGGCGGGCGGGTACTTGGCGACGACAAGCCCAAGTACCTCAACTCCCCGGAAACCCCGGTGTTTCACAAGGGCCAGGAACTCTACGGCCTCTACGAAGCGCGCAAGGCCAACCGCGATCTCGACGAGATCATGGTGGTGGAAGGCTACATGGACGTTATCGCACTGGCCCAGCAAGGCCTGCGCAACGCCGTCGCCACCCTTGGCACCGCCACCAGCGATGAGCACCTCAAGCGTTTGTTCCGCGTTGTCCCAAGCGTGCTGTTCTGCTTCGACGGTGATGCTGCCGGACGCAAAGCTGCCTGGCGCGCACTGGAATCGACCCTGCCCAACCTGCAGGACGGCAAGCGCGCTCGCTTCCTCTTCCTGCCCGAAGGCGAGGACCCGGACAGCCTGGTCCGCCGCGAAGGCACCGACGCCTTCCTCGCCCGCATCCAGCAGCAGGCACAACCGCTGGCGGATTATTTCTTCCAGCAACTCAGCGAAGAAGCCGATCCGCGCTCACTGGAAGGCAAAGCCCATCTGGCCACGCTGGCAGCACCGCTCATCGAAAAGATTCCCGGCGCCAACCTGCGCACCCTGATGCGCCAGCGCCTGGGCGAAATCACTGGCCTGCACGGCGATGCACTGCAGCAAATGAGCGCTGCGGCACCAGCCACGGCGGCTCAATACGATGACAGCGCCTATTACGACACCAGCGCCGGCCACGAAGAAGACGCCAGGTACGCACCACCCGAAACCACTCAGCCAAAACGCAGCGGCCAGAAAGAGTGGAAAAAGGACTGGAAAAAACCCGGCCAACGACCAGACTTCAAGGCGCGGGGCCCACGCACACCCACCAGTGTCGAGCCGCCTGCATTGACCACTCTGCGCACCCTCCTTCATCACCCGGAGTTGGCGCAGAAAGTCGAAGATGCCAGCAATTTTGCCGCTGAAGATGACACTTACGCCCAACTGCTGGTCGCCCTGCTCGGCACCCTGCAGAAGAATCCAAAACTGCGCAGCCTGCAATTGATCGCTCGCTGGCACGGAACCGACCAAGGGCGCCTTTTACGCGCTTTGGCGGAGAAAGAATGGCTGATCTCGGCCGACAACCTTGAACAACAGTTTTTCGACACCATATCTACCCTGGCAACCAGGCAGCGTGAACGCAGCCTCGAAATATTGCTCCGCAAGGCCCGCCAGGGCGAACTCAGCGCAGAGGAAAAAGACCAACTGCGCAACCTCTTGAATCGCAACGCGACACCCGCTACAGGGTCTCTCTAAAGCATAGGCAAGGCAGGCAAGACAAAACAGGCGAAGATGGAAGCTTAGTGGTCTAAACAAGCAGTCCGAGCCGGTTTCTAACGCAGTATTGCCAATGCAGATAGTTTTTGGAGGTGCCCTAAATCGACCTCAACTGGCGCGTGAGGTCCCTGCTCGGCTATAATGCTCAGCTTGTTTTCAGCCCGCCAGAACAGTCAGTGGATAGGGTTATATGTCCGGAAAAGCGCAACAGCAGTCTCGTCTCAAAGAATTGATCCAGCGTGGCCGTGAGCAGGGTTACCTGACTTACGCCGAGGTCAACGACCACCTACCGGAGGATATTTCCGATCCGGAACAGGTGGAAGATATCATCCGCATGATCAACGACATGGGCATTAACGTATTCGAGGTTGCCCCCGATGCGGATGCCCTGTTGCTGGCCGAAGCTGATACCGATGAAGCCGCTGCCGAAGAGGCCGCCGCGGCTCTCGCTGCCGTGGAAACGGATATTGGCCGCACCACCGACCCAGTGCGCATGTACATGCGCGAAATGGGCACGGTCGAGTTGCTAACCCGCGAAGGCGAGATCGAAATCGCCAAACGCATTGAGGAAGGCATCCGTGAAGTCATGAGCGCTATCGCTCATTTCCCCGGAACTGTCGACAGCATTCTCGCCGATTACACTCGCGTCACTACCGATGGCGGTCGCCTGACCGAAATCTTCAACGGCTATATCGACCCTGACGACGACGGCGCCGCCGCGCCTCAGGAAGCCGAGCCTGTCGTACCGAAGCCGGCTGCAAAGCCTGCAGCTGACGGTAAGGAAGAGGAAGAAGAGGAAGCCGAGACCGAAACCGAAGAGGAAGAAGGCGATGGTGGCCCGGACCCGGAAGTCGCTCGCATGCGCTTCGGTGCGGTTGCCGACCAACTGGAAGTCGCCAAAAAAGCACTGAAGAAGCATGGCCGTGGCAGCAAGCAGGCAACTGAAGCCCTGCAGGAACTGGCCATCCTGTTCATGCCGATCAAGCTCATTCCCAAGCAATACGATGCGCTGGTGCTGCGTGTACGCGACTCCCTGAGTCAGGTTCGTGCTCAGGAACGCGCCATCATGCAGCTCTGCGTTCGCGACGCTCGCATGCCTCGTGCCGACTTCCTGCGTCAGTTCCCGAGCAACGAGACTGACCTTGAGTGGGCCGAGAAACTGGCCAGCGGCAAGAGCAAGTATGCCGAAGCCATTGGCGCTCGTAAGGAAGACATCCAGCGTTGCCAGCAGAAGCTGATTGCACTGCAGGAAGAGTGCGAACTGCTCATCGCCGACATCAAGGACATCAACCGCCGCATGTCCATCGGTGAAGCCAAGGCTCGCCGGGCGAAGAAAGAGATGGTCGAGGCCAACCTGCGCCTGGTGATCTCCATCGCCAAAAAGTACACCAACCGCGGCTTGCAGTTCTTGGACCTGATCCAGGAAGGCAACATCGGCCTGATGAAGGCGGTGGACAAGTTCGAATACCGTCGCGGCTACAAGTTCTCGACCTACGCCACCTGGTGGATTCGCCAGGCGATCACTCGCTCCATTGCTGACCAGGCGCGGACCATCCGTATCCCGGTGCACATGATCGAGACGATCAACAAGCTCAACCGCATCTCCCGTCAGATGCTGCAGGAAATGGGTCGCGAACCCACGCCCGAAGAGCTTGGCGAGCGCATGGAAATGCCCGAGGACAAGATCCGCAAGGTCCTGAAGATCGCCAAAGAGCCGATCTCCATGGAAACCCCAATCGGTGATGACGAAGACTCGCATCTGGGCGACTTCATTGAAGACTCCGCCATGCAATCGCCGATCGACGTGGCGACCGTGGAAAGCCTCAAGGAAGCCACTCGCGACGTACTCTCCGGCCTCACTGCACGTGAAGCCAAGGTTCTGCGCATGCGTTTCGGTATCGACATGAACACTGACCACACTCTTGAAGAGGTTGGTAAGCAGTTCGATGTAACCCGCGAGCGTATTCGTCAGATCGAAGCCAAGGCGCTGCGCAAGCTGCGCCACCCGACGCGAAGCGAGCACCTGCGCTCCTTCCTCGACGAGTGACCCTTAAAACCCCGGCCCTGCCGGGGTTTTTCTTATCTGCTGCTTTTCCCTATCCTTACGCCTGCTGCAATCTTTCCGAAGATGGCGCTAACGGGCCGCCGCCATACCCAGCCAGTCGCGAGATTGCTGTCAGCGCACTGCCCGCTTTAACCAAACTCCAGTTAATCCTTCACGCTCGCCGCCAGGGCAAGCTTTCGTGTGTGTTCAAGCAAGGAAATATCTCCCGGCGCGCCATGCCCAGGGATGACGATCTGCGCATCGGGATATCGGCGCTGTACCCTCTCTGCAGAAGGGGCCCAGTCGGCAACCACCGCATCGCTGGTGTTGCCCAGCGTGCTGGCCTCCCCCGTCCGAACAAAGCACCCGCCATTCAGAATCTTCTTCTCCGGCAGCCACACAACAAGGTTATCCACGCTGTGCCCGGCGCCCGGGTAGAAAATCTCGATCTTGTTCTCCACCAGCCATAACGGCGCATCGCCGAATGTCTCGGTCGCCAGCGCCCTACTATTCTTCTTCAGCAAAGCATTGGTCTGCTCCGACACATAAGTCGGCACCGAGATCGATTTCAAATACTCGATACCAGCCGTGCGGTCGTCGTGAAAGTGCGTCGAAACGCTAGCCTTGACCTTGTAATTGCGCGCCTGCAACCAGGCCACCAAAGCCGCCGTGTCGGGCTGCGACCAGGGCGTATCGATGATGTAGGCATCCTGCCCATCCAGTACGACCAGGCCATTCGCATCGACCAGGCCATAACCTTCTACTTGCTGGAAGGAGGTATGCAGGTAAACACCCTCGGCGATCTTCTCGACCCGCAACTCCGGCAGCGAATCCGCCAAAGCGAGCCCCGAGAACAGCAGGGTAAACAGCAGCGAAAACAGTGATTTCATCGTTCAACTTTCTTGTTTGGAGAGTAAATTCCGCAGGATCAGCAGAAGCTAAACGCTACCTCAACCGAAGCCGGCCATCCTCTTAAGAACCCGATGGATCGCCAAAATAGGGGGATAAGTTGACCAGGCCACGATCACCAACGAAAGCCGGCCAGCCTTCAGTTGCGCTCCACCAAAGCACCGGTATAATCCGCCCTTCCTTCTGAGGGCCTATAGCTCAGTTGGTTAGAGCAGAGGACTCATAATCCTTTGGTCCACGGTTCGAGTCCGTGTGGGCCCACCACCTTCAAAGCCGCGCATTGCGCGGCTTTTTAGTTCCCACAACGCAACGCCGCGAAACAGTCCTATAGTCCAAAGGTACCGCCGTCCGCCACGCGCTCAGCCAAAGCCCACTGGCTGCCGACACACTCGCCGCACAGTTCAAACGCTCACCCAAGGTCGCCGCTCAGGCTGTGTTGGATGCTCTCGAAGAGCTAGGCATGGTGCAGCAGGACGCAGACCAGTATCGTCTGGCCAACTGATCCAGGGAGCTACCAGCACGCTCATATGAGCCATGCCTGCCCGAATGTAGCCCAAGAGCTACATTCTCAGGCATTGCACCAATTTTTGACGCCCAAGAGCTACAAAATGACCTCTCTGTGCGACGTTTCCGAATTGCTGAAACAGGCGCGTGGCGACGCGAAACTGAGCCAGGCCGCACTGGGCAGCCGTGCGGGCGTCTCACGCTCAACAGTGGCCCGCATGGAAACACTGGCCAAAGGCGATATGAGTGTCTTCGCACTTGCTCGCCTGCTGGAAGCAGTAGGGTATGGCTTGAAGCTGGTTAAGACCGGCCACGAGCGCACGGTTGAGGACATCCTTCACGAGCAACGCTGCGCCCGCGACTTACGGCGTAAGCGTCAACGCAAGGCTGATATCAAGCTCAACCGGTAGGGGCATGAATGCCATGCGGTGGGGGAGACGTAGCAGCAACCCACCGCCCCCGCCGCAGATACCTAATACCAGCCGCAGCCCAATATCCAGCTAGCCGAATGTATTCATAAACGGCGCAGCGCTGCGCCTGATTGCCGCGACCACGTGCGGAGCCTTCTCGCACAGCTCGGTCGAACGAGCCAGCACCTGCTCTAGTGCCTGCAATTGCTCATGGATCACATCTTTTGGACACGCCACGTCGCAGGTTTTAGCGAACTCCAACAGCCCTAGCCGCGAAGCAAACAGAGATTTATTTCCCACCAGATCCAGCGCCAGTACATCCTCTGGAATATAGGCGGTGGTATTGACGATATCGTAGGCCGGCGCGAGTCGTGCATCGCGCTGGGTGGGGTCGGAATACAGCAGCCCAAAGTTTTTCAGATGGGCGTCGCCGTTGCCGACGATGCAGCTCAAGGTGACCATAGCGAACAGCTGCGCCAACGAGCCTGGCACTTGCTCAGCTGGGCAGTACAACCGGATAGCTTTGGCGATGGACGAATAGCTCTTGCTGTACTTTTGCTCCGCAGCCAACCCCATCAGTGCCGCCATGTCCTCGAAACCAATCGGATTGAGCTGCTCATCCCGGTCAAAGCGGCGCATAACGAACAGCTTGGCATTAGCTGACAGGTAGAATTCAGGCACCGCAATTCCCGCCTGCTTAGCCACCGACATGCAGAGAAATTCGTTAATCGCCAAGCCCGGAAACTCATCCCGACCACTCTTGATGATCAGGTCAGAGGTTTTCGAGGTGAAGCGCTGGGGCGCGGAATCCTGATGCTCTGGTACCAGTACCTTGGGCTGCACGCCCGATATACCCGCACGCAAAATGTATCGGTCCACCAGGCCGGCAAAAATATCCTCTGCACCGTCCCAGGCGAGGATTTCATCCAGCTTCTCCCCAGGGAACTGCTGCCTGCGCAAGAGCGCATCAACTTCAGGCGAACTCACCGTCACCCGCCCGATCGGGGAGCTGCTTCCAGACAATGCCAGCAGCAACATAGGGTCTACGTTCGCCACCTTGGCCAGGCGGTTGCGCAACTGCTCCAGAACGTAGCCTTCCGGCAAGTTCATCTGGAAAATGGGGTGCAGCTCGCGGTGGCGGTATTCATCCAGACGCACAGGCATCAGCAAACTGATCGCCGCCTGCGCCTCAGCGGCCTCGTGGTAGCGGAACAGATAATCACCCCCGCTGGTAAGGATCTTCCCGCTGTCGCCCTCTGGCGTTGCAACCTGCAGCACGGCCGTCATCAGTCGAATACTCCGTGGATTTCATCCAGCGTGGGCATGGCCGCCGGTACCACATTGAGCTCAGCGTCGAGGGCTGCCAGCACACGTGCATAGGCGATCATTCCTACTGAAAGATCGCCCTTCTCAATGGCGATAACCTTTTGCCGGGTGAGCCCGGCCAGGGAAGCCAGCGCTGCCTGAGTCAGCCCGCGATTAAGGCGGCGCTGCCGAACCTGATCGCCGAGCCGCTGCGAAATAAGGGAATAGTCCATGTTATGAATACGTTACTAATCGGATTGAATGTAACGTATACCTGACTAAAAGAAAAATCAACGTGGCGACTGATACTCAAAGCCTGAAGAGGCACCCAGAGATGCAGGAGCCGGTTGGGCCTGCTATTCGGCTGACTAAATGAGCCGAATACGGCGGGCAAATATCATCGTGCCATCACGCTAGATTTCGGTACTATCCGGTTAACTACGGATTACCGAAGGTTTGGAAATGGACTTCTCCCCAATCATTGCGCAGGTCTGGGGCATGCTGGCCTGGTTTATCCCAGCAGTGTTTCTGATCACCCTTCTCAAGTCGCCGTGGGCCAAGGGCCAGATTGGCGAACTCCTGGTGCGGCTGTTTGCCCATTGGCAGCTGGATAAGCAGACCTACCGCCGCCTGCATAACGTTACGCTGGATACCCCGGACGGTACCACGCAGATCGACCACGTATTTCTCTCGCCTTATGGCATCTTCGTGCTGGAAACGAAGAATATGAGCGGCTGGATCTTCGGCAGCGAGAAGCAAGCTCAGTGGACGCAGAAGCTCTACAAACGCGCCTTCAAATTCCAGAACCCGCTGCGGCAGAACTACAAGCACCTCAAAGCGCTGGAAACCACCCTTGGCGTCACGCCCGAGCACCTGCACTCGGTTATTACCTTCGTTGGCGGCAGCACTTTCAAAACCGAAGTGCCCGCCAACGTGACCCAAGGCATTGGCTTCATCCGCTATATCCAGTCATTCCAGCAGCCGGTATTCAGCGCGGCTGAAGTCGACACCATGCTGCAAGACCTGCAGACCGGCCGCCGTGCACCGACTCTCTCCACTCACCGCGAGCATGTACACAACCTCCAGCGACGTAGCGATCCGACAGCAGAGCGGCAGTGCCCTAAATGCGGCAGCGCGCTGCTGATACGCACCGTGAAATCGGGGGCAAAAGCAGGGTTGCAGTTTTGGGGGTGCTCGGCGTTTCCCAAGTGCCGGACGATGCAAAGCCTTTAACAACCATCCATAAATACGCAGGACGCTCATCATGCAATTAAGCAAAAACTGGCTGCTGGCGATTGCCGTAACCACGCTCAGCATTTGCGTACATGCTGCAGACGATGGTACCAGCACGACCTATACCGCCTGCATGGATGAGTCGGGCGGGGTCACGATGAATATGCTTGATTGCATGAGCAGCGAGACGGACCAGCAAGACGCCCGCCTGAACCAAAACTACAAAGCCGCCATGCAAGCGCTAACTCCTGCACAGCAAACACAGTTGCGCGACGCGCAGCGGCTATGGATCAAATTTCGTGACGCTGATTGCGCCCTGTTAGGCAGCTTGACGGGCGGCAGCATTGATCGCATTAACGGCGCCTCATGCTTTCTGGATATGACTAAGGAACGCGCCGATGACCTCGCCTCGCTCGCCGAGCAAGACCAATAGCTGCATCATTCATGCATTTGGAGCCACGATGTCCGTTCCAACCTATGACCAGTTTATTGAGCCGATCCTTCGCTACCTGGCCGCCACGCCCGAAGGCGCGACTGCACGTGACGCCCATGAAGCCGCTGCCGATGCCCTGAATCTGTCGGAAGCACAGCGCCAAGAGCTGATTGCCAGCGGCCAGGCAACATATAAAAATCGCGCAGGCTGGGCGCATGACAGGCTCAAGCGCGCCGGCCTCTCCAGCAGCGCCAAGCGTGGGTATTGGAGGCTAACTGAAGCGGGCACCGCCTTCGCGGCGAAGCACCCCCACCCTCTGGGGGCAGATCAGGTTGAACAACTTGCCATCGGGTTTATGAATGTAAAACTCAAGACTCCGACGGATGCCGTACCTCTTGATGGGCAAGAACAATCCGTACCTGCGGCAAGCTCCGCTACTGTCAGCCCCGATGACCGCTTGGACCAAGCATTACGCGAACTGCGCGAGGCGACAGCTGCCGACCTGCTAGATAACCTCCTGAAGGTCAGTCCAAACCGCTTTGAAGTAATTGTGCTGGATGTGCTGCATAACCTCGGGTACGGAGCAAGCCGCAACGACCTACAACGTGTGGGCGGCAGCGGCGACGGCGGCATCGACGGTGTGATCTCCCTCGACAAGCTCGGTCTAGAAAAGGTTTATGTCCAAGCCAAACGCTGGCAAGGCACCGTTGGCAGGCCAGAGCTGCAAGCCTTCTATGGCGCTCTCGCCGGGCAGAAAGCAAAGCGCGGAGTATTTATCACAACCTCAGGCTTCACGGCCCAGGCAATCGACTTTTCCCGTTCCGTCGAAGGCATGGTGCTGGTTGATGGCAGTCGACTGGTTAACTTGATGATGGATCATGAGGTCGGCGTAACTTCACGGTTGCTTAAACTGCCGAAGCTGGATAGCGACTACTTTGATGAGGAATGATTGGGAAATTTGCCGAAGCTAGATAGCGATTACTTCGATGAGGAATAGCTGGGTAAATATACAAATCCTCTATCCACAAAAACAGAATATATTGTACTTGGAAATATAAAATATAATGGACTACATCACTAAGAAAATTGGCGAAAAGTCAGAGCTAAATGCATTCACTGCTAACTACCGCGACGCAGCAACACAAGAACAGTCTCGCCTAGAATATGTACTGACGCTAATACTCGCATATCTCTGGAACAAAAACATATCGCGGATAGACGACGAAGCAAGACACAGCTGCTTCCAAGGAATAGCCAGACCTTCAATTGGTAGCATAATAAGCATCTCAAGAACCCTCGACGTTCACGGAGAGATCTACGGAGATAAAAAACTTAAAGCCTTCAGAGAAAGCATCAATAAGTATCCAAGCATTAGAAATGAACTAATAGGCCACGGATTTTCTTTCGAAGATAACTCAGAGAATTTATACAATATATTCTCACAGCTATACAGAGCGATAAATCAAGAGGGGCCGCAGTTCTTAAGCGACGAAGCCGACATTATAAATATCCTCACAACAGATAGTGTAGCATCCAAAGGCATACTCTATAAGTCTAATGGGGAATACTCTCCATGCTCGATCTCAAGAAATACTGCTGAGCTTACAGATAAATCAATATACCTCCGGTATGATGGTGGGTATTATCAGATATCGCCATTTATAAAAATACATGAAATTGACGAGTTCTACACATACTCATTTATTGAAGATAAACTTGCCTCAAGGTCGGTATTTAATCAGCTAATAAAAACCGGCAGAAAGTATTTCACTGTAGACGAACTTATTAGTGCCGGCCTGGAAATTGATGAAGCCAGAGTAAAGGCGCCCAACGGAATAATAATTAATAGCTTTGAAAATAATTACAAAAAATACATAAACACTTCGATTGTAAAAAAGCTAGTACGCTTCCTCAAAGAGAACACATCCACTGTTTTCTCAACAGTATGGGGGCATGGTGGCGTTGGGAAAACGGCCTCGATACAACGAGTATGTGAGGTATTGCTAAGCGAAGATAATAAAGCATTTGATTATATTGTTTTTGTTTCAGCAAAAGATCGAAAATTCAATTATCACAAAGGCGTCATTGAGAAAATCACAGGCGGCGTTGACTCTTACGATTCAGCCATTAGATATATTAACAACATAGCATTCAGTAAAGACAACTCAGACCCCAGCGAAATAGTTAATTTCCAAGGAAAAATGCTGATAATTCTAGATGACTATGAAACTTTCAATTCTGCTGAGAAAGAGAAACTTCTCGAATTCATAAAGTCACTTAATATATTACATCACAAAGTAGTCATAACAACGCGCTCAGCCAGCAACATTACTGGCGAAGAAATTGAGGTTGAGGAGCTTTCACCAGAAGAGTCGCTATCTTTCTTCGATAGCGTGCTAGAAAATGAGCTATCTATAGATACATCTTTATACAAAAACGGAAAGGACATTTGCACACTTACTAAATCGATCCATTCCCTAACAAGCGGTAGACCTCTGTTTATTTTCCAAAGCGCGCTAATTTATGGCGAAAGCGGCTCGATCTCCGCAATGCTCGACTCCAACGTAAACAACGGAAAGAATGCTATAGAGTTTCTTTATGGGCGAATAATTGAGTATCTCTCGGTAAATGCAAGAAGAGTTTTCGGCGCAATGGGATTGCTAACATCAGACGGAGATCTCAGCAACCTACTAACAAAGCTTCAGTACATTCTTAACATGGAGAAGGATGAGCATAGCTTTGAAAAGGCGATCAAAGAATTAGCGAAGCTAAAGATAATTACTGTAATAGACGCTAAGTATTTCAAGGTTTATTCGAGTGAAATTGTTTCACTGATGAAACAGTCATTTCACGATGATGGCTCTATCACAAGCCGACTCCAAGTGGTCGGTAGAGATAAATATTTAGACAACGATCTTTCACTACTTGATGATGCAGACAATTCTCGCATCACAAGAAAGCCTAGCGAAGTGAAACAAAAATACCGGGCAATTATCTCAAGGAACGCAACCCCCACAGAAATAAAAATTCAAGCAGTGATAAATCTGGCCCAATACCTTGTCGAAGATAACGGAAGCTATGATGAAGGAATAACCGTCCTAGAGGAACACCAACACTTATACAACACAGCTCCACAGTTTGTTAAAACATATTCAACATATCTATGGCGGGGAGATGTTACTGAAAAAACGAAAGCAATCGATCTGGTAAAAAACCTATTAAGAATTGATAGCTTCTCTGAGGACAATGAAAAGCTAGACTTTCTCTGCGTATTAATGAGATATGAGGCAACATTGTTAATTGATGCTCGGGAGGAGCTAAAAGATAACTTCAGGCTTAAGGAGATTACAAAGCCTGAGTATGATAGAGCATTTGCAGATCAACGCCAGGCGTTTTATAGAATATATAACTACCCAGGGCTAGATATTTTTGAATATATAAAAACAAGCAAGCTCGAAAATCTTGAGCACGACATAAAGGTAAAAACGTTAAATGGCTTGTCGTATTTTATTGAGATATGCCTGCGCCGACGAAAATTTGATGACATTGACCAAGCCTTAATATACGTTTTTAACCAGCTAAAATACAACTATCACGACATCTTCAAAAGAAAAGTTGACCGAATAAATCGCGCTCGCGGAACGAACAAAAAAGATTATGACAACTATATTGTCCGAGGCAGCATCGGCGATAGATTCGAAGCCGCAAGAAAAAGTACAGAAAGAAATAAAAAATCCGGGTCGTTTGGAGAGTTATTGTCCGCAGCAATTAACGAATCTGATAGTAAAAAATTAAACACCTTGTAAACTCTGCCACGCATGAAAAATGGGCAATAACATCTATTAAAGAGGTGGAGCGAATTACTTGACTAATCAAGAATTACTCATCCCTTATTTTATTGATTTTGACGACTAGGATTGGCCCTGCGGAACGGAAGTGCCTAACCGTCTGAGTAGACAGACAGCAGTACTGAAGCAGGCTCCGCACGATGGAAGAGGAACCTGACCGTTTCGCAGTACAAAAAACAGTACGCTGGCAGTACAGTGCCCAGCTTCCACAGATTTCGCTCAATTGCGCTTAACCCGCTCTACGACGCTACTTTCAGCTAACTGTACCTGCGCTAAGCTACGCACGATTTCACTGAGCTTGCAGCATTTCCAGGCAACTCATAATCCTTTTGTCCACGGTTCGAGTCCGTGTGGGCCCACCACCTTCAAAGCCGCGTACAACGCGGCTTTTTTGTTCCTTTTTGCCAAGCCTATGAATGCTGAATTAGGCATTGAACATCAAAGTCTCACGGTAATCCACCCATTTTTAGTACTCACCAGAAGTAGAGGTCAGGCCGCGAGGGCCAACTTCTGTTTGGGGGTGATGCCTCCCAGGGCCATATTTGGTCGCTCATGATTGTATGTCCAGATCCATCGTGTGGCGTGTTCTTGCACCTCAGCGATGGACTCGAACAGGTAATGCCCCAGCCAGTCGTAACGTACCGTGCGGTTGTAGCGTTCGACGTAGGCATTCTGCTGGGGATTGCCGGGCTGGATATGTTCTAGGCGGATGCCATGCTTCTCTGCCCACAGCACAAGCTTGCTGCTGATGTATTCCGGGCCGTTGTCACTGCGAATCGACCGGGGTTTGCCACGCCATTCGATCACCTGATCCAGCGCACGCACCACCCGCTCTGCTGGCAGTGATAGGTCTATATCCATGGCCAGGGCTTCGCGGTTGAAGTCGTCGATCAGGTTAAACAGGCGGAAGCTGCGACCGTCTGCCAGTTGGTCATGCATGAAGTCCATCGACCAACAGTGATTGATCGCCTCCGGCACAGCCAGAGACTCGGGCTTCTCACGCACGATGCGTTTGCGCGGCTTGATTCGCAGGTTCAGCTCCAGCTCGCGATAAATCCGGTACACCCGCTTGTGATTCCAGCGGTGGCCTTTCACGTTGCGCAAATACAGGAAGCACAGGCCGAAACCCCAGTTGCGCTGGTTGTGCGTAAGCCGGATCAGGTGGTCGGCGATCTCGGCATTTTCCGAGGACAACCGTGGCTGGTCGCGATAGCAGGTGACGCTAACCCCGAAGGCCTGGCATGCCAGCTTGATGCTAGCTCGACCAGAGCGAACTGCACGCTGCGCCATCTCTCGCCGCCGAGATGGCTTCACCACTTTTTTGCCATCGCTTCCTGGATGATCTCGGCCTTCAGGCGCTCTTCGGCGTACATCTTCTTGAGGCGACGGTTCTCATCCTCCAGTTCGCGTAGCCGGGCCATCAATGAAGCGTCCATGCCACCGAACTTGGCGCGCCACTTGTAGAAGGTTGCCGAACTGATGCCATGCTCGCGGCAAAGCTCAGGGACTGGGCTGCCGGCTTCGGCCTGCTTGAGGATAGCGATGATCTGGCTGTCCGAAAAACGCGATGTCTTCACGCAAAATTTCCTTGATCCGATTAGGAGAAAATTCTACTTCTGACGAGTACTGATTTCAGGGGGGATTACCTCACCAATCAGCTCAGGGCCTTCTCGACCCCACGCACCTCTGCCTAGCTCGGCGTTCGTTATAGAAATTCTTTTTACTGTGCTGAGGCTGACCAGGTAGAAAATTTTTCGTGCGGGTAGCGCTTTAGCCCCGCCAAGCTAGCCTTCCAATCTGTCGGGGCCGCAGGGTGCTTATCATGCAATCAATCAAAAACTGTCTTCTGGCATCCGCTATTACGCTGTTCAGCCTGGGCGCAAGTGCGACGGAGAACAGCTACAGCGAAGCCTATGGCGAGTGTATGGATGCCTCGAATGGCGTGACGCTGAATATGCTCGACTGCATCGACAGTGAGTTGAAAAGGCAGGACGCGCGCCTGAACCAGAGCTACAAGGCGGCCATGGAGGGGCTGACGGCTGAGCAGCAAAGGCAGCTGCGTGATGCGCAGCGTCTATGGATCAAGTTCAGGGACGCCGACTGCGCTCTGCTCAGCGACCTCACGGGCGGCACCATTGATAGCCTCAACAGCGCCTCGTGCCTGCTGGACAGGACTGGCAGGCGTGCCGATGACCTCGCCTGGCTCGCCGCGCCAGGCTTGTAAGCTGCGCTGCTTTAGTACCAAGCTCAAGGTCTTTGGCTATTTATCAACCGCAGCAACGGCGCATATTCAGCATGACTAACCGGCGCAAGGCCCGAGGCGTGCTGCAGGTTCAGGAACTCGGCAAGGCCCTGCGGATTGGTGAGCAGCGCCTGGCGAACCCTTTCCTTCAGTTGCGGGCAGATGCGGGCGCTGAAGACGTAGGGGTCGTAGTAGATCGGCTCCGACTGCCACAGCACCTTGAGCGTATCGCGTTCCATTAGGTCTTCATTCAGGTAGGCGTCGGCGCGCACGCTGGCGATAAAGGCTGCATCCACTTTCCCTTCCAGCAGGGCATTCAGAGATTTGTCGTGGGAGCCGCTGTAGCTCACTGCGCTGAAGAACTGATCCAGCGGCAAACCGGTCTGGGCCGAGAATTCGGTATTAGGCACCAGGCTGCCTGAGGTGCTGGCCGGGTCGCTCAGGGCGACACTTGCGCCACGCAATTCATCCAGATCGCTGGCGCCGTCACGGCGCACCATCAACAGTGCCCGGTAATGGTGGCCAGCCGGGGTGAAGTGCCCCTGGCTGATGGTGAGGCTCGCGAAGGGTTCGATTCCGGGCTCTCGCAGATGGGCCTGTATATAGGAGGCCGGGCCTAGCCAGGCGATATCCACCCCGCCGGAAACGATCGCATCGATCACGCTCTCGTAGGATGAAACCGCAACCATATCCACCGGCATCTTGAGCTCGGTGCTCAGCCGATCCAGGAGCGGCTGGTACTCACGCATCGTCACTTGCATGCTTTTTTTGGGGATCACGGCCAGGCGCAGGCTGATCTGAGTGCATTCGGCCATTGCCGCCAGCGGCAGTAGCAACGTGCAGATCAGGCCTGCCACTGAGCTTACGAAACGCATGCTGTTTCCGCCGCGCCGGCGTATGGGGAATATGGGCCAAGCTGCTCTGCAGGCAGCGGGCGGCTGAAGTGGTAGCCCTGGGCGATGTCACAGCCGGACAGTTTGAGGTAGACCAGCTGCTCGCGCGTTTCTACGCCTTCGGCGACCACTTCCAGGCCTAGGCGCTTGGCCAGGATGATGGTGGACGTGACGATCGGGTTGTCGTCGTAGCTGTTGGACAGCGGGGCGATTAGTGCCCGGTCGATCTTCAGTTGGCTGAGCGGCAGGGCATGGAGGTGGGCGAACCCCGCATAGCCCTGACCGAAATCATCGAGGCTGATGTACATGCCGGCGCTGCGCAAACGCTGCAGATGCTCGATGGCCAAACCTTCGGCATCCACCGCAAAGGTTTCGGTAATTTCCAGTTCCAAGCAGTGGAAATCGAGATCGCGCTGGCCCATTTCACTCAGCAGGCGCTCGCTGAAATCGGCTTGGCGCAATTGCAAAGTCGAGATGTTCACTGCCATCCGCGTCGAACAACCTTGCGCCTGCCAGCGCTGCAATTCTTCAAGGGCAAGGCGCAGGACTTCCCAGCCGAGCGCGACGATAAAGCCGCAGCGCTCAGCCAGGGCAATGAAACGATCCGGGTAGAGCAAGCCGAATTGCGGATGCTGCCAGCGCACCAGAGCCTCGTAGCCGACCACCTGCATCGTCTCCAGACGAATCTGTGGCTGGTAGTGCAACACGAACTGGCGATCGTTCAAGGCAGCGCCCAGCGCCTGCTCCAGAGCGAACTCCTCGACATCCGACAGGTTCAGGGAGGGGTCGAAGAAACGGTACTGGCCACGCCCCGACTGCTTTGCCGAATACATCGCCGCATCGGCATGGCGGATCAGGTCATCGATTTCCTGCCCGTCCCGCGGGCAGATGCTTACGCCGATGCTCGGGCTGGTATTGACCTCATGCTCGTCGAGTGAATACACCGTCGAAAGCTTCTCAACCAGCGCGCGCACCCAGGTGTCGATCTGCTCCTCCGTGCGGTCGCCGGCCAGCAACACCACGAATTCATCCCCACCGAAGCGAGCCGCCTGATCATCGGGTCCCAGCGCACGACTGATGCGGCCGGCCACCGCCTGTAGCAGCAGGTCGCCGACCCTGTGCCCGAGGGAGTCGTTGATCGACTTGAAGCGGTCCATGTCGATAAACAGGATCGCCATCAGGCGCCGCAAGTTGCGCTGCCGCGCAAGCGAGGCCGTTGCGTTTTCCATGAACTGCCGACGGTTATGCAGCCCGCTCAAATGATCCGTCGCGGCGGCATGGCTGCTACGACGATGCTCGTCCTCCAGTCTGTCGATCAGCTCCTGATTGACGTGATGCGCCTGCTCCAGTGCGAGAAATGCCTCCTGACGCCGGTGCAACACACGCAGCACCCAGAACATGCAGCCGAGGATGAGCACGGTCATGCCCAGGTTCATCCAAAACTGTCGTCCATGGGTGAGCCGCTGGGACCTGAGGATTTCATCGTTCTGCTGGCTGACCACCACACTGAAGCCGCGCTCGCGGACGCGGCTGTACAGGCTCTGATACTCCCGGCCGCCGCTGTAGTGCGTCGTCTTTCCGCTGCTCTGCTCGCCTTCCGGCAGACCGTGGCTCAAGCGCGTGCCCGTCACCATCACGCCGCTGTCACTGACGTGCAGCCGCTCATGGTCGCCACTGTCCAGCAATCGCACCAGGCCGCTGCTGCCCAGATCGGTGTTCTGGAACAGTACCGCCAGATAGCCGATATCCAGCTGTACCTGCAGAATGCTTTCCAGCGCCCCGGTAGCCGGGTTGCTCAGCAGCAGGAGAAAAGGCAGGCGCCAGTTGGGTGACGAGGCATCCTGGGCAAGCAGCCTAGGCAGATAGGGTTTTGGGCCATAAAGCGCCCGGTGCTCGTGTAACTCCAGCAACCACTGCTCGGGCAATTGCCGGATCTCATCCGAATGGCTGGACGACAGCAGCAGACCCGTCGCGTCGTACAGGCTGATGCGCTTGAGGACCGGGTCTTCGGCCAGCATCCGTATCATGCTGCGGCCATCGAGGCTCAGGCCGCCCACCTCACCCTGAGTGATCCGGCCAATGACCTGGGCACGGTCAACCAGCTGCCGCAGGTTTTCGGCAGTGATACTCGCCAAATTGAGATGCTCGGCCGCCTTGGCCTCCAGCGCCTCCTTGCGTGATGTCGCCTCCTGCTGCACATGCAGGCCCCACAGAAAAACCAGCGTAGCCATGCAGAGCGTCAGCAACGATATCTGGGGGAGCCTGGGTGAGGACAAAAACCGCTGGTTCACTTGATGTCCTCTCAGTCACTGAATGATGGCAAATTAATGCCGCCACATGACAGGCCGATGACAGGCCAACCTGCACTCGGCTGGCTGCTCATGGTCGATGGTGTGCTGAACGGCTTCGGCCACACCGGTACATGGCTCGGCTACCAATATGCGGATGTTCTACCGGACGTCCTCACCCAAGGGCCTTGGTACCGGCTTCCGACCGGCACTTGCTTGCCCCAAGGTACCGCGGCCGACTCGTTGGCCCGACCCTTGCACGAAGCGGTAACCCCTGAAATCTCCTATCAGTAAATGCCACTGAAGCGCTGACGCCGGCTTGCCTGCTGGTAGAAGTCGATAAGGGTGGTGAAGTCGAACACCATGCGTCCGGTAGCAGCCTGAACGGCGGCGGCATAGGGTGGAAGATTCGAGCACTCCAGCAGGATCACCTTCACTTCCGGGTGTGTGCGGACCAATTCCTGTGCGGTGGCGACCACTTCCGCTTCGACGGCTTCCTGATCAAGGCTACCGGTCTCGTCCAGAATCGGACCGCGGAAATTGGGGCACTCTTCCAAGCCGTGGATTACGACCTTGGAAGGGTCGCGCAGGCCGGCAATGTCGAGCAGCTCGGGCGTCAGTCGCCGTGCGTTTGCGCAAATGATGCCGATCTTCTGATGGGCGCCCAGGGTTTGCTCGATCATCGGCAGCTGCACGAGGCTGGACAGAATAACGGGGGTATCCAGTGCCGCGGCCACTTGGCGCTGATAGCGGACCATGTAACCGCAGTCGCTGGTAATCGCCCGTACACCCATGCGCTGCAGCTCAAGCGCAGTGTCGATCACGTTCTGCACCAGGCTTTCATCGCCCAGGTTGATCAAACGGTCCAGCGTCACATCCGGCACGGTGCGGTACAGGACGGGATACTTGTAGGTAGACGCGTTACCCACGTCCCCCGGGATAAACGGCGTTGAGCAATCAACCAGCAGAATGCCGATTGCATGTCCATAACTCTCAACCCCAGGACGAACTGTGTATTTCATTGTCCGCAATGCTCCAGCAGCGTTTGTTTTAATGGAAAGCATATTCACTCGCACCCGGCTGCCTCCGGACACAGACGGCCGGGGCAGCGCAAGTAGCTTTTTTGAGGCGTGATCTAAGCGACGTATCAGTTGCCGTCAGAAGCCAAACATACGGGGCAATGTCAGCGACAGCGCCGGGAAGTAGGTGGTGAGCAGTACGACCGGCATGTAGGCGAACAACAGGAACACCCCTGTGGGCGAGAGCATTCGCACGAGCGGCACCTTCCCCACGAGCGAGCCCAGATAGAGCAATGGTGCAGTGGGCGGAGTAATCAACCCCATACCCAGGTTGGTGGCGATAATCGCGGCGAAGTGCACCGGATCGATCTCCAGGGCGCGCATGATAGGCATCAGCATCGGGGTGGCCAGCAGGATTGCACTGGCGTCGTCCATCAGCATGCCAACCACGATCAGAAACAGATTCACCATCAACAGCAGTATCAGCGGGTTATCGCTGATATGGGTGAAGCCTTCGAGCATCAGCTGCGGCACGTTCTGCATCGTCAGCATGCGCGACAGCATCGAGGCGAAGAACACCAGTACCAGCAGTACCCCTGTCATCTGCCCTGCTTTCCACAGCGTGGTGTACAGGTCCTTCCAGCCCATGTCCCGATAGATCAACACGCTCAGCGGAATGGCGTAGATCACGGCCACCGCGGCGGCCTCCGTCGGCGTGGTAATGCCTCCGTAGATGCAGCCCAGAATGATCAGAGGCATCACCAGGCCAAGACTGGCACGCCGGGTACGACGAGCCACTTCCCTGCCCCATTCGCGAGCTGGCATTACCGGCATCTGACGCAGCGGCATCTTGCGGGTGAGCACCCAATTCCAGAAGCAGAACAGTGCGATCAGGATGAAAGCCGGGATGATAGGCGCAAGGAACGCCGCCGTAATGGAGGTGCCAGACACCCAGCCATAAAGGATCATCGAGGCGCTGGGTGGTAACAAGAGCGCCAATACGGATGAGCAAGCAACCAGGCTTGCCGCGTAGCCGCGGTCGTAGCCGTTCTCCACCATCCGCGGAATCATCGTGGTACCGATCGCCGCCACTGCCGAGGAAGCCATCCCGGAAATAGCGCCAAACACGGCAGTGGCGAAAATGACCACCACCCCCAAGCCGCCTGGGAGCCGCCCCACAATCGACTCAGCCAGGTCGATGAGCCGGCCGGCAATTCCGCCCCGGCTCATGATGGTCCCGGCGATGATGTACAGCGGGATGGCCAGCAATACCACCGACGATACCTGGCTGAATCCCGCGCTTACCAGAAACGAAGCACCGCCAAAATTACCAACGCTGAACAGGAACAGCACAGCCGCAGCGAAGCACAGCGGAACCGGCAAGCCGATCACTAGCAACACGCAGAGAATCGCGGCGTCGATCAAAATGTACTCAAGCATGGGAGGCAGGACTCCGCTTCCAATTGACTATTAGCTCGATCAGGTCGGCAAAGAAATACAGCGTCATCAGCGCGAGACCGACTGGCATCGCGAGTTGCGCGTAACCCACGGGGATATTGATTTCGTTGGACATCATGCCCAGCTGGAGCGACCAATTAGCCAAGCCCCAAGCCCACATGGTCATCCAGCCGCAAAGCACGACCGACAGCGCGCAGACCAGGAGCCTGATCACGCGCTGCACGGTTTCACTGCTTATCACGACCTCTACCAACGAGGCGGACATGTGGCCGCGCTGCTCGGCGCCAACTGCGGCGCCAAGGAAGTACAGCCACACCGCCACGTAGCAGGCGATTTCCTCGATTCCGAAGATCGCGGTTTGGAATACGTAGCGCGAAGTCACCTGCACGAAGATCAGGATGGTAATTGCGAGCCCGGACAGCACTACGAGCGAGCGCTGCAGGGCCACCTTCATCCGCCAGAGCCCTTTCAAAATACGAAGCACGTTCGACATGGATTAACCTCGTTACAGGTGTCGCACCATTAATCCAGCTGCAAGCCTTTGCGCAGCTTGCCCATAACCTCTTCACCCAGCTCACCAGCAATCTGGGGCCAGACATGTTCGCGAGTGAAAGCCGCCATCTGCTGCAACTCTTCAGGGGTCAGGCGCACAACCGTGGCGCCGGCGGCTTCGAGCGCCTGGAGTTGGCGCTCATCAGCGGCCTGAACTTCATCGAAGCGTTTGGTCGAGATTTCCTGAGCGACGTCTACCAGCAATTTCTGGTCGGCTTCGGGCAATGACTGCAGGCGCTGAGCGTTCATTACGAACCAGGCCAGCTCTAGGTGATCGTTGTACTGCACCCAGGTTTTGGTGATGTCTTTGAAGTTGGTCAGGGTCATTTCGGGCGAGCCACCGATCTGGCCATCCACCACGCCTGTCTGCATGCCGGTGTACAGCTCTGCCCAAGGTACCGTCGCGACCTGGAAGCCCATCTTTTCCATCAGTACCCGGTGAGTAGTGCCGCCCGGCCAGACGCGGATGCGCAGCTTCTTGTCCGCACCCGGCGTGGCGGGGTTGCTGACCTCTTTGGTAAAGCCCGCGCCGCCCATGCCGTCGCCGAATACGCCGAGCAGGCGCAGCCCCTGCTTCTGCATCAACCCATCGGCGATGTCATAGGCGAAACCACCGCGGCTGTAGGCGAACTTCGCCTCTTCATAAGTCGGGGCGATGTAGGGAAACCAGGCGATGGCCATACTACGGTCAAAATTCGTGGTGAGTGCCTGCAACCCGATATCGATGGCCCCCTGCATCAGCAAGCCATGAGTCTCGGTCCAGTCGCCTAGCTGGCTTGAGGGGTAGACGGTGATCTCGATGCGCCCATCGCTGCGTGCCTTGACCTCATCGGCGAAAGTCTGAGCAGCTTTCCCTGCATCCGATTCGGCGCGGAACAGATGGGTCAATCGCAGGGAAGTCTCAGCTGCAAATGTGGGCACCGCACCCAGGGAAAGCACAGTCGCAGCCACCCCCAGGGCAAAGATTTTACGTAGAGTCTGCATAGAGACCTCCAAGGCTTTTGTCATTGGTATTGTAATGTGGACAAGCGATACAAGATCGCGCCATGGACAATACAACCATTACAATAGAAAGTTAGCAACCCTGAGTTTCCCTAGAAAAACAAAAAAAATCAGGTAATATTGCCATGACAACCAATACAACTAATCCTGAGACAACTTTAATGCTTGAAGCACTGCTCTCAGCTACCGAGACGGATCTAGGCTCCGGAAATCGCTCAGAACCGCTTTATGAACAGCTTGCCAACTCGCTGGCAGAAGGCATCCGCTCCGGCCAGATAGCGCCAGGAGACAGGCTGCCGCCTCACCGCGAGCTCGCCAGCCGACTCAACGTCAACATCACCACGATCACGCGGGCGATGGCCAAGCTGCAGGAAGAGCATCTGATCGAGACGCGTCCGGGGCGCGGCACCCGAGTGGCCGCGCATCGCTCAAAGGAGTCGCAGTTCCAGTCAGCGCCTCGCAATGAGCCAGGCACCATCGACCTCAGCGTCAACCGGCCGGCCACCGATGCCTACAACCATGTGCTAGCAGCCCTGCTGCCCGAACTGTCCAAAGATCCTCGCTTTGATTCGATGAAGGACTATCACCCTTCCGAAGGGCCCGCGTGGGCACGTGAGGCGGCGGCGTTCTGGTTACGCCAGCAGGGGCTGGGCGCGACTGCTTCACAGGTGATCATGTGCGACGGAGCGCAGCATGGGTTGGCACTGGCTCTCCGAGCCATCGCCGAGCCAGGGGATACAGTGCTCGCCGACAACGTCACCTACCAAGGCATAGCTGCCCTGTGCCGGACACTGGATCTGAATTTGGTGGGCGTGCACACCGACGATCGCGGCATGGACCCACAAGCCTTACGCCAGGCCTGCAGGGAGCACATGCCGCGCGTGGTATTTCTGGTGAGCTCGATCCAGAACCCGACAGCGATCACGCTCGATGAAGAGCGCCGGGACGAACTGGCTGCGGTAATCGAAGAAGCCGGGGTGTTACTGATAGAGGACGACGTTTACCGCCCTCTGCTTGATGACTCGCCCGCTCCGCTGGCGCGCCGCCTGCCCGAACAGACGCTGTACCTCACCTCGCTGTCTAAGTGTGTGGCCCCAGGCCTGCGCATTGGCTTCATGCTTGCGCCCCCAAACCTGGTATCAGACATGAGCACCAGCCTGCGGGTGGACTGCTGGAGCATCTCGCCGCTCTCGGCACTGGTCGCCACACGGCTCATCGAAAGCGGGAAAGCCCGCGATCTCGTCGTGGTTCAGCGAGAGGAGCTACGTGCCCGCCAAGCAATGCTTCAACAAGCAATGGCTGGGCTTGATGTGCGCAGCGGCGCCACAGCTCCACATGCATGGCTGACCCTTCCAGACGTTTGGCGCGACGCAAACTTCAGCCAGCACTGCTTAGCGAACGGGGTCGCCGTGCTACCCGGTTCCGCCTTCAGCATCGACCCTGCGCACGCGCCAAACGCCGTACGCATCAACCTTTCTGCTGCGCCCACGCGCGAACAGCTCGCGCGCGCATTGGAAGTCATTGCCCGCCTGGCCAGTAGCGGCCCGGTCCCACACTCCATGGATCCATCATGAACCAGACACGCAACGAGATCGTCGTAATCGGTGGTGGCGCGGTAGGCGTCGCCTGCGCCCTCTGGCTGCGTCGCGACGGCCACCAGGTTGTCCTGCTCGAGCCCGGAGACATTGCCGGCGAATGCTCCTATGGCAATGCCAGCACTTTCGCAGAATATGCTTGCTCACCCATCGCCAACCCCTCGGTGTGGTCGAACTTGCCGAGCCTGCTTTTCTCACAGGACTCGCCATTCGTAATCCGCTGGTCGCGCCTGCCGCAGCTGATGCCCTGGCTTGTGCGCTTCATGGGCCAGTGCACCGAAGAAAAAGCAAAGACCAACGCAACGCGCCTGGCTCGACTGCTACGCCAAACATATTCCGGCTACGAGCCACTGCTCGATGATGCGCCATTAGCGCGCGAGCTAGTCCGTAACGATGGCTGCCTTTATGCGTACACCACGCCAAAGGGCTTGCGTGGCGCTCAGGCTGACATCGAACAGCGCCGCTCGCTGGGTATAGAGCAGGAGGTGCTAGATGCGGCCGGTGTCGAGGCGCTGGAGCCGGCGATGGCCGGGCAGAGCGTCGGCGGCGTGCTGTTTCCACGATCCTGCCACCTACGCGACACCCAGGGTTTCATTCAAGCACTCGCCGCTCCAATGGTCGCGGACGGCAGCCTTCGCCGTGGTCGCGCGCTGCGCCTGCAATCGTGCAGCGACGGCGTGCACATCCATTGCGAGGACGGCAGCACGCTAGTGGCCGACCGCGTCGTGCTAGCTGCGGGAGCCTGGTCAACGCAACTTGCTGCGTCTCTGGGTGAAAAAATACCCATGGACACTGAGCGCGGCTATCACGTCGAGTTCGAACTCGGCCGCGAGCTATTGACGCGCCCAACCTGCCCAGTCGAGAGCGCCTTTTACATGACGCCCCTCGCTAACGGTCGGCTACGTGCCGCTGGCACGGTTGAGCTTGGCTCGCTACGCGACCCGCTCAATCCCGCGCGTATCCGCTATATCGAGGAGCGCGTGCGCAAGGTGCTGAATATTGACGCACCTGTGAGCCATCGCTGGATGGGTTTTCGCCCAACATTGCCTGACTGCGTCCCAGTGATCGGCCCCAGCCGGGAAGACGCTCGTGTGATCCATGCCTTCGGCCATCAGCACCTTGGTATCACCCTGGCAGGAGCCACAGGCGAGCTCGTCGCCGCCCATGTGCGCGGGCAGGCGCCCGAGTGGCTGGGCGAGTACAGCGCCTCACGCTTTCGTTAAAACTCTCTTTACTTAGGAAAATGCCATGAGCATCAAACGTCTTCACACCAACTCTCGCATGAGCCAGATCGTGATGCACAACAACACGGTATATCTGGCCGGCCAAGTTGGCGAAAAAGGCGCCAGTGTCGCCGACCAAACCCGTCAGACACTGGCTAGCGTTGAGCGGCTGCTTGCCGAGGCAGGCTCATCTCCCCAGCACATCCTTCAGGCCGTCATTTGGCTTGCCGACATGAAGGATTTTGAAGAAATGAACGCCGTCTGGGATGCCTGGGTGCCCGCAGGCCATGCACCTGCAAGAGCCTGTGGCGAAGCTCGCCTAGCCGAACCCGGCTATCTGGTGGAGGTGATTATCACCGCCGTTGTTACTGATCCTGCTTGATCTAGTTACTGGAGCGCCTGTTCCTCCAAGCCCCGCTACGGCAGCTATCCCGGTGGCGTTTCGCGCCGCCGGTGAACCTTCGTCAACCTCGCTGGTTAACGGTGAGGTCATCGCAAAGTTTCCGCGCTTAGGTGCGGATATCAGGGCTTCGATGCCACCAATGCCGCGACTGAAGCCTGGGGCAAGACCTCTGTGGACCGAATCAGATCCTGCTGAAGTTACCGTTCCCACCAAGCTAACCTGGCTCTAACGCAGCCGGGGCACTCTGCTGATCAATGACGTCGGTGCAAAGGCTTGCCTTACGTATCTCCGTCTATCTATTGCCTCACTCACCTCATACACAAGCTCAGCTGCCCTAGCCTTCTGTGCAGGCACCGCATGACCAACCAGCGACTCGACCGCAGCACCGATCTCCGCGACGGCGGCAAAAGCTCTGCACGAGCCTAATAACCAAATCTTATATAAACAGCAATAAAGGTTCCTAGACACTCTAAATCCAGGCATCTATGGTGCGCCGCTGGGCCGGTTATCTGGCTCGCTTCTGTTGTCGGTACGCTAAGGAAATCCATGCTCCCTGAATCGCTGCAGCTTTATTTCGTCTGCGCCTTGCTGGTATGGGTACTGGTGTCTTTCGTGCGCGAGAGCTGGAGCCCGGACATCGTGGTGGCGATCGCGGTGGCGGTATTGCTGGCCGCGCAACTGCTGGCGCCGGCCGAAGTGCTTGGTGTGCTGTCGAACTCGGCGCCGGTAACCATCGCCTGCATGTTCGTGATTTCCGCGGCGCTGGAGCGAACTGGCTGTATCGATACGCTGGGCAACTGGCTGGGCGATCTGGTCGGCACCAGCCCCACCCGCGTACTGGCCGGCCTGACGATTACCGCGCTGGTGATTTCTGCCTTTCTCAACAACACCCCGGTGGTGGCGATTCTTACGCCCGTGGCCATTTCGCTGGCCAGGCGCGCCGGCACTACGCCGTCCAAGCTGCTAATTCCGCTGTCCTACGCAACAATCCTCGGCGGCTCGCTGACAATGATCGGCACCTCAACCAACATTCTGGTCGATGGCGTCGCGCGTAAGGCTGGATTAGAGCCTTTTGGCATGTTCGAGATCACCGGCGCAGGGCTGATTCTTGCGGCGGTCGGGATGGTTTACATGCTGACGCTGGGCAAACGCCTTCTGCCCGAACGCGACACGCTCTCCAAGCTGATCGGCCCGCGCCTGGACCGTACCTTCATGACCGAGCTGCGCGTACCCTTCGGCTCCCCAGTGATCGGCAAGAGCATCAATGAGGCCAACCTCAATGGCGGCAGCGGCCTGCAGGTATTGCAGATCAATCGCGGCACCAACATGTTCAGCCGCCCAGAACATGATTTCGCATTGCATGCGGGAGATCTGCTAATCATCCACGGGCAGGTCAAGGACGTGGTCGATCTGCGCGGCAGCGGCCACCTCGCGTTCAGCCGCAGCGATGCCTTCGAAACCATCAGCAGCGATGACGTGACCCTGGTCGAAGCCATCGTCGGTCGTGATTCGCGCTTCAGCCACCGCCCCATGCGCGATCTCGACCTGTCGGCCCGCTACGGCATCAACGTGCTGGCCGTGCACCGTCAGGATGAAAACATTCAGGGCAATTTCGACGACTTCGAGCTGCAGTTCGGCGACGTCATGCTGGTGGAAGGCTCGTCGCCGCAGATCAAGCGTTTTGCCGACAACGGGGGGCTGATTAGCCTAAACACCGTGCAGGAGCGCGCCTACCGCCGCGAAAAAGCACCCATCGCGATCATCATTACCATGGCGGTGATGCTGCTGGCGGCGCTGGGCGTGATGCCCATCGAGGGTCTGGCGATCATAGGCGCGGCAGTCGTGCTGGCGACCCGATGCCTGGACGTCGAGGACGCCTACAAGGCAGTGGACTGGAAGATTCTCAGCCTGATCTTCGGCATGCTGGCGATCAGCGTAGCCATGGACAAGGTCGGGCTGGTGGAGCTGATCGTGTCCAACGTGGTCACCCTGACACCCTGTGCCGGCCCGCTGTTTATGCTGTCGTTCATTTACTTTTTTACCTCGACCCTCACCGAGGTGCTGTCGAACAACGCCGTCGCTGTGCTGGTTACGCCCATCGCCATTGGCCTGGCGCAGCAGTTCGGTATCGACCCACGCGCCTTCGTGGTGGCAGTAATGTTCGCCGCCAGCGCCAGCTTCGCGACACCCATTGGCTACCAGACCAACACTTTCGTCTATACCGCTGGCGGCTATCGCTTCAACGATTTCGTGAAGGTCGGCTTACCCCTGAACATCCTGCTCTGGGGCGCGGCAACACTGGTGATCCCCTGGTTCTGGCCGCTGACGCCGGTGCTGTAACAGGGCTTGCCCTAGGTCATTGATTCCCCCGACGTTTGATTCCATGCTCATGGCATCCCTTCCAAGAACAAGGAACACGCATGAAACTGGAAACCCTGGCCATTCACGCCGGCTATAGCCCTGACCCGACCACCAAGGCCGTGGCCGTACCGATCTACCAGACCACTTCCTACGCCTTCGACAGCACCCAGCATGGCGCCGATCTGTTCGACCTGAAGGTGCCAGGCAACATCTATACGCGCATCATGAACCCCACCAACGACGTGTTAGAGCAGCGCGTCGCGGCACTGGAAGGGGGCGTTGCGGCGCTGGCGGTGGCCTCTGGCATGGCGGCGATCACCTACGCCATCCAGACCATCGCCGAAGCCGGCGACAACATCGTCTCGGTGGCCAAGCTCTATGGCGGCACTTACAACCTGTTCGCTCACACCCTGCCGCGCCAGGGCATCAAAGTGCGTTTCGCCCCTCATGACGACATCGCGGCGCTGGAAGCACTGATCGACGACCGTACCAAGGCGGTGTTCTGCGAATCCATCGGCAACCCGGCGGGCAACATCATCGACATCCAAGCCCTGGCCGACGCCGCACACCGCCATGGCGTGCCGCTGATCGTCGATAACACCGTGGCCACTCCCATCCTCTGCCGCCCCTTCGAGCATGGCGCCGATATCGTCGTGCATTCGCTGACCAAGTACATGGGCGGCCACGGCACCAGCATCGGCGGCATCGTGGTGGATTCCGGCAAATTCCCATGGGCCGAGAACAAGGAACGCTTCGCGCTGCTCAACACCCCGGACGCCTCCTACCACGGCGTCACCTATACCGAGGCCTTCGGCCCCGCAGCCTTTATCGGCCGCTGCCGCGTGGTGCCACTGCGCAACATGGGCGCGGCGCTATCACCGTTTAACGCTTTTCTGATTCTGCAGGGGCTGGAAACCCTGGCGCTGCGCATGGAGCGCCACTGCGAGAACGCGCTGAAGGTTGCCGACTACCTGCAACGACATCCGCAGGTGGAATGGGTCAAGTACGCCGGCCTGGCAGATCATCCCGAGCACGCCCTGGCGCAGCGCTATACCGGTGGCAAACCTGCTTCGATCCTATCCTTCGGCATCAAGGGTGGCTTCGATGCCGGTGCACGCTTCATCGATGCTCTCAATCTGGTGGTGCGCCTGGTAAACATTGGCGATGCCAAATCCCTTGCCTGCCATCCGGCCTCGACCACCCACCGCCAGCTCAACGATGAAGAACTGGAAAAGGCCGGCGTGCCCCGTGACATGGTGCGGCTGTCCATCGGCATCGAGCATATCGACGACATCCTCGCCGACCTGTCCCAGGCGCTGGAAGCTTTCAAGGGCTGACCGACTGCTGGATGAACGGAGGCGGTCGGAGTTTTTCCATCGGCAACCTCCAGTTCAAGGCGGCATGGCCTTGAGATTCACTCGCCTGCCGCCATCTATAGCAGACGCCTCACTGGAGCACGCCCCATGACCGATTCGCTCGTCGTTCCCTGCGCGCACTGCGCCGGACTCAACCGCATCCCCTCCGACCGCCTTAGCCAGCAGCCGCGCTGCGGGCGCTGCAAGGCCGAGGTCCTGCTCGGGACGCCCTTCGAGGTCAATCAGGGCAATTTCGCGCAGCAGATAAAAGGCGACATGCCGTTGTTGCTGGATGTCTGGGCCAGCTGGTGCGGCCCATGCCGCAGCTTTGCGCCGATCTTCGAGCAGGCTGCTGCTGAACTTCAGGGCCGTTGCAGACTGGCCAAGCTGGACAGCGAAGCCAACCAGCAACTGTCCGGTCAGTTGGGCATTCGCTCCATTCCCAGCCTGATCCTGTTTAGAAATGGCCGCGAGGTGGCGCGCCAGAACGGTGCGATGCCGCTGCCTCAGCTGCTGGCCTGGATCGCGCAGCAGGGTATTTGACGCCTCCGCAAAATGCATCCAGCTATACCCAGATCCCGATAAGAAGTTCCGTCCAGAAGTCACCTCCCATCCGCAGCGTTTGCCTCGCGAGGATGGCGAACGGATAATGCCCGCACTTTTATGCTGCATTTACCGACAGTTGTCATTCATGGACCGATACGCCAATAACAAGACCTGCCAAAGCGCTGGGTATCTACCGTGATTCAATTCGACATTGATCAATGGCGTGCTTGGGCTCCAGGCCTGACGAGTGCCGGCGATTGGGCGATCTGGGCGCGTGATCCCAATTGCCCCGAAGATGACAGCGAGCCAGATGTCAGCTTTCTTCCGGCCATGCAGCGCCGCCGCCTGAGCCGCCTGGCACGCATGGCCTTTGCCGTCGCCACGCCACTGGCAGAATCACCGATGCCGCTGGTGTATGCCTCGCGCCACGGTGAAACTCCACGCACCTTTGCCATCCTCAGCGACATGGCGCGGGAGGAAGCCCTTTCGCCCACGCAGTTCAGCCTCTCGGTACACAACGCGATCATCGGTCTGTGGTCGATCCAGCAGAACGATCACAGTGAAATGACCGCTCTGGCAGCCGAAGGCGACGGGCTGGAGCACGCCATACTCGAAGCCGCGCTGCTGCTGGGTGAAGGCGCACCCTCAGTGCTGGTGGTGGTCGCCGAAGACCGCCCCCCCGCCGTTTATCAGCCCTGGATCGATGACGTGCCCTTCCCCTATGCCGTGGCGCTGCGCCTTACACCCGGCAAAGGCTGGACGCTGGGCCTCGATGAGAGCGTTGACCAGAAAATGCCAAGGCTCTGGCCTCATGCACTGGAACTGGTTCGCATGCTGAGCGGCGAGCAGACATTGCGCGTGCACCATTGGAAGAAGCGTCGATGGACCTGGCAGAAAGCACAGTGAACAATCACACCAACCCGCCGTGGCTGTGGCGCCTGCTCGCCACGGGCCTGTCATTTCTGCTATTCGGCGTGGGCGGGCTGATATTGCGGCTGGTGGTGTTCCCGCTGCAGTCTCTGCTGCCCGGAGACGCCATACGTCAGCGTTTGCGTGCGCGCAAGACCGTCAACCGGGTGTTCTGGCTGTTCGTGCAGTTCATGTACCGCACCGGCGTGCTGACCTATCAGGTCGAAGGCGTCGAGCGCCTGGGCCGACCAGGCCAGCTGATCATCGCCAACCACCCATCGCTGATCGACGTGGTGGTGCTGATCGCCCTTATCCGCGACGCCAACTGCGTGGTCAAACAGAGCCTCTGGGACAACCCATTTACTCGCGGCCCGATCCGCGCCGCGCAGTACATCAGCAACAACGGCAGCGCGGAAATGCTCGACGAGGCCGCCGGGGCGCTGCAGCAGGGCCAGACGCTGATCATCTTTCCGGAAGGCACCCGCACAACACCGGATTCACCTGCAACCCTTCGCCGAGCGCATCACCTGGCGCCGCCGCGAGCGTGACGCCATCGTTGCGCACTGGGTACAGCGTTATGCCGATGAGTTGGCTGCGCGCTGCCTGCAAGCACCGCTGCAATGGTTCAATTTCTATCCCTTCTGGAATACTCATGACCAACGCGACACCTGAGCCCGTCATCTTTGGCGAAAATCACCTGAGCATCGAGGACGTGCTGGCCGTGGCCGAGCGACGCGCGCCCGTGCAACTGCAGGCCGACTCGGCATTCCGCCAGCACATTGCCCGCGGCGCCCAGTTTCTCGACACCCTGCTCGACCGCGAAGGCGTGATCTACGGCGTGACCACCGGCTACGGCGACTCCTGCGTGGTAGCGGTGCCGCTACATCAGGTCGAGGCGCTGCCGCAGCACCTGTTCACCTTCCACGGCTGCGGCCTGGGCAAACTGCTGGATGCCGAAGCGACCCGCGCGGTGCTCGCCGCGCGCCTGCGCTCGCTGACCCACGGCATGTCCGGGGTGCGTATCGAACTGCTGGATCGCATGCAGGCATTTCTCGAACACGACATCCTGCCGCTGATTCCCGAAGAGGGTTCGGTGGGCGCCAGCGGTGATCTGACCCCCCTGTCCTACGTCGCCGCAACCCTGACCGGCGCGCGCGATGTGATGTACCAGGGCCAGCGCCGCAGCGCCGCCGAAGTCCACCGCGAGCTGGGCTGGACGCCGCTGACCTTGCGCCCCAAGGAAGCCCTGGCGCTGATGAACGGCACTGCAGTGATGACTGGCCTCGCCTGCCTGGCCTTTGCCCGCGCTGACTACCTGCTCAAGCTGGCCACGCGCATCACCGCGCTCAACGTGGTGGCGCTGGAAGGTAACCCCGAACATTTCGACGAGCGCCTGTTCGCCGCCAAGCCCCACGCTGGACAGAATCAGGTTGCCGCCTGGATTCGCCAGGATCTGGCCATCGATGCACCGACCGCGCCATTGCATCGTCTGCAGGATCGCTACTCCATCCGCTGCGCACCGCATGTGCTGGGCGTGCTGGCTGACAGCCTGGGCCTGCTGCGCCAGTTCATCGAAACCGAGCTGAACAGCGCCAACGACAATCCCATTATCGATGCGGAAAACGAGCGGGTGCTGCACGGCGGGCACTTCTACGGCGGACATATCGCTTTCGCCATGGACAGCCTGAAGAACCTGGTGGGCAACGTCGCCGACCTGCTCGACCGCCAACTCGCGCTACTGGTCGATACTCGCTACAACCACGGTTTGCCGAGCAACCTGTCCGGCGCGCCGGCGACCACGGCGATGATCAACCACGGCTTCAAGGCGGTGCAGATCGGCGCCAGCGCCTGGACTGCCGAAGCGCTGAAAAACACTATGCCGGCCAGCGTCTTCTCACGCTCCACCGAATGCCATAACCAAGACAAAGTCAGCATGGGCACCATTGCCGCGCGCGACGCCCTGCGCAGCCTTGAGCTGACCGAACAGGTGGCCGCAGCCACTCTGATCGCTGCCAACCAGGGAGTCTGGCTGCGCCAGCGAGATGCCGCGGCACGTCCGCTACCGGCGCCACTGGCCGACATGCAGACTAAGCTCGGCGAGGATTTCCCGCCGCTAATCGAAGACCGCGCACTTGAGGGCGAACTGCGCCTGTGCCTGCAACGCATCCGTGAGCGGCACTGGAAGCTGTATGACTGACCATCTGTTGCGTGGGAGCGGGCCATGCCCGCGATGCCTTTTCCAGATGCCATTCGCGGGCGCGGCCCGCTCCTACGAGGGAATTCGCCATGCGTAAGACCGGCGTACTGCAGGCCGAGGTCGAAATCCTCGTACCCTTCTTCGATGTCGACTCCATGGATGTGGTCTGGCACGGTCACTACATCAAGTATTTCGAGGTTGCGCGCTGCGCGCTGCTCGAGCGCATCGGCCACAACTACGTGCAAATGCGCGATGCCGGCTACGCCTGGCCGGTGATCGACGTGCAGCTGCGCTACATGCGAGGTGCGCGCTTCAATCAGCGCATCCTTGTGCGCGCCGACCTAATCGAGTGGGAGAACCGTCTGAAGATCAATTACCTGATTACCGATGCCGAGACCGGTGAACGCATGACCCGCGGCACCACGGTGCAGGTGGCGGTGGAAATTGCCAGCCGTGAAATGCTGCTGGCCTCGCCGAAGGTCTTTGTCGAAGCCGTCGAGCAGGCGCTGGCATGATCCGCCCCCTGTTTACACGGCTGTTCCTCGCACTCGGCCTGCTGTTGCTTACCGCGAGCGCCTTCGCATTCGACCTGGCACAACTGAGCCAACAGCTACGCGAGCCGGCAGTGGTGCGTGGCCAGTTCATCCAGGAAAAACACCTGCGCGCCTTGCCCATGCCGTTGGTCAGCCGTGGCCAGTTCGTGCTGGCGCGCGACCACGGCCTGCTCTGGTTGCTACAGCAGCCCTTGCAACAGGATTACCGCATCACCGCTTCGGGCATCGTCCAGCGCACCGAGAGTGGCTGGCGTGCAGCCGGCCAACAGGGCGCATCAAAGCGCCAGAACGAGCTGTTCCTGGCTGTGCTCGGCGGCGATGCCGAGGCCTTGCAACGCGACTTCGAGCTGGATCTTCAAGGCAACGCCCAAGCCTGGACGCTGAGCCTGACGCCCCGTGCCCGGCTGCTGCAGCAGATCTTCAACGCCATCCATATCCAGGGCGGCACCAGTGTCGAGCGCATCGAACTGCTGGAAACACAAGGTGATAGCACGCTGCTGCTGCTGGAAAGCAGCCAGGTAGATGACCAGCTGAGCCCCGGCGAGCAGCATGACCTCACCTACTGATCAGGCACTCAGGCTGCCACGCCTGATACCCATCCTGTTCGCCGTCGCCCTGCTCGGACTGGTAGGCCTGACCGCTTGGCAATGGCGTGACGGCCCGCCGGTCAGTGCCAACCTGATGCAACTGCTGCCCAGCGGCGCGCCGGGTGAGCTGGAGCAGCTGGCCGAAGCGCGCATGCAGGAACCGCTCAACCGTGACCTGATGCTGCTGCTGCACCATGCCGATGACACAACGGCCGGCACTCTGGCTGGCGAGTTGGCAGATACCCTGCAGGCCAGTGGTCTGTTCGCTCAAGTGCGACGTTCGGTAGACACCAACCTTTCGGCAATCCGCCAGCAACTGCTGGACCAGCGCCTGGCACTGCTCGACACCGACAACCGTGAAACGCTGGGCGCCGACCCTGAAACCTTTATCCAGCAGCGCTTGCAACGGCTTTACAACCCCTTCGAGGGCAGCGGATTGCTGCCCATTGAGCAGGACTGGTTCGGCATCGCCGAGCTGGCGCAACAGCAGCTGCCGCAACCAGGCAATGTCCGCGCCGGCCCGGATGGGCAGCTGTTGGCCGAGCACCAGGGCCAGCGCTGGGTGGTGATTCATGCACAGACCCACGGCGATGCCTTCGACAAAAGTCTGCCGCTGCAGGTCGAGGAACTGCTCGCTGATGCCCGCCTGCGCATAGAAAACGCCGAGGGCCAATTGCTCGCCGCCAGCGGGCTGCTGTATGCCGCCCACGGTCAGCGCCAGGCCCGCGAAGAAGCCAGCCTGATCGGCAGCCTGTCACTGTTGGCCGCCGTCTGCATGCTGCTGTTGCTGTTTCGAACTCCCCGCGTGCTGCTGATCGTGCTGCCGGTAGCGGTGGGGGCACTCAGCGGAGCAGCCGCCTGTATCGCCCTGTTCGGCCAGATCCACGTGCTGACTCTGGTGCTGGGCGCGAGCCTTGTCGGTGTGAGCATCGACTTTCCGCTGCACTACCTGTCCAAGAGCTGGACGCTGCAACCCTGGAACAGCCATCTGGCACTGCGCCTGACGCTACCGGGGCTGGTGCTGGCGCTGCTGACCAACGTCATCGGCTATCTGGCGATGGCGTTTACGCCCTTCCCCGCACTCAGCCAGGTGGCGGTATTTTCCGCCGCTGGGCTAACCGGCGCCTTCGCCTGCGCCACCTGTCTGTTGCCTTGGCTGCTGCGCGCACCATTGCAGCCCTGGCCGAAGCCGCTGGGCTGGGCTGAACGTGCGCTGTGCCTGCGCCAGGCACTGCTCAGCCGCATCGCCACACCTTGGCTGCTGGCGGCGTTCGCACTGTACTGCGTCATCGGTGTGCTGCAGGTTTCCTTCACCGACGACCTGCGCCAGTGGGTCAGCCGCGCTCCGGCTCTGCAGGAACAGGCCCAGCGCATCGGCGAGATCAGCGGCTTTCGGCCCACCAGCCAGTATTTCCTGCTGCGCGCGGCGAGCAGCGATGAACTGCTGGCCAACCAGCAGGTCCTGAGCAGCGAACTCGACACGCTGGTCGCTGAGGACCACCTCGGCGGTTACCTCGCCCTGAGCCAGATCGCAGCGCCCGTCACCGCACAGAAAAATCTGCAACTGGCCCTGCCGCATCTGCTCGAGGCCGCCCAGCCGCTGCTGGCATTGGGCGTCGCGACCGAGCAACTGGAAGCCGAACTGGACGCCTTGCAAACGCAGCCCGCAGTCGAGTTGGAGCAAATACTTGCCGGCCCGCTGGGTGAGCCCTGGCGACCACTCTGGCTGGGCCGCCAGGCCGACGGTTCCGTCGCCGGCCTGGTCAGCCTGCAGGGGCTGCGCAACAGTGGAGCGCTGGCGGATGTCGGCCAGGGCATCGAAGGTCTGACCCTCATCGACCGGCCCGCAGAGCTGAACCAACTGTTCGCCGAAACCAAGACCCAGGCTGCCGCGCTCAAGCTGGCCGCCGCCGCGCTGATCCTTGTCCTGCTCTGCGTGCCCTTCGGCTGGCGTGGCGCTGTGCGTTGCCTGGCCGTACCGCTCTTGGCGGCCCTCGGCAGCCTGGCCAGCCTCGGCTGGCTGGGCCAATCGCTGACGCTGTTCGGGCTGTTCGGGCTGCTTCTGGTCACCGCCATCGGCGTCGATTACGCGATTCTGATGCGCGAACGGGTCGGTGGCGCAGCGGTAAGTCTGGTCGGCACTCTGCTGGCCGCCGTCACTACCTGGCTATCGTTCGGCCTGCTGGCCGTTTCCAGCACACCGGCGGTGAGCAATTTCGGTCTGGCCGTCAGCCTCGGCCTGCTGTTCAGCTTCTTTCTGGCTCCCTGGGCCATCTCATCGCAATCCCAATCTCAGGCAAGGAGCCCATATGGCACTGCATGATTTGCAACAACGTGAAGTCGTGATTATCGGTGCCGGCCCTTCCGGCTCAATCGCCGGCGCGCTGCTCAAGCGCAAGGGGCATGAGGTGCTGATCCTGGAGCGCCAGCGCTTCCCGCGCTTCTCCATCGGCGAGAGCCTGCTGTCGCACTGCCTGGACTTCATCGAGGAAGCCGGCATGCTCGAAGCCGTGCAAGCCCACGGTTTCCAGACCAAGCACGGCGCGGCCTTCGGCTGGGGTGAGCGCTACACCGAGTTCGACTTCCGCGACAAGTTCACCGAGGGTCACGGCAGCACCTATCAGGTTCAGCGCGCCGACTTCGACAAGCTGCTGGCCGATCAGGCCGAGCTGCAGGGTGTGGAAATCCGCTATGAGGAAGAACTCATCGCTGCGGACTTCTCCAGCCCGCGCCCACGGCTGCAGGTGCGCCGCGCCGACGGCAGTGAGTACATGATCGAGACCAACTTCGTGCTCGACGCTAGCGGCTACGGTCGCGTGCTGCCGCGCCTGCTGGACCTGGAAGCACCGTCGAGCTTCCCGGTACGCCGCGCGGTGTTCACTCACATTCAGGACAACATCGACGACCCGCAATTTGACCGCAACAAGATCCTCATCACCACACATCCAGAGATGCGTGATGTCTGGTACTGGACCATCCCCTTCAGCAACGGTCGCTGCTCATTGGGCGTAGTTGCCCGCGCCGAACGCTATGAAGGCCGCCCGCTGGATCTTGATGCCTGCCTGAAGGAATTCGTCAACGAGGCGCCGAACCTGAGGCGCATCCTGAAGAACGCCGAATGGGACACCCCGGCACGGCTTATCGGCGGCTACTCAGCCAACGTCAAGTCGCTGCACGGCCCTGGTTTTGCGCTGCTGGGCAATGCGGCGGAGTTTCTCGACCCGGTGTTCTCCTCCGGCGTGACCATCGCCATGCGCTCCTCGAGCATGGCCGCCGATGCACTGCATCGCCAGTTGTCGGGGGAAACGGTGGACTGGGAGACCGAGTTCGCCATCCCCCTCAAGCGCGGCGTTGATACCTTCCGCACCTACGTGGAGGGTTGGTACGATTGCAGCTTCCAGGATGTCATCTACTACGAACACGCCCAGCCGGAGATCCGCCGGATGATCAGCTCGATTCTCGCCGGCTATGCCTGGGACGAAAGCAATCCTTATGTCGCTGAATCCCGACGCCGCCTGCGGGTGCTGGCCGAGCTGTGCCGCAACGATGCCTGAGTGCAGGCTGCGTTTTGCCTGGCTGTTGCTGGGCTTGTTGCTGCTAGTCGGCTGCGCCAGTCAGCTGCCACTGCCCAGCGAGCAGCCACGCCTGCAATTGCCGTTGCAGCTGCATATCCAGCAGCACAGCGTCGCGGGCAGCCAGGACCAGTTGCTGGTGATCCAGCAGGAACAGCAGGCGCTGCGCTGGACGTTGCTGTCTCCCTTGGGCACGCCTCTGGCGCGACAGCTGCTGGTAAACGGCCGCTGGCAGGCCGACGGCCTGCTGCCGCCCAACCCCGAGGCACGCGAGCTGTTTGCTGCATTGCTATTTGCCCTGACCCCTGATGACCAGCTCGACCGGCTCTATGCCGGACTGGACTGGACGCGCCAGGCCAACGCACGTCGCCTGCACGGCGCGCAGCACTGGCACGTTCTCTATCAGCACAACGGTCGCTTCCAGCTCGACGTGGGCACCGGGCTGTCCTATGGTGTCGCCCCCCTCGACGATGGAGCCCGACCGCAATGAGCGGCTACCTGAACGCCCTTGGCGTCATCTGCGCGCTGGGTCGCGGCAAAGCCGAAGTGGCCCGGCGCCTGTTCGCTGGCGACGGCTCGGGCATGCGTACCTGGCCAGCATCGGTCGCCGGGCGCAGCCTACCGGTCGGAGCGGTGCTTGATGAATTGCCGTCCCTGGCCGATGCGGCCTTGCGTGATGCGACCCGCAACAATCGCCTGCTGCTGGCCGCCGCCGAGGAAATCGAAAACGAAATCACCGCTGTCATCGCCCGCTTCGGCCCGGCGCGCATCGGTGTGGTCCTGGGCACCAGCACCACCGGCATCCAGGAAGCCAGCCAGGGCATCGCCGAGCTGGTGCGGGATGGTCAATTGCCCCCGAGCTATCACTATGGCCATCAGGAACTCTCGGCTCCGGCGAGTTTTCTCAGCGATCGTCTGGGGCTGGCCGGTCCGAGCTACTCCATTTCCACCGCCTGCACGTCCGGCGCACGCGCACTGCAGAGCGCCAAGCGTCTGTTGGATGCGGGGATCTGCGATGCGGTGCTGTGCGGCGGCGTCGACAGCCTCTGCGACCTGACCCTGCAAGGCTTCAGCGCTCTGGAGGCCACCAGCACAAAGGTCTGCAAGCCGTTCTCGGCCCATCGTGACGGCATAAATATCGGCGAAGCCGCGGCGCTGTTCCTGATGACCCGCGAGCCAGCACCCATCGCCCTGCTTGGCGCCGGCGCCAGTTCCGACGCCCACCATATTTCCGCTCCCGATCCGGAGGGCCGCGGTGCCATCGAGGCGATGCGCCAGGCGTTGACCAATGCTGCCTGCGCACCGGAGCAGATCGCCTACCTCAACCTGCACGGCACCGCCACCGAGCACAACGACGCCATGGAAAGCCGCGCCGTCGCCGCGGTTTTCCCAGGTGGCGTGCCCTGCTCATCGAGCAAGCCGCTCACCGGCCACACTCTGGGTGCAGCCGGTGCGCTGGAGGCGGCGTTCTGCTGGCTGGCGCTGTCCGAATTCAATACTGCACAACAGCTGCCGCCGCATCTCTGGGACGGCGAGCAGGACCACGCCCTGCCTGTGCTACAGCTGGTCACCACCGGCACTTCGCTGAGCGCTGTACATCCACGGCGGATGATGAGCAATTCCTTCGCCTTCGGCGGCAACAACATCAGCCTGATCCTGGGAGACGCCAATTGAGTATTTGGCCGATTGCCCAGCTACTGCCCCACGCCGGCGACATGATCCTGCTGGACGCCGTCGAGTCGTTTGATGATGACAACGTGGTGACCTGCCTGACAGTACGCCCCGGCCTGCTGAGCCTGCCAGACGGCAGCTTGCCCGCCTGGGTTGGCGTCGAGCTCATGGCTCAAAGCGTGGCGGCCTTTGCCGGTTGCCATGCCCGCCAGGCCGGCCTGCCGGTTGAGCTAGGCTTTCTGCTCGGCACCCGCCGCTATGAGTGCAACGTCGAAGCCTTCGCGCTCGGCAGCGAGCTACGCATCGTAGCCAGCCGCTCGCTGCAGGATGACAGCGGCATGGGCGTGTTCGAATGCCATCTCGACGGCGCCGGCATCCATGCCGAAGCCCGTCTCAATGTATTCCGCCCGCCGGAAGTGGCGCGCTATCTGGAAGAAACCCGTTCATGAGTGAAAGCATCCTGGTCACCGGCTCCAGCCGCGGCATCGGTCGCGCCATCGCCGTGCGCCTGGCCCGCAGCGGCCACGATATCGTTTTGCATTGCCGCGCCCGTCGCAGTGAAGCCGAAGCCGTACAGGCGGAAATCCATGCGTTGGGACGCCAGGCGCGCATCCTGCAATTCGACATTGCCGACCGCGCGGCCTGCCGCGAACAGCTGGAAGCCGATATCGAGCAGCACGGCGCTTACTATGGCGTGGTCTGCAACGCCGGCCTGACCCGTGACGGCGCCTTTCCGGCGCTGACTGACGAGGATTGGGACCTGGTGCTGCGAACCAACCTCGACGGTTTCTACAATGTCCTGCAACCGTTGACCATGCCGATGATCCGCCGCCGCCAGCCAGGACGCATCGTCTGCATCACTTCCGTTTCGGGCATGATCGGCAACCGTGGCCAGGTCAACTACAGTGCATCAAAGGCCGGTGTGATCGGCGCGGCCAAGGCGCTAGCAGTGGAGCTGGGCAAGCGTCGCATCACCGTCAACTGCGTCGCCCCGGGCCTGATCGACACCGACATGCTGGATGAAGATCTGCCGATCGAGGAAATGCTCAAGATGATTCCCGCGCAACGCATGGGTACGCCCGATGAAGTGGCCGCAGCGGTCAACTTCCTCATGTCGGCAGAGGCCAGCTACATCACCCGCCAGGTGCTGGCGGTTAACGGCGGGCTGTGCTGATGAAGCGTGTAGTCATCACCGGCATGGCTGGCGTCACCTCGCTGGGCAGCGACTGGGCCAGCATCGAAGCCAACTTCAGCGCCAACCGCAGCGGCATTCGGCACATGGACGAGTGGGCTCGCTTCACTGAGCTGAACACACGCTTGGGCGGTCCTGTGGATGATTTCGTCGTGCCGGCGCACTGGACGCGCAAACAACTGCGCAGCATGGGCCGCGTCTCGCGCCTGTCTGTAAAAGCCGCCGAACAAGCGTTGGCCCATGCCGGTCTGCTGGACGACAACAGTATTCGCGACGGCCGCATGGGCGTGGCCTGCGGCTCGTCCACTGGCAGCACCGAGGAGGTCAAGGCCTTCGGCAACATGCTGCTCAACTCGGTGGCGGACGGACTCAACGCCAACTCTTATATCCGCATGATGCCGCACACCACAGCGGCCAATATCAGCATCTTCTTCCGCCTCACTGGACGGGTGATCCCCACCTCCAGCGCCTGCACCAGCGGCAGCCAGGGCATCGGCTATGCCTACGAGGCCATCAGGTTCGGGCGGCTGCCGATGATGCTCGCCGGCGGTGCCGAGGAGCTCTGCGCCACCGAAGCGATGGTCTTCGACGCACTCTATGCCACCAGCCTCAAGAACGACGCGCCGCACACCTCGCCACGCCCCTACGACGTTGGCCGCGACGGTCTGGTGATCGGCGAAGGCGCCGGCATGCTGGTGCTAGAAGAGCTGGAACACGCCCTTGCGCGCGGCGCGACCATCCATGCCGAGCTGGTGGGATTCGGTAGCAATGCCGACGGCCAACACGCAACCAAGCCGGAGCAGGCCACCATGCGCCGCGCCATGGAGCTGGCGCTGGAAGATGCCAATCTCTCACCGGATGCCATCGGCTACGTCAACGGCCACGGCACGGCCACCGACCAGGGCGATATCGCCGAAACCCAGGCGACCCATGCACTGTTCGGCTCACGCATGCCCATCAGCTCGCAGAAGAGTTACCTCGGTCACACCTTGGGCGCCTGCGGGGCTCTGGAGTCCTGGTTCAGCATCGAGATGATGAATACCGACCGCTATATTCATACGCTTAATCTGGATCAGATCGACCCGCGCTGCGGCGAGCTGGACTATATCGTCGGGGCGCCACGCGCCATGCAGCACGAGTATGTGATGAACAACAATTTCGCCTTTGGTGGGATCAATACGTCGCTGATCTTCCGCCGCTGGCCCTGACAGACCGCTGAAAATAGCTGCGCTGACAATACTGCGTTTCCTATCGCGGGCCGGCCCTGACCGTGATCTGGCGATACGTAACTGGGACACAGCCCTGAATCACCCACCGCAAGGAGATGAACAATGAAAAAATCAACATGGATCGGCGCGGCGCTCGTGCTTTGCAGCCTGCCCGGTATCAGCCAGGCGCGCGATACCACCCACTATCTGCCCTTCGATGCAGTGGTAGCCGAGGCAGTCGCCGCCGGTCGGCTTGACGGGAGTGTCAAGTTCTACCTGGCCAAGCGCCCGGCGGGCGCACAGATCGTGCGTAGCGGCGTGACCACCAGCAAGAAGACCAACGCCTTCAACAAGACCGACGAAGCCGCCTGCAGCTGGGCCTTGCAGTCCGCGCTGATCGGCATGGAAAAATCTGCCAAAGCCGCCGGCGCCAATGCCGTGGTGGATATCGTCAGCAACTACAAACACGTCGAGTACAAGGACAGCAGCAAGTACGAATGCCACGCCGGCGCGGTCATGGCGGGCGTCGCCCTCAAGGCGAACTTCGCCAAGGTGAAATAAGCGGCCAAACAGCTGCATGAGGTGGATCGCAGGTTGTCGATCCACCTGCTAGTGGCAGGCGTGTCGGGCGCCGAATCCCGGCGCTTCGCGAATTGCTCCTCCACGGTCACTCGACCAACGTAGCGAACGAATAAGTGGACCGGTGAGTCAACAGGGCAGACCCAATCTTTAGAGGAGAACTGCCATGTTCGGAAACCGATCGCCCAACAAGTTCGAAGTGAACTACATCTTTCAGAACGATCCACGCGCGCAGATCATCGAGCTGGAAGATGACAGCCTTTCCCAGGGCGATGCAGCCCGGCGTCTGATCGAGCATCACAACGCCGACGCCGAAAACAGCCTGGTGATGCCCGACGCCGAAGCTGGCGAAACCGAGCTGCTGCGCCAGGCGGAAGTGGTGGGAATTACCGATATTCGCGTAACCAAACTGATTCATGAAGATGAATCAAGCGGCGCGCCAGGGCATTACCAGCAGCCCTGAGCCAAGCTGCAGAGAAAGAGTTACGGGTTGGTAAACCACCCTCCTCTGGCCGATGCCGTAAAAGCTTCGCGCCGAGGGCTGCGCTTCCAGAGGTCGCGGTTAATGCACTGCTTCGTGGGCAGCGCGAGCCCGCGCCGAATGTGGCGAGGGCTTCATGGGCCTCACGTGTTTGCAGCAACCATCAGAGACGTAGCCTGAAAAGGATGTCTTTATGGACGACCTGAGGCGGCGCACCCGGTGGATCGCCACCCGGTGGATCGATAAAGCGTGATCCACCCTACGTCAGCTCCAGTCTTGGTGCTTATTGATGGTATTGCGCAGACAGCTCGTGCACCGCTGCGAAGAAGGCCTTGGCGTTTTCAGGATCAACTTCGGGGGTGATGCCGTGGCCGAGGTTGAACACATGGCCGTTGCCCTGTCCGTAGGAAGCGAGAATGCGCGCCACTTCAGCACGGATCGATTCCGGGCTTGAGTAGAGAACGGCAGGGTCCATGTTGCCCTGTAGCGCAACCTGGTTGCCGACCCGTGCGCGGGCGCTGCCGATGTCGCAGGTCCAGTCCAGGCCCAGCGCTTCGGCGCCAACCTCGGCCATGCTTTCCAGCCACAGGCCGCCGCCCTTGGTGAACAAGATCACCGGGACACGACGCCCTTCATGCTCGCGAATCAGCCCGGAGACGATCTTGCGCATATAAGCCAGGGAGAACTCCTGATAAGCCGCCGAAGACAGCGCACCGCCCCAGGAATCGAAGATCTGCACCGCCTGTGCGCCCGCTTTGATCTGCCCGTTGAGGTAGCTGGTAACCGACTGTGCGAGCTTATCCAGAAGGGCGTGCATGGCCTCCGGAGTGTTGTAAAGCATGGCCTTGGTCTTGCGGAAGTCCTTCGACGAGCCGCCCTCAACCATGTAAGTGGCCAGCGTCCATGGGCTGCCGGAGAAACCGATCAGCGGCACTCGGCCATTGAGCTCGCGACGGATGGTGCGCACAGCGTCCATCACGTAGCCCAGATCGTTTTCCGGGTCCGGAATCGGCAGTGCCTCGACGTCAGCCATGCTGCTCACGTGCTTTTTAAAGCGCGGGCCTTCACCGGTTTCGAAGTAAAGCCCCTGGCCCATGGCATCAGGGATGGTGAGGATGTCGGAGAAGAGGATCGCTGCGTCGATCTGCGGGTAGCGGTCCAGCGGCTGGATGGTGACCTCGCAGGCCAGCTCGGGATTCTTCATCAATCTGACGAAATCCCCAGCCTGGGCGCGGGTCGCGCGGTATTCCGGCAAGTAGCGCCCGGCCTGGCGCATCATCCACACCGGGGTGACGTCTACGGGCTGCTTGAGCAGGGCACGAAGGAAACGATCGTTCTTCAGGACAGTCATGTCTGGCTTCCGGCAAAAAGAGTGCCGCGCATTGTCGCAAAGCCCATCACAAAAGGCACGGGCGAGGGCCGTGCCTTAGGTGTCATCTTGATTCAGGTCAGATGACTGCGCCAGGCGCAGGGTGGATATCGCTTTTTATATCCACCCGCAACTTCACTTGGTGGATCCACCCCCTTGGTGGACCGCCACCCCGTGGATCGATGAAACGTGATCCGCCCAGCGAATGATCAGACTTCCAGGTAATCCAGAATCCCTTCGGCGGCCTGCCGGCCTTCGAAGATTGCCGTCACCACCAGGTCCGAACCGCGCACCATGTCGCCACCGGCAAAGATCTTCGGGTTGCTGGTCTGGTGCTTGAACTTGCCCATTTCCGGCGCGATCACCCGGCCTTGTGTGTCCATCTGGATTTCCTGAGCACCGAACCAGTCGGCTGGGCTCGGGCGGAAGCCGAAGGCGATCAATACGGCATCCGCCGGGATGATCTCCTCCGAACCGGGGATTGGCTCGGGGCTGCGGCGGCCCTGTGCATCCGCTGCGCCCAGGCGGGTTTCCACCACCTTGATGCCTTCCACTCGGCCTTCCCCGACGATGGCGATAGGCTGACGGTTGAAGAGAAATTTAACCCCCTCCTCCTTGGCATTTTTCACTTCCCGCCGCGAGCCCGGCATGTTGGCTGCGTCGCGACGGTAGGCGCAGGTCACGCTCTTGGCGCCCTGGCGGATCGAGGTGCGGTTGCAGTCCATCGCCGTATCGCCACCGCCGAGAACCACCACCCGTTTGCCGCGCAGGTCGACGAAATCTTCCGCCGATTTCTCAAAGCCCAGGTTGCGGTTGACGTTGGCGATGAGGAAATCCAGCGCATCATGCACCCCCGGCAGATCTTCGCCGGGAAAGCCGCCCTTCATGTAGGTGTAGGTGCCCATGCCCATGAACACGGCGTCGTACTCGGCCAGCAGCTGCTCGATGCTGATGTCCCGCCCGATTTCGGTATTGAGGCGGAACTCGATGCCCATGCCGCTGAAGATTTCCCGACGGCGGCTGAGCACACTTTTTTCCAGCTTGAACTCGGGGATACCGAAAGTCAGCAGACCACCGATCTCCGGGTTGCGGTCGAATACCACCGGGGTCACGCCAGCGCGCACCAGCACGTCAGCGCAACCCAAGCCAGCCGGGCCGGCGCCAATGACTGCGACGCGCTTGCCGGTTGGTTTGACCTGAGACATGTCCGGACGCCAACCCATGGCAAAGGCGGTGTCAGCGATGTATTTCTCCACCGAGCCGATGGTCACCGCGCCGAAGCCGTCGTTAAGGGTGCAAGCGCCCTCGCACAGGCGGTCCTGCGGACAGACGCGGCCGCAGACTTCCGGTAACGTATTGGTCTGGTGAGCCAGCTCGGCGGCGGCGAGGATATTGCCCTCGGAGACCAGCTTGAGCCAGTTGGGTATGTAGTTGTGCACCGGGCACTTCCACTCGCAATAAGGGTTGCCGCAGCCCAAGCAGCGATGCGCCTGTTCACAGGCCTGTAACGGCTTGAGGGGCTCGTAGATCTCGACGAACTCCTTCTTGCGCTCGCGCAGCAGCTTCTTCTTCGGGTCCTTGCGGCCGACCTCGATAAACTGGAAGTCGTTATGCAGACGTTCAGTCATTTCAAAAACCTCTCAACAGCAGCGGCAAGCCTCAAGCTGCAAGCCGCAGGACGATCACGGAGCCGCGCCTCGGACCCCGGTTGGGCTGAAGCTGCGGCTTGAAGCTGCACTATTGCGGGTTCGCGCGGGTGCTGGACAGCAGGTTCGCCAGGTTGGCCGCCTTGGGCTTGACCAGCCAGAAGCGGCGCAGATAGTCGTCCAGGTCTTCCAGCAGTTCCGCGCCCCACTCGCTCCCGGTTTCCGCCACGTATTCGCGCAACACCCCCTGCAGGTGGCTGCGATAGGCCTCCATCGCTTCACCGGTGATCCGCTGCAGGTTGACCAGCTCGTTGTTCACCCGGTCGATAAAACTGTTGTCCATATCCAGCACATAAGCGAAGCCGCCGGTCATGCCCGAACCGAAGTTGTGTCCGGTCTTGCCCAGCACGCAGACGAAGCCGCCGGTCATGTATTCGCAGCAGTGATCCCCGGTGCCTTCCACCACCGTGTGGGCTCCGGAGTTGCGTACCGCGAAGCGCTCGCCCGCCGTACCGGCTGCGAACAGCTTGCCGCCAGTGGCGCCGTACAGGCAGGTGTTGCCGATGATGGCCGAGTCCTTCGAGCGGAAGTCGCTGGCCTTCGGCTGTGTAACCACCAGCTTGCCGCCAGTCATGCCCTTGCCCACGTAATCGTTGGCATCGCCTTCGAGGTACATGTGCAGACCACCAGCGTTCCACACGCCAAAGCTCTGCCCCGCGGTGCCTTTGAAACGGAAGGTGATGGGCGAAGCCTTCATGCCCTGGTTTCCGTGAACACGAGCGATCTCGCCGGAGATCCGCGCGCCGATTGAACGGTCGCAGTTGCAGATATCCAGCTCGAATTCACCGCCGCTGCCAGCCTTGATGGCATCAAGTGCGAGGTTGACCATCCGCTCGGCCAGCAAGCCCTGATCGAAAGGCGGGTTTTTCTCAACCTGGCAGTATTGAGGCTTGTCCACTGGAATATGGTCACTGCCCAGTAGCGGCGTGAGATCCAGATTCGCCTGCTTGGCGGACTCCCCCGGCAGGATTTCCAGCAGATCGGTGCGCCCGATCAAATCCTGCAGGCTGCGTACACCGAGCCTGGCCAGCCACTCGCGTGTTTCCTCGGCGACGAAGGTGAAGAAGTTCACCACCATGTCCACGGTGCCGATGAAATGGTCCTTGCGCAGCTGGTCATTCTGCGTGGCCACACCGGTGGCGCAGTTGTTCAGGTGGCAGATACGCAGGTACTTGCAGCCCAGGGCGATCATCGGCGCGGTACCGAAGCCGAAGCTCTCAGCGCCTAAAATGGCGGCTTTGACCACGTCAAGGCCGGTCTTCAAGCCACCGTCGGTTTGCACCCGGATTTTGCCGCGCAGGTCGTTGCCGCGCAGGGTCTGGTGGGTTTCGGCCAGGCCCAGTTCCCAGGGCGAGCCGGCGTAACGGATCGAGCTCAGCGGTGAGGCGCCGGTGCCGCCGTCGTAACCGGAGATGGTGATCAGGTCGGCGTAGGCCTTGGCCACCCCGGCGGCGATGGTGCCGACACCGGGCTCGGCCACCAGCTTCACCGAGACCAGCGCCTGCGGATTGACCTGCTTGAGGTCGAAGATCAGCTGCGCCAGATCCTCGATGGAATAGATGTCATGGTGCGGTGGCGGCGAAATCAGGGTCACACCCGGCACCGCATAACGCAGCCTGGCAATCAGTCCGTTGACCTTGCCACCCGGCAGTTGCCCGCCTTCGCCCGGCTTGGCACCCTGGGCCACCTTGATCTGCAGCACCTCGGCGTTGACCAGATATTCCGGTGTCACCCCGAAACGACCAGTGGCCACCTGCTTGATCTTCGAGCTGCGCACGGTGCCGTAGCGAGCCGGGTCCTCACCACCTTCGCCGGAGTTGGAACGCCCACCAATGCGGTTCATGGCTTCGGCGATGGCCTCATGCGCCTCAGGCGAAAGGGCGCCGAGGGAAATGCCAGCGGCATCGAAGCGCTTGAGGATCGTATCCAGCGGCTCGACTTCCTCCAGGGCCAGCGGACGCTCGGCCTCCTTCAGCTTAAGCAGATCGCGCAGCATGGATACCGGCCGCTGATCGACCAGCGCGGTGTATTCCTTGAAGAGTCCGTAGCTGCCGCTCTGCACCGCTTTTTGCAGTGCACCGACCACATCCGGGTTATAGGCGTGGTATTCGCCGCCATGGACGAACTTGAGCAGACCACCCTGCTGGATCGGCTTGCGATTGTTCCACGCCTCCGCGGCGAGCGCCTGCTGCTCGGCTTCGAGGTTGACGAAACGCGCACCCTTGATGCGACTGGCAACACCACGGAAGCTCAGCTCCACCACCTCATCGGCCAGACCCACCGCCTCGAACAGCTGCGCGCCGCGATAGGAGGTGATGGTCGAAATGCCCATCTTCGAGATGATCTTCAGCAGACCCTTGGTGATGCCCTTGCGGTAGTGTTTGAACACCTCGTAGAGATCGCCAAGCACCTCGCCGGTACGGATCAGATCACTCAGCACCTCGTAGGCGAGAAAGGGGTAGACCGCCGTCGCGCCGAAGCCAATCAGCACCGCGAAATGGTGCGGATCACGCGCCGTAGCAGTCTCGACAAGAATATTGCAGTCGCAGCGCAGGCCGGTCTCGATGAGCCGGTGATGCACGGCTCCCACCGCCAGCGAGGCATGCACCGGCAATTTGCCGGGAGCGATGTTGCGATCGCTCAAGATCAGCAATACCTTGCCGCTGCGCACGGCCTCTTCGGCCTGGTCGGCGATATTGCGCACCGCTGCTTCGAGCCCGAGCGATTGATCACTGCCGTTATAGGTGTAGTTAAGGTCGATCAGCTCGCGCTCGAAGCCCGGCCGATCAATCTCCATGATGGTCCGCCACTTCGCCGGCGAGATCACTGGAGTCGTCAGGATTGCACGATTGGCGTGGTCAGCCGTTTCCTCGAAGACGTTACGCTCGGCGCCCAGACAGGTTTCCAGGGACATCACGATGGCTTCGCGCAGCGGATCGATCGGCGGGTTGGTGACCTGAGCGAACTGCTGACGGAAGTAGTCGTAGGGCGAACGCACCCGGCGCGAAAGAACGGCCATCGGTGTGTCATCGCCCATGGAGCCCACCGCTTCCTGGCCCTGCTCAGCCAGCGGCCGCAGCACCTGATCACGCTCCTCGAAGGTGACCTGGAACATCTTCATGTACTGCCTGAGCTGGTCAGCATCGTAGAAAGCCGAACCGTGATCGTTATCGTCCAGGGTCGACTGGATGCGCAACGCATACTGGCGCAGCCACTTCTTGTAGGGATGCTGCGATTTCAGGTGACTGTCGATGTCGTCGGTGTGCAGGATCTGTCCGGTATGTGTATCCACAGCCAGAATTTGGCCCGGTCCGACACGACCCTTGGCGATGACATCCTCAGGTTGGTAATCCCAGACGCCGACTTCAGATGCCAGCGTGATGTAGCCATTTTTGGTGGTAATCCAGCGTGCCGGGCGCAGGCCATTACGGTCGAGCAGGCAGATCGCGTGGCGACCATCGGTAAGCACCACACCCGCCGGGCCGTCCCAGGCCTCCATGTGCATGGAGTTGTATTCGTAGAAAGCGCGCAGATCCGGATCCATGGTCTCCATGTTCTGCCAGGCCGGCGGAATGATCATGCGCAGGCTGCGGAACAAGTCCATACCACCGGTGACCAGCAGCTCCAGCATATTGTCCATGCTGGAGGAGTCGGAGCCGCTGCGATTGATCAGCGGGTCAAGGCTTTGCAGATCCGGCAGCAGCTCGTTGGCGAACTTCAGACGGCGCGCCTGGGCCCAGTTACGGTTGCCGGTGATGGTGTTGATCTCGCCGTTGTGGGCAAGAAAGCGAAACGGCTGCGCCAGCGGCCACTGCGGCATGGTGTTGGTGGAAAAGCGCTGGTGAAAGACGCAGATGGCGGTCGCCAGGCGCTCGTCGCTCAGATCCGGGTAGAACTGCGCCAGGTCGGCCGGCATCATCAGGCCTTTGTAGATGATGTCCTTGTCGGAGAAGCTGCAGACGTAGAACTGCTTGTCCTCGGCTAACGCCACCTCAGTGCGGCGACGGCTCATGAACAGTTTGATACCGAACTCGCGCTCGGACAGACCTTCGGCACTGACAAACAGCTGCTCGATGCGCGGTAATCGCTCCAGAGCCAGGCGACCCAAGACCGAAGTATCTACCGGCACTTCGCGCCAGCCAACAAGGGTCAGGCCCTGGGCGAGGATTTGTTCATTGAAACAGGCGCGGGCGGCCTCGGCTTTGATGGGGTCCTGGTCAAGGAAGACCATGCCGACAGCGTAGAGATCCGGCAGCTCGGCATCGAAGTGCTGACGGGCCATGAGGCGCATAAAGGCGTCCGGCTTCTGCATCAGCAGCCCGCAGCCATCGCCGGTCTTGCCATCAGCGTTGATGCCGCCGCGGTGGGTCATGCAGGTCAGTGACTGGATGGCTGTCTGCAGCAGGTGATGGCTCGCTTCGCCCTGCATATGGGCAATCAACCCGAAGCCACAGTTATCCTTGAACTCTTCAGGACGAAACAGACCTGCTCTCATAGGCGCTCCAGCTAAATACGTTGTAAATCAACCCCTTACCGGCCATACAGAGCAACGCCCCAAAATGGACGCGAGCAACGGGGGAGCAGTTTACAAAGCGAGCTAGAACGACACAATTATTTTTTGCAAGCCCCAAAAAGGTGCGTTGCGCACTTTTTTGGGGCATTTATTTAAGGTTTTTTGGCTATTTCCTGTTGTACGCCAGAAAAATTTCGTATCCAGGGTTTTCCAACCTGCAAGGCAGCCGGCAATGATTTGATTGCCTGGGTCGCCGCGTTACGATTGGGGAAACTGCCATAGGTGACCACATACAGCGGCCTGCCTTCATGCTGCTTGGTGAAGTAGCGATAGCCGCTACCGTGCTGCTTCACCAGCGCCTGGGCATTGCTTTCATTGCGGGTGCCGAGAATCTGAATCAAGTAGTTGCCGGCAGGCTGGCTGCCATACCAGCCTGCCGCCGCAACCGGAGCAGGCGTTGCCACTGGCGCTGGCTCCCGCGGAGCTGGAGCTGGAGCTGGAGCTGGAGCTGGAGCTGGAGCTGGAGCTGGAGCAACAGGCTGGGGCGCTGGCGTAGGTGGCGCAACAGGAATTGCGTTGCTTACGGGCTCGCGTGTCTGCTCGGGAATCGGCGCCGGGGCAGTCGGCGGCGCATCCTGTAGCGGGAAATCATCGACATCCGCACTACTGGCAGCAGCGAGTGGCTCCCGAACAATTGGCGGCTGAGACGCAGGTACTGACGCATCTTCAGCAGCGCCAGATTCAGCATTGCCTTGCGATGTCTCTGGTTCCGCCGCTATGCCGAGCGGCAGACTGGTGGTAACAGGCGGCACGGGCCGTTCATCATCCCCATCACGCATGAAGAACAACGCAACCGCGACAATGCAGAGTACGCCCAGCAATGCCATCAGGTGCCTCATCGGAAGCGGAAAGCCCCAGCCTCCCGACTTCTTTTTTGCCCTGGAATGGTGCATTGCATCGATCAATTCTTCGCGCGCAACCTGATTTATTGCACCCGGCCAGCCACCAGATTGCTCATGGATGCGCAAAATCTGCTCTTCATTGAAGCAATCCAGCCCACCACCAGCACCTTCAAGGCGCAACGACAGGTATTCCCTGGTTTCATCTTCTTCATATGGTTGAAGCGCAATTGCGTGGAAGCGCTCTTCACCATCCACCAGCGCTTCCAACCGTGCCAGGAGAGACTCCTCGCCGAACAGGAACACATGCGGCCGGCCTTCCGGGCTCCCTGCTGCAAGGCGCAATAACGTCTCTACGGCGGCACCAGTCAGCTGCTCGGCATCGTCGACCAGCAGATAGATCTCCTGCCCGGTCAGCGCCAGCTGGATGATCTGCGCCATGATCGAATCAAAGTCGGTACGCGGACTTCCCAGCGCCTGGGCGACCTGCTGCAGGACTAGATTCGAATCCATGGTGGCCTGAGGGCTGATCACCACACTCTGTACCGATTGCTTGTTACTACTGGCAACCAGCGCCTGGCGCACCAGCGTCTTGCCGCTGCCTTCAGGCCCTGTCACCACCAGCAACAGCTGGCTGTAGCGTGCAAGGTGATGCAGCTGTCCCAGCACCGGCTTGCGCTGGGCAGGGAAAAATTTGAAACCGGGCACGCGGGGGGCGAAGGGATCATGGCTGAACCCGTAGTGGTTCAGGAGCGAATCATCGGCAGACAAACTGGTCATGAAAATTCTCTCAGGTTCTCGACTGTAGCGTCAGGAGGTCATAGTCGACACGCAATGTGGCGTCCAGCACCTCGCGGGGGAACTCGCCCGTTACCACGGCCTCGCCCAGCTGCTTGAGCAACACCAGACGCAGCTGACCGTCGAGGACCTTCTTGTCGACCGCCATGTGCTGCATAAAATCGTCTGGGGTCATGTCAGACGGCGGAACCACCGGCAAGCCAGCGCGCGCAAGCAGGCGCACTCCACGGTCCCGCTCGTCGATGGAAATCCAACCAAGCTGACGTGACATTTCCAGCGCCATTACGGTACCCGCCGCAACCGCTTCGCCATGTAACCAGGCGCCATAGCCTTGATGGGTTTCGATGGCATGACCGAAGGTATGCCCCAGATTTAGCGTGGCACGAACGCCCGCTTCACGCTCGTCCGCACCGACCACTGCCGCCTTGGCAGCACAGGAGCGGCGAATGGCCTCGGTCAGCGCGACCTGGTCGAGCTCCCGCAGCCTGTCGATATTCTCTTCGAGCCAGCCCAGGAAAGGTTCGTCGCAGATCAGCCCATATTTAATGACTTCGGCCAGGCCCGCCGACAACTCTCGCGCCGGCAAGGTCGCCAGCGTGGCTGTATCGATCAGCACCAGTTGCGGCTGGTAGAAGGCACCAATCATGTTTTTGCCCAGCGGATGATTGATACCGGTCTTGCCGCCTACCGACGAATCAACTTGGGACAGCAGCGTCGTCGGAACCTGGATAAAATTCACGCCGCGCTGGTAGCTGGCTGCCGCAAATCCGGCCATGTCGCCAATCACGCCGCCACCCAGAGCAATGATCGTGGTCTTGCGGTCATGCCTGGCCGACAACAGGCCATCGAAGATCAACTGCAAGGTTTCCCAGTTTTTCCAAGCCTCGCCATCAGGTAGAACCACAGGCGTGACAGTGTAGCCAGCGAGGCTCTGCATCAGACGTTCGAGATAAAGCGGAGCGACGGTATCGTTGGTGACAATGGCCACCTGCTTACCGCGTATGTGAGGAGCCAACAACTCACCACGATCGATTAGCTGCTCACCTATAAGGATCGGATAGCTGCGCTCGCCGAGATCAACATCCAGACTCTGCATATAGGCCCCCGTGAATTAAAGGGGCTTAGGATAGCGCAGAATCGTCAGGGCATTCACGAGGTGAAAGCGAGCGTAGCTGTTCGAGAATTCCACCGACGACCAAGCGCGGAGGGCGCTCGTCGGTCTCGACGATGATGTCGGCGACTTCCCGGTACAACGGGTCTCGCAGCGCCATCAAGTCGCTCAGCATTTGCCGTGGGTTGGGAGTCTGCAATAACGGGCGATTGCGGTCTCGCGAAGTGCGGTCGAGCTGCTGTTCAACCGAGGTACACAGATAGATAACCTGCCCACCTTCACGCAGCGCTTGCCTGTTGTCCTGCCGCAACACCGCACCGCCACCCGTAGCCAGCACTATGTCTTGCATCCGACACAGATCGACAATGGCGCTGTGTTCCCGCTCGCGAAAGCCCTGCTCACCCTCTACATCGAATATCAGCGGAATGCTGACGCCCGTGCGCTGTTCGATCTCCTTGTCGGAGTCACGAAATACCAGACGCAGCTCCTTGGCGAGCAAACGCCCGATGGTGCTTTTACCAGCTCCCATCGGGCCTACGAGGATGATATTGGGCACCGAAATCAGCGACTCACTGCTATTGCCTGATGATTGAGAATTTTCGGGGTAAGGAAAATCAAAAGTTCCGATTTATTATCCTGCACAGAATCACGACGGAACAGACGACCAAGATACGGAAGATCCCCAAGGAAAGGAACCTTGTCTACACTTTTGCTCTGAGCGTTGGAGAAAACACCGCCGATGACAACTGTCTCGCCATCGCCAACCAGAACTTTCGCATTGACTTCATTCGTGTCGATCCCCGGTACTCCATTGACGGCATTAGCCCAATCGGGGGCATCCTTGTTGACCCTAACTTCCATGATGATCCGGTTGTCAGGCGTGATCTGTGGCGTCACTTCCAAGGAAAGTGCCGCTTCCTTGAACGAAGTACTGGTTGCACCGCTGGAGCTGGCTTCCTGATAGGGAATCTCTGATCCTTTCAGAATCTTGGCCGTCTCTTTGTCAGCGGTCATGACCTTGGGCTGGGAAACGATTTCGCCGTTACCGGTTTTCTCCATCGCTGAAAGTTGCAGGTCAAGGATTACATTGTCGGTAATGAGCCCGATACCAATACCCGAGGTGCTGTTGAGCACGCCCATATCTACGAACGGCACCGGCGCTACGCCATCATCAGCGGTGTAGTCGCCGAACTCATCGGTTCCCGGCAGGTAGCGCCGACCATCCTCGTCAAAAGTCTGCGCACCATCCTTTCCGTAAACGCTCCACTTTCCATCCGACCTTGCACCACCCCAGCGAACCCCAAGGTTCTTGTCATAATTCACGTTCGCCTCAACGATACGCGCCTCGATCATCACCTGACGTACCGGGATATCCAGCTGCGCTACGATGCGGCGCAGCTCGTCCAGCCGCTCTTGGGTCTGGTAGGCGATGATGTTGTTGGTGCGATCGTCGACCGCGATGGAGCCACGATCCTCGCTGGCGCCATCCCGGTCGGTTACTGACTGGAACAGACGGGCAATATCGGCCGCCTTGGCATAGTTGACCTGGACTACTTCACGGCGCAGCGGCGCCAATTCGGCGATCTGGCGCTGCGATTCCAATTCCTGTCGTTCGCGGGCAGCGATTTCCTCAGCCGGCGCGACCAGTAGGACGTTGCCGACCTGACGCTTGTCTAGACCTTTGGTCTTGAGTACCAGATCCAGCGCCTGGTCCCAAGGCACGTTCTGCAGGCGCAGGGTGATGTTTCCACTTACCGTGTCACTGGCCACCAGGTTGAGATCGGTGAAGTCGGCAATCAGCTGAAGCACCGAGCGCACATCAATATCCTGGAAATTCAACGACAACTTTTCACCCGAATAAGCGAAATGCTCGGCCTTGCGCTGGTCGGCCTCAGCTTCAGTCAGCGGTTTGATACTGATGGTGAGCTTGTCGTCAGTCTGGTAAGCGAGGTAGTCGTAGCGACCGGTTGGCTCGATGGAAATGGTTGCGCCATCGGCCTTACTGCTCGAATCAACAAACTTGACTGGCGTGGCGAAGTCCTGCACATCAAGGCGCACACGCAAGGCTTCCGGCAGCTGCGTCTTGGCAAATGAAACACGAATCTTGCCGCCCTGCTCTTCGATGTTCGGGCTGATCGACGGGTCCGACAGAGTAATGACCACATTACCGGCACCATCTTCACCACGCCGGAAGTCAACGTTACTGATGGACTTGCCCGCGATCACACGATCAACCTGCGCGGTACCAACCACCGGCTGTGCTGGTGCTGGCGCAGCCACTGGAGCAGGCGCACCACCCTCACCCAGCAGGACGAACAGGTTGTTGCCATCAACACGTGTCGAATAAGGCACCAAAGAAGTGAGGTTGACGATCAGCCGGGTACGTCCCTGCGCCTCGACAACGGTCACGCTGCGCGCATTGCCGACCCCCAGCTCACGGTTCTTGGCGCCAAGCTTGTTCGACACACCTGGCAGATCGAGCGCGATACGTGCCGGCTGATCAAGGGTATAGCCACGCGGCGCTGCCACTGGCTCGTCAAACCCCAGTTTGAGTTCGACCTTGTCACCAGGGAGGGAGGCCACATCGATGGTGTTGAGGTTCGCAGCCAGCAACGCAGGCGAAATGAGCGCAGCCAGAAGGGACAAACCGAGACGAGAGAGGGAGGTATTCATAAAAGGCTTCCGTTGTGCAGACCGGTAAAGGTTTTCCATTTTTTGCCCCGAACTCAGGAGCGCTCTTTCAAGGTCAGGCTACGCGGGCGTTCCAGCCATCCACCCTCTCCATCAGGAACGATTTCAAGCACATTCACCTCGGCCTCGCTGACCTCGACGATACGGCCATGGTTGCGCCCCAGATAGTCACCGACCTTGACTCGGTGAACCCCTTCGCCGCCTCGAATCAAGGCGTACTTGCCTGCATCATTGGTCAGCGTGCCGACCATGATGAAGTTTTCGATATTGAAGCCTTCCAAGAACTGCTTGATGCGCGTCTCATCGGGCTGAATTTCCTTCGAGCCTTTCTGCCGCTGCGTCAGATCAATCTTCATCGGTGGCTGGAAGGGATGGCGCAAGGACGCCGCGCTATAAGTAAACGCCTCATAGGGCAGAAAGGCCGGCAACGGTTCTATGGTTCCCTTGGGCTTGGCTCGAACCTCGTCCATGTAACGGCGCAGGTCATCGAAATCAGTGCTGACCCCGCATCCACTCAGCAATCCCAGGCTCAAGCCCAGCGCAACAAGTCGGGCTCCTTTCATTTCTGCAGCCCCTTGTCGTTATAGCGATAGGTCTTGGCCAGAATGCTCATGCGCAGCCTGGATGAGGACTCCTTGCTGTCGGGCTTGATCTCGAAGTCATGCAGCGTGACGATCCGTGGCAGGCTCGATACGCCACTGACGAACGTAGCCAGATCGTGATAAGAGCCTACAACTTTGATCTGTATCGGCAGCTCGATATAGAACTGTTGGGTAACTTCTGGCTGCAGCTTGATCTCTTCAAACTCCAGCCCGCTTCCAAGACCAGTACGAGTGATGTCCTCGAGCAGGCCTGGCACTTCGGTATCGCTGGGTAACTGACGAAGCAGAGCGCCAAACGAGGCCTCCATCTCGACCATCTGTTCCTTGTAGGCTTCCAGGTTCGCGGCCTGGAAAGCCTTCGTGGAGAACTGCTGCTTCAGCGTTTCTTCCTGCGCTTTTTGCTGTTCCAGGTTGGCCTGCATATCGCTGAGATAGAAGTAATAACCCCCTCCCAGCACCAGGGCCATCAACATAATCCCAGCAATGACCTTGACTGCCGCCGGCCAGGAGCCGAGGTTGTTCATATCCAGCTCGGACAGGTCAACGCTACGCAGATTTTCCAGGGAGCTTGCCAAACTCATGGCTTGCCTCCTTCAGCATCGGCTGCCGGCTGCGTTTGCTGCACCGTAAGCTGGAAGACGTTTTCCTGATCCACCGCACCGGCAGTGACGGCCTTCACCTCATTCAGATTCGGTGCATCAAGCCAAGCTGAGCTATCCAGATTGCGCATCAGGTTGGAGACCCGGTTGTTGGATTCCGCTGCGCCGACAATGGCGATGTTCTTGCCTGTCATCTTCAAATCCGTGAAATACACACCGTCGGGCAGGGTTCTCACCAACTGGTCGAACACTCGGCCGATGATGGGCCGGTTACCCTGCAGGTCCTGAATGATCTTCATACGCTCAAGCAATTGCTGCCGACGCTCTCGCAATTCCTTGATTTCAGATATGCGCGCATCCAGCACTGCAATTTCTTTGCGAATAAAGTCGTTGCGGGCGTTCTGCTGCTCAATGGAGCTCGTCAGGTACTGACCGGCAAGAAATACCAGGCCACCGCCCACAAGCAGCACGCCAAGCAGAGAGACCAGAAAGCGCTGCTTGCGCTCTTCACGCAGCTGTTCACGCCAGGGCAGAAGGTTGATCTGAGCCATCAGTCGAAACTCCTCAGCGCCAGTCCGCAGGCAATCATCAGGGACGGCGCATCACTGGCCAGCGCACCCGCGTTGACCTTGCTGCTCAGGGCCATGTCGGCAAAGGGGTTGGCAACCAGGGTCTGTGTTCCGATCTTCTGCTGAATCAACCGATCAAGCCCGTTGATGGAAGCAGTGCCGCCGGCCAGCAGGATGTAATCGACATCGTGAAACTGGCCTGCGGCAAAGAAGAACTGCAGCGAGCGCGACACTTGTTGCACCACCGCATCCTTGAACGGTTGCAACACCTCGCTGTCGTAGTCATCTGGAAGACCGCCCTGCTTTTTAGCCAGGCCAGCTTCTTCCATGGACAGGCCATAGCGGCGCTGAATCTCCTCGGTTAACTGGCGCCCACCGAAAAGTTGCTCACGGGTATAGATGGTGCGGCCGTTGTGCAGAACGCTCAGCGTGGTCATGGTTGCGCCGATATCTACCAGCGCGACGGTGAGCTCATCGTGCCCGCTCCCGAGCTGGGATGACAGTAATCCGTATGCACGCTCAAGAGCGTAGGCTTCAACATCGACCACCTTGGCAGTCAGCCCTGCAAGCGCAAGCGCCGCTTCGCGGATCTCGACGTTTTCCTTGCGGCATGCTGCAAGGAGCACCTCGACACGACCCGGCGAGCGTGCAGCAGGCCCCTGAACTTCGAAGTCGATTGCGACTTCTTCAAGCGGATAGGGAATGTACTGGTCAGCCTCAATCTTTAGCTGATTTTCCAACTCATCATCATTCAGCCCCGCTTCCATTTCGATGGTTTTGGTGATGACGGCGGAGCCGGATACTGCAACGGCTGCGGACTTGCCCCCCGCCTTGGCCTTGGCCAGCAAACGGGTCAGTGCCTGCCCCACACCTTCCAGTTCAACGATGTTCTTTTCCACTACGGCATTTGGCGGCAGCGGCTCGACTGCGTAGGACTCAACCCTGTAACGGGAGCCCGAACGGCTTAATTCGATGAGCTTAACCGACGTCGAACTGATGTCGATCCCAAGCAGCGTGTTCGCTTTCTTCGTGAAGAGCCCTAGCACGGCCGATTTCCTATCTTATCCGCTACTTACGGATTAATTATGTTCATCCACATTAGATAACAGCCTTGACAGGAGCGTAAATGGCTCCCTGGCAGAAAAAGCGCTTATAATGTGAACGGCTTTTCCTTTCAGCATCGTCTGCGGCTTTCACCCCATTTCCCCCATCCTGGATTCAATGAACCCCGATGCGTTTCCTGAAGTTTTTCCTCTGGTCGTGCCTGGCTATTTTCTGCGGACTTCTGCTCAGTCTCAGCGGCGCCTTTCTCTACCTCAGCCCCAACCTGCCATCCGTCGATTCGCTACGCAGCATACAGTTACAGATACCGCTGCGTATCTATAGCAGCGATGAAAAACTGATTGCCGAGTATGGCGAAATGCGCCGCTCACCCATTGCCTTCAATCAAATCCCCAGAGATTTCATTGACGCGCTGCTGGCTGCCGAGGACGACAACTTCGCGAATCATTATGGCGTTGAAGTTTCCAGCCTGATGCGCGCTGCCACGCAATTATTGAAAACTGGCCAGATTCAGACTGGCGGCAGCACCATCACCATGCAGGTTGCAAAGAATTACTTTCTGACCAGCGAGCGCAGCTTCTCGCGCAAGATCAATGAAATCCTTCTCGCCCTGCAGATTGAACGCGAGCTGAGCAAGGACGAAATCCTAGAGCTGTACGTCAACAAGATCTATCTGGGGCATCGAGCATACGGAATCGAAGCGGCCTCACATGTCTACTACGGCAAGTCGATCAGCGAACTGAGCCTGGCGCAGATGGCCATGATCGCTGGATTGCCAAAAGCTCCATCGGCATTCAACCCACTGACCAACCCAGCTCGCGCCAAGGAGAGACGCGATTGGATCCTGGGGCGTATGTACCGACTCGGCACGATCGATGAAGCCCGCTATCAGCAAGCCCTGGCAGAGGAGGTGGATGCGGCTTATCACGGCGCTTCACCTGAACTCGATGCACCCTATATTGCCGAGATGGCACGCGCCGAAATGGTTGGCCGCTTCGGCGGCGATGCCTACACAGAAGGTTTCCGCGTCTATACCACCACTACTAGCGAGCGCCAGATTGCCGCCAACCAGGCCGTGACCCAAGGCCTGATTGAATACGACCAGCGCCACGGCTACCGCGGACCTGAAGCCAAACTGGCCAATACGCCACGAGAGAACTGGCTGCAGGAACTAAGTCGCTACCGCGGCCTATCGGGGATGCAGCCCGCGGTGGTCACTCAGGTGGGCCAGGACTCCATCAGCGCTCTCCTACGTGACGGCAGCGAGTACAACATCGGCTGGGACAGCATCAAATGGGCGCGCCCATTCATCAACACCAACAGTCTGGGGCCACAACCCAAAAGCCCGGCCGATGTGGTTGCGCCCGGCGACGTTATTCGCGTCCGTTTCGTTGATGGCGTCGCACAGTTCAGCCAGGTCCCGCAGGCCCAGGCAGCACTGGTGTCTTTGGACCCTATAGACGGCTCCATTGAGGCACTGGTTGGCGGCTTCTCCTTCGGACAAAGCAACTACAACCGCGCCGTCCAGGCAAAGCGCCAGCCGGGTTCCAGCTTCAAACCCTTCATCTATAGCGCAGCGCTGGACGCAGGCTTTACCGCCGCTACATTGGTCAACGACTCACCCATCGTCTTCGTCGAGGAGGGCATGGACCGGGTCTGGCGTCCGCGGAACGACACCAACACCTTCCTCGGCCCGATCCGCCTGCGCGAAGCCCTGTACAAATCACGCAACCTGGTCTCGATTCGCCTGCTGCAAACCCTTGGCATGGGCTACACCATCGATTACATACAGCGCTTCGGCTTCAAGCCTGAAGACTTGTCGCCAAATCTTTCGCTGGCGCTCGGCACAGCAACCCTGACACCAATGGAAATCACTGTCGGCTGGACCGCTTTCGCCAATGGTGGCTACAAGGTCGAGCCCTACCTGATCGAACGCATCGAAGACCGCGACGGCAAGGTGATATTCACTGCCAACCCGCCACGGGTACCAGAGAACGGCCAGCCATCACTACCGGGAGACGAAGCCGCTGTCGAGACCTTCGCGCAGAACGACAGGCCACTCGATAGCGACGCCGAACCCGTGCAACAACCGCTGTACGCCGAACAGATCATCGATGAACGTACCGCCTACATCATGACCAGCATGCTGCAGGACGTCATCAAGCGCGGCACCGGTCGCAGAGCCCTGGCGATGGGACGCGCCGATATTGCCGGCAAGACCGGCACCACCAACGAATCCAAGGACAGCTGGTTCTCCGGTTACAACGCCGACATTGTGACATCCGTCTGGGCGGGCTTTGATCAGCCGCAAACACTGGGGCGGCGCGAATACGGCGGCACCGTAGCGCTGCCAATCTGGATGAAATACATGAGCGCGGTACTGGAAGGCATGCCCGAACACGCCCCCGCCGAACCGGCTGGCATTCTCGCACTGCGTATTGACCCAGCCAGCGGACGCGCAGCGTCTCCTGGCACCCCGGACGCCTATTTCGAACTGTTCCGCAGCGAAGATTCCCCACCGGATATGGACGAACTGGATCCCGGCAGCCCTGTTCCGGGCAGCCCGCTGCCAGCTAGCGAAGCGGCCCCCTTGGATCTGTTCTGATGTTGCCAAATACGGCACGACGCCTGTGAGACGGCACACTTCGACAAGAAAATAGCGGCCATAAAAAACCCGAAACTCCTGGGAGTTTCGGGTTTTTCTTTATAGCGTCTGCGGCAACCTTGTCAGTCGCCACATTGATTCCGTCAGCTGCCGAAGACGTCCGCCACGGATTTGAGCGGATAGTTGGCAGGGTACGGCAGAGTCGCCACGCCACTGTCGATCGCAGCCCTGGCTACGGCATCGGACACCAGAGTGATCAGTCGCGGGTCCATCGGCTTGGGAATGATGTACTCACGGCCGAACTCAAGCTTATCGAGCCCATAGGCTGCGCAAACCTCTTCGGGAACCGGCAGCTTGGCCAGATCACGCAGCGCGTGAGCGGCGGCAATCTTCATCTCCTCGTTAATACGGCTAGCACGTACGTCGAGCGCACCACGGAAGATGAATGGGAAGCCCAACACGTTGTTGACCTGGTTCGGGTAGTCCGAACGCCCGGTGGCCATAATCACGTCGGGGCGGGTCGAATGAGCCAGCTCAGGGCTGATTTCCGGGTCGGGGTTGGAGCAGGCGAACACCACCGGATTGGCTGCCATGCGGTTGAGGCCTTCGGGGCTCAACAGGTTGGCGCCGGACAGGCCAACAAACACGTCCGCGCCGTCGAGAGCGTCTTCCAGAGTGCGCTTGTCGGTTTCGTGTGCGAACACAGCCTTGTATTGATTCAGATCGTCACGCCCGGCGTGCACCACGCCCTTGCGGTCGATCATGAAGATGTTCTGGATCTGCGCACCCATGCTGACCAGCAACTTCATGCAGGAAGTGGCCGCCGCACCGGCGCCCATGCAGACGATTTTTGCGTCTTCCAGGGCCTTGCCGGCAATTTCCAGCGCATTGAGCATGCCTGCCGCGGTCACAATGGCGGTACCGTGCTGGTCATCGTGAAAGACCGGGATATTGCACTGCTCGATCAGCGCGCGCTCGATTTCGAAGCACTCGGGCGCTTTGATGTCTTCGAGGTTGATTCCACCGAAGGTAATGGAGATGCGCTTGACCGTATCGATAAAGGCTTGAGGGCTTTCTGCGTCGACTTCGATGTCGAATACATCAACGCCGGCGAAGCGCTTGAACAGCACACCCTTGCCTTCCATTACCGGTTTGGAGGCCAGCGGGCCGAGGTTGCCCAGGCCGAGAATGGCAGTGCCGTCGGAAATCACTGCCACAAGGTTGCCTTTGCCGGTGTAGCGGTAAGCCAGTTCGGGGTCGCGGCCAATTTCTCGTACCGGCTCGGCAACGCCTGGGCTATAGGCCAGCGCCAGATCGCGAGCGGTGGAAGTTGGCTTGGTCAGCTCTACGCTCAGCTTTCCCGGACGGGGATGCGAGTGGTATTCGAGCGCGGCGGTTTTCAGGTCAGTCATGGGGCTTTTCCGCTTGTTTTACTAGGGACAGACAGGTCGTCGAGCATACGCCAAGACAGATCGCCGTCACAAGTCGATGAGAATGGGGCCTGTCAAGAGCGCGCCCTACGACTTTAAGCTGACATGCGCAACACCCACGACCACCTCATCGCAAAACACTCGCAAGGCCGCGTCAGGGCAGCGGGTGAAGCATGGCAGGATGGGTGATTTTCATCAGCCAGCGCGCCTGGCGCGACAGATCCGCACGCCCCTTGCGGTCGATCACCCAACCCCGCGCTTCGATCTCTCGTCCGCGCAGCTCCGCCAGTGATTTCTGATCGAAATCAGCCACGTCCTGCTGGGGGATCTGCAAAACAAGAGGCCCTTCAAGCTCCAGCCAAAGGCCACTGCGGTTTCGCTCAAGCCGCTCAACCCGCGCCCGAATTACAGCAAAGCCGGCACGACGCAGACTCTTGGCGGCAATGATCGGTGATCGATGCCAGAGCCCTCGGCCGGATTCACGTGCCTGCTGCTCGGCGCGACGATGGCAATCGGCTAATGCTGTATTCGGTGCGATGGCCACGAAATAGCCCAGCCCTTCAACGAGCAATGCGGCTTCCAGATTTGCACCCTGAAGGTCGAATGCATGAGCCAGCACCCGACCGTAGTGATCGCGCGCCTGCTGCCCTGGCAGAAGGCCAATGCGGCCATCGCTGGCATCGATCAGCGCTTGCAAGCGTCGCTTGGAAACTTGCGCAAAGGGCTCGGCGCTGCGCCCTTTGCCTTCCAGTTCGGGTGCATTCACACCGATCAGGCGAACCCTTCGTCCGTCACGCAAGCGCAGCGTGTCGCCATCGGTGACCGCCGCCACTTCCACGCGGGACAGCGTCCCCGTAGCGGGGCACAGCGCGTGCACCTGCAGGCTGAACAGGGCGGAAACGAAAAAGGCGCCCACTAGGGACGCCTTCTTCAGATGTTCCGAAAACCGCACAGGGCTTCCGTCTCGGCAACCGCTTACTTGGCGCCGAACACGCCGAAACGCTGCTTGAAGCGATCGATACGGCCGCCGGTATCCAGCACTTTCTGCTTGCCGGTGTAGAACGGGTGGCACTCGGAGCAGACGTCTATGCTCAGGTCCTTGGCCAGCGTGGAGCGGGTCTTGATGACATTGCCGCAGCTGCAAGTGGCTTCGATTTCAACGTAGTTTGGATGGATATCGGCTTTCATGGAGAATCCTCGAGGACTTGTGCCGCCACCCGACCCTATGTCGAGTACCGCACGGAAGGGCGCGAATAATACCAGAGCGCAAAGCTGATGCAAGTGCAAGCCGTCATATGGCAAGCATGTAACGCCCAATTTGTCGAGTCAGCTCCCCAGCAGGCCGTCTGCGCTATAGATTCCCGCCGAAGAGTTGCTGCGCTGCCCTTGGCGGTTCCGCATCGTTACCTCCAAAACTCACCTGCCTCAGCAGCACGGTCGAGCGTCTTTCCGCTTGCCGGATCGTTTACCATCGTCCTTCGCCGTCAAGGATTTCCGCGTGCCTCCTATACTTCGCCTTGCACTGCCCTCCCCGCTGCGCAGCCTCTTCGATTACCGACCGCCCGCCGGCGTACCCTACGCCGCGCTACAAGCGGGTGTGCGGCTGCGCGTGCCCTTCGGCCGCCGCGAGGTAGTGGGCGTGTTAGTAGAAGTCGTCTCACACAGCGAAGTCCCGGAAGCGAAGCTCAAACCCGCGTTAGAGCTGCTGGACAGCGCGCCCCCGTTGCCGCCTGCGCTGTTCAAGCTGTGCCTCTGGACTGCCCAGTATTATCAACACAGCCTTGGCGATACCTTCAGCTGGGCCTTACCGGTGCTGCTGCGCCAGGGTGAACCCGCCGAAGCCCGGCAGGAACGCTTCTGGCATGCCACGACCGGGGCGCAAGCGGACGATCCTCGTCTGAGTCGAGCGCCGCGCCAGCGTGACGCCCTGAAAACCATCGCCCAGCACCCGCAGGGCGTTGCCCACTCGCTGCTGGGCCAGCTGCAGCTGAGCAAGGACAGCCTCGATCAGCTGCTGCAAAAGGGCCTGGTGCGCGTCGAGACACGCCGCACCCTTCAGGCCCGCTCCCATCAGGGCAGCTGGCTGCTGCAGCCGGAACTGCCGCTCAACCAGGAACAGCGCGCTGCCTTCGAAGCGATTCGGGCCGGCATCAACGGCTTTCAGGCCTTTCTGCTAGCAGGTGTTACCGGCAGCGGCAAGACCGAGGTCTACCTGCAACTGATTCACCAAGTGCTCAAGGCTGGTAAGCAGGCGCTGATACTGATCCCAGAGATCAACCTAGGTCCGCAGACGCTGGCGCGCTTCGAGCAACGTTTCAACGCCCGCATCGCTCTGTTGCACTCCAACATCAATGACCGTGAGCGACTGGATGCCTGGCTGATGGCGCGCGACGGCGAGGCGGACATCATCATCGGTACGCGGTCCGCACTCTTTACACCGATGAAGAATCCGGGGCTGATCATCCTCGACGAAGAACACGACGCTTCCTATAAACAGCAGGAGGGCCTGCGCTACCACGCACGCGATCTGGCCATTGTCAGGGCCCGCCAGGAAAACCTGCCGATCGTGCTGGGCTCGGCAACGCCTTCGCTGGAGAGCCTGCACAACGCCCACATCGGCCGCTATGCCCTGCTCAAGTTGACGCAGCGTGCCGGCGGCGCACAAGCGCCACGGTTCCTGCGCCTGGATGTGAAGAGCCGCCCGCTGGACTCAGGCATCTCCGGGCCGCTGCAACAGGCCATGACGCAGACACTCGCAGCGGGACAGCAGGTACTGGTATTCCTAAATCGACGCGGATTCGCTCCATCCCTGCTCTGCCACGATTGCGGCTGGCTCAGCCAGTGCACGCGCTGCGATGCTCGCATGACTCTGCACCAGCGGCATAACGAGCTGCGCTGCCACCACTGCGGCCATGCCGAACGGCCGCCGCTGAGCTGCCCGGAATGCAATCGGGTCGATCTGCGTCCAGTAGGGGCTGGTACTGAGAGGGCCGAAGAGCGACTGGGCATTCTCTTCCCTGATTTCCCGGTGCTGCGCATCGACCGCGATAGCACTTCGCGCAAGGGCTCGATGGAGCAGCTACTCGGGATTATCAATCGCGGCGAGCCCTGCCTGCTGGTGGGCACGCAGATGCTCGCCAAGGGGCATCACTTCCCGCGCGTCACCTTGGTGGCCATCCTCGACGCCGACGGCGGGCTGTTCTCCGCAGATTTTCGCGCCAGCGAACGCATGGCCCAGCTGATCGTGCAGGTCGCCGGGCGTGCGGGACGCGCCGAAGAGCCCGGCAAAGTGATCATTCAGACTCATCTGGCTGACCACCCCCTGCTGGTACAACTGACCGAGCAGGGCTATTTCGCTTTCGCCGACCAGGCCTTGAGCGAACGCCGCGCTGCCGGCCTGCCGCCCTTCAGCCATCTGGCTCTGCTGCGCGCCGAGGCGCAAAAGCCGGGCCATGCCGAAGACTTCCTTGATCAAGCCTGCAGCCAGGCGGAACAGCTACTGGCAGAGCTCGAGCTAAGCGGCATCGAACTGCTCGGACCGGTCCCCGCCCCCATGGAGCGTCGCGCCGGACGCTTCCGCGCGCAGCTTCTACTGCAAGGCAGCGCCCGCGCACCGCTGCACCGTTTGATGCATACCTGGCTGCCTCGGGTCGAGCAGCTCCCAGGTAGCCGTTCGGTGCGCTGGTCGCTGGATATCGACCCGATTGATTTGTTCTAGCCGGCACCGCTGGCCCGAAACGTGACCCAACCTACCCGCTGCTTCTATAATGCGCAGTTTTCGACCAATGCCTCCGGGCCGACCGAGCAGACGATGAAAGACAGTATTCGCCACCTCATTCAGCAAGCCCTGACCCGCCTCGTCGCCGAGGGCGTGTTGCCGGAAGGGCTGACACCGGCAATTCAGGTGGAGAACACACGCGACAAGAGTCACGGCGACTTCGCCAGCAACATCGCCATGATGCTGGCCAAGCCGGCCGGCATGAAGCCGCGTGATCTGGCCCAGAAGCTGATCGACGCACTGCCCGCCGACAGCAGCATCAGCAAGGTGGAAATCGCAGGGCCGGGCTTCCTCAACTTCTTTCAGAACAGCGCAGCGCTGGCCGAGCGCCTCGACGCGGCACTGGCCTCCGCACAGCTGTGCGTTAGCAAGACGAGCCCCGCGCAGCGCGTCGTCGTCGACCTGTCTTCGCCCAACCTGGCCAAGGAAATGCACGTCGGCCACCTGCGCTCCACCATCATCGGTGACGCCGTGGGCCGCGTACTGGAATTTCTCGGCGACACGGTGATCCGCCAGAATCACGTAGGTGACTGGGGCACCCAGTTCGGCATGCTGCTGGCCTATCTGGAAGAGAACCCGGCCAGCGCCGAGACCGAGCTATCTGACCTTGAGCAGTTCTACCGCGCCGCCAAACAGCGCTTCGACGACTCCGAGGCCTTCGCCAACCGCGCCCGCGAGCTAGTGGTCAAGCTGCAAGCCGGCGACGCCGAGTGCCTGCGCCTGTGGTCGCGTTTCAACGAGATCTCACTGTCGCATTGCCAGAAGCTCTACGAGCGCCTCAACGTCAAGCTGACCCCAGCCGACGTCAAGGGTGAGAGCGCTTATAACGCCGAGCTGCCGGGCATCGTCGAAGCGTTGCGTGAAAGCGGCCTGCTCACCGAGGACAACGGCGCACAATGCGTATTCCTCGATGAATTCAAGAACGCCGAAGGCAACCCGTTGCCGGTGATCGTGCAGAAGGCCGGCGGTGGTTATCTCTACGCCACCACAGACCTGGCCGCCATGCGCTATCGCAGCCAGCAATTGAAGGCCGACCGAGCCCTGTACTTCGTTGACCAGCGCCAGGCGCTGCATTTCCAGATGGCATTCGCCGTGGCGCGCCGTGCCGGCTTCGTACACGAAGGCATGGAGCTGGAGCACATGGGCTTCGGCACCATGAACGGCGCTGACGGTCGCCCGTTCAAGACCCGCGACGGCGGCACCGTGAAGCTGGTCGACCTGCTCGATGAAGCCGAACAGCGCGCCTACACCCTGGTCAAGGGCAAGAACCCCGAGCTGGACGAAGCCGAACTGCGCACCATCGCCCACGCGGTGGGCATTGGCGCGGTGAAGTACGCCGATCTGTCCAAGCATCGCACCAGCGATTACAGCTTCAACTTCGAACTGATGCTGAGCTTCGAGGGCAACACCGCACCCTACCTGTTGTACGCCTACACCCGGGTCGCCAGCGTGTTCCGCAAGCTCGGCAGTTCGATGGATGCGCTCACCGGCAGCATGGTGCTGGAGGCAGAACACGAACAGGCCCTCGGCGCCAAGCTGGCGCAGTTTGGCGAAGTGCTCAATGGCGTAGGTGAGAAAGGTGTCCCGCACTTGCTGTGTAGCTACCTATACGATCTGGCCGGGCTGTTTTCTAGCTTCTATGAACACTGCCCGATCCTAACCGCCGAGAACGAAGCCGTGAAACTCAGTCGCCTGCGCCTGGCCGCTCTGACCGGCAAGACCCTCAAGCAGGGCCTGGAGCTGCTCGGCCTGGAAACCTTGGAGCGCATGTAAGTGGCAACCCGGAAGAAACCAGCGCCCAAACGCGGCGCCAGCCGCTACCAGGCACCCGCGAAAAAGCCTGTGCCCGGCTGGGTATGGCTGGTCTGTGGCTTGGTGATTGGCGGCTTCATCATGTTCTTGATGAACCTGGAGCCGGGCGGCGAAGAGGTCAAGCGCAACAAGGAAACACCTAAACCGGCCCGCGAGCAGCCCAAGCGCACTAGCTCGACGGAGCAGCCACCGAAGCCCAAATATGATTTCTACACATTGCTGCCCGAATCGGAAGTGATCCTGCCACCCGAGACCAAGCAACCCGAGCCGCCACCGAGCAAACCGGTGACTCCAGAAGAAGCGGCCAAGATCGACGAAGCCCGAGCTGTGGCTGCGCTCAACGGCCAAGTACCGCCGCCTCCGCCCACCGTGGCCAAGGCCGCTGCCGTCCAGTTCTTCCTGCAAGCCGGTTCATTCCGTCAGCAGGCCGAAGCCGACCGGGTACGCGCGCAGATCATCCTGCTCGGCCAGGATGTGCGCGTGGAAAGCGTACGCGTGCGCGACGAGCCCTGGTTCCGCGTACTGGTCGGACCGTATAGCAGTCGCGAACAGCTGAATGCAGCGCAGAAAACCCTGGCCGATAGCGGCTACAAGAACCTGCTGTTGCAGCAACGGCAGATGCGCTGAAACAAAAACGCCGGGCTAGCCCGGCGTTTTCTTATCTGTCTTCCGCTTAGTCTTCGCGCGGCGCATAGGCGAACACATCAGCGCGCATCTGGTGCGGGTCCATTCCCGCCTCCACCAGCGCATCCAGCGTGCCGTAAACCATGGCAGGAGAACCGCTGGCATAGACGTGCAGCGGCTTGAGATCGTCGAAGTCCTCGCAGACCGCCTGATGCAACATGCCGCAACGCCCCTCCCAACCACAGATATCGCTAACCACTCGGTGCAGATACAGGTTGGGCATATCCAGCCATTCGTCCCAGTGCGGCAGCTGATAGAAGTCATCGGGACGACGCACGCCCCAATACAGATGCACCGGATGGGTGAAACCGGCAGCTCGACAGTGTTCGATCAAGCTGTGCATCTGCGCCATACCGGTACCCGCTGCGATCAGCACCAATGGTCCGTCAGGCAGCTCTGCCAGATGGGTATCGCCGAATGGCAGCTGGATGCGGGCGAAACCTTGCCTGCGGATGAACCCCAGCAGCTCAATGACCGACTCCTCGCGTGCCAGTACATGCAGCTCCAACTCACGTCCGCAGTCCGGCGCCGAGGCCAGGGAAAAGGCGGACCATTCGCCATCTTCACGCTGCAGCAAAAGATACTGCCCCGCGTAATAGCGCGGTTGTCGCCCCGCGGGCAACCGCAGCACCAGACGCACCACATCGCCGCCCAAATCCTGGCAATCAGCTAGTTGGCAACTCAGCTCCCGCGCCGGCAACACACCTGGCGCCAGCACGCCGTCCCAGAGCACTACGCAATCTTCCAGGGGCTCGGCGATACAGGCCAGCAGCTCGCCATGCTCGCGGATTTCGTCGCCCTGGCGCACGCGGCCCTCTACCAGCAGCGAGGCACAGATATGGCAATTGCCGTTGCGACAGCTCTGCGGACATTCATAGCCCAGCCGCTTGGCCGCATCCAGAATGCGTTCACCCGGCCGGACATCAAGCACCGCACCGGTGGGTTGCAAGGTTACTTTCATATGCACGTCATCACTGAGCGGGACCAGCCCGCCAAGGCTCCGGGCGGTTCAACCGATCACTGAAAACCATCTACACCGAGGTTTCTCAACGATCTGTTACCGCCTCTGTTGGGTTATGTCAGTCGATGCCCAGCTGCGACCAGAGTTCATCGACGCGCTGCGTCACCGCCTCGTCCTTGACGATGGCGCGACCCCACTCGCGGCTGGTCTCGCCCGGCCACTTGTGGGTCGCATCAAGACCCATTTTCGAGCCGAGGCCGGAAACGGGTGAGGCGAAGTCGAGGTAATCGATCGGCGTATTGTCGATCATCACCGTGTCGCGCTTGGGGTCCATGCGCGTGGTGATAGCCCAGACCACATCGTTCCAGTCTCGGGCGTTGATGTCGTCGTCGGTGACGATGACGAACTTGGTGTACATGAACTGGCGCAGGAAACTCCATACGCCGAGCATCACCCGCTTGGCGTGGCCGGGGTACTGCTTCTTGATGGTCACTACCGCCATGCGATAGGAACAGCCCTCGGGCGGCAGGTAGAAGTCGGTGATTTCCGGAAACTGCTTCTGCAGGATCGGCACGAAGACTTCATTGAGCGCCACGCCGAGAATCGCCGGTTCATCCGGCGGTCGCCCGGTGTAAGTGCTGTGATAGATGGCATCACGACGCTTGGTGATGCGTTCGACGGTGAACACCGGGAAGCTGTCCACCTCATTGTAGTAGCCGGTATGGTCGCCGTAAGGCCCCTCATCAGCCATCTCGCCGGGATAGATATACCCCTCAAGAACAATCTCGGCACCAGCAGGCACCTGCAAATCGCTACCTCGACATTTCACCAGTTCTGTTCGGCTGCCGCGCAGCAAACCGGCGAAGGCATATTCGGACAGCGAATCGGGCACCGGCGTCACCGCGCCGAGAATCGTCGCCGGATCGGCGCCGAGCGCCACCGCCACCGGATAGGGCCGGTCCGGGTACTTCTCGCACCAGTCGCGGTAATCCAGCGCACCGCCGCGGTGACTCAGCCAGCGCATGATCACCTTGTTGCGACCAATCACCTGCTGGCGGTAGATGCCGAGGTTCTGCCGCTCCTTGTTCGGGCCCTTGGTAATGGTCAGGCCCCAGGTGATCAGCGGCGCGACGTCGCCCGGCCAGCAGGTTTGAACCGGCAGCTGCGACAGATCGACATCATCGCCCTCGATCACTACTTCCTGGCAGGCTGCATCCTTGAGCACCTTGGGCGCCATGCTGATGACCTTGCGGAAGATCGGTAGCTTGCTCCAGGCGTCTTTAAGACCCTTCGGCGGCTCCGGCTCTTTCAGATAAGCCAGCAGCTTGCCGATCTCACGCAACTCGCTTACCGACTCGGCACCCATGCCCAGCGCCACGCGCTCGGGCGTGCCGAACAGGTTGCCCAGCACCGGCATATCAAAGCCGGTTGGATTTTCGAAGAGCAGCGCCGGGCCCCGCTTGCGCAAGGTGCGGTCGCAAATCTCGGTCATTTCCAGCACGGGGGACACGGCAACCGTGACGCGCTTGAGTTCACCGCGTTTTTCCAGGCCGCTGATAAAGTCGCGCAGATCGCGATACTGCATGCTTGAGCCTCGTATGGGCCGGCAGGGTCGGGCGCAAAGTTTAGCCCCTGCGCCGTATTTCCTAAACCAGCAGACAGACGAAGGCCGGGTTTCCCCGGCCTTGTTAGCAACGACGAGCCGCTTACTTGCGCTTCATGGACATGAAGAATTCATCGTTGGTCTTGGTGTCCTTGAGCTTGTCGAGAAGGAACTCGATGGCCGCGCTTTCATCCATCGGGTGTAGCAGCTTGCGCAGAATCCAAATGCGCTGCAGTTCTTCCTCGCTGGTCAGCAACTCCTCACGGCGAGTGCCGGACTTGTTGATGTTGATAGCCGGGAACACACGCTTCTCGGCGATGCGGCGATCCAGTTGCAGCTCAAGGTTACCGGTGCCCTTGAATTCTTCGTAGATCACCTCATCCATCTTCGAGCCGGTTTCCACCAGCGCGGTGGCGATGATGGTCAGCGAACCGCCCTCCTCGATGTTGCGCGCAGCACCGAAGAAACGCTTGGGCTTCTCCAGGGCATGGGCATCGACACCACCGGTCAGCACCTTGCCGGAGCTCGGGATCACGGTGTTGTAGGCACGCGCCAGACGGGTGATGGAGTCGAGCAGGATGACTACATCCTTCTTGTGCTCGACCAGACGCTTGGCCTTCTCGATTACCATCTCGGCGACCTGCACGTGGCGGGTCGGCGGCTCGTCGAAGGTGGAAGCGACGACTTCACCGCGCACGGTACGCTGCATCTCGGTCACTTCTTCCGGACGCTCGTCGATCAGCAGAACGATCAGATGGCACTCGGGGTTGTTGCGGGTGATGTTGCTGGCAATGTTCTGCAGCATGATGGTCTTGCCCGCTTTCGGCGGGGCGACGATCAGGCCACGCTGGCCCTTGCCGATGGGCGCGCAGAGATCGATCACGCGGCCGGTGAGGTCTTCGGTGGAGCCGTTGCCGGCCTCCATCTTCAGACGCTGGTTGGCAAACAGCGGCGTGAGGTTCTCGAACAGGATCTTGTTCTTCGCGTTTTCCGGACGATCGAAGTTGATCGAATCGACCTTGAGTAGAGCGAAGTAACGCTCGCCTTCTTTCGGCGGGCGGATCTTGCCGACGATGCTGTCGCCCGTACGCAAATTGAATCGGCGGATTTGGCTCGGCGAGACGTAGATATCGTCAGGCCCGGCCAGATAGGACGAATCCGCAGAGCGCAGGAAGCCAAAGCCATCCTGGAGAATCTCCAGCACGCCGTCACCGGAGATTTCCTCACCGCTTTTTGCGTGTTTCTTGAGCAGGGAAAAAATCACGTCCTGCTTGCGCGAACGGGCCATGTTGTCGATGCCCATCTGTTCGGCCATTTCCAGCAGGTCGGTGATGGACTTTTGCTTGAGTTCAGTCAGATTCATAGGAAGAGATCAGGAAGGATGAAGAAAGCGATTAGCTTGAGAAGCCGCGCAGCAGAATACGAACTGGTCGTTGTGCGATATGGGCAGAAGTGCGTCGGCGACGAATGCAGAGGGCGACGGAAGAGTCGTTGCAAGGCCGAATTTAGCACCGCTCAGGCGAGGCGTCCACCCTGTAACAGCAAAAAGCCCCCGCATTCGCAGGGGCCTTCGCCGGGGCGAGGCTCAGATGTTGCTATCGAGAAACGCAGCCAGCTGGGATTTGGAAAGCGCGCCGACCTTGGTCGCTTCGACGTTGCCGTTCTTGAACAGCATCAGAGTCGGGATACCGCGCACGCCGTATTTGGGTGGGGTTTCCTGGTTTTCGTCAATGTTCAGCTTGCAGACTTTGAGCTTGCCTTCGTACTCCTTGGCAATCTCGTCCAGGACTGGGGCGATCATCTTGCATGGACCGCACCACTCCGCCCAGTAATCGACCAGAACAGGACCGTCCGCCTGGAGCACATCCTGCTCGAAGCTGCTGTCGCTGACGTTGTTGATGTGCTCGCTCATGGAGTTTCTCCAGGGTGAAAACCGAAAGTGACGCCATGATAGCCCGGCTTGATAAGGACCGAAAGTCGCAGCCCAACTCCAGAGCCATCGCCGCGTAGCGGCCAGCTAGATAATCCGACCGGCTTAAACGGGGCAAGTTGCCGGGCGTTTCGCGTTGGCGGATGCTGACGTTCGTGTCAGGATGTCACGATTTCAAAGAGATCATCCGCTCATGCCTCCACCAGCTGACGAACCCTTTCCGCTGATCGCCGGCCTCGATCTGGGGTCGAACAGTTTTCACATGGTACTGGCGCGCGTCAGCAACGGTGAAGTACGCATCCTCGAACGACTGGGTGAAAAGGTTCAACTGGCCGCCGGCATCACCGAACAGCGCACACTTGATGAGAGCGCCATGGAGCGCGGCCTCGACTGCCTGCGCCGCTTTGCCCAGATGGTCAATCACCTGCCCCAGGGCGCGGTTCGCGTGGTCGGCACCAATGCGCTGCGCGAAGCCCGTAACCGCGCCGTATTTATTCGTCAGGCCGAGGCCATCATCAACCATCAGGTGGAAGTAATTTCCGGCCGCGAGGAGGCACGCCTGATTTACCTGGGGGTCGCGCACACCTTCCCCAGCGCCGCCGGCAAGCGGCTGGTTGTGGACATCGGCGGCGGCAGTACCGAATTCATCATCGGCGAAGGCTTCGACTCACATCTGCGCGAAAGCCTGCAGATGGGCTGCGTGAGTTTCACTCAGCGTTTCTTCCGTGACGGCAAGATCACTCCCGCGCGCTATGCCCAAGCCTACACCGCCGCTCGCCTTGAGCTAATGAGCGCCGAGCATGGCCTGCGCCGCCTCGGCTGGCAGGATGCGGTCGGCGCTTCCGGCACCATCCGCGCTGTCGGACTGGCCATCAAGGGCGCCGACATGAGCAACGGTGAAGTCACCAGAGAAGGCATCGGCCACATCAAGCGCAAGCTGTTTAAGCTGGGTGATGTGGAGAAGATCGATATCGAAGGTGTGAAGCTGGATCGTCGTGGCGTCTTTCCCGCCGGCTTGGCGATTCTTGAAGCCATCTTCGATGCGCTGGAGCTGAACTGCATGGCCCATTCCGAAGGCGCTCTGCGCGAAGGTGTGCTCTACGACCTGCTTGGCCGCCATCACAACGAAGACATCCGCGACCGCACCCTGAGCTTCCTCATGGAGCGCTACCACGTAGACACCGAACAGGCCGCGCGCGTCGAGAGCAAGGCTCTGGAAGCGTTCGACCAGGTTTCCGCCGCCTGGAGTCTGACCGAGGACTGGCATCGCGAACTGCTGGCCTGGGCCGCCCGTGTGCATGAAGTGGGCCTGGACATCGCCCACTACCACTACCACAAGCACGGTGCCTATCTCATTGAGCACTCCGACCTGCCAGGCTTTTCCCGTCAGGACCAACTCATGCTAGCCCTGCTGGTACGCGGCCATCGCCGCAACATCCCCCAAGACAAGTTCAGCGAAATCGGCGCCGATGCCGATGCCCTGGTACGCCTGTGCATCCTTCTGCGCTTTGCCATCCTTTTCAACCATATCCGCTGCCACAGCGCTTCCGAAGTGCAGCTGAAGCCAGCTGAACGCAGCCTGGAGCTGGTCTTCTCCGAAGGCTGGCTGGACGACAACCCGCTGACGCGCGCCGACTTCGAGGCGGAAGCTGTCTGGCTGACGCGAGTCGGCTATGAACTACGGGTGAAGTAACAGATCGCTAAACACCGCCCCGCCCAGACAGCCGCGAGCACACTTTCGCCCCGGCAAGCCGAGGGGCGAAGCGTTTAGCGGGTCAGCTGCTGAAAGGCCAGCTTTTCCAGCAGCGTGGCCTGCACGTTGCGCGCGAGCTGGTTACCGCTGGGGCTGTTGCGCACATAGCTGCCGTCAGGCTGCAGCAGCCAGCTCTGGGTGTTGTCGGTCAGGAAGAGTTCGAGCTCTTTCTTCACTCGCGTGAGCAACTTCTTACCCTCCACCGGGAAGCAGGCTTCCACGCGGCGGTCGAGGTTGCGCTCCATCCAGTCCGCACTGGAGAGATAGAGCTTTTCGTCGCCGGCGTTGTGAAAGTAAAACACGCGACTGTGCTCGAGAAAGCGACCGATGATCGAGCGCACCTGGATGTTGTGCGACACCCCGGCAATGCCTGGACGCAGGCAGCACATGCCACGCACCACAAGGTCCACGCGCACGCCTGTCTGGCTGGCCTTGTATAGCGCTTTGATCATCTTCGGGTCGGTCAGCGAATTAACCTTGAGGATGATGTGCGCCGGCTTGCCTTCGGCGGCGTGCTGGGTTTCCTGGACGATCAGGTCGAGCAGCGTCTTCTTCAGGGTGAACGGCGCGTGCAGAAGCTTTTTCATGCGCATGGTCTTGCCCATGCCGATCAGCTGGCTGAAGAGCTTGGATACGTCTTCACAAAGCGCGTCGTCGGAAGTCAGCAGGCTGTAGTCGGTGTAGAGACGGGCATTACCGGCGTGGTAGTTGCCGGTGCCCAGGTGGGCATAGCGCACCAGCTCGCCGTTCTCGCGGCGCAGGATCAGCATCATCTTGGCGTGGGTCTTGTAGCCCACCACACCATAGATGACTACTGCACCTGCCTGCTGCAGGCGGCTGGCCAGCTGCAGGTTGGATTCTTCATCGAAACGGGCACGCAGCTCGATGACGGCGGTGACTTCCTTGCCGTTGCGCGCCGCCTCCACCAGGGCATCGACAATTTCCGAGTTGGCGCCTGAGCGATAGAGCGTCTGTTTGACCGCCAGTACGCTCGGGTCCTTAGCGGCTTCGCGCAGCAGGTCCACCACCGGAGTGAAGGATTCGTACGGATGCAGCAGCAGGATGTCCTGCTTGCCGACCACGCTGAAGATGTTCTCGCTGTTCTGCAGCAGCTTCGGAATTGCCGGCGTGAACGGCGTGTACTGCAGCTCCGGGTGGCTATCCAGCCCAGTGACGCTGAACAGCCGGGTGAGGTTGACCGGGCCGTTGACACGGTACAGTTCGCTATCGCTCAGGCTGAACTGCTTGAGCAGGAAGTCAGTCAGGGGTGCTGGGCAGTTGTCCGCTACTTCCAGACGCACGGCATCGCCATAGCGGCGAGACAGCAGCTCGCCACGCAGGGCACGCGCCAGATCCTCGACGTCCTCGGTATCCACCGAAAGGTCGGCGTTGCGGGTCAGCCGAAACTGATAGCAGCCCTTAACCTTCATGCCGTGGAACAGATCGTCGGCATGGGCGTGGATCATCGAGGAGAGGAACACGTGGTTCGCCCCCGCCCCGCCCACTTCCTCGGGCACGCGGATAATGCGCGGCAGCAGGCGCGGTGCGGGAATGATTGCCAGGCCCGAGTCACGACCGAAGGCGTCGATACCTTCCAGCTCGACGATGAAGTTCAGGCTTTTGTTGACCAGTAGCGGGAACGGGTGGGTCGGATCGAGGCCGATAGGGGTGACGATGGGTGCGATCTCCTCACGGAAATAGCGCCGCACCCAGGTCTTGATCTTCGGCGTCCAGTGACGGCGACGGATGAATCTTACCTGCTGCTTGGCCAGCTCGGGCAGCAGGACTTCGTTGAGAATCTTGTACTGGCGATCGATTTGCTCATGGGCCAGTTCGGAAATCCGCGCCAGGGCCTGATGCGGCTGCAGGCCATCGGCACCAGCCTGCTCACGAGCGTAGGTGACCTGCTTTTTCAGGCCCGCCACGCGGATCTCGAAAAACTCATCGAGGTTGCTGGAAAAGATCAGCAGGAACTTCAGCCGTTCCAGCAGCGGATAGGATTCATCCAGCGCCTGCTCCAGCACACGGATATTGAACTGCAGCTGCGAAAGCTCGCGATGAATGTACAGGCTGCTGTCGTCCAGGTTCGGCGCCGGCAGCAGAGCTACCGGTTCATCCACGACCACCTCTTCAACCGGGTGTTCGGGCAATACATCCTCCAACACCTCGCTGGTGGCGTCTGCCTGCAGTTCCTGTTCGCTGAGTGCCTGACTATTCATCGCTCTGCCTCGGTAGGGCTTACTGCCCTCGTTTCAACTGTTGTGCCGCCTGTTTGGCGAAATAAGTGAGGATGCCATCGGCCCCGGCGCGCTTGAAGCCTACCAATGACTCAAGGATCACCGCCTCGCTGAGCCAGCCATTCTGGATCGCCGCCATGTGCATGGCGTATTCGCCGCTGACCTGATAGGCGAAGGTCGGCACCTTGAAGGCGTCCTTCACTCGCCAGACGATGTCCAGATACGGCAGGCCTGGCTTGACCATGACCATGTCGGCACCTTCGGCAAGATCAGCCGCCACTTCATGCAGGGCCTCGTCGCCATTGGCCGGATCCATCTGATAGGTGTTCTTGTTGCTCTTGCCGAGGTTGGCCGCCGAGCCCACCGCGTCGCGAAACGGGCCGTAGTAGGCGCTGGCGTACTTGGCCGAGTAGGCCATGATGCGCACGTTGTGGTGCTCGGCCACTTCCAGCGCCTCGCGAATGGCCTGGATGCGGCCATCCATCATGTCCGAAGGTGCGATCACCTGGGCGCCGGCCTCGGCATGGGACAGCGCCTGGCGGACCAGCGCATCGACGGTAACGTCGTTCTGCACGTAGCCAGTCTCGTCGAGAATGCCGTCCTGGCCGTGTGTGGTGAAGGGGTCCAGCGCGACGTCGGTGATGATGCCCAGCTCGGGGAAGCGCTCACGCAGCGCACGGGTGGCGCGCTGAGCGATGCCATCGGGGTTCCAGGCTTCGGCGGCATCGAGGGATTTCTTCTCCAGCGGCGTGACCGGAAACAGCGCCAGCGCGGGGATGCCCAGCGCCACCAGCTCTTCGGCTTCCTTGAGCAGCAGATCAATGGACAGACGCTCCACACCCGGCATCGACGGCACCTGTTCGCGACGATTCTCGCCATCGAGCACGAACACCGGCAGGATCAAGTCATCAACCGTCAACACATTCTCACGCACCAGGCGGCGGGAGAAATCATCACGTCGGTTGCGACGCAAACGAGTGGCGGGGAACAGCCGGCTGGCGGGAACGAAACTCACGACATACTCCTGGGCCCGCAGTGCGGGCAAACGTGACAGTTATAGACGGCCTATGTGACGCCAGCATGACAGCGCCACGGGCACGAGACCAAATCCCAACCATTGTCGCCAGCCATGCCGATGACTGCCAGTGCTTTGAACATCCGCTGCGGCGCAATGAACGCGCCCAGCTGCCGGGAATCCAAACATATAGAGCGATTTACCTGGATCAGCCCCAGGCAGTAGCATCGAACCGATTCTGTATTCCCTGCCAGGCTAGAAAAGAGGTTTTCATGCCCGACAGGGAGGTTTTGAACTTGACCAGGAGCATCATCATGAACAAGAAAGTCGCTGTGATTCTTTCAGGCTGTGGCGTCTACGATGGCTCGGAAATCTACGAAAGTGTGATCACACTGCTGCGCCTGGATCAGCGCGGTGCGACGGTTAAATGCTTCGCACCGAACATTCCGCAAATACACGTTATCAATCACCTCACCGGAGAGGAAATGCCCGAGTCACGCAATGTGCTGACCGAAGCGGCACGTCTGGCCCGTGGCGAGATCATGGATCTGCGCGACCTGGATGCTGGAGAATTCGACGCCCTGATCATGCCCGGCGGTTTCGGTGCAGCGAAGAACCTGTCCAACTTCGCCAGCCAGGGCGCCGAGTGCAAGGTGCTGCCGGATGTGCTTTCCGCCGCCCAGGCCTTTGCCCAAGCCAGCAAGCCCGTAGGCATGATGTGCATCGCACCGACCATGGCTGCAGAGATCTTCGGTCCTGGCGTGGTCTGCACCCTGGGCAGCGACGACGATCCGGCAGCCGCTGCAGCGCGTACCATGGGCGCCGAGCATCAGCCCTGCGAGGTCAGCGAGATCATTGAGGATACCAAGCACAAACTGGTTACTACGCCCGCCTACATGCTCGCGCAATCGATCAGCGAGGCAGCTTCAGGTATCAACAAGTTGGTGGATCGAGTTCTGGAGCTGACAGTCAGCAAATAACACCATTCGGATCTGCCTGCCGGGTCAAAGAGGGCCCTGGCAGGCAGCCCACATCATGCCGCCGCTTTTCGCACCGTCGCCAATAATGCTGCAGCAGCGGCGAACATCGTTGCGAAACTACGGTTGACCAGGCGCTGTTGGCGCGGCGTCCGCAACAGGCGCAGAACTCTGGCCGCCAGCCCCGTATACCCTGCCATTACCACCAGATCGACTACCACCATGGTTGCGGCCATTTCTACGTATTGCAGCATCAACGCCCGCTGTGGATCGAGAAACTGCGGAAGCACCGCCAGGATGAAGACGATGGCCTTGGGATTGCTGGCATTGATCAGAAAACCCCGGAACACCAGCGCCAACGGCCGCCCGATGGGCCGTGGCATGGCCGAATCCTCAAGCGCCTCGGGGGCCGCCTGCCACTGCCTGTAAGCGAGCCATAGTAGGTAGGCGACACCGAACCACTTGATCAGACTGAACGCCAGCGACGAGGTCGCCAGCACGGCACCGATACCTGCCGCCACCACCGCAATCTGCAGTACCAGCGCCAGTTGCAGGCCGATGGCATTCCAGTAACCGCGCCAGAAGCCATAGCGCAATCCGCAGGACATCGAGGCGATTGCCCCGGCGCCCGGCGACAGGCTGATCACCCAGCAGGCGACGAAGAAGGCAAGCCACGCTTCAAGCGACATGGTCTAGCCCTCAGCCCTTCAGGTCGGACATGTCCTTGCCCAGCTTTACCGGCTCCTTGAGCGGCCGCCTCAGAGCCTTGCGCATACGGATGTTCAGCGCCTCGACGCCCAGCGAGAAGGCCATGGCGAAGTAGACGTAGCCCTTAGGCACATGTACATCGAAGGATTCTGCGATCAGCAGCGTACCAACCACGATCAGGAACGAAAGCGCCAGAATTTTCAGGGTCGGGTGCTTGTCGATGAAGTCGCTGATGGTGCCGGCAGACAGCATCATGACCACAACCGCGATGACGATAGCCGCCACCATCACCGGTACGTTGTCCACCAGGCCGACAGCGGTGATCACCGAGTCCAGCGAGAAAACGATGTCGATGACCGCAATCTGCAGAATGATACTGACGAAGCCCGCCTTAACCGCAGCAGTGCCATCGGCCTGTTTTTCTTCCTCTCCTTCCACGCTGTGCCAGATTTCCATGGTGCTCTTGAACAACAGGAACAGGCCGCCGAAGAACAGAATCAGGTCACGTCCGGAAACGCCCTCACCCAAGACGGTGAACAGGTCATTAGTCAGGCGCATGACCCAGGTGATCGACAGCAGCAGCAGGATACGCGTCCCCATCGCCAGCGCCAGGCCGAAGAAGCGCGCCTTGGGCTGCTGCTCTTTCGGCAACCGGCTGACCAGGATGGAGATGAAGATGATGTTATCGATGCCGAGGACGATTTCCAGGGCAGTCAGGGTCAGAAACGCGACCCAGATTTCCGGGCTGCTAAGCCATTCCATGAAGGGTTACTCGTTGGATGTAGGATTGATTGACTGAATTTCGGCCCCGCGCCAGCGGCGCAAAACCTTTTGAAAAAATAGACTGTTGGGCACCTGAACGGTCGCCCCCAGCCCATCTTCGTTTACTTCCTGCAACGTAGTGTAAAGCAGGTTTATGTCCATCACGCGCCCTTTGACAATGGGCTTGTCAAAGCTTTCCACCAGCTCCACCAGATCGCCAAGGCGAAAGGGACCGACGGTCATGATCAGCACCGCGCAAAGGAGGTTGGACAGCACGCTCCAGATGGCGAAAAAGGCAATGGCCGCTACCGCGACAAAGCCGGAAAACGCTGTCCAGAGCACGGTTGCCGATACGCCGAAACGCTCCAGCACCATGATCAGCGCGCCGCCGATGATGAACCAGCGAATGCCGCCACGCAGCGGTAATAGCAGTTCTGGGGGCAGCGGATAGCGGCGTCCCAGTCGTGCCAGCCCGCGCGCTACGAGACGCTGCAGGAGAAAGGCGATCAGCAGGATTATTACAATCTGCAGGCCCAGCAGCAACTGGTCGCCCCACTCCCGGATCAGATTCAGCAAAGCTTCGTTCATGCGCCATTCTCCAGCTGGCCCTGCAAGGCTTCCAGGGCTTCAAGCGCCTCCATCCAGGCCTCTTCCAATGTGCTTTCACTGACCTTCAGCTCGGCCTGCCTGGCCAGCAGGTCGCGCAACTCATCCTTACATGCGGCTTCATAGATCGCAGGGTCGGCAAGACGCTCCTCGACCAGCACGAGCTTTTCATGCAGGCCGGCCAGGTCCTTCTCATGTTTTTCTGCCTGGCGTTTCAGCGGCGCCAGTTGCTGACGCAACGCCGCAGCCGCCTGACGCAGCATGCGCTTGTCAGTCTTCTCACCTGCCGCCGAATCGGCAGCCACGACCGGCTGTTGACGCACCCTGTATTCGGCCAGCCAGCGCGCATAATCCTCAAGGTCGCCTTCGAACTCGACGATTCGCCCCTCAGCCACCAGCAAAAACTCATCCGTGGTGCTCTTGAGTAGATGCCGGTCGTGAGACACCACCAGTACGGCGCCCTCGAAATCCTGCAGCGCCAGGGTCAATGCCAGGCGCATTTCCAGGTCCAGGTGGTTGGTAGGCTCATCCAGCAGCAACAGGTTGGGCTTGCCCCAGGCGATCAGCGCCAGCGCCAGGCGGGCCTTTTCACCACCGGAGAAATTGAGTACCGGCTCATCACAGCGATTGCCGCGGAAATCGAACCCGCCGAGAAAGTCGCGCAGCACCTGCTCGCGCTCGCCCGATGCGATGCGCTGCAGGTGCAGCAGCGGGCTGGCCTTGGCATCCAAAGCATCAAGCTGGTGCTGGGCGAAATAGCCGATGACCAGGTTGTCGCCACGCTGCAGGCGTCCGCCCAAGGGCTGCAGCTCGTTGGCCAGAGTCTTGATCAGCGTCGACTTACCCGCGCCATTGGGGCCGAGCAAGCCGATACGGGCACCAGGCACCAGCTGCAGCTTCACCTTCTCCAAAACCCGCTTGCCGGGATAACCCAGCACACCCTCAGCCAGGTCCAACAGCGGACTGGAAACCTTGTCGGCTTCACGGAAGACGAAGTCGAACGGCGAATCGATATGCGCTGGCGCCAGCTCCTCGAGCTTCTCCAGTGCCTTGATGCGGCTCTGCGCCTGGCGTGCCTTGCTCGCCTTGGCCTTGAAGCGGCGGATGAAATCCTCCATGTGCTCGCGCTGTGCCTGCTGCTTCTCGAAGGCCTGCTGCTGTTGCGCCAGACGTTCGGCACGCGCCCGTTCAAAAGCCGAATAGCCGCCACGATAGAGGGCCAGTTTGCACTGGTCGACATGCACTACGTTGCCAACCACCTCGTCGAGGAAGTCGCGGTCGTGGGAAATCAGCATCAGCGTGCCGGGGTAGCTCTTAAGCCAAGCTTCCAACCAGAGAATCGCATCCAGGTCCAGGTGGTTGGTTGGCTCGTCCAGCAACAGCAGGTCAGAGGGGCACATCAGCGCCTGCGCCAGGTTCAGTCGCATCCGCCAGCCACCGGAGAAGCTGCTCACTGGCAACAGCATCTGTTCGTTGGCAAAACCCAAGCCGGCGAGCAACTTGCGCGCACGCGCATCGGCGCTGTAGCCATCGGCATTGTCCAGCTCGGTATGCAAGCGCGCCAGGGCAGCACCGTCATGCTCGGCTTCGGCGCCCGCCAGCGCCGCCTGGATCTGTCGCAACTGCACATCGCCGTCGAGAACATAGTCCACCGCCAGACGGTCAAGGGTATCGACCTCCTGACGCATATGGGCGATGCGCCAATCGGGCGGCAGCTGGCAGTCGCCGCCATCGGCGATTAGCTCACCGCGCAGCAGGGCAAACAGACTGGATTTTCCAGCGCCATTGGCGCCCACCAGCCCGACTTTCTGGCCGGGGTGCAAGGTAAGCTCGGCGCCGTCCAGCAGACGCTGAGGGCCACGTTGTAGAGTAAGGTTCTGGAGTCGGATCATAATGGCGGCGGAGTTTATCAGTTCGCCTGCAATCCAACCGGGCCTCTTGGAAAAAATCACAACCGATGATGAATGACGATCTGCGCCGATTTGCTGTCGCTTGCTACGCCCAACCAGGTGTGGAAAGCACTTGTCTTGAACTACAGGCGGCCGGTGCGGATGTTTGCCTGCTGCTGGCGGGTGTCTGGCTGGAGCGCCGCGCCATCGCCTGCACCGAAGAGCGTATGGCGCAGCTGAGAACAGTTGCAGGCGATTGGCAGGCCGAGGTCACCACGCCGCTGCGTAGCCTTCGGCAGGCCTGGCGCGAACAGGCCAAAAGCGATGGTGCCCTATGTGCTTTGCGCGAACGGGTCAAGCAACTGGAACTGGAGGCAGAATACATCCAGCTCGACCGTCTGCAGCAGGTCACAAGGGCTTGGCCAGCGGGTAAAGAATCGGTCGATTGGTTGGCAGTGCTATGCACACCGCTCAAGGGCGATACGCGCGCGCCGCTGGAAAAACTGCGGCGCGCGGCAATGTCCTTGAAGACTGACCAAAATGATTGAGGTCAGACCTCAGCTGCGGGCGTTGCAGCCGGCTTACGAGGGGCCGGCTTTTTTACCGCAGCCGGTTTTGCAGGGGTGTTTGCTGCAGCGGGTGCTCTGCTGCGGCTGGCGGCCGGCCGAGCGGCAGGCTTTTTACTAGCTGCAGGCTTGTCTGCGGCAGGCGGAACGGTCGCGGCTTGCGGAGCAGCAGCCGGCTTCACCGCGCGGGTCGCGGCGGCTGGCCCGCTAGACGCCGTTGTGCCTGACTTGGTTGCTCGAGTGGAACGACGCGCCGGCGCCTTCGAAGTCGGGACAGATGCTTTATCGCGCGCCGCTACTGCCTGTGCAGCTGCTTGACCGACTTTGGTGACACCTTGGGCAAGTGTCAGGCTTTTCTCGGCGTCGCGCTTGAGTTCGGCCAGATAGCTCAGGGTCTCGCTTTGCCGCGCCTGGAGTAGCGCCAGCATGTCGTCAAGCTCAGCCAGTTTCGAGCGAGCCTTGGCCTGCGCCTTGGCCTTGCCAGCAGCACCCGCGTCGTCAAGTTTGGCCCGCGCCTTGACCAGTTTCTCCTGGGTCTTGGTACGCTGTTTTTCCAGCTTGGCAAGTAGCAGCTCAGGCTCTTTCTGCGCGTCTTCGCAGGCCTTCTGCAGGTGTTCCACCAAACTGTAGGAAAGCTGTTCGAGCAGATGCAACGGGGTAGTGACCGACTTGTTCTTCGCGGGCATGAAGGCGCCTCCTGGCGATAAGGGTGCAGCGATATTAGCAGGCCGTCGGAAAACTACCCGCCGACGGACTGCCGCACCTGAGCTGTGCTGACTGCCATCAGGCCGCCCGTCAGGCGATCGCAGCCGCCTGCTTGTGCGCCATATGCAGGACTTCGATCAGGCAGTCCTCAAGTTCGAACCGCTCGTGTAGCAATTGCCCGAGACATTTCAATTCTTCATGTAGGCCGGGGCTGTCCAGGCAATCGCCTTGATCGCAGCGGTCATTGAACGCCACAGCGACCTCGGTAATGGCCTGAATGCGCGGGTAAATCTGACCCGCCAGATCAAGGCCGCGGGTGTTACCGAACGCCTCGGCTTCCTTCAGCAACTGCTCGTATATCTCGAAATGTCCCGCCGACACATAGTCCAGCAGCATCTGACAGAAACGCTGCAAGGCCGGACGGCTCAGCGCAGTCTCTTCGCCCTTCAGCTCATCGAATACCTTGATCAGCTCATGGCGATCCTGCAGCCAGCGGTCGATCAGTTGGTGTACACCTCCCCAGCGTTCCTGGGCGTTCCGACAGCTCTCGAGCATGATGACCTCACTTCCCTTATCGATATTGTCTGTTGCGCCTTCCGGGACGGGTTCTGTCCGGAGTATCGGCACTGGGTGAGTGGCAGCACATAGAAAACCGACGCTGCTCAAGCAGACTAAGCCTCGACGTCCGAAGCTTCAAGCAGCGCGCAGTAATTGTTCAGTACCCAAGCCGGGCCGGAAAAACGCTGCCGAACCGGCATCTTGACCACTCGGCGCAACGATCATTCCATTGCGTCGAAAAATCGCCTCAGTCGCGCCGCAGCAACTGCCAGAAACAGAACATCGCCATGGCGATGAACGACAATAGGGTCCATTCGGGAATGCTCATGCCCAGCAGGGTCCAGCTGACTTCGGCGCACTCGGCCGTGCCATGCAGTACCAGGCGGGCAATCTCCTGGAACGGCAGCGCATCCATCATGTACTCCAGGCTGGGCAGACAACTGGGCAGCTGATCGGCAGGCATATTTTGTAGCCAGATCTGCCGAATCGCCGTCGCGCCACCCGCCAGCGCAGGCAACAGTGCCAAGATCGAATAGCCACGACGACCGGCCTTGCCCGGCCCGTGCAGCGCAGCAATCAGACATACCAGGCCGAACGCGATCACGCAGATCCGCTGCACGATGCACAGCGGGCAAGGCGCCAGACCGACCACGTGTTCAAGATAGAGCGCAGTGAGCATCATCAGCACGCAGCCGATGAACGCCAGAAGAAAGAGAGAACGAGGGTTGGCCAGCTTCATGACGGCTCCGCAGGCAGGAAAAGCCCGCTACGGTATTAGTCTGCGCGGCAAGCTGCAAGCATGGCCCGTGTCTAAATAGGCGCCCTTTTCTGGGCGCCTGTTGCATTGCTAACTGTTGCTGATTGCCGGAAAAGCCTGGCTGCCTGAACCGTCGACCAGCCCGAGCCCTTCCTGAAACAGGCGGTTGCTGCGTTCCTTGTCACCCAGCTGCGCCAGCAGCCGCGCCAATTCGGCGCAGGTTTGCGGGCGGTACTCCAAGCGCAGGCTGGCTTCGAAGTAGTCACGCGCCTTACCCCAAAGCTCATTGCGCTGGCTCAAGCGGCCCAGTGCTAGCAGCAGCTCGGCATTGTCTGGATGATTCTTAAGCCAACTCTCGGCCAAACTCAGCTGACGTGATGGCTCCTGCCCTTGGACACGCCCATAGCGCTCGACCAGCCGGTCGTCGAAGTGCTTCTTCAGCGCCGCTCGCAAGACTTCCTCGGCTTTAGTCTCGTCCCCAAGGCGAGCGAGGCCATCGGCATAGGCGCGCACCAGCGCAGGCTCATTGCGCAGGCCGCTCGGTACGCTCTGCCAGCGCTGCCCAAGTGCCTGCCGCGCCTCTTCGGCGGTTGCTTCGGGGAGCTGCGTAGCCTGCTCGATAGCCGCCGTCCAGGCCAATAACTCCAGCTCGTCCAGGCGTGCCGGCGGCAGCGCGCGATGTTTGCGCAGCTCCGGCAGCAGGCGGCACAGAGCAGGCCAGTCCTGCAGTTGCACATAGAGCTGTTGCAGCAGCGTCAGTACATGGTGATGTCGCGGATGGTTACCGTGCAGCCCATTTAAGGTTTCGCGTGCCTCGGCATACTGGCCTCTGCCGATCTGCAGCTGCGCTTGGGTCAGACCGATGGCCACGCCGGCGTCGGGCTCACGCTCACGCGCACGGCGCAGCAGCTCGTCGCTCTGCTCATGCTCTCCCAACTCACTGGCAGCTCGCGCGGCGCCCAGATAATGCACTAGCGGCTGTCGGTCATGCTCAGCGGCAATCTGCAGGTTAGCCAGGGCGCTGCTCCACTGCCCCTCGGCCAGCTCGCGCAGACCATTGCGCGAGGCCTTGGCGATACGGCGCTCGCGGTGGCGACGCGACCAGGGATTGACCAGCGCTCCGGACAGCTGCAGCACTCCAAGAATCCTGTGCACCAGCACCGCCAGCAACCACAGCACGAGCATCAGCCCGATAAGCACCCAGAGGCTGGACTCATAGCGAAAGCGGTCATAGCTGATCAGCACATAGCCCGGGTCCTTGGAAACGGCCCAGCCCACAGCACCGACGATGGCGAGCAGGACGATGAGGAAGATGGCTAACCGCTTCATGTGCGCAGATCCTCTTCATTCGGCTGCTCGTCCTCGCCAGCAGGGGCTTCGTCAGCCTTGTCCGGCTCGTCGCTCTGGCCGTTCTGGCGCTTTTGCACATAGGCCTGCAGCGTCTGCAGCGCAGGAGCCAGATCCGGCAAAGTGACCGCCACCTGACGCGAGGACAGCGCCTCGATACGGTCGCGCAGACCACGGCTCTGGCCGTTGTCTTCGTTGAAGTGATCCTCGATCAAGCGTACGGCTTGAGCCAACGACTGCCGATAGACTTCCGTATTGCCGTTGAGCACCGCCCATTGCGCCTGCTCTATGGCCAGCGAGAGGGCCAGCCGCACCTGCGCCAGGCTTTGCCCGGCAAGCAGCGGCTTGACGTCGGTCCCGGCATTGAAATCGATGCGTATATAGCGGGTCAGCTCATCCAGCCACTGCTGCCAGCGACTTTCACCCAGGCTTTCGGACCCGGCCTGGCCGAGCTGGAACTCCGGCGCTAGCGCGCTTAGCTGGTTAGCCTGGCCGCCTAGTGCGCCCAGCTGCAGGAACAGCCCGGTACGGTCCAGTTCGGGCAGGCTACGCAGTGCTTCAAGGCCTTCGAGCATTTTCTGCCGTGCGGCGTAGGCGCCCGGATCATCCTGCCGGCGCAGAATCAGGTCCGCCTCTTCGACCAGCGAAACAGCGCTGTTCACATCTTGCATGGCCGACAAGCGCAGCATCGCCATACGCAGCAGGTGCTCGGCCTCGGCCAGTTGCCACTGTTCGCGGCTTGCTCCCAAGACCTGCTCAACCCGCCCCGACAAGCGTTGCTGATCAGCCTGCAACTGGGCCAGCAAACGACGTTGCTCCCCCAACTGCTCTTCCGTGGGCAGCTGCTCCAGCTGTGTCAGACGACTCGCCAACTGCTGGGTTTGCTCGCTGAACTGAGCCATCTGCTGGCGGTTGGCTGATTGGAGATCCTCGACCTGCAAAGACTCTTGCCCCGCCAGCTGCTGCAGTTGCCAGACGCTATAACCGCCGGCGCCCAGGCCGGCCAGCGCAACCAGCAGAGCGAGACCAGCCAGTGCGCCGCGTCCGCCCTTCTGCTCGGCCTTGGATTGCGAAGGGCTGGTTTTGCCCGCTTGCGCGGCGCCCGCGGCTTGGCTAGGAGGCGTTTTGCTTTCGGGAGTTACAGGGTTCTGCTTCGAAGGTTGCCGAGGCGACTTGTCGGAATCTGATTCGCTCACATTTCCATCCTTTGCGTTATGTGCGGGCACGGGCGTTGCCCGCAACGCCACCAGCAAGGCCGCGGTTCCAGCACCGCGGCAATCCACTATTCTCTTTGCGCCCAAGGCTGCAGCCATTTTTGCAACTCGGGGACTGGGTACGAACAAGGGTAGCTCACAAAGTTCTGGCCAGTCCGAGCCTGCCAGCGCATGCAACGACTCCAGACCTTGCCCGCTGCTGACCACCAGGCCGTTGAGTTGCTGCGAGCGTAAGGTTTCGACCAACGTGCCTGGCGGATATTCCGGCAAATAGCGCCGATAGAGCTCAAGCCTGTCCACCTGCACGCCGCGCTCACGCAAAGTGTCGGTGAGATGCTCGCGACCGCCCTCCCCCCTCAAGATCAGGACCTTGGGCTGGGCTGCTGTTTTCAGCACTTCGTTGAACCGCGGCAACGCCAGCAGTGCCTCACTATCGTCGGCGTCAAGCGGCCAGCTCGCGTCCAGGCCATGATCTTTCAGCAAGGTGCCGGTGGCGCCACCCACACTGAACCAGACCAGTGCCGGTGGCGGCTGCGGCCAGTAGCGATCCAATAACCCCAGTCCAAGCCGGGCCGCCGGTTTGCTGACCACCACGACCGCACAATAGCGATCCAGCTCGAGCATGGCCGCACGCTGCTCGGGGGTTTCCGGCAGCGGCTCGATGGCCAGCAGCGGCAGACTGCTACTAGCGATGCCTTCTGCCGACAATGTCGCCGACAGCGCAACGCACTCGTCCGCCGGGCGCGTCAGCAGCAGACGCCAGCCACTCACGCTTTACCGGCCTCGCCGTAAATATCCTGAAGAATCTTTCCGGCACCTTGCGCCAGCAGTTCTTCGGCGATCTTCACGCCCAGTGCTTCGGCTTCTGTAGCGGGCGCTCGGCCTTCGGCGCGCAGCAGCAGACCGCCATCCGGCTGGCCAACCAGGCCACGCAGCCAGAGCTGATCGTTTTCGAGCACGGCATAGCAGGCGATGGGGACCTGGCAGCCGCCATTCAGATGACGGTTCAGCGCACGCTCAGCCGTGACCCGCAATGCGGTTTCAGGGTGATTAAGGCAATCAAGCAGCTGGTGCAGCTCGCTGTCGCCGTTGCGGCATTCGATACCGACAGCGCCTTGTCCGCCAGCCGGCAAGCTGTCCTCGACGCTGATGCTGGAGCGAATGCGCTCGCCAAAGCCGAGGCGAATCAGCCCGGCGGCAGCAAGGATGATGGCGTCGTACTCGCCAGCGTCCAGCTTGGCCAGGCGGGTGTTGACGTTGCCCCGCAGGAAGTGGATTTTCAGGTCCGGCCGGCGGGCCAGCAGCTGTGCCTGACGGCGCAGGCTGGACGTGCCCACTACCGCGCCAGCCGGCAGCGCGTCGAAACTCTCGAAGTGGTTGGAGACGAAGGCATCGCGCGGATCTTCACGCTCGCAAATGCAATACAGACCGAGCCCCTGGGGGAATTCCATCGGCACATCCTTCATGGAATGCACGGCAATATCGGCTTCGTTTTCCAGCAGCGCGGTTTCCAGCTCCTTGACGAACAATCCCTTGCCGCCGATTTTCGCCAGCGGCGAATCCAGCAGCTTGTCGCCACGACTGACCATGGGCACCAGGCTTACCGTTACATGGGGATGTGCGGCTTCAAGACGTGCCTTGACGTATTCGGCCTGCCACAGGGCCAGGGCACTCTTGCGGGTGGCGATGCGGATTTCGCGAGACATGGACAATTCCAGAACAGTGAATTGCCGGCGATGATAACAGGCCCGACCCTGCCGCTGGTTTGGCAGAAATCAAGGAAGCCGCTTCAAGCGACGGGCCTGTTATAGCGAGCTCATCAATTTGCGCACCCCTGCAACATGCCGTCGACTGACTGTCAGGGGCTCGTTTTCGAGCCCCTTCAGATACAGCTGAAAATGCCCCAGAGGCGTACGCTGCAGACGCTCGATGCGGTCACGGTAGACCAGCGCATTGCGGTGAACACGCACGAAACGCTCGCCAAATTCGTCTTCCAGCGCTTTCAGGGGCTCGTCTAGCAGCACCTCGCCGCCCTCATGGCGCAAAGTGACGTACTTGTGATCAGCGATGAAGTAGATCACCTGGTCCAGCGGAATCAGCTCAATGCCTTTGCGCGTCCGGGCGCTGATATGACTGCGCGGGCCGCCACCGGTCATGGCAGCAGGCCGGGTCAGCGCAGCAAGCTGGATGCGGTTGGGCCGTTCAGCCTTTTTCAGCGCCTCGGCCAGATGCTCCGGACGCACCGGTTTGACCAGATAGCCGACTGCACTGACCTGGAAAGCCTCAAGGGCGAATTCATCATGAGCAGTACAAAAGATCACGGCAGGCGGCGCATCGCGCTCGCACAGTTTCGCCGCGACCTGCAGGCCATCTAGACCTGGCATGCGGATATCCAATAGAACGATATCCGGCCGCAACTCCTCGATCAGGGTGAGGGCCTCTTCGCCATTGCTCGCGGAAGGTTCCAGGACACGATAGCCGTCAAGTTCACCTACCAGGCGACCGAGGCGTTCGCGTGCCAGAGGTTCGTCATCGACAATCAGCACATTCATATGGATCAGGCTTCCTGCTTTTGGGTCGCACATGGATAGCGTAGACAAGTGTAGTAACGGGCGTTACGCCACTCCACGCTGAGACTCGCCGCAGGGCCGAAAAGTGCCGTTAGTCGTGCGTCTATGTTGCGCAAGGCCTGCCGGGTGCCCCGCGAAGGCTGTGCTTGAGCGGTCTCGTCGTAGGGATTGCTGACCTGCAAATGGAACACGCCATCGGCGTAAAAAGCGGTCACGCTGACCGTACCACCTTCGATGCGCGGCTGAATTCCGTGGATCAGGGCATTTTCCAGCAGCGGCTGCAGCGTCAGCTGCGGAATGGGAAGATCATCCGGTACGCCCTCCACCTGCCACTCCACTCGCAACCGGTCACCGAGGCGGTAGCGTTCGATGGACAGATAGCGCCGCGACAGCTCCAGCTCCTCACGCCAGGGCACCAGCGTGCCGGGCCGCGCCAGGCTGGCGCGAAACAGGTCCGAGAGGTCCAGCACTGCCTGCTCGGCCTGGCGTTGATCGGTAGCCACCAGGCTGGCGATGCTGTTCAGACTGTTGAACAGAAAATGCGGGCGAATCCGTGCCTGCAACGACTCGATGCGGGCGCGCAGCTCGGCCTGCTCCTGTCGTCGCCACTGGCTCTGCAGGTAGAAATAGCGCAGCAGCAGGCCCGACATGATCAGGCTGATCAGCGCATGGCGCAGGTAGAGGTTTACTTCACCCTCACGCGACAGCGGCCCGCCCAACTGATAGATGTCCGCCACGGCTGTGCACACCAGCGTCAGGCCCACCACCAACGCACAACAGACGAGCCCGGCCAACCACGGCGACAACCTGGCCAGCAGCGGTCGCAGCCGGCAGGTCAGCCCGACCGAAAGCAGCATCACCCACTGCACGAACAGCGACGTCAGCGCTAGTCGCACCCAGTCGAAGCCCGGCTGCATCGGCTGCGCCAGCACCAGAACCAACACCAGCAGCTCGGCCAGCAGCACCAGGCCAAGCAGCGCCTCGGGCTGGCATAGCTCGGGCACGAAGAAATCGTCCACCGCTGCCGTCGGCTGAGCGGTTTTTTGCGGGATTGTTTGCATGGCGGCAGTGTCGGCGTGCCTCGGCACGACCGCAAGGAGCCAACGCAAGGAGTTGCCGACAAAATCCGGAAATGCTGCCCAGCGCACTGTTCGCCACGCCTCCGAGAGATCCACCAACCCTGTTATCATCCGCGCTTTTACAGTTCCCGATTTCAGCGAGCGCATTCATGAGCACCGACAAGACCAACCAGTCCTGGGGCGGCCGCTTCAGCGAGCCCGTCGACGCCTTCGTCGCCCGATTCACCGCCTCGGTCGAGTTCGACAAGCGCCTTTACCGTCACGACATCATGGGTTCCATCGCCCACGCCACCATGTTGGCTAAGGCCGGGGTGCTGAACGACGCCGAACGCGATGAGATCATCGCCAACTTGAAAGACATTCAGGGCGAAATCGAAGCCGGCACCTTCGACTGGCGCGTCGACCTGGAAGACGTGCACATGAACATCGAGGCGCGCCTGACCGACCGCATCGGCGTCACTGGCAAGAAACTCCACACCGGCCGTTCGCGCAACGACCAGGTGGCAACCGATATCCGCCTGTGGCTGCGCGATGAGATCGATTTGATCCTCGGCGAAATCACCCGTCTGCAGCAGGGCTTGCTGGGCCTGGCGGAAGCCGAAGCGGACACCATCATGCCCGGCTTCACCCACCTGCAAACCGCGCAGCCGGTGACCTTCGGTCATCACCTGCTGGCCTGGTTCGAAATGCTCAGCCGCGACTACGAGCGCCTGGTCGACTGCCGCAAGCGCACCAACCGCATGCCGCTGGGCTCGGCCGCGCTGGCCGGCACCACTTACCCGATCCAGCGCGAGATCACCTGCGAGCTGCTGGGTTTCGAGGCCATTTCCGGCAACTCGCTAGACGGCGTCTCGGACCGCGACTTCGCCATCGAATTCTGCGCCGCCGCCTCGGTGGCCATGATGCATCTGTCGCGTTTCTCAGAAGAGCTGGTGCTCTGGACCAGCGCGCAGTTCCAGTTCATCGACCTGCCCGACCGTTTCTGCACCGGCTCCTCGATAATGCCGCAGAAGAAGAACCCTGACGTGCCCGAGCTGGTGCGCGGCAAGACCGGCCGCGTGTTCGGCGCCCTTGCCGGCCTTTTGGTGCTGATGAAAGGCCAGCCGCTGGCCTACAACAAGGACAACCAGGAAGACAAGGAGCCGCTGTTCGACGCCGCCGACACACTGCGCGACAGCCTGCGTGCCTTCGCCGACATGGTTCCGGCGATCAAGCCCAAACGCGAGATCATGCGCGAAGCGGCGCTGCGCGGATTCTCCACCGCCACGGACCTGGCCGACTACCTGGTACGCCGCGGCCTGCCGTTCCGCGACTGCCACGAGATCGTCGGACATGCCGTAAAGTACGGCGTCGATACCGGCAAGGACCTGGCCGAGATGAGCTTGGGCGAGCTGCGCCAGTTCAGCGACCAGATCGATGACGACGTTTTTGCCGTGCTGACCCTGGAAGGCTCGGTCAACGCCCGTGACCACATCGGCGGCACTGCGCCTAATCAGGTCCGCGCAGCTGTACAGCGCGGCAAGGACCTGCTCGCCAGCCGCTGACCCTACCTCGGAGCGGGCGCGGGCCCGCTCCGATCCGGAGGCGCCCATGCACCCACGCAAACCGCGTCTTCCCTTCGCCAACGCCTGGTTCTTTCCCGCTGCTGCGCTGCATGCAGCACTGGTGCTGCCTGTCTCGGTGCTCGGGTTGTCTGGTCTGATCCCTGCCCTGCCGGGTTTGGCCACACCTGCCGGACATGCCCATGAAATGCTCTTCGGCTTCGCCCTGGCGGTAATCGCCGGCTACCTGCTCGGCCCACAACCGCTGCGCCTGACACTTGCGCTGCTCGGCTGCTGGCTGCTGGCGCGTCTCGGCTCGTTGTTATGGCCCGGTTCCTGGGCAGCGTTCGGCGCCACGTTGCTGTTCGCCGCTGGGTTGACCTGGAAGGTGCTGCCGCGCTTTATCGGCGCCGCGAAGAAGTGGCGTAACCAATCCGTCGCGCCGGTGGTCGGCGGGCTCGCGCTACTCAGCGCAGTCACCGCCAGCAGTCTCGATCACGGCCTGGTTCGTCTACTGCAGAAGGAGGCGCTGTTGTTACTCGCCGCCCTGCTGTTTTTCATGGGCGGCCGTATCATCGCGCCGGCGCTGGCCGGCCACGCGCAAAATGAAGGCCGACGGCTGGCCGCGCGCGTACAGCCGAACCTGGAGGGCGCTGTGCTAATCCTGCTCACTCTCGCGCTGCTGCTCGCACCCGCACCTTGGGTACTGCTCCAACGCCTGGCTGGAGCCATTTTGATTGCCGCCAGTGTACTCACCGCCATGCGCCTGCTGCGCTGGCAGCCTTGGCACTGCCGCACACGCATCGATTTGCTAGTGCTGTTGATCGGCTATGCCTGGCTCACCCTCGGCCAGCTGCTACTTGGCCTGAACGCACTGATCCCGACGCTACCAGCGACCGCCACGCTGCATGCCCTGAGCGTCGGCGCACTGGGCAGTCTGACCTTCGGCGTAATGGCGCGCACGCGCCTGGTCCAACGCTTTCGCGACCCGCTAGCACGACGCTGGATTTATCCGCTGGGGTTGCTGATCAGCCTGGCGGCGCTGGCGCGTGTCGTCCCTCCGCTGCTGGGCTGGCAACACACCAACTGGCTGCTGCTCGCCGCCGGATGCTGGGCGTTGGCCTATCTGGCGCTGGCCGTGTTGCTCTGGCAATGCCGTGATACTTATCCCTACAGCTCTCGCCATCTATCGGTGGAACGCTGAGCCCGCGATCGGAACTCCGCGGCAGCAGACATGACCTACAAGCATCGGCTGACAAAAGTCGCCGCCCTTGAACCTGACCGGGACCGGCATGACTGATCTTCGTACACTGCTGCTGAACCAGGACACCCAAGGCGGCGAACTCTTCGAGTCGCCCAAAGAACGCCTGATCTTCTACCGCTCGGAAATTCATTTCGAATCTTCACTGCTGGCGGAGCGAACTAGCGCCTACCTCTCTTCTCAGTCTTTCCTGATGATTGCATTCGCCTCGACGATGGCCAACAGCAACCCAGACTGGGGCAACCTGTTTCGTCTGGTGGTTCCGGCAGTGCTGGCGTTACTGGGCCTGATTACATCTCTGCATGCGATGCCTGGTATCAAATCCAACTTTGAGGTCATCGAGCGCTGGCACCAGAAGCAGGCCGAACTGCTGCAACGCGAGGGCAGCGTCGGCATACTGCCGAATAACGAGTCGGCACTGTTCGGCGAAGGCGACAGCCCAGCAGGCGGTAGACGCTACAAGCGCACCTTGTTGTTCTCGCTACGCACACCACTGATCTTCGCACTGGTATGGTCGGTATTCGGCACGCTGTGTCTGGCGCTGAGCCTCATCGACTAAAACACCTGCGAGAACTGCCGACCATCATCTGCGAAGGGCCGATGCCATGCCTAAATCAGACCGCCCGCGCTATCGTATCGACGCCAATCGCCAGAGCGGCAGCCGACGGGTACGCTACGTCGAAACCAGCCGCCCAGACGACGGCAGCTGTACCCTTTGCCGGCTGGATGATGAGAATCCCGCACCACTCGAGAACCGCACCATGACTGAACCGCAAGACGACGAAGCCTTTGCCGAATCCACCCTGATCCAGGCCATCGAAAATCAGCTGGAAGCCGGTGAGCCCGCCGCCACCCAGGCGACCCTGAACAAGCTGACGCTGGTGGGTTACGAGCGCGAAGAGAGCCTGCACATGATGGCCTTGGTGCTGGCTCACGAAGTCCGCCAGATGCTGGCCGAAGATCGCCCGTTCGATACAGAAGCCTTCGAAAGCATGCTACGCAATCTGCCCGAGATGCCTGAATAAAGCATTCCCGATATCCGTTTCCATGGAGAGGCCAGACGCGGGTCAAGCCGGGGTTGCGCTCTCCCATTACACTCAGCAAACAGGGCCAGCGCCCACTACCAGAGGAACGAGCATGTCGTATACCCCCGAGCGAATCGCCGAACTGGATGTACTGTGCCAGTTCAACCTGGAAAACCTTCAGGAGGGCCTCAAGGTCCACCATAACGCCAGCCCTGCCACCATCGCCGCGTTCGAGCGCTTGCACCAGAAGGGGCTGACCAGCCAGCCCGACGGCGGCTATCTCACCAGCCTGGGGCGCGACGCCGCCGAGCAGGCACAGAAGCTACTGATTATCCTCGCTGAAACCGCCGAAGCCTGAACCGACTCATGGCGGCGCTGATCAAGCGCCGCCATCTCGAAACCCCGCTTCGAGCCCAGCTTTATCTGCATGAAACATCCATGACGCGCATCCCTGAAATACACCCGGTTCTCGAGGACGGAATCGACCGCAAGGTCCTTGCCACCCTGCGGGCCCGCTTCCTGACCATCAACCGTGGTCGCCTGGAACGGGCACTCGAGACGATGCCGGCACGTCAGCAACCGGTACTCAAGCTGTTGCCGCTGCTGTTTCACGTGAACCATCCGATCATGCCGGGCTATGTTTCCGGCACCGTGCCCGCCGGACTTGCCGAATTCGAACCGGACGCCGAAACCCTGGCCGAGGCACAGCGCCTAAGTCGCTCCTTCTCCCACAAGCCTCAGCGCGGCAAGCTTCCCCAACCGATCCAGAGTCTGTTTCTTATGGGCAGTTCGGGCACCATTGCCCAGGAGGAGCAGAGCGATCTTGACGTGTGGGTCTGCCACGATCCGCAACTGCCACAGCAGCAGCTCGATGCGCTACTCGAAAAATGCGACGCTTTGAAGAACTGGGCTGCGACTCTGGGCTGCGAGACGCACTTCTTTCTGGTCAACCCCGAACGTTTCATCCGCTGCCAACGCGAATCAAAGCTCACCTCCGAGGACTGCGGTACCAGCCAGCACTACCTGCTGCTGGACGAGTTCTACCGCACCGCCATCTGGCTCGGCGGGCGCACACCAGTCTGGTGGCTGGTGCCCGACTACGAGGAACACCGCTACGACGAGTACGTCGATGTCCTGCTCAGCAAGCGTTTTGTACGCAGCGAAGAAGTGCTGGATCTAGGCAACCTAGGCAGCATTCCAGCCGGCGAATACCTTGGCGCGGGCCTCTGGCAGCTGTACAAGGCGCTTGAAGCCCCCTACAAGTCGTTGTTCAAACTACTGCTGATCGAAGTCTATGCCAGCGAGCATCCGCAGCTGCGCTGCCTTGGGCTTGATTACAAGCGAGCCGTTTATCGCGGGCAGATGGAGCTCGACGAGCTCGACCCCTATATCTCCGCCTACCACCGGATTGAGAGTTACCTTATCCAGCGCGGCGACCAGGACCGGCTGGAGCTGCTACGCCGCTGCCTGTACCTGAAGGCCAATAAGCCTCTGAGCCGACCACCGACTCGCCACCGGAAAAGCTGGCAACGCTGCCTGCTGGAGCGCCTGAGTCGCGACTGGGGATGGGACGAGCGCCAGTTCATTCAGCTTGATCGGCGCAGCCAGTGGAAGACCCGTCAGGTCGAACAGGAGCGGCGCGCATTGGTCAACGAACTGACCTACGCCTACCGCTTTCTCGGCGAGTTCGCACGGCGTCAGCAGATCACCAGCAGCATAAACGAGCGTGACCTGGGCATACTGGGCCGCCGCTTGCAGGCGACCATTGAACGCAAGGCCGGCAAGATCGAAGCGATTAACCTGGGCATCTCGCCGGACATGGCCGAGGACCAGCTGACCCTCGTGCAGAGCTACGACGCGGCCGGCGACCTGTCCTGGGCACTCTACGAAGGCAGTCTGCACGCCCGAGAAATCGCCAACTTCTCACCACTCAAGCGCACCCGCGAGCTGATCTCCCTGCTGGGCTGGTGCCATCTCAACGGCATCGTTGGCAGCGCCACCCATGTCTCTCTCCATCCAGGCGACAGCGACATGACCGAAGCCGAGCTGTTCGCCCTGCTGACCGGCCTGCGCCAGACGATGCCCATGCCGCCCCCGCCCGTAAGCGAAGAGACGCTGCTCAGTGCTGCCGTACCCGCCCAGGTGTTAATGCTGATCAACGCCGGGTTCGACCCGTTCAAAGCCGAACACTCCCCGGCATCGAAGGGCGCCAAGCTGCCCGGTTATGACACACCACGGGAAAACCTGGTGTTGAGCATCGACCAGCTCACGCTCAATAGCTGGAACGAGCTGATTGTCAGCCACCATACCGGCCCGCTGGCACTGGCCAACTGCCTGAGCAGCTATCTCGCCAGCCTGGCCGACGGCAACTGCCCCGCGCTGCAGGTTCGCTGCTTTACCCCACAGACCGGAACCAGCATTGCCCGACGGGTGGAAGAGATTATTCGCGACAGCCAGCAGGCACTCATCGAGACCGACGACAGCCGCTACCTGCTGCAGATCAGGCAACAGTTTCACCTGTTCGACCTGCAGTCAAAACAGCTGCAGCACACTCAGCTCAACGATTTTGCCGCGCTGATCGAGTACCTGGGCGAAGCCCAGCATCGCCAGCGTCCGCTGCACCTGGATCGCAACCTGCTTGCCGGCCACGACCTGCCGCTGATCCTTGCGCAGGGCAAGGCCGGCTGCCTGCAGCTCTTCTATCGTATAGAGGGTGATCAGGCCGAACTAAGCGTACTGGATGAGTACAACGCGCTCTGGCGTCAGCGCCTGTCCTACCGCGACGAGCAGAGCCTGCTAACGCCTCTGCGGCGCTTCCTGCATTCCATGGAGCAGCGTCGAAGCGCACAGAGCATGCTGGAGACAACTGCCAGCGCGAGCATGGAGATTCTGTTCTATCGAATCATGCCGGCCGTTGGCGAACGCCCGGCCTGGCTGGAGCGCCGCAGCCCGCCGCGCATCGAGGTGAACGACCCTCTGCATGATGTGCAGGCCATTGTCGAACCCGGCGAGCAGAAGCGCTCGCGGGTAACGCTGTATTGCAATCAGCAGGAGTTTTCCAGTCTGGAATACGGCAATGGCCTGTTTGCCGCGGTGGCCCGCTACATCCTGGCCCAGCGGCGCCTGGGCGAACGCTACCCCTGCTACATCACCGATCTGGATCTCTCGGCACTGCACGGTAGCGGTCGCCCCCAGACCGTGCAGTACCTACGCTACAAGGCGCATCTGGAAGCGGCGCTGAACCAGGCTATGACAGCCAAAGAAGCCTGACGCCGCGGGGTACCGGCAGACTGTCAGAGATTGCTGTCGCCAGCCGCTTCCGGCTGATATTCGACTTCCAGCAGGGTCAGCTTGAGTACCTTGCCACCGGGAGTCGGCCAGTCGATGTGCTGTCCAACGGTCATGCCCAGCAGCGCAGTACCGACTGGCGCCAGTACCGAGACAGTGCCTTCCTTCCCGGCATCCTGGGGAAAAACCAGCGTCAGGTGATAATCCTTGGCGCCGCTTCCCTCACGACAATGGACACGTGAGTTCATCGAGACGACACCAGCTGGCAACTCGCTGCGCTCGACTACCTGGGCACGAGACAATTCCTGTTCAAGCGCCTCGGCGGCTGGACCGTAATCATCCAGGCTATCGAGCAGCCGCTCCAGCCGCTGAAGATCGGGTTTGGTGATTATGATTGACGGTGCAGTGGTCATGGGTCCTGGTCAGCTCCAGAAAAAAGTCAAAGGGGAAAAAGCAAAAACCCCGCCCTAAGGCGGGGTTTTTAAACCTGAACAGACCCTATCACAGCCTACTAAATAAGCAAGTGGGTCGCGGTTTGAGCACCCGTGCGCAAGCGCTCAGGTTTAGAGATCCTCGAACTCGAGCGCTTCGCCGCCTTGCTCCAGCACCACGCGGGCGAGTAGCTCGCCCAGGCGCTCGTCGTTACCGTCGCAGATCCAGAATTCTGCAGCCTCGTCATAGTCGAAATGGAAACCACCCGAACGGGCCGCGACCCAAAGCTGACGTAGCGCCGGCTGACGACTGAAGATCAGTTGGGTACCGTTTTCAAAGCGCACGGTCAGCACGCCACCGGAGTTTTCCAGATCGACATCCATACCGCTGTGATCGAACACATCCTCGATTTCTTCCTGCACCGTATCGACAAGGTCGTGGTAGCGCGCTTCGCTAAGGCTCATGGGTCGTTTTCCTGCTGAATAAATGGCGGTCACAGCCGCGACACGCGGGCGAGCTTAACAGGCCTGCAGCGCAACTGCCGCTCACATAGGCAAGCCACCGAGCGCTGGGTATACTCGCGACATTCGTTTTTTCAAGGAATTTCACCCATGAAGCGTCTGCTGCTTCCTCTTATCGCACTCGCTGTGCTGGGCTCCGTGCTCGCCGGCTGCGGCCAGAAAGGTCCGCTGTATCTGCCGGATGACGAGGCGACCGTCAAAGAACGCTCCAAAGACCGATTCGAACTGTAAGGAGGCATCACATGGAGGCCTTCTCGTACCGCGACGGTCAACTCTTCGCGGAGGACGTGGCGCTGCCCGCTCTCGCGCAGCGCTTCGGCACCCCCACTTATATCTATTCCCGCGCCCATATCGAGGCCCAGTACCGGGCCTACGCCGATGCACTGGCAGGCGTGCCACATCTGGTCTGCTTTGCGGTGAAAGCCAACTCCAACCTCGGCGTGCTCAATGTACTGGCGCGCCTGGGTGCCGGCTTCGACATCGTTTCCCGCGGCGAGCTGGAGCGCGTGCTGGCCGCCGGCGGGCAGCCGGAGCGCATCGTCTTTTCCGGCGTCGGCAAGACCCGCGACGACATGCGCCGCGCACTGGAAGTGGGCGTGCACTGCTTCAACGTCGAGTCTATCGACGAGCTTGAGCGCCTACAGCAGGTTGCCGCTGAGCTGGACGTCATTGCCCCGGTGTCGCTGCGAGTCAATCCGGACGTGGATGCCGGCACCCATCCGTACATTTCCACGGGCCTCAAGGAAAACAAGTTCGGCATTGCCATCACCGATGCCGAGGCCGTTTATGCCCGCGCCGATGAGCTGAGCAACCTTGAAGTGATCGGTGTCGATTGTCATATCGGCTCACAGCTGACCAGCCTGTCGCCCTTCCTCGACGCGCTGGACCGCCTGCTGGTGCTGGTGGACCGCCTGGCCGAACGCGGCATCCATATCCGCCACCTTGACCTGGGCGGCGGCCTCGGCGTTCGCTACCGCGACGAGCAACCCCCGTTGGCCGGCGACTACATTCAAGCCGTGCGCAAGCGCGTTGAGGGCCGCGAGCTGACGCTGGTATTCGAGCCCGGCCGCTCTATCGTTGCTAACGCTGGCGTACTGCTAACCCGCGTGGAATACCTCAAGCATACCGAGCACAAGGATTTTGCCATCGTCGATGCGGCGATGAACGACCTGATCCGCCCGGCCCTGTACCAGGCCTGGATGGATGTGGTACCGGTGCAGCCGCGCGAAGACCAAGGCCGTCCGTACGACATCGTCGGGCCGATCTGCGAAACCGGGGATTTCCTCGCCAAGGACCGTCAACTGGCACTGGCCGAAGGTGATCTGCTAGCCGTGCGTTCGGCCGGTGCCTACGGCTTCGTCATGAGTTCCAACTACAACACCCGCGGCCGTGCCGCTGAGGTGATGGTGGACGGTGATCAGGCTTTCGAAGTGCGCCGCCGCGAAAGTGTGCAGGAGCTCTATGCCGGCGAAAGCCTGCTGCCCTCCTGAGGCCAAAACGATGCTTCTGCGCTTCACCAAGATGCACGGCCTGGGCAACGATTTCATGGTCATTGACCTGATCAGCCAGCACGCGCACATCCAGCCCAAGCATGCCAAGGCATGGGGCGACCGCCATACCGGCGTGGGTTTCGATCAGCTATTGCTGGTCGAGCCACCGCATAATCCCGATGTCGACTTTCGCTACCGGATCTTCAACAGTGATGGCTCGGAAGTAGAACAGTGCGGTAACGGTGCGCGCTGCTTCGCCCGCTTCGTGCTGGATAAGCGGCTGACCACTAAACGCGAGATACGCGTGGAAACCAAAGGCGGCATCATCGAGCTGAACCTGCGCGCTGACGGCCAGATCAGCGTCGACATGGGCCCGCCAAGGCTGGCTCCGGCGGACATCCCGTTCCAGGCAGACAGCGAAGCCCTGAGCTACCCGCTGGAAGTCGACGACCAATCGCTGGAGATCGCTGCGATCTCCATGGGCAACCCCCACGCCGTGCTACGCGTGAGCGATATCGACAGCGCCCCGGTGCATGCACTGGGGCCGAAAATCGAACATCACCCGCGCTTCCCGCAGCGGGTCAATGCCGGTTTCCTGCAGATCCTAGATCGCCAGCACGCTAGGTTGCGTGTTTGGGAGCGCGGTGCCGGCGAAACCCAGGCTTGCGGAACCGGCGCTTGCGCCGCCGCGGTCGCCGCGATTCGCCAAGGCTGGATGGATTCGCCAGTGCAGATTGACCTTCCCGGTGGCCGTCTGTCCATCGAATGGGCAGGTTCCGGGCAGCCCGTTATCATGACCGGCCCCGCCGTACGCGTTTTTGAAGGACAGGTTCGTCTATGACCGAGCAGAACCCAGCCAGCCCGAAGTTGCCCGACGCCGAAGCTGTCGCGGCCTACCTGAGTGCTCATCCGGAGTTTTTCGTCGATCACGACGAGCTGATTCCCGAGCTGCGCATTCCACACCTGCCGGGCGGCGCCGTATCGCTGGTAGAGCGCCAGGTAAAGCTGTTGCGCGAGCGCAATATCGAGATGCGCCATCGCCTGTCACAACTGATGGACGTGGCCCGCGACAATGATCGTTTGTTCGACAAGACCCGCCGCCTGGTGCTCGACCTGCTCGACTCCAGCAGTCTGGAGGATGTTATCGGTGCCGTGGATGAAAGCCTGCGCCATGAGTTCCAGGTGCCTTTCGTCAGCCTGATCCTGTTCAGCGAAACCCCGCTATCGGTGGGGCGAAGCGTCAGCCAGGCCGAAGCACAACAGGCCATCGGCGGCCTGCTGGCCGGAGGCAAGACGATTTGCGGCGTGCTTCGCCCGCATGAACTGGCGTTCCTCTTCGGAGAAGAGGCCAGCAAGGAGATCGGCTCCGCTGCGGTAGTCGCACTCAGTCAGCAACAGGGCATCCTGGCCATCGGCAGCCGCGACCCGCAACATTACAAGAGCTCGCTGGGCACGTTGTTCCTGGGCTATATCGCCGAGATCCTGACCCGCGTCCTGCCGCGCTTCTCCACGCCACTGCGCTCGGTGCGCTGAGGGCGAGACAACGCGTAGGGTAGATATCGTGTTTCACGTCCGCCCTATGTGCCGTCGGCACCATCTGATGGATCGATGGGGCGCTACGGTGGAGTAACGTCCGTGTCGTCTGGCCTGGCCAGACGAAGTGGACTGAAAGCCAAGCCCACCACGGCCTGCATTTCGCACGGCGTCTTTATCGGCTTTCAAGGTTTCGCCCATGAACAACGACCTCGACGCCTATTTTCAGTACCTGCGCAGCGAGCGACAAGTGTCGCCGCACACCTTGGACGGCTATCGGCGCGATCTGCTCAAGGTGGTCGATTACTGCACCAAGCAGCCATTGCAGCAGTGGGCCGAGCTGAAGACCCATCATGTTCGCCAGCTGATTGCTGACCAGCATCGCAAAGGACTTTCCAGCCGCAGCCTGGCACGGCTGCTTTCATCGCTGCGTGGGCTGTATCGCTACCTCAATCAGGAGGGCCGTTGTGCCCACGATCCGGCGGCGGGCATCTCCGCCCCGAAAGGCGAAAAGCGCCTGCCACGGCTGCTGGATACCGACCGGGCGATGCAGCTGCTCGACGGCGGCATCGAAGACGACTTCATCGGCCACCGCGATCAAGCCATGTTGGAGTTGTTCTACTCATCCGGCCTGCGCCTGGCGGAACTGGTCGGGCTGAATCTCGACCAGCTCGACCTGCCGGCAGGCCTGGTGCAGGTGGAGGGCAAGGGCAACAAGGCGCGCGTGCTGCCCGTCGGGCGCAAGGCACTTGAAGCACTGCAGGCCTGGTTGCCGTTGCGCGCTCTGAGCAACCCTTTAGATGGTGCGGTTTTCGTCAGCCAAAAGGGCCGCCGCCTCGGCGCACGCGCGGTGCAGTTACGGGTGCGCCAGGCCGGCGTTCGCGAGCTGGGTCAGCACCTTCACCCGCACATGCTCAGGCACAGTTTCGCCAGCCATATGCTGGAGTCCTCGCAGGACCTGCGCTCGGTGCAGGATCTGCTCGGCCATGCCGACATTGGCACCACGCAGATCTACACCCACCTGGATTTCCAGCACCTGGCCAAGGTCTACGATCAGGCGCACCCTCGCGCCAAACGCAAGCAGGACAGTGAACCATGAGTATCCGGCTGATCACCTTCGACCTCGACGACACGCTGTGGGATGTACGCCCAGTGCTACACAGCGCCGAGTTGGTGCTGCGCGAGTGGCTAACCGGGAATGCTCCCGATTTGAACGACTTCACCGTCGAGGCACTGGGCACCATCCGCCGCACGCTACTCGACGCGCAGCCGGAATTGCGCCACCGCATCAGTGAGTTGCGACGGCGTATTCTGTGTCACGCATTGGAGGAAGCCGGCTATCCACAGGGCGAAGCGCGCGAGCTGGCCGAACAGGCCTTTCAGGTGTTTCTCGAAGCACGGCATGCGGTACAGCTGTTTCCCGAGGTGCATCCGACCCTGGAGCTGCTCGCCAACCACTACACCCTGGGCGTGATCACCAACGGCAACGCCGACGTGCGCCGGCTGGGTCTGGCCGACTATTTCCACTTCGCCTTGTGCGCCGAAGAGCTGGGCATCGGTAAGCCCGACCCGCGCCCTTTCCAGGAAGCACTCAGCCGAGCCGGGGTAGCCGCAGAGCACGCCGTGCATATCGGCGATCACCCGAGCGACGACATCGGCGGTGCGCAACGAGCCGGCATGCGCGCCATCTGGTTCAACCCCGGCAGAGCGCCTTGGCAACAGACTGGCGCGCAGCCGGATGCGGTCATCGGTAATCTTGGGGAGCTGCCAACGCTGCTCGATAACTGGTGCAGGCCGTAGAGCCGGATCCGTTCGACCTTACACCTTGCCAATTAGCCGCGCCGAAACGACAACAACCGGCTAACCGCACACGAAAAAGCCCAGCACCACGTCGGCGCTGGGCTTTAACAGGGATGAAGCCTGGGTCACTGCCGACGAAGCTTTCCAGCTGCTTCGTCCACCATGTACCGCTTCACCGCCCCGCTCAAATAGGACGGCTGCCGTACTTGCTGTCCGGCTTCTTCGGCGGGTCGGCTACCACGTTGGGCTCGACTTCCTGCACCCGGCCACCACGTGCCAGGTACTCTTCCATGGCCCGCGCCAGCTCATCGCGTTCGCGCTGCTTGGCTTCGATGCTGGGCAAGTCCTCGAGCTCAACGGCTTTGGCCTTAGCCTTTTTCGGCGTAGGTGTGGCGCGCTCGCTGTCGGTGCCTTCATGGTCGTCGTCGACATCTTCAGGGTCGGCTGTCTCCAGCTCGTCTCCTTCTTCGCCCTCGTCAACGTCCAGGTCGTCTTGTTCTAGTTCTTCGTCACTCATGTTCCAACCTCATGCCTAGCCAGCGGTAGTTATAGCCCAGCGATACGCTTTGGGCGCTCTCGCAAGAAAAAATTCAACTCACCATCCCGTACAACGTTGCGATCACCTGCCGCGAGCCGCCCTGGTCCCGGTGTTCACCCAGATAGATGCCCTGCCAGGTGCCCAGTGCCAAACTTCCTTGCGCCACCGGCACACTCAACTGACAGCCCAGCAGGCTGGCCTTGAAATGTGCAGGCAAATCGTCAGGCCCTTCGTAATCATGCTCGTAACCGCTCGCCCCCTGCGGCACCAGTTGATTGAAGAAGCGCTCAAAATCACGGCGGACGGCAGCATCGGCACCCTCATTTACGGTCAACGAAGCCGAGGTATGCCGCAGCCACAGGTGTAACAGACCAACCCGGTATTGCTGCAGTTCCGGCAGGGCCGCTAGCAGCTCATCGGTGATCAGATGGAAGCCTCGCGGGCGCGGGCGCAAGCTGATGGTCGTCTGCTGCCACATGTCGAAAGCGCCCTCGCAACTGAACGGGCGCATTCTAACGCGACGACAGAAAAAACAAAGGGCGCCGAAAGGCGCCCTTTTGATGACTCGCAAATCACTTCTTGCTGGTGAACTCCGGGTAGGCTTCGAGGCCGCATTCGACGACGTCCACGCCTTCGTATTCCTCTTCTGCGCTCACCCGCAGACCCATCACCGCCTTGATGATGGCCCAGACGATCAGGCTGGCGCCGAACACCCAGCCAAAGATGCAGGCGACACCCAGCAGCTGAGCGGCAAAGCTGGCATCGGCATTGGTCGCCGGAACGATCAGCATCCCCCAGATTCCGACCACACCGTGTACCGAGATTGCGCCGACCGGGTCGTCAAGACGCAACCGGTCCATGCCAAGGATGCTGAACACTACCAGCACGCCACCCACTCCACCGATTAGAACGGCCTGCAACACTGAAGGGGTCAGCGGCTCGGCAGTAATCGCCACCAGGCCAGCCAGGGCACCGTTGAGGATCATGGTCAGATCGGACTTGCCGAACAGCAGGCGCGAGGTGATCAACGCCGCAACCAGGCCACCCGCTGCAGCCATGTTGGTGTTGGTGAAGACCTGGGCGACTGCGTTGGCGTCCTCAATGGTGCTCATGCGCAGTTGCGAGCCACCGTTGAAGCCGAACCAGCCCATCCACAGGATAAAGGTACCCAGTGTCGCCAGCGGCAGATTGGCGCCGGGGATGGCATTGATCTGGCCATTGGGGCCGTATTTGCCCTTGCGAGCCCCAAGCAGGAGGACACCGGCCAACGCAGCAGTAGCGCCCGCCATGTGCACAATCCCCGAGCCGGCGTAGTCCATGTAGCCAGCCGCATCGAGGAAACCGCCGCCCCATTTCCAAAAGCCCTGTACCGGGTAGATGAAGCCAGTCATCACCACCGCGAAGGCGATGAAGGCCCATAGCTTCATACGCTCGGCCACTGCACCGGATACCACCGACATGCAGGTCGCAGCGAACACGATCTGGAAGAAGAAGTCGGCGCGGGCTGAATAGTACGGCGCATCCTCGCCGCCGGCTGCCACGACATCCACCGCGTGCTCATCACCGATCAGGAACCCCAGGCTTGGCAGAATGCCGCCCTCGGGACTCGAATACATGATGTAGTAGCCGATCAGCATGTACATGATCGATGCCACCGAATACAGCACGATGTTCTTGGTGAGGATTTCCGCGGTGTTCTTCGCTCGTACCAGCCCCGACTCGAGCATGGCGAAACCGGCCGCCATCCACATCACCAGGGCGCCGCAGAGGACGAAATAGAGGGTATCAAGCCCGTACTGGGCGGGTATCAGTGCTGTGCTGTCCATGTGTCACCTCTTGCTGTCGCGCATCTCGCGCCGTTCGGTCGCCACCGAGCCGCTTTCTTGCGGCAAGCCGGCTCCCAGACCCCGGTATTGGCTCCGGGGGTTCGTACTCTTGAAATCGGGTTTGCTGCCTTCGCCAGTGCTGGCGTGGCTGCTCTAGGTCGAGCCGCGAATGTGAATGCCGGCGCGATTCACGGAGACGAGAGCGCCGCCTGGATGGGTGCCGGGCAGGCGAACGCGGCCACCAGCAGGGGCGCTGCCAGCGAACGCCAGTCTGTGATCAAGCGTGCAGAGGGATCTCGCCAGGCAGGCAATGGCCACGAACAGCAGTGGGCCGAGTGCCCTGTGCCTCCGTGGCGTGCCTCCCGAATCGAGCATTGTCACCGGCGCCAGGTGCGGGCCTGGGGTTTGCGGGGACAAAAGGGCTCCTAGCCCTGCGATTTTTCGCAGAGTCATGGTGTTCACTCCTGGGGCGTGGGGTTCGGAGGGCTTGCTTAGATCGCGTCGGTATCGGTTTCGCCGGTACGGATGCGGATGGCCTGCTCCAGATTAACGACGAAGATCTTGCCGTCGCCGATCTTGCCGGTGTTGGCCGCCTTGGTGATCGCCTCGATCACACGGTCGAGCTGGTCGTCGGCAATTGCGACATCGATCTTCACCTTTGGCAGGAAGTCGACGACATATTCCGCACCGCGATACAGCTCGGTGTGTCCCTTTTGCCGACCGAAGCCTTTGACTTCGGTGACGGTGATGCCCTGTACGCCGATTTCCGACAATGACTCGCGGACGTCGTCCAGCTTGAACGGCTTGATGATGGCAGTAACTAGTTTCATGAAAACTTCTCCCGTTTAGGTGGACTTGCCCCAGAAGTACGAACCCGAAGACAAGTCTAAGCTCAGTGTCCGGCTCTTGTAACGCGCCGCTGCAATCCGGCCTCGTTCCAACACCTTCGCCGCTCTGGCAAAACATCCCGAATCACCTGTGCACCATCCCTTCGATGGGCGCCGTAAGAGACAAAGCAGGAACGATGCCAATTTTATAAAAACCACAGGTGCTGGGGTTATCACAGGCCATCCAGCCACCCCAAACGAAGCCGTGCACCAAATCGAATCGCCTTGCATCCAGCCGTGCCCATTAATCGTGCATAGCCGCAAAAACTACCAGAGGCCTTGCGTGTTAAACTGCCCGCCACTCACAAACAGGTGAAGCCATGTTCCCGCCCAAAGCCTTTCTCGACGCCATCGGTTCCCAGGCCTCACGCTTGTTCAATGGTGAAACGCCCTTGCCGAACACCGAAATTGAAGCCCGCTTCAAGAGCATCGTGCAGAGCGCCCTGAGCAAACTCGACGTGGTCAGCCGCGACGAGTTCGACAGTCAAATGGTTGTTCTGGCGCGTACCCGCGCACGCTTGGAGGCTCTTGAGGCCAAGGTCGCTGAGCTGGAAGAAAAACTCTCGCCTCCTGCCGCCGAGTAGCAGCAGCGGCGAAACGATCAAGGAGTGATCGAATGTCCCTGGCTATCGTCCACAGCCGCGCCCAGGTGGGTGTGGAAGCGCCATCCGTTACGCTTGAGGCGCATCTTGCCAACGGCCTGCCGTCACTGACCTTGGTCGGCCTGCCAGAAACCGCCGTCAAGGAAAGCAAGGACCGCGTGCGCAGCGCCATCCTCACCTCCGGCTTCGACTTCCCCGCGCGACGCATCACGCTCAACCTCGCTCCTGCCGACCTGCCAAAGGACGGCGGTCGTTTTGATCTGTCCATCGCCCTCGGCATACTTGCCGCTAGCGCACAGATCCCGGCTAACGGCCTGGACGGCATTGAATGCCTGGGTGAGCTGGCGCTTTCTGGCTCCTTACGTCCGGTGCAAGGCGTGCTGCCAGCGGCTCTCGCAGCACGTGCGGCGGGACGAGCACTACTGGTACCACGAGCCAACGCCGAAGAAGCCAGCCTCGCCTCAGGGCTGACCGTCTATGCCGCCGAGCACCTGCTGGAAGTCGCCGCGCATTTCAGTGGCCAGACGCCCATCGGCGCCTATCAGGCCCAGGGATTATTGCGCCAGGTACTGCCCTACCCCGATCTTGCGGATGTGCAGGGGCAATTATCGGCCAAGCGCGGCCTGCTGATCGCCGCAGCAGGCTCCCACAATTTACTTTTCAGCGGCCCGCCAGGCACCGGCAAGACCCTGCTTGCCAGCCGCCTGCCCGGTTTGCTGCCGCCATTGGAAGAGCAGGAGGCACTGGAAGTTGCGGCGATCCAGTCGGTAGCCAGCCAGTCGCCGCTGGAGCACTGGCCGCAGAGACCTTTTCGCCAGCCCCATCACAGTGCATCCGGCCCAGCGCTGGTGGGTGGCGGCAGTCGTCCGCAACCGGGCGAAATCACCCTTGCACATCATGGCGTGCTGTTCCTCGACGAATTGCCGGAATTTGACCGCAAGGTTCTGGAAGTCTTGCGGGAGCCTCTGGAAAGCGGCCATATCGTGATCGCCCGCGCTCGCGACCGGGTTCGCTTCCCGGCACGCTTCCAGCTGGTCGCAGCAATGAACCCCTGCCCTTGCGGCTATCTGGGCGACCCTAGCGGCCGCTGTCGCTGCACGCCGGACCAGATCCAGCGTTACCGAAGCAAACTCTCGGGGCCACTGCTGGACCGCATCGACTTGCACCTGACCGTTGCCCGCGAAGCCACTTCGCTCAGCGCCACGCCAATGGTGAGCGAAAGCAGCACAACGGTCGCCGCCGTGGTAGCTCGCGCACGGCGTATCCAGCAGGACCGTCAAGGCTGCGCCAACGCTTTTCTCGACCTCACCGGCTTACGCAGCCACTGCGTACTGGTCGCCGAGGATCAACAATGGCTGGAACGCGCCTGCGAACGCCTAGGTTTATCGCTGCGTGCTGCACACCGAATACTCAAAGTCGGACGGACTCTGGCTGATCTGGAGGCGTCCCCAACCATTGCCCGACAGCATCTGGCCGAAGCCCTGCAATACCGTCCAGGAACTCAGGCTAGCTAACGAATATCTCGCACGGCAATGCGGCCTCGACTGTTAGCGGTCTATGCTTCAAGCAGACAACCACTCTCTCGGACGGGCTTGTTAGTGGTTAGTGATGTTAAATTGCACCTCTTTCGCCACAGGCGGCCACTCCCATAAGCAATCAAGGAGCGCAGCATGGAGGCCAACAAGTCTTCCCCTTCCACCATCAATCCACCGGTCTTCTACGGCTCGGCCATTCTGATCCTGGCGCTGGTGATTTACAGCGTGGCGTTCTCCGATCACGCACAAGGATTGTTCAGCCAGGTGCAGGCCTGGATCATCGGCAACCTCAGCTGGCTGTATATCCTCGCAGTAGCAATCATCCTGATGACGGTAGTGATCATTGCCTTGAGCCGCTACGGTGATATCAAACTCGGCCCCGATCATAGCGAGCCCGACTACAGCAGCCTGTCCTGGTTCGCCATGCTGTTTTCCGCTGGCATGGGCATCGGTCTGATGTTCTTCGGCGTGGCCGAGCCGGTGATGCATTTCCTTTCACCCCCCACTGGCGAAGGTGGCACCGTTGCCGCCGCGCGCGAGGCGATGAAAATCACCTTCTTCCATTGGGGGCTGCATGCCTGGGCGATCTACGCCATCGTCGCGATGATCCTGGCCTACTTCGCCTATCGCCACGGCTTGCCGCTAACGCTGCGCTCAGCGCTCTATCCACTAATTGGTGAGCGTATCCACGGCCCCATTGGCCACGCCGTGGACATCTTCGCCATTATCGGCACGGTGCTGGGCGTCGCCACCTCGCTGGGGGTCGGCGTCACCCAGATCAATACCGGCCTCAACCACTTGTACGGCGTGCCAATTTCCGTTCCGGTGCAGATCTTGCTGATCATCGGCACCACCGCGCTGGCGACCATTTCCGTGGCCACCGGGCTGGACAAGGGCGTGCGGCGGCTTTCAGAGCTGAACCTGACCCTCGCCGTGTTGTTGATGCTGCTGGTGCTGATCGCCGGCCCAACGGTGTTCATCCTGCAGACCTTTGTGCAGAACACCGGCAACTATCTCTCGCAGATCATCACTGCCACCTTCAACCTCTATGCCTACGAGCCGAACGACTGGATCGGCGGCTGGACGCTGTTCTACTGGGGCTGGTGGCTGGCCTGGTCGCCCTTCGTCGGCCTGTTTATCGCGCGCATTTCCCGTGGCAGGACGATCCGCGAATTCGTCAGCGGCGTGCTGCTGGTACCCACCGCCTTCACCCTGTTGTGGATGACCGTCTTCGGTGACACCGCCATCCACATGATTCTCTGGGAGCACGTGACCAGTCTGGGCGATGCGATCGACCGGGACAGCTCGCTGGCCCTGTTCGCTTTCCTCGAACACTTCCCGTTTGCCTCGCTGCTTTCACTGGTCGCGATCATCATGGTGGTGGTGTTCTTCGTCACCTCCGCCGACTCCGGTGCGCTGGTGGTCGACATGCTCGCCTCGGGCGGCCAGGGAGGCACGCCGGTCTGGCAACGTATCTTCTGGGCCAGCTCCATGGGCGTGGTGGCCATCGCCCTGCTATTGGCCGATGGCCTGACTGCGCTGCAAACCGCCACCATCGCCAGCGCCCTGCCCTTCATCCTGATACTGCTCTGCTCGATGTGGGGGCTGCTCAAGGCCCTGCGCCTGGATGCCACCAAACAGACCCTGCGCTACCAGGCCATCACCACCTCACCCGCCACGCCGCGCGCCTATAGCGACTGGCAACGCCGCCTGCGCAACCTGATGATGTTCCCGCGCCGCTCCCATGTGACACGCTTCATTGCCGAAGTGGTCCGTCCGGCCTGCGAGGACGTCGCCGTGGAAATGCGCAAGCAGGGTTATGACGTGACGGTCAGCGAGGGCGAAGACCACCGCATCCGCATCGAAATCACCCACGAAGGCGAGCCCGACTTCATCTATGAGGTGCGCCCCCGCGCCTATGCGATGCCGAGCTTCGTACCCGGCAGCGACGAGGACGAGCCCGGCGAACGCAAGTACTTCCGCGCCGAAGTCCACCTCAAGGAAGGCGGCCAGGACTACGACGTGATGGGCTGGAGTCGCGAAGGCGTGATCGGCGACATCCTCGATCAGTACGAGAAGCACATGCATTACCTGCATATGGTGCGGTAGGTAAGGCGGGCGTAGGGTGGATCACGCTTCATCGATCCACCGGGCGGTGGTTGTGGTGGACGTAAAAAGCGACGTCCACCCTACACGCTCCGTCGTACATATTAGCCGCCCTGGCCTGTTAAACTCCCGCCCCGCCCTCAGACACCCCGAACGACCATGTCCCGACTCAATCCCCGGCAGCAGGAAGCCGTGAACTACGTCGGCGGCCCCATGCTGGTGCTCGCCGGTGCCGGTTCCGGCAAGACCAGCGTGATCACCCGCAAGATCGCCTACCTCATCCAGCAGTGCGGTATCCGCGCGCAATACATCGTCGCCGTGACCTTCACCAACAAGGCCGCACGCGAGATGAAAGAGCGCGTCAGCAGCCTGCTGCGCGGCGGCGAAGGGAGAGGCCTGACGGTATCGACCTTCCACAACCTGGGCCTGAACATCATCCGCAAAGAGTACGCCAAGCTCGGCTACAAGCCGGGCTTCTCGATCTTCGACGAAGGCGATATCAAGACCCTGCTGACCGACATCATGCAGAAGGAATATGCCGGCGATGACGGCGTCGATGAGATCAAGAATTACATCGGCAGCTGGAAGAACGACCTGGTCACGCCCGAAGAGGCGCTCGCCAACTCGCGCAATCCCAAGGAACAGACCGCGGCCATCGTCTACACCCACTATCAGCGCACGCTCAAGGCGTACAACGCGGTGGATTTCGACGACCTGATCATGCAGCCCGTGAAGCTCTTCCAGGACCACCCCGAGGTATTGGAGAAGTGGCGCAACAAGGTCCGCTACATGCTGGTGGACGAATACCAGGACACCAACGCCAGCCAGTACCTGCTGGTGAAACTGCTGGTACAGGAGCGCGCGCATTTCACCGTGGTGGGCGATGACGACCAGTCGATCTACGCCTGGCGCGGCGCGCGGCCGGAAAACCTCATGCAGCTCAAAGAGGATTTCCCCTCGTTGAAAGTGGTGATGCTAGAGCAGAACTACCGCTCCACCAGCCGCATCTTGAAATGCGCCAACGTGCTGATCGCCAACAACCCGCACGCCTTCGAGAAACAGCTCTGGTCAGAAATGGGCCATGGCGACCCCATCCGCGTAATCCGCTGCCGCAACGAGGACGCTGAAGCCGAGCGCGTGGCGATGGAAATTCTCACCCTTCACCTGAAGACCGAGCGGCCCTACAGCGACTTTGCCATCCTCTACCGAGGCAACTACCAGGCCAAGCTGATCGAGCTCAAGCTGCAGCACCATCAGATTCCCTATCGCCTGTCCGGCGGCACCAGCTTCTTCGGCCGCCAGGAAGTGAAGGATCTGATGAGCTACTTCCGCCTGCTGGTCAACCCGGACGACGACAACGCCTTCCTGCGTGTGATCAACGTGCCACGCCGGGAGATCGGCTCCACCACTCTGGAAAAGCTCGGCAACTACGCCACCGCACGCAAGATCTCGATGTACAACGCCTGCGATGAAATCGGTCTGGGCGAGCTGATGGACAGCCGCTTTACCGACCGCCTGTCACGCTTCAAGCGCTACATGGACAACCTGCGCCAGCAATGCGCGCAGAACGACCCGATCGCCGCCCTGCGCAGCATGGTCATGGACATCGACTACGAGACCTGGGTACGCAGCCAAACCTCCAGCGACAAGGCCGCTGACTTCCGCATGGGCAACGTCTGGTTCCTCATCGACGCGTTGAAGAACACCCTGGAGCGCGACGAAGAGGGCGAGATGACCATCGAGGAAGCCATCGCCAAGCTGGTGCTGCGCGACATGCTTGAACGTCAGCAGGAAGAGGAAGAAGGCGCCGACGGCGTGCAGATGATGACCCTGCATGCGAGCAAGGGCCTGGAGTTTCCCTACGTATTCATCCTCGGCATGGAGGAAGAAATTCTCCCGCACCGCTCCAGCATTGAGGCCGACACCATCGAGGAAGAGCGCCGCCTGGCCTATGTCGGCATCACCCGCGCGCGGCAAAACCTGGCGATGACATTTGCCGCCAAACGCAAGCAGTACGGCGAAATCATCGAATGCATGCCCAGCCGCTTCCTCGACGAACTGCCTCAGGAAGACTTGGAATGGGAAGGCCAGGAAGACGCGCCGGTAGAAGTGAAGGCCGCGCGGGGTAATGATGCGCTGGCAGCAATGCGGGCTATGCTCAAGCGTTAAAAGCCGGCAACCGTACGCCCTAGTTCGAAGCTATCGCTCACGCCGAAAAGCATCGCCCCGAGGTCGGGCCTCCTACAGAAAAGCGAGCCGTGCACTCTGCTTTCCCCGTGGGAGGCGCACACCCGCGGTGATGCAGGCCGAAGGCCCTGCCAAGATCCTAAAAGCCCAATCGCAGTTGCCCAAAGGCTATTAAGCCGAACGCCCCTCGACAGGACGCGAAGTGCCCTTGCGACGCCTCAGCCGCTGACAATCGCCTCCAACTCCTTCGCCGCCACCCGCATCCGCGGCACGAACTCCAGCAACTGCTCCATCGAGCAGCGGATCACCGGCGCGTGGCTGAACAGGCAGGCCATCAGGCGGCCCTGGGCGTCGCGTACCGGCACCGCGCAGGCGACCATGCCGTCGATGAATTCCTCCGAGTCGGTGCTCAGGTCCTCCTCGCGCACCCTCGCGAGATCGTCGCGCAAGGCGCTGAGATCGGTGAGCGTATTGCGCGCCAGCTGCTGGATCGGCAGGCGCGGCAGCACCCGCTCCAGCTGCTCAGGCGCCAGCGAGGCGAGGTAGAGCTTGCCACTGGCCGTGCACCAGAGCGGTGTATGGCTGCCGATGGGCAGGTTGATCTGCAGCGGCCAGTTGGTCTGCACTCGGTCGAAATAGAGCATGTCCAGCCCATCGGGCACCGACAGCCCGCAGGTTTCGCCGATTTCCTCGGAAAGCTCGCGCAGAATCGCCTGGCGCAGCGCCTTGTGCCGGCCGCTGTTGAGGATGTTCACCGCCGTGGCATGCAGGCGTTCACCTGGCAGCAGGCCGCCGCGCAGGCCGAATTGCAGAAAGCCCTCGCTCTCCAGCGTCTGCACCAGCCGGTGGGCGCTGGCCTTGGGAATGTCCAGCTTCTCCGCCAGAGCCGTCGGGTTGAGCGGCTCTTTCGCAGCGGCCACGGCCTCGATGATTTCCAGCACACGGGTAATCGACGAGCCTTTTTCACGGGGGATATTGCGCATGGATCAAGGTCCGTTGCGATCGATAATAAAACAACCGCCCCGAAGGGCGGCCGGCTAGTTCATTGTGTAGGGTGGGCTTCAGCCCACCAATTGCGCATGCCAATTCAAATGCACAAGGACCGAATCAGCAGGCTGACAGGAACTCCGCGTCAGCCTTGTTCGCGTTGCAGCATGTTCAAAGGTGGCTGAAGTCCACCCTGCGGCTGCGAGGGCTGGCCACGTCCAGCTTCCAGCGCTTTTATCGGCCCTTCCTTACTTCATCGTCGGCATCGCGAAGTCGGCGCCGGCACGAATACCCGTCGGCCAGCGGCGGGTCACGGTCTTCATCCGGGTGAAGAAGCGCACGCCGTCCGGGCCGTGCATGTTCAGCGGGCCGAACACCGAGCGCTTCCAGCCACCGAAGCAATGGAAGGCCATGGGTACCGGGATCGGCACATTGACGCCGACCATGCCGACCTTCACGTTCTCCTCGAACTGCCGCGCAGTGTCGCCGTCGCGGGTGAAGATCGAAGTGCCGTTGCCGTATTCGTGGTCGTTGACCATTTTCAGCGCCTCATCGAACGAATCGACACGCACCACCGCCAGCACCGGGCCGAAGATTTCTTCCTGGTAGATGCGCATGCTCGGCGTCACGCGGTCGAACAGGGTCGGCCCGACATAGAAGCCGTTCTCGTAACCCTCGACCTTGAAGCCGCGGCCGTCGCAGACCAGGGTCGCACCCTCTTCCACGCCGAGGTCGATGTAACCGCTGACCTTCTGCTGATGCTCGCGGGTAACCAGCGGGCCCATGTGCGGCTCGGGCTCGACACCCAGGCCGGGACCGGTACGCATCTGACCGATCTCGCCCTTGAGCATGCCGACCAGCTTGTCCGCCACCTCGTCGCCGACGCACACCGCCACCGAGATGGCCATGCAGCGCTCGCCGGCCGAACCGTAAGCGGCGCCCATCAGCGAGCTGACCACCTGCTGCGGATCGGCGTCGGGCATCACCACCATGTGGTTCTTCGCCCCGCCCAGCGCCTGGCAGCGTTTGCCGTGGGCCGAGGCGGTGGCATAGATGTATTCGGCAATGGGCGTCGAGCCGACGAAGCTCACCGACTGCACGCGCTCGTCGGTCAGCAGCACGTCTACCGCTTCCTTGTCGCCATTGACGATATTCAGCACGCCGGCCGGCAACCCGGCCTCGGCCAGCAGTTCGCCGATTAGCATGGTCGCGCTCGGGTCTTTTTCCGACGGCTTGAGCACGAAGGTATTACCGCAAGCGATGGCCACCGGCAGCATCCACAGCGGCACCATGGCCGGGAAGTTGAACGGGGTGATGCCGACGCACACGCCCAGCGGCTGCATCAGCGAGTTGGAGTCGATGTCGCGGCCGACGTTGGACGAGAACTCACCCTTGAGCAGGTGCGGAATGCCACAGGCGAATTCCACCACTTCCAGCCCGCGCGTGACTTCCCCCTGGGCGTCGGAGAAGACCTTGCCGTGCTCGCTGGTGATCAGCCGTGCCACCTCGTCGCGACGGGCTTCGAGTAGCGCCTTGAAACGGAACATCACGCGGGCGCGCACCAACGGCGGCGTCTTCGACCAACCTTCGAAGGCAGTTTGGGCGGCGGCGATGGCCTCGCGTGTTTCATCCGCCGAGGACAGCGAGACATACAGGCGCGGCTCGCCAGTGGCCGGGTTGAATACCGTAGCGTGGCGTTCGGAGCGGCCAGCAACGGCCTCGTTGTTGATCAGATTGCCGAGGGTTTGCATAAGGTCACTCCTGGTTCCAAACGGTTTCGTAGAGGTCGATGATTTCTGCTTCGGTGGGCACGCGCGGGTTGTTGCCCGGCGAGCCCGAGGCCAAGGCCTGCTTGGCCATGGTTTCGCGCAGTTCGAAGAATCGCTCGCGAGCGATGCCGAATTGCGCGGGGCTGGGTACCTGCAATTCCTTGTTCAGTGCGTGTAGCTCGGTCAGCAGTTTATCGTTCGCCCTCTCGACACTGTCGCCTTCGCTCGCCACGCCCATGGCACGCGCGCAATCGGCGTAGCGCTCCGGCGCCGCCGGAATCGAGAAGGCGGTGATCGCCGGCAGCAACATGGCATTCGACAGCCCGTGAGGCACATGGAAGAAGGCGCCGATGGGTCGACTCATGCCGTGCACCAGCGCCACCGAGGCGTTGGAGAAGGCGATGCCGGCCAGGGTCGCGCCGAGCATCATGGCTTCACGTGCAGCCAGATTGCGCGGCTCATGGAAAGCATTGCGCAGGTTCGGTGCCAGCAGACGCATGGCTTCCAGCGCCTGGGTATCGCTATAGAGACTGGCCTTGCGGCTGACGTAGGCCTCGATGGCGTGGGTCAGTGCATCGATGCCGGTATCGGCGGTGACCCGCGGCGGCAGCGACAGGGTCAGCTCGTAATCGATCAGCGCGGCAACCGGCATAAAGCCGAGGCCTGCACAGAGCATTTTCTCATCGCTGGTCTCGTCGGTGATGATGGTGAAACGGGTCGCTTCCGAGCCGGTACCAGCAGTCGTCGGGATGGCGATCAGCGGCAGGCCGGCTTCGCTGACATCACGCGGGAAGCGGTAGTCGCGCATTTCGCCGCCGAACTTGCCGAGAATACCGATGGCCTTGGCCGAGTCGATGGGGCTGCCGCCGCCCAGGGCGACGATGGAATCGAAGTCTCCTTCGCGGACCATCCGCACGCCCGCGTCAATCGAAGCAGCAGTGGGCTCGGGTTCGGTGTCGGCGAAGCAGCGGCTGGGGATACCTGCTTCTTCCAGTTGATCAGCCAGGCGCCCGGCGTAGCCCAGCTCGACCATCATCCGGTCGGTGACGATCAGGGGTCGGCTGCAACCCAGGCTGCGCAGCACGGCAGCGAGTTGCTGGCTGGCGCCGGCGCCGACTTCCATCAGGCGCGGCAGGACGATGCGGTGACTCATGGACTCACTCTCCGTCTAGGATCGCCTGCACATGGCGGCGACTCTTATATTGAGACTTTAGGTCTCGATAACTGGAGAGTAGAAAGCGGATTCTTATCTGTCAACGCAAAACGAGACCTCCAGTCTCATTTATTAATTAGTCATTCATCCGTCTCAAGCGTGCAAGTGCTTCCGATTGCAGCTTGTCACTCATCTCGGCCAGCCCAGCGCGAGCACTCGGATCATCCAGACCGCTCAGATCAGCCTCGACGTTCAGCAGCACCGACTCGATTGCAGCGTAGATCAGCAACGCACCGGCTTTTTACGTCGCAGCGCACCGACTCGACCACTTCGGGCCAGGCGGCCTCGGCGATAGCCAGCGCCTGGCTACAGGCATGGGCGGTGGCCAGCGGCACCGCGCAAGCCTGGCGTGCGGCTGACTGCTGCGCCTCGCGACCTTCTGCATTCAGGTAGTCCTGAAAAGCCGCCACGTCATCATCGGCGAAAGCACCTGGTCGGCCGAGCAGTGCCTGTGCCGAACGCAGCAGCTCGCCCCGCGCGGCATGAGGCTCGCGCTCCTCGCTGACCCGCAGCGCCTTGATCACCAGCGCCAGGCCGAAGTCGGCCACCACTGCCGCAACCGCGCCACACCCGGGCAAGGCGCGCTCGGCGCAGGCCTCGCGGAACTGCGCCAGGGTCATGTCCCACAACTGTTCGCCGACGCCGGGCCGGGTCGTATCCGTCATCAGGCGTCGCGCTGCGGCTGCCAGGCCAGCAGCACATCGAGCATGCGATTGGAAAATGCCCACTCGTTGTCATACCAGGCTAGAACCTTAATCAGATCACCCTGTACCCGGGTGTGGCTGAGATCGGCGACGCAGGAGACCGGATAACCGTTGAAGTCGCTGGAAACCAGCGGCCGGTCATTGCACTCCATCACCCCCAGCGGCAACTTGCGCGCACCATCCACTAACATCTGATTCAGCGCTTCGACACTGGCCGGCGGTCGCTCGGCGGTAAAGGTCAGATCCACCAGCGAGACGTTTGGCGTCGGCACCCGCACCGAGAGGCCATCCAACCGTCCGGCCAGTTCCGGCAGCACCAAGCCGATGGCCTTGGCCGCGCCGGTAGTGGAGGGAATCATCGACAGCGCCGCAGCGCGGGCGCGATAGAGGTCCTTGTGGGCCTTATCCAAGAGATTCTGGTCGTTGGTGTAGGCATGCACGGTATTGATCAGCCCCTGGCGAATGCCGACCGCCTCATGCAGCACCTTGGCCAGCGGCGCCAGGCAGTTGGTGGTGCAGGAGGCATTGGAAACCACCCGCTGGCTGCTGCCCAGCAGCTCATGGTTGACGCCATAGACCACGGTCAGGTCGGCGTCCTCCAGCGGATGCGAGGCGAATACGCGTTTGGCCCCAGCCTGCAAATGCTGCCCGGCCAGCGCGTGCGTCTTGAACTTGCCCGTGCACTCCAGCACCACGTCGATGCCGAGTTCTTTCCAGGGCAGCTGCGCAGGGTCGCGCTCCTGTAGCAGACGGATCGACTGGCCGCGGATTTGCAGCACGTTTTCATGCTGCTCGACCTGGTCCTGAAAACGCCCGAAAGTGCTGTCGAAGCGGGTCAGGTGGGCCATTGCCGTCTGGTCACTGAGATCGTTGATCGCTTCGATACGAATCTGGCTCTCCAGATTTCGTTCGAACAGGGCACGCAATACAGCTCGGCCAATACGGCCATAACCATTGATGGCGATACGCAACATGGCGGTCTCCAGGGTTGTTGAGCCTTTATTGGCAGTTCGCTATAAGTAAATTGTGCGATGGGCCTATGCCTAGAGTGATACCTGAAACCGCTCCAAACGCCAATAGCCGGGGCAGAGTATCTCCGCCACCCGTCGCGCCAGCTGCACAAGCGAAGGCTGCGCTTGGATCAAAGGGCCGAATTGAGCGAGAATGCGCGGCTTTTCCAGGCTGCGGAAAGCGGTGGCGAGAAAAGTGGGATCGAAACGAGCCGGCGCGCGCCTATTGAGTGCAGCGTCCAGCCCGTTCCAGCCTCGCCAATCGTCAGCGGTACCGGGCCGCCCAGCTTGAGGTAGCGCGTTTGTGGAACAGCTGAAACAGAAAATCCGTAATGAAGGCACCGTCCTCTCCGACCGGGTACTCAAGGTCGACACCTTTCTGAACCATCAGATCGACCCCGTACTGATGCAGCAGATCGGGAAAGAGTTTGCTCGGCTGTTCCGTGACGATGGGATCACCCGCATCGTGACCATCGAGGCCTCCGGCATCGCCCCGGCGATCATGGCGGGCCTGGAGCTTGGCGTGCCTGTGATCTTTGCCCGCAAGCACCAGTCCCTGACGCTCACCGAGAACCTGCTCACCGCTTCGGTGTATTCCTTCACCAAGCAGGTCGAGAGCACCATCGCGATCAGCACACGGCACCTGTCAGCCAGCGACCGCGTGCTGATCATCGATGACTTCCTGGCCAACGGCAAAGCCGCCAAGGGTCTGATTTCGATCATCCAACAGGCCGGCGCGAGCATCGCCGGGCTGGGCATCGTCATCGAGAAGTCGTTCCAGGTCGGTCGCCAGGAGCTGGAAGAGGCCGGCTTCCGTGTCGAGTCCCTGGCCCGCATCGCAGCCCTTGAGGACGGCAAAGTGGTCTTTATTGACTGACCACTTCGCAGAAACGACAAAGCCGCCCGAGGGCGGCTTTGTCATTGCAACATCCGACTTACAGGCCGGACATGTGCTGGATTGCGGCCTTGAGCTCATCGTCCGAGCAGTCGCCGCAGGTGCCTTTCGGCGGCATGGCGTTGATGCCGCTAATGGCATTCTTCAGCAGGCCGTCAAGACCGCCTGATTTTTCTGCTTTGGCAGTCCAGGCTGCTGAGTCGCCGGTTTTCGGCGAGTTGAGCAGACCTGTCGAGTGACAGGCAGTACAGAACTTGCCATAGACATCAGCACCGCTGCGGGCAGCGCCGCCAGCGGCAACAGCAGCACCGGCACCGGCCGCTGCGCACTCTTCGCCTTGAATACAGACTTCACCCACCGGCTTGAGACGCTCGGCGATGGCTTCATCGGTCGCAGCCTGAGCGCTCACTGCCCACAGGGCCATTACGGCAGTCTGTGCTACCAGGATCTTCTTAATCAGCTTCACCTTACACCCTCATAGTGGCTAGACACGCCCGCGGCCACGGTAACGCAGGCGGGCGGTAGTATAGCGGCAAGCCGTGCCTGCCGAAACAACCAAGGCACAAGCGCCAGTAGCGACCCTGTGTCGCATTCCCAGCCGGAGTCAGCCTTTGCTTGCAGATCATCGGCACTCAGAAGTTTGCCGGTGTGGTCGCGCTGATCAGCCGAGCCGGCTCATCGAACGGATTGCGAAAACGGTGCGGCTTACTGCTGTCGAAATAGTAGCTGTCGCCTGCAGCCAGCACATGGACTTGACCACTCACCGTCAGTTCCAGAGAGCCGGCGACCAGCATGCCGGCTTCCTCGCCTTGATGCGCGAGCATCTCCTGGCCCGTGTCGCTGCCCGGCGGATAGGTCTCGTCTAGAAAGGCAATAGCCCGGCTCGGATGAGCCTTGCCTACCAGCTTCATACTGACGGCACCGTCGGAAATATCGATCAGTTCTCCGGCCCGGTAGACCACTTGGGTATCTCCATCCTGCTCGAAATCCGGCGAGAAGAACTCCACCAGCGACATAGGAATTCCGCTCAATACCTTCTTGAGCGAACTGATCGATGGGCTGACGCTGTTCTTTTCGATCATGGAGATGGTGCTGTTGGTCACCCCGGCACGCTTGGCAAGTTCACGCTGGGACAGCCCCTTGAGCTTGCGGATGGTTTGCAGTCGAACGCCGACGTCCAATACGGGAGCCCCCAATCAAGCGCGAAATCGGAAGCCACTATGATGGCGAGGGCGTTCAGTATTTTCAACACTCCAGAGTTGTATCGGCGCCCGGTATAGCCCAGCAGCGCGGCGCCCACAGAAATCTCCACGCGCACCTGCGGCGCATACACAAGCGCTTGGACAGTCGTACGAGCCGGCGCGACGCCCGAAGGCAGCCAGCTGTCCCATTCACCACGAAACGAATGGCACCGGGCTGCCTTCAGTAACCCGGTGCCTGCGAGGGTCAGATCAGAGAGTTCAATTTGCTCTTCTGCACCTGGACGGCCGTACCGGAGCGGTTGCGGATCCAGCTGTAAGCGATTGCAAGGATCAGGGCGAAGCCGACATAGCCCAGCAGCGGATAGACGGTACCGACCAGCTTGCTGAAGCCGCCCAGGCTTAGGGCTAGACCGACGCATACGGACACTGCGCTGAAGCCTTTAAAGCGTGCCGACTCAGGCTTGGCGAAGCGTGCGCTGAAAGCGAAGAACATGCCTACCGCGGTGCTATAGACCATGCAAATCAGCGCGACCGACATCACAACCGAAAGCAGCGGCGAGATACGCGAGGCCAGCGCCAGCGTCGGCATCTCGATACCCTGCAGCTGGTTGATGTTGGCGAACAGGCCGATGTTCAGTACCAGGATCAGCAACCCCAGGCCGAGCCCGCCGAACACACCGCCCAGCGCTGCAGCCTTGGGCTGCTTGGTCAGGCCACCGATCACCGCCAGCATCGGGAAGCCCACCGCGATATTGAAGGAGGCGTACAACAGCGCGCCGACGAACCAGTTGGAGCTGACCGTTTCGTTGTCCTCGCGAGCGACCGCATCAAGGACCTCGACCGGGGCGTTGTAGCTGAAGATCGAGTAGCTGGTGATGATCAGCACCATCGCTAGCAGAAATGGCATGACCGCGCTGATCAGGTTGATGATCCGCGTGACGTTCAGGCACAACGTGGCGATCACCAGCACAGTCATCAGCACGCCACCGAACAACGGTGGAAGGCCGTACTGCTGGGCGAAGATCGAGCCGCAGCCGGCCAGCATCACCACGCCAACGCCATAGAGGAAGAACGACAGCACCAGGTCAACCACCAGGCCGATGCGGGCGCCGAACAGGCTATAGAGAACTTCCTTGTGCGAGTTCGATTGCATCTTCGAACTCATCCGGGCGATCTGCATGCCTAGAAAGGCAAACAGCAGGCCGCTGACCAGCGTACCGGCAATGCCGATCAGCCCGTAGCCAGTAAAGAACTGAAGCACTTCCTGGCCAGAAGCAAAGCCGCCTCCGATAACCACGGACATATACGCAAACGCAATCTGGATCGATTGTTTGTTCATTACATTCATCTCGTTCTTGGATTTATAGGTACGAGGAATGACTGCAGATTCAGCTCATTCCGGTAAAGCAGCTACTCCCGGTGACGGGGACTAATGAGCAACTCCGGCTCGCTGAGTTTTCCAACCCACTCAGGCAAATACTCGGCAGGCGGGAACCTGCCTGAATGGCAACTTTCATGGTCAAGAAGACGATCAGTGGGCAGATGCCGGCTGGCCTTGGCTTTGCGCCTCGTTGCCGGCTTCGTAGCGGGAAATGTCCAGGCCCTGAGCGCTGATCTGCGGGCGCTTCTTGGCGATCAAATCGGCGAGCAGGCTACCGGAGCCGCAGGCCATGGTCCAGCCAAGGGTGCCGTGACCGGTGTTGAGGAACAGGTTGCGATAGCGCGTAGCACCGATGATTGGCGTGCCGTCCGGGGTTGCGGGACGCAGGCCGGTCCAAAACTCTCCGACAGACGGATCACCGCCCTGTGGGTAGAGATCGCCGACAACCAACTCCAGCGTTTCGCGGCGACGGGGGTTGAGCGACAGATCATGCCCGGCAATCTCGGCCATGCCACCGACACGAATGCGATTGTCGAAGCGGGTGATGGCAACCTTGTAGGTTTCATCGAGAATCGTCGAGGTTGGCGCCATAGCCGCATCAGCGATCGGCACGGTCAGCGAATAGCCCTTCAGCGGATAGATCGGGGCCTTGATGCCCAGCGGCTTGAGCATTTGCGGCGAATAGCTGCCCAGCGCCAGCACATACTGGTCGGCGCGTTCCAGCTGACCGTCGATCCAGACGCCAGCGATACGCTCGCCGTCATTTTCCAGACGCTCGATGTTGCACCCGAAGCGGAACTCGACGCCCAGTTCACGGGCCATGTCTGCCAGGCGGTTGGTGAACATGAAGCAGTCGCCCGTCTGATCGTTGGGCAAATGCAGCGCGCCGGCCAGCTTGTGCTTGACGTTGGCCAGGGCCGGCTCGACGCGAGCGATAGCGTCGCGATCGAGCAGCTCGAACGGTACGCCAGAGGCTTTCAATACGGCGATATCCTTGGCTGCGGCATCAACCTGGGCTTGGGTGCGGAACAACTGGGTGGTACCGCGCTGGCGGCCTTCATAGCTGATGCCGGTTTCGGCGCGCAGTTCGTCGAGGCAATCGCGGCTGTACTCGGACAGGCGCACCATGCGCTCCTTGTTCACCGCGTAACGGCTGGCGGTGCAGTTGCGCAGCATCTGAGCCATCCACAGATACTGGTCAATATTGCCGGTGAGCTTGATCGCCAGCGGCGCGTGGCGTTGCAGCAACCACTTTATCGCCTTCAGCGGAACGCCCGGCGCGGCCCAAGGAGAGGCATAGCCCGGCGAAACCTGGCCAGCGTTGGCGAAGCTGGTTTCCATAGCCACGGCTGGCTGGCGATCGACGACTACGACCTCGAACCCCGCACGCGCCAAATAATAAGCACTGGCGGTACCAATCACACCGCTGCCCAGGATCAAAACTCGCATGAATCTTTGCCCTCCACCCGGCACGCCCGGATGTATCCATTGTTGTTGAGCGGAGTGTAGGACGGCGCAAGCAGTGATATTCACTGTTTATCCCGCTATTCTTGCTAGAAATTCTCGATAAAAATGCTTTTACAGGAGGCGCATCCACTATGATCCCCCCTCATAAGACCCGTCGAGAGCTGGACCGGATGGACCGCAGCATCCTGCGCATCCTGCAGCAGGAAGGGCGGATCTCGTTTACCGAACTGGGCGAGCGGGTCAACCTGTCGACCACGCCATGCACCGAGCGTGTACGCCGCCTGGAGCGCGACGGAGTGATCCTCGGCTACCACGCGCGGCTCAATCCGCAGCTGCTACGCGCCAGCCTCCTGGTGTTCGTCGAGATCAGCCTGGACTATAAGTCCGGCGACACCTTTGATGACTTCCGCCGCGCCGTTCTCAAGTTGCCCCATGTGCTGGAATGCCACCTGGTTTCCGGCGACTTCGACTACTTGGTCAAGGCTCGCATCTCGGAAATGGCCTCGTACCGCAAGCTGCTCGGAGACATCCTGCTGAAGCTGCCCCACGTGCGTGAGTCCAAGAGCTATATCGTCATGGAAGAAGTAAAGGAGTCGCTGACGCTGCCGGTGCCTGAATAGCTGGGCCCTAGATCCACCAGGTGCGAGGCTCTTTGCTCCGCAATAAGCCAGCGACTTACTCTTGATCTCGTCATTTATTCCAGGAGCCTTTTATGCGTGCTCGCCAAGCCGCTATTCATGGGCAAGACCACGCGGCGTCCTACTACGCCGCCAGCACCAACCGACAACTCGACCTGTCTCGCCTGGCAGGTGAGCAAACCGCTGATGTCTGCATCATTGGCGGAGGCTTTACCGGGCTCAATACAGCAATAGAGCTGGCTGAGCGCGGGTTATCGGTGGTGCTGCTCGAAGCACGGCGAATTGGCTGGGGCGCCAGCGGCCGCAACGGTGGCCAGCTGATTCGTGGCGTCGGCCATGATGTCGAGCAGTTCGCTCCGGTGATCGGTGATGATGGCGTGGACGAGCTCAAACGCATGGGTTTTGAGGCGGTCGAAATCGTCCGCCAGCGTATCGAACGCTACGGCATCCATTGCGATCTGACCTGGGGCTACTGCGACCTCGCGAACGAACCGCGGCATCTGGACAATTTCGATGCGGAATACACAGATCTCCTACGTCTCGGCTATTCCCACCCGTTGCGACAGGTAGCCAAGGCCGACCTTCATGAAGTGGTTGGCTCAGAACGCTACCTGGGCGGATTGTTCGACCCGGGTTCGGGGCATCTGCACCCACTGAACCTGGCGCTGGGCGAAGCCGCCGTGGCGCAGGCTTTAGGCGTGCGCCTGTACGAGCATTCCGCCGCCGAGCAGATCGACTACGGTGCAGAGATCCGAGTACACACCGCAACCGGCTGCGTGCGCGCCAAGCAGCTGGTGCTCGCCTGCAATGCCTATCTCGGCCAGCTGCAGCCGCAGCTGTCGGGCAAGGTGCTGCCCGCCGGCAGTTACATCATCGCCACCGAGCCCCTGTCCGAATCGCTCGCCCAGGAGCTCTTGCCGCAGAACAGCGCTGTCTGCGACCAACGCGTGGGGTTGGACTATTTCCGCCTTTCGGCAGATCGACGTCTGCTGTTCGGTGGTGCTTGCCATTATTCAGGAAGAGACCCTCGCGACATCGCGGCCTATATGCAGCCAAAGATGCTCAAAGTATTCCCGCAACTGCGCGGCGTCGGTATCGACTATCAATGGGGCGGGATGATCGGTATCGGCGCCAACCGCCTGCCGCAGATCGGTCGTCTACCTGAGCACCCCAACGTCTTTTATGCGCAGGCCTACGCCGGCCACGGCCTAAACGCCACGCACCTGGCCGCGCGTCTGCTCGGCGAAGCCATCAGCGGCCAGCTCGAAGGCAGATTTGACCTGTTCGCCCGCGTACCGCACCCGACCTTCCCCGGTGGCCGCCTGCTACGCTCGCCACTGCTGGCGCTAGGTATGCTCTGGTATCGGCTCAAGGACCAGCTCTGAATTCCGCCGCTTCGCTGGCGTCCAACCAATCGTGAAGAAGCTTCGACACTCCAAGGGACGGACAGGCCGTTGAACATCACAGCCAACGAAAACCATGCTCAATCACCAAGGCACAACCCGAATGGCATGCAGCATTCAGCGCCCTTTGTGACGCCAGTCCATCTATACCGTTGCCTGCTGATGTCGGCGATGCTGCTGCTCGCCGGCTGTATTGGCCAAGCAGCACCACAGCACCATTCGTCCTCACTGCCTAACCACTCGTCCGAACTGACACAGCGGGTCGAGGCCATTGGCGCCACCCAGCCCACGGGATATTCAGGCTTTCGCCTGCTGTCATCGAGCAGCGAAGCCTTCGCCGCTCGGATAAAGATGATTCGCCATGCCGAAGTCAGCCTCGACGTGCAGTACTACATCGTTCACGACGGCCTCAGCACCCGCGCCCTGATCGGTGAGCTGCTACATGCCGCCGATCGCGGCGTGCGCGTGCGGATCTTACTCGACGACACCACCAGCGACGGCAACGACTACGAGATCGCGATCCTGGCCGCGCACCCGAATATCGCTATCCACGTCTTCAACCCGCTGCATATAGGCCGCAGCAATTTCGTCACCCGCACCCTGGGCCGCCTGCTGCATCTCTCCCGGCAGCATCGACGAATGCACAACAAACTCATAGTGGCCGACAGCAGCCTGGCGATCGTCGGCGGGCGCAATCTGGGCGACGAGTATTTCGAAATCGACAAGGGGCTCAACTTCACTGATCTCGACCTGCTCAGCGCCGGCCCGGTCGCCGAACAGCTAGCGAACAGCTTCAACCAGTACTGGAACCACTCGCTCAGCGTGCCTATCCGGCAGTTTCTTCACAGCCCGCCGACAGCTGCGGAGTTGAGCGAGACCCGCCAACAGATCGTGACCTACCTACAGGCTGAGCAAAGCAAGGAAACGCCGCGCTACAAGCGGCTGATGCTCGACCTGCAGGAGCCGCTGCTAGCGCAATGGCTTGGCGAATTGATCTGGGCACCCGGCGCGGCGCTCTGGGACCACCCTGACAAAATCAAAGCATCGGGCATTCCCGATGACCACCTGCTTTTGACCACCCAGTTGCAGCCCAGCCTGAACTCGGTGAAGGAAGAGATGACGCTGATTTCAGCCTATTTCGTGCCGACCGCAGATGGCGTCTCCTTCCTTAGCCGGCACGCCGGACAGGGGGTGACCATCCGCATTCTGACCAACTCCCTGGAAGCCACCGATGTCCCCGTGGTGCATGGCGGTTACGCGCCATACCGCGAGCAGCTGCTGGAAGCCGGCGTGCAATTGTTCGAACTGCGCCGGCAACCGGATCAGGACACCTCAATCAACCTGCTCGGCGAATCCGAATCCAGCCTGCACAGCAAGGCAATGGTGATTGACCAACGTGAAGTCTTCCTTGGTTCGCTGAACCTCGACCCACGCTCGGTGCTATGGAATACCGAGGTTGGCGTGCTGATAGACAGCCCGGAACTGGCCAGCGAGGTTCACCGACTGACGCTCGAAGGGACCTCGCCAACGCTGAGCTACGAGGTTCGGCTGATTGATCACGATGGTGCTAAGCGCATGGTCTGGATCGCCGAAGACGAGGGCAGGCAGAGCGTTCTCACCCGCGAGCCCGGTGGCACCTGGCGTCGTTTCAATGCCTGGCTGAGCCGGGTAATCGGACTGGAGCGCATGCTCTAGCGCACACTCTGCGAGCGCGACAGCCAAGCGTTCCGCGCCTAAGGGCATTCTGGCCAAGCTTGCGGATCAAACCGACGTAATCAGCCAAATCATTATTTAAAGTGACACTAGGGTGCCACCAGCCCGACTAGGCTATGAGGCGGCTCTTAGCGAAGAGCCAACGAAGTGCTGACGAAGGAAGTTTTTCAAAGCTGAATATAAGAATAAAAAGGAGAGCGACGATGCACCCACGGAAACGGATATGGCTACTGGCTCTGCTGATCGGCTGGCTGCCAGCTCTACTCAGTCCGACCCATGCTCAGGCGTTCACCGCCCTGGAAAGCATGCAGGTCCATGCCAGCCGGGCGACCAGCAGCCTGTTGCTCTATCGCGGCGAGGGCTTTCAGAAAACTCACCTCAAACGCCTGGACAGCGATCTTTCTGCACTGAACACTTCACTAAGAAACCATCCCGGCACGAATGACGAGTTGCGCCACCTGCATCAGGTGCTGCAAGACACACTTCGTGAAGGCGCCAGTTTTGGCTATGAGGAAGATGATGTGCCCTGGGGCTGGACGCTGCAGATGAGCAAGGCGCTACGCGACTTCCTGAGCGCCGCGCGTAGCCAGCAAGACAACGATACCCAAGCCGAACTGCCGGCGAAGGTTGAGTATCTGGCCGTGCAATACCTGAGTCGCGCCTATATCGGCTCCTTCGAGACCGCGCGCGAGCAACCGGACACCTATCTGGGGCAGGACGAACGCCGTCTGGTGCCCATGATCGACGCACAAATCGCCGCCCTTGGCGACAAGACCAACCCCGCCGCCGTGGCCAAGCTGAAAACCCGCTGGGGCTTTCTCAAAAAGGCACTGGAAGACATGAACAGCGGTAACAACAGCTTCAACACCGCATCAGGCCGCCCGTTCGCGCCGATCATGGTCGACCTGCACGCGCGCAGCCTCAGCAACCAGTGGATGGCCCTGGCGCCCTAAGGCGCCGGGTTGTGCCTGGCCTTACGGCTCAGGGCGATAACCCAATCGCAGGCCACCCCAGTGACGCCCGCGCACCATGATCGGCACCGACAGGTCATGCATCAGCTCGCCGGTATCACGACTGTAGGTCTGCAATAGCACCTTGCGCTGGTGGCTGCCGCAACGCCCACCCGTGCGGTCATTGAACAGCCGTTTGCTGCGGCTCTTGGCTCGGTCTACAACCGGATCACCTATGGGTGGGTGATTGAAGACACGGTTATGAGTCGGCACATAGCCGTCCGGTGTAATGGCGATGGCATAAACCAGCGCATCGTTGCGATCCAGCAGCGGCTCCTGGATTGCAGGCAATACTTCGTCGGCATAGCGATCGAAACGGGTGCTGTACCGTATCGGGTCGGTCCCCGGCTGCGCCTTATAGTCGCGATCGAAAAGGTCGTCGACCGTCAGCCGGCCAGCCACCAGATCTGTCTCGAAGCGCTCACTGATGGCATTCGCGCCCTCGCGTGCCAGATCGAAGATGCGCTGGTGATAGTCATCAAGCTGTACTTCAGCGAGCTGCTCGCTGACCGCCTCGGCCTGGCTAACGAGTTTTTCCGAAGACTGTTCCAACTGGCTAGTCTGCTTCTCGCTGTCGAGGGCATCGGCGCGCAGTTGATCCAACGCGGTAAACAGGTGCGCGAGCCGCTCATGGTTGCTGCTGGTACCCGCCGTGATTTCCGCCACCTGGGTTTCCACGCTGACGGCCAGCTCGGCAATCTCTGTGAGTTGGCCACCGGTGTTGGCGACCTGGGCGGCCGCTTCATCGAGTTCACTGGCCTGCTTTTGGATGTGGCTGACCACCGCCTCACTCTGAGCACGGATATCACCAACCATCCGCCCGACTTCCTCGGTGGCGCTGCTGGTACGCCCGGCAAGATTGCGCACTTCGTCAGCCACCACTGCAAAACCACGTCCGCTCTCGCCCGCGCGGGCAGCCTCAATGGCGGCGTTGAGCGCAAGCAAGTTAGTCTGACTGGCGATGGACTGGATGACATCAGTGATCCGCCGGATTTCCTCGGTACGTGATGACAGCCCGTCAAGCAACTCACGGCTGGATTCGGTCTGCGCGCTGAGCTGCTGCATGCGCTCAATGGCCTGCTGCAACGCCGTGCGCCCGTTGTCACTGCTGCTACGCACTCTCTCGGCGGCCTCCAACGCCTGCTGGGCGCGGGCGGCGCTGTCCTGTTCCGTGGCGGTCATTGCCTCGGCGCCATTGGCGATTTCGCTGATCGCTGCGAGCTGCGAGTGCAGGCGCACGGCCAGCTGCTCGGCACTGAAGGACACCTGCGCTGCCGCCAACGCGTTGTGGCAGGTATGTCGCGAGAGGCTCTTGCTCAGTTCGGCAAAACCCTGACTCTCGGCAGCGACCCCCGGCTTGTCGCCCCCCGAAGCTCCCCAAGGCACCAGCCAGGGCCAGAGGCCGACCAACAGCAAGAGGGGGGCAAGTAATTGGAGCGGCAGCTCCAACCAGACATGAATCATCGATAATCCCAGCAAGGTCACCGCATGCAACAGGCCGACCTTGGGATGAACGCGGAAAGCAGGGCTCATAAAGGCCTCTTTTTTTAATTGGTTGCGAAATCCCTTGTACTCATCCACGCCGTAAATGAACAGCCTTGCCTTGGTAGCATTAGGCCGTCATCCCTAGCATCAGCTTAACGGCATTTTTCGCCAAGGCTTGAACGCCCCTCGCTCAACGCTCACATCCAGCCGTACTCAGCCATGGACAGCGGCTCACCATCTCCGACGATGAAGTGATCGAGCACCCGCACATCAATCAGCGCCAACGCGTCAGTCAGTTTTCGCGTCAGTTGCCGATCCGCCTGGCTCGGCTCGGCCACGCCCGAGGGGTGATTGTGAGTGAGGATCACCGCAGCCGCATTCTGCGCCAGCGCACGCTTGACCACCTGCCGCGGGTAAACGCTGGCACCGTCGATGGTGCCGTGAAACAGCACTTCAAAAGCCAGGACCCGGTGTTTGGAGTCGAGGAAGAGACAGGCAAACAATTCGTGGGGCTCGTGACGCAAGCGTGCCTTGAGGTAATCGCGTACTGCCTGCGGGCTTTCCAGCGCCGAGTCGCGGCGGATGCGCTCGGCCAGGTGCCGCCGCCCCATCTCCAGCACCGCCTGCAGCTGGGCAAACTTGGCAGGACCAAGGCCCAAATGGCTGCTGAACTGTTCCAGATCGCTTTCCAGCAACGCGCGCAGACTACCGAACTCGTTGAGCAGATAGCGCGCCAGATCTACCGCGCTCTTGCCGGTGACGCCGGTGCGCAGAAAGATCGCCAGCAATTCCGCATCGGACAAGGCTGCGGCGCCCTGCTCCAGAAGCTTTTCCCGCGGCCGTTCCGCCGCCGGCCAGTCACGAATGCTCATGTTTTTCTCCCTGTTGAGCGAGCGCCTATTTCCTGTGGGCGCTGTGATATCGTGTCGACCTTTTATCGACTGCACCCGGCCCTTGCCGGAACCAGTTCACAGCGCAACTTCTTCGTGTAAGTAAGGCAGGCCCATGCAGCGGCTTTATCGTAAACGCATCGTCCTTGGCGTGGGTGGCGGCATCGCTGCCTATAAGAGTGCCGAGCTGGTACGCCGGCTCCGCGACCAAGGCGCGGAAGTTCGGGTCGTGATGACCAGTGGCGGCCGCGAGTTCATTACCCCATTGACCTTGCAGGCGCTTTCCGGGCATCCGGTTCATCTCGACCTGCTCGATCCGGCGGCAGAAGCCGCTATGGGTCATATCGAGCTGGCGCGTTGGGCCGATCTGGTATTGATTGCGCCGGCCACCGCCGACCTTATGGCGCGCCTTGCGCAGGGCGTGGCCAACGATCTGCTGACTACCGTAGTGCTGGCCACCAATGCTCCCATCGCCCTGGCGCCGGCAATGAACCAGGCCATGTGGGCCGACCCGGCCACCCAAGCCAATCGCCAGTTGCTGGAACAGCGCGGCATTCGCCTGCTCGGCCCCGGCTCGGGCAGCCAGGCCTGCGGCGACATCGGCATGGGGCGCATGCTCGAAGCCGAGGAATTGGCCCATGCCGCCGCCGACTGTTTCGACAATGGCCGGCTCACCGGACGGCACTTGCTGATCACTGCCGGCCCGACCCAGGAAAACATCGATCCGGTGCGCTACATCACCAATCACAGCTCCGGCAAGATGGGCTTCGCCTTGGCCGAAGCCGCTGTCGAGGCAGGCGCCCGCGTGACGCTGGTTTCGGGGCCGGTGTTCTTGCCAACTCCCGACCGCGTACAGCGCATCGACGTGGTCAGCGCCCGCGATATGCTCGCCGCCTGCGAAGCCGCGATGCCCTGCGATCTGTTCATCGCCGCCGCCGCAGTCGCCGACTACCGCCCAGAAGTGGTCGCACCGCACAAATTGAAGAAAGACCCCGCCAGCGGCGAAGGCATGCTTCTGCAGATGGTGCGCAATCCCGATATTCTCGCCACCCTGGCCGGACGCGAAGACCGCCCGTTCAGCGTCGGTTTCGCCGCCGAAACCGAGAACCTGCTGGAATACGCCACACGCAAGCTGCGCGACAAGAACCTCGACCTGATCGTCGCCAACGATGTCGCCAACCCCGGCATCGGCTTCAACAGCGAAGAAAATGCGGTCACCGTCATCGACCGCCAGCAGCGTGAAACCCGCTTCAGCCAGGCCAGCAAGGGGCATATTGCCCGCCAGTTGATCGCCTTTATCGCCGACCGTTACCGACAGGCCTGACCCAACATGCACACGCTTCAAGCCAAAATTCTCGACCCTCGTCTCGGCCAGGACTTTCCTCTGCCCACATACGCCACCCGCGGTTCCGCCGGGCTCGACCTGCGCGCGATGCTGCAGGCAGATGCCACCCTTGAGCCGGGCCAGACCCTGCTGATTCCCACTGGGCTGTCGATCCATATCGCCGATCCCGGTCTGGCGGCGCTGGTGCTGCCGCGCTCGGGGCTGGGCCACAAGCACGGCATCGTACTGGGCAATCTTGTCGGCCTGATCGACTCGGACTACCAGGGCGAGCTGATGGTGTCCTGCTGGAACCGCGGCCAGAGCGCCTTCAACATCGCCGTCGGCGAGCGCATCGCTCAACTGGTGCTGGTGCCGGTGATTCAGGCGCAATTTGAGCTGGTCAGCGAATTCGACAACAGCGAACGAGGCGCAGGCGGCTTCGGTCATTCCGGTAGCCACTGAGACACCTCAGGACGACCGAGGAGCCCCATGAAACTCTTCAAGCGCACCGCCAAGGACACCGGCGTACTCAGCCCCGCCGCAACCACCAAGCCCTCTACCCGCCGCCCTCAAGGACTGAGCGCACTGACGCCCGGCCTGCTGGCGGGCCTGGCCGGGCTCGCCGTAGCCTCCGCCCTGCTCTGGCTCACCTACCAGGCAGGCCAGCAACAACAGGCTGCGCAACTGACCCAAGCCTGGGGCCAGAGTCAGGCATCGGCCATCCAGCAGGCACTGAGGCAGCTGGCTGCCGACACCCGCAGCGCTGCCGGTGATCCGCTGTTGCTCGAGGCCCTGTTCAGCGGGCAGCCTGAGCAGCTGCGCGCTACCGAGCAGGCACTGACCGGCAGCCCAGGCGTGGTCGACGCCCACCTCAATCGACGCGGCCAGGCACGTCAGAATACCGAGCGTCCCGGTCCGCTGAATTTCGCCGCGCTGGATATGCTCAAACGGGTCGAAGACGGCCAGTCCCCGGCGCCCGAGGCGTTCCGCGTGGGTGATCGCTGGTTGGTCTACAGCGCTGCCGCCCTTCGATCCGATGACCGGCAGCCAGTCGAGGGCACCCTGCTGCGCGTGACCAGTCTTGACCGTCTGCTGGCCGCGCTGCCAAGCCTCCCCGCCGAAGCGGGACAATTGCGTCTGCAACAGCAGTTCAGCAATGCCGCCGCTCAACTGCTGCTACAACGCGGCGGCAGCGGCCAGGATAGCCAGGCCATTAGCCTGCCAAGCGGCAATCCAAACTGGACCCTGAGTTTTCTGCCGGCCCCACGGCTGGGTGCCATGCCGCTCTCCCCTGTGCTGTTGCTGGGCGCTGCACTGGCCGCGCTCTGTGGTCTGCTGCTGGGCTTGCAGCTGGTGCTGGGCGCTCAACAGCGGCGGCTGCGTGAAGACGTCACGCATTTGGGGCAGATGGTGCAGGAACTCTCCAATGGCAAGGCCATCAAAACTCCGACCTTGAGCCTTCCGGCGCTTGATGCGCTGGCCAGAAGCCTGGCCCGCCTGACACCGCAGCCTCTAGCCAGGGCCGCCAGCACGACGAAGCCCGCTGCGAATCAGGCCCCATCCACCGAGTACATCGATCCTCTGTTTCAGAACACCGATATTCTCGACATCGACATTCTCGACGAAGACCAGGATTGGCTGGGACTCGATACGAAGGAGCGAGAAACCGCAATGAGCACTCCGAAAGCCCCGCAATTACCCGCCAGCATTTTTCGCGCGTACGACATTCGTGGCGTCGTCGGCGACACCCTGACCACGGAAACCGCCTACTGGGTAGGCCGTGCGGTCGGTTCCGAAAGCCTGGCCAAGGGCGAGCCGAACGTCTCGGTCGGGCGCGACGGCCGCCTGTCCGGTCCCGAACTGGTCGAGCATCTGATCCAGGGCCTGGTGGACAGCGGCTGCAGCGTCAGCGACATCGGCATGGTGCCGACCCCGGTGCTCTACTACGCCGCCAATGTGCTTGCAGGAAAATCCGGGGTGATGCTCACAGGCAGCCACAACCCGCCTGATTACAACGGTTTCAAGATCGTCATCGCCGGCGACACCCTGGCCAACGAACAGATTCAGGCCCTGCGCCTGCGCATCGAAAACAACGATCTGGCCGAGGGCGTCGGCCAAGCCGAACAGGTTGAGATACTGGAGAGCTACTTCAAGCGCATCCGCGAGGACATCGCCCTGGCCAAGCCACTCAAGGTGGTGGTCGATTGCGGCAACGGCGCCGCGGGCGTCATCGCTCCGCAGTTGATTGAGGCCCTGGGCTGCAAGGTGATCCCGCTGTTCTGCGATGTGGACGGCAACTTCCCTAACCATCACCCCGATCCGGGCAAGCTTGAAAACCTCGAAGACCTGATTGCCACAGTCAAGTCGGAGAACGCCGATCTGGGCCTCGCTTTCGACGGTGATGGCGACCGTGTCGGCGTGGTGACCAACACCGGCACCGTGGTCTACCCCGACCGCCTGCTGATGCTGTTCGCCAAGGACGTGGTCTCGCGCAACCCCGGCGCCGACATCATTTTCGACGTCAAGTGCACACGTCGCCTGACCCCGCTGATCAGCGGCTACGGCGGTCGACCGGTAATGTGGAAGACCGGCCACTCGCTGATCAAAAAGAAAATGAAGGAAACCGGCGCCCTGCTGGCCGGCGAGATGAGCGGCCACATCTTCTTCAAGGAGCGCTGGTACGGCTTCGATGACGGTATCTACAGCGCCGTGCGCCTGCTAGAGATCCTCAGCCAGGACAAACGCAGTGCCGAACAGGTATTCGCCGCCTTCCCCAACGACCTCTCGACCCCGGAGATCAATATCCAGGTCACCGAGGAGAGCAAGTTCACCATCATCGAAGCCCTGAATCGCGAAGCACAGTGGGGCGAAGCCAGCGTCACCACTCTCGATGGTCTGCGAGTCGACTATCCGAAAGGCTGGGGCCTGGTGCGCGCCTCCAACACCACTCCGGTGCTGGTGCTCCGCTTCGAAGCCGAAAGCGAAGACGAGCTCAAGCGCATACAGGACGTCTTCCGCGCTCAGCTTTATACTGTCGCGCCTGATCTCCAACTGCCGTTCTGATTGCGGAGCCCTGCATGACCCTCAGCCGTGAAGCTGCCACCCAATTCGCCCAAGTCCTGTCCGAGGCGCTGCCCTATATCCGCCGCTTCGTCGGCAAGACGCTGGTCATCAAGTACGGCGGCAACGCCATGGAAAGCGAGGAGCTGAAGACCGGCTTCGCCCGCGACATCGTGCTGATGAAGGCGGTCGGTATCAACCCGGTGGTGGTGCACGGCGGCGGCCCACAGATCGGCGATCTGCTCAAGCGTCTGAACATCGAAAGCCACTTCATCGACGGTATGCGCGTGACCGATAGCCAGACCATGGATGTGGTGGAGATGGTGCTAGGCGGCCAGGTCAACAAGAGCATTGTCAACCTGATCAACCAACATGGCGGCAGCGCCATCGGCCTGACTGGCAAGGATGCGCAGCTGATCCGCGCGAAAAAGCTCAAGGCCAGCCGCAAGACGCCGGAAATGACCCAGCCGGAAATCATCGACATCGGTCAGGTCGGCGAAGTCACCGGTATCAACACCGACCTGCTGGAAATGCTCTCTCGCGGTGATTTCATTCCGGTCATCGCGCCCATCGGCGTCGGTGAGAATGGCGAGTCGTACAACATCAACGCCGACCTCGTGGCCGGCAAGGTGGCCGAAGCGCTTAAAGCCGAGAAGCTGATGCTACTGACCAATATCGCCGGCCTGATGGACAAGCAGGGCCAGGTCCTGACCGGCCTGTCCACCGCCCAGGTCGACGATCTGATTGCCGACGGCACCATCTACGGCGGCATGCTGCCGAAAATCCGCTGCGCCCTGGAAGCCGTGCAGGGTGGCGTGCACAGCGCACACATCATCGACGGTCGCGTACCCAATGCCGTACTGCTGGAAATCTTCACCGACATCGGCGTAGGCACCCTGATCACCAACGACCAGCGCTGAAGGCATGCAGCAAGGGAGCCGACCATGCGCGTCAACTCCCGGACGCCGTATGGAACTTGATCAGGTCCTTCTTCTACCAAGCAAGCCAAGCCAGTAGATGCTCACGCTGGACTTGGCTTGCACAGGTGTCGCCTAACCGCTCGAAAGCTCTCGATCAACAAGGCTCTTTACTGCGCCGGCACCTGGGCATGGACCGCAACGTGCTGACCAATCAGTGACAGTCTTCGATCCAGCTCTTTCATCAACCGCAGCTGGGTCGCCATAACCTCTTTCTTGTTGAAGAACCCGGGCTGCTCGGTGTGCAGGCCGAAGTGGCTGTTGATAGCGGTCGGTGGCATGACGTGCTGATAAGTCTTCGAGGCGTGGTTGTAGATCGCGCAGAGCAGGCCGTTGGGAGTTTGCGCCGGGCGCACGAACACCAGCGTCAGCCACTGCCCCGTGCGCATCTGGATACTGCTGTCGGCGAACCCGAAACAGGCCTCGCTGCCATCGCCCAGCTTGATCCAGAAATCATGCTCCGTCGTGTTGTAGCTGCTGATATGCATCGACGAGTGGGAACTGCTGTTTGTGGACCCATAACCGCCATACACATAGCCGCCACTGCTGGAGTTGTGTGCATGCGAAGCCGAGAGATGAGTGTTGGAGCGCTTCTGAGTATCCAGAACCTGGCCAGTCAAGGCGAAAAAACGCAGTTCATGATGCATATGCCGGAACCCTTCATCAAGGAAGTTCTCGTCATCCGGCGACAGGGTAATGTCGTACATGGTGCGCACCATTTCTTCGCGCGCGGCCTTGTCCCGCTTGGCCTTCTCCTGCAGTTGCGCGCGGTGCGCCTTGGCGTCTTCGAAGGCCTTCATGGCCTGGGCCTTTACGATCGGGCTCTTTTCCTTGGCGAAAGCTGAAGTTTTTTCCGTCGCTTCCTTGATGACCGGCGCCGCTTTCTGGCCGGCTTCGGCAGCAAGTTCCTTCGCACGATTCAGGGCCTGGGAAGCTTTTTCAGCCATTTCCGGGTTCGCCTGTACCGCCTTTTGTTTCAGATCATCCCATAAGCTCATCTGGGGGTATCTCTCCATGAAAAAGACCCGCCACGGCGGGCCAACTGAGTACTCGAGGCGATCTATCTGCGCTTGCCCGCTTTGCTCTGCTTGTCCGGCTTGCGCAATCTCACGTAAAGATCCAGACCGCCGGTGGCGCTACTGCCGCGTGATTCCAGATCGAAACGCTTGGGTTCGGCGGCGATCAGGTCGCTGAGTTTTCTGCAGCCGTACAGCCGGGGATCGAAAGCCGGGCGCAGTTTACTGATGTTCTGTCCGAGGGTGCCGAGTTGGATCCAGTCGTCTTCTTCGGAGAGATCATCGAGAACCCTGGCAATGAAATCCACCGGAACCTGCTGGCAATTGATGGCGTCGTCTTTGCCGACAGGTTTGGGCGCGCGACTGGCCGTGTCTTCAACCTGGGCAGCAGCAGCGGCGAGCTTTTCCGGCGATGGCGCTTCGGGCGGCTGTTTCAGGGCGGCGGCACGGAGGATCTCGGTATAGATGAACTTGTCGCAAGCCGAGACGAACGGCGACGGCGTCTTCTGTTCGCCGAAGCCATAGACGGTCAGGCCTTCCTCGCGAATACGCGCAGCCAGGCGGGTGAAGTCGCTGTCGCTGGAAACCAGACAGAAGCCGTCGAAACGTCGGGTGTAGAGCAGATCCATGGCATCGATGATCAGCGCGCTGTCGGTGGAGTTCTTGCCTGAGGTATAGGCGAACTGCTGGATCGGCTGGATCGAATGGTCGAGCAGCACTTTTTTCCAGCTGCCCAAATTGGGCTTGGTCCAGTCGCCGTAGATGCGCCGGACACTGGCAACGCCGTACTTGGCGATTTCCTCGAACAATGCCTCGACGATGGCCGCAGGCGCATTGTCGGCATCGATGAGTACGGCGAGGAATTTCTGTTTGTGCGGGGTGCTGGACTTGCTGGCCATGGGTCATCCCTTGAGGAAGATTCCACGACCTTAACGCCGACGACCGGCAGCTGGCCAGAGGGCCGTGCATGCAACCCCACGGTCGCCGTTATAGAGGCGTTCTGCGGATATCAAAGCACTAATGGCAAATTGACCTGAAAGGCCGTTTGCCATACTGTCCGTTGCAAATTGTGACGGGGTGCAAAGCTCCGTCTAATCACCGTATCGATTACGTTTGGAGCAGGGATGCGCGGTGCATTGCTACGCAGTGGTAAAAGCGAGACGTTTACCGCACTAGGGGAAACCGGGCAGCCGGTCTATCGAGCCGCTTTGCAATTGCGCGAAGCTATCCGCCGCAAAGACACGAGCCTCGTCGACCACCTGGCGATCCCCCAGAGCGACGAACTGGGTAACCAGATCGACTGGTACAGCGGCATTACCGGCGATGTGATTCCCTGGACCTCGGCCACGGAAGAAGAACGCGCACCGGCCAGGCAGCAATTGGAAAGGCTCAAAGCCGCCCTGGACGCTCTCAGCGAACGCTTTCTTGGCAGCGATCCGGCTGACCAGCAGGGCGACAAGGCGGTGTTCGGCAAGCTGCTCAAGCGGGTCATCTATTTCCCCGATGAGAGTTTCGTCTATCTGGTGAACGGCAAGCCGGTGCTGACCTTCTGGGGCTTTCAGCATGCCGACGCTGACCGCAGCCTGGAGCCGCTACATTGCCTGTATCCACGCAGCGAACCGGAACCCACCGCACCGCTGATACCGACTGCTTCCGTGGTCGCTCCGCTGGCGGCAACCGCCATTGAGCAAGCGCCGATCATCGCCCGCCCATGGTGGCGGCGTTGGTGGTGGCTGTGGCCCCTGTTGCTGCTATTACTGGCGCTGCTGTTGCTCAGTCTGCTGCGCGGTTGTATGCCGAATGCGAGTTTGCCGGGCCTGCCCCAGGTGAACCTGCCGACACAGTCCGCGCCGGAGCTGCCGAGCGGTTCATTGCCGAGCGGCGGAATCGGTCTGAACGGTGCCGGTAATGGCGGGCCTGCTGGTGCGCCGGGCGCCGCCCAACCCCCAGACGGCGACGGAGATTCACCAGCACCCGAGCCTGCCGGACCGGGTAACGAGCCGGAGCCAAACGAGGCACCCGCCGAAGAGCCGCCAGAACCTGAGTCTGAACAACCGGCTGATGAGCCTCAGCCCGAGCCTGCCCAGCCATCGGAGCAACCTTCCGAGCAGCCACAACCACCGCAGCTGCCCCAGGACCCGCAAGAACCACTGAGCATTCCCGAGCAGGCCGGCAACGGCCCGGCAGACTTCCTCAATGGCGATTGGCGTGCCGGCGCCGGCATCCAGGATCGCCGCACGGGCAAGCCGCTGCGCCTGCAATACCGGTTCGATGACGGCAAGGGCGAGGTCACGGTGCGCCGCCCGGATGGCGTGGACTGTTCCGGCCCGGTCACTGCCGCCATGAACAACGGCAGCCTGGCCATCGACAGCCACGGCCAAGCCGCCTGCGCCGATGGCAGTAACTACGACATGCCACAGGTCACCTGCGCCAAGGGCGCACAGAGCATCGCGGACTGCACCGGCAGCTACGGAAACGAACGCTTCCCGATGTCCATGCGTCGCGCTGGCGAATAAGACTGGATGAATCCCAATGTTGCCTGAAGTCACCCAATTCGAAGACACCGTCACCCTGATCAGCGACACCGGCATCCAGTTCATGGATTTCGCCCTGTCGCTGGACCTGCGCAAGGAGCCGCCCGGCGAATTCGCGCCGCTGACCAGCGGCCTGCTAACGCGCCTGCTGTACAACGAGGAAAAGGACTTCTACTTCTACGAGCCAGAGCCGGAGAAGATCGAGAAGACCAAGCCCGTGTTCAGCCTCGACATGAAAAGCAGCCTGGACCTGCTCGATGGCCTCTGGCTGCCGATCCCCTTCTTCCGCTTCATGCCGCCCCATCGCTACGATGAAGGCCCGAGCAATTGGGCGCGCATGCGCCTGGTCAAGCTTCCCGCTCCGGACATCGACGGCAACAGCCATCGCCTGACGCTGGCCTTCGACAGCCGCGTCATGCCCCGCCAGGACGGCACCGCGTACCTTGCACCCAACCAGGAAGACGTCAGCTCCGGCGTCGCCTTCCGCCTGGCCTGCAATATCCGCGATACCCGCTGGTTTCTCGACCAGGGCTGGGTCAGGGAGTGGCTGCTGGAAGTGTTCCGCGAAGGCAATGCGCATCGTCCGCGCGATGAAGTCGATATCGAGGTGCGCGAAAACCATCACCTGGCGCACTACCTCAACCTGCTCAGCCTGATGGCACAACCCGTGCCCGCGCAGCAGACCAATGCCCGCGCCAAGGTGGACATTCCCGAACTCAAGGTCGTCGCCAACGAGGTCAACGGACAGGTCAAGCCGATCCCCGTGGACTTGGTGCTGGACGTCGGCAACTCGCGCACCTGCGGCATCCTGATCGAGAACCACGGCCAGGCCGGCTCCGGACTCAAGCACAACTATGTGCTGGAGCTGCGCGATCTGATCACCCCCGAGCACACCTACAACCAGCCGTTCGAGAGCCGCGTTGAATTCGCCCAGGCCAACTTCGGCAAGGATCAGTTCTCGGTCAAGAGCGGTCGCCACGATGCCTTCCAGTGGCCCACCATCGCCCGCGTCGGCAGCGAGGCCGGACGCCTGGCCAGCCGCCGACGCGGCACCGAAGGCTCGACCGGCCTGTCCAGCCCCAAGCGCTACCTGTGGGACGAGAACGCCTACGGCCACGGCTGGCGCTTCAACTGCTCCTATACAAAAGGTGACAGCGAGCCCTACGCCACCGCCGCACCCTTTTCCCACCTGATCAACGAAACCGGCGAGGCACTGTACAGCCTCGACGAGGACGACCGTCTGCCGGTGTTCATGCCGCGCTACTCGCGCAGCTCGCTGATGACCTTCATGCTGGCCGAAGTGCTGGCGCAAGCCCTGTCGCAGATCAACAGCCCGGCCCAGCGCTCGCGCCAGGGCCACACGCGGGTTCCGCGCCAGCTCAACAGCATCATCCTCACCGTGCCGCCGGGCATGCCTCAGGCCGAGCGCAGCATCCTCAACGAACGCATGCTGCAGGCCATCGGCCTGGTCTGGAAAAGCCTCGGCTGGCATGCCGGCGAGGAAGACCCGCACGAGGAGGACGTCAGCAGCGCGCGCACGCCGATCCCGAGCATTCGCGTGGAATGGGACGAAGCCTCCTGCGGGCAGCTGGTCTATCTCTATACCGAGGTCAACGAGAACTTTGCCGGTCACCCGGAAGAGTTCTTCGCCACCCTGGCGCGGCCCGACAAGGCCGACCGTGAGCGCATCACCCTGGCCACCATCGACATCGGCGGCGGCACCACCGACCTGGTGATCACCGACTACCGCCTGGACCGCGCCGGTAATGGCGGCAGCGGCAGCAACGTGCATATCGTGCCGGAACAACGCTTCCGTGACGGCTTCAAGGTCGCTGGCGACGACATCCTGCTGGACGTGATCCAGGACTTCATCCTGCCCAGCTTCGAGAAGGCTTTGCGGGTCGCCGGAGTGTCCAGCCCGAACGCGCTCATGTCGCGCCTGTGCGGCGACGAATCGGTCAGCGTGCAGGACGGCATTCTGCGCCAGCAACTCAACCTGCAGGTCTTCACCCCGCTGGGGCTGGCGCTGCTCAAGGCCTACGAACAGTACGACCCGGAGCACCCGCAGGAAGTCATCAGCCAGAGCTACGCCGAACTGCTCGGCGAGCAATCGGTAAACGACAGTGTGTGGGAATACGTCTGCAGCGCGGTACGCCGCGAAGTGGGTGGCCAGACGACGTTCGATCTGCTGCAGGTACCGATCAGCTTCGACCTGCAGCAATTGCACGCCGCGTTCCTCAACGACAGGATCAACCTGACCAAGACGCTCAGCGCCCTGTGCGAAGTGATCTTCCAATACCCCTGCGACATGCTGCTGCTGACCGGACGCCCCTCACGGCTACCGGGCGTGCAGGCCTTCATCCGCAAGATGCTGCCGCTGCCGCCGGGGCGCATCCTGCCGTTGCAGAACTACCGCACCGGCGGCTGGTATCCCTTCCACAAGAGCGGCCTGATCGACGACCCGAAAAGCACCGCCTCGGTCGGCGCCATGCTCTGCCTGCTGTGCGCCAACCACAGCGTGCCGAACTTCTATTTCCGTTCGGCGGCACTCAAGCCCTACTCGACCATCAAGCACATCGGCGTGATCGACCTGAACAACTTCATCAAGGACGCCGACGTGCTCTACCGCGACATCGCCTCGCAGGACGGCATGATCAGCCTGCCGCTGATCGGTGATGGCGATGACGCCGACACCCCGCAACTGGTCATGCGCGGCGACCTGCGGCTGGGCTTCCGCCAGCTGACCGCCGAGCGCTGGGCGGCGTCGCCGCTATACAGCCTGCGCTTCACCAAGGCCGGACGTGAAAAGTTCTCCCGCGCCGGAGAAGACGGTGAGGCGCCGCTGCTGAAGATTCGCTTCAAGATCGACACCCGCGACCAACGCACCCGCAAGCAGGGCCTGATCAGCGACCGGCTGGCCATCGCCAGCGTCGAGTCCAGCAGCAACAGGGTCGCGTTCAACGTGCGCAGTGACCTGGAGCTCGAGCTGAACACCATGCTCGACGCGGGACTGAGCGACACCAAGTATTGGCTGGACAGCGGAAGTGTAAAGCGCAAATGAGCAACCTGACTCCCAAACAGATCCAACTGAGCACCTCCTGGGCGGCCATTCACGAAGGCGCCGGCCAGGCCCTGGAGTGGATTCGCGAAGTGCGTGGCAACGCACCCCGCCTGGACAGCGAGGCCGACAGCTTCAACCTCAAGCTGCACCGTGCACGCAACCTGGCGCGCAGCCTTGGCCGGGTAGCCGGCACACCCATGACCATCGGCTTCTTCGGCCTGTCCCAGGCCGGCAAGTCCTACCTGATCTCGGCGCTCGCGGCGAACCAGCAGGGCAAGCTGGAAACCCTCTACGGCGACACCCGTCTGGACTTCATCAAGCACGTGAACCCACCGGGTGGCGGCAAGGAGGCCACCGGTCTGGTCACTCGCTTCAGCCGTACCGCGAAATCAGGACCGGCCAGCCATCCGGTAGAGCTCAAGCTGTTCAGCGAGATCGAGTTGGCCAAGATTCTGGCCAACGCCTGGTTCAACGACTTCAACCAGGAACTGGTCGACTACGAACTCGACGAGCCGCGCATCGCCCGCATCCTCAAGCCCTTTGAAAACGGTGCCACGAATGCCCCGCAGGCCGGCGTCAGCGCCGATGACGTGGTGTCGCTGTGGGATTACCTGCGCGACAACTTCGAGAAGTCGATCCGCAAGCTGGAGCACCTCTACTGGCCGCGGGCAATGGAGCTGGCGCCGCGCCTGAGCTGTACCCAGCGCGCCGAGCTGTTCTCGATTCTCTGGGGCGAGCAGCCGGAGCTGACCAACCTCTATATCCAGCTGGCCTCCACGCTGCAGCGCCTGGGCCATGCACCGCGGGTGTTCGCACCGCTGAGTGTACTGGTCAGCCGTGACGGCGACGGTTACTCCCAGCGCGACAGCATCATGAACGTGGACATGCTTGAACGCCTGGGCAGCAGTCGCGATCTGCCGGTGGAGGTCTGCCCGGCGCCAGGCGATAACCTGCTGCCGGCCGTGGGCGTTCCGGTGGTGCAACTGGCCGCGCTGACCGCCGAAATGATCTTCCCGCTGGTCAATCCGACGTGTGACCCGCAGGTGGAACAGGTTGATCTGCTGGACTTCCCCGGTTATCGCGGACGCCTGGGCATCCGCTCGGTCAGCGAAGCCGGCAGCCAGGCCAGTGCCCAGGGCGGCAACCCCGTGTCCCAGCTGCTGCTGCGCGGCAAGGTCGCCTACCTGTTCGAGCGCTACACCGACAGCCAGGAGATGAACAGCCTGGTGGTCTGCACCAGCTCGTCCAAGCAGATCGACGTTAAGGACGTCGGCCCGGTACTGACCCGCTGGATCGAAAAGACCCAGGGCGCCACCGTCCAGGAGCGCGGCAAGCGCACACCCGGCCTGATCTGGGCGCTGACCATGTTCGACATGCAGATCGGCACCATGCTTGAGCAGGACGAAAACATGGTCCGCGAAGGCTGGGAAGGCCTCCTGAAGAAGACCATGCTGGAGCGCTTCGGCCAATACGAATGGATCCAGAACTGGGCCGGCCAGCCGTTCAGCAACACCTACCTGGTGCGCAAGCCGCGTCTGCCGATGGCCACTTTCGTCGAGATGGCCGAACACACCTACGACGAACTGGGCATGGTTTCGCGCTATCAGGCGCAATTGCAGCTGCTGGGGCGGACCTTCGTCGATGCGCCGGCGGTGTGCGAGCACATTGCCCAGCCGGACGAGGCCTGGGCGGCGATGATGGCGCTGAACGACGGCGGTATCCAGCGCATCAGCCAGTATCTCGGCCGGGTCGCCCACCTCGACTTCAAGCTCAACCGCATCGAGGAACAGCTGGAGCGCTGCAAGGACGATCTGTTGCACAGCCTCGACGGCTGGTATCACAAGGACGGCGAAGGCGCACTGGCGCTCAAGCGTGCCCAGGCACAGATGATCCTGCAGGACCTGGGTCGCCGGCTGCCGGTGCTGGGCGAGCTGATCGACCACTTGCAATTACCCGGCGACAGCGTGCGCGACCTCTATCTGAGCGGCGCCTACGAGGTTGAAGAGAACGCCACCGAAAGCACCGAAGAAGCTGCCCAGGCCGCACCACAGAGCCTGTACGGCAACGATGGCGGCTTCGACTTCGGCGAGGTGTTCGGCAGCGCTGAAACACCGGCAGCCAAGGTGGCAGCGCCACAGCAACAAAGCAGCGAGCATCGCTTCGCCCGGGCCGTGTTCAAGGCCTGGATCAGCCATCTGCGTGAAATTGCCAACCGCCAGAATCTGCTGACCCTGCTGGGCCTGGATCGCAAGGTGGTCGAGGCCGTGGTCGATGAGCTCATCACTGCGGCCTATCGCCTCGACGTGCCCGAGCAGATCAGCCGTGCGCTGTTGCTGCGCACCCAGAGCGGCACGCGCCGTGATCAGCTGGTGCAGCGTCAGGTGCTGACCGTGCAGCTGGTATTGCGCGACTACGTGTCCTGGTTCGGCAACCTGCACAAGCCCGTGGACGCCCGACCCAAGAGCCTGATCGGCAGCAAGGATCACCTGTTCGCCTTCTATCGCCACCCGCAGCCGGGCCAGTTGCCCGAACTGCCTGTGCAGCCGATCGACCAGTCCAGGCTGTTCCTTGGCGACTGGCTGTCCGGGCTGGCCTGCATTACCCAGGACAACGCCGGGCACAGCGCCGGACGCGAAATCACGATTGAACAGAATGAATGGCTGGGCCGTGTGCTGCAGTCGTTCCAAGCGAGATAAGACATGCCCATACGTGTTGACCTGCTGACCCTTGAGCCAAACATCCCCGGCCAGGCCCGACTGGCGGTGAAGAAATGGCGCGGCGCCAGCGAGAAGCTGGAGTTTTCCATTCAGCGCAATCAGGACCAGTTCTACCTGCAAGGCGACCGGACCTGGAGCAACAATCCGTTCTGGTTCCAGGTGCCGAGCTTCAACCAGGGCGCCGACGAGGATGCGCTGGAAACCCTGATCGGCCCCGATGTGGTCGATCCCCTGCTGGAAGGCAGCGGCAGCTCGAACTTCCGCATCGAACTGCGTGAACTCGATGGCGGCCTCGTGGATCAGGGCGTGGTGCGCCCGGCCCAGGGCCTGCTGTCGTCGATTGCCGGTGGCGAAACCCGCGCGCTCTATGACGGCGGCAACATGAGCGTGCCCGAAGCGCCGCTGGAAATCCCCGACATGCCGTCGCTGGAGCTGCCTGAGCCGCAGCCGGCTGCAGAGCCGCTCAGTGCCACGCCTGAGCCCGAGCCGGTGGTTGCAGAACCGGCAGTCACGAAACCTGCGGCGCAGAAGAAAAGCAACCTGCTGCCACTGATCCTCGGCGTGCTGGTTCTCTTGGCAATCGCGCTGGGACTCTGGCTCTGGTTGAAGAAGCCAGCGGTTGAAACGCCGGCCGAGGCACCGCCCGCGGTAACCGAACCCGCTGCAGCCAGCGAGCCGGTCGCCGCCGGCCCCTGCACGCTGGAAAGCATGGCCAGCCAGAGCGAGCTGAGCTTCGTGCAGAACTGCATCCGCGAGGCGCCGGACAGCGCCGCGCTGCTGGAAATCATCGCCACCGCCAAGCAGGCCGGGCATTGCGGCATCGCCCAGCGCCTGTATGCCAACCGCGCCCAGGCCGGTGACGTGCAGATCGCCCACGCCTATGCGCGTGAGTACGACCCCGAGTTCCACCAGCCCAGCACCTGCTTCGCCGAGGCCGATGCCGCCACCGCAGCCTACTGGTACGAAACCATCCTCGCCTCGGCGCCGGACGACGCCCAGGCCCGCCAACGCTTCGAGGAGCTGCAACCGTGAGCCTGCGTATCAGCTGTGCGGCACTGCTGGCGTTCTGCGCCAGCGCCACCTTGCAGGCAGCGGACAAACCCCTGCTGCAGGAAGGCAAGCAGACCCTGTTCCAACGCGTACTGACCACGCCCAACTGCCAACTGAGCGCCAGCGCCGGTGGCAGCGGCCAGACACAGCCGGCATTCAGCCGTTTCTACGTCTACGAGCGCGCCCAGGCCGGTAACGCCGAGTGGCTGCGCGTCGGCCCGGACAGCTATGGCAAAACCATCGGCTGGCTGCCCGCCGCCTGCACCGTGGACTGGAAGATGCAGCTGACCCTGGCCTTCACCAACCCGGCCAACCGTGACCGCCTGCTGTTCTTCAAGGAGCGCCCGACGCTGGAAGGCATCCTCGATGCGCCGGACCCGGTCAGTCATGTCGCGCCACTGCGGGCCAAACTCAAACAGGGCCAGCCGGCGCCCGGTGTGCTGGCGCAGGAGCCGGAATTCTTCGTCGATCTGCAGAAGGAGTTCTACCTGCTGCCGGTGCTCAGCGGTGAGGAGGTGATGAGCGAAGAAGGTTTCCGCATGCGCCTGCTCAACGTCGCCTCGGTGAGCAAGGCCGAGACGCCATCCGCCACCGGCAGCAACGCGACGGGCGCCGCGAACGCAGCCGGCAGCGCAAGTCAGCCGGCCATCACCAGCCAGCTCAAGGAATTCAGCGCGGCCGTGGTGTTCGTCATCGATTCGACCATTTCCATGGACCCCTATATCGAGCGCACCCGCGAGGCGATCAAGAAGGTTTACGCGCAGATCGCCGTGGAAAACCTCGGCCAGCAGGTCAAGTTCGGCCTGGTCGCCTTCCGCTCCAGCACCCAGGCCGTACCGGGGCTGGAGTACGTCAGCAAGATGTACGCCGACCCCAACAAGGTCACGGACGGCGCCGACTTCCTGAGCAAGGTGGCCGACCTCAGGCAGGCCAAAGTGTCGAGCAGCAGCTTCGACGAAGACGCCTACTCCGGCGTCATGCACGCCATCGATCAGGTGGACTGGAGCCAGTTCGGCGCCCGCTACGTGGTGCTGATCAGCGATGCCGGCGCCATCGAAGGCGACAACAAGCTGTCCGGAACCGGTCTCAGCGCCGAACAGGTGCGGATCGAGGCCAGCAACCCTGGCGTGGCGATCTACACCCTGCACCTGAAGACCGCCGCCGGCCTGAAGAACCACGGCAAGGCCGAGGCTCAGTATCAGGCGCTCTCGACCTATCCGGGCACCAACACTTCGCTGTATTACCCGGTCAATGCCGGTGATCTGGACGCCTACGGACGCAAGGTCGATGCCTTGGCCAACGCCATCACCAGCCAGGTCAAGGCCGCCTATATGGGCGACGAGGCCATTGGCAGCGCACTCAATGCCAAGGCGGAACCGGCAGCTGCCAGCAGCGAAGAGCAGAAAATGCTCGACGACGCCGCCCTGATCGGCCACGCCATGCAGCTGGCCTATCTTGGGCAGAAGACCGGCACCCAGGCCCCCCCCGTGTTCCAGGCCTGGATCAGCGACCGCGACCTCATCAAACAGAACCTGCCGACCACCGATGTGCGCGTGCTGCTGACCAAATCCCAGCTCAGCGACCTCAGTGACGTGCTCAAGCAGATCCTCGACGCCGCCAACCAGGGCCTGATCTCGCCCAGCGAAATGTTCGAGCGCCTGCGTTCGGTGGCCGCCACCATGGGCGCCGATCCCAACCAGTTGAAGCAGGGCGACAACACCCGACTGGCGGAGCTGGGCATGCTCGGCGAATACCTGGAAGACCTGCCCTACCAGAGCGAAGTACTCAACCTGGACGAGGAAACCTGGAAGAGCTGGGACGGCCTCGCCCAGGAGAAATTCATCCGCACCCTGAGCACCAAGCTGCGCCACTACCAGCGTTACAACGCCGATGTGGACCGCTGGGTGGCGCTGGCCAAGGACAGTGATGCACGCGACAACGTGTATCCAGTGCCGCTGGAAATGATGCCCTGAGCCATGCTCGATATTCAGGGACTACGGGTCGCACGGGGCAGCGGTGCGCAGGCGCATCGCGTCTGCCTGCCGGCGTTGCAGCTGGGACATGGCGAGATTCGCGCCATCACCGGTGAGAGCGGCTGTGGCAAGAGCACCCTGCTCGAAGCCATCGGCCTGTTGCTCGCCCCGCAGGCGCTGACGCACTACCGGCTGGGTCGCGAGCGTGTGGATGTCTGCCAATTGTTGCAGGCCGACGACCAGTCGGCGCTGGCGGCAGTACGCTCGCGCCAGTTGGGTTTTGTCCTGCAAAGCGGCGGTCTGCTGCCCTTTCTCAAGGTGCGCGACAACATCAGCCTGCCGCGCCGCCTGCTCGGCCTGCCGTCGCGCAGCGGCCATGTGGAAAAGGCTTTGGATGTGCTGCGCCTGCAACCCTTGCTCGACAAGTATCCCCAGGCCCTGTCCATCGGTGAGCGTCAGCGTGTGGCTTGCGTGCGGGCCATCGCCCATGAGCCGCAACTGCTGCTGGCCGACGAACCCACCGCAGCGCTCGACCCGGTCAATGCACGGCGGCTGTTCGAGCTGCTGCTGAGCCTGGTGCGGGAGCTGGGGCTGACCGCGCTGGTGGTGTCCCACGACTGGGCGCTGATCGACGAGTTTGGTCTGGCGCGACTGGGCGCCGTCAGCCGTGAAGGGGAGACAGCCTTTGTCCCTGTGGCTTGATCGCTTCGCCCTGCTCGGCAGGCTGGCACTCAACGACCTGTGGCACGACCGCAAGGTGTCGCTATGTGTGGCCGCCTCGCTGGTGGCAGTGATTGCCCCGCTGCTGCTGCTGTTCGGCCTCAAGCACGGTGTGGTCAACCAGCTGCAGGATGACCTGTTGCGCGATCCGCGCAACCTGGAAATCCGCCTGCTGAGCAGCGGCAACTACGACACAGCCTGGCTCACGCAACTGCAACAGCGCCCGGAAACCGGTTTCGCCATCGGTCAGACCCGCTCACTGAATACCCAGGCCGACCTGCTCGGCCCCAACCGGCGCTTCGTCGAAAACGCAGAGATCATCCCCACCCAGACCGGCGACCCGCTACTCGACACGCCACTGAGCGCGCTACGCGGTAACCAGGTGATTCTCAGTGCACGCGCCGCCGAGCGCCTGAACGTCCAGGCCGGTGACTCGCTGCAACTGCGGGTGACGCGCAGGCTGAACGGTGTCAACGAACGCGGCGAGCAACCCCTGCAGGTGCTGGCGGTACTCGACCCGGCGCGTTTCGGTCGCCCCGCCGCCTTTGTCGCACCTGAGCTGCTGCTGGGGCTGGAACGCTTTCGCGACGGCTATCAGGTGCCCGCGCTGGGCGCACACAGCGGTAACTCCGCCGAGGGCCTGACGCCCGGCTATGCCCGCGCGCGCTTGTATGCACGGGATATCGACAGCGTTGCGCCGCTGGAGCGCTGGCTGAATGCGCAACACATCGAAACCAGCAGCCGCCTGGCCGAGATCGATGCGGTCAAGGCTATCAATCATGTGCTGGGCGTGATCTTCGGGGTCATCGCCGGCGCCTCGCTGGTGGGCTGTATCGCTTCGCTGATCGGCGCCTTTCTCGCCAACATCGACCGCAAGCGGCGCAGCCTGGCTCTGTTGCGCCTGCTGGGTTTTCAGCGAGCTGCGGTGGCTGGCTATCTGGTGCTGCAGGCGTTGTTTCTCAGCGGCGCCGGCTATCTTGGCGGTCTGGCGTGCTATGGCGTCGGCAGCCAATTGTTCAACCGCCTGCTGGGCAGCAGCCAGGCCACAGGCGCCTTCGTCTGTGACATCACTTTCTGGCACGGGCTGATCGCCCTGTTGCTGGCGCTGCTTGTAGCGGCGCTGGTTGCCCTAATCGGCGCCTTGCGCGCCATCAGTATTGAACCTGCGGAGAGTCTGCGTGAACTCTAGAAACTGGTGCCGTTTCCTGCTGTTGCCCCTCGGGCTGGCCTGCACCCAGGCCTTCGCCACCTGGGACGAGAAACACTTCAACCCCATGCCCGAGGCCGGTGATGTGGTACTGCCCATGCCCTGCGACGGCTCCATGGTGTTCCGCAAGGTGCATATCCCCATGGCCGGTCCGCTGGACGACTATCCCATCAGCATCGGCCAGGACAGCGCCGAATGGGGCTACGTCGAGCAGAGCCGCCCGGCCTTTATCGCCGGCAGTTTCACCTCCAGTGGTTCCGAGAAGTCGCGCTATTACCTGCTGGCCAAATATGAAATGACCCAGCTGCAGTACCGCGCCCTGACCGACGAGAGCTGCCCGACGCCGTCCAACAAGCTGCGCCTGCCGGTGGTGGCGGTCAGCTGGCTGGATGCGCTGCAGGCGTCGGACAAATACAACCTGTGGCTGCGCCAGCACGCAGCGGGCAAGCTGCCCAGGGAAGACGGCGCGCTGGGCTTCGTGCGCCTGCCGACCGAGATCGAATGGGAATTCGCCGCGCGCGGCGGGCTGGAAGTCGGCACCGCCGAGTTTCGCGACGGTCGCTATCCGATGGTTGAAGGGTTGAACGGCCATGAATGGTTCGCCGGCTCGCAATCAGCCAACGGCCAGTTGCAGTTGTCGGGCCTGCTCAAGCCCAACCCGCTGGGCCTGCACGACATACTCGGCAATGCTGACGAGATGATCTTCGAGCCCTTCCGCCTGAACAAGCTCGACCGCCAGCACGGCCAGGCCGGCGGCTACGTGGTGCGCGGCGGCAACTACCTGACGGCGCAAGGGGAAATGCGTACGGCCCTGCGCAAGGAAGAGCCCTACTACAACGCCCAGGGCCAGGTGAAGAACAAGACCACCGGCCTGCGCCTGGCGCTGGTGTCGCCGACCCTGACCTCGCGCGAGCGGGTCGCCAGCATCGAAAGCAGCTGGAAGAAACTCGGCAGCGGAACGGAAGATGCCACCAAGGACAAGGGCACCGTGCAGGCGCTCGAAGCGCTGGCCTCCGGCGTCGAAGATCAGGCCCTCAAGGATCAGCTCAAGTCCCTGGAGAACCAGCTACGCGCCAGCAACCAGCAACAGGAAGAGGCTCGCGATCAGGCCATTCGAGCCAGCCTCAACCTGGGCGCCTTCCTCTGTACCAAGATGCTCGATGACGGCCAGTATCTGGATTTCCTGCAGAAAAACTACGACCTCAACTGCGCTGCCGGCGAGCAGGACCCCAGTTGCCCCATGCGCAAGGGCAAGCTCGACGAACAGCAGGACCGGCTGCACAAGCTCAGCCGCTACTACGCCAGTAGCCTGGTCGAGTCGGCCAGCCTCTACGGCCAGCCGCTGCTGCAGAAACAGCTGCCGGTGATGGAAGAACTCATCGGTCGCAACAAGCAGCTGCAGGAACTCAAGCCCTATCTGCGCACCCACTGGGCCAACCAGAAGGCCTTCCTGCAGACCCAGAAGATCGATACCAGTGCCTGGCTCACCAGTTGCAAGGCCGTATCCCGATAACTAGAAAAAGCACAACGCCAAACACACAAGGAGCGACAACATGAAACTGAGCCAAGGTATGTTTTCCAGAGCCGTACTCGGCTTTGTCATGGCAGGCAGCATTCTGCTGAGCGGCTGCGCCAGCACCGGGAGCCTGCTCACCGACAGCTCGGTCCCGGCCGCCGACCCGCGCCTGACCCAGGGCAATGACGCCGCGTTCTTCAGCAAATCAGGCTTCACTGCCTGCGCCGGTGCCGCCAGCGTCGGGGTGCTGGCCTGCGCCCTGTCCAACTCCAGCAACAAGGCCGCCTGCGCCGTGGTCGCCGGCCTCGCTGCCTGCGGCGTAGCCATGGGCGCCAACTACTACTACGACCAGCGTCGCAGCCAGTACGCCAACACCGCCGAGCGCCTGGGGGTGATGAGCGCTGACATCCAGAAAGACACGGAAAATGTCGTCGCCCGTACCGAAACCATGCAGCGCGTCATCCGTGACGACGAGCAGAGCATCGCCGCCATCCAGAAGTCGATCAAGAACAAGCAGCTGGACAAGGTCCAGGCCGAGCAGGAGTTGGCTGGTGTCGACCAGAACCTGGCGCTGATGCGCAAGGAACTGGCCAATATGCGCAACAAGGTCAGCGAATACGAGAAGACCGCCAAGCTTGAGCGCGAAAGCGGTGCCGGCACCGATGTGGTCAAGATCGAAGAGGAGATCGGCAAGATGAACCTCAAGGTCGCGGCCCTGCAGCAGGAAGTCGATGGCCTCTATAGCCAGCGCTCCGCGATCACCCTGGGCTGAGGCGACGCACATGATCTTTCGACTGTTGTTTGGCGCCCTCGCGGCGCTGACGCTGGCCGGTTGCGCCACCGCACCGGCCAACTGCAACTCCGCCAACAATGACGCGAGCCTGATCGCCAAGATGCAATGCGACCACTCCGGCGGTTACAGCGCGCAGATTCGCCAGCGTGAGCAGGAGCTGCTGGATGCCCGGGCGGAAAACGAACTGTTCCACCGGGTATACGAGGAGATCAGCGCACAACAGCAGGCCACTCGCCAGAGCCTGGACGCCCAGCGTCAGCGGCAGGCCAGCCTGCAGCAGTCGCTGAATAGCCTGTTGAGCCAGCTCAAGGGTCGCCATGCCAACAAAAGCCAGGTCCAGCAGCAGATCGCCACGCTGGAACAGGACCTCCAGCGCAGCCCGACCAGCGGTGGCAGTGCCGCCGACATAGCCGCGCGCCAGCAGGAACTCAAGGCGCTGCAGCAAAAGGTCAGCCGTCTGCAACTGAGCCTGGGCTACGAGTAACAGGCCCCTCGCCTCCAAAGGCCGTCCTCGCTGACGGCCTTCATTTTTCAGGAATTCGCTTCATGCAGCGGGTGACACGCGACTCGGCAACCTATCCCCAGCAGGCGCTGTCGGCACTCGACGCTAAGGTCGAGCTGATACGCCGGCATTTCCCTCCCAGCGTCGCCAGCCTGTACGCCACGCCGCGAACCGGCGACGACGGAAGTTTGCAGTGGTGGTCGGAACTTGCGGGCCAGCCGCATCCCTACGCCGAACTGAATGCCGACCAGCAGAGTCGGCTGCTGGAAAAATACCAGCAGCGCCAGCATGCCATTGGCCATCTGTCCAACGAGCTGCAGAGCCGTGGCCAGAGCGACACCGCCAACAGCCTGCGCAGCCTGATCGGTGCGCCGGATCTGGCCAACCTCTACAGCCTCAACGACGAACCCTTGGTGGTGCGCTGGGGCCTACCGCCGCCTCCGGTCGTACCGGCGGCACCTTCGCTGCAACCCCAACCAACGCCTGTACCACGCAAACGCTGGTGGCTGCGCCTGCCACTGTGTTGGCTACTGTTGCCTTTGCTGTTGCTTGTGCTGCTCTGGCTGCTCTGGTTCTGGCGGGGTTACCTGCTGCACCTGATCAACCCCACGCCGATGACCAGCTATGCGTGCCAACCAGAAGGTGCGCGCGCACCGGATTTCGCCGTGGTGCTGGACACCTCCGGGTCGATGAACCTCAATATCGACGCCTCGGCCGAGGACGAACGATGGATCAATACCCTCGGCGGAAACCTGCCGGACAGCAACCCGCGCCGTGCACGAGTACTCAGCGAGCCAACCCGGCTGTCGGTTGCAAAGCAAGCTTTCTCCGGCATGCTCGACAATCTGCACCCCGCTATCGACACCCGGCTGATCACCTTCGATGGGTGCTACAACCAGATCGACCAGGGCCTGTTCAACCAAAGCCAGCGGGCTCAGCTGAAACGCGGCGTGCAGCAGCTCGGCGCCAATGACGGCACGCCACTGGCCAGCAGCCTGGAACTCGCCGCCAGCCAGGTCGATGGTCGTCTGCACGATGCATTGATAGTGATGTTCGTTGATGGCGAAGACGGTTGCGAGCGCAACGCCTGCGCCGTGTCACGCAGCATCGCCCGCCAGCAACCGCGGCTGCGGGTCAACGTGGTCAATATCAGCGACAGCGAGCTATCCAACTGCATCGCCGAGAATACCGGGGGCCGCGTCTATACCGCACGCAATGCAGCGGAGGTGGAAAGCATGTTGCGTGATGCCAGCGAAGAAGTTTCTGCCAATCCGGGATGCTCATAACCCAACCCTCCGGCATCGACACAAGAAGCTGGTGCCCTGGTAGCTAACGGCAGATGACCATTCAGCGGTCATCTGCCGCGCAGCGATGAACGGCAGAAAACCAGCGTCAGCAAAGTGACAAAATGACATCACTGATGCACGCAACCATCCCGATGCTCTGAGTGACTGTCCATGCCCGCTGATAAACGCTATTCCATCATTCTCGAACACACCGGCCAGGTTCTGCTCGAGCACGCTCCGCTGCCGCAGATCGAAGCGTTCTGGGACGCCAACGACACGCTTTACTTCGGTCTACGTATCGAAGACGAACAAAGCGACCATGCCCGGGTGTTCGTCACCGATGTGGCCCCCGAGGAAGAAGAGACCGTCTTCGCCTAGGCATTTGGTCCGAGCTGCTGCTTGTTAGGCATAATCGTCTGCTCGCAAGTGGAGCAATGGCATGCAGATCGACGAAGAATTGACCCTGAAGAAGCTGGAAGTGTTTCTGGCCTTCATGCGCAATGGCAGCTTGAGCAAGGCCGCTGCCGAGCTGAACACCAGCAACGTCAGCGTGCACCGCGCCATCCACTCGCTGGAAAGCTCCCTGCGCTGCCCGCTGTTCAAACGCGAAGGTCGCAACCTCATACCGCTGGAAAGCGCCTTCGTGCTGGAAGAGCGGGCCTTGCAACTGGTCAAGGACGTTGTCGAAACAGTACGCCAGACACGCGAGGCGGCGGGCTTTTCGTCGGAACGCTTCAAGCTCGGTGCGCTCTACTCGCTGACGGTAAAAACCGTTCCGCAGTTGATCATGGGGCTGAAGCTGAGGCGCAGTGAGCTCAACATCGACCTGATCCTCGGCTCCAACGTCGACCTGCTGTACAAGCTGAAGAACATGGAGCTGGACGCGATCCTGATCTCTCTTGATGACAGCCTGATAAATCCCGACTGCGAGCAATTGCTGCTGTTCGCCGATGACATCTTTCTCGCGGTACCCACTGACTCGCCCTTCGCTGAGCAGGCAGAGGTGGACCTGGCCGACCTGCGCGACTCTACGTTCATTACCCTTACCCAAGGATTCGCCACCCATCGCGACAGTGCGCGAGTGTTCAGCCTGGCCGGTTTCGAGCCAAACGTTGGCATGCAGGTCAACGATATTTTCACGCTGCTCAGCATGGTCAGCTCGGGGGTTGGTTATGCCCTTCTTCCGGGGCGGGTCGCAGCGGTCTACGAAAACCGTATCCGCTTGATTCCCCTACAGGCCAAATACCGCCTTCAGCAGCAGATCGGCGTCGTGTTCCTGAAGGCCAAGGAGCGCGATCCAAACCTGCTCGCGCTCGTCGCCGAATGCAGGATGTTCCGCGGCAGATATCGTCCCCATGATGGGGCATTGCTGGATCGTTAACCTTTCCGTAACGATAGTAGGACAGTCTTAATTGTTCCGCTCCCTTGCGCGCGCTAGCCTGCAGTGGACTCGGGCATGGAGGCCCGAGCAATAAGAAGATTTCTCTGTGACGTAATAAAAATAACTATGAGCCGCTTACCGCGCCTCTGAAGTGTCAATCCAGGAGATTCCAATGAAAGCCCTACTCCGTACCTCGGTCGCGGCTGCGCTGCTGGCCGCCAGCATCCCCGCCATGGCTGAAACCGTCCTGCGCGCCTCTCACCAGTTCCCTGGTAACCAGGGGGACCCACGCGATGAAATGGTGCAGATAATTGCCCGCGAAGTCGCTGCCGCCGATGTCGGCCTGAAAATCCAGATCTACCCGGCTTCGTCCCTGTACAAAGCCAACGAGCAATGGGGCGCAATGACTCGCGGCCAGCTCGACATGACGGCCTTGCCGCTGGACTATGCATCCGGACGCGTGCCGCAGTTCTCCGCAACGCTGATGCCGGGACTGGTCAAGAACTACGCCCACGCCCAACGCCTGAACGATTCCGACTTCATGAAGGAAATCCACGCGCTGGCCGAGAAGAACGGCGCGATCATTCTCGCCAACGCCTGGCTAGCTGGCGGATTTGCCTCCAAGGAACACTGCATTACCTCCCCCGAAACCATCAAGGGACAGGTGATCCGTGCCGCCGGACCAGCGTTCGAGAACATGCTCGCCGCCGCCGGCGCTTCGATCTCCTCGATGCCGTCTTCGGAAATCTACACCGGCATGCAGACCGGCGTGCTTGATGCGGCTAACACCTCCAATGACAGCTTCGTCTCGTACCGCCTGTACGAACAGGTGAAATGCCTGACCGCTCCGGGCGACAACGCTCTGTGGTTCATGTACGAGCCCGTGCTGATCTCCAAGCGCAGCTTCGAGCGTCTGACTCCGGAGCAGAAGGAAGCGATGCTGGCTGCAGCCGCCAAGGCCGAAGCCTACTTCGCCGAGGAAGGCCCAAAAGGCGAGCAACGCATGAACGAGACCTTCACCAAGGCTGGTGTGGAAGTGGTGAGCCTGAGCAAGGAACAACACGACGCCTGGATGCAGGTGGCCCGCGAGTCTTCCTACCAGTACTTCGCCGAGAAGGTCAAAGGCGGCAAAGAACTTCTAGATAAGGCACTTGCCGTGCAGTGATACCCCAACGGTCGCTCCCCCAGCGGCCCTCACTGCGTTCGCGCCCGTTCCGTGGCTTCTACTGTACGGCGCGGGCTCCAGGAGTTTTTATGTCCAGACGTCTTATTAGCGTCATCGAGGCGCTATCGCGACTCGGTGGTGTCAGCGCCGTGATCCTGCTGATCGTCGCTATGGTGGTCATGTGCCAGATGATCCTTATGCGCTACCTGTTCAGGGCGCCCACCATCTGGCAGACCGAGGTCGTGGTATTCGCCGCCACCGCGGCGATCTTCATCGGTGCGCCCTACGTCCTGATGAAGAAGGGCCACGTCGGCGTCGATGTGATCGAGCTGATGCTCTCGCCGCCCAACCGTCGGCGCATGCAATGCCTCGGTGCGGTGCTGGGCCTGATGTTCTGCCTACTGATGAGCGCGGCTAGCGGCATCTATGTCTATGAGGCCTGGGAAGGTGGCTGGACTACCCCGACCATCGCGGCCATTCCGCTGTGGATCCCCGCAACGCCGATGCTGGTGGGCTTCGGCCTGCTGTGCCTGCAATACGTGGTGGAGCTGATGAAAATGATTCGCCCTGAACTGGCCATCCCGCTGCAGCAAAACGCTGAAGCCCAGAAGAACGAAGCCACCTTGCACAACCATCAGAATGTGGGAGAAGCGCCATGACTCCAACTCTTGCAGGCGCGCTTCTGATTGGTGCCTTGCTCCTCTTCCTCGCCACCGGCATGCCGATCGCTTTCGCCCTTGGCCTCGCGGCCATGGGCGGTCTGTTCATGGCAATGGGGCCGGAAGTCATTGGCGTAGTGGCTGAAACCATGTTCGCCGGCATCGGCAACCTGGCCTTCGTCTCGATTCCGATGTTCGTGCTGATGGGCGCCATCGTTGCTGGCACGCCCGCCGGAGCTGACCTTTATCGTGCGCTAGACCGCTGGATGTACAAGGTGCCAGGTGGCCTGGTGCTGTCGAATATCGGCGCTTGCGCGGTATTCTCCGGCATGACCGGCTCAAGCCCGGCCACTTGCGCGGCAATCGGAAAACTCGGCATTCCGGAGATGATCAATCGCGGCTACCCCGCCTCGGTGGCGACGGGCTCGATTGCGGCCGGCGGCACCCTCGGCATTCTGCTGCCGCCTTCGGTGACCATGATTATCTACGGCATCGCCACCGAGACATCCATCGGCCGGTTGTTCCTCGCAGGCGTTCTGCCCGGTCTGATGCTGACGGCGATGTTCATGGCCTGGGCAATGATTGATGCACGTCGCAAGGGTTTCCACTTCGGCGCCGAGGGCGTGTACTACAGCCTGCGCGACAAATTGGCGGCGCTGCCTCGCATCCTGCCGCTGATGCTGATCATCCTGGGTGTGCTCTACGTGCTCTACGGTGGCGTGGCTACGCCTTCGGAAGCGGCTGGCGCAGGCGCCATGCTCACGCTGGTGGTGGTGGTGCTGGCCTACCGGCTGTTCAAGATGGGCACCTTCCGCAACATCTTCGGCTCGGGCATGCGCGAAAGCGTGATGATCATGATGATCCTGGCCTCCGCCGAGCTGTTCGCCTTCGCGCTGTCGTCGCTGTACATCACACAGTCACTGGCCGAGACGATTGCCAGCCTGGAAGTGAACCGCTGGGTGCTGATGGGCGTGATCAACGTGTTTCTTCTGGTAGCCGGGATGTTCCTGCCGCCGGTGGCAGTAATCGTGATGTCCGCACCGTTGCTGTTCCCCATCGTCGTGCAGGCCGGTTTCGACCCCTACTGGTTCGCAGTGGTGCTGACCATCAACATGGAGATCGGGCTGATCACCCCGCCGTTGGGTCTGAACCTGTTTGTCATCAATGGGATTGCACCGCAGGTACCGACGCGGGAGATCCTTTGGGGAGCCCTACCCTATGCGCTGGTCATGGTGCTGGCGATAGTCGTGCTGTGCCTGTTCCCGCAGATCGCTACCATCCTGCCGGACTATGTGATGGGTGAAGCCATCTAAGGAAGAAATGCCATAGCCGTGTTGCGGGCTTCCTCGGAAGCCCGCTTTTTTTACGACTGCGTCGTGGACGCCTTCAGCCTCACGAGTAGGCTAAGGGCCCAGCGCGACTGTTCAGTAGGAACATCGCGCCTTCGGCCCCCGGTTTTAAACGGCCACCGCAGTACGCTTACTGTTTTTAAACACCAGGCCAATCAAGCACACGACTGCCACCGCGATACCGATCGGCTTGCTGTACTCCATCGGCAGGTTCAAACCGATACCGGCCGTTGCGATGTAGCCCACCGTGATGGCTGTGCCGATCACCGCCGGGATACTGGCAATCCAGTGGAAGGTGCCTCTGTCGAACAGGTACTTGGTTGCCAGCCACAGCACGCTGGTCGACAGCAACATGTTGGAGAACGCGAAGTAGCGCCAGATCAGCGAGAAGTCCAGGAAGGTCATCAGATAGGCCACGCCTAGCAGCGGTACGGCCAACGCCAGCCGGTTGATGGTCGTCTGCGAAATCTTGAACGCATCCATGATGGTCAGGCGCAGCGAACGGAAGGCCGTGTCGCCGGACGTGATCGGAAAGACTGCAACGGCCAGAATCGCCATCACGCCGCCGAACACACCCAGATAGCTGGTGGCAACATGATTGACTACCAGACCGGGGCCACCCTGATCCAGCATACCTTTCAGCTCAGCATAGCCGCCGGGGAACGCCGCGATACCGGCCAGCGCCCAGACACAAGCCACGATGCCTTCGCAGGTCATGGCGCCGTAGAACACCGGGCGGGCATATTTCTCGTTGGTCAGGCAGCGGGCAATCATCGGCGACTGGGTGGAGTGGAAACCACTGATAGCACCGCAGGTGATCGTCACGAACAACAGGGGCCATACCGGCAGGCCGTCAGGGTTGGGCGTGAGGAAATCGTGCTCCTGATGGTTATGCACGAAGAAATCGAAAATGCCCGATACCTGGGGCAGATTAGGCGCTTCCAGCAGCAAGGCCACGGCGACCAGCGTGGTCATCACGATCATCAGCAGGCCAAACGCCGGATACAGCTTGGTGATGATCTTGTCGATGGGCAGCAATGTCGCGAAGAAGTAATAGCCCAGGATCACCAGCACCCAGAACGTGTTACCGCCCAGAATGGTGCCCTCGAAAAACGACAGGTTACTCAGCAACCCGGCCGGGCTCATGATGAACACCACGCCAACGAAGAACAGCAGCATGGCAGTGAACACCAGCATGCAGCCTTTAAACACCACGTTGTAATAGTGACCGGCAATTTCCGGCAGGCTCTTGCCATCTTCCTTCAGGCTCATAACGCCCGAGAAATAGTCATGCACTGCGCCGCCAATCACGTTGCCCAGCACGATCCAGACCAGCGCGATCGGGCCGTACAAGGCACCCAGAATAGGACCGAAGATGGGGCCCACACCGGCGACGTTGAGGAACTGGATCAGAAAGGCTTTGAAAGGACTGACAGGAACGTAGTCGACGCCGTCGCGCAGACGTTCCTGAGGGGTGATGGCCGTAGGATCTATGCCCGCCTGTTTTTCAACGAAGGGGCTATAGAACTTGTAGCCAAGAAAAAGTATCGCAAGGCTGATGAAAAAAAGGAGCATGGAGCAGGTTCCTCATTGTTTTTAGGGTGTATTGAGCTTCTCGAAGCCCGGCAGGACATAAAGTCGACGTGCAGAATACCTTAGTAGCAAGCCTAGAGCCGCCTTGGTAGAGCCTTACGTGCACTCACCGGTCCACTCTCAGGGGCGCGCAGCGCGTCGATGACGCACTGCAGACAGGCCGGCAGGACGAGATAGTCAGCCAAGCGAATATACATGGCGCGACGGCCGACAGCCGGAGCGGTACAGGTCGCAGGCTGGAGCCTTGGGGATCAGCTTCGAAGCGGCTGTCGCCTTACCGCTCAGATAGCGGTCTCGGCGCCGCGGTGGAATCCGGGGGCCCCGGATCAAAGCTGTAGCGCCTCCACCGCGGACGAATATCATCTGCGACGAGGCGCTAAGCGAGAAGCGCAAGCTCCTCACTTTCTTTGCACTGCAGCAGCTCAGACCTGAAAGCGTGCCGCCAAGCCCTGTAGCTGGTTGCCCAGCCTTGCCAGCTCCACCGTCGAGGCGGCGGTCTGCTCCACGGCTGCGGCCGACTGGTCTGCAACGTCGCGTACGTTGAGCACGCTGCGGTTGATGTCCTCGGCTACCGAGCTCTGCTCCTCCGAAGCCGTGGCGATCTGCAGGTTCATCGCCTGGATGGTCGAGATGGTGCGGGTGATGGCCTGCAATTCCTCACCGACATCACGCGCAAGAGTCACCGTTTCGGCTGCCAGACCTCGGCTGCTATCCATCATTGACGACGCATTCAGCGCGCCCTTCTGCAGCTTGCCGATCAGCTCCTCGATTTGCGCCGTCGATTGCTGGGTGCGCTGGGCCAGGCCGCGCACCTCATCGGCGACCACCGCAAAACCGCGGCCGGCATCGCCCGCTCTGGCCGCCTCGATCGCCGCATTCAACGCCAGCAGGTTGGTCTGCTCGGCGATGCCGCTGATCACGGTGAGCACGGTACTGATGCCCGCAGCATCGCTGTTGAGCTGCTCCATGGCTTCGGCCGACAGGCCTACTTGCGACGACAGGTTGTCGATCTGCGTAAGCGCGCGCTGCACCACAACATTGCCCTGGGCCGCCTGGCGGTCGGCATGCTGGGCGGCACTGGACGCCTCTTCGGCATTGCGCGCCACTTCCTGCACCGTGGCCGCCATCTCGTGCATGGCTGTGGCGACCTGATCGGTCTCCTGGCGCTGGCTCTGAACGCCGGCGCTGGTCTGCTCGGTCACCGCAGAGAGTTCCTCAGCGGCCGAGGCCAACTGGCTGGTGATGCCGCTCATTTGCCCGAGCATGTCGCGCAGGTTGCCGCGCGTACGGTCCAGGGCGTCGAGCAATTGGCCGAATTCATCACTGCGCTGCTGCCGCGGCTGTTCGGTCATATCGCCCGCGCCGATGCGCTCGGCCACCCGCACGGCCTGGGCCAGCGGGCTGGTAATCTGGCGGACGATCAGCCAGCTGATGAACAACCCAAGGCCCACCGCCAGCAAGGTGATGCCCAGGAGCAGAGTCTTCTTCTCCCCCGCCTCCATGCCGCGTTTTTCCGTCTGAGACTGCACGATTTCGCTGGTGTTGCGGTAGATATTGTCGAAGATTGCCTGCATATCCTGCCGCGCCTGCACCTGGGCGGCCACGATTGGCGGCAGCTTGGCGAACTGGCTGATGTAGGTCCCTACCGATTTGTGCAATGGCTGTAGGTCCTCGGTGCCGGCCAAATGCTCATCGAGCCGCTCTACTGCTGTCTGAAGCGTCTTGAATTGCGCCTGTAGCTGCTGCAGGGACTGCTCGGTCTCAGTCATCAGGTAGCCGCGCACCATGAAACGGACCATCCGATTGTGCTTGGAGACCTCACCGGCCAGCAGGCCGATGGCAGCGGTTTCCCGGCTTTCGTGCATGACCGGATCGTCCGCAGTGCCGGCCCAGCGCGCTTCCAGCTCCGCGATCGACGCATCAGAGCTGTTGCCGGCCTCAACCCAGCCGCTGCGGGTTTTCACCTTGAGCGTCCAAAGTGCGGCCAGTTCCTGGAAGTGCTGTCGATAACGCAGCGCCTCGCTGGCGATCGCATCCAGGCGCTGCAGATCCTCGGGGTCAGTGAACTCGGCCTTCTGCTCCTGCACGAGCTGGGCGATCCGCGCCACAGACTGCTCTACCGCGTCTACATATTTGGGCTCGCCTCGGGTCTCGAACGCTACCTGGGCGTAACGAATCTGATTGGCCTCATCGAGCAGGATCGCTGCGTCCTGCGCCTTGTCGCTGCGCGAGATCAGTGCATCCATGCCGTAGATACCAATAACAGCGACGGCAACCGTCAGTACGAGGATGGCCGCGAAGCCTAGCGCTAGTTTGTGGCTGACCTTTAGTGCATTCATCGTTTGGTATTCCTTTCCAGCGCAAACGCGCCCTGTAGGGCGCGCTGCGGTTTACGTTGAGTGTCAGCGTCCTGATCAGGTTTAGCCAATCAGCCCGCGCATGATGAAGAACAGCAGTGACGGGCCAAGCAGGCAACCCAGTGCCGTGTAGAACGCTGCGGTGAGGCAGCCGTAGGGCACGAGCTTCGGATCGGTCGCTGCAAGCCCTCCGGCGACGCCGCTGGAAGTGCCGATCAGGCCGCCGAAGATCACAGCCGAGCGCGGGTTGTTCAGGCCGATCATGGGTGCGACGAAGGGTGTGGCTACCATCACCACGATGGCTTTGACCAGGCCTGCGGCAATTGAGAGCGCCATCACCTCGGAGCTGGCGCCGATTGCCGCACCGGTCACCGGGCCGACGATGTAGGTCACCGCGCCGGTGCCGATGGTGGTCAGGCTGATCGCATCGGTGTAACCGAAGGCAATCGCCACCCCGACGCCGGCGATGAAGGAGGAGAAGACGCCGATGAACAGCGCCAGCACGCCGACCATGCCAGCGCGCTTGAGCTCTTCCACACTGACACCGAAGCCGGTGGCGACGATGGCGAAGTCACGCAGCATGGCGCCGCCGAGCAGGCCGATGCCGGAAAACAGTGCGATATCCACCAGGCCTTTCTGACCGCCAGTAACCACACCACCAATATAAGACAGCAGCAGGCCGATCAGGATGGCCACCGCTGAGCCGTGCAGGCGGCCCTTGGTCAGCTTGTCGGACAGCCAGTAGGACAACCACATCGTGGCGCCGATAATGGCGAAGCCGCTAACCATGCCATAGCCAGAAATTACCTTGAGAAGCGATTCGTACACAGCATCAACCCTCGTTTGTCAGCGGTGTGGCGGTGGTGCCGTCAGCCTTCTTTTGGCCGATCCGGCTCAGCACCGGAACCAGTGCAAAGGCTATGACGACCGCCGCGACGCCAGCGAGAATGGCCATAGGGCCACCGCTCAGAGCGCCGTAGACGTTTTGCTGTGCAGCCATGGCGACCACGATGGGAATGTAGACGGCACTCCAGAACTTGACGCCCTGCTCCGACTCCATGCTGAACAACCCGCGGCTCTTTAGGTAGCTTCCTATCAATATGAGCAGCACCATAGCGATACCGACGCCACCGACGTTGGCCGGCACGCCGATCAGCTTGCCGAGCAGCTCGCCGACGAAAATGCCAGTGAGGGTGCATAAGGCCAGGAAGGCCACACCGAAGATAATCATTATTATTGTCCTCTTGGTTGCGCGCGTGCCTGCCAAAGCCGGCCGCGCGTATTAACGAAGTATTTGTAGTTATTAATCGTTTCAGGCGAGTGGCTGCACGACCACCCTTTTACTGCTCTACTCGTCTCGACCTACCTCCCGACGCAGCAAGGCATCCAGCGTATCGAGCCGGGCGCCATCGAATGCGACCAGCGTACCTTGTTCAAAAACCCGCCGCGCCAGCCCGGTCAGCACCGAGCCTGGCGGCAATTCAATATGCAGACGTACGCCACGCTCGTAGGCAGTGCGCAAGGTGCCGTGCCAATCCACGACGCGGCACATGTTGAAGGCCAGATCGTCACGCAGCCGCTCGGGGTCGGCGATGGGCCGCGCCGTGGTGCCACTGAGATAGCGCAGGCGCGGCGCGCGCAGAATGACCGTCGCGAACGCCTCGGCGAGCTGCGCGGCAGGTGCGTCCAGTAGCGCACTGTGGGACGGCACGCTGACCGCCAGACGCCTGGCACAGGATGCCCCCAGCGCCTTCGCCCGTTGCGCCACCGCTGCCATGGCGTCATCGCTGCCGGCGATAACGAGCTGGTTGTCGGCGTTGATATTGGCCAGGTGCACCGGCATCTGCGGGCTATGAACCTGCTCCAGCAGACCCTCCACCTGGCCGATATCGAGGCCGATGATGGCGGTCATGCCGAAGCCTTCGGGATAGGCGTTCTGCATCAGTTCGCCACGCAGCGCCACCAGCCGCAGGGCATCGGCGTAATCCAGCGCCCCAGCGGTGACCGCGGCTGCGTAGGCGCCAATGGATAGCCCGGCGACATAATCGGGTTGCAAACCGTCACGCATCAGCAGCTGCGCACCAGCCACGCCCGCGATTAGCAGACATAGCTGCACGGCACGGGTCGAAGCCAGTGCCTCAGCCGAATCCAGTGCCAAGGCATCCTCGCCGAGCACTTCGCTGGCCTCAGCCAGGGCGGCGGCGATCTGCGGTTCATTCGGCAAGCGATGGAGCATGCCGGGCTTCTGCGCGCCCTGACCGGGAAAGGCGAACAGGCTGCTCATGCTGCCAGCTCCCTGGCAGCCCAGGGATCCTCGATCAGCCGCGCGCCAGTGGCACACTTGAGCAGGACACGCGCCGAACCGCCGGCCCATTCGCGCAGCGCGACAGCGCCAGAGGGCGTTTCTAGCTGCAGATCGACCCCACACGGCGAATCATCCAGAAGCTGCAGCAGCTCACCAGCCGTTTGCCGGGACAGCGGTTGCGCCGTACGCAACAGCAGATCGAGATCACTGCTCGCATGCGCCGCCTCGCTGCCGGTGGCGAGCTGGTACCCAACCGATCCGGTCACCCCCCAGGCAAGGCCCAGCTCACCGAAAATCGGTTTGAGCGCAGCCAGCGCCTTGAAGGCTGGCAGCCCGTTCGGTGCCGGGCACTCGGTCAGTTGCTCCGGGCTTACGCAACGCAATACCCGGCTCACGCTCATGACCGTGGCGAAGCGCTGATCACGGCTGGCACCACGGATGCCAACCGCAATCTGATCAGCAGCAACCAGCGCGCGGCGCACCACCACCGGCTGGCCTGCGGCGAGTACCTGCCGTGCCCAATCCGGCGCATCGGCAGGCAGCTGTGCCGGGGTCATGCCCCAGAGCAGGTCGTGAGGGCGTGGTATGTCGTGCATCTGCGGCCTCCTCGTGGTTGTTATTGTGGAGTTGCAGGCGGGTGCTACCCGCCATTAGCCATTCGGCGGTTACACCCACTGGGCGCGGAGCATCTCCCGGACTCGTGACGATGCTTCGCGATTCGGCGCACCGAGGCGGCCACGCAAGTCCGTGCTGGTGCCGATGTCTGCGACAGCTTTTTGCAGACAATCGCGCACCCGCGCTAGGTCGTCGCCAGCCGGCTGCTCGATGTCCTTCACCGAGAGGGTTTCCCAGAGCAGGCCGAGGGTCGCGTAGTTGTCGATGTCGTAGGCCATAGGCGGCACCGACTCGGCCAGGGCCTCCAGTTCCTCGACGCTACGCAGGGTGATACGCGCCGCCGCGGCCTTGCCCATGGCGTGCACCATTACCCCCGGATCGCGCAGGGCGATGATCCGCTGGGCCTGGTAGCCATGGGCGAGGAATGCGCCGGACATGGCCTTGCCCACCAGCAGTGCGATTACCGGATGCCCGGCCAGACGAGCGCGGGCATAGCCGTCAACCGCGCCGGCCAGCGCCTGGTGAATGCCCAGGGCTTCTTCGCGGCGGCCATAGGCTTGGCTCGGCACGTCCACCACCGCGACCAGCACACGCTTTTCCGTCTCGCGATCGGCTTCGATGACTTCATCCACCGCCTTACCAAGGCCCCAGCCTTCGAGCAGGCCGACTTCACCATTGCGAGCGCGCGGGAAGGGGTTTTCGGTATCCGGCACCACGGCGATATAGCGCGCGGCGCGGCCATCAAGCTCGCCGTCCACGACCTTCACCGAGGCCGGATAACCCACCAGTGCCTGGCCACCAGCCAGGGCTTGCAGCCAGTTCAGTCCACGGCTCATTGGGCTTCTCCTTGGTAGAGGGCGCGTACCGCCGCGGCATCAGGCTGCGTGCGGGTATCGATGTCAGTCAGGCGTTGCAGGAACCAGGCATGGCGACGGCTACGTGGCTGCGCCGGCTTGCCCTGTGCGAATAGGCGTTGCAGCTCACTGCGAATGGCATCGGTGTCGTCGGCAACATAGCTATCCGCCAGGCCACTGGCATGGCGCTGCTCGCCACCGGTCAGGCTCCAGATGAAGGGCCGGTTGGCAGAGTCGTATTCCTCGATCCCGGCCTCCTGCTCAATCACCTGCGGCCCGTTCAAGCCCAGGCGCGCTTCGCGGGTGAGGATCAGATAGCTGCACAGCCCGGCGGCGATGCCCATGCCGCCGAAGCAGCCAACCGAGCCGGCGATGATGCCGACTACCGGCTGGTACTCGCGCAGCTCGACGATGGCCGCCTGGATCTCGGCGATGGCGGCCAGGCCCAGGTTGGCTTCCTGCAGCCGCACGCCGCCGGTTTCCAGCAGCAGCACGGCGCGGGTGGGAATGCCGTTACGGTTGTCTTCGACGGCCAGCTCCAGGGCGCCAGCGATCTTCGCACCGCCGACCTCGCCCATGCTGCCGCCCTGGAAGGCGCCTTCGATGGCGGCGATCACCGCCGGCTGGCCATCTATGGTTCCTTTCGCTACCACTACGCCGTCATCGGCCTGGGTAACGATGCCCTGCTTGGGCAGCCAGGGTGAGGTGACGCGATCGAACGGATCGAGCAGTTCGCGAAAGCTGCCTTCATCCAGCAGTGCGCGGGCGCGCTGGCGGGCGCCGAGCTCGACGAAGCTGCGTGATTGCAGCAAGCGGGCCACGTGGTTTTCAGACATGTCAGTCATGGCCAACCTCCTCCAGTCCCTGCTCCAGGCGCAGGCGCACCACGCCGGGTGTCGCGCCGAAGTCGTGGATGTCGATGTTCAGCGCCGGTAGCGTCTGCTCGCGGAACATCCGCTCGAACAGATGCTTCCAGCGTTGCTCGGCGCCATTGACCGAGGTGACTACCTGGATCGCCAGCTTGCCGGCCTGGCCGGGTTCGAGCAGCACTTCCAGATCGCCCGAGCCGACCACGCCGACCAGAGCCTTGCCGCGGGCGGGCTGCCCAGCGGGAAATTCGAAAGACAGGGTTTCCATGATCAATTGCTCCCAATCGGCGCCGACGCGGCAGGCGCCAGGCGGTCGAGGAAAAGAGTGGCAGCGAGCAGGTCGGCCGCGCCGCCCGGCGAAGCGTTGAGTGCCAGCATTTCGCGGTCCAGCTCACGCAGCTGGCGCCGCCCAGCGAGACTGGCCGCCCCGCCCTCAGCGAGCACGGCGCGGGCGCCGGTTTGCATACGGGTCAAGCCTTCGAGACCGGCGCGGTGCAGCACACAGGTGTCGCTCAACTGGCTCATGATCGCCAGCAGCGCATCGAGCCGGGCGTTCTGCTCGCCGGCACCATCGCGACGGCTGGCCAACAGCTGCGGCAAGCCCTGTTCGATGACGGCAGGAAAGCCGTGCTGCGCCTGTTCACGAGCGCCGAGTACGCCATAGGTGCGGCAGACACGAGCGCCGTGGCTGTCGGGATTGTGTGGCGCGGCGGGATCATCGAGCCGCGCCAGGGCGCCAGCGGTCAGCGCGATGCGCTCTGCCGTGGCGCCGCTTTTCAACGCCGCCGCTGCCGTCAGCAGCCCCAGCGCCCAGATCGCACCGCGATGGGTATTCACACCACCGGTGACGCGCAGCATCTCCGCCTCACCTTCGCGGCCCAGGTGACCGAGTATTTCTCGCAACGGCTGACCCACTCCGCCAATCGTCTGCGCCGCTTCGGCCATGGCCTTGAAGGCCGGCCACAGCGCATGGGCCGAGGCGTGCATCAGGCCCAGGTGCAAATCGTCGTGGGCACCGTTGCCGCGCTTATCTACCAGACCCGGCTTGGGCGAAAGATCCGCCTCGTCGATCAACGCCTGCACCGCCACATCCGCCAGACGCTCGGCCAGTGACGGCTGTTGTCTTGCAATGAGTGCACTCATTACCAGCTCCTGAATTTAGCGGGCGGGTTGTAGAGACCGCCTGACCACTCCACCAGCTCGGCGATGCTCTTGGCTGCCAGCAACTCGCGGCTGGCATCGTTGCGGCGGATGCCAAGGTCTTCCGGCAACGCGATCAACCCTTCGCGGCGCATGCGCTCGGTGTCCTTGGGGTTGTGCCGCAGGCCGATACTGGTGACGCCCGCCACCGCAGCGATCATCGCCTGGCGCTCTTCCAGCGAGCGCGCCTTGTACAGGTAGGCGATGCCTTCCTCGGTGAGCAGGTGGGTAACGTCGTCGCCGTAGATCATGATCGGCGCCAGCGGCATGCCGCTCTTCTTCGCCACTTCGACGGCATCGAGCTGTTCGACGAAGGTGGGTTTGCCGCCTTCCTGATAGGTCTCGACCATCTGCACCACGAGCTTCTTGCCGCGCTCGAGCATGGTCACCGGGCCTTCGCCGCCGGGGGTGGCCATGTCCAGCCAGGCTGGCGTCGGATGGCGGCGACCGCGCGGGTCATGGCCCATGTTCGGCGCACCGCCGAAACCGGCCAGGCGGCCGCGGGTAACAGTGGATGAATGGCCGTCGCCATCGACCTGCAGCGTGGCGCCGATGAACAGGTCCACCGCGTACTGGCCGGCCAGCTGGCACATCATGCGGTTGGAGCGCATGGAGCCGTCGCGACCGGTGAAGAACACATCCGGGCGCTGGGCGATGTAGTTCTCCATGCCCAGTTCGGTGCCGAAGCAGTGCACGCTCTCGACCCAGCCGGTTTCGATCGCCGGGATCAGCGTCGGGTGCGGGTTGAGCGTCCAGTTGCGGCAGATCTTGCCTTTCAGGCCCAGCGATTCGCCGTAGGTCGGCAGGATCAGCTCGATGGCCGCGGTGTTGAAGCCGATGCCGTGGTTGAGCGACTGCACGTTGTGTTTTTCATAGATGCCGCGGATCGCCATCATCGCCATCAGCACGTGCACCGGTTTGATATGGCGCGGGTCACGGGTGAACAGCGGCTCGATGTAGAACGGCTTGTCAGCTTTCACGACGAAATCCACCCAGCTGGCCGGGATGTCCACCCGCGGCAGGTCGCGCGGGTCGTCAACGATTTCGTTGACCTGGACGATGACGATGCCATCACTAAAGGCAGTGGGCTCGACCAGCGCCGGGGTGTCTTCGGTGCTCGGGCCAGTGTAGATGTTGCCCTCACGGTCGGCGGTGAAGCCGGCCACCAGCGCGACGTTGGGGATCAGGTCCACCAGCAGGCGCGAGTAGAGCTCGATGTAGGTATGGATGGCGCCGACTTCCAGCAGGCCGTCTTCCAGCAACTGGCTGATACGCAGGCTCTGCGGGCCGGCGAAGGAGAAGTCGAGCTTGCGCGCGATCTGCCGCTCGAACAGGTCCAGATGCTCGGCACGGCTGACGCTGGGCATGATCATGTGCAGGTCGTGCAGCTTGCCGGGATCGACCTTGGCCAGTGAGCGCGAAAGGAAATCCGCCTGCTTCTGATTGTTGCCTTCGAGCACCACCCGATCGCCGGGAGCGATCAGCAGTTCCAGGGCCTCGACGATCCGCTCGCTGGGCAGGACCACCCCGTCAGCGAGGCTGCGCACCTGATCGAGACGGCGGTTTTTTTCAGCGCGCCGACGCGACCACTGCGGCGGTGGGGATATTTTTGTTGTCATGACGACTCCACAGGTTTCCGCGATGTGGAGTCCACAGTAGGCAGCCCCCCGCTGGTCATCAATCAAGCAGAGGGGGCAATCATTACGGTTTTAGTAATGACCAGTTTTAGCGCAGCGCTTTCTTGGCTCGCAGCAGCTCCGGTTGTTTAGCGGTCCAACAGGACAGACAACAGAGCGAGGCCTTCATGCTTACAGTAAATCGCGGCGCTCAGCGCTGGGCGCCGACATTCGCCGCCTTGCTGGTTCTCGCCGGCTGCGCCCAACACGCACAAGTGCCGCAGCCCCATCCGAACGAGGTGCGCGCGAAGATCGTGCGCCTGATGCCTGCCGAAATCCCTGATCGCAGCGGCTGGGCCACGGACATTCAGTCAGCCTTCAGTACGCTGGAGATACCGGCGACCGATGAAAATCTCTGCGCGGTGCTGGCCGTAACGGTTCAAGAGTCGACATTCCAGGCGGCGCCGCCAGTGCCTGGCCTGGCGAAAATCGCTCGCGAGGAAATCTACCGTCGGGCGGCGCGCCTACACGTTCCGCGCTTTCTGGTGGATACCGCACTGCGTCTGGAATCGCCCGATGGTCAGACTTATGAAAAGCGGTTGGCCAAGGTCCGTACGGAGAAGGAGCTGAGCGAGATTTTCGATGATTTTCTCAATCTCGTACCGCTGGGCAATCAGCTGTTCGGCATGTTCAACCCCGTACGTACCGGCGGGCCGATGCAGGTCAGCATCGCCTTCGCCGAAGCACGAGCCCGCGAATACCCCTACGCGCGGGAAGGCAGTATTCGCGACGAAGTCTTCAGCCGTCGGGGCGGCATGTATTTCGGTATCGCGCATCTGCTCGATTACCCGGCGAACTACAGCCGTCCGCTGTACCGTTTCGCCGACTTCAACGCCGGCTGGTACGCCAGCCGCAACGCCGCCTTCCAGCGGGCGCTCAGCCTGGCATCGGGTATCGACCTGGCGCTCGATGGCGACCTGATCATCCATGGCAGCCGCAAGGCCGGTGCCACAGAGCTGGCTGCCCGCTCGCTGGGCAAGCGCCTGAGGATGAGTGATGGCGCCATTCGCAAGGCACTGGAAAAAGGTGACAGCTTGGAGTTCGAGGACACACGCCTCTATGTGCGGGTGTTCGACCTGGCGGAGCAAATCGAAGGCAAGCGCATGCCTCGCGAGACCTTGCCTGGCATCACGCTAAAAAGCCCAAAAATCACGCGTAACCTCACCACTGCCTGGTTCGCACAGCGCGTCGACGAGCGTCATCAGCGCTGCATGGTGCGCGCCTCGCGGCCTTGAACGCGGACTCGTCTGCCAGGCCAGATTACTGCTGCCTGAAACAAAAAACGCCGCTGCGTCAGTTAGTTACACCATTCATCCGGCTACCAGCGACTGGTGGAACTCCCCTTCCTATCCCCTTTCTTAGCAGTGAGGCGGATGGAATGCCTCAGCACCAGACGCCAGTTCAACCACTCAATTTCAAACCATGCAGGAGGTTCCCATGGCTAACGAAAGAGACGGCATGAGCGTAAACGAAGCAGGACGTAAAGGCGGCGAAGCCACCTCGGCGACCCACGACAAAGAGTTCTACCAGGAGATCGGTAGCAAGGGCGGCCAAAACAGTGGCGGTAACTTCGCCAACGATCCCCAGCGCGCCTCTGAAGCCGGCAAGAAAGGCGGACAGAACAGCGGAGGCAACTTCGCCAACGACCCGCAGCGTGCATCCGAAGCCGGCCAAAAAGGTGGCCAGAACAGCGGCGGCAACTTCGCCAATGATCGCGAAAAGGCCTCTGAGGCAGGCAAGAAAGGCGGACAGAACAGCCATGGTGGCGGTCGCAACAGCTAATTCGAGACCGGGCCGAAGCACTGTCTTCGGCCTCCCGCAGTTTCAGCAACGACCGCGAGACCTCAACAGGTCTCGCGGTCGTTTTGGTTAGGCTGTGCGCAAACCGGATGGCGACCCATTCGGTTGTGATAGCAATGGCCGGCCCGGTTGCCTAAACCGGGCAGTCTCGGCATGGCTCACAGCCCACCCAGCGTTACCGCCGCCAGCAACAGATAGCGCACGCCCTTGGCCAGGGTCACCAGCAAAAGGAAGCTCCACAGGGGCTCGCGCAGCATGCCGGCGACCAGGGTCAGCGGATCGCCGATGATCGGCACCCAGCTCAGCAACAGCGACCAGCGGCCGTAGCGCTGATAGCTTCGCTGGGCCTTCTGCAACTGTTGCGGGCTCGCTGGGAACCAGCGCTTATGCCGCAGACGCTCGATTGAGCGCCCCAACAGCCAATTGACTAACGAGCCCAGCACGTTGCCCAGCGTGGCCACCAGCAGAAGGATCGCGACAGAGAATTTCTCGCTGAGCAACAGCCCGACCAGCACCGCTTCGGACTGTGCTGGCAGCAACGTGGCGGCGGCGAAGGCAGCCATGAATAGGCCCAGATAGGCGGAAAGATCGAGCACGGTGTTTACCGATGTGGCCAGCGGCGCGGAGGTACCAGAGGGTATGAGTGAATGGCCGGTTGATCAATCTCATCGGTCTTTCCGGCTCGGGCAAGGACAGTCTGCCGGTGCGCAATCGAAAACCGTCGAACAATCCAATAGCGCCTGGCGCAGCAGCCGTTTCGAACACATGGGCAACCCCTACATCAGCGGAATAGCTCTGGTGAGTTGGAGGTGGCAGCAGCCGAACTGCTACGAATTCTGGACGCTACCTTAAACCTTCAGGACGTCAGGAGTATCGCTCTAGAAGCCAGAGCCCGGCTGATCGAGGTAACCAAGCTCGGCTTCGCTCGATACGCGCCCAAGGATTGCATTGCGATGAGGGAAACGACCAAAACGGGCAATCACGTCGCGATGTCGCTCGGCGAAGTCGAGAAAGCCATCAAAAGCGGCTCGCTCTTCTGCAGCAGCCATGTCGCGAAGTGCCATGAACTGAGCCACGGCCAGATCCTGATCCGCCAGGTTCTCGGCGTGCTCCAGTACCAGATAGATGAAGGCCCGCTCGAGGGGCTCAAGTAGCCTGTCACGCCCCTGCGCCATGCCCTCGCCGAGCAGTTGCCGCGCACGCTGGTCGCCAGCAAAGGCCCGTGGCGTGCCGCGATGGATCATGCGCGGCAGTTGGTCGAGCAGTAGGATCAGCGCCAGCCAGCCCTGCTCGGAGCGGGTCCACTCCTGCAGGCCGCCATCAAGCGCCTGCTCGCAAAGCTCGCCGAAGCGCTCACGGGCCTCGCGGTCCTGTTCGGCTTTGTAGCCAAACCACAGCCTGTGCTTCTCCTTGACGATTTGCTGCGCCGTGCGGTTCTGGCCAAACCACCAGTCCAGCAAGTCCTGCCACGGCGCGGACATCGTTCAGTCCTTGTGATAGCCGGTGACGCGCTCGACTTCTTCCTTCGAGCCGAGAAATACCGGTACGCGCTGGTGCAGGGACGTCGGTTGGACATCGAGGATGCGCTGCTTGCCATCGGTGGCCGCGCCGCCGGCCTGCTCGATGATGAAGGACATGGGATTGGCCTCGTACATCAGCCGCAGTTTGCCGGGCTTTTCGGGTTCGCGGGCATCCCAGGGGTACATGAACAGGCCACCACGGGTGAGGATGCGATGCACGTCAGCAACCATCGAGGCGATCCAGCGCATGTTGTAGTTCTTACCCAACGGCCCTTCCTCACCAGCCAGCAGTTCGCTGACGTAGCGCTTGACCGGCTCATCCCAGTGACGCTGGTTGGACATGTTGATGGCGAACTCGGCAGTGCTGTGCGGCACCCGGATAGTGTCGTGGGTGAGCACGAAGCTGCCCAACTCGCGGTCCAGAGTGAAGCCCATGACGCCGTTACCGAGAGTCAACATAAACATGGTCTGCGGACCGTAGATGGCGTAACCGGCCGCGACCTGCTTGGTACCCGGCTGGAGAAAGGCTTCATCGCCGAGGGAGTCGTTCTGGCTGAAGCAATTGCCAGGGCAGCGCAGCACCGAGAAGATGGTGCCGACCGAGACGTTGACGTCAATATTCGATGAGCCGTCCAGCGGGTCGAACAGCAGCAGATAGGCGCCCTTGGGATAACGACCGGGGATCTGGTACGGCTTATCCATCTCCTCGGAGGCCATACCGGCCAGCGTGCCGCCCCACTCGTTGGCTTCGAGCAGGATTTCGTTGGACAGCACGTCCAGCTTCTTCTGCACCTCCCCCTGTACGTTCTCGGTTTCCATGCTGCCCAGCACGCCGCCCAGGGCACCTTTGGAAACCTGGTGGCTGATTGCCTTGCACGCCCGTGCAACTACCTCGATGAGGAAGCGCAAATCCGCAGGGGTGTTGTTACTGCGAGTCTGCTCGATCAGGTAGCGGCTCAGGGTTACGCGTGACATGGAATGACTCCGGGAGAGAAAAAACCCGCGCAGTTTAACAGGGCACGGGGCTACTAGGGTCTGTTCCCGTTTCGTCGCAATCCGCAAACGAAATGGGAAGAGGCACTATTTGCGTCAGACCGAGCTTGACCGGTCTGAGTTCAGCGAAGCGGCGAATACGGCCTCTGGCTAAGCCCGTCCCGCCTACAAAACCTTCCAGATGTCCTCAGCGTATTCACGGATGGTCCGGTCGGAGGAGAACCAACCGGTACGCGCGGTATTGAGCACCGCCGAACGCCACCAGCTGTCAGGCTCGCGCCAGAGCTTCTCAACCTTCAGCTGCGCCTGCCAATAAGCCTCGAAGTCGGCGCAGACCATGAATGTATCGTGCCATTTGAGGCCATCGACCAGTGCCGTGTAGCGAGCCGGATCCTCGGCGGAAAAGGCCCCGTCGCGAATTGCCAGCAGCACCTCGCTAAGCCGTGACGAACCAAAAATGGTCGCTTCGGCGTTGTATTCGCCGGCCTGCTTGCGCGCTTCCACTTCCTGCGCGGTGAGGCCGAAGATGAACATGTGCTCCAGACCGATCTGCTCGCTCATTTCCACATTGGCGCCATCCAGGGTGCCGATGGTCAGCGCGCCATTGAGAGCGAATTTCATGTTACTGGTGCCCGACGCTTCCATACCGGCTGTGGATATCTGCTCGGAAAGATCCGCCGCCGGGATGATGCGCTCGGCCAGACTCACGTTGTAGTTGGGCAGGAACACCACTTTGAGCAGACCGCGTACGGTCGGGTCGTCATTGATGGTGCGGGCGATGTCGTTGGTCAGTTTGATGATTATTTTGGCGGTGTGATAACTGGCCGCTGCCTTGCCAGCGAAAATCTTCACTCGCGGCACCCAGTCGCCACCTGGATCGGCGCGAATCGCCTGGTACAGGGCCACGGTGTGCAGCAGATTGAGCAGCTGGCGCTTGTATTCATGGATGCGTTTGACGTGCACGTCAAACAAGGCTGCCGGATCGACATGGATACCCAGGTTCTCCTGAATCATACGTGCCAGCAGCCGCTTGTTTTCCATCCGCTGGGCGGCGAAACGCGCGCGGAACTGTGCCTGTTCGGCATAAGGCTCAAGCTCGCTCAACAGGCTTTCGGGGGCGTCGAGCAGTTCGGTGCCGAGGTGCTCGACCAGCAGGCTGGTCAGGTGCGGGTTGGATTGATACAACCAGCGGCGAAATGTGATGCCGTTGGTCTTATTGCTGATACGGTCCGGATAAAGCGAATTCAGATCGGTGAATACCGTCTCGCGCATCAGCCCGGTGTGCAGCGCCGACACACCGTTAATGCTGTGCGAGCCGAGAAATGCCAGGTTGCCCATGCGCACCCGCCGGCCATTGTTTTCCTCGATCAGCGACACGGACCGCAGCAGTTCGAGACTGTGAATGCCGCGCTCGCGCAAAGCGTCCAGATGCTGCGCATTGATCAGGTAGATGATCTGCATGTGGCGCGGCAGCAGCCGCTCCATCAAGCCGACGGACCAGGTTTCCAGTGCCTCGGGCAGCAGCGTGTGGTTGGTGTAGGACAGGGTCGCTACCGTCAGTTCCCAGGCCTTGTCCCAGGCGATGTCGTGTACGTCCACCAGCAGCCGCATCAGCTCTGCCACGGCAATTGCCGGGTGGGTGTCGTTGAGCTGGATGGCGGCGAACTCAGGCAGGTTCAGCAGCGTGTCGCGCTGGTCCAGATGCCGGCGCAGCAGGTCCTGCAGCGACGCCGCGACAAAGAAGTACTCCTGGCGCAGGCGCAGCTCCTGCCCGGCTTCGGTGCTGTCGGCAGGATAGAGCACCCGCGAGATGCTTTCGGCACGCGCACCTTCGCTCACCGCGCCGACATGGTCGCCGGCATTGAAGCGCTCGAGATGAAAGTCCGCTTCGGCGCGGGCACGCCACAACCTCAGAGTATTCACCCCTGCACCGCGCCAGCCGACGATGGGCGTGTCGTAGGCGATGGCGCGCACGCCTTCGGACCAATGCCAAAAATGCCGGGGCTCCTTGCCCGGCGTTTCGGCGGGAATGGCCGTGACGCTGCCGCCGAAGCCGATCAGGTAGCTCACCTCGGGCCGCTCGAACTCCCAGGGATTGCCGAAATTCAGCCAGGTCTCAGTCTGCTCGTGCTGCCAGCCATCGACGATGGCCTGGCGGAACAGTCCGTGGTCGTAACGGATGCCATAGCCATGGGCGGCAACACCGACGGTGGCCATGCTCTCCATGAAGCAGGCAGCCAGCCGCCCGAGCCCGCCATTGCCCAGCGCCGCGTCCGGCTCGACCAGGCGGATTCGATCGAAATTCACATCGATGCCGTCCAGCGCCTGGCGGGCGGTTTCCAGCAGGCCGAGGTTGCTCAGACTATCCACCAGCAACCGACCGATAAGGAATTCCAGCGAGAGATAGTAGACGCGCTTCTTGCCCTCCCGATAGCTCTCGCGAGTACGGTCCATCCACTGATCGATCATGCGGTCGCGGGCAGCCAGTGCCACCGCCTCGAACCAATCACGATCGGAAGCGTGCTCGGGGTCCTTGCCGATGGCATAGGTCAGCTTGGCGAGGATGGTGTCGCGGAAAGCTTCGACTTCATCGGCGGTAGGGGCGTGCGATTGTTGCGTCATGGACGGACCTCGTGCTGCGCGATGGGCGATGGGCGATGGGCGATGGGCGATGGGGAGGTTTGCAGGCCCAACCCGGCTCCGGGCGACCTTTAGGGCACTGCTAGTGCAACCTGCGTTGCCATCGCTATGTTTTAGAAGCACCCCCCCTCTGCCCCGGTTCGACTCGTCTGGCTCACTGTAAATTCCAACCCGCGCTGTTATCTACCGCGGTCGAAGCAGTTACTGCGCCGTAATCCCTGCAAAAACCTCCGGGACGTGTCTCCGACAAGCTTAGGCAATCAGGCAACGGACACTGGCAATCTCGTGACTCAGCAGTCATGCTTTGCGTCTGCCTGTATCTGCAACGTTTAGGAACCCACCCGGCATGAGTCGCGACAGCCGCTATCTGGAAGAGCTTCTGCACCATGACATCCCGTTGACGCGCTCGCTGGGGCTGCGTGTCGAGCAATGGGAAAATCACGAATTACGCGTGAAGGTGCCGCTGCAAGAGAACATCAATCACAAGAGCAGCATGTTTGGCGGCAGCCTGTACTGCGCCTCGGTGCTAGCTGGCTGGGGCTGGCTGCACCTGCGCCTGCGCGAAGCGGGCATCGAGGACGGGCATATCGTCATCCACGAAGGGCAGATCGCCTACCCACTGCCGGTGCTCGACGATGCCACAGCGGTATGCTCGGCCCCTGATGACAGCGCCTGGGAGCGCTTCGAAACCATTTACCGCCGTCGTGGCCGCTCGCGCCTGACGCTGCACAGCCGCATCCTGGCCGACGATGGCCGCGATGCCGTGCGCTTCACCGGCCAGTTCGTGCTGCATAAGTAGACGGCGCCCTGCGAGGCTTCACTGCGAAGCCTCGACCATCACCCCTGCTACGACGCTTCAGACGTAGCGCGACTTGGGCGTAGCCATCGGCAAGGGCCCATCGCCAATCAGACGGAACTCGCCACGCGCTGCGTCATAAGCGCGGATTTCACTGGTACCGATGTTGTAGAGCCAGCCGTGGATAAACAGCTGACCACTGGCCAGACGCGCCGCCACCGAGGGGTGGGTGCGCAGGTGTTCGAGCTGCGCCAGCACGTTTTCCTCGGTGAGGATGCGCAGGGTGCTTTCATTGGCACAGCCGCAGTTCTCTTCCACCACCGTACGAGCCACCTCGGCATGCCGCAGCCAACTCTTGACCGTAGGCATGCGCTCCAGGCTGGACGGCTCAAGCACCGCCTTCATCGCACCACAGTCCGAATGCCCACAGACGATGATGTGTTTGACCCCAAGCGCCATTACGGCGAACTCAATGGCGGTCGAGACACCACCGTTCATCTGCCCGTAAGGCGGCACGATGTTGCCCACGTTGCGGGTGACGAACAGGTCGCCAGGCGAGCTCTGGGTAATCAGCTCCGGCAGAATTCGCGAGTCCGCACAGGTGATGAACATCGCCCGCGGTGTCTGCTCGTGGGCCAGCTTGGCAAACAGCTCACGCTGCTGCGGATAGACATCCTCGCGAAAGCGCATAACGCCTGCGACCAGGCTGTCGAGCGCTTCCTGCGCGGTTTCGTTGGGAGTGTTTTCGAGGCACATGTTCGACTTCTCTTCTGATTGATTGCCCCGCCCTGTTGCGGCCGGCGAGCGGAAACCGTCAACGCCAGCCCTCTTCGGTTCGGACGTGGTTATTGGCCGCGGATGTACTGTTCAAGATGCTGGATCAGGCTTTCCTTCTCGGCGACCAGTTCCTTGACCACGTCACCGATGGAGAGCATGCCGACCAGCTTGCCTCCCTCCAATACAGGCAGGTGGCGTAGATGGCGGTCCGTCATCAGCTGCATGCACTCCTCCAGCCCCTGGTGTGGCTCGACGGTCACCAGGCTGGCCGTCATGATAGTGCTCACCGGCGTAGCGAACGACGAACGTCCCTTGAGCACGCCTTTGCGCGCATAGTCACGCTCACTGACAATCCCCACCAGCTGGCCGCCGGCATTGACCACCGGCAGGGCACCGACGTTCTTTTCAGCCAGCACCTGCAAAACCTCGAGCACGCTAGCCGTCTCGACGATGGTATGCACGCCAACATCCGCTTTTGCGCTGACGACCTGTCCGACCGTTTTCATCGTTTCACTCCTCCTTAATAAGGCCCCATGCCGGGCGGCCTCTAGGATTGTCCGTGAACACGGGTCAGTAAAGCCTTTTCAACACTATGCGAATGCCGGCCTTGTATCGGACTGCAACCGACAGGAAGAAGCCACATCTCCCTGTCGGTTGCTCGGTCTCAGGCGATCTCGATTAGGAGGTCACCAGGGGTTACACGATCACCCTTGGCCACATGGACGGCCTTCACCGTACCGGCGATGGGCGCCTGGATCTCGGTTTCCATCTTCATCGCTTCGCTGATCAGCACCGGCTGCCCAGCCTTGACCACGTCACCTTCTTTGACCAGCACATCGACCACATTGCCTGGCATGCTGGTGCTGACGTCGCCCGGTGCGCTGGCCTGCTTACGCTTGCCGCCGCTCTCACCGACGAAGTTGTTCAGCGGCTCGAAGACAACCTCTTCCGGCATACCATCGATGGAAAGGAAGAAGTGACGTTTGCCCTCACCCTTGACGCCAACGCCGGTGATATCCACGCGGTAGCTTTCGCCATGCACGTCGATGATGAACTCGGTCGGCACACCATCATCGGCCGGAGAGCTCACGCTGGTGCCATCAGGAATCGGCAGCAGGGCTTCAGGGCTCAGGGTTCCAGCGGCGCGTTCCTCGAGGAACTTGCGGCCGATATCCGGGAACATCGCATAGGTCAACACGTCTTCCTGGGTCTGTGCCAACTGGCCGATCTCACCACGCAGGCGCTCCATTTCCGGCTTGAGCAGGTCGGCCGGGCGGCAGACGATGACTTCTTCATGGCCGATGGCCTGGAAGCGCAAGCGCTCGCAAATCTCACCTGCCGCCTTGCCGTAGCGACCCTGCAGATAGAGTTTCACTTCGTTGGTGATGGTCTTGTAGCGCTCGCCGGCCAGCACGTTGAAGAACGCCTGGGTACCGACGATCTGCGAGGTCGGAGTGACCAGGGGCGGGTAGCCGAGGTCCTTGCGCACGCGGGGAATTTCGGCAAGCACCTCATCCATTCGGTGCAGGGAACCCTGCTCCTTGAGCTGGTTGGCCAGGTTGGAAATCATCCCACCGGGCACCTGGTTGACCTGCACCCGGGTATCGACGCCGGTGAACTCGCTTTCGAACTGGTGATACTTCTTGCGCACGGCATAGAAGTACAGGCCGATTTCCTGGATAAGTTTGAGATCCAGGCCGGTGTCGTACTCGCTGCCCTTGAGCGCGGCGACCATGGATTCGGTGCCCGGGTGGCTGGTGCCCCAAGCCATGCTGGAGATGGCAGTGTCGATCCTGTCGGCGCCGTTCTCGATGGCCTTGAGCTGACACATGCTGGCTACGCCAGCGGTGTCATGGGAGTGCACGACCACTTCCAACTGCGGCAGAGCATCCTTAAGCGCCTTGACCAGCGCGCCGGTGGCGTAAGGTGTCAGCAGGCCGGCCATGTCTTTGATGGCGATGGAATCCACGCCCATATCGGCCATGGTTTGCGCCTGAGCAACAAAGGCTTCGGTGGTATGCACGGGGCTTGTGGTGTAGCAGATGGTGCCCTGGGCATGCTTGCCAGCCTTCTTCACGGCGCGGATGGCGGTTTCCAGGTTTCGCACATCGTTCATTGCATCGAAGATGCGAAACACATCGATGCCGTTCTCGGCGGCTTTCGCGACGAAGGCTTCCACCACGTCATCACTGTAATGGCGGTAGCCCAGCAGGTTCTGGCCGCGCAACAGCATCTGCAGACGGGTATTGGGCAATGCGGCGCGCAGCTGACGCAGACGCTCCCATGGGTCTTCCTTGAGGAAGCGGACGCAGGCGTCGAAGGTAGCGCCGCCCCAGACTTCCAGCGACCAGTAGCCCACACGATCCAGCTTTTCGCAGATCGGCAGCATGTCCTCGGTGCGCATGCGGGTAGCCAGCAGGGACTGGTGGGCATCGCGCAGGATGGTATCGGTGACGGTGATTTGCTTGCTCATTATTCAGTCCCTTACAGGCCGGCGTGGGCGGCGATGGCAGCCGCGATGGCCAAGGCCAGCTGGCCCGGCTTGCGCTTGATCGAGTAATTCAGCAGTTCGGGGTGGTTGTCCACGAAGCTGGTATTGAAGTTGCCACTGCGGAAGTCCGGGTCGGCAAGAATCTGCTGATAATAGGTCGCTGTAGTCTTCACGCCCTGCACGCGCATGTCGTCCAGCGCGCGCGAGCCGCGGGCGATGGCTTCTTCCCAGGTGAGCGCCCAGACGATCAGTTTCAGGCACATGGAGTCGTAGAACGGCGGGATGGTGTAGCCGGTGTAGATCGCCGTATCGGTGCGTACACCGGGGCCGCCGGGGGCGTAATAACGGGTGATCTTGCCGAAGTTGGGCAGGAAGTTGTTGCGCGGCTCCTCGGCATTGATGCGGAACTGGATGGCGAAGCCGCGGTACTGGATATCCTCCTGCTTGACCGACAGCGGCAGACCCGAGGCAATACGAATCTGTTCGCGAACGATGTCGATGCCGGTGATTTCCTCGGTGATGGTGTGCTCCACCTGTACGCGGGTATTCATTTCCATGAAGTACACCTCGCCCTCGGCGAGCAGAAACTCCACGGTGCCGGCGTTCTCGTAGCCCACCGCCTTGGCGGCGCGCACGGCCAGGTCGCCAATATAGGCGCGCTGTTCGGGCGTAAGTTGCGGGCTTGGGGCTATCTCGATGAGCTTCTGGTTGCGGCGCTGGATGGAACAGTCGCGCTCGAACAGGTGCACGGTGCTGCCGAAGCTGTCGGCCAGTATCTGCGCCTCGATATGACGCGGATCGACGATGCATTTTTCTAGGAAGACATCGGCCGAACCGAAGGCCTTGGTCGCCTCGGAAATCACCCGTGGGTAGGCGTGCTTCAGCTCCTCCGCGCTATTGCACCGGCGAATGCCGCGCCCGCCGCCACCTGAAGTGGCCTTGAGCATGACCGGATAACCGAGGCGCTCGGCCTCGCGCAGGGCTTCATCAATGTCGACGACATTGCCCTCGGTACCGGGCGTAACCGGTACGCCGGCAGCGATCATCGAGCGGCGCGCCTCGGTCTTGTCGCCCATGCGGCGAATCACCTCGGCGCTGGGGCCGACGAACTTGATGTCGCACTCGGCGCAAATTTCGGCCAGCTCTGGGTTCTCCGACAGGAAACCATAGCCGGGATGCAGCGCATCACAGCCGGTCTCCACCGCCAGGTTGACCAGTTTGCGCGGGTTCAGATACCCGGCCAGCGGATCTTCGCCAATGAAATACGACTCGTCAGCACGCTTGACGTGCAGCGCATGACGGTCGGCCTCGGCGAATACCGCCACCGAGCGTACGCCCATTTCGGCGCAGGCCCGCACGATGCGAACGGCAATTTCACCTCGGTTGGCGATCAGCAGCTTCTTGATCACACTGTCTTCCCTCGGATCGATGAACAGGCGACCCGAACGACGGGCCGATGACCGCTCGCCTTGGCAGGCGAGCGTTTTCACCCTACGCCCATTAGGGGGATTACCGAAAATGAATAATTGTTTTATTGGAGATAAGTAAAAACTTATAGCTGTGCCAGAATAACTATCCTCCACACTCGCCAACAAGCGATACGGCAGACAAAACAACGTTAAAGGCGACGAAAACGATGCGAAGATCGCTGATGCGTATAACCCTGCGCCAGCTACAAGTATTCCGCGCGGTGTGTGAAAGCCGCTCCTATAGTCGTGCAGCGGAAGAGATGGCACTCACCCAGCCAGCCGTTAGCCTGCAGATCCGTCAGCTGGAAGAGCTGGTGGGACAGCCGCTGTTCGAGTACCTAGGCAAGAAGCTCTACCTCACCGATGCCGCCGAAGCGCTGCAACGCGCCGGCACTGATATCTTCGGTCGGCTGGACAACCTCGACATGCAGCTGTCGGACCTGCGCGGCTCGATGCAGGGGCAACTGAACCTGGCGGTGGAATCGAGCGCCAAGTACATCACTCCACACCTGTTTGCAGCCTTTCGCCGGCAGCATCCGGAGGTCAGCCTGCAACTGCTGGTCGTCAATCACGCCCAGGCGGTCAAGCGCCTGTCAGTGAGCCGCGACGACCTGCTGATCATGTCGCAGGTGCCGACCGACATGGATCTGGAATTCCTGCCCTTCCTCGACAATCCGATCATCGCGGTGGCACCGCCCGAACACCCGTTGAGCCATGCCGCCGAGCTGTCGCTGCAAGACCTCACGCCCTGGCCGCTGCTGGTCCGCGAGCCCGGCTCCGGCACGCGCAAGGCGGGCGAGGAGTATCTGCAGCAGAAGCGTGCGCATTTCGCCCAGACCATTCAGATTGCCTCGATGGACGCCCTTCGCGAGGGCGTAATTGCCGGTCTGGGCGTGGCGCTGCTGCCACGTCACGCTGTGCATCTGGAGCTTACCAGCGGGCTGCTGCGCGAACTGCCGGTAGCGGAACTGCCGCTGTACCGCAGTTGGTGCGTGGTGCACCCGCGCGGCAAACGCCTGAGCCCAGTGGCCCAAGCGTTTTTCACCTTCATCCGTGAAGAACGCAGCCAGATCAGCGCGCTGGCGATGCGTTTTGCCGGCACGCCGATACGCCACGGTCACTAATGAGCAGATCTGGAAACTCCATCAGCTGCGCCTGCAACTGGCGCTGCTCGGCATGGTGTTCAATGGCACGACGGAAATGCATGCGCCGCTCGTCCTGCTGCTTGCGGCGGGCGCGCGCTTCGAGATTGACATAGGCTTCGCGGTACTGGGACATGTGCTGTTCTCCCGAAACAGGGTTGGGGAGATCAGCATCTAAGCCGAGGGTGACGCCCTGAAGTCAGTCCGATGACAAAGCCGTGACGTCAGCCTGTCAGTCGTCCTGCTGCTTCAGTGATTTGGGCGACAGACGCAAGCTGCGCAGGCTGCGCTTGACACTTTTCAGGTGGTTGACCAGATCCGGTCCGCGCGCCATCGCTACGCCCATGGCTAGCACATCGATTACCACTAGATGTGCGATACGCGAGGTTAGCGGCGTGTAGATCTCGGTGTCTTCCTGCACATCAATGGCGAGATTGACAGTGGCCAGCTCGGCCAGCGGCGTCTGACTGGGGCACAGAGTGACCAGCGTCGCGCCGCTTTCGCGCACAACATTGGCGGTGATCAACAAATCTTTTGAGCGCCCCGACTGGGAAATGCAGATCGCCACGTCGGTGGGCTTGAGCGTCACCGCGGACATCGCCTGCATATGCGGGTCCGAATAGGCGGCGGCACTGAGCAGCAAACGGAAGAACTTATGCTGGGCATCGGTGGCCACCGCGCCGGAAGCGCCGAAGCCGTAAAACTCCACACGCTCGGCCCTGGACATCGCGTAAATGGCTTTTTCCAGCGCAACGGGATCGAGGTGCTCGCGCACCTCCATCAGGGTATGCAGCGTGGTATCAAAGATCTTCTGGCTGATGTCGCTGGCCGAATCGTTCTCGCTGATGGCGAACTGACCGAAACTGGCTCCAGATGCCAGGCTCTGTGCCAGCTTCAGTTTGAGATCCTGGAAGCCCAGGCAGCCGATGGCGCGACAGAAACGCACAATGGTCGGCTCGCTGACACCGACCGTGTGGGCAAGGTCGGCCATGGAACTGTGCATCACCGATGTCGGATCGAGTAGCACGTGATCCGCGACCTTCAGTTCCGACTTACGTAGCAGGCTTCTCGATTGGGCGATGTGTTGCAGCAGGTTCACAGGGTAGGCTCGCTTTGCTCGCATCTGACGACCGGCATGCGCGCAGATGCGCCATAACCCTGGCCTGCCAGATTCTTGTAGTGGGCTTGTAGTTATACTACAAGAGTTGCAACATCGCCCACCTCAGACTGTCGAAAACCGTCTGCAATCGACACGTCTCATCTTGAGGAGGTTGCCGTGTCCATTTCCTGTGACATGCTGGTTTTTGGCGGTACTGGTGATCTGGCGCTGCACAAACTCATCCCCGCGCTTTACCACCTGCATCGCGAAGGGCGCCTGCACCAGAATGTGCGCATCCTCGCCATCGCCCGCAAGCAGCTGGACCGCTCCGCCTACCTGGGTTTGGCCGAGCGCCATTGCCGGGCGCAAGTGTCACGCGACGATTTCACTACAAGCGTCTGGCAGGCTTTCGGCCAGCGTCTCGATTACTTCTCCATGGACGCCTCCCAGCGCGGCGAATTCGTCCGCCTCGCGCATCACCTTGGGGAGACCGAAGGCCGTGTGCGCGTGCATTACCTGGCCACCGCCCCCGATCTCTTCGAACCGATTGCTTCGAACCTGGAAAGTGCCGGCCTGGCCGGCGAAAACGCGCGCATCGTGCTGGAAAAGCCCATCGGCCATTCACTTGAGTCGGCGCTGTCGATCAATGCCGCCATCGGCCAGATGTTTCCCGAGCCCAGGATCTATCGGATCGACCATTACCTGGGCAAGGAAACCGTGCAGAACCTCATGGCGTTGCGTTTCGCCAATGCGCTGTTCGAGCCGATCTGGCGCGCCGGGCATATCGACAGCGTGCAGATCACCGTGGCCGAAACCCTCGGCGTGGAAAATCGCGGCAGTTACTACGACAACGCCGGCGCCATGCGCGACATGCTGCAGAACCACCTGCTGCAACTGCTCTGCCTGGTGGCCATGGAGGCGCCGGTGCGCTTCAACGCCGAGGCAGTGCGCAACGAAAAGGTCAAGGTGCTCGAAGCGCTCAAGCCCATCACCGGTCACGACGTGCTGGACAAGACCGTACGCGGCCAATACAGCGCCGGGAAGATCGGCGGTCAAGATGTGCCGGCCTACTACTTCGAGAAAAACATCGACAATGACAGCGACACCGAAACCTTTGTCGCGGTAAAGGCTGAGATCGACAACTGGCGCTGGGCCGGGGTGCCCTTCTACCTTTGCACCGGCAAACGCATGGCCAGCAAGCGTTCGGAAATCATCATCACCTTCAAGCCGGTTCCGCACATGCTATTCAGCAAGGGCGAGACCAACCGTCTGGTGATCCGCTTGCAGCCCGAGGAAAGCATCAGCCTGCAGCTGATGGCCAAGGCACCCGGCAAGGGCATGCAACTGGAGCCGGTGGAGCTGGACCTGAACCTGATCCACGCCTTCAGCCGCACCCGCCGCTGGGAAGCTTACGAGCGCCTGCTGCTGGACGTCATCGAAGGCGACTCGACGCTGTTCATGCGCCGCGACGAAGTGGAAGCCGCCTGGCGTTGGGTCGACCCGATCCTGCGCGGCTGGCACAGCCACTACCGCAAGCCGCGCCCCTACCCGGCCGGCACCGATGGCCCAGAGCAGGCGCAGCAGCTGATCATGCGCCAGCCCAACCCGCGACAGCATTCATAGGTGGTCGATAGAACTTCTCGCACTCGCCTGGATAATGCGGAACAGAGCGGTTCAATACATATCCGAGGAAGTATTTGTAACATCAGCTGACATCTGTGACGGAACTTCCAGATATTGCAGTGAAGCAACTCTCCAAAGATTATTTTTCATTTTCCTCAGGATCGCTAATTACGAGCCATCATGTCCGCAATATCACTGTCTGAATATGACCATCAGATCGCGCCACTATTCAGGCTCAGATTGCGCCGCAATTGAGCCGAGTATTAGCGACCTTATTGCCTGCCGCAATCAACCGTTTGGCTGACCTCATTGATAGCCTGCGAGCAAACCGGAAAGCCCCGCCACGCAAGGCCTATAGCTAATCTATCCAGGACTTGCCAAGCCCCAAGCGCCCCTCCGCCAGATATCCTTCAAACGGCTTATTCACAGACCTCGACTTCGCTGAATATCAGCCTGAATATTTGCCGCATTCACGGCCGCATATCTCTCAAGCTCTAACCCGCTCATATGCGATCCAATGACCTAATATCCACTACATATCTACCGGCTTATGACCAAGCTCGGGGTTGAGAAATGATTTTCCCTGTGTTTATCCTATTTAAGGATTTCAATCAGTAACCCCAAAGGACTTGTTTTGAGTGTTCCTACCGTAACGCTCCGTCGCCCAACCGACGGCGACGGTCTTCCCCTCCACGAGCTAGTAGCGCGCTGCCAGCCGTTGGATACCAACTCGGTCTACTGCAACCTTCTGCAGTGTTCCGATTTCGCCGATACCGCCATTGCTGCCGAAGATGCACAGGGTCAGCTGGTCGGTTTTATCTCCGGTTACCGCCCCCCTTCGCGTCCCGACACGCTATTCATCTGGCAGGTCGCGGTTGACGCCTCGATGCGTGGTCAGGGCCTGGCTCTACGCATGCTGCTGGACTTGACCGAACGAGTCGCCAGCCAGGGCGTACGTTTTATGGAAACCACCATCTCGCCGGACAACGGCGCATCCCAAGCCCTTTTCAAGAAAGCCTTCGCTCAGTTGGGCGCTGACTACAGCACCCGCACGCTGTTCTCCCGCAGCAAACATTTTGCTGGCCGGCACGAAGACGAAGTGCTGTACCGGGCCGGCCCATTCGACTTTACGAATTCAAAAGAAAAATCAGAGGAAACTGCATGAAAACCTTCGAACTGCACGAATCCGGCGTTCGCAGCTACTGCCGCTCCTTCCCCGTGGTCTTTAAGCAGGCGCGTGGCGCCGAGCTGATAACCCGTGACGGCAAGACCTACATCGACTTTCTCGCTGGCGCCGGCACGCTCAACTACGGCCACAACCACCCGGTACTCAAGCAAGCGCTGTTGGAATACATCACCGACGACGGCATCACCCATGGCCTGGATATGTACTCGGAAGCCAAAGAGCGCTTCCTCGAGACCTTCAGCCGGCTCATTCTCAAGCCTCGCAACATGAACTACGTCATGCAGTTCACCGGCCCGACCGGCACCAACGCGGTGGAAGCCGCGCTGAAGCTGGCGCGCAAAGTGACCGGGCGCAGCAACGTCATCAGCTTCACCAACGGTTTCCACGGCTGCAGCATCGGCGCCCTCGCGGCCACCGGTAACCAGCATCACCGTGGCGCTGCCGGCGTACCGCTGACCGACGTCAGTCGCATGCCCTACGCCAACTACTTCGGCGATAAGGTCAACACCATTGCGATGATGGACAAGCTGCTCGACGACCCTTCCAGTGGTGTCGACAAGCCGGCGGCGGTGATCGTCGAAGTGGTACAGGGCGAAGGCGGCCTGAACGCCGCATCGGCCGAGTGGGTGCGCAAGTTGGAAAAGCTCTGCCGCAAGCACGACATGTTGCTGATCGTCGATGACATTCAGGCTGGCTGTGGCCGCACCGGCAGCTTCTTCAGCTTCGAGGAAATGGGCATCAAACCGGACATGATCACCCTGTCCAAGTCGTTGTCGGGCTTCGGTCTGCCGTTCGCCATGGTGCTGCTGCGCAAGGAGCTGGACCAGTGGGCGCCGGGGGAGCACAACGGCACTTTCCGCGGCAACAACCACGCCTTCGTCACCGCCGCCGCCGCGCTCGAGCACTTCTGGCAGAACGACGAATTCGCCCAGAGCGTGCGCGCCAAGGGCAAGCGCATCGCCGATGGCATGCACAAGATTGTCCGCCGCTATGGCCCCGACTCCCTATTCGTCAAAGGCCGCGGGATGATGATCGGTATCAGCTGCCCGGATGGCGATATCGCCGCCGCTGTTTGCGGCCATGCCTTTGAGAATGGCCTGGTGATCGAGACCAGCGGTGCCCACAGCGAAGTGGTCAAGTGTCTCTGCCCGCTGGTGATCAGCGAAGAGCAGATCGACAAGGCCATGAGCATTCTGGACAAGGCCTTCGCCGCCGTGATGTCCAAGCAGGCCGCCACCCAAGCTTCTTGAGGAATTAGAAAATGATCGTACGTACCCTCGCCGAATGCGAGCAGTCCAACCGCAAGATCGTCACCGAAACCTGGGACAGCACCCGCATGCTGCTCAAAGACGACAACATGGGCTTCTCCTTCCACATCACCACCATCTTTGCCAACACCGAGACGCACATCCACTACCAGAACCATCTGGAATCGGTGTACTGCATCAGCGGCAATGGCGAGATCGAAACCGTTGCCGACGGCAAGATCTACAAGATCGAGGCCGGCACCCTGTACATCCTCGACAAGCATGACGAGCACCTGCTGCGCGGCGGCTCCGAGGATATGAAGATGGCTTGCGTATTCAACCCGCCGCTAAACGGCAAGGAAGTTCACGACGAAAGTGGTGTCTATCCGCTGGAAGCTGAAACCGTAGCCTAATGCGCAGCCTATTCATCTAAACGTAGGTGGACACCGAGATGCGTTGTCCACCTACCTTGGAAGGAGGAAGACATGAACACTCCGCAAGCTGACCTGTATCCCTCACGCCTGAAGGATCAGCCCAGCTGGCAGGAACGCTTGGACCCAGTGGTCTACCGCACCGACCTGGCCAACGCCCCCATCACCGCAGAGCAGATCGAAGGCTTCGAGCGTGACGGTTACCTGGTTATCCCTCATCTTTTCAGCGCTGAGGAAGTCGCATTGTTTCGTGACGAACTCGAGCGCATGCGCCAGGACCCGGCCGTAGCTGAATCCGGCAAGACCATCAAGGAACCCGGCAGCGGCGCGATTCGCTCGGTGTTCGCAATCCACAAGGACAACGCGCTGTTCGCCCGCGTCGCCACGGATCAGCGTATCGCGGCCATCGCAAGCTTCATCCTGGGTGGCGACATCTATGTGCATCAGTCACGGATGAACTTCAAACCGGGTTTCACCGGCAAGGAGTTCTACTGGCACTCGGATTTCGAGACCTGGCATGTGGAAGATGGCCTGCCGCGCATGCGCACCCTCAGCTGCTCGATCCTGCTGACCGACAACGAGCCGCACAACGGCCCGCTGATGCTGATCCCCGGCTCGCACCGGCATTTCATCCACTGCGTAGGTGCCACTCCCGAGAATCATTACGAAAAGTCCCTGCGCAAGCAGGAGCTCGGAGTACCGGATCAACACAGTCTTAGCCGAATGGCCGAGCGTCATGGCATCGACACCGCCACCGGTCCGGCGGGCAGTGTGGTGTTCTTTGACTGCAACACCCTGCACGGCTCCAACAGCAATATCACGCCTAGTGCGCGCAGCAATCTGTTCTATGTCTACAACCACGTGGATAATGCTGCCCAGGCGCCGTTCTGCGGACTCGCACCACGCCCAGGCTTCGTTGCCGAGCGTGAGGACTTCACCCCCCTGCAGATCCGGAAACAACAGTATCTCTGACCTATGAAAGCCTGCCCCCGCACGGTAATGGCTTGCGTCTGGCTGCGAAGCCGGTCCAGGGATGAAATTCCCCCCAAGACGGGACGTTGAATCGATGCATACCGTAGAAAAGATCGGCGGCACCTCCATGAGCCGCTTCGATGAGCTAATCGACAACATCTTCATCGGCCAGCGCGAAGGCACTCAGCTATACCAGCGGATCTTTGTCGTTTCGGCCTACAGCGGCATGACCAACCTGCTGCTGGAACACAAGAAAACCGGCGAGCCCGGCGTCTACCAGCGCTTCGCCGACGCGCAGAACGAAGGCGCCTGGCTGGATGCCCTGATGGCCGTTCGCCAGCGCATGCTGGAGAAGAACGCCGAGCTGTTCCTCGGCGAGTTCGAGCGCCATGCCGCCGACCAATTCATCAACGCCCGCATCGACGATGCCCGCGAATGCATGAGCAGCCTGCAACGCCTGTGCGCCTACGGCCACTTCCAACTCGGCGAACACCTGATGAAGGTGCGCGAAATGCTCGCCTCCCTGGGCGAAGCACACAGCGCCTTCAATGCCGTACTGGCACTCAAGCACCGCGGCATCAATGCGCGCATGGTCGACCTCACCGGCTGGCACTGCGACTCGCCGCTGCCCTTCGAGGACATGGTTCGCGATAGCTTCAAAGACGTCGACCTGAGCCGCGAACTGGCTATCGCCACTGGCTACACCCATTGCAGCGAAGGCCTGATGAATACTTTCGATCGCGGCTACAGCGAAATCACCTTCGCTCAGATTGCTGCGGCGACTGGTGCCCGCGAGGCGATCATCCATAAGGAATTCCACCTCTCCAGCGCCGACCCGAACCTGGTAGGTGCCGACAAGGTAGTCACCATCGGCCGTACCAATTACGACGTGGCCGACCAGCTGTCCAACCTCGGCATGGAAGCAATTCACCCGCGGGCGGCCAAGACGCTGCGCCGTGCCGGCATCGAACTGCGCATCAAGAATGCCTTCGAGCCGCAGCACGCCGGCACGCTTATCAGCCAGGACTACAAGAGCGAGAAGCCCTGCGTCGAGATCATTGCTGGCCGCAAGGACGTTTTCGGCATTGGCGTCTTCGACCAGGAGATGCTCGGCGACACCGCCTACGACATCGAGATCAGCCGGCTGCTCAAGCAGCTCAAGCTCTACGTGGTGAACAAGGATTCGGACGCCAACAGCATCACCTATTACGCGTCGGGCTCGCGCAAGCTGATCAACCGCGCCGCGCGGCTGATTGAAGAGGCCTACCCGGCTGCTGAAGTTACCGTACACAACGTCGCCATCGTCTCAGCCATCGGCTCGGACCTCAAGGTCAAGGGCATCCTCGCCAAAACCGTCGCGGCGCTGGCCGAGGCCGGCATCAGCATCCAGGCAATCCACCAGTCGATTCGCCAGGTCGAGATGCAATGTGTGGTCAACGAGGAAGACTACGACAAGGCCATCGCCGCGCTGCACCGCGCGCTGATTGAGCCGGAAAACCATGGGGATGTGATCGCCGCTGCATAACGCGAACATCCTGCAACTCTACCGCCGGGCCTGAATTACTTCTCGCCCGGCGGTTTGCTTTCTAGCGGTCCATGGCCGCCGTCTGCACCCGCCGCCCTGTCTCGCGGCGATACCAGCCGGCAAACAGGAGCAGCGCCAGCGCCATTTCCGCCAGGTTCCCGCCGTAGTACATCAGCTGCGCCGCTGCCTCGATTTCCGCCAGCGTATAGCCAGCGCCCTGCGGATAGCCGTAGCCATACATCAGTTTGCTCAGAATCGAGTGCGCCGCCGTGGCGAGGAATAACGCCGTCAAACGGGTAGGAAAGGACGCACGATGGGGCGCAGGATCGGGCCCGGCGATGGCCCAGCAGAACAGATAGCCGGCGAGGATAAAGTGCAGGTGCAACCACGCATGCAACACGGGATTGGCCTGACTCAGCTGATACAGCGGCGTCATGTACAGCAGGTAAAGCCCGCCGATATCCAGCAACAGCGCCGTGAACGGGTGGGTTAGCACGCGAGCCGGTGATGACCCCAGGATCGCGGCAATTCCGCGCGCCATGCTGACCGGCACGCTGCGCAACAGCAGGGTGACCGGCTTGCCGAGCATCAGCGCAATGGGGGCGAACATACCCAGCGCCAGATGCTGTGCCATGTGCCCGCGCAGATCGGCATGCCCCCAGGACATCAACGGCGGGGACAAGGCCGCGACCAGCAGCGCTGTACCGCAGGTGAAACTTGCCAGCCGCCATAACGACCAGCCAGCCTGGCGCTGCCTCTGCCAGAGGGCTGCAAGCAGGTAAACGAACCACACCATGGCCGCCAGCAGCAGAAGTACGAAGGCTCCGGTCATCGCCTGCATATGCACCTGATGAGGCACGCTGAAGATCTATCGCTCGGCGGCTCGGGCGCGGCGCCAGAGAAGGATGCCAATGGCCAATAGCAACAGACTGAAGCCATTCCAGGCAAGATCGTAGGCCCAGAGATTATCCACGTAGCGCACCTGATGCAGCCGCAGCAGCTTGTGATTGACGATGCCGTCGAACAGCTGAAATCCGCCCGCGCCAATGAACAGCCCCGCCCAGGCATGCAGCCGTGCGATGGCTCTTGCGCGGCTCAGCTGCACGAACAGGTAGAATCCGGCCGCCAGAATCAGCAGCTCCGCGGCATGCAACAGCCCGTCGGACAGCAGCCCGATGGCCGGAGTCGAACGGTCGAAGAAGTGATGCCAGGCGAGAATCTGGTGAAACAGGATCTCGTCGACCGCCGCCATCAGACCGATCCCGAGAAAAAGCGTGGCGCGCAGACTGCGCCTGGTATCCACCGCATTGGCATCCATGGGCGTCTCCGTCAGGTGAGAGCTCATTGAAACTGCACTGCGCGACGCGCACCAAAGCGCCTGGCAGAGCCCTGTCTGCAATGACTGGTGTTATCGAGAAAGAGTTCGGGACGTTGATCTATAAGGGCGCAAGGGCTAGGAAACTTCAGTAGAATTCACGCACTTTTTGTACGCTCACGAGTCACCGCCCCAATGACCATCACCCTGCGCACCGAACTGCTCTCCCCCGCCGGCACCCTGAAATCCATGCGCTATGCCTTTGCCTATGGTGCCGACGCGGTGTACGCAGGCCAGCCGCGTTACAGCCTGCGCGTGCGTAACAACGAGTTCGACCACGCCAACCTCAAGCTCGGCATCGACGAAGCGCACGCGCTCGGCAAGCAGTTCTACGTGGTGGTTAACATCGCCCCGCACAACGCCAAGCTGAAGACTTTCATCAAGGACCTGGCTCCCGTAGTGGCGATGGGGCCGGACGCGCTAATCATGTCCGATCCCGGCCTGATCATGCTGGTGCGCCAGCATTTCCCCGAGATGACCATTCATCTCTCGGTGCAGGCCAACGCGGTGAACTGGGCCACGGTCAAGTTCTGGCACCAACAGGGGGTTAGCCGCGTGATCCTGTCCCGCGAGCTGTCGCTGGAAGAAATCGACGAGATCCGCCAGCAGGTGCCGGACATGGAGCTGGAAGTCTTCGTCCACGGCGCGCTGTGCATGGCCTACTCGGGACGCTGCCTGCTGTCGGGCTACATCAACAAGCGCGACCCCAACCAGGGCAGCTGCACCAACGCCTGCCGCTGGGAGTACAAGACCCACGAAGCCAAGGAGAACGAACTCGGCGAAGTGGTGCATCAGTACGAACCCATCGCCGTGCAACGTGCCGAACCGACCCTGGGCGTGGGCAAGCCCACCGATGAACTGTTTCTGCTGGAAGATTCCAGCCGCCCTGGTGAGTTCATGGAAGTCAGCGAGGACGAACACGGCACCTACATCATGAACTCCAAGGATCTGCGCGCCGTGCAGCACGTCGAGCGCCTGGTGCAGATGGGCGTGCACTCGCTGAAGATCGAAGGCCGCACCAAATCCCACTACTACGTGGCGCGCACCGCTCAGGTCTACCGCAAGGCCATCGACGACGCGCTTGCTGGCAAGCCGTTCGACAAGTCGCTGATGGATACGCTCGAATCCCTCGCCCACCGCGGCTACACAGAAGGCTTCCTGCGTCGTCATGTACATGACGAATATCAGAACTACGAGCGCGGCTTCTCTCTTTCCGAACGCCAGCAGTTCGTCGGCGAGCTGACCGGTGAACGCCGCGACGGTCTGGCCGAGGTCAAGGTGAAGAACCGCTTCGCCGTCGGCGACAAGCTGGAGCTGATGACGCCCCAGGGCAACCTCAATCTGCGCCTGGAGTCACTGCAGAACAAACGCGGCGAAGCCATTGAGGTTGCACCGGGCGACGGTCACACCGTCTACCTGTCCGTGCCGGAAGATGTGGATCTGCAATACGCACTGCTGATGCGCGAGCTGGACGGCGCCACGACCAAAGGCTAGGTAGCTGTAGGGTGGATGTCGCTTTTCACATCCACCGCAACTCCGCTCCGGAGATGGCCATTCAGGGGTTGCCACCTGGTAGATCGATAAAGCGCGATCCACCTTACGACGCGGCCAGCAGCTGGGCAAACTGTGCGGCGGGCACCGGGCGACTGATCAGATAGCCCTGCAATTCGTCGCAGTTCTGTTCCTTGAGGAAGTCCATCTGCCCCTGTGTCTCGACGCCCTCGGCCACCACTTGCAGCTCCAGGCTGTGAACCATGGCGATGATGGCGCGGACAATAGCCGCATCGTCGCCGAACTGCTCCAGTTCTGAGATGAACGAGCGGTCGATCTTGACGAAATCCACCGGAAAACGCTTGAGATAGCTGAGCGACGAATAGCCGGTGCCGAAATCGTCGATGGCCAGTTTCACTCCCAGCGCCCGCAGCTGTTGACTGATGCTGATGGAGTTATCGATATCGTCGAGCAGCTGGCTCTCGGTCAGCTCGAGTTCCAGCAGATGCGCCGGCAGCCCGGTTTCCTCCAGCACCTGGCGCACCAGGCTGACGAAATTGCCTTGGCGCAGCTGCTTTACCGAGAGGTTTACCGAGACGCGTATCGTCCCCAGCCCGTCCAGCTGCCACTGGCGAGCCTGACGACAGGCCTGACGCAGGACGAACTCGCCCAAGGGAATGATCAGCCCGGTCTCCTCGGCCAGCGCAATGAAATAATTCGGTGCCAGTAACCCTTGCTGCGGATGATTCCAACGCACCAGCGCCTCAGCGGCTTCGAGCCGACCCTCTGTCAGGTTCAGCCGCGGCTGATAGAACAACTCCAACTGCCCTTCCTCGATGGCGCGACGCAGCTGGTTTTCCAGTTTGAGATTTTCCAGGCTGGGAACCTGCAGACGCTCGGTGAAGAACTGCAAGGTATTGCCGCCCAGATGCTTGGCGTGGCGCATGGCCATATTCGCTTGCAACAGCAACGTGGTGGAGTCGCGTGCATTTTCTGGCATCAGGCTAACGCCGATGGAAGCACCGATGACCAGCTCCTGACCATCGACAATGATCGGTTTGCCAATACGCGACAGCAGGCGGCTGCCGCCGTGCGCCAGATTCGAGAGACTACCGTAGGCTTCGAGCACCACCACGAACTCATCACCGGAAAGCCGAGCAATGGTGTTGGCATTGGAAAAGGTATGCGTAAGGCGTCGGGCGACTTCACACAGCAGGCGATCAGCCGCCTCATGACCCAGGCTCTCGTTGAGGGTCTTGAAGCGGTCGAGGTCGATATAAAGTACCGCCAGCCCGTGGCTGCCGTGGCGCATACGCTCGCAGGCGCCTTGCAGACGCTCCTTGAGCAGGTTGCGATTGCCTAGGCCGGTCAGCTCATCGAAGTGCGAGAGGTAGCGCATCCGCTCCTCTACCTGACGCCGAGCGCTGAGATCGGAAAGAAAGGCCACCACGTGAGCGATCCCGCCATCGACATCGCGCACCACCTGCAGCTGCACCCACTGCGGATAGACCTCACCGCTCTTGCGGGTTTTGATCAGCTCACCCTGCCACCAGCCTTCGCGCAGCAGCACGGCGCGCATCGTTTCGTACTGCTGGCGGCTGCTTTCGCTGCGGGCCAGCTGTTCTAGATGGTGGCCGACCAACTCCTCGCGACCGTAGCCGGACAGGGCGCAGCAAGCATCGTTTACAGCCAGCAGACGGAACTCGGCGTCCATGATGACCATGCCTTCGCTCGCCGACTCGAACAGGGTCGGGGCCACCCGCTGCATCACGTTATCGCACGGCTCGGGCAGGCCGGCGACAGGCTCAGGCGTCTCAACCGACAACGCGCCCTGCCCGATCAGCAGCCGGTGCAGCTGCCAGACGACCATACATAGCGTCAGCAGGATGATTAGCGACAACGCGCCCCAGCCCTGCTGCGACGCGTATGTGCTGTTCAGCAACGCCACGCCAGTCGGTAACAGGCTCGGCAAGGCCAGGGCCAGGAAGTCTCTCCAGGAAACCGCACTGGCAACGCAGCCGACGATGATGACCGAACCAAGCACGCCATAAACCAGGGCTTGCTCGACGAATCCTTGGACGGGAATCAGCGCGATCAGGCCGTAACTGAGCGTCAGCCCGGTCACGGCATTGCCCAGCAAGAAGGAGTATCGCCACCAGGGTCGCGGCCGCTGGTTCACATCAGCACGGGCAAAAGCAATCGCCTGCTGCAACCGCACCACGACCAGCAGCAGCGTCCAGCCGGACCACAACCCCAGCGTCGTCACCTGTCCCCAGAGCAGTCCGACGCAGAACAGGCTGGCCAGCCCCAGAAGTACCAGCCAGGCGCACGAACCCTGATAAAGGAGCCGCGTCCCCGTGGTCTGCTGAGCGATGTCTGTGAAGTTGGAAACGGTGCGGTCCTCCCTGGCCGACGGTGCCGCTGGCCTTGCTTGAGCGGGATCAATCATCAGTTGTTCGGTAATAGTTGTTGTCAGAACCTGAAATCTGCCCGGTTAGGGCAGCGGCGGATAATGGCACGTTGGCAGCCCAAGGCAATAGTCCCCTTCCGACCAATGAATGAGTGCTCATCCCCAAGCGACAGGTGAGCGCAGCGAACCAGGTTCGTTTGCGGATAGAATGGCGCCCATGTCTGAAGATCTCTCCCTCCTCCTGAACTCCCTCAACGATGCCCAGCGCCAGGCCGTGGCCGCGCCGCTGGGTCGTCAACTGGTCCTCGCTGGCGCCGGCTCGGGCAAGACCCGCGTGCTGGTGCACCGCATTGCCTGGCTCAACCAGGTCGAACGGGCCTCGCTGCATTCGATCCTGTCGGTGACCTTCACCAACAAGGCCGCCGCGGAGATGCGTCAGCGCATCGAGCAGCTCCTGCAGGTCAACCCGCAAGGTATGTGGGTTGGCACATTCCACGGCCTGGCGCACCGGTTGCTTCGCGCCCACTGGCAGGAAGCGAAGCTGGATCAGAACTTCCAGATCCTCGATTCCGACGACCAGCAGCGCTTGGTCAAGCGGGTGATTCGCGAGCTGGGCTTGGACGAGCAGCGCTGGCCGGCGCGCCAGGCGCAGTGGTGGATCAACGCGCAGAAGGACGAAGGCCTGCGCCCGCAGAACATCCAGGCCGGCGGCGACCTGTTCCTCGCCACGCAACTGAACATTTACGAAGCCTACGAGCAGGCTTGCGCCCGCGCCGGGGTGATCGACTTCTCCGAGCTGCTGCTGCGCGCTTTGGATCTGTGGCGCAACCATCCTGGCCTGCTGGAGCATTACCAGCGGCGCTTCCGCCACGTGCTGGTGGACGAATTCCAGGACACCAACGCCGTGCAGTACGCCTGGCTGCGCCTGCTCGCAAAGGGCGGCGAAAGCCTGATGGTGGTCGGCGACGACGATCAGTCGATCTATGGCTGGCGTGGTGCGCGGATCGAGAACCTGCAGCAGTTCAGTCAGGATTTCGCCGATGCCGAGACCATCCGCCTGGAGCAGAACTACCGCTCCACCGCCTGCATCCTCAAGGCCGCCAACGCGCTGATTGCCAATAACCAAGGCCGTCTGGGCAAGGAGCTGTGGACCTCTGGTTGTGAGGGCGAGCCCATCAGCCTCTACGCCGCCTTCAACGAGCACGACGAAGCGCGCTATGTGGTGGAAAGCATCGAGAAGGCCATCCGCGACGGCATGAGCCGCAGCGAGATGGCCATCCTCTACCGCTCCAACGCCCAATCGCGAGTATTGGAAGAGGCACTGCTGCGCGAGAAGATTCCCTACCGCATCTACGGCGGCCAGCGCTTCTTCGAGCGCGCCGAGATCAAGAACGCCATGGCCTACTTGCGCCTGCTCCAGACCCGTCACAACGACGCGGCGCTGGAGCGGGTGATCAACCTGCCGGCACGCGGCATTGGCGAAAAGACCGTCGAGGCCCTGCGCCAACTGGCGCGCCAGGAGGAAATCTCACTGTGGGCGGCGCTGCATCAGGCAGTCGGCACCAAGGTCGTCTCCGGCCGCGCCGCCAGCGCGCTGAACGGCTTCGTCGAACTGATCGACACGCTGGCACTGAAGGTCGAGGGTATGCAGCTGCACAATATGGCGCAGCTGGTGATCGAGCAATCCGGTCTGCTGGCCTATCACCGTGATGAGAAAGGTGAGAAGGCTCAGGCGCGGGTGGAAAACCTCGAGGAACTGGTCTCTGCTGCACGCGCCTTCGACAACTTCAGCGACGAGCAGGAAGACGAGCAGACGCCACTGGCGGCTTTCCTCGACCACGCCTCGCTGGAGGCCGGCGAACAGCAGGCCGGCGACCACGAAGAAAGCGTGCAGCTGATGACCCTGCACAGCGCCAAGGGCCTGGAGTTCCCGCTGGTGTTTCTGGTCGGAATGGAGGAAGGCTTGTTTCCGCACAAGATGAGCCTGGAGGAATCCGGCCGTCTGGAAGAAGAGCGCCGCCTGGCCTACGTCGGCATTACCCGCGCCATGCAGCAGTTGACCATCACCTATGCCGAAACCCGCCGGCTCTACGGCAGCGAGACCTACAACAAGATCTCGCGCTTCGTGCGGGAAATCCCGCCGGCCCTGATAAGCGAAGTGCGACTGAGCAACACCGTCAGCCGCTCCTTCAATACCCGGGGGATGAGCGGTGCCTCGCTATTCGACGGCGCCAGCGTGCCGGATACCCCGTTCAACCTCGGCCAGCACGTGCGCCACTCGCTGTTCGGCGAAGGCACCATCCTCAACTTCGAAGGCTCCGGCGCACAGGCGCGGGTGCAGGTAAATTTTGAGGACGAAGGCAGCAAGTGGCTCATGTTGAGTTACGCCAAGCTCGAAGCACTGTAAGACTGCAGGGCGGGCAACTCGCCCTGCAACACGACTCTCATACCAAGAACAAAGTCACCAAGGAAAACCAGAGCCCCATGAAACGCCGCTACCTGCTCGCTGCCACCGCGCTGCTCGCCTCCCTCGGCCTCACCGGCTGCAATGACGACAAAACCGACACCACCGGCCAGCAAACAGCCAGCGAGCCCGTCAAGACCTACAACTGGAAGATGGTCACCGCCTGGCCAAAAAACTACCCAGGCCTTGGCACTTCCGCCGAGCGTCTGGCCGAGCGCGTCACCACCATGAGCGGCGGCCGCCTGACCATCAAGGTCTACGCCGCTGGCGAACTGGTGCCGGCACTGGAAGTCTTCGACTCCGTTTCACGCGGCACCGCCGAGCTGGGCCACGGCGCGGCCTATTACTGGAAAGGCAAGGTGGCCACCGCACAGTTCTTTACCTCGGTGCCCTTCGGCCTGTCCGCCATTGAAATGAACGCCTGGCTGAGCAAGGGCGATGGCCAGAAGTTCTGGGAGGAAGCCTACGCACCGCACGGAGTCAAACCCATGGTGGTGGGTAACAGCGGCATGCAGATGGGCGGCTGGTACAACAAGGAAATCAACAGCCTGGCTGACCTCAAGGGGCTGAAGATCCGCATGCCGGGCCTGGGCGGTGAAGTGCTTAGCCGGCTTGGCGCGACCACCGTCAACCTGCCCGGCGGCGAAGTCTTCACGGCGCTGCAGACCGGCTCAATTGATGCCACCGACTGGGTCAGCCCCTATAACGACCTGGCTTTCGGCCTGCACAAGGCGGCGCGCTACTACTACTATCCCGGCTGGCAGGAGCCCCAAGCGGTGCTGGAGCTGCTGGTCAACCAGAAGGCCTTCGACACGCTGCCGGAGGATCTGCAGGCGATCCTCACCGAGGCGACCCGCGCCGCCAGCCGCGACATGCTCGACGACTACACCTACAACAATGCTCTGGCGCTGGATCAGCTCAAGCAGCAAGGCACCCAGCTCAAGCGCTTCCCTGACGAAGTGCTTGCCGCGATGCGCGAGCAATCGGACCTCGTACTAGGTGAACTGGCCGCGCAGAGCGAACTGAACGGTCGCATCTGGGCCTCGATGAAAGCCTTCCAGGCGCAGGTCGAGCCGATGCACGAGATCTCCGAAAAGGAGCTGTACAACTGGCGCTGAACAGCTGGCCGACTGCCGTTCCGTTAAGCAAAAACCTGAAACATTTACCACTGGCGTTGTGTCGCACCCCTGTGCAACATGATGCGCGTACCTTCACCCAACATGGGAACACTTAATGAAATCTGTGCTTAGCCTTTTCATGGCGCTGTGTCTCAGCCTGACTTTCGCGCTCGACGCCCACGCCAAGCGTTTCGGCGGCGGCAAGAGCTTCGGCTCGGCGCCCAGCCACCAGACCCGCCAGGCTGCACCTCAGCAACGCAATGATGCCGCTCAGCAGCAAGCCGGCCGTCAGCAACCCGCCGCCGCCAGTGGCGCATCGCGCTGGCTCGGCCCGCTGGCAGGCCTGGCCGCTGGTGGTCTGCTGGCTTCGATGTTCATGGGGGATGGCTTCGAGGGCATCCAGTTCATGGATATCCTGATCTTCGGTCTGATTGCCTTCGTCATCTTCCGCCTGATCGCCTCGCGCCGACGCCAGCAGCAACCCGCTGTGGCCGGCCATGCGCCCATGCAGCGTGAAATGCCGCAGCAGCCGTCGATCTTTGGTGGCAGCAGCAGTAATGCGGCAGTGGCTGCAGCACCGGCGATCAACGCTCCCGCCTGGTTCAACGAGCAGAGCTTTGTTGGCGCGGCGCGCGAGCATTTCCTATCGCTGCAGCAGCACTGGGATGCCAACGAAATGGACAAGATCTCTGAGTTCGTCACCCCGCAGCTGCTGGAATTCCTCAAGCGCGAGCGCGCCGAGATTGGTGATGCCTACCAGGCGACCTACATCGACGACCTGCAGATCCAGCTCGACGGGGTTGACGATGACGCCGAGAAAACCACCGCCACCCTGACCTTCGTCGGCGTGTCGAAGACCTCGCGCTTCGACCAGGGTGAGCCCTTCAGCGAAAGCTGGCGCATGGAGCGTCTCCAGGGTGAGAACCAGCCTTGGCTGGTGGCCGGCATCCGCCAGAACGCCTGATTCTTCCTGCCTCACGCAAAAGCCCGGACTCTGTTCCGGGCTTTTTTCGTAATGCGTAACACACCTGTAACCCCCGGATTAATCCTTTCAGGCGCCGGCGCGTATACAATGGCGTCAAGCGAAGCGCCAGAAGCGCGAAGACTTAGCCTGATAAGGAAGAATCGATGGACATGAACCGTCGCCAGTTCTTCAAGGTCTGCGGCATAGGCCTTGGAGCGACCAGCATGGCGGCTTTGGGCATGGCGCCCGAGCCAGCATTTGCCGAGTCGATACGGCATTTCAAACTGACCAACACCAAAGAAACCCGCAACACCTGCCCCTATTGCTCGGTAGGCTGCGGACTGATCCTCTACAGCCGCGGCACCGGCGGCAAGAACGTCGATCAGCAGATCATCCACGTCGAGGGCGACTCGGATCATCCGGTCAACCGCGGCAGCCTGTGCCCCAAGGGCGCCGGCCTGCTGGACTTCATCAAGAGCCCCAACCGACTGCAGCACCCGATGGTGCGCAAGCCCGGCTCCAATGAGTGGACCCGCCTATCCTGGGACGAAGCGCTCAATCGCATCGCCCGGTTGATGAAAGAGGACCGCGACGCCAACTTCGTGCAGCAGAACGCCCAGGGCCAGACAGTCAACCGCTGGACCTCCGTAGGCTTTCTCGCAGCCTCAGCCGCGTCAAACGAAACCGGCTACCTGACCCACAAGGTCGTCCGCAACCTCGGCATCGTAGGATTCGATAACCAAGCACGTGTCTGACACGGCCCGACGGTGGCAAGTCTTGCCCCGACGTACGGCCGTGGCGCCATGACCAACACCTGGACAGATATCGGCAACGCCGACCTCGTCCTGGTAATGGGTGGCAACGCTGCAGAAGCACACCCTTGCGGATTCCGCTGGGTGACCGAAGCCAAGTCCGAGAACAACGCCCGGCTGATCGTGGTCGATCCACGCTTCACCCGAACCGCCTCGGTGGCAGACTATTACGCGCCCATTCGTACCGGGACGGATATCGCGTTCCTGGGCGGCTTGATCAATTACCTGATCGAGAACGACAAGATCCAGCACGAGTACGTGCGCAACTACACCGACGTGTCGTTCATCGTCAGCGAAGGCTACAGCTTCGAGGACGGCCTGTTCAGCGGCTACGACGCCGAGAAGCGTACCTACACCGACAAGTCCGGCTGGACCTACGAGCTAGGCGAGGACGGCTACGCCAAGGTCGACCCGAGCCTGCAGCATCCTCGCTGCGTGTTCCAGCTGATGAAGCAGCACTACAGCCGCTACACGCCGGAACTGGCCAGCCAGATCTGCGGCACGCCGGTCGATCGCATGCTGAAGATCTGGGAAGAGATCGCCACCTGCTCGACACCGGGCAAGACCATGACGATCCTCTACGCCCTGGGCTGGACCCAGCACTCGATTGGCGCACAGATCATCCGCACCGCGGCCATGGTCCAGCTGCTGCTGGGCAACGTCGGCATGCCGGGCGGTGGCGTCAACGCGCTGCGTGGTCACTCGAACATCCAAGGTCTGACGGATCTTGGCCTGCTCTCCAACCTGCTGCCGGGCTACCTGACCCTGGGGCTGGACGCCGAGCAGGATTATTCGACCTACATCGCCAAGCGCTCGCCCAAACCGCTGCGTCCGGGGCAAATGTCCTACTGGCAGAACTACAGCAAGTTCCACGTCAGCCTGATGAAGGCCTGGTACGGCCCCGCTGCTCGGGCGGAAAACGACTGGTGCTTCGACTACCTGCCCAAGCTGGAATACGGTGGCGCCGGTTACGACGTGCTGCGCATGTTCGACATGATGTCGCGCGACGAAGTGCACGGCTATTTCTGCCAGGGCTTCAACCCGCTGGCGGCACTGCCGGACAAGAACCGCGTGGTCAAATCGCTGGCCCGGCTCAAGTGGCTAGTAGTGATGGACCCGCTGCAGACCGAAACCTCCGAGTTCTGGCGCAATCACGGCGAGTTCAACGACGTTGACACCGCCAGCATCCAGACCGAAGTATTTAGCCTGCCGACCACCTGCTTCGCCGAGGAAGACGGCTCGCTGGTCAACAGTACCCGCTGGCTGCAGTGGCACTGGAAGGCTGCCGACGGTCCGGGTGAGTCGCGTCCTGACATCTGGATCATGTCCGGCCTGTTCACCCGTGTACGCGAGCTGTATCGCACCGAAGGCGGGGTCTTCCCCGAACCGATCCTCGATCTGCACTGGCCCTACAAGGTGGTCCACGAGCCCTCGGCCGAGGAGCTGGCCAAGGAGTTCAACGGCTACGCGGTGTCCGAGGTGGCTGACGCCAACGGTAACCTGGTGGCCCGCCCCGGCCAGCAGCTGGGCGCCTTCAGCCAGCTCAAGGACGACGGCAGCACCGCTTCGGGCTGCTGGATCTTCTGCGGGTCCTGGACCGAGCAAGGCAACATGATGGCGCGGCGCGATAACAGCGATCCGTATCACATGAAGCAGCACCAGAACTGGGCCTTCGCCTGGCCGGCGAACCGCCGCATCCTCTACAACCGCGCCTCCGCCGACCCCCAGGGCAAGCCTTGGTCGGAACGCAAGAAGCTGGTCTGGTGGGACGCAGACGCCAAGGGCTGGGCCGGCACCGACGTGCCGGACTACAACGCTAGCCTCGATCCGGAAGCGGGGATGAATCCGTTCATCATGAACCCCGAGGGTGTGGCGCGCTTCTTTGCCGTGGACAAGATGGCCGAAGGCCCCTTCCCCGAGCACTACGAGCCGTTCGAGACACCCATCGGCGTCAACCCGATGCACCCGAAACACCGCAAGGTAACCAGCAACCCGGCCGCGCGCGTGTTCGATTCGGTGTGGGAATCACTAGGCACCGCCGCCGAGTTCCCCTATGCCGGCACCACCTACCGGTTGACGGAGCATTTCCACTTCTGGACCAAGCACTGCAAGCTGAACTCCATCGCTCAGCCCGAGCAGTTCGTCGAGATCGGCGAGGCGCTGGCCAGGGAGAAGGGAATCGCTGCCGGCGACCGGGTGCGCGTCAGCTCCAAACGCGGCTTCATCGAGGCGGTAGCGGTGGTCACCAAGCGCATCCGTCCGTTGCAGGTCAATGGACAGGTAGTGCACCAGGTAGGCATTCCGCTGCACTGGGGCTTCACCGGCGTGGCAAAACCGGGGCACATCGCCAACACCCTGGTGCCCTACATCGGTGACGGCAACACCCAGACGCCTGAGTCGAAGTCGTTCCTGGTCAACGTGGAGAAGGTGTAATGGCTACTCAAGACATCATTGCGCGCTCCTCGACTACCACGCCGGCTCCCTCGATCCGCCAGGTCGAGCAGGTGGCCAAGCTGATCGACGTGTCCAAGTGCATCGGCTGCAAGGCCTGCCAGGTCGCCTGCTCGGAATGGAACGAGCTGCGTGACGAGGTGGGCAGCAACCACGGCACCTACGACAACCCCATCGACCTCACCGCTGAAAGCTGGACGGTGATGCGCTTCACCGAGCACGAGAAGGACGACGGCGACCTGGAATGGCTGATCCGCAAGGACGGCTGCATGCATTGCGCCGAGCCGGGCTGCCTCAAGGCATGCCCGAGCCCCGGTGCGATCGTGCAGTACGCTAACGGCATCGTCGACTTCAACCAGGACAAATGCATCGGCTGCGGCTATTGCGTCACCGGTTGCCCGTTCAACGTGCCGCGTATCTCGGAGCAGGATAAGAAGGCCTACAAGTGCACCCTGTGCAGCGACCGCGTAGCGGTGGGCATGGAGCCGGCCTGCGTGAAGACCTGCCCGACCAGCGCCATCGTGTTCGGTAGCAAGGACGACATGCAGCGCCACGCCGACGAGCGCATCGCGGACCTGAAGTCGCGCGGCTTCGAGAACGCCGGCCTCTACGACCCCGATGGTGTCGGCGGCACCCACGTCATGTACGTGCTGCACCATGCCGACAAGCCTTCGTTGTACTCAGGCCTGCCGGACCAACCGATGATCAGTCCGATGGTCAGCCTATGGAAAGGCATCACCAAACCCCTGGCCTTGCTGGCCATGGGTGCGGCGGTACTGGGCGGCTTCTTCCACTACGTGCGGGTCGGCCCGCAACGCGTCGAGGAAGAGGAGGACGAGCAGCCGGTCAAGCCGGTGGTTCATCAACAGGATCCGGCGGTTCACACCTACGATCCCAAGCAGCCCTGAGGCATACCGGCCCCGTTCGCGCGGGGCCGGTCGAGGACCATCGACATGAAAAAAGATGAAATCCAGCGTTACAACGCCAATGAGCGCAGCAATCACTGGGCTGTGGCGATTCTATTCATCCTGGCGGGCCTGTCCGGCCTGGCGCTATTCCATCCGGCGCTGTTCTGGCTGAGCAACTTGTTTGGCGGCGGTCCCTGGACGCGCATCCTGCACCCATTTCTGGGCGTGGCGATGTTCGTGCTGTTCCTGGGCCTGGTAGTGCGCTTCTGGAGCGCTAACTACTTCTCCGGTAACGACGGCCTGTGGCTGAAGAATATCGGCAAGGTGATGCGCAACCAGGAAGACGGCGTGCCGCCCATCGGCAAGTACAACCCCGGTCAGAAGCTGCTGTTCTGGGCGCTGCTGGCGAGCATGCTGGTGCTGATGGTTTCGGGCATCGTCATCTGGCGCGAGTACTTCAGCCACCTGTTCGGTATCGACGTCATCCGCTTGGCCGCCTTGGCTCACGCCTTCGCCGCCTTCGTGCTGGTGGTGGCGATCATCGTTCACGTCTACGCGGCGATCTGGATCAAGGGCTCCTTCGGCGCCATGGTATCCGGCAAGGTCAGCCACCGCTGGGCGCGCAAGCACCACGAGCTTTGGTACCGTGACGTTACCGACCGCAAGCAGGACTGATCTAAGCCAATCGCATCACGCAGCGCGACCTTAGAGTCGCGCTTGCTTTTTCAGGAGGTCACTTTTGATGACTGAGAGACTTATGGAGCCGGAGCAGATCACTGCTTCGGCCAGCACCCCGCCTTACAGTGATCTGCCACCCGCGCGCCTGTTCGCCCTGCGCGCCGAGCGCTTGGAGACACTGGCGAGCGAACACCCCATGGGCGATTACCTGCGCCTGCTGGCCGGCCTGTGCAAGGCCCAGCAGCAGTTGCTGGATCAGCCGCCCGCCTCGCTGCTGCCGACGCCAGAGCGCCTGGCTCAGGCCCGTACCCACAAGATGCCGCCTTTGGCGGTGGACAGTCTGGTGCGCGAGAACGGCTGGCAACCGTTTCTCGATGCTCTGCTAGAGCAGGTCGAGGCACCGAACGAAGCCGTCGGCAAGGCGCTGGACAGCTTGCGCAAGGCCGATGTTGACCAGCGTCGCAGCTGGGCTGTGAACCTGCTGGACGGCGACTACTCGGCGCTCGACGCCGCTGTGGTGCCCTTCCTCGGCGCTGCACTGCAGGCCGCCTGGAGCCAAGCCCTGCTGGCCCTGCCTAAAGACAGCGTGACCGACATCGGCAGCGGCGCCCAATGCCCATGCTGCGGCTCGCCGGCCATGACCGGGGTGATCCGCAATCGCGGCAAGCAACAGGGTCTGCGCTATCTGGTCTGCTCGCTATGCGCCTGCGAATGGCACTTCGTGCGGGTCAAGTGCGTGCATTGCGACTCCAGCAAGGACCTGCACTACTCCAGCCTGGAAAGCGACCGCCATGCCTCAGACAAGGCGCCTATCCGCGCTGAGTGCTGCCCCGGCTGCAACAGCTACTTCAAGCTGGTCTACCTGGAATCCGACCCCGACGCCGAAGGCCTTTCCGCCGACCTCGCCAGCCTAGCGCTGGACCTGCGCATGGATCAGGAAGGCTTCCAGCGCCAGGCGCCCAACCTGCTGCTGGCACCGGGCGGCTGACCGCAACGCGCGTGGAAAATGCTTCGCAGTTTTCCACCCTAGCCGAACCATAGTTGGAGCGGGCCATGCACGCGAAAGGAGCCGCGGAAGATTTCACAGGCATGGCCCATTCCCACATGGCCCGGCCAACCGCACCGCCTCGGTGACCGGCTTCAACAACGGTTCGTAGGGTCGCGAAGCTTATCCACCTTTGTGCTCCGAATATCGCGCATCAACAGCCGAACTTCGGCACACCAAGCGAATCGGATCACTTCGCCGGACACGCGGAACACCGAACCATTTTGTTGGAGCGGGCCATGCAGGAACAACCTGCGGTGCCACGGAACTCACGGCCATCACCGTTCCCACATGGCCCGGCCAACACGCACTGCCTTAGACTCCGGCTTCAACAACTTTTCTTCGCGTAAATGTGTTCCAGGAGGGTTCCCCTTGCGGCAACCCGCTTCGCTCCGGGAAACTGCCCGGTCTAAACCTGCATGGGAGTCCTGCATGACCAGTCAAGCTGCCGAGGTTCGGCGCTCTTCCCTCTGTCTGCCTTCCATCGACCGCCTGCTGCGCAGCCCTGCCTGCGCGCCGCTGCTGGATCGCTATGGCCGTGAAGCCGTGCTCGGCACCCTGCGCGGACTGCTCGACGAACTTCGTAAACCCGCCCAGCTCGGCCAGCTCAGCGCGCCCGAGCTGACCGAAGAGGTACTGGCCGGTCGTGCTGGGGAACGCCTGGCCAACCAGCACCGCAGCCGCGTACGCCGCGTGTTCAACCTCACCGGCACGGTGCTGCATACCAATCTTGGCCGCGCACTGCTGCCGGACGAAGCCATCAAGGCCATCACCCTCGCCGCGCGCTACCCGCTGAACCTGGAATTCGACCTGGCCACCGGCAAGCGTGGCGACCGCGACGACCTTATCGAAGGACTGATTCGCGAACTGACCGGCGCCGAGGCCGTCACCGTGGTCAACAACAACGCCGCCGCCGTGCTGCTGGCGCTCAACAGCCTCGGCGCACGCAAAGAGGGCATCATCTCCCGCGGCGAGCTGATCGAGATTGGCGGTGCCTTCCGCATTCCGGACATCATGGCCCGAGCCGGCGTGAAGCTGCACGAAGTGGGCACCACCAACCGCACCCACGCCAAGGACTATGAAGCGGCGATCAATCCGCGCTCGGGCCTGCTGATGCGCGTGCATACCAGCAACTACAGCGTGCAGGGTTTTACCAAGAGCGTCGCCACCGCCGAGCTGGCGGCCATCGCCCATGCCCACAGCCTGCCACTGCTGGAAGATCTCGGTAGCGGCAGCCTGGTGGACCTCTCGCGCTGGGGTCTGCCCAAGGAGCCCACCGTGCAGGAAGCACTGCGCGACGGCGCCGATATCGTCACCTTCAGCGGCGACAAGCTGCTCGGCGGTCCTCAGTCCGGGCTGATCGTCGGCCATAAAGACCTCATCGCGAAGATCAAGAAGAACCCGCTCAAGCGCGCCCTGCGTGTGGACAAGCTGACTCTGGCGGCGCTGGAAGCGGTGCTCAATCTCTATCGCGACCCCGACCGCCTCGCCGAGCGGCTGACCAGCCTGCGCCTGCTCAGCCGCCCGCAGCAGGAAATCCGCCTGCAGGCCGAGCGCATCGCACCGGCACTGGCATCGGTGTTCGACGAGAGCTGGCAGGTCGGCGTCAGCGACGCTCTAGGCATGATCGGCAGCGGCGCCCAGCCCGTAGCGCGCCTGCCCAGCGCCGCCCTGTGCATCCGCCCGCAGCAACCCAAGCGCCTGCGCGGGCGTAGCCTGCGCCAGTTGGAAGAAGCCCTACGCAGCCTGCCGGTCCCGGTGCTCGGGCGTATCGCCGAAGACGCTCTCTGGCTGGATCTGCGCCAGCTCGACGACGAAGCGACCTTCCTCGCCCAGCTGCCACAGCTGCAACAGGAGCTGGCACCATGATCGTCGGCACCGCCGGCCACATCGACCACGGCAAGACCGCCCTGCTCAAGGCCCTCACCGGCCAGCAGGGCGACCGCCGCCGCGAAGAGCGCGAACGCGGTATCACCATCGACCTCGGCTATGCCTATGCCGACCTCGGTGATGGCAGCCTGACCGGATTTATCGACGTGCCGGGCCACGAACGCTTTGTCCACAACATGCTGGCCGGCGCCAGCGGCATCGACTGCATGCTGCTGGTGGTCGCTGCCGATGACGGCGTGATGCCGCAGACCCGCGAACACCTGGCCATCGTCGAACTGCTGGGCATCCGCCGGGCGCTGGTCGCGCTGACCAAGATCGACCGCGTCGAGCCTGCACGCGTCGAAGAAGTGCGCCAGCAGATCGCCGCATTGCTACAACCCGGCCCGCTGGCCGGTGCGCCAATCTTCCCCGTATCAGCCATAGAAGGGCTGGGCATCGAGGCACTGCGCCAGGCCCTGCTCGATCAGGCCGCACATATCGATGCACGCAGCGACAGCGGCTATTTCCGCCTGGCCATCGACCGCGCCTTCAGCGTTACCGGTGCTGGCGTGGTGGTTACCGGCACCGCCTTCGCCGGGCGCGTACAGGTTGGCGACGAACTCACGCTTTCGCCCCTCGGTCGCCGCGTACGCGTACGCGGCCTGCATGCGCAGAATCGCGAAGCCAACGAGGCACACGCCGGCCAGCGGGTCGCACTCAATCTCGCCGGTGAACGCCTGTCGGTCGAACAGATCAACCGCGGTGACTGGCTACTATCGCCGGCCCTGCAAGGTGCTACGCGCCGCATCGATATCGAATTCACCCTGCTCGCCAGCGAGGCCCGCGCCCTCAAGCATTGGTCGCCCGTACACATCCACCTTGGCGCGCAGGACGTCACCGGGCGCATCGCCCTGCTCGAAGGCGAATTCGTCGCGCCCGGCGGCCAGGTGCAGGCCCAGCTACAACTCAACGCCCCGCTGCATGCCATTCACGGCGACCGCGTGGTGCTGCGCGACCAGTCCGCGCAACGCACCCTGGGCGGTGGTCGCGTGCTCGACCCCTTCGCGCCACCACGCAATCGCAACCGCCAGGCACGCCTGGCCCAACTGCGCGCGCTGGCGGGCGAAACGCTGGAAGAGGTGCTTCCACAACTGTTGCCCAGCGCCGTCAATGGTGTGGAACCGACGCACCTGGAGCGCCAATTCAACCGCCCCCGACAGACCTGGCAACTGCCGGACGAGGCCGTGGAAATCACCACCCGTCAGGGCACGCGGCTATTCGAGCGCACCTACTGGGAGCATTTGGGGCAAAGCCTGACACCCGCGCTGCAACGCTTCCATGAGGAACAACCCGACGAACTCGGCCCCGACCGCGACCGCCTGCGCCGCTACGCCCTGCCCCAGCTGGAACGCCCGGCCTTTATCGCGTTGCTGGAACAGGCCCTGGCCGAAGGCACCGTGCACGCCAGCGGCCCCTGGCTGCATATGCCCGAACACCGGGTGCGCCTGAGTGACGAAGAAGAAACGCTAAAGGCCCGGCTCTGGCCACTACTCGAAGCCGGCGGCTACAACCCGCCCTGGGTGCGCGATATAGCCAAGGACCTCGCCATCGGCGAAGACCAGGTACGCCACCTGCTACGCAAACTGGCCCGCCTCGGCGCGCTGCAACAGGTGGTCAAGGACCTCTTCTATACCGAAGCCACCACCCGCCAGCTGGCCGATCTACTGCTGGAAATCGAGCGCGAAACCGGCGTGATCCACGCCACCACCTTCCGCGACCGCATCGGCCTGGGCCGCAAACGCAGCATCCAGCTGCTGGAACACTTCGACCGCATCGGCCTGACCCGCCGCTTCGGCAATGAACGCAAGATCAGGACCGACAGCGCGCTGGCCTCAACAGTCGAGATCGGGTAGGGTCTGTCACTCGCAAAACGCCGGGGCAGACGCCCCGGCGCTTCTCTTCATGGAAGGCAATCGCAGCCGGTGCTGCGGCCGGGCTTCAAATCCTATTTTTGCCATGTTCAGTATTCGTCTACATTGGCCTAAGCTGGCTACTCAGGGCATCGTCAACAGGTGCGACCGGCCTTTACTGGCCTTTGCTGCACTATGATTTCGACACCTTAAGCGGTTAAAGCGAACTCACCTCCATGTACAGGGCTGAAAGATGTCCTATGGACAAGTCCAAGATTGGCTCATACATAAAAGAATTAAGATGTATGTTCGAGCTAACTGTTACGCTTACTTTTTGAAGCACGGGTCTAGCAGGAGACGATGAATTCATCTCTACGTACTTGCTAAGCAGCCGTCCAAACTGATTGAGATCATCGCACCAGTAATTAGGATCATTTAGGCCTGTTCTAATACAAGCAAGCATATACTTTTCAGCCTTAAGACGGATAGCCATCGACATGACTACCTTGTCTTCCAAGTTTAATCCGGTCTGAATCGGATTAAGCCTTATGGACTCAACCTCTTCGAAAATTATATCTGCAATCAACTTCTCAGACCCGGGATGCTCGCAACCGAAAGTATTGTTGAAAACGGTTACAAAGTCTTGATGCGTTATTTGTTCGGTGTTCGACTTGTAATGGAGAAGACTAGTAAGCAGCAAGTAGTCATCGTGCTCGTCGCCTTTAGTATATTCGATGATATTTCTAGCGAAAGGAATACTTGCGCACATAGCACGGGGGCACTTCGGGAATCTGTCCAGCAGAATCCCTTTAAAATAATCCTTTACCCCTTGCGCCTTTTCCAATTCAATACTGGTAGGGTGCTTATTTGCCATCAAGCATCTATCGCGATGCACAAATCTAACCGCCAATCCTCGATAAAAATCGTAGTTGTGCGTTAATATTATTTGATAGATGTTTGGCTTACTTTCAATATCTTCTAAATACTGAAGAATTGCATGTTTGTTCTTATAGTCGAAAGAGTCTGCGGGATCATCGACCACTAACAGCGTTTCATTATCCAGCTTAGTTAGAGCCTCTATCTTAAAAATGAAGCTCAAGAGATAAAGCGCTCTTTTTTCGCCCTGACTGAGCGTAGTTAACTCCGAGCAACGTAGTTTAACTTCTTCACCGTCATCTTTAAAAACATAACAGAGCTTTGCCTTTTCTTTTCCTAGAGCCGCGTTACTTTTATTTTCAACCTCCAACCGAAAAGGCATATCAGTAAATCGATCATTAAATAGGCTGACGGCATCTAACCATTCCGGCGCCAGTTCCGCCGCCTCTCGCTCTATAAGATCAAGTTCTTCTTTAGCATTTTGGTGCATTTCAACATAGGCGAGCGATTCACTGCAGGAGTTCACGCACGCCCGCCACATCATTACTTTAAAGCCGTTTTGATTCTCGGGCTTTAATCCATTCAGCAAGACTTCAATCTCGTTAACATCGAGGCTTTCAAATAGGTTAGCTATGGCCTGCGTTTGAGCATTCTTAGCAATCGACTGTTTGATATTTTTGAGGTGCTGATCTGCCTCGATGTTGACCAAAATGGATTTTACTCGACTCTCGGCTTCTTCAATACCGACAGGAGAAGAATCACCGCTAAGGAAAAGCTGATGCCCTCCATCGAAGTAACCTTGATTCTTCAGGGTTTCAAATGACTTTTCAGCCCTGATTGGGTTGAATACATCCTTTTTAAATATTGTACCTTCTAGTGTAAATATTTCTTGATATCGCTCGCTGAACTCTCGTGCCTTCTCTAGAAATGCTGGTTTTTTTAGAAGCTCTAGAACTCTCGGATCGAAAATCGTCGAATACTTATACGGGAACGAATCATAGGATGCTGATGCATCAACCAGAGATGCAAGACAGCTTGCAAAGTCGCGCTTACCAATATCAGACAGCACTGTAAGCTCAATATCGTTCTTTGGAACTCCGGATAACTTTTGAAGAGAAGCAATAGCTTTGTTTTTCTGCTTTTCGATATCTAGAATAAGCGCATCGTATCGAGCCTTCTTGTCTGGACTAACAAGAATGTTTGATATTTCCGGGCTTTCTTGCGAAACATCAATCTCTGATTTCAGTACGTAGATTGAGCTTGCCGATATCGGAGACCCATCAATTAAAACTGTTGCTTGCGCAGCTCTATTGAATCGCTCCTCGACCGGCTGGTCGCCTTGCGCCAATCTGTCAAAAGCCTTGGTGAATGAGGTCTTCATCAGGCCATTCGGCGCATAAATGGCAAACGACTTCCTTTTATTCCTGCCACTCCCAAAGTCAAAACTATACGTTAGCGACTTTATTCCATAACAATTTTTTAGATCTACCAATAGCTCTCTCATTGCCCAATCATTCCCTTGCTGTGCTATATGTTTTTATTGTCTATTACTAATAACTGCAATACATTTAATTCCGCAAACTCAGGTTAACGCTAGCTTTGCAGTTTCTTCGCTCGATACTTCCTTCCCCACCCGGGCAAAAGTCGCTCAGCCGTCTTTCCTTTCCTATAACCACGATTTCCTTTTGGCGGGGCTGAATCGTGACGGCCGGCTCCGGGATTACCCGAGTCGCCGGAACGATATTGGTCGCCCCCTGGGGAACGTAGTTCTTGTCGTTGAATACTGTTTGCTTGGGTGGTGCGTCTGTCGTAGCAGCTTGGGGCTGGGGTGTTTGCGGCTGAGGCGTTGTCCCTCTCGCGGCTACTTCCTCTACTACCCTGTCCCAATCCTTGGTCGCTGCTGGCTGCGCTCGCGTGATTTCGACAATGGGGGCTGGCTTGGGCTGGGTGCGTTTTTCAACAATGCTCTGCGTGGTGCTTTTAAGGAATGCTGAGCCTGCGACCTGTAGCGCCCCTAACACGATGACCGTACCGATGATTCCGGGGATCACCCAGGTAACTGCACTCCGTTTCCGGCGGTACGTCTTGATGTACTCCGGAGCATCGCTCCAATCAGCCTTCATATTTCTCTCCCTGCTTGCCCTTCGGGCCTAACGGCATCCAGAACACCCGCCGGACGTGCTAGCCTATGCGCCGCTCGGGCCTGCAACACATCCCATACCCGAGTCCTTTCTTGCTGGAGTCATCCGCAAAATCTATATGGAAGGCAATCGCAGCCGGTGCTGCGGCCGGGCTTCAAACCCGGTTGGGGGCGGCAGCCGCTCCTGGGTGAGTTCGACTCTCACTGCCTTCCGCCAATTTGCTTGCGTCTGGCCTCGCGATTTGCGGCGTGACCTGAGAGTAGCCTGCGCGCACAACGAAACCAATGGCATTTAGCCATAGCATTGCTTCTGATCAAGAAACACCCAGCTGATAGCTCTAAGCCACAGCAGCACTAGAGCGTCCCGCGTTCACTTTCTTCCCCGCTCCGCATCGACTCCGCCGCCACCAAGCCAGTCACCTTCAGCCATCGCTGTGGCCGGTCGTCGCCCTTCTATCGCCCCATAGAAAGAAAATATCGTGCGTTCGGTCTATGGTCTTTGAATGTTGGTCTAGGGTTTGTTTGGTACCAAAAAAGGAGATCAGGCATGTTGGCGTCCTTGTTACCTACACTGCGTGAACTATCACTGCCCTTGCGTCTTCAGCTTTGGGACGGCAAGGCGGTCGATCTTGGCCCGTCGCCTACGGTGACGCTGGCGATTAACGATCCGCAGATGGTGGCCGATCTTACCCACCCCAGCCTTGATCTGCTGGGTGCCGCCTATGTCGAAGGGCGGCTGGATCTGGAGGGGCCGCTGGCCGAGGTGATCCGTATCGGCGACGCACTGAGTCGCGCGCTGGGACAAGATAAGGGGGCGGCGCCGCAGCGCGAGGCCCATGACAAGAGCACGGACGCCGAGGCCATTTCCTATCATTACGACCTTTCCAACGATTTCTATCAGCTGTGGCTGGACCGCGACATGGTCTATTCCTGCGCCTATTACGAGACGGGCAGCGAGGATCTAGACCAAGCCCAACAGGCCAAGCTACGACATCTATGCCGCAAGCTGCGCTTGAAGCCCGGTGAGCGTTTGCTGGATGTCGGCTGCGGCTGGGGTGGGCTGGCGCGTTTTGCTGCGCGAGAGTTCGGTGTGGAGGTATTCGGCATCACGCTTAGCCGCGAGCAGCTCAAGCTTGGCCGCGAGCGCGTTGCGGCTGAAGGCCTGGACGGGCAAGTGCAGCTGGCGCTGATGGATTACCGTGACCTGCCCCGGGAAGGCAAGTTCGACAAGGTAGTCAGCGTCGGCATGTTCGAGCACGTCGGCCACGCCAATTTACCGCTGTATTGCCAGCAATTGTCGGGCGTGGTGCGGCCAGGCGGGCTGGTGATGAACCACGGCATCACCTCCCGGCATATCGATGGCCGGCCAGTAGGCCATGGTGCCGGCAAATTCATCGACCGCTACGTGTTCCCTCACGGTGAGTTGCCGCATCTGGTGCAGATCGGCGCGTGCATCAGCGAGTCGGGGCTGGAGATAGTCGATGTGGAGAGCCTGCGCCTGCACTATGCGCGCACGCTGGATTTCTGGAGCCAGCGTCTTGAGGCCAATCTGGATAAGGCCCGAGAGCTGGTCCCCGAACGCGCATTGCGCATCTGGCGGGTGTACCTGGCTGGCTGCGCCTATGGTTTCCGTAATAACTGGATCAATCTGCACCAGATTCTGGCGAGCAAGCCCCACGAAGATGGCTCCCATGAACTGCCCTGGTCGCGCGCCGATCTGTACAGCTAGTTAACGGACCATAGAAGAATGCCCGCATTGGCCGCTGCAACGGTTTGAGCCGCGCAGCTGGTCGTCTTGAGCAAAATCAGCGCAACAGCAGCAGCGGTGTGCTGACCGAGCTCAGCATTTTGGTGGTGGTGCTGCCAACGAAGAACTGGCGAATCCGCGTGTGTCCGTAGGCGCCCATAACCAGCAGCTCGATGGCGTGCTCGGTCTGGTAGGCGCGCAGTTTGGCTTCGACATCACCTTCCAGAACCGCCACACGCACTTCGAAGCCAACCGCAGCCAGTTTATCGCGTGCCGAGTCCAGCGCTGCGCGAGCCTCATACGTATCGTTACTGACCGTCACCAGATGGATCGGGATGCCCTTGAGCAGCGGGCTGGCGGCCAGCATATCGATGCCCTTGCGCGCGGTGTCGCTGGCATCAAAGGCAAACATGGCCGTGGTCGGCGCAAGGAAACTGGCCGGGGTGACCAAGATGGGGCGGTGCATGGTGCGGATGACATTTTCCAGCTGGCTGCCGATCAGCCGGGCGTCGTCGCTACTGTCTTCGCCCTGCTTACCGATCACAAGCAAGCGGATTTCAGGCTCCAGCTCGCGCAGGGTAGCTACCAGATCGCCGTGACGCTGACGCAGCTCCGGCTGGGGCGCGCCCGTGTCAATGATGCGTTGCCGGGCCGCGTCGAGCAGCATGCGGCCCTCTTCCAGCGCCAGCTTGTTGCGTTTTTCGTCCAGCGAGGCGAGTTCTTCCAACAGGAATTCGCGACTGCCCAGGCCAATGATGCCGCTGAAGTCGCCCGATAACGGGTAGTGCTGCTGGTCCAGCACATGCAGCAGGCTCAACGGGGCCCCCAGGCGCTGGCTGGCCCAGGCAGCGCAATCGCAGACGGCAGAAGCCTGCGGGGATCCATCAATACATGCCAATACCTGGGTCATAGCACTCTCCTGCCTCAGTGACTCATGAGTTTATCCACTGCCTCGGGTTTGTCGTGTACTCCGAAGCGGTCGACGATGGTTGCACTGGCTTCGTTCAGCCCCAGCACCTCGACCTCGGTGCCTTCGCGGCGGAACTTGAGCACTACCTTGTCCAGCGCCGATACAGCGGTGATGTCCCAGAAGTGCGCCTGGGTCAGATCGATGGTAACCCTGGCGACGGCCTCCTTGAAATCGAACGCGGCCGCAAACTTGTCAGCCGAGCTGAAGAACACCTGCCCAGCCACCTTGTAGGTGCGGCGCTGGTCTTCGGCATCCAGCTGCGATTCGATGCGCAGGTAATGCCCAACCTTATTGGCGAAGAACAGCGCCGCCAGCAGCACGCCGGCCAGCACGCCAAAGGCCAGGTTGTGGGTAAAGACCACCACTACCACGGTCACCACCATGACGATATTGGTCGAAAGCGGGTAGTGCTTGAGGTTGCGGATCGAGTCCCAACTGAAGGTACCGATGGACACCATGATCATCACCGCCACCAGCGCGGCCATGGGAATCTGCCCGACCCAGTCGCTGAGGAAGACCACCATCAGCAGCAACACCACGCCGGCAATCAGCGTCGACAGCCGGGTGCGTCCGCCGGATTTCACGTTGATTACCGACTGGCCAATCATCGCGCAGCCAGCCATGCCGCCGAACATGCCGGAAACGATATTGGCCACGCCCTGGCCCTTGCACTCGCGGTTCTTGTCGCTGGGTGTGTCGGTCAGCTCGTCGACAATGGTCGCGGTCATCAAGGACTCCAGCAGGCCGACCACGGCCAGCGCCGCCGAATACGGGAAGATGATCGCCAGGGTCTCGAAGGTCAGTGGTACTTCGGGCCAGAGGAAAATCGGCAGCGTGTCCGGCAGCTCGCCCATATCGCCTACGGTGCGGATATCCAGGCCGAAGTAGATCGCCACGGCGGTCATCGAGAGAATGCACACCAGCGGCGAGGGGATCACCCGGCCGATTTTCGGTACGTAGGGGAACAGGTAGATGATGCCCAGCCCCGCCGCCGTCATCGCGTAGACGTGCCAGGTGACGTTGGTCAGCTCAGGCAGTTGCGCCATGAAGATCAGGATCGCCAGCGCGTTGACGAAACCGGTGACCACCGAGCGCGAGACGAAGCGCATCAGCGAGCCCAGGCGCAGGTAACCGGCGCCGATCTGCAGCACGCCGCAGAGCAGCGTCGCCGCCAGCAGGTATTGCAGGCCGTGCTCACGCACCAGGGTCACCATCAGCAAGGCCATGGCCCCGGTGGCGGCGGAGATCATCCCCGGACGGCCGCCGGTAAAGGCGATCACCACGGCGATGCAGAAGGATGCGTAAAGCCCGACGCGCGGGTCGACCCCGGCGATGATGGAAAAAGCGATAGCCTCGGGGATCAGCGCCAGCGCTACCACCAGGCCGGAAAGGACGTCGCCACGGACATTGGCGAACCAGTTCTGTTTGATCGAATGCAACATTGGGGAACCTTGAAAACGAACGGCAGCCGCAACCTGGCGGGCCCAGCCGGGGGCGGCGAAGGATAGCGGAACGTAGCGCCGTCGGCGATTCCGTCCGGCCAGTGGGAGCTGACCATGCCAGCGAATAAGGCCAGCCCCACTGCAGATGCTTTCACGGGCATGGCCCGTACCCACAGAAAAGCGCGCAAGTCGCCGGTAGGAGCGGGCCATGCCCGCGAAAGCAACCACTCCGGCCTAAAACCTTCTTCGGCATGCTGCCCTTGCCTTCGACTTCCTCGTTGTCCGAGCGAACATCGACCATCCCGTTCTGGCTAACATAGCTGCTCTCACAGGAAGAGGCTCCCATGCCCGCCCTCGTTCATCGTCATCGCGTCGTCATGATCGTAGTGCTGATTCTCGGCGGCCTGCTGCTGAGCATGTACTGGGCCGGGCGCCTGGCCGAGCAGCGCGTCTGGCTCGAACGCAGCCAGGAAGCCGGTGGGCAGCTGGAGCTTTACGCCCAGGCGATCCACACCCAGGTCGAACGCTTCCGCTCGGTGCCGGCCCTGCTGGCGCTGGACAGTGATATTCGCGACCTGCTGGAAAACCCCGATGACGTGCAGTTGCGCCAGCGCCTCAATCACCGGCTGGAGCAACAGAACCAGGCTGCCGGCTCTTCGGTGCTGTACCTGATCGACCTGAACGGCGAAACCCTGGCCGCAAGCAACTGGAGCGATTGGAGCAGTTTCGTCGGCAGTAACTACGGCTTCCGGCCCTATTTTCGCGATGCCTTGGCCCAGGACACTGGGCGCTATTTTGCGGTTGGCGTGACCACCGGGATTCCCGGCTATTTCCTCTCCAGTTCCGTGAAGAACGCTTCCGGCGAAATCCTCGGCGTGCTGGTGGTTAAGCTGGAGTTGGAGGACATGCAACGCGAGTGGATCAACCAGCCGGGCATTCTGCTGATCACCGACGCGCTGGATATCGTCATCCTCAGCAACCGTCCGGCCTGGCGCTTCCGCCACCTGCAACCGCTCAGCGAAGAAGTGCGAGACAGCCTGGTTGCCGCACGCCGCTACGCTGAGCAGACCCTGCAACCGCTGCACAGCAAGCCCCTGCAACGCATTGCCGAGAACAGCGAGCGCCGTCAGGTCGATGGCCCGGACGGACTCAACAACTATTTCTGGCAACGCCTGCCGCTACCCGAAGAAGAATGGACGCTGCATCTGCTGCAAGAGCCGCAGCAGGTGGCGGCGAGCATTCGCAGTTACCGGCTGGCCGCGGCGGGTGTGTGGATGACGTTGGCCTTCCTGTTGCTCTACCTGGCCCAGCGACGCAAGACACGGCGGGTCGAGCAGCGCAGTCGCAACCAGCTGGAACGTCTGGTAGAGGAGCGCACCCGTGAGCTTCAAACCGCCCAGGACGGTCTCGTCCATGCCGCGCGCATGGCGGCGCTGGGGCAGATGTCCGCAGCGCTGGCCCATGAAATCAACCAGCCGCTGACCGCCCTGCGCATGCAGCTGGCCAGCCAGCGGCTGCTGCTCGACAGCGGCCGCAGCGAGGCGGTTCGCGAAGGCCTTGGCCAGGTCGAAGGGCTGATCGAGCGCATGGCCGCGCTAACCAGCCACCTTAAAACCTTTGCTCGCAAGAACCCCGCCGGGCTGCCACAGCGAGTACGCCTGGACGATGTGGTGGAACAGGCCCTGCAACTGCTCGGCCCGCGCATTCGCAATGAAAATGTTGCCATCGTGCGACAAATACCCACCGATGCCTGGGTCAATGGCGATGCGATCCGCCTGGAGCAGGTGCTGATCAACCTGCTCAACAATGCGCTGGATGCCATGCACGACAGTCCTGTGCGCGAGCTGCGTATCCTTTGCCAGCGTGACGCTCGCGACTTGCGCCTGAGTGTGGCCGACAGCGGCGGCGGCATTGCCTGTGAGCATCTGGACCAGGTGTTCGAGCCTTTCTTCACTACCAAACCGGTTGGCCAGGGGCTGGGCCTGGGGTTAGCGGTTTCTTACGGCATCGTGCGCGACCTGGGCGGCAGCCTCGACGTGCGCAATGATGTGCAAGGCGCAGTGTTCGAGATTCGGCTGCCGTTAGCCGACGAGTGCGTCACCGAGTAACAGGAGCAGCGCAACATGAGCGGCCAGGTAATTTTCATCGACGACGAAGCAGCGATACGCCGGGCTGTGCAGCAGTGGCTGGAGCTGTCTGGTTTCAGCGTTCGTACCTGTGCCAGTGCGCGCGAGGCGCTTGGCCTGATCGACCGTGACTTTGCCGGCGTGCTGGTCAGCGATGTGCGCATGCCGGACCTGGACGGCCTCGGCCTGCTGGAACAGGTGGTGGCGCTCGATTCGGAGCTGCCAGTGATCATGGTCACCGGCCACGGTGACGTGCCGATGGCGGTACAGGCGCTGCGCCAGGGCGCCTATGACTTCATCGAGAAACCTTTCACGCCAGAGCGCCTGCTCGACAGCGTGCGCCGCGCCCAGGATAAGCGCCGGCTGGTCTGTGAAAACCGCCAGCTGCGCGAGCAGTTCACCCGCAAGGGCCGGATCGAATCGATGCTGCTGGGCGTCTCCCGCGCTGTGGATAACCTGCGCCGACAAGTGCTGGAGCTGGCCGGCACCGACGTCAACGTACTGATTCGCGGCGACACCGGTAGCGGCAAAGAGCAGGTCGCCCGCTGCCTGCACGATTTCAGCCCGCGGGCGCGCAACCCTTTCGTGGCGCTGAACTGCGCCGCCATTCCGGAAACCATCTTCGAAAGCGAGTTGTTTGGCCACGAAAGTGGCGCCTTCACCGGCGCCCAAGGCAAGCGCATCGGCCGCATCGAACACGCCCATGGCGGCACGCTGTTCCTTGATGAGATCGAAAGCATGCCGCTGGCCCAGCAGGTCAAGCTGCTGCGCGTGCTGCAGGAAAAGACACTCGAACGCCTTGGCTCCAACCGCAGCATCGAGGTCGATCTGCGGGTGATCAGCGCAGCCAAACCGGACCTGCTGGAAGAGGTGCGCGGCGGTCGTTTCCGCGAAGACCTGCTGTATCGTCTAAACGTTGCCGAACTGCATATCCCGCCACTGCGCGAGCGGCGCGAGGACATTCCGCTGCTGTTCGAACACTTCGCCAGCCAGGCTGCGCAACGCCATGGCCGCGAGCCGCTGCCGGTCGGGCCCGGTGAACTGACGCAGCTGCTCAGCCACGACTGGCCGGGCAACGTGCGCGAGCTGATCAACGCCGCCGAGCGCCACGCCCTAGGCCTTACCACCCCGGCTACCAGCGCCCCGCTGAACACTGGCGGCACCTCGCTGGCCGAGCAGATGGAGGCTTTCGAGGCCCAGTGTCTGCACCATGCCCTGCAGCAGTGCAAAGGCAATATCAGCGACGTGATGAACCTGCTGCAGCTGCCACGCCGCACCCTCAACGAAAAGATGCAGCGCCACGGCCTGAGCCGCAGCGATTACCTGCCGGCAGGCAGCACGGACGGCTGATCCAGCCCTCAACCAAGCAGCACCATGCATTGCACTCTGCGTGGGAGCCCCGCCCTCGGGGCGAAGCGTTTGGGCCTTCCTGGCAGGCTAACGCCTGCATTCGCTGCGAGGTCGCGGCTCCCATGGGCTCGGTATGTGCTGACTGCCTTTGGAGCCCCGACCTCGGGGGCGAAGCTTTTCGGCCTTGCTGGCAGGCTAACGTCTGCATTCGTCGCGGCGGCGCGGCTCTCAACATTTGGTGCGGGAACCGTCAAGCAATCACAGCACTGCACTCTCGTGGGAGCCCCGACCCCGGGGCGAAGCTTTTGCTTTGATGGCAGGCTTGCGCCTGAATTCGCCGCGGGGCGCGGCTCCCACATATAGCGCGGAAGCCATCCATGTGGATCAGCCCAACTCGTCCAGCCGCCGTTGCAGAAACCGCCGCTCCGGCTCCAGCCGAACCAGCTGCAGCGCCGCGCGATAGGCTTCGCGGGCTTCAATGATGCGTCCCAGCCGTCGCAGCAGGTCGGCACGGGCGGCGTGGCTCAGGTGGTAATCGCACAGCTTGCCGCGGGCCAGCAGCTCGTCCACCAGCTCCAGGCCCGCTGCCGGGCCGTCGCGCATGGCCACGGCCACCGCACGATTCAGCTCCACCACCGGCGACGGGCTCAGGCTCAGCAACACGTCATAGAGCCGGACGATCTGCGCCCAATCGGTCTGCTCTGCGCTCGCCGCCTCGGCATGCACGGCGACGATTGCCGCCTGCAGCGCATAGGGCCCGATCTCACGGCTGGCCAGGGCGCGACGCACCAGTTGCAAGCCCTCGTCGATCAGCCGTCGGTCCCAGATACTGCGGTCCTGCTCTTCCAGCCGCACCAGGTCGCCAGCCGCATCGGTGCGCGCCGCCCGACGCGCCTCGTGCAGCAGCATCAGCACCAGCAGGCCCATCACTTCGGCATCGGGCAATAGCTCCAGCAACAGCCGACCAAGACGGATCGCCTCCGCGCTCAGATCAGCCCGAGTCAGCGCAGGCCCCGCCGAGGCCGAATAGCCTTCGTTGAACACCAGGTAGATCACCCGCAACACGCTGTCGAGCCGTGTCGGCAGCTCCTCGCGCTCCGGCACGCGGTAGGGAATATGCGCATCGCGGATTCGCGCCTTGGCCCGCACGATACGTTGGGCAATGGTGGCAGGCGCGGCAAGAAAGGCCCGGGCGATCTCCTCGGTGGTCAGGTCGCAGACCACGCGCAGGGTCAGCGCCACCCGTGCATCGGCCGGCAACGCCGGGTGGCAGCAGGTGAAGATCAGCCGCAAACGATCGTCTTCCACCTCATCGAGCTCCGCTTTATGCGCCTCGCCCTCCAGCTGCTCGGCCAGCAGCCATAGCGAGGCATCGAAACGCGCACGCCGTCGCAGGGCATCGATGGCCTTGAAACGCCCGGCAGAAACCAGCCAGGCGCGCGGATTGCCTGGCACACCATCGCGGGGCCACTGCTGCAGGGCGGCGGCGAATGCATCGTGCATGGCCTCCTCGGCACGATCGAAATCACCTAGCAGGCGGATCAGCGTCGCCAGCACCCGGCGCGACTCGGCCCGGTACACCGCCTCGACCGTCGCTGTCGCAGTTTGTCCGCTGTAGTACATGTCAGCGCTGCGGCAGCTGACGCAACGGACGCACCTCGACGCTGCCGAACGTCGCCGGCGGAATCTTCGCGACAATGGCTTCGGCTTCGGCCTGGTCGGCCGCTTCAATCAGGTAAAAGCCGGCCAGCTGCTCGCGGGTCTCGGCGAAAGGCCCATCGACCGTCGTCGCGACACCATCGCGAACCCTCACCGTACGCGCCGTGCGCACCGATTGCAGCGGCTCGCCGGCAAGCATATGGCCGCTGGCACGCAGCTCTTCACCGCAGGTCAGGCAGCGTGCAACCAGTGCCTGCCACTGCTCGTCGTTCATTTCGTCGACACGCTGCTCGTCGTAGTAGATCAAGCACAGGTATTTCATGACGCACTCCGTCCGCCAGCCATGCAAAAAAGCTAGCAGCCGGCGAACAAGGGTGCGTCAGCGGGCGACGAATACCCTCAGCCAGCTCGTTGCTGGTCGGACGACGGCTCCTGCGACATGCAGACCTGGCCGGTTTCCATGTCGAACGGTATGGAGAAATGCTCGTGGGTCACCTTCCAGTCGCCGTCGCGCCTGGCCCAGACACGCGTGCCGCGCATCCAGGCGGTTTGCATCTGGCCTTCAGCATTAGGCCCGCCGCAGTGGTTGAGCATGCGGCTGTAGGCCATGTCACCACTGACCGTCACGTGCAGCTCGTGGGTTTCGAAGAAGCCCTCGCCCTGGCAGAACTCGAAGCAACGCTGCCAGTGAGCACGGTATTCATCCCGCCCCTTGAACTGCAGGACGCCGACCGCATCGAAGGCAACCAGATCGTCGGCGTACTGATTCATGATTCGGTCCAGATCCTTGGCCTTGGTGTCGCGCTCGAAGGCATCGTGAAGCTCGCGGATACTTTTTTCGTCGTGTGTCATGTCCATCTCCCGCTCTCGTGGTTAGGGTCATGGATTGGTCGAACAGCAGGAACACGAATCGACAGCCGTAGAAGTTTTTTCGTGAGTCCTAGCGAAAGTGTCTGTGCTACAGGGCAAATGTGAATACTATTGCGAATTGTTATCACTCGATTATTCTATTCGCTCTGATGCATGCCGATCAGGCTTCTGCAACGGCATGTCCTCTGCTCAGACCACCAGCCCAATCAGGCCCACCATGACCATCCTTCGCCTCCCACGTAAAACAGGTGCCGTCTCCGCCCTGCTGCCCGCCTGCCTTGTTGCCAGCCTCGCTGGTGCGCCAGCACTGGCGCAGCAGTCTGCAAACACGCAGACAGAACAGACCAGCCAACCCGGCGAGCCGCTCGAACTCCCGGAAACCGAAATCGTCGCCAGCGCGGACGCCTCGGCCGGCGGGCTGACCGAACCCTATGTCGGCGAGCAGGTGGCGCGTGGTGGTCGGGTCGGCATCCTCGGCAACCAGGACTACATGGATACGCCGTTCACCTCCACTTCCTACACCTCGCAGCTGATCCAGGACCAGCAGGCGCGCAGTGTGTCGGACATCGTGCAGAACGATCCTTCGGTTCGGGTGGCGCGGGGCTTCGGCAATATGCAGGAGCTGTATGTGGTGCGAGGCTTCCCGCTTTTCTCCGATGACATCTCCTATAACGGCCTGTATGGCCTGCTGCCACGCCAGTACGTGGCGGGCGAGTTCATCGAGCGGGTCGAGGTGTTCCGTGGCGCCAGCGCCTTCCTCAATGGCGCGGCGCCAGGGGGCACCGGCATCGGCGGCGCGATCACGCTTCTGCCCAAGCGCGCGCCGAACGAGCCGCTGACGCGGCTGACTGTTGGTGCGGAAAGCGGCGGCCAGGAAATGATCGCTGCGGATATCGGCCGCCGTTTCGGCGAGGAGAACCGCTTCGGCGTCCGCCTCAACGCCGCCAAGCGCGCCGGCGAAACCGGCGTCGAGGATGAAGACCAGACGCTGGACATGTTCGCCCTGGGTCTGGATTACCAGGGTGACCAACTGCGTCTGTCGGCGGATATCGGTCACCAGTATCACTTCCTGGACAACCCACGCCCGAGCGTGACGCCTAGCGGCGGCATCCCCAGCACACCGGACGCCGAAGACAACTTCGCCCAGCCCTGGACCTATTCGAAAGAGAAGCAGACCTTTGGCACCTTCCGCGCCGAGTACGATTTCGCCCAGTCGGTAACCGGCTGGCTGGCCGCTGGCATGCGTGACGGCGAGGAGCAGAACCGCCTCTCAAACCCCACCGCCACGCCCACCGGAGTTACCACCGCGTCGCGCTTCGACAATCACCGGGAGGACCGTGTGTATACCGGCGAAATCGGCCTGCGTTTTCGCGCGCAGACCGGGCCGGTTTCACATGAAATCGTGACCTCTGCCGCGATGTATGACTCCGAGGAAAAGAACGCCTTCACCTTCTTCGGCCCAGTGGCCGGAAATCTCTATGACCCCTTCGATGCCCCGCTCCCAACGGCTGTGACCTTCCCCGGTGGCGATCTCTCGAACCCGGGAGTCACGGAAAAGGTCGCTACTCAAAGCCTGGCGATAGCCGACACCCTGGGCTTTTTCGACGACCAGCTTCTGGTCACGCTCGGCGCACGCCGGCAAGGTATCGAAACCACAAGTTACGCGGCAGCTTCCGGTGATCGCTCCGGTCATTACAACGCCTATGAAACCACTCCGGTTGCCGGCATCGTCTATCACCTGAACGACGAACTTTCGGTTTATGCCAATTACATCGAAGGCCTGACCCGGGGCGAAACAGCACCCACCACCGCGAATGGACTTCCGGTGCTCAATTCCGGCGCGTCTCTCGCGCCCTATGTCGCCAAGCAAACCGAAATCGGCCTCAAGTACGACGGCGGCTCTTTGGGAGGCAGCATTGCGGTGTTCACCACCGATCGACCATTCGGCATCGTCGAAAATCAGGTCTTCCGCGAAGGCGGGGAACAACGCAACCGTGGCATCGAGCTTTCAATGTTCGGCGAGCCGGCCTACGGCGTACGCCTGCTGGGCGGCGTGACGCTGCTGGACGCCGAGCAGACGAAGACCCTGAACGGCGCCAACGACGGCAACGATGCCATCGGCGTACCGAAGATACAGGCCAACCTTGGCGGTGAATGGGACGTGCCTGGCGTGCAAGGGCTGACCCTGACCAGCCTGGTGGTGCATACCGGAAAACAGTACGCCAGCGCCGAGAACGATCTCCGCCTGCCGTCATGGACGCGCCTGGACCTGGGCGCCCGCTACAAGGTCCAGCTGCACGAGCGCGACGTCACCTTCCGCGCCCGCCTGGACAATGCCACTGGTCGCGATTACTGGGCCTCCACCGGCGGGTTTCCCGGCGCCAACTACCTCGTCCTCGGCGCCCCACGCACGCTCTCCCTCAGCGCCACGGTCGACTTCTGATGCAGGCGAGTACCCTTCGCAGCTGGAGCTGGATTCACAAGTGGTCCAGCCTCGTCTGCACCCTCTTCATCTTGATGCTGTGCCTGACCGGCCTGCCGCTGATCTTCTCCCACGAGATCGAGCACCTGACCGGTAGCGAGATCGAGGCGCCGCCGATGCCGGAAGGCACGCCGCGCGCCTCGGTGGATCAGGTCGCTGCCGAGGCGGTGCGGGCCTATCAGGGGCTGGTGCCGCTGTATTTCTTCGCCGAAGAGGACGCGCCGGACCTCTGGTACGTCAAGCTCGACACCCGCGTCGACACCGATGAGAGCGAGTCGCTACTGATCATGTCCGACGCGCGTACCGCCGAAGTGGTGGGTGTGCCGAACTTCGACGAAGGCTTTATGAGCGTGATGTACCGCCTGCACGTGGACCTTTATGCGGGGCTCGCGGGCAAGCTATTCCTCGGTTTCATGGGGCTGTTGCTGATCGTCGCCATCGTCTCAGGCGTGGTGCTCTACGCGCCCTTCATGCGCAAGCTCGGCTTCGGCGAGGTGCGTCGCGAGCGCGCCCCGCGCACGCGCTGGCTGGACCTGCACAACCTGCTCGGTATCGTCACGCTGGTGTGGGCGCTGGCGGTGGGCTTCACCGGGGTGATCAACACCTGGGCGGATCTGATCTTCAAGGGCTGGCAGGCCGAGCAGGTCGCTGCGCTGCAAGCCGGAGATACCCGCGTGCTGCTGGCCGCCGACGCCGAAGGCGTTCCGGCCGCCGACGGCTCCATCCAGACCGCAATGGACCGGGTGCTGGCCGCCGCGCCGGACATGACCGTGTCGATGATCGCTTGGCCCGGCACCCTGCGTGCGACGCCCGAGCATGTGGCGGTGATCCTCGGAGGCAACACGCCGCTGACATCGCGTCTGACTCAGGCACTGCTGGTGGACCCGGTTTCCGGCGAAGTGCTCGAAGCCAGCCCTCGCCCCTGGTACGTCACCGCGCTGCAGCTGTCCGAGCCATTGCATTTCGGCGACTACGGCGGCCTGCCGCTGAAAGTGCTCTGGGCGTTGCTGGATATCCTCACCATCGTCGTACTGGGTAGCGGCTTGTACCTGTGGCTCAAGCGCGGTGCGACCGAGGCCCGGTCATGATCCGTCTGTGGCTGTGGCCTGTGCTCGTCGCCCTGCTGTCGGCCCTTGGCCTGATTGCCGGGCTGGTTTCCGACGGTGTGGGCGACTGGCTTAGCTGGGCTGTGCTGGCGGTGCCGGTGGTGATCGGCTGCCATGGCCTGGCGCGTGGCCGGGCCGCGAAGCAGACATTCGATGCGGCCAGTACGCGAACGGCCGATCGCAGCGGTGGCATGCGCTGAGTCGATGGGCCGGATCAATGCGCGCCGGCCGCGGTCATAGCCTGCACGACCGTCGTGGAGACCCCCCATGCGCCATCACAGCCTGCTCAACCGCGTGGCGCTCGCCGCGACCCTGGCCTTCAGCACCACGGGAGCCGCACTCGCCATGCCACAAGTTCTGATCGGCAGTTACACCCACGACAGCGACCGCGCGGGCATTTATCGCCTGCAATTCGACCCTGAACAGGGCCGGCTGAATCCGCAGCCGCTGCAGGTTGTGGAAAGCTCCAACCCCTCGTGGCTGGTGTTGGACCTGCAAAACAATCGCGTCTTTGCCGCTAACGAGAACGGCCCTGGCCAGCCTGACCCTATAGGCCGGATCAGCGCGTTCAGCCTTGACCCGGCAAGCGGCGAGCTGTCACCACTGTGGCAACAGATCAGCCTTGGCGACGAGCCGACACACCTGAGTCTGAGCCATGACGGGCGCAATCTGTTCGTCTCCAACTATGGCTCGCGGCCTAATCCCGGCGGCAGTCTGGCAGTCATGCCGGTTGCTGAGGACGGCACGCTACAACCGGTGACACAACTGGCCGCGCACAAAGCCAGCGAGGTTCACCCCGACCGGCAGAAGTCCCCGCATGTGCATTCGGCTGTACTGTCACCGGACGGCAAAACTTTGTTCGTCAGCGATCTGGGCGCGGACCGGATATTTGCCTACCGCTATGACCCAGGCAACTCCGAACGCCCGCTGTCGCCGGCCGAACCAGGCAGCATCAAACTGCCGCCCGGCAGCGGACCGCGGCACCTGGTGTTCAGCCCAGATGGCAGCCAGGCCTACGCCACCCTGGAGCTAAGCGCCCAGGTGGCGCGCTTCGATCATGTGGATAGCACATTGGTGCAACGTCAGCTGATGGACCTGGCCGAAGGCGGCGATACCGCACCGCATTCACCGGGCGCGATTCACCCGTCGGCGGACGGTCGCTTCCTCTATGTCAGCGACCGGGCCGAGACGAATCGCATCGTGGTCTATGCCATCGAAGAGAACGGCAGTTTGCGAGAAATCCAGCGGCGCGCCAGCGAAGGCCGCGAGCCGCGTGAGTTCGCCATCGACCCCAGCGGCCGATTCATGCTCATCGCCAATCAGAAAAGTGATGCGCTGGTGCTGTTGCAACGCGACCCCGACAGCGGCCTGCTGGGCGAAACCCTGCAGACGCTGCCGATCGGCAAACCGTCGGACGTGAAGTTTATCGACCGCAGCGCGCCCTGACAGGCCGTTGAAAAACTACCTGCGTTGGCAATACTGCGTTAAAAACAGGCTCGGAATGCTCATTTAGGACACCTAAACTCCGCTTCCTCGCCTGTTTTTGCCTTGTCTTGCCTGCCTCGCCTACGTTTTTCAACGGCCTGTTATATAACGCCTCAGGACAACAAGCTGACCACCGCAAAGCGGCTGATAGTGGCCTGGGCGACCACCGTCTGGGTGACCGCGGCGTAACTGGAGGGGCTGCGCTGCATCAGGTTGAACACCGAGCGCGAGAAGTCCATGGCCCACTGCTTTTCATCGGCGTGGGCCTGGCGCGCGAGGAATTCGCGGATCTCCTGCTGGCGATTGCTCAGTTGTTCACGCAGCGCAGTGACTTTATCCAGGCCCGCTACCACGTTATCGAGCAGACGACGCAGCTCCCGGAACGAATCGAGCTGCAACTCCTCGGGAAAGCTCAGCAGCTGCTCATCCTGGCTCGGCAGGTGGGCGTACTTGCCTTTGGGAAACAGCTTGCCCTCGCCCTGCACCACCAGCTGCGGCTTGAGCTGCTGCCAGTCGGCTTCGCGGGCCGAAAACGACAGCCGCCCGTTGTGATCCAACTCGGCACGAATACCTGCCTGGCCCAAGCTGCCATTGAAGCGCCGCAGGATCTGCTCGTCGTTCATCTCGTCGTCGAGGACCACCGCCACCGGCTCGGCCAGCTTACGCCCGCCGCTGAACAGCAGGGTCTCGGCGCCCGACTGACGAATCTTCTCCAACGACTCCAGCCCCTGCAGGCTGAAACGGCTGCGCACCGGCTCGGTCAAACGCAGCTTGAAGTTGGCGTCCAGCGAGTTGGCGGAACGCTTGCTGCGCTCCTTGAGCAGCGCGTCGACCTCCTGCACCGCCTGCCGAACCACTTCTTCGCCGTTGGGCGGCGGCGAGCTGATCTGGCGACTGAGGCTCAGCTTGAGTTGCGACAGACGGGTCTGCAGATCGCCGAGATAGTTGTCCGCCGACTGCATGGAGGAAAGCTGCTGGTTGAGCTGCAGGCTGAAGCTGGTGCTCTTGCTGGTGGCCGCCTCAGTAGACGCGGTATCGCCCGATACGCCGACACGCAACGGCGCAGGCGTACCGCGCGGCGCGACCTCGCGCCGCTCCTGCGGGTTGATCGGAGTTACACCCGGTAGCTGTCTACCTATCTTCATTTACGCTACCTCGGGTCAGAGCATGCCAAACAGCGATAACCCGTTGATCTTCAAATAAGTCTTCTGCGTCGCCTGCAGCGAGAGCTGGTAGTTGTTCAGGTCGATGCTAGCCGTGGCGTAGTCTAGCTGGGACAGCTCGCCTTCGATCTTCTGGTTGACCAGCGAAACGTCCTCGTTGCTGCTAGACAGCAGGGTCAGCGTATTCTGCCGGCCACCCAGTTCGGTAACGGCGCCAAGCAGGCGGCCATGGGTGATGTCGAGGCTGGTCAGGGTGTCGGTAATGTCGATGCGCAGTTGGGGATCGCCGGCATCCAGACCCGGCGCCTTGAGCTTCTCCACCAGAGCATGCAGGTCGTTGAGCATCTTGACATCGACACCGAAGACATACTCGGCCGTGACGTTTTCATCCACCAGCACGCCGTTTGCCACGGCGGCCTGACGGTACTGGTCATTGCCAGTGAGCTTGTAGGCACCCTGGTCGAAGGTGATGGCCGGGCGGTTGCTGAGGGTGCCGGAAAACAGGTAGCGGCCTTCTTCATCACGCACGTTGGCGAAACTAAGGATGGTCTGTTCCAGGCTTTCCAGCTCGTTGGCGATGGCCGCCAGATCTTCGCTGGTGTTGCTGCCATTGGCGGCCCACAACAGCATGTCACGCACGTTGAGCATGGTGTCAGAGGTGGCCTTGAGGTTGCCCTCCTGCTTGGACAGGTTGCCCGAGACGTTGGCGATGTTGGTGCGGTATTGGGTGAGGCTGGCTTCCTCACGCTGGATGCGCAGCACGCGCACCGCCGAAATCGGGTCGTCCGAAGGCAGCAGCATGCGCTCGCCGGTGGCCATCTGCTGCATCAGCTTGCCGAGCTTCTCGGAGCTGGTGTTCATCGAGCCGTGCATCATGGCGGTGATCTGGGCGTTGGAGATGCGCATCGTGTCTTTACTCGTCAGTCGAATCGGCCGCGGCCGGCTCAGAACATCGCCAATACGGCGTTGAACAAATCGTTGGAGGTGCTGATGACCTTCATGTTGGCCTGGTAGGCCTGCTCGTAGGCCATGAGGTTGACCGCTTCTTCGTCCAGGTTCACGGCGCTGACGCTGTCGCGCTGGGCCTGGGCCTGATCGGATACCGTTTGCGCGGCGCTGAGGTCCGCCTGGTTCTGCCGGCTGGTGCTGGCCACACGACCGACCAGGCCGGCGTAGGCATCATTGAGCGGCACGTCGCTGCCGGCCACGTTGACCTTGGCCGACTTGAGTTCCAGCAGCGCCAGCAGGTTCTGGTTGTTGCCCACTACGCCCTGTCGATCGCCGTTGGCGTCCAGCTCGAAGACGCTGGAGAACGCTAGTTCTTCGGGAGACAGATCGGTGACCGTCAACATGCTGCTGATGCTGCCCGGGTTGTGGATGAACAGTGATTTGCCGCCCTCACCGTTGAGGTCGTAACCGGCTGCTAGGTTGTCGTTGACCATCTTCGCCAGCGCGCCGGCCATATCATGCAGGTCTTGCTGCGCCGGGCGCAGAGCGCCATTTTCCATGTCGTACAGACTGCCGAGCGAGCCGCCCATGCCGTCCTGGTTCAACGGGAAGGTGGTCTTGGCGAAGACCAGCGTCATCTCCTGCACGCCGGCGGCGTTTTCATTGATCTTCAATTGCCCGGCGGTGATGCCTGCTACCAGGGGCTGACCGTTGGCCAGTGATACGTCGAGGGTGCCGTCTGGCGCCTCCTGGACGCGGATGCCGGCGTACTGGCTGAGCTCCTTGACCAGATTCTCGCGGTAGTCGCGCAGGGTCGCGGTGTCGCGCCCGGTGGACTCCATCTCGCGGATCTGCAGATTGAGCTCGGCGATGTTGCCCGACAACCCGTTGATCTCGCTGGTCATCGCCACGCGCTGGCCCTTGAGGGCGTTGAGCTGGGTGCCGATGTTGTTGTTCAGACCGTTGAAGCGCTGCGCCAGCTGCTTGGCCTCGCTGATGATCTGCTGGCGCAGGGCGATGGATTCTGGCGTGGAGCTGGCTTCGCTGATGGCGGCGAAGAAGTTGTCCAGGCCGACGCTGACACTGGAGCCTTCGCTGTCGATCAAGCCTTCCAGTGCGGTCAGGTACTGCTGGTTGGTACTGAAATAGCTCTTGTCGGTGCCGGCACGCCACAACTGCTGGTTGTGAAAGTCGCTGGACAGCCGGCGGATGCTGGTCACCTGGACACCACCGCCGATGCTGGTCGCGGTCTGCCCGCCGAGCGAATGCTGCTCGGGCGTCAGGCGGCTGAAGCCGGGCGTGTTGACGTTGGCGATGTTCTGCCCGGTCGCCGTCAGGGCGATCTGCGTGGCGCGAACGCCGCTATAGCCAATTTGACCAAGAATACTCACGACACGACTTCCTTAGGCTCGATCCGGATCGGTTGCGCGAACGCCACGGAAAGGTGGCGCACACCGACCACATTGCGCTGCTCAGGGGATAAAGCGACCGCCTCGACGCCGGACTTAAGGGCAGGCTGCGGGCTGGCCACCGGCACCAACTGCGCACGGGGTTCGGCTGGTCGCGGAGCAGCGGCGCTCAGGTCGTTGAGGATGTTGCGGGTGTAGTTGCGGGTTTCCGCATAGGGAATCTTCTGCACCCAGGCACCGGTGCCAATCTCGCCCTTGCGCGGGTCGCCATGGATCTTGAGCCATTCATCTACTTTGCCGGGGCCGGCGTTGTAGGCGGCCAGGGCCAAGGCTTCGTGGCCATCGTAGCGATCGAGCATCTTGCTCAGATAGGCACTGCCCAGGCGCTTGTTGTAGGCGGCATCGCTGGTCAGCCGTGCCTCGCTGAACGGCAGGCCGAGCTCGGCGGCCATGTCCTGCGCGGTGCCGGGCATCAGCTGCATCAGGCCGCGGGCGCCCTTGGGCGAAACGGCCGCGATGTTGCCGGCAGACTCGTGCTTGATGACGCTATCGACCAGTGTCTTGAAGCCGGCCTTGCCGCCTTCCCAGGCGCTGTCGAGGGCATCCACGCCACGCTGCCAGGTGCCGCGCAGGGCATGCAGACCGCCGCCTTGCAGCCCGCTACCGGCGTGACCCGCCAGAACAGCCGGCGCAGGCGCTGCACCTGATACTTCGCCACTCAACTGCTGCACCAGCATGTCGGCAATCCCGGTCTGGCGCCTGCTGGCCATGGTGTCGGCCAGCACCTCGTCGTAGAAGTCGCGCATGGTATCCAGCTCACGGCTGCGCATGGGATTGCCGGCGCCGAGCACGTCGCTGGCCTTGCGCATCTGCTTGAGAATCTGCTGCAGGAACATCGCCTCGAACTGCTCGGCGACGACCTCCAGCTGCTGGCGCCGCGCCGCAGTCGGGCCATCCGGGCGGTTGCGCAGGGTGTTGAGATGCTGGGGTAGGGAAACGATGCTCATCTTGTTACATCACTATCAGTTCAGCGTTGAGCGCACCGGCACGTTCCAGTGACTGCAGAATGCTCATCACGTCATCAGGCGTGGCGCCGAGACTGTTGATGGTGTTGATGATGCTTTCCAGGCTGGCGCCTTCGGGCCACTTGAACATGGCCTTGCGGTCCTGCTCGATGGCCACGTCCGACTGCGGCGTGACCACCGTTTCACCGCGGGAGAACGCGCCGGGCTGGCTCACCTGCGGCCGCTCGCTGATGGTCACGGTAAGGTTACCGTGGGCCACCGCCGCCGCCTTGACCCGCACACCCTCGCCGACTACCACGGTGCCGGTGCGGCTATTGAACACCACCTTCGGTTTGGTGCGGCCCTCTTCCACGTCCAGCCGTTCCAGCATCGCCATAAAGCTCATGCGCTGGGTGCTGGTGACCGGCGCACGCACCGAGACCTTGGTGGCGTTGAGCGCCGTCGCAGTGCCCTTGCCGAAGATACTGTCGATGGCATCAACCACACGGGTGACGGTCTGGAAGCTCGGTTGACGCACATTGAGCATTACGTCCGGGCGCTGGGCGAAGTCGCTGGGGATCATCCGTTCGACCGTCGCACCATTGGGAATCAGCCCGCTGTTGGAGGTATTGATGGCGATCCGCGAGCCGCTGGCGCCTTCGGCATTGACGCCACCGATAACCACTGCGCCTTGGGCCAGAGCATAGGTCTCGCCGTCGACACCTTGCAGCGGCGTCATCAGCAGCTGGCCGCCGCGCAGACTCTTGGCATCGCCCAGGGAAGACACCGTGACGTCGATGCTCTGCCCCGCGCTGTAGGACGGCGGCACCATCGCCGTGACAGTCACCGCGGCTACGTTCTTCAGCTTGGGGTCGACGTTCGGCGGCAGGTTCACGCCGAACTGCTTGATCATGTTGACCACCGACTGGTTGGTGAACTTGACCTGGTTCTTGTCGCCCGTGCCGTCCAGGCCGACCACCAGGCCATAGCCCACCAGCTGGTTGCCGCGGATGCCTTCGATATCCACCAGATCCATCAGCGGCACGGCCTGAGTCGACGCATGCCAGCACAAGGCGCAGGCGGCGAACAACAGCTTGAGGGATCGCATCGGATTAGTCATTTCGGCTATCGCTTAAAGAGGGAACAGCGGCGAGGTGAAGAAGCGCGTCAGCCAGCCGGCCGAGTTGCTGTCGTTGAGCACACCGCGTCCGGCATAGGAAATCTTCGCGTTGGCCACGCTCTGCGAGGACACCTGGTTGTAGCGGTTGATGTCGTCGACCCGCACCAGCCCGGCGAGGCGAATGAACTCGTCGCCCTGGTTCAGGCGCAGGGTCTTCTCGCCTTTGATCAGCAAGGTGCCGTTGGGCAGCACGCGATGCACCGTGACGGCGATGGAGCCGCGCAGGGTGTTCTGCTGCGAGCTTTTCGCCGAACCGTCGAAGTCACGCTCGGCGCCCGCCGAGGTCTCGATATCCGGGTAGGTCTTGCCGAGCACGGTGGGGATACCGATACCGATGCTCGACTCCTTGCCGAAGCTGGTGCCGGCGCTCTTGCTCGACTGGGTCGATTCGTCGAGCACCACAGTGAGGATGTCGCCGACACGCACCGCACGATTGTCGCTGACCAGCGAGCCACCATAGCCGGAACGGAAGAGCCCGCCGCCGCTGGTGGGCGGTAGGCTGTAGTCCAGTTCCAGCGGCTCGAATTCGCTGGAATCGTCTTCCGGCAGCATCTCGTTGAAGCTGGCGCAGCCGCCCAGCAAGGCCACCGCAAGAAACAGGATCGGGGTGCGCATCATCGGTCTCAAACGGTCTGGTTGAGGAACTGCTGCATGCCGGATGCCGCGTCGAGCACCTTGGCATTGGCCTCGTAGGCGCGCTGGACGGCGATCATCGCCACCATGGCCTCGACCACCTGCACGTTGGAGCCTTCCAGCACGCCCTGCTTGAGCTGCCCCAGGCCTTCCTCGCCCGCGACACCTTCCACCGGCTCGCCACTGGCGACGGTTTCGCGATAGAGGTTGCCACCCAGCGCTTCCAGGCCGCCCGGGTTGGTGAAGTTGACCAGGGTGATCTGGCCCAGCTCGGACGGCATGGTGTCACCCGCCAACACGGCAGTGACGATGCCATCGCTGCCCACGGTGAATCCGGTGCTGCCCTGCGGCACTTCAATGGCAGGCTCCAGCGGCAGGCCCTGGGCGTTGACCATCACGCCTTCAGCGTTGAGCTGGAACTGGCCGTTTTCGGTGTAGAGGATGTCGCCATTGGGCGACTCCACCTGAAAGAAGCCGCGCCCGACGATGGCCAGGTCCATCGGCTGACCGGTGGTCTGCATGCTGCCTTCGGTGAACACCTTCTGCGTACCGGCGACGCGCACGCCGCTGCCCAGCTGAATGCCGGACGGTACGGTATTGACCTCGTCGGCCTGAGCGCCCGGCTGCTTCTCGATGGTGTAGAACAGGTCTTCAAAGACCGCACGGTCGCTCTTGAAACCGTTGGTGTTTACGTTCGCCAGGTTGTTGGCAATGGTCGCCATGGCGGTGTCCTGGGCGGCCAGACCAGTCTTGCTGACCCAAAGTGCGGAACTCATGCGTTATCTCCCGATCAGCTGCCGCGGATCATCTGGTTGCCGGCGTTGGAAAGGTCCTCGGCGGCTTTCATCATTTTCACCTGGGTTTCGAACAGGCGGTTGAGGCTCATGGTGCTGACCAGCTCTTCGATGGCCGAGACGTTGCTCGACTCAAGGAAGCCGCTGGCCAGACGCACGTCTTCGCTGGGCACGGCGGGCTCGCCATTGCGCATCACCAGCAGGCCGGCGTCGTTCTTCATCAAATCGGCCGCGGCGACGTCTACCAGGCGGATGCGGTCGACTTCGGCCATCAGCCAGTCACCCGGTGCCATGATCGAGACGGTGCCGTCATTGCCGATTTCCACCCGGTCATGCTCGGGCAGTTCAATGGGGCCGTTCTCGCCCATGACGGCACGGCCGTTGAGCGTCAGGCGGCCTTCGGAGTCGATCTGCATGCTGCCCTGGCGGGTGTAGGCCTCGCCCTCGCCGTCCTGAAGGACGATCAGGCCGGTGCCCTTGACCGCGAAATCCAGCTCGCGGCCGGTGGCCATCAGTGGACCGGCCGCCAGGTTGACGCCATTGTTCTGCACCACCGCCATATGCCGGCTGTCGTAGCCGTAGCCCTCGACCGCAACCGCCTGGGCACGCTCCATGTCAGCGCGAAAGCCGGGCGTGTTGACGTTGGCGAGGTTGTTCGAGCGCACCTGCAGCGACATCATCGTGCGGCTGGCGGCGGTCATTGCCGTGTATCCCAAACGATCCATGGGTCAGCCTCAGATGGCGTTGAACAGAACCTGAGTCAGTTCTTTATTGGTAGAAATGACCTGGGTGTTGGCCTGGTAGTTACGCTGGCCTTCCATCAGGCCCACCAGTTGCTGGGTGAGGTCGACGTTGGAGCTTTCCAGCGCGCCGGACGCCAGGCTGCCGTACTGGCCGATACCCGGCGCACCGAGCATGGCCGCGCCGGAGGCGGCGGTTTCGGTCCAGGCGGTGCCGCTGATGTTCTTCAGGCCTTCGGCGTTGACGAAGCTGGCCAGCACGACCTGGCCTTGCAGCAGACGCTCACCGTTGGAATAGCTGGCGTAGACCCGGCCGTCCTTCTCGACGCTCATGCCGGTCTGCTCGCCTGCTGCGTAGCCGGTGGCGCGGTTACCAGTGACGCTGAATTCGGAGCCGTACTGGCTGGTGCCTGTGTAGTCGAGCTGGATGGCCAGCGGATCGACGCCGCCGCCCGGCGTGGCTGTCAGCGCCACAGGGCCGATCGGCCCTGTGAGCGAACCGGCGCCATCGAAGGTCAGCGCCTGAGGCGCACCGGCCAGCGCCGCGCCATCGACGTAGTAGTGGGCGTTCCAGTTGTTGTCAGCGGTCTTGACGAAGTACTGGGTCAGGGTGTGTTCCTTGCCCTGGGAGTCGAACAGCTTGGTGGTGTAGGTGGAGGCGTAGCTCTGCACATCACTTGGGTCGAAGGGCCGCATGATGTCCGGGCCGCCTGGGTTGGCCGGATCAGGGATCATCTGCACCTCGGCGTTGGCATCAAGATTGGCAACGAAGCTCAAGCTATCGGTGGCCTTGGCCGGCAAACCACCGGACTTCAGCTGCAGGTCGCTAACGGTACCGGTCTGCAGGTTGCCGGTGGCATCGGCCGGGTAGCCCTGCAGGCGCTGGCCGAGGCTGTTGGTCAGGTAGCTGTCCTTGTCGGTACCGAACACGCCGGCACGGGTGTAAGAAACGTCGCCGTTGCTGGCGCGGGTGACGAAGAAGCCGCCGCCGGAAATCGCCAGGTCCAGGCTGCGATTGGTGGTGGTCAACGCGCCGCCCTGGCTGATGCTCTGAGTGGTGCCGGTGACCTCGACGCCCATCGCCTGGCTTTCGGCATAGAGGCTGCCGAAATCGGTACGCGAGGACTTGAAACCGACGGTGCCGGAGTTGGCGATGTTGTTGCCGATGGTGTTGAGTTGTTCGTTGACGGCGGATAGGCCGGTCAGGGCGATGTTGAAGCTCATGGGCTGATCTCGATGCAATAAGTTGAAAAGGGGCTGACGAGCAACAAGGCTCAGCCGCCGAGCAAGCCGACTTCGGTCTGGGCGAACTCAAGGATGTTGTAGAACGGCACCGAGCCGACGCCCTGGACCTGCAGCACAGGGCCTTCAGCGCTGACGCGGACATTGCTGACCTCGCCGGCCACTTCCACTCGTGGGAACTCGCCGTTTTCAGTCTCGATGCTGACGCTGTACTGGCCGTCGCGCAGGCCGTGCTTGGCCGGGTCGATCACAAAGGGCACCTTGCCGGCGGATTGGCCGCCCAGCTCGATGCGGGTCGGCGTGCCGTTGGAGTCGGTCAACACCAGCGCAGTACGGGTCGACGCATGGCTCAGCTCGAACTGGCCTTTCACGGCCTGTCCGCTGAGGTCCAGCGACTCCACCGCAACGCTCACCTGCTGGCCGACCAGGCCGGCAGCGGTCAGCGTCTGCAGGTTGTCGGTCAGCACCAGGTTGCTCTGCATCAGGCTGGACATGTTCTCCATGCTCTTGACCTGCGACATCGCCGAGTACTGGTTGAGAAACTCGGTGCTGTCCACCGGTTTGGTCGGGTCCTGGTTCTTGATCTGCGCGACCATCAGGCTGATGAAGTTGTTTTCCATCGTTGCGGCATCGCTGACGTTCACCGCCCGCTTGACCTGATCGATGGCGTTACCGTCCAGGCTGCTGTCCATCACTGAATTAACGGTTGCCATCAGGAATCTCCCAGCCGCAGCAGGCTTTGCTGCATGCTTTTCACACGGTTGAGCACCTCGACGCCGGTCTCGAAGCTGCGCGTGGCCGACATCATGTCGGTCATCTCTTCGATCTGGTTGATGTCGGGGTAGTAGACGTAGCCCTGACCATTGGCCAAGGGATTGCCCGGCTCATAGCGGCGCTTGGGCTCGGCGCCGGAGGTGACCACATCGAGCACCTGCACATGGGCGCCGCCCATGCCGACGCTACGGGTCAACGAGTTGTTCTCGTACACCGCGGCGAACATCGGCTTGCGCGCCTGATAGACGTCGGTCGGGTTGGCGGCGGCCGAGTCGGTGTTGGCCAGGTTGCTGGCCACGGTATTGAGGCGCACGGTCTGCGCGTTCATCGACGAGCCGGCGATGCGGTAGATGGAATCGAACGACATGCTTAACGGCCCTCGATGGCTTGCTTCAGGCCACGAAACTTCATGGTGATGAAGGTCAGGCTGGTCTGGAAATCCATGGAGTTGCGCGCAAACTGCGCCTGCTCGGTGGACAGCTCGACGGTATTGCCGTCCTGCGAGGCCTGACTCGGCACGCGAAACAGCATGCGCGGATCAGTGCCGGCGACGCTCGCACGCGGCGAGGTGGCGCTGTCGAGCCGCTGCATTTCCTTGCTGAAATCGATATCCCGCGCCTGGAAACCAGGGGTGGTTTCGTTGGCCAGGTTCGCCGCGAGAATCTCGCTGCGTTGCATGCGCAAACCCAGGGCGCGCTCGTGAACGCCCAGTGCCTCATCAATCCGTATACTCATTCCGTTACCCTGTGTAGCTTGGGGCAGGCTGCACACAGCCCACCGCTTTGCTTGGGGTTCTGCAGAAAACGTGCCGGACCAAGAATTACAGGTAATACATTGATTTTATTAAGTTATTTAGAGCGAAGAGGCGGTTCTAACGTGCGATTGCTTCCGCTCGGCAGAGCGCACCCGAGCGGAAGCGGAAAAGGTCTTTCCGCCTGGCTCGCCTTCGCGCTGCTGCTTTTGGTGCTGCCCACCCAAGGCCACGCCGACGCCACCAGCCAGATCCGGCAAGCGACGGAAAATCACCTGCGCACGATGCTCGAACAACAGGCCCAGCGACAGGGCTGGCAAGGCATGCAGCTGCATTACGAAATCAACATACCGACGAGTGCTGCCAATCTGCCCGCCTGCTCCACGACACCTAAAGTGCACTCCACCGGCGACGCCCCCTCGGCGATGGAACGGCAACAACTGCGAGCCCGCTGCACCGACACACCCGGCTGGTTGGTGAACGCCACCGGCCAGGCGCATGTCTTCCTACCAGCGGTCCACGCCGAAGGTTTGATCGACCGCGGCCAGACCATCACCGCCAACGACCTCAAACTGCAGCGCATCAATATCGCCAAAGCACGCCGCGGCTATTACAACCGCCTCGACGAAGTGATCGGCCTGACCGCCAAACGCCGCATCCGCGCCGGCCAGACCATTACCCCGGCGCTGCTGGAGCAAACCATGGCAGTCAGACGCGGCCAGCCAGTAAGGATCATCGCCAGCCACGACGGCATCGAAGCCTCCACCTCCGGCGAAGCCCTGAGCAACGGCCAACCCGGCGACGTAATCCGCGTGCGCAATGTACGAAGCGAGAAGGTGATCGATGCGAAGGTGGTGGAGGAAGGAGTGGTGACAAGTACGTTCTAAGCCGAAGCGCCCCGCATCACATGGTCTGCCCCGGACCCACCGGACGCGGAGCGTCCCCCTTGGGGTTACCACACGTAGCGTGTGTCCATCATTGAAGATCGTACCCGCACTGTTCCGCTTTCGTAGGAGGCGCGCCCTCGCGGCGAAAGCGGCCTGACAGTCGGCTAGAAAGCCTGGGAACACCTCGAACGGTCAGCCCGGCTAGCTTTTACGGAATAAGCCTGAGCGACCGCAAGCACCATATCCCCGAAGAAATCTAAATTTTTTGACGCCTGGATTTAATCCTTCGCCTAGAGCTGTCGCCTTACCTTTTCAGCAGGCAGTCAAGCCAGCTCCTACAGCCCACTTAGCACGAAGGAATTCATCATGGCCCTGTCCATTCATACCAATTATTCCGCACTGACCACTAACACCGCTCTCAACAAGTCCAATAACGCACTGGCCACTAACCAGCAGCGTCTGGGCACTGGCCTGCGCATCAACTCCGCGGCCGACGACGCGGCCGGCCTGCAGATCGCCACTCGCCTGAACGCTCAGAGCCGTGGCATGGGCGTTGCGATGCGTAACACCAGCGATGCTGTTTCGATGCTGCAAACTGCCGAAGGCGCGTTTAACGAAGCGACCGACATCCTGCAGCGGATGAAGGACCTGGCGACTCAGTCTGCTAACGGCACCAACACCCAGAAAGACCGCGATGCCTTAGAAGCTGAATTCGTGGAACTCGGCAAAGAGCTGAACAATATCGCAACCAACACTAAATATGCAGGTGATAAACTGCTCGCCGGTGGCACCTTGGCCGCCGACATCAACTTTCAAATTGGTGCGAGCGAAGACGAAGTGATGACCGTAGCTGCAGCCGATACCAAGATCGAAGCCGCACTGGAACAGATGACTACCACCGTGCCGGGCCTTTCTGTTGCAGCTGGTGCTGTCGCAACCATCACTTCGCTTGAGACAGCCCTTGATGCACTCGGTGCCACCCGTGGCGCTCTGGGCGCCAGCATCAATCGCCTGAACCACACCAACAACAACCTGGCCAACATGAAGGACAACACCGAGATGGCCAAGGGCCGGATCATGGATGCTGACTTCGCCATGGAAAGCGCCAACATGAGCAAGAACTCCATGCTCATGCAGTCGGGCATTTCCATGCTCAAGCAAGCCGGTCAGATGCCAGGCATGGTCATGGGCCTGCTGGGCTAAGCAACACGCAGTACCCGCCAGTCGCAATGACTGGCGTCAAAAAGCCCCGACTGGTTCGGGGCTTTTGCGTTGTGTGTTTTTTAATCCGACGAAACGACAGCCGCTCTGCAACATGTCATATCCACACTGATCATGAGCCGGTAGCCGCCTTGGTTCAGAACATCTTCACGAAAACTCGCATTTCAAGCTGCAGCTAACCATGCCACATGGCAGCCATTCGTGAATTTATTGTCCCTGATACTTGTAAGTACAAAAAAACGACGCCAATATGCCGCCGTTCTACTGCCTACTCCGTCACATCGCGACAGGCTATCCAGCTGACACTAACAGGCGCTCATGACCTCATCTCTGCCCTCTCCGGCCCCCGATGCCTTCATCTGCCCTTTGCTGAAAACCGGTCGCAATGGCTGCTCTGCTCGATTCGATCATGCGCTCTACCAGCTGGAGCTGAGCCACGCAGATGGCAGCCTGAAAAAGGTGGATCTGGGTTTTTCCGGCAGCCGGGTGCTTGAACGCCTACTGTTGGCGCCGGGCGAAGTGGTATCACGCGAGGAGCTGATGAGCTACGCCTGGGCAAACCGGGTGGTTGGTCAAGGTAGCCTTAGCCAGCAGATCTACACCCTGCGCCAGCTCTTGTTCGACGGGCGCAACCAAATCATTCAGACCTTGCCCCGCCGCGGCTATCTGTTTAATCCACAGTATCTGCACGATGACGTGCCAACCCCGCCTGCTCATGTTCCGCCTGAGCCAGTGACAGAGTCTGCGGCTACTGCCAAGCCACCCGTGACACCGGAAAAGCCTGTTCCGGAAGCCGGACCTGCAGCACCTCCGATTTCGACGAAGCGCTTCGGCTTCTCACGAACGGGGGCATGGCTAACCGGCATCGTACTGGTGTTGCTGACGGGGTTGGGTCTACTGGGCATGCAACTGGCGAAGTTTTCTGAAGAGCCGCTTTTCACCCACCAGCGCCAGGTCGGGGGATTGGAAGTGGTTTATGTGGAGGCCAGTCAGCAGCTATTGGACTCGCTGATCGTGGAGACCGAAGCGGCGGTCGGGCAATTGAGCGCGTTGGCCGAAAAGCCGACCCAGCTGATCGTCAACCTGTCCCCCGGATTTTATGAAATCCACTGCCTGCAGAGCGGCGGCGCCAACTGGCTGAAGATTCACAAGGGCCAGATCCGCACCGTCACGAGTGAATATCTTCAAAGGTGCCTGCAATGAATACGCAGACCGGGCGCCGTTCGCTGGGCATGTACTTGCTGCTCTCCGCGGTCTTGCTGCTCTTGGCCTCCGCCGCCATAAGCAGCCACGCCGACAGCACCTCGCCTGCCGAAGACGGGCGCTACCGCTCCAGCGGACAAGTGCTGCTGGGCGACGGCAGCATCACTGCCATCAGCCAGAGCCTGGTTCTGGAGAAGGACCGTTTCCAGTCGCTGACTCGCAGCTCGGCTGTAACCATTGAAGTCACCGGCAGAGTAGAACGGACTGCCTTTGGGCGCATCCGCTTGCTGGTCGACGAGCGCCATGTCAGCGGGCTCAACGAAGAAGAGATCGACGACGAACTGGCGTTCAACCTGCTGTACGGACGCCATCGAACCTCACAGGTCAACCTCAAGCCGGTCGGCGAGTGCCTGTACGGCATAGAGACGCGCAAGACTTATTGCCGGGACGATCATCAGCTGCCTGAAAAACCCTGACAGCCTCGTCAGACACGGCGGCCTAAAGCGTCTCGCCGTGATAACTGGCACCACTCTCGGAAACCCGCGCATGCCCGTAGCTGTCACCGAACAGCTCCTTGTACAGCGCCTCGGCCGAGGTGGTCAGCAGCAGGATTTCTACCCGGCGATTGGCACCGTTCTGCGGATCTTCCGGGCGCAACGGCATGACATCCGCCTGCGCCGTCACCTGCAGCACCGAGTCTGAAGCCATGCCGGCGTCCACCAGGGCCTGCCGTGCCCGCAGCGCGCGATCACCGGAGAGGTTCCAGTTGTTGTAACCGTTCTGCTGGCGATAGGCGATGGCGTCGGTATGACCGCTGATGATCAGCTTGTTGTCCACTTTCACCAATACGCCTGCCAGCACGCCGAGCAGCTTGCGGAAGTGCGGATTGAGGGTGGCGCTGCCGCGCTCGAACATAAAGCGCTGCTGATCGTCCTTGATCAGGATGCGCAGGCCCTGGGGCACCACCTCCACTTCCAGGTTGGCCAGGGCGTCCACTTCGCTGGCGACCTCGCGCATCAGCTCGGCAAGCGTCTTGAGCTCTTCCGGGGAGCCGTAGCGCATGCTTCCGTCAGCTTGCTCGGTCCGCTCATCGCGGTGCGATTCCGGCTGCTGCGGACGAACCGGAATTCCGTCCAGATCCAGCGGCGAGGTGCTGTTGCCGTCGAATATCCCCGCGCCGCCGTCCACCAGCGGATTGCTCTGCTGATCGCCGTAGGAAGGGTTGGATAATTCCATTCGCGGCTGCACGATCCACAGCACCATGAACAGCGCCATCATGGCCAGGGTGAAGTCGGCGAAGGCGACTTTCCAGGCGCCCCCATGCCCTTCATCGTGGCTCTTCTTGCTACGCCGCTTGATGATGATCGCGTGGCCGTCGCCGCCTTTCCCTCGGTTCTTCATGCGGCGTCCCTGTCTTCCTCGTACTGGTTGACCCAGACCTCGAGCTGGCGGAAGGCCGGTTTGACGTCTTGCTCAATCAGCTTGCGCCCAGCATCCACCGCCAACAGCGTCGGCTTGCCGGCCAGGTGGGCAACCAGCGTGGTGCGCACGCATTCCAGTGCCGAGAGCTCGGTCTTGATGCGTTGGGTCATGGAGTTGGAAAGCGGCTCGGCCAGGCAATAGCAGAAGAAGATGCCGAGAAAGGTGCCCACTAGTGCCGCCGCCACATGGGCACCGACTTCAGCGATCGAGCCACCGATGCTGCCCATGGTGATGATGATGCCCATGATCGCGGCCAAGATGCCGAAGCCCGGCATCGCTTCACCGACCTTGTACAGCGAACGAGATGGCTGCAGCAGCGTGTGCTCCATCGCGTCGAGCTCCTGCTCAAGAAAGCCTTCGAGCTCATGCGCACTGATCTTACCCATGGCCATCAGGCGGAAGTTGTCGGCGATAAACGCCATCAGGTTCTTCTCCTGCAGGATCAGCGGATAGCGCACGAACAGGTCGCTCTCCTCCGGCTCTTCGATGTGCGCATCGAGTGCCTTCAGCCCGCCTATGTCGACCATCTCCAGCAACTCGTAGAGCAGCATCAGCAGCTGGCGCTGGAATTCTTCGCCACGGCGCTGGTAGACGAACACGCCACGGATCTGCGAGAGCATCTCCACCAGCACTTCCTTGGGATTGCCCACGATCAGGCTACCGATGGCGGCACCGAGGATGATGACCACTTCAGCCGGCTGCCAGAGCACGCGCATGTCGCCATTGGCCATGGCGTAGCCGCCCAGCACGGCGCCAATGATGATGAATGCACCTATTACTTTCTGCATGACGTTACTGACTTCTCTGGGTTAAGGGTTCGCTGACCCTAGAAAGCGACAGGCCTTGCCGATCGCCTGCTTGCTCAATTGACAGACCCTGGCATCGCTGACTTCCAGCACCAGGGCGATTTCCTTCAGGCTCAGCTCGTGCTGGTAATACAGCGTCAGCACCAGGCGCTCACGCTCGTCCAGCCGGGCCAGCGCCTGCTCCAGCAGGCGCTCCTTGATCAGCCGTTCTTCGAACAGTTCGGCGGTATCGGGAAAATGCTCGTGGCCGCTTTGCAGCAGCTCGTCGAGACTTTCGATGGCCTCGGATGAGTCAGCCAGGAGAAAGTCCTGATAGTCCTTTTCGGTAAGCCCGGTATAGGCCTTGATCTCCTCGTCGCTGGGCTCTTGACCGAGCTGGCGCGACAGCTCGCGAATCGCGTCACGCACCTTGTGCGCCTGCTGGCGAACCTGACGCGGGCGCCAGTCCTGGCGGCGCAGCTCGTCGAGAATCGCACCGCGGATACGCAGCGAGGCGAACTTGCCGAACTGCTCGTCCGGCTCGCCGTAGCGACGCAACCCTTCGAGCAGCCCCATCAACCCGATCTGCTCCATATCCTCGCGGTCGAGCACCTGGTTAGCCTGCAACGACAGCTGCCGGACGATGCGCTTGACCAAAGGCAGGTACTGCATCAGCCAGCGCTGCTCAAGCGCAGGCGCGAATACCGAAGGCGCCGCTGGCGTGGAGCCGTAATAGTCGATGGGGCAAGGAGCACTCATGGCGCAGCCGTTTATTGCACGAGCAGCTTGTTGACCAGCACATGCTCAAAGGGCACGGCGGCGTTCTTGCTGGCAAAATCTTCGAACAAGACGAGTTCCAGGCGCTGCTGCAACTCGGCGATCTGCATGCCGCGCAGTTCGTCGAACGGCAGCGCTGACAGGTAGGCCACCACCGAGTTGCGCACGATGGGTTCGGCCTGCTCGAAATGCTTGGGCTTGTCGGATGCCTGCGCCTGCAGCGCAAGGTCAAGCACGAAGTAGTGCTCGCGACCGTCGCCACGCACGCTGACGATGATCTTTTCCACCGGGAAGAACTCATACTGCGAAGGCTTTGCGGGGCGCGCCTGCTGGTCGTCTCCGGCCACTGCTCCGGCTTCGGGCTTGACCAGCCAGTAGGTCACCCCGACACCACCGGCGACGGTAACGACGTTGAGCAACAGCATCAGAAGCACGAGACGGGACGTCGACATAACACTCTCACAATTGGCTAATTAGGTTGAAACCGGTCAAACCGTGATCAGGACATCCCGGGCGCGTTCAGCGGCGCGGCTGTCCTGCTGTTCCTGTTCCAGGGTTCGGGCCTCCAGCGGCAATTCTTCGGCTGCCTGCGCAGCACGCTGGCGCTGTTGACCCTGCTGGCCGCCGCTGTCGGCGCCGACCTGTACGTTGACCTGGACGAAATGCTGGCTGATCAGCTCCTGACGCAAGCGGTCGCTGGTCTGCTGCAGGAGGCGCGCTACATCGGCGTTCACCGCGGTCAGCTGGACGTTGAGCCGCCCCGATTCATGGCTGAGCAGAATCTCCATGCTGCCCAGTTCTGGCGGGTCCAGGCGGATGGTGGCGCTCTGAATCTTCTGCTGCAGCTGCATCCCGACGTTTTCGCGCAAGGCGTGCAGCATCTGTTCGCCCCACTTGGCTTCCGGTGCCTGCAGTTTCACCGCACGCTCGAGCGCCTGGGGTTGCGTTGTCTGGGGCCGCTCGGCGGCAGTGAGCGGATCACCTTCAAGAGGTTCGGCAGCAGCCAGCAGGGGCTCGGCGGACAGCGTAGATTGAGGGTCCAGCGCCAGCGGGGCTTGCGACGCCAGAGAAAGCGACTGCGATTGGCTTGGGCCGGCCTGCACATTGACCGGCGCTTGCGTCATGTTCCTCAGCTCGCCTGAGCGGGCGCCCGGCACGGGGCCGGCCTCAGTGGTCCTGGCTTGCCATTGGGCATCAAGCACAGCCTCTTGCGACTCGACCTGTCGGGTCGCCGGGTTTGCGCCGGACATAGGTGGCAGCGGGTTCGATGACCAGCCAAGGCGCTCGCCAACCTCATCGATTTCGGTTGCAGTCACTGGCGGCAGCGACACCGGCAAGGCATCGCCCTGTGCGGCATCACGCGCATCGATCTCGGCCAGTTGCTGCTCGATAATTTCCAGCAGGCCCAGCTCGCTGAGCTCACCCGTTTCGCCGGCTACTGGCGTCGCAACAGGCCAGGCTGCTGGATCCGGCAGCACCTCCGGCAATAGCGGTGCTGGCTGCCCGGAGAACTGCGCCGAGCTGTTATCAGCGGCGAGCTGCATGCGCTCGCCGAAACCGCGCACGGCATTGTCTGCCGGCGATCCCGAAACAGAACGGGCGACCGCCGGCTGCACAGGCTCGGCACCCGCAGCGGCGCCACGCATGGAGGAAGGCAGCTGGATCATCTCGGGTCTCCGGTTTGAAACATGTCGATCCGCTGGTAGGCGGCGCGCCCTTCGGCGTATTCCAGATGATTCAGCAGTAACAGGCGCAGGCGTTCGCACTCGTCCGCACAGGCCTGCAGGCCTTCACCGTGCAGCTGCTTCAACAGCTGCTTGGCAGCCAGCGTCGACTCGTCGAGCTCAGCCCTCTGCGCCAAGGCTTCGAGGCATTGCCGCACCGAGGTGTCCACCGAGGCGACTGCCTTCCAGTCGTTGTTCTGCAAGGCCTGCTTCAGCTGCGCGTGCAGCTCCAGCAGGCGCTCACTGTCACTTACGGGCGGCACTGACGCCCTCCCAGCCTTCGCGCAGAACGCCGAGCAGGTTGATCACTTCATCCAGGCCTTCAAGAGACAGCGATACGCTGACGTCGGAAAGGCGGTAGATGCAGTATTCGTAGAGACGCGCCAGACCCTGCACCACCTCGCCACCGCCCTCGTCGTCGAGCGCGCCGTTGAGGCCGTTGAGGATATTCATGCACTTCTCGAGGGACTGGCCCTTCTGCTGGTAGCGCTTGTGCTCAATGTGGCCGCGGGCACGCGCCAGCTCGTCGAGCAGGCCGTCCATCAGCACCAGCACCAGTTCGTAAGGCGAAGCGGAAGCGGCGCGGGCTTCAAGGTCTACCGAGCGGTAGCTGTCGTAACTGTCGTTGGGCAGGTAGGTCATCCGAACAATCCGAAGGTCTGCTCCATGCTCTGCATGGTCTGCATCATGGAAGTGAACTGCTTGAGGTAGCGGCTGTAGTGGGTGTCGTACTGCTGCTGGAGGTTCTCGAACTGCTCGTCGATACGGCGCAGGCTCATGTCCAGCGTGTCCATGCGGTTCTTCAGCATGCCGTTGGTGGTGCTGGTGTAGCTGGCAACGGTCTTGTCGATGCTGTCGAGCAAGTTGTCCTTGCCGGTGAACAGCGCCTCGAAGCCTTCGGGGTTGTTGGCTACAGCGGCCTCGAAACGCTTGCTGTCGATGGTCAGCTTGCCGTTGCGGTCGGCGCTGATGCCGAAGTTGATCAGGCTGGTACCGCCGAAGTCGGTGCGCAGCAGGCCATTCAGGCGGCTTTCGATGGAGCGGATGCTGGAGTCGCCTGCCAGAGTGCCGCGCTTGGCGCTTTCGCTGCCGCTTGCGGTCAGAGAGTCGAAGCTGGACATCAGGGTGTTGAAGGCATCGACAAAGGTCTGCGCCTTGGCCTTGGTGCCGGCCTTGTCCTGGTCAATGTTGATGTTAAGAGGCGTGTCGCCTTCCTTGTGCGTCTTGCTGACGGTCAGGCTGACGCCATCGATAACATTGTCAAAGGTGTTGCTGGAGCTGGTGAGAACGATCCCGCCATTTCCATCGGCGCCGTCGTAGCTGCCGCCCAGGCGGATCTGGGCGTCCTGGGCCGCAGACAGCTGTGTAGTCGATGCCGCAGCGTTATCGACCATCTCGAGATTGAAGCCGTTTTCGACTCCGCTTTTCTCGCTGGTCACGACCAGGCTGATCTTGTTATTACTGCGTACGAGGGTTGCCTGTACGCCGAGATTTTCCTCATTGATGGCCTTGGCCACGTCGGCCAGGGTGGTGAAACCATCCAGCGCGAAGTCCTTCCCGTTCAGCTTGAGGGTGCCACTCAGGCTGTCATCTTCCAGGCCCTGCACCGCGACTTGTTGCTTACTGGCAAGACGCTCGACGAAAAAGTCGTAGCTGCCCGCCTGCGCCGCCGTGCCCACCGTGGCCGTGGCATAACCTTCCTGGCTCATCGTTGCGCTGTTGGTCAGCATGCTGGTGGTGCTGCTGTTGAGCTTGGTGATGGCCGACTTGAAGGTCGTCAACGAGCTGCGCAGCGAGCTCAGCGCGTCGCGCTGGCTCTTGTAATTGGTTTCGTTGCGGTTAAGCCGATCCAGCGAAGACTGAACTTCGTAAGTCGCCAACTGCGTCGACATCTGTTTTGCGTAATCGGAATCTATAGCCATCACCATCCCCTCTTGGTGCTCATGGAGCAATTTGGATGCCAGGTCGCCGAAGCCCGTATTACGGGCGTTTCAGCGGACGGCATACAGAAAAAAGGCTTCCGCAACGCGACATGACCGGGAAACGGGGAAACACCGTTTCCGCCTGCGTCGAAGGCGGAACTACGCTCTGTAAAGGCGACAGCGGGCAGGCGTTGGTTAAGGATGCGAAGAAAGGATTAATTCATCGCAACGCAATGAGCCGTTTGCCGGCCCATCCGAGGCATGCGCCTCGCGTCGTTGTGTGGCGGGATTTCGCTTGGGAACAGTAACCGCGGACGGCGTGCGGCCTTCTCGCAGACGAACCTTCAATAACCTTGAGGGGAATAGAGCTGAGCGTCCTGATTGCCGGCGAGCAGTTGCTGCAGAATTTCATGATGCATGGCAAGTAGCTTGCCGTTGCGCTCGTTGAGCTGCTGGCACTCGTCGGCCAGCTCGCCTACCTGCTGCCAATGCTGGCGCAACGACTCGCCGCGCTCACCTGAGCCGCCGGCCAGCAGGCGTTGCATGCCGGTGGCGGTGGTCTCCTGGCCAAAGGCCGCCAGCACCTTGCTGCGGCGTGCGGCACGCGTACTTAGCGCCTCGATACGGCTGCCAATCAGCGCATTAACGCGGTCGATCTCGGGTACATCGTGTTTCAACAGATGGCCGTACATCGCCTGCATCAGCTCGCGCAGGCTCAGGTAGTCGCTGCAGTCCTGCTGCAGATCGTCATCGACGACTGTGAGCAGCTTTTCTCGCTGGCTCACGCATCGTTTCCGCGGTGGTAGCTGAGCATGCTGCTCGCCAGCTCGCCAACATCTGCGCTGATCTCACCGCGCTGCAGGGCTTGCTTGATGGCGGCTACGCGATCCAGATCGACCTCTGGCATAGCGCGTAAAGCTTCGTGCATCTGCTCGAGCGGCAGGCTCTCGGCTTGGCGAGCGGCTGCTGGCTGGGCAGATGGGCGTGCGGCTGGCTGACGTGCAGTGGACAGCTCGCTGGGCGTAACGGAGGCGGGCTTGAAGTGCCGGCTGATTTCCATGATTTCGTTCCAACTCGGTGGTTACTGCCTAACAAGCGACCGCTCGGGCGGTTTATTTAAATCTTTTTTAATACGGCAGACAGGCGGGCCGATTGCACACTTATGCAATCCGGTTCCGCCACCAGGTCTGCGCTGCCAGACCATCCTGAATCTTCTGTTCCTGCGCCTGCAGCAATTGTTGCCACTGCAGCATCTTGGCATCGATCACATGTTCGACCACTTTCTCGCTACGCATGGCCTGTAGCAGCTCCTGCTGGATGCGCGCCAATGCCTGTTCGGCCACTTCCAGTTCGCGCCGTTGCAGCTCCACCATCTTGTACAAGGTGGCTTTGTAGCGTTGCTGATTATCACGCTGCAATGGCGTACTCATCGGCACCGAAAAACCGCACAGGCGACTCAAGCCGATGATGTTGTTGCGGTAACGCTGGCAGAGGTTCTGCTGGTACTGGACCTGCCCAAGCATCTGCTTGACGCGGTTGCCGCGCAGGCTCGCCAGGCGTGTGAGCGTTTCGATCTGTTGTTTCATGGCGTCTTGAGGATGTTCTGCAGGATGGTCAGGCTGATTTCCAGCTCCGCCGCCTCGCCCACCTCCTGGCGCAGGAAGCGATCGATGGTCGGGGCCAGCTTCACCGCACGGTCGGTCTTGGGGTCCGCGCCGGGGCTGTAGCCGCCCAGCGGGATCAGCTCCTTGATCTTCTCGTAGGTGCTGTAGAACTCCTTGAGCTGGCGCGCCGCGCCCAGGTGTGGCGGCTTGCCGACCTGGCTCATGCAACGACTGACCGACGCGCAGACGTCGATCGCCGGGTAGTGCCCGGCATCGGCCAGCCGGCGCGACAGCACGATATGCCCGTCGAGAATCGCCCGAGCACAATCGACGATCGGGTCCTGCTGGTCATCACCCTCAGCCAGCACCGTGTAAAGCGCGCTGAGGCTACCCTTGTCATTGGCGCCATTGCCGGCGCTTTCCACCAGCTCCGGCAGCATGCCGAACACCGACGGCGGATAGCCCTTGGTTGCCGGCGGCTCGCCCAGCGCCAGGGCAATTTCGCGCTGGGCCATGGCGTAGCGGGTCAGCGAATCCACCAGCAGCAGCACGTCGTTGCCCTGGTCACGAAAATAGGCGGCGATGCTGTGGCACAGCTCGGTGGCCTTGAGCCGCATCAGCGGCGACTCGTTAGCCGGCGCGACTACCACCACGGCCTTTTTCAGGCCCTCTTCGCCGAGCGAATGCAGCAGGAATTCCTGCACCTCGCGGCCACGCTCGCCGATCAGCCCGACCACCACCACATCGGCTTTTGTCTGGCGGGTGATCATGCCAAGCAACACACTCTTGCCAACACCGGAGCCAGCGAATAGCCCGACGCGCTGGCCTTTGCCGAGCGTCAGCATGGCGTTGATCGCCCGTACGCCAACATCCAGCGGCTCGCTGACCGGCTTGCGCTTGAGCGGATGCACCGAAGGCAATTCTGTCGGCAACGGATCTCGCCCGGTCAGCTTGCCCAATTCGTCCAGCGGCTCGCCGAGGCCGTTGAGCACGCGCCCCAGCCAGGATTCGTCGATATGCAGCTTGGCGTCATCGGGCGCCGGAAACACACGCGAACCCGAAGTCAGGCCGACGGGCTTTTTGAAAGGCATCAGGTAGGTGATATCACGGTTGAAACCCACCACCTGGGCCTCGAGCATGCTGCCGTCGCCTTGTTCGACGTAGCAGCGCTGGCCGGTCATACGTTGCAGGCCAAGGCTTTCCAGCAGCATGCCGGAAACCCGCACCAGGCGGCCGCTGACCTTGGCCAGCTGCACGCCGTCCAGCGAACGCAGCGCCTCGTCGAGGCGGAAGCTATCGCGCAGGGACATATCAGGCTTCTGCCTTGATGTGCTCGGCCAGCGTGTCCATACATGAATCCAGGCGCTGCTGGCAGCCGATATCGGCTTCGGCCTGAGCGGTCACCACGCGGCACTCGCCCAGGGCGAGCTTCTCATCCGGCACCAAGCGCCAGGCAGCCGCCCGCTCGGGCGCCAGCTCCTTGATGCGGGTGCATTCTTCAGGGTTGAGCAGGATGCGTACGTCGTCCTGATCGTCCGGCATGGCGGCAAGCGCTTCTTCGGCGAGACTCAACAATTGCGTCGGGTGCAGCGTCAGCTCGCAGCGGATCACCTGCTTGGAAACCTTTTGCACCAGCTCCAGCAGCTGCTCGCGGCGGGCCTGCTCGAAGTCCTGACGGAAACGCTCGAAGCGTTCGACGAGCTGATCCAGCGGCTGCGCGGCCTCGTTGAATGCCTGCAGACCCTGGAGGCGCCCTTCTTCGCGCCCGATGGTCTTGCCATCCTCGACACCACGCTCGAAGCCTTCGCGATGCCCGGCTTCGCGGCCCTGCTCCAGGCCCTGTTCGTAACCCTTGTCGATGCCTTCCTGAAATCCTTCGGCGACGGCGCGCTGCAACGCTGCCGGATCGCTGGTGAGGAATTCATCGCCCTGCGCCATAGGCCTGACCCGTGGCGGAAAGCGGAACGGGCGCCAGGAACGGCCTTCGCCCTTGATGATTTTTATGCTCATCGGCGCTTACTCGACCGTCTGTTCGCGGAACAACTGAACCTGCAGGTCGCCATCGGCGGACATCTCGCGGACCACCGCCATGATGTCCTTGCGCACCTGCTCAACCCGCGACAATGGCACCGGGCCCTGACGTCGGTTGATCGACTCCATCTGCTGCGCCTGGCGCTTGGGCATCGCGCCCTGGATAGCGCGCACCAGCTCCGGCTCGGCACCCTTGAGCGCAACCACCCATTCGTCCAGCGGGATCACTTCCAGCAGCGTCTGGAGCACATCTTGGTTCTGCCGCGAGAGGATGAAGAAGTCATACATTTCATCCTCGATCTTGCCCACCAGTTCTTCGTTATGGGCGCGCAGCAACTCGAACATCTGGTCACGGTTGCCCTTGAAGCGGTTCATGATGTCCGCCGCCTGCTTCACCCCGCGCACTTGCGAGCCTTGATTCGACAGCACCTTGAGGCTGCGGTCGATCAGCTGTTCCAGCTCGGCGATCACGTCGCTGTTGACCTCGTTGAGGTTGGCGATGCGGTAGAGCAGTTCATCCTGGCGTTCGGCCGGCATGCATTCGAGCACGTCAGTGGCCATGCCCGGCGGCAGGAAGGCGAGGAACACCGCCTGCATCTGCGCATGCTCCTTGGCGATCAGCGCGGCGAACTGCTTGGGATCGAGCCATTCCATCTTGGCCATCTTGGCGCGGATCTCCTCGCCATAGATGGAATCGAGCAGCGAGCGAGTGATATCGCCACCCAGCGCCTTGCCGAGCATGCCCGACAGATAGGTGCGCGACGCACCCTTGATGCTGCTCTGCTCTTTGTAATCGTCGAAGAAGCGACTGATCACGTCGGAAACCATCGGCTGCTTGACGTTGGACAGACGCGCCATGGCCTGGCTGATGCTGATGATTTCTTCGCGGGAAAAATTGCGCAGGATGCCTGCGGAAATTTCATCGCCCATGCTCAGCATGAGGATCGCCGCCTGCTCCAGCGAGCTGACCGAACGCAGCTGCGACGGGCGCGCCTTGGCTGCCTTGCTCGAGCCGTTAGCCGGCTCAGCTGACTGAGTTGAGGTCTCTTTCATTGCGGCCTATCCAGTGCTTGATGACTTCCGAAACGCGCTCCGGATCGTTTTTGGCGAGCATCTGCAAGTGCTCGATCTGCATTTCCAGGCCCGAGCCCGGCGCCGGCAGGCGGATCTCCGAGAGCGGATTGAGCTCACCGAAGATATGAATGCCATCGCCGCTGGCACGCGGGCCGGCCAGCGCCGCCCGGGCTTCCGCCTCGATTCGCGCCGGCGCCAGCGCACTTTGCGCCGCCAGCGCCTCAGGTTCGTCCGGCGTGCCGCGCTGGGTCAGGCTGCGCACGACAGGACGCACCACGATCAGCAGCAGCAACAATGCGATCAGACCGGCAATCACCAGTTTGGCCAGCGCGTGCACCTGACTGTCGTTCCACCAGGGCAGTTGATCGCCGCTGGCGTCCACGGCGGCAAAAGGCAGCACGCTGAGGGTAAGCAGATCGCCACGCGCTTCCTTGAGGCCAACGGCGCTACGCACCATGGCCTCCAGTTCGGCACGGGCTTCTGCGCTCCAGCCGCCATCCGGAGCGGCGTCAGCGTTGAGCACCACCGCCACGCTCTGCTGACGCAGGGCGAAGCCGGCGTGCTTCACGTGAACCACGCTCTGGTCGTAGTCCAGCTGGCGGGTGGATTCCTCACGAATGGACGTCGCGCCCTTGTTTTCGCCATCGTCCGGCTGCGCTTCGCCTTCGGCAGGCGGCGCCACCGGGCGGTTGGCCAGCGAGCCGGGGATGCCCAAGGCCAGCTGATCCAGCGCGCTTTCGTTGCTCAGCACCTCGCGGCGCAGGCGCGGCGTATCACCGAAGGATTGAAAGGTTTCTTCCTTCTGACTGAAATCAATGTCGGCGGCGACGCTGATACGGTAATTACCACGGCCCAGCACCGGCGCCAGAACTTCCTCGATGTTGGCAACGGCCTTGTGCTGGTAGTCCTCGACGGCTTGCCAGTTCTGCGCCGGGCCACCGCCCACGTTCAGCCCGCGCGACAACAGCGCACCGTACTGATCGACAACGCCGACGTCTTCGGGCTTGAGGTTTGGCACGCTGCCGGAAACCAGATTGACGATGGCGGAGACCTGCTCAGTCGCCAGCCGGTAGCCCGGATCCAGCTGCAGCATTACCGACGCTTTGCTCGGTGAGCGCTTACTGACCACGAAGGAGCTGTTCTCCTCTTGCGCCAGATGCACACGAGCGTGCTGGATGCCCTTGAGCGACATCACCGTGCGCGCCAGCTCACCTTCCAGGCTGCGCTTGAGGCGAACGTCCTGAACGAACTGGCTGGTGCCCAGCGGCTCTTCCTTATCGAACAGCTCGTAGCCGGCCGGCAGCGCCACCTGCACGCCCTTGGAAGCGAGCAGCATGCGTGTTTTCGCCAGCTGATTCTCTTCCACCAGAATCTGACCGCTCTGCGGGTGAACGCGGTAGCGCACGCCTTCGGCGTCGAGCACCTGCATCACTTCGGCGGCAGGAAAGGCTTCACCGGCACCGTGCAATGGGCGATAGGACGCGCTGTCGCGCCACATATAGAAGACCACGGCCACGGCCAGCGCGGCGGCGATCACCGCCATACCGGCGAGGGTCACCCGTGGGTCGAGTTGGAGGCTACCGGCGGGCAGCTTGCTTTTGAGTTTCTGCAGCACGTTTTAGCTCTCACGCCGGATCAAAGCGGCATTCTCATGACGTCGTCGAACGCCGTGGTCAGTTTGTTGCGCACCTGTAGCAGGGCGGAAAACGACACGCTGGCCTTCTGGCTGTCGATCATCGCGCCGACCAGGTCGTCGCTCTTGCCACTGTCGACCGCAGCCATGGCGCTGCTGGCCTGATGCTGCTGGGCATCCACCGAGCGCATGGCGGCCATGAACAGACCGCCGGCGTCGGGCGCTGCCTGGCTTGCCGGCTTGATCGCCGGACTGCCGGCGACCTCGGCAAGCTGCTGCATCCGGCCCAGCATGTCCTGCTGCACCTGCATGATTGAACTCATTGGTGGTTTCCTTCGATGTTCAGAAATTCAACTCAATGCCCTGCTCGCGCATGGCATTGAGGCGGTAGCGCAACGCGCGCGAGGTCATGCCCAGGCTGGCGGCAGCCTTGGTCTTGTGCCCGTCGAACTTGCGGATGGTGTCGATCACATGCTGGTACTCGGCCCACTTGCCGCTGGCGCGCAGGGCGGCCTTGCCACCTTCGGCCAACAGCGCCGAGGGCTTCTCGAACAGCGCTTCGCTACCTGGCGCGACGGCCAGGCCCAGGTCCTGGGGCTGGATGAACAGCCCGTTGCGCATGACCAGCGCGCGCTGCACGGTGTTTTCCAGCTCACGGACGTTGCCTGGCCAGTTGTGCTGCAACAGCGCGCGGCAGGCTTCGGCGGTGAGCAAGTCTTGGTCGGCATCCTGCGGGGCGTACTTGGTGATGAAGCGGCGGGCCAGCGGAACCACGTCTTCCTTGCGCTCGCGCAGCGGGATGATGTGCAGCGGCAGTACGTCGAGGCGGAACATCAGGTCGGAGCGGAAGCGCCCTTCGGCAACTTCCTGCTGCAGGTCGCGGTTGGTCGCGGCGATGATGCGCACGTTGAGCCTGATTTCCTTGCGGCCACCGAGGCGCTCCACACGCTGCTCCTGCAATACGCGCAGCAGCTTGGCTTGCAAGGCCAAGGGCAGTTCGCCTATTTCATCGAGCAGCAAGGTGCCGCCGTTAGCCTGCTCGAACTTACCTGGCTGCGCCGTCACGGCACCGGTGAAGGCACCTTTTTCGTGGCCGAACAGGATTGATTCGAGCATCTGCTCGGGAATCGCCGCGCAGTTGACGGCAATAAAGGGTGCATCGGCGTCAGCGGAGAAACGGTGGATGTAGCGCGCCATCAGCTCCTTGCCGGTGCCCGTTTCGCCGGTGATCAGAATAGGCGCGCGCGTCAGCGATACACGCTGGGCCATGGCCAGCAGGCGGCGACCGCCTTGTGAGCAGGAAACGAAACTCTCCTGTGCCTCATTGGCGTATTCCTGACGACGCAACAGGGCGCTGAGCTGGCTTTCGCTGAACGGCGACAATAGGTAGTCGACACATCCCAGCTCAAGCAAGGTCGCGGCCTTTTCCTGATCGGCGTACTGCACCACTGGAACGACGGTGATATTGCTCGCGCGTTGCACCAGTGCACCGACCTGGCTATATAAGTCCTGGTCTTGAATACCGGCAATCAGCACAAAAACCAGAGCTGCATCTTTCAGTGCCGTCTTATCCAGCTCATCGAGGCCTGCATAAGCGAAGACATTGCAACCTTCTTTACGCAGGCCAGCGCGAAGAAGTTCGCCACAAGCTTCGGCCTCGTTCCCCACCATCAGGATTTTCTTTGGCGCCGGCATCTGAGCGAATCGCTCTTCGCATGAATAGTCCATCGCATTTATGAAACTGTTCAACGTGACCACCTTGCCGTTGACGCTCCCTGCTATTGGCAGAAGCGCCACGCCGGATTTCGCAAAAATAATTTAATTTCTCGGGAACTTCTGTCGCCCTTCACGTCTAACTGGACGGAACTCTACGAGTCACGAGGACTGCCTACCCGAAAACTGCGCGCACGCTACCAACCCCGTCTCAGAACTGCCCAATCAGTTCCTCTTAAATTAAATCAGTAACTTTCAAAGGGTCTCAAAAGAGATCATTTGATATCTCTTGATTTAATGCATTCTCGCGCCCATGCCTAGACTGGCGGCACGCTAGAGCCGTGCCTGATTACAACAGTCGACGATCCGCCCTGGCTAAACAGAATTCTGCTTATATTCAGCGCGTCGAGCTCTTCCCTGACGCGCAAGAACCAGGACACCCCGTTCAAACATGTCTGGCCATTCAAAAGTCCATCATGGCGTGCCTGCCAAAAGCCTGACTGTTCTGAAACCGCAGAAGCTTGGGCGCCATCACCACAAAATTCCGCAGTTCATCAAGGAAACAACCAACAAGAATCCGCGCTTGATGGCGGATTACTTTCTGCGCAACTACCGAATCAGCCTGGAACTGTGCAAGGTCGATATACAGGAAGCGACCAGCAAGACGCCTGACTGTATATACCGCTCGCCCATGGGCAAAGTTGGCTTCTCCATTGATCGCGCCCTGCTCACCGAAGCACTCGAGTGCTATTACGGTGGCACCGTAGTGCCCAGTCAGGACACTCCGCCGATCAGCACTTCCGAACAACGGATGCGCAATCGCCTCGGTCTGGACCTGAGTTACCTGTTTGCCCGCTCACTGCTGTCGGGTGACACCTTCGGCGAGCTCGAGCGCTACGAGAACGATTACGAGGAGACCAGCTGGGAGTACGTGGCCGAGTTCGAATACATCAGCCACCTCACCGAAAGCCGCTCCTCGATCTTTATCCATCTGGATACCGAATTGGTCGATGAGCTCACCAGCCATCTGGCCGGACCGCCGCCCGAGCGGCTGAACGGCAACCCGCTCGATCACATCAAGCACCTGCCGGTGCGTCTGGATTGCGTAGTCGCCGCGGTGCAAATACCGCTGTCGCAAGTGCTCGGTCTGCAGCTCAACGACATCCTCATGGTGCGTCCACTGGACCGCTACGAGGTGCGCATCAACCAGCAGAAGCTCTTCCGGGGGACTGTCTTCGAAGAAGACGGCGCCCTGTTCCTCACTTCACTTGAAAGCGTGCAATCCCAATGACCGGCCAACTGTCCGAAAACGAATTCGAGAACCTCATCAACGAAGGCGAGCTGAGCCTCGACGCCGAGCAACCAGCCGCCGCACCCGTGCCACAGCTGCCTTCGCCGCGCCAAGACATGAGCTTCTTCGGCAAGATCCCGGTGAACGTCACCCTGGAAGTGGCATCGGCGGAGATCTCGCTGAAAGAGCTGATGGACTGCGACACCAGCAGCGTCATCATGCTCGACAAACTGGCCGGCGAACCACTGGACGTTAAGGTCAACGGCACCCTGTTCGGCAAGGCCGAAGTGGTGGTGATGAATGGTAATTACGGCCTGCGCATCGTCGAACTGTCGGGCACCAGCCTGGATGCGCTGACCCAATGAAACTGCGTCGCGGCCTGACGCTTCTGTGCCTATGTCTGGCCAGTCTGTTTCCCTTGATGACCCAGGCCGCGAGTGGCGAGATCACCCTGTTCAACCTGAACGATACCGAAAACGGCCAGGAATTCAGCGTCAAGCTGCAGATCCTGATCCTGATGACGCTGCTCGGCTTCCTGCCGGCGATGCTGATGATGATGACCTGCTTCACCCGCTTCATCATCGTGCTGGCCATCCTGCGCCAAGCCATCGGCCTGCAGCAGAGCCCACCGAACCAGGTGCTGATCGGCATAGCGTTGATCGTCACCCTGCTGGTGATGCGCCCGGTTTGGCAGGAAATCCACAGCACCGCCTTCGAGCCCTTCCAGAACGACGAGATCAGCCTGGAGCAGGCACTTGACCTCTCCAAAATCAGCCTGTCGGGCTTCATGCTGGCGCAAACCAACAAGACGTCGCTGGAAACCATGGTGGCGCTGGCCGGCGAGGAAATCCCGGAGAACCTGGAAGATCTTGATTTCTCCCTGCTACTGCCGGCGTTCGTGCTCAGTGAGCTGAAGACCGCGTTTCAGCTGGGCTTCATGATCTTCGTGCCGTTTCTGGTGATCGACCTGGTGGTGGCCAGCGTGCTGATGGCGATGGGCATGATGATGCTGTCGCCGATGATGATTTCGCTGCCGTTCAAGTTGATGGTGTTTGTGCTGGTAGATGGTTGGGTGCTGTTGATGGGCACGCTGACCACCAGTATTCAGCCGTTCTAGGTGGCGAAATGAGTGCGATTGCTGGGCGCCACACCTGTAGGAGCGAGCTTGCTCGCGAAGCTTTTCCGGCACGGGCGGTTGTGTACGACGCAGCGCTTTCAGGTTGCGACTCTCTTTTTTCAGCTTTCGTAGGGTGGAAAACTGCGAAGCATTTTCCACCTGTTGGGGCGCAGGCGACTATGTACGGCGCCACGCTTTGCTCGGCCCGAGCTACAGGTTTCGCCTTGCACGGCGACTCACTTTTCTTTGCA